>PPHI01000020.1 GCA_002901265.1 Rhodopirellula baltica | reverse complement strand
TTTCCCTGCGGTCTGGTTGTTGGGAACTTGCGGGGCGCTGACGAGCACGAGCACCGCTGGCGCTGAGCACGATGTTGGGCGTTGCGGGTGAAGGTCAGTGGGTGCTGCACGAAACCGACGCTAGCGCGTATCGGCTAATGGGTGTAGGTGCTGCACTTAGCCGACGCTAGCGCGTATCGGCTGATGGGGAGTCGCGACGCTTTAGCCGAATCGCACTAGCGACGGTTTCCCGGCGGTCTGGATGCTGGGAACTGGTGGGGCGATGATGAGCATGAGCACCGCTGGCACTGAGCACGAGCAGGACTGGTTGGGCGTGGCTGAAGACGGTGGGTGCTGCACGAAACCGACACTATCGCATATCGGCCGATGGGAGTCGCGACACGTTAGCCGGATCGCGCTAGCGACGGTTTCCCTGCGGTCTGGATGTTGGGAACTTGGGATCCGCTGACGAGCACGAGCACGAGCACCGCTGACGCTGAGCACGATTGGTTGGGCGTTGCTGGTGAAGTCAGTGGTTGCTGGACGAAACCGACGCTAGCGCGTATCGGCTAATGGGGGGAAGTGCTACACGAAACCGACGCTAGCGCGATCCGGCTAATGGGTGTAGGTGCTGGACGGAACCGACGCTAGCGCGTATCGGCTAATGGGAGTGGGTGCTGCACTTAACCGGCGCTATTACGTATCGGCTGATAGCGGGTTACTGCTTGTCGATTCCGGTTAGGTTCCAGACCCGGATGGTTCCGTCGCGGCCGCTGGTTGCGATTTGGTAGCGGCCTTTGTCTAGCGACACGTTGTGAACTGCTGACGCGTGACCGCTTAGTGACGAAACCAATTCGTTCGTCGCCAGATCCCAAATGCGGCACTTGCCGTCGTTGCCGGCGACCACGGCATGGGAACCGTCGGCACAGAACGAAACGCTCCAGTTGTCGCCGCCTTTCTCGTCGATCAACTCGTTTTCCAATTCGCCGGTCGCGGTGTTCCACATGAACATCGCTTTGCCCCAGCCCACCGTCGCGAGCAAGTTGTTGGTCGGTGCGAACGCGACGTCATAAATTGGTCCGGGGTGACCATGCATTGTTTGGCGCGTCTCCAACGTTTCGGCATCGTACACGCGGACTTCTTTGTCGCTGCCGACGGTAGCGATCAAACGACCGTCACCCGACCAAGCGACCGAAAAAATCGAGCCCTCTTGGGCGACACTGGCGAGTTCTTCACCGGTATCAACACTCCAAACGTGGACGTTGCCATTGCGGTCGCCGGCAACGATTTTTGAACCGTTTGGCGAAAAGGAAACCTTTCGGACTGACGAACCGGCGTTCCATTCGCGGATCGGTTCCAGGCTGTCCGCGTCCCAGAGTTTTACCAAGCCGTCATCGCCGCTGGTCGCAACCAGTCGACGTTCGGGGTGAAACTGGATCGTCCAGGCGATACCGCGGTGGGCTTCAAAGCTCCGCAAAACCTTTTGGGTATTGATGTCCCACAATCGAACGCTGCCGTCTTCGATGGCTGCCGCGACTCGACCGCCGACGGGATCAAAGTCGACTGACCAAACGGTTCCGGGATTCCCAGCCAATACCGTCGACGGGAAGTTTGCGGACGCAGTGGGGTCGCTCGGTTCGAATCCGCCACTCGCCCAAAGTCCGATTGCCAAAAGCAAGCTGAACACACCGACTGCGCCTGCGGCCCAGGCGGCACGAAGTGTGTTCTTGGAAACCAAGCGGTGGGTGCCGCTTCCGCGAACGCGTTTGGTAGTGGTGGATCCGATCGAAGGAACTTGCAGGGGTGAAAACGGCGCGATCGAAGACACGATTTCGGCGAGCGTCTGTGCGACAAAGGCGGCCGATTCGGGACGGCGATAAGGATTTTTTTCCAGCAGCGCCATGGTCAATTCGGACAGGGCGTTATTAACGGCCGGGTTCAGTTTGTTCGGTGCGGGCGGCGTCTCATCCATGATTCGCTTCATCACACCGACGATCGACGGTGCTTCGAAAGCTGACTTACCGGTCAGCATCTCGTACATGACCGCGCCGAGCGAAAACAAGTCGCTGCGCTCGTCGGTTCCGGCGCCGGTGGCCTGTTCGGGCGACATGTAAAGCGGCGTGCCGGTCACCATGCCCGTTTTGGTCAGGCGAACGTCGTCGGTGGCGCGGGCGAGTCCGAAGTCGGTCAGTTTGACTCGACCGGAGGAGCGTTCCAGCAGGATGTTTGCCGGTTTGATGTCACGGTGGACCATCTCGCGTTCGTGTGCGGCGGCGAGCCCGGCGGCGATTTGCATTGCGATCCGCGCCGCATCCGCTGGTGGCAGCGGTTTGGATTTGGAGAGGTGCTTCTCCAGCGTTTCGCCTTCGATGTATTGCATCACCAAAAACGCGATTCCGCCTTCGTCCTCTTTCGCGACGTTATGCATCGCGACGACGTGTTCATGCGAGATCGCGGCGGCCGCGCGCGCTTCACGGCAGAATCGCTGCCGTGCGACATCGTTCTTGTCGTATTCCGGGTTCAGGACTTTGATCGCGACGGTGCGTTGCAGATGGGTATCGAACGCTTCGAGGACGATGCCCATTCCGCCGCGGCCGATGATGCGAGCGATTTCGAAATGGTTCAGTCGGCCGATGTAGGCAGCATCGTCGGATGGTTTCAAGAACGGCAGCTTGATCGCGGCTGGCGTTTCGATCGTCGGACCGGGATCGGCGTCGGACGTTTGTTCTGAACCGGTGACACGTTTGACTTCGATCGACGTGTCGTGGATCGGTTGGGCGTAGGAATCACTGTCGCTGACGGCTTTGGCAGCGATATCGAACTGCATCGAGATGTTGCTGACCGCTTTCCAGTACGCCGATTCGCTTGGCGGCAAAGCGGTGACTTCTTCGCCGACGAGGGCTTCGATCGGTACGTGGACTTCTTCTTGAAGTTCGCCAATGGCGACTTCCTCGATCACATGCTGGCACTCGGTGCATTGGCCGACGTGCTCCGTCGTCTCTTCGGCGCGTTCGTTAGAAAGCTGACCGTTAACGAGGGCTTCGAGGTCTTTTTTGCAGGGACATGAGCAGCGACTCATACGAAGTCTCCCTCGTCTTGTTGAAGCTTTTTGATTTCGGCACGCAAACGCGCGGTGACACGACTTTTGGCGACATAAATTGCGCCGGTGCTCATGGACAGTTCCTCGGCGGCATCAGCAGCCGAGCGGCCTTCGACAGCCGTGATGCGGAAAGCGGACCAGGTTTTCGGGTCCGAGTTCTCTTCGACGCGTTTCATCGCCGAAGCGGCCAGCGATCGGAGATGCTCCAGTTCCCATTGCTCGGCCAGCTCATTGCGTTCGTCAGCGGCCTGCGACAGTAGTTCCAACTGGGCAGTGTCGTTGGCGGTGTTGCCAGCCGACCTTTTCTGTTTTTCGAAATAGGTGTAAAGACGGTTGCGAGTGATGGTGAATAACCAAGCTCGGAACCCGCCCTTCTCTTTGTCGTATTCCAATTTTCCGATTGCCATCCCTACGCGTCGAAACACGTCCTGAACAATGTCCGCAGCATCGGCATCCTGGAGCCCTCTGCTGCGTACAAACCGGTACAACATCGGGCCGTAATCGCGCAGGAAATCCTCCCACGCTTCGTAATCATTCGCATCACGCAATCGCATCAACAGCGTCGCGCGTGTGACTGGGGAATCGGTCACCCTATAGTCATCTCAGCTCGAGGATCGCGAACTCGGTGAGCCTCATCGGCGCCGCAACGAACCGAGCAAGCGATAACATCGAGATTATACCGACCAATCTAGTCGAGGCACCCCAGGCTTTTGCTGCTTCTATGGATACTCGCCCTCTTGCGAACTCCTTTCACACGCCCCGGCGTTTTTCAGTGTTTTCAACCACGTCCGCCAAAGTGACAGTTAATGGCAGCGATGCAAAGACAAATGGAGGCTTGTCGGTTGCCCAGCTCGCCAGGATTCACAGGGACCCCCAGGTAAATCGCCTCGATCCCGAGTGGAGCGGATCTCGCCATTGACGGCTGGCCTAGCGGATGACCCGAAGGGAAACGTCTTGCCATGCCGCGAAATCAGTTTCTCGGTGGCGAAATCAGCACCCGATGATTTTCAGAATCGGAAACCAGGATGTGGTCGATTCCTTTTGAATCGGTCAGGACGGCGGCCCCGTGCGGCCGCTTCATGGGATGGCCGACCGGCAGTGTCTGGATCGTATTCGCCGCAAAATCGACATAACGCAGCGCATGGTTTTCGGTATCGACGATGACGAGATCACCTCGCGAGTCGACGGCGATCCCCTTGGGACCTCGGAACGTCGCCAATCGGGGATCGGCGCCGTCGCCCTCGTGGCCTTGTTTTCCAGTCCCTGCAACGAGGGTGATTCGATCTGATTCGCGATCGATTTTCCAGACGCTGTTGCCTTCGCGAAGCACCAGCCAAATCGAATCGCCATCAATCGCGAGTGATCGTGGTCCGAAAAGCGATGCCGATTTGAGCGATTGGCCATCCTCTGGCAGTCGTCCCCTGCCATCTCCGCCGACTGTGCGAACAAGGTTGTGGTTTAGGTCGACGTGTCGCAGGCGGTGGTTGCGAGTGTCAGCCACATAGATGCCGCCCATTCCGTCGAGCACAATGCTGTGCGGCTGATCAAACATCGCTTTGGTTGCCGGGCCGTCGTCGCCGGCGAAACCCGATTGCCCCGTGCCGGCGACCGTGGTGACGGTTTGGGTCGCGGCATCGATCCGGCGCACACAATGGTTGAAGGTGTCAGCGACAAACAGGTTGCCATCGTCGTCAGCGCGGATCTCGTGCGGTTTGTTGAACTGTGCTTTCAACGCTGGGCCGCCATCACCGGTATGGCCGGCTGTCCCGGTGCCTGCGTAACGGATCATCGACGTCCCTTCGCGGTCGCATTTCCAGATCGAATGATCATCGACAGTGCTAAAGAAAATCGCGTCCGGAGTGACTTCGATTCCGTAGACATTTCGCAACGCACCAGCAGTGGGGTGTGTCGGTCGCTCGGCAGACGGCGAATCGGTTTTTTCGGTTCCCGCAAAAATAGTCCACTTCGCAGTGGCGTGATTCGGTTGGCCGACGAGTAGGACAGTCTGGAAAGCGATCAGTAGATACGTCGTTCGCATCAGGATGGACATCCGAAAAGGTGGGGGGAAGGGAAGGTGCGGCGTGGGACTCCAGTCTAACGAGACTGTAGGAGGAACAAGAAAACTGTTGTGGTTGATATTCATTCCGAAGCGATCATGAACTAGAATGCAGTTCCCTTCTTGGGTCTTCGTCCATCTGGCGTCACACGTTGCAGATGGACACTCTGTTTCGCAATGAAATATCCCACCGACCTGCGATCCTTTCCCACCGATACAGCTCCGGTTGAGTTCAACCGGCCACTCGATTCAAAGGATTTTCGATGAGACGTTTCGTTCATCGTTGTTTGCGTACGTCTGGTGTGTTCGCATTCGTCGGCTCGACGCTGATTACGTCCAGCGTCGCTCTCTCCAAAGCCGCCGCCGAAGACACCGTTTCACCCACCTCAAGTTCCACTTCTGCGGACGAAAATCGCGTCGACTACAACCGCGATATCCGTCCGATTATGGCCGACTATTGTTTCGCGTGTCATGGCGCTGACGACCATTCACGCGAAGCCGGTTTGCGTTTGGACCAAGCCGAAAGTGCGATCGATTCCGCCGCGATCGTGCCCGGTAATCCAGACGAAAGCGAAATGATCGCGCGGATCATGACCGATGATCCTGATCTGATCATGCCGCCTCCGCACAGTAAAAAAACGATCAGCGAAGAGCAAAAAGCGACGCTGGTCCGCTGGATCAAAGAAGGCGCCGAGTTCCAAAAACACTGGGCCTTCGTGACTCCTGAAATTGAAACGCCATCGGTAACTGCCGATGCCCAATGGCGCAAAAATGAAATCGACGACTATGTCTTTTCAGCTTTGAAACACGCCGGGCTGTCGCCGGTGTCCGAAGCTCAGCCGAGTGTTTTGTTCCGCCGTTTGCACCTGGACATCACCGGCTTACCGCCGTCGCCGAATGATCGTGCCGAATTCGAAAAGGACTACGCACAACGTGGCGATGAGGCCTATAGCGAATGGGTTGATCGCTTGATGAGTCGTCCGACTTGGGGCGAACATCGAGGCCGGTATTGGCTCGACGCCGCACGTTATGGCGACACCCACGGCTTGCACTTCGACAACTATCGCGAGATGTGGCCCTACCGTGACTGGGTCATCGAAGCGTTCAACCGCAACCAGCCATTCGACCAGTTCATCGTCGAACAGATCGCTGGTGACTTGTTGGAAAATCCAACCGAATCACAGTTGGTCGCAACGGGTTTTCAACGTTGCAATATCACAACCAACGAAGGCGGGACGATCGACGAAGAAAACTTGGCACTCTACGCGACCGACCGCGTTCAGACGTTCGGTTGGGTGTTCCTCGGGCTGACCACGAACTGTGCCCAGTGCCACGACCACAAGTTTGATCCGATCACGATGAAGGATTATTACTCGTTGGCCGCGTACTTCCGGAACACGACTCAAGGTGCGAAGGACGGCAACCGCAAAGAAGGCGTTGGCCCGATCTTGTATCTGCCAACCGACGAAGACCGTCCACGTTGGGATGCGTTGCCAAATGAAATTGCGGCCGCGGTTTCCGCTCGCGATCAACATCGCAACGAAACGCTCGCCAACATCGGCAAATGGATCGAATCCGTTTCCCAAGACGATCTGTACTCGAAATTGCCAACCGACAAACTGGCATTTCATCTGCCTTTGGACGAAGGCCAAGGCAATGCGTTGAAGATGAACGGCGAATTGGACGCGACCGTCCAAGTGCCTGGCGGTTTGACTTGGCAATCGTTCGACGGACGTCCTACCGCACCGGTGATCCAAAAAGACGGCACGATTCAACTTGGGCCGATCGGAAAACAAGAATTCGACGAAGCCTTTTCGCTTTCCGCATGGATCCGAGTTCCGCAAAACGGCGGTGCCGGAATCATCGGAAAGATGGACCTCGGCAACAACTATCGAGGCTGGGACCTCTACCGCCAAGGCAATAGCTTGGCGGTTCACCTGATCGATACTTGGCCGGAAAGTGCGATCAAAGCCACGTCAATCGACGCGGTGCTTCGACCGGGCAACTGGCAACACGTCTCGTTCACTTACGATGGTTCGTCACGCTTTGAAGGCGTGAAGATTTACGTCGATGGTAAGGCGGTCGCGCTTCGTGCTGACATGAACTCGGTCAAGCCGAACGCGAGCATGTTGACCGACGTGCCATTCCAAATTGGTTCGCGTTTTGGCGACCCTAGCATGGAAGGTTTGTCAGTTTCCGAACTTCGACTTTATCGCCGCGCATTGTCCGACCGCGAAGTCATGGCCCTCGCCAAGCTGGAATCGGTTGCCGACCAGATTGCACGCCACCAAAACGAATCGGATGCATACACGATCAAAGATCAAGAGCGTGGAGCGATCGATCAATATTACTTCGATGTGATTGATACCGAATACGCCGGTCTGGCTTCCAAAGTTGACCAATTGAATGCCGAAAAGGCGGCAATCCAGTCACGCAGCCCGATCACGCACATCCAGCAGGAAAAAGATACGCCTGCGATGACCCACATCATGCTCCGTGGTCAGTACGATCAATTGGGCGAAGAAGTCGCTGCGGCGACACCGGCGGCGCTGCACCCAATGAAACCCGGCGAACCGAACAACCGTTTGGGACTTGCCCATTGGTTGGTTGATCCGGCGAACCCGTTGACCGCCCGCGTGACCGTGAACCGGTTCTGGCAGCAAGTCTTCGGTACCGGATTGGTCGTCACCAGCGAGGACTTTGGGATGACCGGGGCTTCGCCATCGAACCAGGCTTTGTTGGATTTCCTGGCAGTCGACTTTGCCAACCATGGCTGGGATGTCAAACGGTTCTACAAACAACTCTTTGAAAGTGCGACGTATCGTCAAGCCGCGATCACGACCGAAGAGAGCTTGGAACAGGACCCCAACAACGCGTTGATTTCACGCGGTCCGAAATTCCGCATGGATGCCGAAATGGTGCGAGACGCGGCGCTGAAAAGTGCCAAGTTACTATCGCCAAGAATGTTCGGTCCGGGCGTGAAGCCTTACCAACCATCCGACATTTGGAGCATCGTCGGTTTGCCGGAAAGCAATACCCGGCGATATGAAGAAGGCAAGGACGCGGACCTCTATCGGCGAACCGTTTACAGTTTCTGGAAACGGATGGCGCCGCCGCCCAACATGGAAGCGTTCAACGCGCCAAGTCGCGAGTTTTGTGTGGTCCGCCGCGAGCGAACCAACACGCCACTGCAAGCCTTGGTGACGCTGAATGATCCGCAGTTTGTCGAAGCGGCTCGAAAGTTGGCACAGGACGCGTTGCGTTGCGATGCCGGCCAAGAATCAGAGTCGGGCGAAGTTGCGGATGATGAAACGGCGATTCGCTATGCGACCGAGTTGGTCCTTTGTCGGGAAATCACCGAGGAAGAACTGACAATCATCCGGCGTAGCTTGGATGAGTATCGTGCGTACTATGAATCGAACCCTGAAGACGCGGGCAAGCTGATCGAAATCGGCGAAAGCCCGACTGATAAAGAGCTGCCAGCGACCGAGCTGGCAGCTTGGACCTTGCTTTGCAACCAGATCATGAATCTGGACGAAGTGCTTTGTAAGTAGTTCCCCGCATCAGTCATTGACCCTCGCGTCACGTCATTCTCCGCCCGCAACTTTCAGAACTGAGTCAATTCATGGATTCCAATCACCCCGCTTTTTTGTCTCGCCGTCACTTTTTCACCTCCGGTCGCAACCTGCTAGGTGGAGCGGCAATGATGTCGCTGATGGGCGACGCGTTTTCCGGCCAAGCCGCGATGGCAAGTGAACTGGTCGGTCATCCCGGTGCCGTACCAACGCACTTTCCTCCGACCGCCAAACGTGTGATTTATTTGCACATGGTCGGTGGGCCGTCACAGATGGACTTGTTCGATTACAAGCCCCAGATGAACGAGTGGTACGACAAAGACCTGCCCGAGTCGATCCGCAATGGTCAACGTTTGACGACGATGACCAGTGGGCAATCGCGGTTCCCGATTTCGCCTTCGAAGTACAAGTTCACCCAGTCCGGTGAGTGCGGTATGTGGCTCAACCAAGAGTTGCTGCCCAACTTGGCCAAGAAAGCGGACGAGATCTGTTGGATGCGATCGTTGCATACCGAAGCGATCAACCATGAACCCGCAATTGCGGCGATGCAAACCGGTAACCAAGTTGCCGGGCGGCCTTGCTTAGGTTCTTGGGCGTCGTACGGTCTGGGCTCGATGAACGAGAATTTGCCGGCCTTCGTCGTCTTGGTCGCGATCCCAACCAACCGCGAACAGGAACAAGCGATTTCCGCTCGTCTGTGGCACTCGGGCTATTTGCCAGGTGAGCACGCGGGCGTTTCATTCCGAAGTTCTGGCGACCCGATTCTTTACATCAACAACCCGCCAGGCGTTCCGGACAAGCTTCGGAAACGATCGATCGAGCAACTGAACGAATTGAATCAGTTGAACTTCAATCGGTACCACGACCCTGACACGGCAACGCGAATTCGCCAGTATGAAATGGCGTACAAGATGCAAGCGAGTGTTCCGGAACTGACTGACATTGCGAGTGAGTCGCAGCACACATTTGAGCTTTATGGCGAGGCCGCGAAGAAGCCCGGGACGTTTGCGAACTCGGTTTTGATGGCCCGTCGATTAGCCGAACGTGGCGTCCGCTTCATCCAGGTGTATCACAACAACTGGGACCATCACGGTAACTTGGCAGGGCGTTTGCCAAGCCAGTGCAAAGACGTCGACCAGCCCTGCCATGCGTTGCTGGAAGACCTCCGTCAACGCGGCATGCTGGATGACACCTTGGTCATCTGGGGCGGCGAGTTTGGTCGCACAATTTACTCGCAAGGCCAACTTTCACGCGATAACTATGGTCGTGACCACCACCCACGCTGCTTCAGCATGTGGATGGCTGGTGGCGGTGCAAAGGGTGGAACGATCTACGGCGAAACTGACGAGTTCAGTTACAACATCGTCAAAGATCCGATTCACATTCGCGATTTCCACGCCACGGTATTGCACCTGTTGGGCTTCGACCATGAACGGTTTACCTACCGTTACCAAGGGCTGGATCAAAAACTGACCGGCGTCGAACCGGCACACGTGATCAAACCGCTGATCGCATAAGTGATCGGTCGCAATCGCCCGCTGCTGTGACTCAATCCAGCTGTGACTCAGTCCAGCAGCGGTGACGCGTGTAGGTAGCCGGACCAGAAAAACGGCTCGTTGCCAGTCAATGTGCTGCGTTCGAGGTCGGCTTTACTGAGCGTCGGTTCTGCACTTGGGTTCAGCTCCGTCCGGCGTAAGACGTTCTTCGAGCGTTCGAATGCTTCCGTTGGTGTCAGGAAGCCCAGTTCTTGGGAGTATTCACGCAGCAATGTTGCGGTGGAGATTCCTCCGACAGCCCAGCGGCTCAGTGTGACGTCGCGAACACCGCTGTATTGCAGTGACATTAGCATCATGGCGATTTCGTTCCCGGAGACTTGCTGTGGCGTCTCCAGGTTTGAACGGAAACCGGCAAGGAACAGACTTGATGGCGTGGGGGCGGCAGTGCGGAGCCAGTCACCAACGTGTCCGTACAGCATGGATGCTTCGTATCCGGCAAGCGGCGTTTGCAACAGCGAAGCGCCGTTAGGAATGGTCGTATCGGCAACGATTAAGTGCGACGCGATCAGGCCGCTGCGACTTGTCGGGATCGACGCTTCCTTTGGTAAGCGTACGGTACCGGCTGTTGCCGCATCCGCGATCGATTGAGTCAGTTCCTCGTTCAAGTCGACCTCGCGTGGTGCAAAGATTTTGCCACCGGCGAGTGCGATTTTGCCTTGTGTCGATTTCGCCGCGGTGGGGTACATCGCGAGCGCCGGCGTCGCGGCGTACGTGACCTGCACTTCGTCGCCAAGCAGAGTTGACGCTTCGTCATCGATCGGCAGCAATTCGAAGGGCAGATACCAGAGTAGTCCATCCGGGATGATGACCAGTCGTTTGATCCCGTTCAGTCGGTCTTCGACCAGTGGCGCCGACCCAACTGGGATCATCCGATCACGAAGTTCGATCGCGTCTTTCCGCCAGGACTCGTCGTCGGGCAACCGGGCACCTCGGCTTTGCGATGCACCGATTCCACGCATTACCTTGGCGACGTCTGCAGCGACTCTGGTACTGCCTTTGATTGACCAATAGTTCGATTTTGCTTTGGTGCACAGCACTGCGTGAAAGACAGTGTTGTCCTGGACGAAGGCTAAGATCGCGACGTCGGGTGGCAATTCGGCGAGCGGTTGTTTTTGATCCATGCCGTGTGGGACGACACGCGGTGTTACATAGCGATCGAGCGAGATTTGCCAAGCTTCGGATTCGGCAGCTTGCAATTTCGGGGTGATCGTCGTTGGTGGCACCCCACCGGCGCCGTCGGCGATCGCTTTCGTCGCGGCACGGAGATCACGGATCGATTTTGGCGCCGTATTGCGGAATGCGACGACATCCTTTTCGACCAGTTCATCGGGCAAGCGGGCGAGCGAGCGAACTTGATGCACTCGGCCTCCCAATGCGAGTTGGCTTTCCAGGCGACCAGTCAGCAGGTCTTCCATGCGAAGCAAAACGTCCAATGCGCTTTCACGAGCGGCGACGGTTCGAAGGCGTGCCAACCGTAATGCTTCCGGGTTGCCGATATGACCGGCGATGGCATCAACCGGGTCGCGTCGCCAGACGTCGGCGGTCGGTGCGCTGCAGTAGCGCTTTAGCAATAGGTCCAGCGATTGGGTGTCCATGTTGCTGCCGAGCGCGACGCGGACACGTTGCAGTTGGTACAGTCGCGGCATGGTGATCAGGTTCGACGTCGCAAACGCGTGTTGGTCGCAAAGTTGATCAGCTGGCCGACCGGTTCTTCCCACGGACGAACGATGGTTTTGCCGTCCGCGATGATTCCATTTCGGGCGGCCAATCGGGCCGCGATGTAAAACCCATAAGCGTCCAATCTCGGTTGGGCCACGTCGCGTCGAACAGCGATCGCCTTCGCTTCGGCCAGTCGGGCGTTAGCACTCGTCACATCACCCGCGGTGATTGCGGCATCTGCGGCAGCCAGAAGGCTATGGAGGGCGGCAAGACGCGATTTGCGGATCAAGTTTGCAGCTGCGACCTGGGCAGATTGTTGGACCAACACCGCATTCGATTCATCGGCGCAACCGGCGGCCAATTGGAGTGCTTCGCCAATCAATTCGAAGTACCCAAGCGCAGCGGCTTGGTTGACAACTTGGATACAGATTGGCACCGCCGCGGCTGGTTTGTCGGTGTCTGCGATTGCCGATGCCGCGCACAAGCCGACGATGGGTGCGAGGGAGTGGACCCGGCCCATTTCGTTGGTGACTTTGGTCGCGTCGCTGATCGTGCGTTCGTCCTCCATCGCGCCGAAACGTTCAGCCGCTCGCATGCAACCGATCAAGTTCATCGCGATCGGTACGTTCAGCCCGGCAGGATACTTGGTGCTGTCGATCACCTGAGTCGCCAGGGTATCGTTTTCGGCCAAGGGCCGAGAATGATCCGGCGTCGATACGATGCCAAAGCCAAGCCGCGCATGACTTCGACCATATCGATCGTTTTGATGTTCAGTTCTTCGATGACGCCGGGCTTTTGGAAGGTTTGCTCAGTCAGCTGTTCACCGGAGTAATACTTGACCGAACGGGCGAGCGGCGCGAGGTTGACCGCTTTGGCATCGGGCCAAAGGTACTGCGGCGTCGCCTGGACGGATTGACCCTGCAAAACCTCCGTCCAAACGGGGCGAGCCAGCCAACGTTGGGCGCGATACCGAATCGCGATTTTGAGCGCCATATCGACACTCGCCATCGCCCCTTCCAAGTCACCCATGTAATACTGTGCTTCGGCCATCATCGCATACACGGGAATGGCATCGATCCAGTGCCCGTTGATATCGCGGCGTGTACGACCAATTGCAAAATCAAACGCATCGACAGCCGCTTCCAAATCGCCGGTGCGATAGATTTCCAACGCGGCGTAGTACTGCGGCGAAGGGTAAGAAACGCCGGTCGGTTCGATGCCCATGCTGGGGCCCAGCCCGGCACCCTGGCCAAAACTGATACTCGGGACAGCAGCAATCGTGACGATCCAAGCGATCATTCCGAGGGCGAATTGTCGGCAGGTTTTGCTAGTCACTGTGTTTCCAATCACTTTGTGAGGTTTCCAATCACTCTGTGCGGCTTTGTCTTTCGCATCGGCCCAAGCTCAAGTCACGAAGATGCGTCCAACGCGACACCGTTGAACTTGAAGCATGTTGAACGGCAAACGTTCGGCCATTCAATTGATGAAAAATACATCCCCGTTTGGGAATCGCGAAACGATAAGTGGCGTCATCGGAGATGGAAGACGCAACGACGTTACTGAATGGAGGTCGCCAACGAAACGGAACCAAGCCGATTTAACGTCCCGGACAACGTTTTGAAATGCGACAACGTTTCTGTAACACAAGGAATAGAAAAGGCGAACGATAAGGTTCGAACCTTCATTCTAGGCCATTGTTAGCAGCATAGCAAAGAAACTAGCCCCCTCATTTGGCTGGCAATACATGCTGGTGATCAACTGTGCCGTTTATCTGATCGCTTCTTAACGCGTCAGTTTTTCACGACTCCAGGATTCTTCTTCGAAAAAATCGATCTTGCCGCTGGCAATGTCATAGACCGCCCCGACAACGCGAACATTTCCTTCGACAACCGCCGCCGCGATCGCATCGCTGCGACGTAGGATCTGTTCCGTCGCCATCAAGACATTGCGTTTGACAACTTCATCGACAAAGGCATCACGCTGCGATTCTGGCATTGCTAGCGATTGACGGCATTCTTCTTCGGTCACGCAGGTCGCGACTTCATCGACGATCGCCCCCAGATGCCCACACCCGGTCGCCTCGGCAACATCGACACCGCGTCCGACCAGTTCAATACTGCTCGTGACGGCGCCACAGCGAGTGTGTCCGAGTACCAACACCAATTTGACTCCGCTGACGGCCACGGCATATTCCAAACTGGCGATCGTTTTGGTTCCAACGATATTTCCCGCCACGCGAATGCTAAACACGTCGCCGATCCCTTGGTCGAGGATCAACTCCACAGGCACACGAGAGTCGATGCAGCTAAGCACCGCCGCGAAAGGATTTTGGTCCAGTCGTGTCGCATTGATTTGGCGACCAAGATCGCGAGTCAATCGCTGCCCTGTATGAAACCGTGCGTTACCTTCGCGAAGCATCATCAAAACTTGTTCGGGGCTGATGCGTTCTTTCAGTTGTCGTGTTGCGTAGTCGGCGAATAGCACTTCGTCACGTAACTTGTATTTTTCGCGAAAACCACGAAGCGAAACCTTAATGCCGCGCGCCGGTGCGGTCGCCGATTTGAATTCACGGATCATGCTCAGCACGTCCGGATCGATGTAGTCGGAATGCGTCGCGTCGATCAATAAGTTGCTGTTGGGTTTGGCATCGGAGAACAGCTTGTCGAGCGCACCGCGATTCAAAAAACTGACTTGAGGGGCAAGCTCGATATAGGTCACTTCGCCGTCCAAATGCGATTCGATCACACGTCGAAGCGGGTGGCGCAAGTTGCTGTTGAGGATGAATAACGCACTGGTCGTTAAACCGATCAGGATACCGATCAATAGGTCTGAAAATACGATCGCAACAAGCGTGATGATAAAGGGCAAGAACTGGTAGCGACCTTCGCTCCACATCTGTCGAAACAACGACGGACTGGCCAACTTGAAACCGGTGACCAAGAGGATCGCCGCGAGGGCAGACAGCGGAATCAAATTCAAGTACTGCGGGATCAACACTACGCTGAGCACAAGCAGCGTTCCGTGAAAAATCGTGCTGACCTTGGTTTTGGCACCGATCCCGACGTTCACGCTGCCACGCACAATCACACTCGTCACCGGTAGCCCACCAAGCATTCCCGAGACAATGTTGCCCGCACCTTGTGCGAGTAGTTCGCGGTTGGCCGGAGAACGGCGACGTAGCGGATCCAACTTGTCGACCGCTTCGAGGTTCAGTAGCGTTTCTAAAGAAGCAACAATCGCGATCGTTACTGCGGCTCCATAGACGGCTGGATTGAGCAGCGAGGCAAAGTCAGGAAATGTCAAGAAACCTGATAGGTCACCAAGTGATGTGGCGACGGGAATCTGGACCAAGTGATCTGACCCGATCGCCCAGTTGCCACCTAGCGAAAGAAAGAACAGGTGCAATGAAACTCCGAATAGCACCGCTGCCAGTGGGCCTGGCACGATGGACTTGCGGAGCGGTTCGACGCGCTGCCAAAGCACCAGCAATCCGACCGACAACATTCCAACCGCTGCGGCGCCGAGGTGAAAATCGTCCAGCACCGAAATCAATTCACTGAATGTGTTCTCACGGTCCGGTTGTTCGAACGACATATCGCCTTCGGGGTCGCGGTCATGTCCGACCACGTGCGGGATCTGTTTCAAAATCAGGATCACCCCAATCGCAGCCAGCAGTCCCTTGATCACGCTTGACGGAAAGAACGCCGAGAGCGCGCCGGCTTTCATTGCGCCCATTCCCAACTGCAAGATGCCAGCGATAACCACTGCCAGCAAAAATGCTGGCACCGTGCCGCACTTTTCGACTTGAGTGATGACGATCGCGGTCAGGCCAGCCGCCGGCCCGCTGACACTGGTATGTGACCCGCTGATCGATCCGACCACGATTCCGCCGACTATGCCTGCGATCAGACCGCTCATCAAAGACAACGCCCCCGGTTCGCCAGTCGCACCCGATGCCAGTGCAATCCCCAAGCACAGCGGCAGCGCAACCAGGGAAACGACGAGCCCACCACGGAGGTCAGCAAGCAGCGTTCCGGAAGAGAATGGCGTTGGCGGCAAAGCGACTGCTGCCGAATCGTCAACTGATGCACACATCTTCACACACCGATAAACCGAGTGAATTGGACAGCGACATCATAGTGTTTCTTCTCGAGCTTTGTCCGGTTGGGGGGCGAAGGGCGTCACCGGATCGCCCGGCCCGATCAATTGGCGTTCAATTTCCCCGTCCAGCAAGACGCAAATTCAGATCGGTACAGCGTTTGCATCCTCTCGAACGCGATTTATATCAGCCCGAGAGCGATCTGACGGAAAGCAAACTGAAACCGAACGATCTGCTTACCATCATCTAACTTTTGTCTGAGGTCCTCACCATGACGCTTTCACCGCGACGAATCTTTGCCTTGCCCGTGATCGCTTTGCTCTGCTTCACAAGCAACTCCTCGGCACAGAACACCGCTTATCCAGGAACGACTCGGGAGGTGGTTATCACTCCGGCGGGAGACATCGTTGTTGCGCTCGACGCGATTGAAAAAGATCTCGACAGACTTCAACGAGAACCCGTTGCCGCGAGTACGATCAACGGACGGCCGGTATTAGGAGTCGTGGTGGAGGATTCGCCGCTCGGCGTCGAAGTCGTTTCGGTGGTCGAAGGCAGCGCCGCGGCTCTTGCGGGCCTGATGCAGGGTGACAAAATCATCGAGATCGATCAGTTCGAAATCGAGCTGCCGACGGATATGAAGCGGGCTGTCGAAATTCATCCGACAGGAAAAAAGATGCGGCTCAAATGGATCCGTCACAATCGTGAAATGGATCATGAAATTGTCTTTGTCGCACCTGCGATCGAAGATGTCGTCGAAAGGCCTGCGGTTGTGCAAATGCATCATGACGAATTGCACCACGAGATCGCCGAACTGCGTCAGCAAGTCCGTGTGTTAACACAAGCCGTCAAAGCACTCGCGATGCTTCAGCAACAGAACGCGGTGATTCAATAGGACGCTGTACCGAGGAGCGTTTAATGCTCGTGTCCTACAGGACTGGGCCGACGGTCCATGGCACGAATTCGTGATCGCCAAAACCATTGCGCTCGCTAGCGGTTGTTTCGCCGCTCGCAACCCGCAACGCGAATTCAAAAAATTCGTCGCCGAGTTCTTGAATCGACTTCCCAGCGACGGCTTCACCGGCATTCAGATCCATGTCGTCACGCATGTTTTCAAACAGTTCGCTGTTCGATGCGATCTTGATGACGGGCGTTGGCTTGCACCCAAAGCAGCTTCCGCGACCGGTGGAGAAAAGAATCAGGTTCGCACCCCCGGCAACCTTTCCGGTCACGCTGGATGGGTCGAACCCTGGTGAATCCATGACGACCAACCCAGGCGTGTTGACTCTCTCGGCGTAGTCATAGACTGCTTCGAGCGTTGTACTGCCGCTCTTCGAAACGGCCCCCAGTGATTTTTCGGTGATCGTGGTCAAGCCACCTGCTTTGTTGCCGACTGATGGGTTGTTGTCCAACCGTCCGCCATAGAAGGCGACATAGTCTTGCCACCAACGGATCAAGTCGACCAATTTTTGACCAACTTCAGGCGAACGGCTGCGGTCGCAGAGCAAATGTTCTGCGCCGTACAGTTCAGTGGTTTCCGAGATGATCGAGGTCCCACCACAGGCAACGACACGGTCGGAAACCGCCCCGATTGCCGGGTTTGCCGTGATTCCGCTGTACCCGTCGCTGCCCCCACACTCGACACCGATCATCAAGTGCGACGCATCGACGGTGGTGCGCCGGACCTCGTTGGCTTGGTCGAGTAGTTGTTCGACCAGGCGTTCGGCCCGGTCGATCGTCACCGCCGAGCCGCCTTCGGTTTGCATCGTCAACACCGGAACACGTTGGTCGCGCGTCAGCGTTGTTCCGTCAGGCGCGTGAAGCGGAACGACGCCATGATGTTCTGCTAAGTACCCGGTCGTGTTTTGTTCACAGCCCAGCCCGATGATCAAGCGACCGCCTACGTTGGGATGTTGAGCATAACCCGCCACCGCTGTTGCAATCATTTGATGTTTGCGACCACCAAGTGCGAGTGCACAACCGGTGGTATGCGTCGCGGCAAAGACGCCATCGACGTTTGGCCAGCGTTTCATCCGATCGGGATCGAAACGTTGCACAACTTTATGACAGACGGTTGCGCTGCAGTTCACTGTCGACAACACGGCGACGTAATTGCGAGTTCCGACTCTGCCATCAGGACGTACGAAGCCTTCGAAAGTCCGGCGGAGGGGAGTCGGTGCTGGTGGTGGCGAGGTTTCGGTGACCTTCTCAGTTACGTCGTGATGGTCCACCAAGTTATGGCTGTGGACGTGGCTGCCAGCGGCGATTGTGGTGCTGGACTTGCCGATCGGTTGGCCGTATTTAAGCACCGGCGTGTGGACGGGAATTTCGCAAACGGAAACTTTATGACCACGTGGGATAATCGATTGTGTTCGAAAATGATGTGACCCAAGACTGACATCGGTGCCAGCGGAGAGATCGGCAACAGCGATTGCGACATTGTCGCTTTCGTGCAGCAGGATCAAGTTGGGAGGGGTGTGGGGAGCCATTTCGATTCGGGAGGCGGGATGATTGGCGAAAAGGGGCGTGTCACCTCGGTCCCGTGTGGTTCCGATCGCCACGCGCTAGGCTTATATTCCCGCAATTGGTGCCTTCATGCCAGGGCGCCACAATCCAAGAGTTCAATCTCATAGCGACCCACCAACGCGATCGGACGACCGATGAAAATCCACGAATTCCAGGGCAAGGAACTGTTTCGAAAAGCCGGGGTGCCGGTTCTGGAGGGCATCGTCGCCAAGACGCCCGAAGAAGCGGCCCAGGCCTACGACAAGCTCGGCGGCAAAATTGCCGTGGTCAAATCTCAAATCCATGCCGGCGGCCGAGGAAAAGGCACCGTCATCGATAACCCCAAGCAACACGGCGTCGTGCTGTGCAAAAGCGCCGACGAAGCTCGTGCGGCCGCCGAAGGATTGCTGGGGAAAAAGCTGGTCACGATCCAAACCGGTCCCGAAGGCCAAACGGTCAACCAAGTCTTCGTCGAAGCAGGCTGCGACATCGCACGCGAATTGTACCTGGGTATTGTCCTGGACCGCGGCGACAAGAAACCTGTCTTGATGGTCAGCACCGAAGGCGGGATGGAGATCGAAACGGTCGCCGAAGAAACCCCCGAACTGATTTTCAAAGAGCACTTCGACCCACACGTCGGCTTGGAGCCTTACCAAGTCCGCAAGCTTTGCAAGAAGCTAGGCATCACTGGCGCGGCTGCCAAAGCGGCGTCACGCTTTATGCCCGCCATGTGCCGTTTCTATGTCGACTATGACTGCGAGATGGCCGAGATCAACCCGCTGGTGATCACCGGCGATGATCAAATGGTCGCCCTGGACGCCAAGATCACCTTCGATAACAACGCACTGTACCGTCACCCAGAACTCGCCGAGTTCCGTGACTTGAGCGAAGAAGAGCCCAGCGAAGTTCGTGCGACCGACGCCGGACTGAGCTACGTCAAACTGGAAGGCAACATCGGCTGCTTGGTCAACGGTGCCGGCTTGGCGATGTCGACGATGGACATCATCAAGTACCACGGCGGCCAGCCAGCGAACTTCTTGGACGTCGGCGGAAGTGCCAACGAAGAGCAAGTGACTGAAGCGTTCCGCATCCTCTTGTCGGACCCCAACGTCAAAGGCGTCTTGGTCAATATCTTTGGCGGGATCGCTCGCTGCACCACGATCGCGGCTGCCGTGATCGCGGCCAGCAAAACGGTCGGATTTAAAGTGCCGTTGGTCGTTCGACTCGAAGGCACCGAAGTTGAAGAGGGACGAAAGATGCTCGCCGAAAGTGACGTCGACATCATTACCGCGAGTGACATCACCGATGCCGCTCAGAAAATTGTGGCAGCGACCGGGGTGTAATCCTTCCCGCGGTCCTCTGGTTTATGACAACGACAATACACACTTCGCTAAATGCATAAGATTCAATGAGTATCCTAATCAACTCCGACACCAAAGTGATCTGCCAAGGCATTACCGGAAAGGCCGGTACCTTTCACAGCCTTGGTTGTCGCGACTACGGCACGAAGATGGTCGGTGGGGTCACTCCCGGAAAAGCTGGCCAAGATGTCGACGGCATCCCAGTGTTTGACACCGTCGAAGACGCGGTCAACGAAACCGGCGCCAATGCCACGATGATTTTCGTCCCGCCGCCGTTCACCGCCGACGCGATCTTGGAAGCCCTCGACGCGGGCATCAAAGTCATCGCCGCGATCACCGAAGGCGTACCGGTCATCGACATGGTGCGTGTTTATGAAAAAGTCCGCGCCAGCGACGCCGTTTTGATCGGCCCCAACTGCCCCGGATTGATCACCCCCGGCGAATGCAAGATCGGCATCATGCCCGGCTACATTCACCAGCCCGGCAAGGTCGGTGTGATGAGCCGCAGTGGAACGCTGACGTACGAAGCCGTTTGGCAAACGTCGTCGCTGAAGTTGGGCCAAAGCACCTGCGTCGGTTTGGGTGGTGACCCGATCGTCGGTACCAGCTACATCGACTTGCTGAAGCTGTACCAAGAAGACGACCAAACCGAAGCGATCTTGATGATCGGCGAAATCGGTGGCTCGGCCGAAGAAGAAGCGGCTGCCTACGTCAAAGAACACGTGACCAAACCCGTCGCCGCGTTCATCGCCGGTCGTACCGCACCTCCCGGCAAACGCATGGGACACGCCGGCGCGATCATCAGCGGTGGCAAAGGAACGGCAACGGAAAAGGTCAAAGCCCTGGAATCGGCCGGCATCGTCGTCGCACCGACTCCCGCCGACATGGGCAAAGCCGTCGTCGAAGCGATGGGCAAGTAAGACGTCGCAAGACGATCTTCGAACCATGCAGCCAAGCTTGGCGCAAGAGCAACGCTCTCGCGCCAAGCTTTTTTGTTGATCGCGTTGGGGCATGTCTGTTTTCGACTCCGGAGGACGCATCCCAATCGATTCGGACCTCTGTCTTTGACTCCGAAGGGGGCCACGTTGGTAGCTTGGGGCGGGAGCCCCAAGACCTCGTCGAGCCATCAATCATTCGCCCCGGAGGGGCCGTCGTCGGTCTTGCAACGAACCACCGTCGGCCCTCCGGGGCGATGCGCTCGCGGGTGACACGCAACTCGGGGTTAACACCCCGAGCTACCCAAGGCGGCCCCTCCGGGGCGATCAATCGTGCGTCGTCGTTTGACGAATGCGGATTGGCGGCTGATCTCGCGAACTCCGTCTCAATCGAACACACGCTCATCCTCTCCGAGTCGACGTGTTTCCGTTGCCCCTTTATCATGGGCCGCTCCCAATTTCATTTGACGCGAACTGAATCAGACAACCATGGAATATCGACGGCTTGGACGCAGCGGAATTGTTGTGAGTGACATCTGCATGGGAACGATGACGTTCGGCTTGCAGTGCGACGAAAAACTGAGTCACGAAATCTGTGACACCGCTTACGACGCCGGGATCGACTTCTTCGACGCCGCCGAACTGTACCCCGTACCGCCATCGGCCGAACTGTTTGGCGTGACCGAAGAAATCGTTGGCCGCTGGATCAAAACCAAGCCTCGCGAAACCGTCATCGTCGCCACCAAAGTCACCGGGCCCGGACACGGTTGGTTCAAACCGCCCGTCCGCTACGGTAAGACCACGCTTGACCGGCATCAAATCTTCAAAGCATGCGAAGACTCGCTGCGCCGATTGGACGTCGACTACATCGACCTTTACCAAACGCACTGGCCAGATCACGGGATGCCTTACGAGGAAGTCCTGGGGGCGTTGTCAGACCTGCGCGACGCAGGCAAGATCCGTGCGTTCGGAGCCAGCAACGAAACCAGTTGGGGCATGATGAAGGCGTGCTGGACCGCGGACGTCAGCGAAACTTATCGCTACGAAACCGTGCAGAACAATTTCAGTCTGATCAACCGCCGCTGTGAAAGCGAATTGGCACAGGTCTGTCGTCAAGAAGGCATCTCGCTCCTGCCGTACTCGCCACTGGGCGGTGGCGTGTTGACTGGCAAATACCAAGATGGGCCGCCAGAAGGCGCTCGCTTCACCGCGTACCTAAAAGGCGACGCCGAACGGCAACTTCGGATGGCCAAACGCTTCGTGAACGACCGCACGCTCGAAACGACTCGTCGGTTGACGGAGATTGCAACGGACATCGGCACCACCGTCACCGCACTGTCGGTCGCATGGAGTCGCCAACATGACTTCGTCGGCTCAACCATCATCGGTGCGACATCGGTCGAACAGCTCAACGAGTCACTGGAAGCGAAAGACTTGATCCTCGACGACGAAACACTAGAACGTATCGACCAAGTCGACTTCGAAATCCCAACGCCGATGACAGAAGACGGATTGCGTCGTCTGTAAACAGCTTTGTCGCAATAGACCGCGATTGCGATTTGGGGCTGGGACTCGGCTTGGGAAAAACACTGCTGCATTGAACGTTGGTAAAATCGAACGTTGGTAAAATCAGCGTAACGAAAAGCGTTGGTTAGACGATCCTGCGTTTCCCTTCCCTGCTCTACCCCGCCCCGCCTCAGGTTTTCGACATGAACCGACTCGCCGTGCTCGCGGTCTTGGTCGCAACGTTCGCGTTGCCGGTGAACGCGCAAAAGAAAAAGGCTGCGAAAGACAAACCGCAGCCGGATCAAACGGTCGTCTACAAGTCGGTCGGCGAGGTGGATTTAGAGCTACACCTTTTCGAGCCGCCAAAAGCGTCAGATCCGACGCCACGTGCCGCGATCGTATTCTTTTTCGGTGGCGGATGGGTCGGCGGCAGTCCCTCGCAGTTCTACGGTCAATCGCGGGCCTTGGCCGATCGTGGGATGGTCGCAATCTGTGCCCAGTACCGCGTCAAGAAACAACATGGCACCTCGCCAAAAGAATGCGTGGCGGACGGCAAGTCTGCGATTCGCTGGGTACGCGCCCATGCCGACGAATTAAACATCGACCCGCAGCGCATCGCCGCCGGCGGTGGCTCGGCAGGCGGGCATGTGGCCGCAGCAACCGCAACGGTTGATCAGTTCGATGACCCGGCAGACGATCTGGCGGTCAGTTGTCGGCCAAACGCGTTGGTGCTGTTCAATCCCGTTTATGACAACGGGCCGCAAGGTTATGGATACGACCGCGTCAGCGAGTTCTACGAAGCGATTTCGCCACTGCACAATTTGGACGCCGATGTCCCACCGACGATTGTGTTCCTGGGAACCAAAGACAAGCTGATCCCCGTCGAAACGGGCGAGGCGTTCCGTGACAAGCTGACGGAACTGGGCGTACGCAACGAACTGCACCTCTACGACGGCGCGCCGCACGGTTTCTTCAATTCGGGCGATGCTTATGAAGATACTCTGGCCAAAGCGTCCGAGTTCTTAGGCTCTCTCGGGTACCTCGAGAACTGAACGTTATTTAGACAGAGAACGCCGAGATTGAATCGACCACTTCAGCAGTCGTTCGCCGTAGCAGCACAATTTTTATTGTCGGCTGCTTTGGTGTTGTCGATCCGGTGGAAGCCGTTTCCGGTGTTGGCATTCTTGCTTGGCGCACCGGGAATGGGGCTCGCCGTCTGGGCTTGGTTCACGATCGGCTTACGCAACATTCGCATCCACCCGTCAGTCACCGAACGGACAGAGCTTGTAACCAGCGGCGCCTACCGTGTCGTACGCCATCCGATGTACAGCGGGCTGCTGTGGTTCACCGCCGCGACGTTGGCATCACCGCTGGCGATCAGTCGCTGCCTGATGTGGGGCGTCTTGGTGATCGTGCTCGTGCAAAAGTCGAAGTTTGAAGAACAGCAGATGCAGCAGCAGTTTCCAGGCTACAAGGACTATCGCAAGCAAGTCGGTGGGCTAGTCCCTCTATCGCCGTTTGCTTCACGAAAGTAGCGCAGCAGCAAAAAGCAACGAAGGCAAAACACACGAAAGGCTTATCGTGTGGAGATCCATGCGTGAATTAACCCGGCTTGGAAAAACGGCGTCGCGTTTTCAAAGCCGGCTGACTTGATGATCGACGTGACTTCGTCGATCGGGCGGACAGCGACATCGTTGACGTAAGCCTTCCTGATACGTGCGACGACGGCTTCATCGTTGGTGCTCATCGCCAGCATCCGCATCCAACTTTCAAGCAGCACGTCGTAGTCGGCGGCGGCTTGATCGCACGATAGGTCGGAACTGGCAAGCAGTCCGTTCGGTTTTAATCGGCTGGCGATTTCGGCAAAGAAGGCTCGTCGATCGTCGCGGTCCAAAAAGAATTGCGAGACCAAGAAGCTGGTTGCCGCATCGTGTTGTTCGGCCATCTCAAGCGTTTCCAAGTAGCCGTGATGGAAGACGCAGCGATCTGCAAAGCCGCCTGCTTCGGCACGCTCGCGACAAAGTTCCAGCATCTCGCCCGACGGTTCGACGACCGTGAAGCTCCAGTCCGGTTGCGCTTTCGCAAAGTGCTCCATCTCGGCGCCCGTGCCGGCACCGACGCAAAGCACGCGCGAGTTCTCAGGCAGTTCGGCAAAGTGTGAATCCAGCAGCAGAAATAGGCAGTTGCGAATCGCTTCCGTTTTCGCCCACTGTGCGTCGTAGTTTGCAGCTTGTTGATCAAACAGGTCGGTCAATTCTTCGGGAGTCATCGGCATCTTGTCGAAGCGGGAAAGGCATCGTTACGAAGGCAGTCGCCCGCTATACCCAGCCGAGAAAGAAGTCTTACACGCCCAATTCAAGGTAGTGGATCTTGTTAAAGATCCGGGTGTGTTGGAGCGGGATTTTTAACAAAATCCACTACGAGAGAGGCGGGTGCGGGGTGAATTGCAAATTGCAAATTTGGAATTGCGAGGCAGGTGGACAGCTCGCCGGTTGCTGGTGATTTATAGTCTTCCAATTTGCACATTGCAATCGATTCGTGCGTCTCCGGTTTGGCGCGAGGTAGTGGATCTTGTTAAAGATCCGGGCGTGTTGGAGCGGGATTTTTAACAAAATCCACTACGAGAGAGGCGGCTGGTGGGACGATTGCAAATTGCAGTCTAGACTGGGTTTTGCCGCAACCATTTTAAGATCATCAAATTTGTTTCCTCCGGTTTTTCTTGCTGGATCCAGTGGCCGCAATCCAAGTTTGCTACATCAACCCTTGGGACAAATTGCGTCAAATTCTTCGATTTGGGGATCGCATCTTGGTCTCCGTAGATCATCAGTGACCGATGACGAATGACCGGATCGATATCCGCCAAAATCTGCCAGTTGCGGTCAAGATTTCGATACCAATTGATACTCCCGGTGAACCCGGTCGATTCGAATGCGGAGACAAATACCTCTAATTCAAGGTCGCTCATCAACGGATCACCAAGTGGAATTTCTGCTTTGGCGAGGTTGATCAAAAACATGCCGGCTTCAGGTTCTTGCGGCGGTACATTTTGACGATACAAGTTGCGTAAAAATCGATGCGTGTTGTCGCTGAGTACTTTGTCGGCAACGCCGGGTTTTCGATTGAAATGGACGAAGTAGTGGTCAACACCAAACATCTGCTCCATCAACTCGATCCAAGGAATGACTCCACGCTCTTGGTACGGCAAGCTGAGATTGATCAGTCGATTGATCCGAGCAGGATGCATTAATGCCAGTCCCCAGACAACCATCGCACCCCAATCGTGACCAACGAACGTTGCGTCTCGATAACCGTAGTGATCAAGGAGCGCCGCCAAGTCGTTCGTCAGATACCTGATGTCGTAGGCGGTGGTCTCAGTCGGTCGAGTCGAATTTCCGTAGCCTCGCTGATTTGGGACGATCACGTGGTAGCCTGCCGCAACAAGTGCTGGAACTTGGTAGCGCCAAGAGAACGCGTGTTCTGGCCAACCGTGGCAGAGCACGATCGGGTTTCCAGCATTTTGCTGTCCCGCCTCGAAAACTTCCAAATGGATATCGTTTAGCGGGACAAGAGTGGGGACGGGGAAATCGGTAGGATCGAACACTTCAGCTCCGGCCATTTAGTTACGAATGATTGCCAACGTGTACGTGATGGCTTTGATGCGATCGGGTGACTTTACACGACCCTCCTGACAGCCTACTGTCAGCAGCATTGCGAGAATTCAGAGGTTTCGTTTTCACCGAGTAGTGCATTGCGTCGTGCGGATCGTCTTTTTCGGATTGTGGAGTACCTCAAAGCACGCCGGAATGCGGTGACTGCGAGCGAGTTGGGGCAAGAGCTTGAAGTTGGTGTTCGGACGATCTACCGCGACATCGCCGACTTGAAAGCGTCTGGCGTACCGCTGACCGGAGAAGCGGGTGTAGGCTACCTAATCAATCCCGACTATGTCGTACGCCCACTCTTATTCGACGACGAAGAGTTGGAAGCACTCGCCCTTGGTGCGCAGATGGTGCAGAGCTGGGCTGACCCAGCGATGGCATTGGCGGCTCGAAAGACACTCGACAAGATCACCGCGGTGCTACCGGATGACCTAGGTGAAAGCATCCGTCAAGCGACTTCTTTTTCATACCCTAGTCCAAGTAAACCTACTCTTCAGATCGATTTTACTTCCCTGCGGCGCGCAATCCGCACCCAACACGTCGTTGAGATTTCCTACGTCGACGGTGTGGGAGCGGAGACGATTCGAAAGCTTCGGCCGCTCGGGTTGACTTTTGTCGCACCGATCTGGTTCTTGGCGAGTTGGTGCGAATTAAGGAGAGACTTCCGCAATTTCCGCATCGATCGCATGCAATGGATGGAAGTCTTGGACGAAGTGTTCGTCAGCGAAAACGACAAGACTCTTGAAGCGATGTATCGGAAAAACGAGAAAGAGTTCAGGCAATGACACGCAGAGATCACCAGGTTTCAAAGTAGTGGATCTTGTTAAAGATCCGAGTGTGTGATGGAACGGGATTTTTAACAAAATCCACTACGGGAGAGGCGGGTGGAAGGAGGATTGCAAATTGCAAATTGAACGTTGCAAATTTGGAATTGCGCGGCAGGTGGACAGCTCGCCGATTGCTGGTGATTTATTTTCTTCCAATTTGCACTTTGCAATCGTTCGTGCGTCTCCGGAGTGACGCAAGTAGTGGATCTTGTTAAAGATCCGGGCGTGTGTCAAAGATCCGGGCGTGCTGAAATCCGGATCTTTGACAAGATCCACTACGTTTAGTCGCTGGCGCTAGTCGACGTTTCCTCGCAGGATGTCGAGGCGGTTTTCGGGTGCGTCAGGGGATAGAAATTCGGGAATCGTTTGCTCGGTCCTCGCCGGGCGGGCGAGGAATTCGACGGGCCATTCGGTCATCCGCGATTCTTGCACGTGCACGTATTGGCCTTCTTCCACTTCGTCGATGTATTGACGTTGCAAGATCAATGCGACAGGCGATTCGGCTCCGAGTGTCGCTTCCGAAAACGCTCTCGCATCGCGGTAGCAACGAAACACGTTCACGCAATCGTCGGCGTCATCACTGTGAACCCAGACTCGATATTCGAGCACGGCATCCCAGACAAGCCCGCCGCCGGCAAACGTCTCTGTTTCAAAGAAACCGACCAAGTCTTCATCGAGAACCGGGGGATACTCTCTATCGTTCATCGCAAAAGATGAAGGCATTAATTCCTTCATCGACCAGGGGTGCATCACGCGATTACAGGGAAGCGGTCAACAGGAAACGCTACCCGGCGGGCATTAGAACTGATGGGGGGGCAGCGTGGTATCTGGGAAAGCGACGAATTGGTGTAAATTGTTTGCCCGGTGACCGGGAAAGGATCGTCCGCCGCAACGTCTGCAAAGCCAGCCAGAATGTATTTGCCGAAGCTGATCAGATCGGAAACGAGTTTTACGCCAATCAGAATGCACGCTACTGCGGAGCCAATCATCCAGACTCCGGAGCAAAGTTGGATCAGCCGACGTACGTTTTTGATAAACAGCCGACGGCGACCCTGAAGCTTCTTTTCGCTTCGTTTTAGCGTGCGAAAAATCGTCGTGCGTCAGAGGGCAAGTCTAGAAACATGAATCGGAACGTTTGATTGCGAACGAGTTCATGGTGGCAATTGGAGAGTGGCGATGAACGAAGGCGTGCAACAGGTTGCTAAAGTTTGCCTTGATAGGCATCGCGAAGGATTTGCACCGTGTGCCGAACACGCACGTGGCTGCCCTTTTGTTGCAAGTGGTTTTCGATCTGTGTCATGCATCCGATGTTACCCATTGCGACCAAGCTCGCACCGGATTCGATGACACGGTCAGCCTTTTGTTGGCCAAGCGACGCAGCGATTTCTGGTTGATCGATGTTGTAGGTACCGGCAGAACCACAGCAGAGATGGCCGTCGCGTACTTCGACCAGCGTGATTCCCGGAACGGACTTCAGCAGGTGTCGGGGTTGTGCACGGACGCCTTGTGCGTTGGCAAGGTGACAGGCGTCGTGATACGCGACAGTGATCGGCTGTGTCGGTTCGGGGATTGGTGCCAGTTCCCCGAGCGACGCCAAGTAGACTGATACGTCCATCGTTTGTTTGGCGAATCGCGAGGCTGCTTCTTCGTGCTCGGTGCCTTTCAAGATCAGCGGGTATTCATGAATGCCGCTTCCACATCCGGCCGCGTTGGTCACGATCGCGTCAAAGTTTCCGGCGAACGCTTTGATGTTTTCGATTGCCATCTTTTGGGCGGCTTTCAAATTCCCAACGTGCCATGACAACGCGCCACAGCAGCCTTGTCGTTGCGGCACGACGACTTCGATGCCGTTGCGGTTGAGAACTTCGATGGTGGCGAGGTTGATGTCAGGGGCGAGAACTTGTTGTGCACAGCCGGCCAACAATGCGACCCGTCCACGCTGCTTCGTCGTTGCGGGATAGACGGCATCGAGTCGCTGGGCGGCGGGTAATTCATCTGGCAATAAATCCAGCATCACCCGTAAGGCTTCGGGCAACAGTCCAACAATCGGCTTGGCAAGCTTGCCGGTTTTGGCTGCCAAGCGAAAGCGATTCGGAAACGGAAGCGTGAGTTGTGCCAGGGTTCGTTTGATGCGATTGCCAAGCGACCGTGGTTGCTTCGATTGATGCAGTGCACGAAACGGGCTGATCAAGTCGCCGTAGGGAACTTCCGAGGGGCATGCAGGAACGCATCCGAGGCAACCCAAGCAGGCATCGAGGTGCGGTGCTGCGGAGTCTAGCGGGATGGTGCCTTCGAGCACTTCCTTCATCAAGATGATCCGGCCGCGGGGCGAGTCGGGCTCGCGTCCAAGTTCTTGATAGGTTGGGCATGCGGAAAGGCAAAACCCACAATGGACGCATTGGCTGACCGCATCGGCCATCACCGGACCGAGTGCACCATACTGTTCGCGATTAATCTCGTGTCGCATCTCTCAGAACACCAATCCGGGAAAACGATCGACTCGATCAATCGCATGTTGAACGGCGAGGTCAATCGGCTGTGTTAACGTCGGACCGATGACTGGTTTGGTTGTGACGTGTTGCGGATCGCAGATAACCAATCCGGCACGCTGTAGTTGTGAGAGTTGTTGTTCCAACGCAGGCAGCAACGTCCCGCGAATTGCCAGCCAACAAACCGCACCCGCGGCACTGACATGAAGTCTTGCGTCGCCGCGATACTCCTGGGACTCACACCATTGGGCTAACTTGCCAGCTGACTGCAACGAAGAAGGAATCTTGCATGTCACACTGTCCTCGACCGCTGGCAGAAGATCCAGCTGTTGCAGACGTTGCCAAGGCGATTCTTGTAAAGAGTCGTCGGCGGCGGAGAACGGCGGCGAGGTTGACAACGTTCGCTGGATGTCGTCGACGATTTGTTTCGCGATCGCTGCGGTCGCACCGATGCGAATCCAGATCAACTTTGCGTTGGCGTCGTAGTCGATCGCGTCCAATTCCCAGCGGCCGCGGGCAAGGTCAGCGACGGCTTTCATTGCGGCTTCGTGATCGGTGCAGGCCAACGAAAATGAATGCAGTTCAACCGGTTTGGGAAACACCTTGAACGTCAATTCGGTGAGCGCGGCCAAGCGTCCGCAGCTACCGACAAACAGTTTGGGCAAATCAAAACCGGCGGCGTTCTTGACGACTCGGCCACCGGACTTGATCAAAGTCGCGTCACCATCGACGAAGGTTGCCCCCAAGATGAAATCACGAAGGCCACCATAGCGATGTCGGCCGGGGCCACTCAGTCCTGCCGCGACGGTACCGCCCAGCGTCGCACCCGAATCAACGAGCAACGGGTCAAAGGGCAGGTATTGTCGCCGGGTTTCGAGTTGGTCGCGAATTTCGGCAAGCGGCGTACCCGCAAAAGCTGAAAACGTGAACTCCGACGGTTCGTACTCGGTAATACCGCTCATCGCTTGTGTCGAAATCAATACCGCGTCATCGACTCGTGACAATGGCGGCTTGGTTTGTCGTCCGACGCAGAGGACCTTTTTGAAGTCACCGATCGCTTGGCGAAGCTGTTCCGGCGAGTCGACTTCGATGGGGGATGAGCTGAGCGAGTCAGATGATGCTTGGTTTGGTGTGCAGGTCGGTTCTGGTGCCGCGGCATCGCCACTGGGAAACATCTTGCCGGGGTTGGCAATGTGTTTTGGATCGAAGGCCGCGCGAACGCGGTGCATGACGTTCATTGATGCGGGGTCGTACATCTGGGCGAGGTACTCGCGTTTTTCGATGCCAACGCCATGTTCGCCGGTGATCGATCCACCCATCTCGACGCACAGGGTCAGGATGCGGCCAGCGAGTGCTTCGGCTTGTTCGAGTTGCCCGGGGATGGAATCGTCAAACAAGATCAGCGGGTGTAGGTTGCCGTCACCGGCGTGGAAAACGTTCGCACAGCGGAGCCCGGACTCGAGGGCGAATTGCTGGATCTTGACCAAGGCTTCGCCAAGTCGCTTTCGTGGGACGACGCCGTCTTGGACGAGAAAGTCCGGGCTGAGTTTGCCGACGGCAGAGAACGCGCTTTTGCGTCCGGCCCAGATCGCGCCGCGTTGTGCATCGTCGGCGGCGACGACGGTTTCGAAAGCGTTCGTGCCGGCGATCACATCATGCAGTTGCTGTTTTTCCAGTTCAATCCGCTCACGTGGGCCTTCGAGTTCGACGATCAGTGCGGCTTCGGCACCCTTGGGGTAACCGCAAGCAGTTGCCGCTTCGGCCGCTTCGATGGCCAGTGATTCCATGATCTCCATCGCACCGGGAAGTAAGCCCGAATCGATCACCGCGGACACGGCATCGCCGGCGTCACGAAGTGCGTGATAGCCAATCAAAACCGTGTGAAAACATTCGGGCTGTGGGATCAACCGCAAGGTGATTTCCAAGGCGATCCCGAACAAGCCTTCGCTGCCGACGAACAGTCCCGTCATGTCCGCACCGAGTGACTCGACCGAATCGCCACCAAACTCGGCGATCTCGCCTGTTGCGGTGATGACTTTCATGCCGATGACATGGTTACTGGTCATGCCGTATTTCAGGCAATGTGCGCCGCCGGAGTTGAATGCGATGTTGCCGCCGATGGTGCAGATTTTTTGACTGGACGGATCGGGGGCATAGTACAGTCCATGCGGCGCGGCGGCCTGAGAGACGTGCAGGTTGATCACGCCGGGCTCGACGACGGCGATGCGGTTGTTGGGATCCAGTTTCTTGATCGCCCGCAGTTTGTTTAGCGAGATGACAATGCCGTCGGAAACGGGCATCGAGCCGCCGGACAGACTGGTCCCACTGCCGCGTGCGACAAAGGGCAGATTGTGTTCGGCGCACCAGCGAACCGTACGAATGACTTCGTCTTGTGTTTCGGGGATCACAACGCCCATCGGGCGTTTACGAAACGCGGTCAGTCCGTCGGATTCAAACGCCGCACAGTACGACGGGGCTTCGCTGACGCGACCGGGAGGCAAGATGGCCGCAAGCGTGTGCAGCGGCGAGGTTAACGCAGGCATTTATCGAGTGCCGCCAACAAGGTCAGAATATTTTTCTCTGCCGCCGATTCACCCATCAAGCCAATTCGCCACGCCTTGCCGGCGAAAACGCCCAGGCCGCCGCCGATTTCGATATCGAAATCGGTCAGCAAGCGTTTACGGATGGCGGCTTCGTCGATGCCGTCTGGCACAGCGACGCAGTTCAGTGTGTGCAGCGAATGGTCGGGAATGTATTTCAGGCCCAGCGATTCGAGGCCTTCGCGAAGCAGCAAGTGCATGTCGCGATGTCGTTCGATACGCTCGTCGAGGCCTTCTTCAAGGACGATGGCAAGTGCTTCGCGGAGGGCGTAGACCATATTGATCGGCGCGGTGTGATGGTACGCGCGGCCGCCGCCACCGGTGTAGTAGTTTTTCAGCATCGTGACGTCCAGGTACCAACTGCGGACTGGCGTCTTGCGGGCGTCGATGGTTTCCAAAGCACGCGGCGAAAATGAAACGGGCGAGAGGCCTGGCGGGCAGGACAAACATTTCTGCGTGCCGGAATAGATCGCGTCGATGCCCCAATCGTCGACGCGGACGTCGTGCCCGCCGATGGATGTGACGGCATCGACGACTAGCAGCATGCCGGCTTGATGAACGATTTCGCCGACGCCGGAGAGGTCTTGTAGCGCGCCGGTGGATGTTTCGGCATGAACGACGGCTAGCAATTTGGCGTTTGGGTGGGCGGCGACCGCATCGGCGAAGTGCTGTTTTGAAAACGACTGGCCCCAGGGAATCTCGATCGCGTGCACTTCGGCGCCGCAGCGGGTCAGGATGTCTTTCATGCGTCCGCCGAAAACGCCGTTGACCATCACGATCGCTTCGTCGCCGGGTTCGATCAGGTTGACCATGACCGTTTCCATGCCGGCCATCCCGGTCCCCGAGACGGGGAACGACAACGCGTTCTCGGTCCGATAAACTTGGCGGATCATCTCGCAAGTTTCATCCATGTACCCGATGTATTGCGGGTCCAAATGTCCGAGAGTCGGTGACGAAATCGCTTTCAAAATTCGGGCGGGAACGGTACTTGGACCGGGGCCCATTAGTAAACGTTGACGCGGATTCAGGGCGGCGGGCATATCGGGCGAATGAATGGACAGGCGGGATGGGGAAGATCTGCTGCGTGATTGCTTGGGGCAGCAGCGACGGGCGATTCTACGCGATCGTGCTTGTCGCTGCAGCAAGTTCACAGGTGGAAGCGGCAGATCTCTGAATGAATCGAAGAGAGGATCAATGGTGCCCTATGGCAGACAACGAAAAACGTATGATCGAGTTGGAATCCCAGCTTGCCCACTTGCAACATCAGTACGACGTATTGAATCAAGTCGTTGTGGAGCAGTCGCGTGATTTGAATCGAATGAAGGTTCAGGTGTTGAAGTGGGAGCAGGAATTGGACCGTCTGAAGAGCGCGGTCGAACCACGCGGCGATCTGGCAGATGAAAAACCGCCACACTATTGATCCCAAGTCACGCATCCTCGAATCACTTGGTTCCAACTTGCGACCGCCGAAGTCAATGGCTGACGCGGTTTATCGCTCAAATGCGATGGGCTTGCTCCATTATTCCAAGGAAACCGGGACTCTGGGGTGCATTTGGCTGAACTGTTCAATGCCGTCAATGGTGATGTTGGTGTTGCCCACATGAAGCCAGTCGAGGTTTGGCGACTGCCCCATTGATACGAGCGAGCGATCGTCGATTTGGCTTGAGAGCACCATCATGGAATGCGTCTTTGTCAACTCGACGGGCGAGGGCGCGTTTTGGAAATTGAATTTGCAATCGGTGAAGGATAAAAAGGTCGGCAACTGGCCCAGTAGACGCATCGCTTGGTGATCCACCGTGGCGTGCATGATGTCGATGGCTTGCAAACCGCATTGGTTAAGTTCACATGGGCCATAGACAAAGCTTGGGTTGATCAGGCAGAGTGATTCCAGCTGTGGAACATCGGCTAGCGTGCGTAATAGTTCGTCATCAACCACTGCATTGGTCAGCCAAATCCGCTCCAGCGAATGGAGAGCGTGAACCCGTTTTGAGAGTGGGCGCCCTTGGCAGTCGAAGTGCAAATCGACCAGGCCGCTGAACTTGGTTAGTTCCGAGATCGCGTCATCGTTTAGGTAACCTTGGTCGGCATGAAACGTCCAAAGCAACTGCTTGTTTTTGATCGCAGAGATTGCTTCGACATCGACGTCAAACGGTTCGCCTGTGGCGGAAGCAATGCCCAGCCAACGGACTTCGTCGAGGCACCAACGTTTGACATTCTTGCGGTTAAACGATTGCTGTTCGATCGCGGCGCGATGTGCCCGTCCGGACCAAGCTTCACCCAAGACGTCGACAATGGGGGCAGGTAAAAACAGCCCCTCTTCATCGAGACGCCACATGCCGATGGCGACTTGGCCGCCGGTGTTGCGAATGTCATCGATCATCTGTTGACGAATCTTCATTCGCTTGGTGCCCATGCTGTAACCCGACATCATGATCGCGATCGCGGCGGCGGCGAAAAGCGTCGATAGGATCGAGATCTTGGTTTCGCGAAACAGGATTTTTTGCATCGCGATCCAAGCGAGCCCAAAGAGCCCCATTGCCATCAAGGTAAATCCGAAGGTCAGCCATCCGGATGGGAGCATGCAGATAACGCCAAACAAAGCCGTCATCGAGATACCGATCACACCGAATAGAAAACGGTGGTGCATGAAATAGTCACGCAGCGATTTGTCGAGTGATGTGCGATGAACGACCCAGGCAACTGAGAGCAAAATCGTCAAGATGAGTGCGACCCAGTACACGACGAGCTTTTGCCCGACGTCGATTCCCAAAATCGGATTACCCAGGCCAAAGTAGCGTTGTTGGACGGTCGTTAATAGTTCGGGCGAAGCATAAGGTTTAACCGTTGCCGGTGGCGGACTGTGGTGTTGGTCCAGAATCGCGGAACTGTCGCTATAGAGTCGCGTTTGGTCGAACTGTGGTGTCAGTTCATAGGTCGACTTTGCAACCTGAAACGTTTTGCCATGATTTTTGACCAAGGTGACTTGGTGCGGGAACCAGCGTCCCTGTTCGTCTTGTTGGAAGGCATCAACATTGGTGACCAAATTTTCGACTGCGGGGACAAACGCCGGGGTTCCGAACTCCATTCGAATCGGAATGTAGTTTCGGTCGCGGGCAAGGTACAAATCGCAATAGAGAATTTGCCCATCGCGTTCCATCGTTGCGAACCAACTGACGCGATCGCAGGGGTGCCCGTCAATTTCGGCGGACCGGATTTCAATCCCGTTGATCTGATAACCGAACGCAAACACATTTTGGACCGACTCCGGCGAGTAAAGCCAATCGATCGAGGGCGTGTAGTGAGTGCTGGTTAGCGTGATGTGGGGGCAGACGTAATCAAAGCGGTTTTCGAATGATCGAGCCACACGAGATTCGGGGCCATTTACCACACCGTGAGTGCTGCGGACGCGAGCAATTGTTCCGTCGAAACAGCAGCGGATTCGGCGGTCAGCGGGCGACGTTAATTCGGTGCGGTATTTCTCACCCAAGCGAAGCATCGCTTCGCAGGTCGTCTGTTCTGCATCAACCTTGTTCCACTTGGTGTTGAGAGCGTCGTCGTAAGTCGAGCGAGCAACCTTAGGGTATAGCGCTGTTTCTTTGCGGACGCCCCAGCTTTGATAGTTTTCGGCAGCTTGGGAAAGCTGGGCTGTTAGGCGTGCGAATAACTCTCGATCGTGTTCGCTACGAAAACGATCCACGAAGCAATTCGTCGGTGCAGTTGGCGGCAGCGAAGGCGCGATTTTGGTGGCGATAGGCTTCGCTGGGATCAACGAAGCGATCAGATCCCGCTCGGCAGCACAGAGCAACTGTGACGCGGGAGTTGAGACCAAACCGACATAGATCGAGAAGAATATCGCGATGCATTGCTTAGCGTTCATTCGCATTGGCTCAGCTCTCTCAGTTGTGATGAGTCTTTGTGAGGCGTCGCTTGTTAGCGGGATCAATGTAGCGAATTATGAAGGTCAGTGGGGTGGGTAAAAGCTCGTTAATTTTAGGTAATTGAAAAGCAAGCTCCCTTGTGGCGAACATTTACCTGCGCGAACATGTTGGGGGAAGCTTCCTAAAAAGCCCAGTAGGTATATTGCCCCACGTGATCACCCGTCGATCTTGCGTGGTCTGTAAGCCTTGCGCGTTCAGCATTGGCGTGTCCAATCGGTGATTGCCAAAGAACCTTCTAACCTTTGCCTTCTAACCCTTGTGCGACGAATCAAATGTCTTCTGTGACTGAACCGACCACCGATGCAGAGGCGGGCAGCGGGACTCGCGCTGAACTGACACTGCGAGCGATTCTCTTAGGGCTCGTGTTGTCCGTTGTGATGGGCGCTGCCAACGTTTATGTCGGTTTAAAAGCCGGTATGACTGTGTCGGCTTCGATCCCAGCTGCGGTGATGGCAATGTTGATTTTCAAGCTGTTCTTCAAGCGATCGAGCATCTTGGAAGCCAATCAGGTGCAAACTTGTGCATCAGCAGGTGAGTCATTGGCAGCGGGGATTATCTTCACCATGCCTGCGATGATCTTGATCGGGCATTGGCAGGAGTTCGATTTTTGGACCGTCTCGATGGTCGCGTTAACCGGTGGCTTACTCGGTATCCTTTTCATGATTCCGATGCGTCGCGTCTTTGTGGCAAACAATGACGAGTTGCCTTATCCGGAAGGCGTTGCTTGCGCGGCAGTGCTGGAAGCTGGAGAGGCTGGGCAGCATGGGGCGGCGCAGCGACTGGTTGCCGGTGGTGTCCTGGGCGGCCTGTTCAAAGTCATCGCCGGCTATTTCGGCATGGTGACCGAAACACTGCAGACGGCGATGGCTAGTGGCGGACGGATCTTTTACTTCGGCGGCGACTTGTCACCGATGTTGGTCGCGGTTGGGTTTATTGTCCGATTAAACGTTGCGGTGCTGGTATTCATTGGCGGGACGTTGGGATGGTTGATTGGGATCCCATTGATCGGTGAACTGGGTGAATCGGAATCGGCGATCGATGGTGCGTGGCGAATCTGGAGTACTGAGGTTCGCTATGTCGGCGTCGGTGCGATGGTGGTTGGCGGATTGAGTTCGTTGATTGCAGTCCGCGCCGGATTGAAAGCCGCGGTGGTCGAGCTTTGGGGTGGATTTGATCGGCAGAAGGCGACGCCTTTGGCTGGTGAACGTGATATCCCATCGGGCGTGATCATTTTCCTCGGACTGCTCTGCACCGCGATGTTGGCGATCGTGAATTATCGCTTCACCGGTAACGTTGGCGTCACCGTATTGGGGACGGTGGTGATGTTGGCGATGGGATTTTTCTTCACCGCGGTCGCGAGCTACATCGTGGGCTTGGTCGGCAATTCGAACAGCCCTGTTTCGGGAATGACGATCACGGCGGTATTGGTTGCCGGCGGCATGTTGTGGCTTTACGGCTCGTCCGGCACCGAAGCGATGGTGTCGACACTTGGTATTGCAGCAATTGTTTGCTGTGTCGCGTGTACGAGCGGCGATGTCTGTAATGATTTGAAAACCGGTTCTTTAGTTGGGGCCGCTCCGTTCCGGCAACAGATGATGCAGATTGGCGGGGTGTTTGTTGCCGCGTTTGTCATGGCACCGGTGTTGACGTTGTTGCATGAGAACACCGAAGGCGGGATTGGCGGGCCGAACTTGTCAGCGCCGCAGGCGAGCTTGTTCGCGTCATTAGCGAAAGGATTCGCCGGGGAAAGTCAGTTGCCGTGGAACCTGATTGGAATCGGTGCAGTCGTCGGCGTCGTGATTTTGGTGATCGATGAGATCTTGAAAAGGAAGTCTAAATTTCGAGCGCACCTGATGCCCATTGCGGTGGGGATGTATCTGCCATTCGGGTTGGCTACTCCGATTTTGATTGGCGGTTTAATCGCATACTTCACCACACGCCGCACGCCGGAAAAAGATCACGATAGTGTGTTGCACCGTGGGATTCTGTTTTCATCAGGTGTGATAGCCGGTGAGGCGTTGACGGCGGTTGGATTGGCCGGGTTGGCTGCGGTCGGGTACGCCTCGTACGAAGCGGAGATGTCCGAATCAGCGAAAACGATGTTTTCAATTGTTGTCGCGATCGTGATTGTCACCGCGTTTACGTTGATGGCACGTCCTGGTCGCGAGACAAGCGAAGACGTTAAATCGTCCTGATCGTGAAAGTGACGCCGCTGGTTTGCGTCACTTGTTGAGGGCGGTCGGGTTAGAATGCACTCACAGCCTAGAGGATCCTGGGCTGATTGAACCATTCCCCTGCCCGCTTTGGAGGCGGAGCGATCATGTCTACCCACGGTATTGTTGCGTTCCTAGCTTGTCTTTCGATTGGCTTGTCAAGTTCCGCGTTTTGTTGTGCAGAAGAAGCCAACATCTTCGACGGTAAGACACTTTCTGGATGGCAGGTCAAACCGTCCGAAGACACCGTGGGGCATTGGAAGGTTGATGACGGCATGATCATCGCCGAGAACCCGAATGAGAAAGGTTCGATACTTTGGACTGAAAAGAAGTTCGCTGACTTTGAAGTGGAGTTGGAGTATCAGACTCCATCGGAGTACTACGATACCGGCGTGATGTTGCGTGGCGAAAGTCATCAGGTTCAGATCGGTATTTCGGGCAGTCTTAAAAAAGACATGACCGCGTGTATCTATGCACCGGCCGACAAACGCGGCAGCTACCCGGCGATCAGCGACAAGGTGGCCAAGGTCCATCGCGTGGGTCAGTGGAATCACTTGCGAGTCATTATGAAAGGCAAGCAGATTCAGACATTCCTAAATGGCGAGCCATTCGTCGACTATGACGCCGTGACAATTGCCGACAAAGGTCCGATTGGTTTGCAGTTGCATGCCGGGCACCACATGCTGATCCGATTTCGCAATTTGAAAGTGACTGAGCTCTAGCAGCCAGCTGGTCTTCCTACCTGCCTTTTCAATTTCCCACCCTGAGAGTCTTTCGTATGAGAACTCTGTACGCATTGTTGGGCGTGGCCGCTGTAATCTTTGCATCCGGCACCGTGAATCAAGCTACCGCGCAAACCAACCTCTTGCTGATCACCGTCGATGACATGAGTTGTGATTCGGTTGGTGCGTTCGGATGCGAGCTTGAAGGCACGACACCGAACATCGACGCGTTAGCCGCCAGTGGGCTGCGCTACAATTATGCCCATGTGCAGGTCGGCAACTGTTTCCCGTCACGCAATGTGATGTGGTCCGGTCGCTATCCACACAACACCGGGGTGGAAGGGTTTTATCAAGTCCGCGATGCGTCGCATCCGCACTTGGTTGATCTGATGAAGAAAGGCGGCTACTACGTCGCCATCCGCGGCAAGGTATCGCATTCGACGCCGTATCAACCGTATGGATGGGATGACGATTTAACGACCTTGAATGGCGAGGCTCAGGACATGAAAAACCCTGAGTCCTACTATCGATCGACGAAGCACGGCATTCAATCGGCGGCCGATCAAGGAAAGCCGTTTTGTTTGAACATCAACATTTCGGATCCACACAAACCTTTTTATGCGATGGGCAAGAAGGGGCAAGTGGTTCCCGATTCCAATGTCCCATCGCGTGTTTACACAGCCGACGAAGTACCGATCCCGGGATTCTTGTTTGATGATCCCGACGTGCGATTGGAATTGGCGCACTATTACTCGTCAGTTCGCCGGGCCGATGACTGCGTCGGTCAAATCATGAAAGCCCTCGCCGAATCGGGACTGGAGGACAACACTGCAATTGTCTTTTTGTCCGACCACGGCATGCCGCTGCCGTTCGCCAAGACGGCGCTTTGGCATCACAGCACGCGTACGCCATTGATTGTCCGTTGGCCAGAAGTCACTCAGGCGGGCGAAGTCGACCGTGAGCACATGGTATCGGCCGTTGACCTATTGCCGACGATTTTGGACATCGCCGGATTGCCACAGCCAGGCGGTTTTGATGGACGAAGTTTTGCGCCGACGTTGCGTGGTGAGTCGCAGTCTGGTCGCGATCAAGTCTACAAAGTCTATAACGAGAATTCCGGCGGAAACCGCAGCCCCATGCGGAGCGTCCAGTCGAAACGTTTTGGATACTTGTTCAACGCGTGGCCTGACGGGAAACGTGTCTTTCGGACAGCGACGACAGGGACATTGTCGTATCGGGCAATGGTGAAACTCGCACCGACCGATCCGGAGATCGCAAAGCGGTTGGAGCTGTTTCAGCATGGCGTTCGAGAGGAGTTTTATGACTATGAAAATGATCCCAATGCGTTGGTCAATCTGATCGATGATCCGCGTTACCAAAGCGAGATTGCCGAGCACCGCGCTGCAATGCGACAGTACATGGAATCGACCGGCGATCACATGCTGCAAGCATTTGACAGTCGCGAGGACGATGCTTTGGTCAGTGAGTATGTCGAACGCAAGCAAGCGGAAGCCGACGCAAGGCGAGCCGGCAAGAATCGTGGCAATCGCAATCGCGAAGAGGACGCGGAGGAAAGCGATGAGGACGAAACGAAGCCCAAGCAGGATCGTTCTCTGTTTCGGATGAACGTTCCTGGTCAGGCCAAGATCGGCGAAGATTATGTCGTGGTACTTCGTCACCGATTGCCAGAGGACCTAGGCCAGCAAAGTTTTCATGTGACGCTGAAAGACGACGAGGGCAAACGCATCGAGCGAATCGTCAAAGAGGCGTCGGGGGACGGTCGTTTGGAATTTAACTTCAAGGTTCCCGAATCGATGGCTGGTAAATCGGTCTCCGTAGCGGCGTTCGTCGGCGAGTCGTTCCAAACCAATCGTTTGTACCTGACAAAGGGCGACGTCAAAGTCGACTAATCACGGGGGTTCAACGTCTCGTCCTCCGGATTCCCCTCAACTGTGGGCGAGACGGAAACCGATTGTATTGGTGAACAATCGAAAGCGGTGAAAGCGTGGCTAGACTGCCACTTGGGGGCATGATGAGCGTCACGATACTGATTCATTCGGAAGAACACGTTCGTTACGCAGCTGATTGGGGGCCCGTATTCGCCGAATCGCTCGACGCCCCAATCAAGCCGCTGGTGGTCGGCAGCGAACGGGAAATCTTGCGGCGTCACGCTCAGTCCCAACTCGAAGAACACTACAAACGCCAAAACCCAAATGGCACGACCGTCGCGACGGTGAACGAGTCGCTCGACGGTGTGTTTCAGTTTTGCGTAGAACACGGCACTCGCGTTCTGGTGGTCCTCCATGCAGAGCACCACGAGGAATGGCAGCGGGAGCTATTCGAAGCGTCGACCTTTCCCATCGTGTGGTTGAACCCGTCGGCACTTCCGCCGACTGACGAATCGCACTTGGTCGGCGGTTTCGAAACACAGGCTCGCACGATCAATCGCGTTTGCATGCGGTTGCTGGGGATGCGGCCGAAGCGGTGGGCGTTACATTTGCCACCGCCCGTCGACATGGAATTCGACCAGCGGTTGGATGTGGCGCGCCAGGCCTTCGACCAGCAGAGCAGCCATCCGGAAACTCTGGTGTTGATTTATATCGAATCGACTTCCAAGGAAAGCATTGTCTATCGGTCCGCTCTGCGACTTTTAGATCACGATTTTGGTACTTCGGTGGTGTTGGTACGCGAAGGCGAGTCGATCGTTCCAGGCTTGGTTACACGATTTCGACGTTGGACCGATTCAGTGATTCCGCCGTTGACTCGGTCGGAGCGAATTTCGCTTCAGGAGGACATCGAAAGTGGTTCGAGGCCCAGCGTCGAGTTTCTGGGACTGATTAGCGCTTCGAGTATGTTGGCCGCGTTTGGGCTATTGCAAAACAGCGCTGCGGTGATCATCGGTGCGATGTTGATTGCACCGTTGATGACGCCGATCTTAGGGGCCGGTCAAGCGATCACGCTTGGTAATCGCCCGTTGTTCAAGACCGCGTTTGCGGCGATCGGACTGGGGTTTGTCGGAGCGATGTGTTCCAGCATTGTATTTGGCGCGTTTGTATTGCTGTTTGACCAACCCGATTTATCGCCCGTGCGTGCGACGGAAATGTGGGCACGTTGCAATCCCTCACCGATCGATTTTTGTGTGGGGCTGATCGGCGGCATGGCGGCGGCGTATGCGCGGACTCGCAGCCACCTTTCATCGGCGCTTGCCGGTGCGGCGATCGCGGCGGCGTTGGTGCCGCCGATTTCTACCGCCGGGTTGCAAGTGGTGTTTGGGATATGGGAGCCGGTTGCCGAAGGGCGCCCGGTGGTGGGGCCGATTTTGGTTGTGGCAATTAACGTACTGACCATCATGGTCGGCTCGTCGTTTGTGTTGTGGGTTCGCGGGTTGCGAACGAGAAACGCGAATGACGGTCGGCGAAAAGATCGTTGGGAAGCACGGGCGGTGGTGGTGTTGGTGCTGGTGATTCTGCTCGCGTTGGTGGGAGTCTTGAACGTCTAGGCAGCCGAGGCGTTAGCGGAAAAGCCTCTGCCTATTTCGACTTCGCTCGGTGAAATGAAAGAACCGTTTTGGGCAGAGTGACATTTGGGCAGTGTGACAAATGACAACAGCCCGTGACACCGAAGTGCCACGGGCTGTTATCGATCGGAACGATTGTTTCTGTCGTCGCCGCTGCCGGCGAATGGGTTATCGCCGGTCGCCCATGAATCGGAAGACGAAGTACAGCAGCGTCATCACTGCTTGCAGCGTTCCCGCGACATAGGTCAGCGCAGCCGCGTTCAGCACCTTGGCGACAAAGTGTTCTTCGTTGGCCGAGATGATTCCGTCAGCGACTAAGTGGTGGCGTGCACGATTGCTGGCGTCGAACTCGACCGGCAGATTAACCAACTGGAAGAACACCACCGCGCCGAACAGCAGGATACCGGCGAGCAGAAGGATGCGTCCGAGCGGGATCGACGAGAGCATCAAGCCGATCGAAGCCAGCAGCACACCGGTATTGCTGCCGAAGTTTGCAGCCGGGACCGCTGCGTTTCGGATGATGAGTGGAGCGTAGTTTTTGGCGTCTTGGAACGCGTGACCGGCTTCGTGGCAGGCCACGCCAACGGCTGCCATTGAGCGTTGGTTGTACACGCCGTCACTAAGACGAAGCACTTTGGCGCGCGGGTCGTAGTGGTCGCTTAAGTGACCTGGGACGCGTTCGATCCCGACTTGGCTGAGGCCAGCCGCGTCCAGCATTTGGCGGGCGGCCTGTGCGCCAGTCATTCGTGCGGGGACTTGTGACATCGACTCGAATGTCGACTTGACCCGCCACTGGGCGAACATCGCCAGCAGGAGTGGCGGGAGGACGAACAGGAAGTAAACAGGGTCGAAGATTAACATGATCGATCGCTATTGAATCGGATTTGTGTCGGAGTTGACAGAAACTGTGATTCGGCCAGGTCAGTGCAATCTTTGGACCAAAATTCAAAAGTGCAAGCGGAGGCCGGACGCCGATCGGGAGGATAGCGTCAATGGATGAAGACGCTCGCTGGGCAGAAACAATTGGCGGCCTGATGACGGCGAAACCAATGGGGACAGCTGTGTCTGCCATTTTGACGAAACACGCTGGCACTCAGGTTCGGCCTGGTGGTGCCAATTCGCAGTTGGGGGGGCTGCTGGGTGTCTGGGGGCGAGGGAGCCGCCGTCTTCAGGAACCAACACATGGTTTTCGTCACCTTGGACGGACCATTGCGTTTTCAAGACCGGTGCGTCCAAAATTGGCAGGGCGAGTGACGGATGTTTGGGGTCAACTGATGGTTTCCCAAGTCGTAGCCGGACTTCGATTGGCTCGTTCGGGTCGGTGTTGCCAGGTAACGGGATCAGTGTTGTTTCGTCCGATTGACGAGCGGTCACGATGGCACCGTTCACAGAAACTTGCCACAGGCGAACCGGATCGGCGGGCAGTCGTAAACGCAGGTTTCGTTGGCCTCGAGATTTGACGTAGTACAGCACATCGGTGACCAGTTCACCGTCTTGCGAGACTTGGCTGGTTGCTTCCGAAAACTCCACGATCTGCGGAACCGTCGCACCACTGCGGAACCAATTCACGTTCAAACGCAGTTCGAACGGACGTTCGGTGTATTGCCACGTTCCAAGCGCGGGCGCGGTACTGAGCAAGCGAAACTCGGCTGGCAATTCCAGCGGATCAAGCTCCAACAGGTCGTTGGAAGCGATCACGGTTTTGAGTTCGACTTGCATTGGGCTGACCACTTGCAAGAAACCTCGCTCGCCGTCGACACCTTGAGGAGCGACTTGGCCCGCAACAAAGTCTCCTGATGCTTCGTCCGTGTCTTGCTCGAACGTCACCAACAGTGTGTACGCTCCCATCACTGGCTGGTGAAGCGTGACAACCAAGTCACCGCCATCACGTCGCCAGGTGCGAACGTCTTGTCCGTCAACCACAATGTTGCCAAAGTTCTCCGGTACAGCGATCCGCCATTCACTGACCGGTGCACCAGTGACGAAGTAGTTGATCAATGCACTACCATAAAGCGTTTCGCGGTTTAACGAATACAGATGGAACACGTCGGACTGTACGTTTCGTTGCAACAATTCGATGGACGCGGTTGCCGACCAGTCTTCTTGACGCAGACGGAAAGCCTGCTGCAGCCCCGGTGTGTTTTTAGGAAAATACGCAACCGGTTTCTCGACCAAGAAATTTGAATCCGACATCGACACCCGAATACCAGCAGCGCCCATTAACCCGATGTCACCACGCACCGTCTTTGCTTCGGGGAACATCAGCTTGGGTAGCTCCCATGGCCCTGCGGCCGCGGCCACGTTTTTTTCCAAATGCAGGCTAACGAGTTGTCGTCCCGCGACGTCGCCGCCGAACATGACCGTCAACTCACGTTGTTGCGCCTCGATGTCGTTGCTTGCGACATAGTCCAGCACCGAGCTGCCAGTCACTGACACGACGGAATAGTCAGCCGGAATCGAGAAAGCCCAGTCACGAATCGGAGCTTCGCGGATATCCAGCTCGACGTCAGCGTGCAAACTTCGATCTGCTTCACCGACCTCGTACGTCACGATGGCCGAGACGCTGACTTCGGGTTGCACCCGGTCCGCCGCGACAAAAAACGAATAATCCGCCGAAGGGAACCGGTACACAAACACTTGGCGTGCTTCGATTGGCTCGGCTGGGAATTGGTCGGGTGCGAGCTGCGTTAACCCGCTCAGATCAACCGGTTCGAGCGTCACCGATCCGCTATTGGTCAGTCTCAAAAAACCGGAATGGCGAATGGTGTTTTGGGGAGTCAATCGCAGGCCTTCCACTCGAACCGGAAAGGCGTCGAGTGTGGTTTGAGTTCGGACGCTGATTTGATCCTGTGTCTTGATCGGTTGAGCAAGACGGATTTCCAGGACGCGTTGATCGCCATCCGTTTTGACCTGCCATGCGATCAAGTTCGCGCCTTGAACGTCGAGCACTTCGCCCGGCCCATTCATCGACAACTCGAGCGTTGCCAACTCGCCTTGCAGTACGCGATAGTCAATCAGGTGACGCTGCCGCAGCAGTCCCGCACCGACGGAGGTTTCGATTTTTCCGTTCGTGGTGAAGAACAGCTTTCCTTGTTCGGTTTTCTGGGAGGACTTCCAACGCATCGCGACGTTGCCGGTTGCTGGTAAGAAACCTTTCCAGGCATCGTTGTCCTGGCGTGGGACGACGAATTGACCTTCAGAAACAAACTCGAGATCTGTATCCATTCCGTTGACAACCACCGGGACAACGGCACCGGTCGCGATTTTGAAATCGACCTGCCGTTGATCTTGCTCAACCGATTGGATTGCAGCGACGAAATCGATCGACAAATCGAACTCGCCAGCCTTGGGAAAGCTCAGGACATAGGCAAATCCCTCTTGCTGATTCACCAGGGACAACGCAAAGTCGGCCGATTCGGTCGCATTGCTGATCGCCGCGTTCCCGGACAGGAACGTCATCGACTCGCCATCGTCCTTAACAACCGCCTTGGCATTGAGTCGAAAACTGATCGATGAAGCGTTCGGGTCAACCGCACCTTCTAACGTTGCGTCAAAGAACTCAATTGGCGAGGTCGTGATTCCGCGACGCGTGAGCCTGAGTCGAAGCTGTCCGCCAGTGCTCGTTTGAAAACCGATTTGATTGGTCTCGGTTTTAAGCGGCACAAAGCCATCAACGTTGGTTGTCACCAGTCGTTCGGAAGCGGGGACATTTAGAGTCACGGTTGAATCGAAGGCGATCGCTTCTGCGGGCGACAAATGCAACAGATCCATTTCGGTTGGCAGTGCCAATTCCTCGGACCGCATCGTGATGTTGGCTTTCAACTGGACCGCATCATCAGTCAGCTGAAGATCCAGACGCCGTTTGCCGTTTTCATTTCGGACGGACCACGACTTCAAGGTGTCACCTGTCACGCTGACAACCTCGCCGCTTCCCTCCAGGCCAAAGGACACCACGTTGTCATCGCCCTGGACGAGGTTGACCATCAAGTCGACCGATTGTGTGACACGACTTTCCGAGAACGTTGCTGAGGCAACGGCCTTGGCGGTGTAGAACGTTGCGGCCGATTCGGTTTCGGAATTCCCTTCGACAATGATTGTCGTTTGTCCCGATTTAATTCGTCGACCACGGCGTGGCTTTGTGTCGTCGCTGCTATCGCTTCCCTGTTGAGGAGCTTCAACTGCCTCGCTGGCTTGCGGTCCCGAGTCCTCGCCGGTTTGAGCCGGTGCGGGTTTCGACCAGACACAGGTGCTGATCGTTAGTACGGCGAGCAACAACGCCAGCGGCGGTCGCACAGATGAAAACAGGCTGTGGTGACGACGATTCATCATCGAGGAACTCCAACGATCAAACGGTGCCGACAGTCACGGTTGACTGTCAGACCAGACAAGGGAAGGTGTTTCAATCAACAGCCTGTTAGTTGCCCGTGAGCTGCTGGGCTTTGCCGATCATGTCTTGCAACTGTGTGACACGTGGCTGTGCGGCAAACGTGCTTGGCAGATCGTTCAGGTAGCTTTTCAGTGTGGCGAAGTCGATCGTTGTCCCGATGGGATCCGCTTTCAACTTCGAAGCGAACAAGGCAGCGACGGTTGCCAGCTTGATGGCCGGGTCTGCTGATTCCAAACGGGAGGGCATCGGGTCGAACGGGATTGGCCAACGACGTTCGACCATTCGTCCGGTCGCGACATCTTGGAACCGCACGGAGACCGATCCGACATCGCCACTGCCGTTGGGTTTGACTTCGACTTGATAGACTGCCACACCGGCTTCTTCGGCGGTCAACTCTGCCGCGTCGACCGCGTCATTGTGGAAGTCTTCTTTATTCAGACGGTGTTCATCGAAGCCAAGCAATTTGTACTGGCCAACGCGTTCCGGATTGAATTCGACTTGGACTTTGACGTTCTTGGCAAACGGACGTAGGGACCCGGCGATCTGCTTCGCAAATGCTTCATCTGCTTCGGCCACCGAATTCAACAAGTAATATCGTCCATCGCCTTTACGTGTCAGTGATTCCAGGACTTCGTCGTTTAATCCGTCGGCTCCAATTCCCGCCGCATCAAACGCGATGCCGCGGTCACGAAGCGTCTCGATCGTGTTTGACAATCGCAACGGGTCGGCATCGCCAAGGTTCACGGCGCCGTCGGTCATCAGGACAATTCGGTTTTGGGCGTTCGGATCGAAGTGCTCGGATGCCTTTTGTGAGGCAAGTTCGATGGCCGCTTCGAAATTGGTTCCGCCTTGTACCGGTGTTTGGTCAAGCACCTCTAATAGCTGTTCGCTTTGTCCGCCTGGCAGTTGGTCGACGACTAAGCGCGGTTGGCGGGCGAAGCTGATTAAAGTGACGTGATCGTTGGGAGTCAGTTGTTGTGCCAGCGTTTCAAACGCCGCACGCAGGGTTTGTTGGCGGTCGCTTCGTTCCATCGATCCCGAGTGATCCAGCAGAACTGTCAGTTGCAAAGGCGTGCTGGCGGCACGTCCGAAAGCAGCCGTTCGCATCGACAGACGCAACACGTTTCGTTGTTGCATGCTGGGGTGGATCGCTTGATCGATTCGACAAGCCACTCGTTCGGAGGCTCGTGGCAAGGGATCGTGATATCCGAACGCATTGACAAATTCTTCCACGCGTACCTGCTGTGGATTGGGCCAGGCGTTGTTTTCCAATTCCGATTTTGCGAGCTGGAAGGAGACGTCACTCACATGCAGCGAAAATGTCGAGAACGCGTTGTCGGTCGCATTTAGCTCTTGAACCTCTGCTTGGGCAGGTGTCGCCAACATCGGCACTTCGGCCAATTTTTTGTTGAGGGTAACGTCCAATCCCGAGCCCACGAGCGGTTGGCCCGCCGGAAGCTCGAGTCCCAAAGCGACTTCCGCCTGCTCGGACTTGGTTGACTGAGACTCTGCAAGTTCGGATAGTCGCTCGGTTTCGAGCGAGGGGAGCGATTCATCACTTAAATCGCCAGGCAACCGCCGATCGTGAATGGAATTTGCGGCGGGCGCGCGCCCGGCGACGATCGAAGGCTCGGAGTTTGGCGTCGCAGGAATCAAACCCGAATTCTCAGCGACATCAAATTCGCTCCAGAGTTGATTTCGATTAAGCGGTTTTTCGCCAGCCGACCCCGCGATTTGCAATTTGTCCTTCGCTCGCACATCCCGGTCCGAATACATCCAAGCATTCGAATTCTTGTCTGCTTGGCCGTTCGACTCACCACCTGCAGCGATTCCCCAGTCGCTTTTCGAGTTGGGATCGCTAAACGGATGGTCGTTGGAGTTATTCACGCCAGCGATCTTATTGTCAAAGCCTTCGAATCGTTCTTCGGATTCCCCGAGAACTATCCCAGGTGTAATCGCATCCTCAATCAGCCCTTGTGCAGAACGCATCACTCCATCTGACATCTGTGGCGACGGAGCGAAGCCACGCGTACTGAACAGGTCCATCGGAACAGTCCCTAGTGACTCAGCCGCCGGAGCGTCCGCGGCCAGCGAGTCACCAAGCGATGAGTCGATACCTGGCGCGGTGACTGCTGGCCTGCCGGCTTCTACGCCACGCTGTCCTGGGGCGGTTGGTGCTGCTGAGTAACCCAACGCTACGGAAGGAGCGGGGGGGGGGGTTTCCGGGGCGCCTTTTGCGTACTCGCGGTATCGATCGGCACGACTGATATCAATCGCGAAATCACCTACAACATTGAATCGGGAGCTTGATTGCGGCTGGCGATCACCATCCCCAGCGATCGCGACGCCGCCGAAACGTGTTACGCGGGACCGCCCGCTTTGCTCTGATTCGCCCGATTGACTCTGTGCAAGTTGGCGTGACACTTCGCTCATGACACCCGACTTGTCATTGCCCAATGCGCCGCCTTGCATCCCAAACAAGTCATCGTCCTGCGGAAGTGCAGCGTAGGGCCATCACTTGGCATGTACTGGACGTCGTCCGAAAAATAGTAGTCCGTTCGATTCGTTGATCCGGCATTCAACGTTTCTTTCAGCGTCGATAGGGCAGACGTAGAACTCGCTTTCTCCGCCATTGTCACTGGTCCGCTGCTCGGAACGGCGCCGCCATAGAACGCACCGATAGGTTTACCAGCTGCGACGACAGCGCCTTTTGACTCCTGGAATCCATCGAAATCACCGAATTCGTCGGCGTCGCCAAGTTCAAATCCTGCCGCGACCTTCGCATCGGCACCCTTTGGTGAGGCGGTCATGGCCATTTGTTGGTTCAGCAATCGGTACAGCGCAAAGCTGCTCGCCATGCCGACGAAAATGATCGCTGCCGCAACACTCAAGATCGCCTTGATCACTTTGCGGCGAACGGGATGGATGGGTTGAAACACGATCGAATCGACGTGCTCTGAGTTGTCGTCAACACGAACAGGTTCAGTCTCGTCGGCTCCGTCAAAGGCTGCCAGAAGGGCCTCGCGTTTCGACTCGGGCAATCGCCACTCATCGTCACCGTCAGCGAGCACGTCATCGGGCTCTCCAGCACCTACAACTTCCATCAGCTGATGAAGTTGCAAGGTTTGATGATAGAACACCGCGGCGTCAGCACGCTGCTCGATCAACCGCAGCAATTGTGCTTGTTCAAAGTCCGACGCTTCGCCGAGCACGAACGCGACAATGCGGGCTTCGAGTTGCGAGTCGAACGGTGGATTGGTAGATTCGTCTGTCATGAGTCTTCATCGATTCCGAGTGAACGAAGTCGGTGCGCCAGTTCTTTGAGAATGTGGTGGAGGCGATAGCCGACGTTTCCAACGCTCAGTCCAGTCCGTTCACTGATCTCTTTGTATTTGAGGCCTTCGAAGTACTTGAGTGTCACCAATTGGCGATCGACTTCATCAAGTTCGCCGAGCATCTCCCGCAGCTTGGCCATCGCCTCCATCCGCTCCAGCAACGCTTCGGGCAGGTCTTCGCCCTCGGCATCCGACGGTTCGTCGGTTTGGCCGTGCGAAAACACTTCCCGGCGATGGTTGCGGAGGTGGTTGTAGACCCGGTTGCGAACGCTGCGGAACAGCCATGCTTGTGGAGCATCGATCTGGTCCCAACGTTGGTGGAGCTGCAGGAAAACCTCCTGAACGATCTCTTCGGCGACAGCCCGTCGCCCGACAATCGAGAACGCATAGCGCAGCAATCCCGTCTCTTCGGATTCGAATAGACTTCGAACCGTAGTTATCTGGGGTTCCTGGTCACCGGACCGGTCAATGGGCGGTGTCGGTTTCAACATTCACTCTGCTTCTGCTTCGTCGGGCAGGCCAATCGCGAACAAGTCGCCTTCACCGTAAAGAACCGCTAGCAGACGGTTTCTTAGAAATCCCGATGAAAAAACATGGGAATCCAAGTCAGAGTAGTCTGCCAATCCTCCACAGATCAAATCAATCTCGATGCTTCCCAACGCGGATTTCCGCCACCGACACCATCGATAGGACCACCGAGGAGCAGGGAACGAAACATTTCAGCTCCCAGTTCCACCGGGGCTTACCGCGCCGACCGTTTGAGCAGTTTCGTTAACGTTCGATCCAATTGATTGGCGAACGCCTGAGCGTCTTTTTTCCCAAACGCCTTCGGCCCACCGGTCTCAACCCCCGAAAGACGGAGCTGTTCCATCAAGTCGCGGGTCGCCAACCGATTATGAATGTTGCGTTCGTTGTAGAGTTCGCCGCGACTTGTGATCACCAAGACCCCGTTTTCGATAACGCGTGCAGCGAGCGGAACGTCATCGGCGATCACCAAGTCCCCTGCTTTTGATGCGGCAACAATTGCATGGTCAGCCATATCCGCTCCATCGCGAACGGTGACCCGTCGCACAAAAGCCGATTTAGGAATGGGAATCGATTGATTGGCAACCACGACAACGGGGATCTGTCGGCGGTCGGCTGCTCGGTAGACCAACTCCTTGACCATCACGGGACACGCATCGGCGTCAATCCAAATGGTTGGCGCCGGAGGTGTTTGTTCAGAATCGGATGGTTCGTCAGTCAACGTTTTAATCAGGCGAGCGACGTTTCGAACAACGCCAGCATACGCGACCACGCACGTTCGGACTGCTCGGCGTTGTAAACACGAGTATCGGGAGGACACCAGCCGTGTCCAGCTGGGTAGACCTCAATCTCCGCTTTCAAGTCGGCGTCGGCGAACGATTCTTTGAGCACCGTTTTCGATTCCGGGTCTCGCTCGTCATCGTTTTCAGCGATCGCAATCAGAAACTGTGCCTTCATCTTGGGAATCAGGAGGTGCGGGCTATCGGGATTCGATGTCACCAAACCGCCACCATGGAACGTGCACGCCGCGCCGATACGGTCTGGCACGGTTGCGGCCGTGCGAAAGACGATCGGGCCTCCCATGCAATATCCTGTCGTGGCGACTTTCTTCGCCGTGTCGACCTGGGGCTGTTCGTCCAGCCAACCGACAAAAGCTTTGGCATCGGCCATCTGAATTTCCGGTGTCAGCGATCGAGCCAACGGCAGGACTTCCGTGATGGCAGTGCTGGCGCCGTTGCTTGCGGTCGGAGCCTTTTGTTTGCGATAGAACGGATTGACGACCAAAACGCTATACCCGGATTCTGCCAGACGTTTGCCCATTTGGCGAAACGCGGGACGCAACCCAAAAATATCCGGCCATATCAACACAGCGGCATGTGAGCCGGACTTGGGGGCAACGAAGTAGGCGTCGCATGTTCCGTCATCCGTTTTGATCGAAACATCTTGCTCGGAAACTTCTGCGGCTCCGGCAGCGCTCGGGAAGAACATCGCCGCACCGACACCGGCCGCCGCGATGGAGCCGAGGTCGCGACGTGAGTAACGCTTCAGATCGTCGTCAAAATGGTCTTGATCACACATGCTCGGATTCCTGTGGGGTGTTGCTGATGATTGTATCGCCGGCGATTCACGATTGTCGAGCACCACGAATCAACCACACGAGTTCTCGGTGACTTTAACAAACTGCCAAGAGTCCCCTGATTCGCGGCCTATTCTTACCATCAGCCACAGCACCTTAGTTCGCCGGTACACGCAAACCGCTCGCTTGCAGCACGGCACGATGCGTTGCCAAGTCATGCTTGGAATCCCACTGCAATATTTGTTCTCCTCGAATCACTGCCGCCAAGTCTTTGAATTCGGCGTCGTAACGCCCGCTCGGAGTATCAAATTCGATCGGTTGAAATCCTTTTCGAAATCCGTCCTTCGCGGTCGCCAGTCCGAGTCGTCCGGATGGGGTCGGTTCCAGTGGATTAATCTCGAACGTTCCTTCGGTCCCGGTGATCGAGAATGACCGTCGCGGTCCCCCCATCGGATCGATATGGTTGCAACGGATCGTCACGAGTGTCTTGGGGTACTCCAAAACGGCGAGCTGGTTATCCGCAAAGTCGTCCTTCTCAGGAAAGCTCCGTCGCGCAAACGACGTGACGTTGCTTGGCGGACCAAGCATCCAAACGACTTGATCAATCAAATGACAAGCTAACTCGAACATGCCGCCACCGGCGTATTGCTCAAGCTCCTTTCGCCCGCCGTCGTTCATGAATTTGCCCATCATGGCGTTGATCTCGGTGACTTCCCCCAGCACACCTTGCTCCATCAGTTTTTTAGCGAACTGAAACGCCGGGTTGTAACGCAACATGTACCCCATCTGCACCGTTAAACCGCGTTCGTTTGCGATCGCATGCAGACGTTTGCAATCGGACATTGATTCACCCGCAGGCTTGTCCAAATGAATGTGTAGCCCCGCTTGAAGGCACTTGATACCCGTCGGCACCAACTGCTTTACCTCAGTCTCCACCGCGCACGCTTGCAGCCCTTCCGATTTCAAAAGCTGCTCTTCAGTCAGCCAGGTGACATCGCGAAAAGCGGGATGATTCGCTAGGGCTGCGCGACGCGATGGATCAGGCTCACAAACCCCGACGAAATCAAACGTGTCGGGAAACTTGCGAATCGCTTCCAGTTTTCCGATCGCGTGGGCGTGCTTCGTTCCAAATTGCGCGATGCGAATCCGTTTGGATGGTATTGGTTGCTGTGCTGATGCAGGCCCCACAACATGAACTGCCGTCAGGGCCACAATCGTTTTGATTGTCTTGCGTCGATTCGTCATCCAACTCTCCTCACACCCTGATTGCCTAGTGGTGCAATACGATTTGTTCATAAACACCGAGCGAAGCGGCCTGTTTTTTTTTCTTTGTCCAATGTCGACTTCTCCTCCGGAAAAGCAGCAGAGACCGCTACCTTTGCGGAGCGAAAAGCGATACTCAAGTATCAACAGCTTCTAAGTGTATCCCGGCTCTGTTTCGAATGCTGGGGAATTACCAGCGGCTTCACTGTGGCGACTGTGGCGAATTGATATTGATCGGCGCGAGATGGGCTGCTACCCGCGGGACGTCGCATTGGCTGACACTTATCCCGCGAATACACAAGCCATCGACTCAACCGATTGCTTCCGTCGCTTGCGCTTTCGTACAAGCAGCCAGCGTCGTGCAAAGTTCGTGACTCGCCGCGGAGCCACCGTCAACGCCGTAAATCGCCAATAGCGAACGCGCTCGTGTCATCGCAACGTACAGACCGTTGGCAAGGATCTTGCCTTGCGCAGCGATAAAGTGATCAACACAAGGAATCACCACGACTTCGGATTCATATCCTTTGTAGGAATGGGCAGTCGTCGCAATCAGAGTGTTCGCCTTGCGTTCAAACGATCGATTCCGCTGAAACGAAAGCTCAACGCCAAACTCCTTTAACTTCGGTTCAAGCATCGATTTCAGAGTCTCGCTCGCACCGCCGTTGTAAATGACACAAATGTCGGTCGGTGAGATCCCGTCGACTTCGATCAAGTGTCGCAAGTGGCGACCAACAACACGCATTTCTTCATTGCGATGTTCACATTGACGGTACATCGGCTTGGGGCCCTCGACTTGGCTGTATTTTGCCTCCAGCCAAACTTGCCCATTTCGTTCTGTCGGTTTGAGCAATCCCATCGACACCAACTCTTGTTGATCTTGACGTCCTCCTTCACCCGAAAGCCGACTGAGCACGTTCGCGGCGAACTCGGTAATTGGACGTGTCGAACGAAAACTTTCCCGCATGATCGTTGATCGGCCCCGCATGTCCAATCCGAAGTCGGTCCATTTCGGCGTCTTGGTGTTGTAGACGTTTTGCGCGTTGTCGTAAAACAAATGCGCCGAACGACTGTTGGCATCCGACTCGTCTGATTGCTCCACCACCGACAACAACAGACGCAACGTCGCCGGGCCCATATCTTGTGCTTCGTCGATGAATAAAGCGGTACAACGCGGTAGCAGGTGGTCGGTGTCCTGGCGATTGAGAAACTCTTCAGCGGCGCGGTCGTAGTCAAATCCAAAGTCATCCATCTTCAACTGAACGCTCGGCAACATCCCTGATAGTACGTCTTTCACATGCAGTAACTCGACGTGTTCCCATGGGAAGGTGGTCCTGTCGAACAGTTCGCCTTCGTTCAGCGAATCCCATGCGGATTCGATCGATTCACACAACAATTGATGAAGACTGCGGTTCGCATACACAGCCCAAATCCGCGCGTCCTTCCGGTCGCGAAGTCGTTTAACCGTTTTCGCGAGCCAATTGCACAGCACCACGGACTTTCCGCTGCCAGCAACCCCTCGTACGAGTCGTGGTTTGCCGTCCAGTTCCAAGTTCGTTAATCGCTGCTGTTCCTGCGAAAGCTGTGGTTTCATCGGTTTGCGAGCTGCAATTTGATCCCCCATTCGACAACCGGGAGCTTTCGGATTGCCTGTTTCCGGTGGTGCAACTTGGTAATTTGCCGAAGGATCAACGACACGCATGGTTGACGCTTCGGATCCCAGTCGATGAATGGCGCTTGAAACATCACTCCACACAAACCGATCAGCCTTTTTCACCAAAACAGAAGGCTTTAAGTGCGATCGTAGCGATCGCAAATACGGTTCTTCCATTTCGGATCGACTAGCGAGCACGATTACCGCTTCGCGTGCGCGGCTGATTGCGACATTGACCAGACGCTTCCATTCGACGATCCCCCAAGTGTGGTTGCCAGCGTTCACCGTATCAAAGATGACGATATCAGCTTCCGATCCTTGTTGGCTATGAACGGTTGACGCCTCCCAAGTCGTCAGACCCCATCCCGCCAACAGGTCACCGACCATGTTGGCTTGTGCTTTGAACGGCGAGATAAACAAACCGTTGGCGTCGCGAACATCGTTATCGGCAAACAACTTCTTCAGGACACTCTCGGTGATCGCACGAACCCAACTTTGATTCCCCGGACCTCGGCTCGCCCGGATCGCTTCCAGGGGACAATCCTCCGCATCAAGGACATACCAAATCGCGCGTGAGTGGTCTTTCAGAAAGGGCGTGAGGGCTGATGAAGCGTTGACGCGCTCAGTCGCTGTTTTTAAAACGCCATTGTATTGGTAGGCCGAGACAACCGCACAAATCTCGGGATGCATCCGCCGCTGCTCCGTCAACAAGTAAACGGCTTTTGGCACGTCACTGGTTTCCTCAAGGTGGCTTAGTCCGCTGCTGGCTAGCCAGGTCTGTTGTCTCGTAGGCAACACACGTGAGATGCGACTGATTGGCGCAAGCTGCTTTGAATCGCCAACCAAGATTACCCGCCTTGCCGCTAACAAGGATAGCGCGGCGATGGCGGCTCGTGAAATCAATCCCGCTTCGTCGATGACGATCGTCGTGAACGGGCAGTCTCCTTCATCAATCAGTCCCTTCACCGTTTCATCTTTTAAGAATCGCATCGTCCGAAATGCAGTTGCGACGATCACACGTTTGTCCGGATTGACAAAAATCCGTTGGCTTTGGTCGTTCCCTGTCGTTCGCAGTTCAGCAATTTGCTTGCGAGTGAACGCCTTCTCTTCCCAGTTGTCGAAGAGCGGCAATTGTTGGGTCAACGCACTGATTCTCGAAAGCACTTGCGATTCGGTACCCGCCAACATCGAATCAAGTTGCCGATTGACGAACGAGGTGAGCGATGCGCCTTTTCCGATCCGCAGCAACGTTTCCGATTCGAGCAATTCTGGACAGGCGTTTTTTGCTGCATCACCCAGCGAAAGTGCAACCGCATCGGTCGCCCTGTTGGTCGTCGACACGATCAGGACTCGTTCGGCGTTTGTTTCCGAAAGCGTCTCGCCAACGACCCTGGCGATCTGTTGCCCGGTCGTCCAAGTTTTTCCCGTTCCAGGCGGTCCCCATAAAACTCCCCAAGAATGCCTCCACCACTCGGTCAATGCTGGAAGCCCCGTTTGCGCCGAAGCGATCTTCGGGTGGATATCGCCTTCCGCTGCGGCCAACCGCGAAGGCAGCTGTGATTGAAGGGTTTCGAACGACTCGCCGCTGTAAAGTTCATCCAGTACTGACAGAAACTCAAACGGTCTGACAAAAAACGGACCGATGGCCGGAACCTTTTCCAGGTCATTCAACGCAACGAACAAGCAACCATTTCGTTCGTCAACTTCAACAATCTCACCGGACCAAATGAGGTCATCCTCGAAGTCAGCCTCTTCGTAGAAACGGTCCGAATACGACCGATCGTCATCAAGCGAGCTGGGGCAAAACGCAGTTGCGCCTTCCCAGGTCCAGTCGAATTCAACTGCTTTGCCGATATGGATCACAAATACGGTACCGCGATCCCGTTCGGCGAAAAGACTCACCTTGGTGCATTGCAGCCGTTTCCAGCGTGAGCTGTCGCGGTACTCTTGCCGAACCGCCGCTGACGCGTCGGCAAGTTTCTGCGGGTCGCCGAAAGGCAGATCCAATTCTGACGCATACCGTGCTGGCTCAAACTCGAAGTCTTCCGCCAACCAATCCGAATCATCTTCATCGCTCATCCGAGCTTCACCATCATCCCGTTAGTTGCGACGACGGCGTTGCAACGCGAAACCTAACCATTCGTCATCAATTGTCACGCGGACCAATTTTAGTCCTGTTCGTGTGATTCAATCAACGCGTACTTGCAGCTTGATGATTCACTGGCATGGCGTTTCTCCCAACAAAAGAAACGTGTATGTCCGCTATCTTTACGAGACAGATGGCGAATTTTAACGAAACAAACTCTGAATCCTGACAGGCTGCAAAATCTGTCCTTCACAACGCGCAACATTCACGGAACTGATCATCACATCACTTTGTGCGAAATCGCTATGCTATGAGTTCCTCCTCACCGTGAAGCGTTCGGTTTCACGCCTTCCCACCACTTATCCAATCTACTGATGCAATATTACCAGTTCCATGGCACGGAACTTAGTGTATCCCAACTCTGTTTCGGTTGCTGGGGTATCACAAGTGATTTCCATTGGGGTGACCGCTACGAGACGGATTCGATCGCGGCGATGAAAACGGCAATCGAATGTGGCGTCAACTTCTTTGATACCGCACCGATGTATGGCGATGGTGCCAGTGAAACGATGGTCGGCAAGTTTTTGCACGACAATGGACTTCGCGACGAAATTGTGATTGCTAGTAAGATCCGCCCCGGAAAAATGCGGGCCGCAGATGTGATTCAAGAGTGCGATGAAAGCTTGTCTCGTTTGAAAACCGATTACATCGATTTGTACCAAACCCACTGGACGGACCCCGACGTTCCGTTGGCGGAGACTTGGCAAGCGATGTTAGATCTGAAGCGTCAAGGCAAGGTAAGGCATCTCGGTGTGTGTAACGCGGGGCTGAATGACTTGTCCTCAGTCGGGGATATCGAAAAGCCGCTCAGCGATCAACTGCCCTACAACTTGATCTCGCGGATGATTGAATTCGAAATCTTGCCACAGTGCGACGCAGACGGGATCGGGGTTTTGGTGTATAGCCCCCTGATGCATGGAATGTTGTCTGGCAAATTCCACGCGGCCGAGCAGGTTCCAGATAGCCGCGCCCGCACCCGACATTTTTCTTCGCAGCGCCCGCATACCAGGCATCAAGAAAGCGGATGCGAAGCGGCGACATTCGACGCAATCAATGCCATCGTTCGATTGGCAGACGAAACCGGCAAGAGTTTGCCAGAACTCTCGCTCCAGTGGCTACTCTCGCACCACGGGATAGCGAGCCTGATTGCCGGGGCCAAAAACGAATCGCAAGCACGCCAAAATGCGAACTTTGTCAGCGACACATTGGACGAGGACATCGTTGCGAAGCTCGATCAAATCACATCGCCCGTTAAGCAAGCCTTGGGGGCCAACGCCGACTTGTGGGATGGCGGCGAAGCATCACGGTACAACTAATCGGACTCATCACAGGCAAAAGGAACCATGTCAAACTATCAACATTTTCAATTGCAACAGATTGCCGGTACGTTGGGGGCGGAAGTCAGCGGTGTGGATCTTTCTACGCAGCTATCCGACGACGTGATCGCCGAAATCCGCAAGGCGTTGCTTGATCATCTTGTCTTGTTTTTCCGTGATCAGAATTTGACGCCGGATTCACAAATCGCATTTGCCCGTCGCTTCGGCGATTTGGATCAACACGATTTCGTCAAAGGCTTACCAGATCACCCAAAAGTGATTCGCGTGTTGCGAGAAGCGGACGAGACCACGATGAATTTTGGCGGAACGTGGCATTGCGATGTCACTCATCAGGAATGTCCAGCGATGGGATCAGTCCTGTACGGCGTTGATGTGCCACCGTACGGTGGCGACACGTTGTTTGCGAATCAGTACATCGCATACGAAACGCTATCGGCCGGGATGCAACAATTGCTCGACGGTCTGACCGCGGTTCATTCCGCACGCGGACCATTTTCGCCGACTGGTCGAGCCGCATCCTACTGGAAAAACATGCAGGTCACACCAAGCGAAAAGGCCTATGAAGAAGTCGAGCATCCGGCGGTCAGGACACACCCGGAAACAGGCCGCAAGCTGCTGTTCGTCAATCGTACATTCACGGTTCGCTTCAAAGACATGACCGAACGCGAAAGTGCTCCGCTGTTGCAGTACCTCTTCGAACATGCCAGCCAAGAGCAATTCACCTGCCGATTTCGCTGGACCAAAGGTGCCGTCGCGTTTTGGGACAATCGTGCTGTTCTTCACCACGCACTGGGCGACTACAGCGGACACCGTCGCGAAATGCTTCGCGTTGCCATCTCCGGCGACCGACCGTACTGATTGCATCTCGCCTGCGCCGATTCCCGATGCCTTCATGGCAACGCTTTTCAGCCAAGGTGGCATTCGCGGCAACTTCTTTTGCGAAGCATGAGGTGACACCGCGAGAGGAAAAATCTAAAAGGGCTAAATGCCGCTATTTAAAGTTACTTGTACTGATCACGGTGGAGTGATGCGTCAACCGTTTTATTGCGAAGTCACACTTGTCGCCCGCGCCAGGTCAATTTCGGCTGCCAAGCGATGTGCCGTCGCCAAGAGTTTCGTCGGCGCGTCTGCTTGCCCTTTCGCATAAAGTCCTTCGAAAAGTTCCTCAAGCTCTTTTAGGTTTTCAACTCGCGACCTCAACACTTCAATTTGTTCGTCTGATGAAGTTGCGAGTTCGAGCTCCGCTGCGAATAGATCGTCGCGAGCGTCCAGCACTTTGTTGAACGGCACAATTGCATTTTGAAATTGGACGGTCAGATATTCGACGCGTTTCGCCAGAACATCTCGCCGTTTTTCCATCAGCTCTCTCACTTTTGCCGACTCTTCGCCGGCAACCGTCTCTGCTGTCAATTCGGAATGCACCGCTGTCGCTGCAAGAGTCACCGCACCTAAAACAAGCACAACGAAACGCTGACGAAACATAGGGGATCTCCAATTCTTTGAGAAACGCGGCAAGCACCGAGTCTGGTCGCAATCGAAAACGCCTTTTCCGCAGATACCAAGCATCGGCTCTAGTTGATGCGATTGTAGAGTAACCAGACGCCCCGATCACTGCTTTCCAGCAGTAACTTGGGAGGAGCAAGCTAATCAACGAATTGCAAATCGAATTCGGTGGCAGCAGATTCTCAAAGTCCGGCTGGAATGGTGAACGCCAACACGTTAGGGGTGTGAATCTGTTGGTAAGTTTGCGAAATCGATCCTCGGTTTTTGGTCGCTGGATGAATCACGTTCGAACATCTGACCTCGACGACCGGTTTCGTTGAAGAAGCCACAGTTGCGAAGGACAAAACGATTACCTTCGGCATCTCCTTGGAAATCCAGTCGGTGTCTTCCCGAGCCTGTTCCGTCGACGCTAAACACCGCTTTTGTGCACTCGTGCCACTGTCCGCTGTCGTCGCAAACCCAAACGTTTCCATACAAGCCACGGCGTTCGATGAATCCCGTCGACGGCATGAAGTTTTCCAGAAACGAGTGAAAGCCTCGCAGCGAAGTATCCGTTTGCGGACGTCGAAAACTCGCAATCAACCGCCAAGGCTCACCCTTCTCGCTAAACCACGATGTGTAAATCGTACTTCCCTCCCCCGTTGGTTTCACGGCGGTTAGAAACCGATAGGTGACGCCAGCCTTCCATGGTTCAATCAGGTAGCTCTGCCCACCAGATCCTTCGTTTCCAAATTCACCAACACGCACGTCCTTACCGCGGGCAAGCAACTCCACACGTTGGTCGGCCGGAATCTCGCTGGGGCGGTCCGTCTTGAACGGACTCCAAACCGAAAACAAGACGCGACGCTCATTGGGACCATTCACCTGAAATCCGAAATAGCCTTCGCCGAAGCCATTCGCCATGAAATACGTTCCCAATGTGTCCTCGCCCTCTGGAACTGTGATCTCTGAATACGCGTACTCCAAGGTGCGTTGCTCTGGGACAACGTATCGCAAGTGCACCGATGGACCGCGACGTCCCCAGTAGAACATGCCTCCGTCGTTGTTTCGAACAAAGTCGACGGTTAATTCAGTAGCGTCCGAAACGACCTTCAATTCACGCAGCGAGATTGTTGTTTTATCGGTTGTCTTCGCGAGCTGAAAATCGACACGTACATATCCGGCATGATCGATTTCGACTTGCCCCAAAGAATACTCAGCGACGCTTGCCTCAACCTTTGTTTCAATTCGTTTCCCTTCAACCAACGTCACCAAGTTGGCCGCGGTGGCATCGCTACTTGCCGAAAGTTTCAATTGCAGTTTCGCCGGACGATCGATATGAAAGTAAGCGGAATACACTGCCGCCGTATCGCGCCAGGAAAGCGTGCCGTCGCGACGATCAGCTCGATCGTTCAAATCAGGAGCCGTGCGGAATGCGTTGCCAGCCAAGGGCACAGTCCATTCACCGGCGACCGCCACGTTCACCAGGAGAACGAGCAGCAGGGGGGCGTTGCAGTAGCGTATCATGGTGTTGTTTGAATCTTGCGAGGAAGACTGACGGCGTGATTGGAAGCGGTATCATAACCCGTTGTGCTAACAAGCTATGTTCGAACAATTGACTTACCGGCGAAGTGCGTCGCTGTGTCAGGGGGCCGTTAACGCAAGTCGCCGAGGGGGGGCCTGGCACGTACTATGATTCGATTCTTGACGATTGGTGTTCTGATTGCGGCCGTTGGTGTGATCGCATTTCTGCAACACAAAACGCCGAGTCCTCCACTCCCAAACTTGGACGACGCCCACAGGGATCTCAGCGAGTCGCTCGCTATCTTTCCTGGCGCAGAAGGATTTGGTACGGATACTATCGCTGGCCGTGGGGGGCGGGTCTTCGTTGTCGAGACACTTGCCGACACGGGGAGCGGATCACTGCGCGAAGCGCTCAATGCAAAAGGCCCAAGAACAATTGTCTTTTCAGTTGGCGGTGTGATCGAGGCGGCAACTAATTTCGTCATTGCCGATCCATTTGTCACTATCGCGGGACAATGTGCACCCGCACCAGGGATCACGCTGTCTGGGGCTGGCCTTTCGATCCGAACCCATGATGTTCTGGTTCAACATCTCGCGATACGAATTGGCGACGGTCCCGGTCACAAGCCCGAAGATCGCGATGCGATTCAAGTCATCGGAAGCGAAGACGGTGAAACGTCGGTGTTCAACATCGTGATCGACCATGTCAGTATGAGCTGGGCGATCGATGAAGGCTTCTCAACTTGGTACAGAGGAGTGCGGGACGTGACGGTAAGCCACTGCCTGATCGCCGAACAGCTCGACAATTCGCTGCATCCAAAAGGGAGACATTCGAAGGCGGTCTTGATTGGGGATCACAGTCGGCGCATCAGTTTGATTCGCAATGTGTTTGCACATTCGGACGACCGCAACCCAACGATCAAAGGCGATACCAGCAGTTTGGTCGTCAATAATCTGGTCTATAACCCCGGTCGTTGGCCAGTCGGCTACTTTGATCCCGAAGGTTCCGGTCCGCTCGCTTCAACGCTCTGGGACAATCAATTCATCTACGGCCCTTCAAGCCAAAACGAGCATGCTGTAGTAATCGTCGAAAACAATATCGCAGCGGGCAGCCAACTCCATCACTCTGGCAATCTCGGGCCGCACAATGACCTGCTCGATATTCGGTCGAACGTAAGTCCCTTGGTGACATCCGCACCGGTCACGGTGAAACCGCTCAAACGACTTGATGCGACGGTTCTAGAAAACGAGTTGCTGTCCAACGTCGGGAGTCGACCCAACGACCGTGATGCGAACGACCGCAGGATCATTCAAACGATCACCGAGCGACGCGGTACGATCATCGATTCAGTCGCCGAAGTTGGCTTTGCAAAGCCAACTTCAAGTTCAACCAGACTCACGCTCCCCCCTGAACCAAACAGCGATGACGACGGTGACGGATATTCAAATCTCGAAGCATGGCTTCATTCTGCCGCCGCTCAACTCGAATCACCGCCGGAGTAGTGCCGCTACCTGTTCGCGCGATGTTCGCAAGCACACTCAACTCTAAGTTCGATCATGACAGTGCATTTCTGTTCCTTGTGGTCGCATCAATCATCCGCCGCAGGTTCAATCGGTGCTTCCCCGTCGTTTGCCTCTTCTTGCTTCATTGATTCAGTTTGCACTTCAATAAATCCAATGCAGAAAAACAGGAGCAGTACTCCCGCGAACACCCATCCAGGGAGATGAAAACGCACTGCCAAAGCGATAAAAACCAGTGCGATGAGAATTCGGAAATGAACTGGTATGATACTCTTCCGAACTCCAACATTTCATGGATTGGGGCATTGGTCACACAAGCTGGCGCAACGAATCCCAGAGCTTGAACAAAGCCAACATTGAAAACGATGACATGAGGCGTCTTGATAGTCCAATTGCCTTTGCCTTTTCAGCGACTGCGATCTGATCCATAGCGACAAGCATCCGGTCCTCGATTGCGAACTAACAATCTCGCTTCGCCCACGTCAGGGTTGGTGAGTGGCACCATCCGCTAATTCACTTAACATCCTGTTGATTTTCGAGTGTCGCCTTTCGCTCCGCGAAAGTAGCGTTCTCCACCGCTGCTCTTGCGAAGCATAGGGCCACGTAGGAAGTGAACAAGTTTGAAAATCAACAGACGATTGAACGCGTTTCCGCTGGCCTACAAGCATGCCATAAACTCCAGCCAAGAAACCGCTCGCTAGCGCGAATGCGGCTGATAAGACACAGGCCGCGCAACAATCCAACCACTGCTCCCAATTAGCCGCATGGCGCTAGCCACGGTTCCGTTGCATCCGGTCCAGCAACTCCGAACGGCCAGGATTGCAAATTGCAAAATGAACATTGCAAATTGAATCGTGCGTGTTGGTCACGGATCATCGTGTAGCGACGCCGGCCCCTCCGGGGCGATTGCATGGTGAGTTTTTTAAAACTCGGGGCTCCCGCCCCGAGCTAACCAAGCCGGCCCCTCCGGGGCGTGTGCGGTATGACTCAACACTCGCCCCAATGGAATCATGTCCGAACACGCAGCGTGATTGCACTTCGACTACGGGCAGGCTTGACTCCCGAGGAGTCCGCGTCGGTAGCTCGGGGTGGCAACCCCGAGATTGCGATACGAACCACAGGCTCGCCCCGGAGGGGCCGGCGGTGCGAATTCCACAACTCGTGACGAATGGTGCCACCCACCAAATGCTTGACTCGATCCGCTCGTCCGGTAGATTGACCGCGCCCCCACACAGGAGAGTGCGATGCCTCGGCCTCAGCGATGTGAACAGTTCACCTCATGTGATGTCTGTATAGTCCATGTCCAGCAGTGTTGTGTTCGCCGCGCTTGGCTCGCCGGCGTGGATGCCGTTTCCGGGAAGGACGCTTTAAATCGCAGCGGATTGTGGATGAGGCTGGCTTGTTGGCCTGCGTCATGTCCGTTGATCTCAGTACGTTGATCTCAATCCGGTCCGTGCGGCGATGGCAGAGAGTCCCGACCAATGTCCCCATACAAGTGCTTACGATCGGGCGAAATCAAAACGCGGCGAGCAGATCCCATCGACCGCGTTTGATCTCAAGCCAGTGAGCACCGCAGAAGCGGGGCGGGAGATCCGCGAAACACCAGTCGATGAACTGCGCCAAAAGCGAAAGCAAAGCCGCAAGAACCCGACAGGGAAACGCATCCGGCGCGACGCTTGGCTCAGTCCCCTGAGACTCAAACCCGACAAGCGTTCTGATGACGCCGAAGTCCATGCCGAAGGGGTGCGAAGCAGTGACCGCGGCTTTTTGAATGTGGACTGGGAGACGTACTGGGGACTGCTTCGCTGGGCAGCGAAGCAGAGTGTCGACGGGCTGTCGGCAAAGGTCCCGAAATCGTTCGGCCAAGTTCTTCGGAAAGGCCTCGTGTATCGGTAGCTCAGAATCCATCCGAGAGCACGCAAGGCAAACAGGCCGGCAGCATCATCGCGGCCAAGCAATCGCGGCGGCCTACTTCGACTAGCGTGTCGCTGATCAAATTAGCCATCGCCAACGCACCAGCCACCGAATGAAAGTGAAAGCCTTCGGTACCACGCTGCGCCGACTCTGTATCAAAACTCAGTTGCATGATCCTGAACGAGCCAGCTAATCGCGGCAGAGGCCCAACGACCGCTTATTGTACCGCGAACGCCGTGGTTCCATTACAACTCGCTTATCTGGATGATGGATGGCACCATCCATTCAGCTCTCTCTATGACATGTTTTGGCAGGCCTTCGGAGCCACGGGCTCGCCAAATTTCATAACCGAAACGTAGCTTGCGAACTTGCCGGGCTACTTGGTCTTAACCGGCGGTTTGGCCGGTGGCGACTTGGGCGGGCGCGCTCCGTGCTGGGGCTTGCCTTTGCCACTTGGTGGCATGACCGGCGGCTTGGGTGGTCGCTTACCAAAATCTTGTTTCTTGGACATGGGCTAATCCTTGACGTTTTGGATACAGAACAGGGCCAGCAACAGAGCACCGAGGATGAAGCTGATCAGGGAGGCAATATTTAGAATGAGGACGACAGTGCTCCAGAGATTGGTCTCATCGATTGCATCTTCGTTTTCGTTTACTTGCCTGGCATCGAGAATCTCGCGGTAGCGCACGAAGGCCGCCTGCGAGGTCAGAAATGATGCCATGGTGCAGCAGATGCTTGCGAGCAGCAAAGCCCAGGAGCCGACAATCAGGACGGCGGTCCCATCACGCGGCTTTCCTTGTGCGATGTCTTTGAAGAAGATGATCGACAGGCCGAACGCACCGGAAGCGAGCGTAATGAGCCACTTGTCATAGGTAGCGGCGCCGGAGTGCTCCGCCTCAACCGTGGACTGTCGCTCGCTGAGATAGGCTTGATAGTCTAAGTCCGAATCATTCATTGCGGCTTATGCGGTGCAGGTTTGGGCCGGGGCCTGGGCTTGGGCAGGGTCGGTGGCCGCTTGCCACGCTGGATGATGCGATCGCTTTGTTGCGGAAGTTTCGGCTTGGACTTAGACGATTTCTTCATGGGACATGGAAAGCGAGAGATAAACTGAGCGCTGCCTGAGCGGAGGTCTGGCAATTGGCTACCGCCATTCGCCAAATGCATCTTCTGCCCATTTCGGGGCTTGCTGGGCAATCTCCCCAAAATAATGTGTCGCTAAGGCATGGTTGCGAATTGCGTCGATTAGGTCGCGTCGCTGCTCCTCTTTCTTGGAATCCTTTTCCCGTGGCTCGCAGATGTCGATGCAATCCCCCCGCCATGCATCGACGTCCTCCCTTTCCGTGAATTCGAGCGGTGCGTAGTAGCCGACGCATTCGCGACATACGCCAGCGAAAGTTCCGGGCCGCATGAAGCTGAGATGCACCTTGACGGTCGCTTCAAGATGCTGAAATGGCCCATCGCAGATGGCACAATTACCAAAATCGCCGAAGCTATTGGATAGCGTCTCAAATCTCCATCCGGTGTCCGGGTCGATAGAGTGGTCGCGGATGACCGCTAGAATGCGTGGCAAAAACTCTTCGAGTGCGTATTTCGCCTCACAAAGATTGTCGTAATCTTCGCTCGTGAATGTGCCTGGGCGATAAAAATTACCGGGATCTGCCGCCGCAATGGTTTTGGCGGCGTGAAGAATGTCGCGAGAAGGGACGGGCTTGGTCAGCTCGTCGATGCGACGATCGAGAATTTCGATTTGACGTACGTAATCTTGCTTTCGCATTTCAGGCATAACGTTCCCTCGCTTAAGCACGGTTTTTCCTTAATGCTGTTATTTTTGCGACAAGCGATAGCAAAGCAAGTGAGACCGAAGAAAAAATAGAGAATATTTGCGGGGCCTATTTCAGGTTTCGTTCTCGCAATTGTCGCTCATATTCCTCGTATACCCTTTGGCGAACTGCGACGGGACATGGAAGGCGACCGGCGGCGCAGGCCTCAACGACGAACGCGGTGAAGTCGACGCTGTGGAAAAGATCGTCAAGTATGTCGGAATCGAATGGCATATCGTAGGCATGCCACACAAGAGTCCGAATGGTGCCACCCACCAAATGCTTGACTCGATCCGCTCGTCCGGTAGATTGACCGCGCCCCCACACAGGAGAGTGCGATGCCTCGGCCTAAGCGATGTGAACAGTTCACCTCAGGTGATGTCTGTATAGTCCATATCCAGCAGCGTTGTGTTCGCCGCGCTTGGCTCGCCGGCGTCGATCCCGTTTCCGGGAAGGACTATTCCTTTCGCAAAGAATGGATCCGCCGCCGTCTCGAAGCGCTCGCCTCGGTATTTGCCGTTGATTTGCTCAGCTATGCGGTCATGAGCAACCATATGCATCAGATCCTCCGCAACCGGCCGGATGTCTGTGCTCAGTGGAGCGACGAAGAAGTCGCGATCCGCTGGCTGCGTGTCTTCCCCGGCAGACGACTGGAAGAGCACCTCGCCAAACCGAACGAAAACGATGTCAACAGGCTGGTGAGCAGATTATTCGTACAGGAACGAAGAAGGCAGATGTCGGTAAGGCCGGAACCTGCGAGACACTGGTGTTTCGCTTTGGAATGGCCGATCTCGACCCTGCCATCGACCAGCGTAAGTGGGTGCAGGCGATGATTGACAGGCTCGAGTCTGCATTCGATAGAACGAACAGACAAACGCCCGCTGCCGATCGGCTGGATTGGGAGTTTGAAGATGCGGAATTTGGCGAGGGCGAAGCACGGATCTACTTTAGCTGCCGGGATACTAGGCGTTTCTTTTCGGCGATCAGTGAGGAGCTTTTCCCAAGTCAGTCTCAGTGTGTTCTGCGGTTTGGGCACTACCTTGACCCGGAATGCACAGAAGAATTTGTCAACTTCGGGCGATAACACGACTAGGGTTGCAGTACGACGGCAAGGTCGTGGTCGGTTCGCAAGCTTATAACGAAACTTCGAATCGACTGTCGCGCCGCAGTCATATCAGGTGTAGGTTGGAAATTTCACCTTCTGTCTATCAGCGGATCACTGCGCTGTCGGAGCAAGGCAATGTGTTGATGGAGGAAGAAGCGTTTACCGAAGCTAGAGCGAAGTTTCAGCAGGCGATCGAGCTACTGCCTCCCCCGGCGATGCAATGGGAGGCCGCCACGTGGCTGTACGGCTCACTGGGTGAATCAAAGTTTCTACAGTTTGATTTCCCAGACGCCGAAGAAGACTTTGGGATTGCGATCCAGTGCCCCGGCGGCAACGAAAACCCGTTCATTCATCTTCGCCTGGACGAGTGTTTGCTGACTCGAAACGAGCCAGATCAGGCCGCTCATCACCTGACAGTGACATTTTATGGATGGCACCATCCGGCCCGTGGAGTGATTGCTTTACCGCAGTGGAGTTGAAGGTACCTTGACTGAACCGCTCGAAAGCTTTTGTAAGTGGACGAAGCGATGATTCGCTGCCTTCGAACCCACGGACTTCGGTTCATCCTTGAGTCCATAGGTCCGATCTGTTGCAGAACCCAGACTGGTGTTTCTAAATGGGGGCATCTTCAAGGCTTCAAAAATCCGAGAAGCCTCAAAATGGAAACGGGCGGCCATTCACAGGCCGCCCGTCAGTTTACGCTTATGGATTGACGCTGATTACTATGCTTCTCGTCGACGACGAAGCCCGCCAAAACCTGCGATGCAGGCGCCAATCGAGAACATGGCAAATGTGGTTGGTTCAGGAACCGTCGCGACTTGGTTTCCGATTTGAATGGAAATGGACTCGCTGGTAACGGCGTCCGTAATCGTGTAGAGACCTTCCGTTAATCCTAAGCTGGCAAAGGTACCCGACTTTGACCAGGAGACGTCCGGGGTCCAGATATTGCCTGAAAGGTCATCGGCCGCAATGGCGATTCCAGGAGTTCGCAGACCACCGCTGAAGTAGTATGTCGCGAATTGGGTCGTACCGGTCGACGACCAATTGAAATTGGAGGTGGTAAACATATCACCAACCCATGGCGAAAGGTCGGTGCCTGCGTTAAACCCAAAAGCAGTGTTTACCGCCCCCATCGTGGTATCGCCCATGATATCTGACTGAGGAGCCGTGTTAGTCTCGACCCCAGAGTTTCCCCAACCGGAGGTTGGCACGGAAACCAAATTTGCAGTGTTAAATGTTCCGGACGATTGCATCAAAACGCTTCCACCTGATTCAGTAAAGTGAAATAGAATTCCACCCTGAACTTGCCCCGCTGTTGCAAAAAGCACGGCAATACAAACCACTAACTTCTTCAATGAACGCATCGTTGGTCTCGCTGCTGAATACAAGAATTGATTCACCAATTCGTACGCCCCCTACGAATCACAACGCGTGGGAGACTACCACTCCCCCCAACGGAAGCAACCAACGGAAGGGTCACTTTCAGCATATTTCAACCAATCCGGTAGATTGACATGCCGCATTTCTACACGAACTGGCGGGCCTCGCCTCGCGTGACGCAATACGCTAAGTCGTGACGCAATACGCTAAGTCGTGACGCAATGCGGCAGGAATTGTGGCATCATCTTTTTCAATTGGCACAAGGGTCGAACCTATCAGATCACCACAACTAAACGCTGTCTTATTGGTCCAGTGAGAGGTTGCTGTGTGCAATTCGAGCATTGCAAAATCTCGCTAGTTCGAGCAAAAGTGGTCTGTTTCGAACTAAACAGGTACCAGGTACCTGTTTAGAAAGATGCAGTCAGCTTCCACTCGGGAGTTCAGCTGGTTCTTGCCATCGTGATTAGCATTACGTCTGGTAGCTCCGTATGGCCGACTTGGCGGAGCATGTTGATTAGTTGTGACGTCGTGTATTGCGCGTGGGTGCAGACGTGTAGCAAGATATCCACACACTTCGTAGAAGATCGTTGACCAGAGAGTGAGCTGACCTTGTTGATCGGGCGGTTTAAATCGGCATCCTTGAGCGCGTCCAGATAGCCTTGCCACTCTTTATCAAGCAAACGCCAGCGTTGTTCGAGTTCGCTGAGAGTCTGGATTGGATTGTCTCCTTCTTGGTTCCCCGGAAGCTTTCCCTGTTGATCACCTGGCGTAAGCGGGGTCACGTCGCCTTTCAGTGCAGCCAGCCAAACGTATTCGGCGGCGTAGAGGTGAGTCAGTGTTTTCCAAATCGAGCCTTGTCCGATCTCAAACCGTTGCCGAAGCTGCTCCGCCGAAAGCTCTTGCACGGCGGCAAGCAGTCGATGGTTGGACCATATCCGGTGCTGATGAAGTCGATTGATTGAGAGAGTCTCCGGCATCGCGATCCTCCTGTGGATGGTGTCGCCAAAGATCGTGATTCTCGCATTGAAGTTCGCTGACAATGAGGCGAAAGTTGCGATCGGCGCATCAAAAAACCCCGACAAGCTTGCGAGCTGCAATCTTGCCAGGGTTGATTGAGTGCGGATGAGAGGATTTGAACCTCCACCCCCTTATCGAGGACTAGAACCTGAATCTAGCGCGTCTGCCAGTTCCGCCACATCCGCTTGGTTCTACCTAGAGTGAGTCGACTGTCGCCGGGTTCGCTCTTCGGTGGTGCAGTAAAGTATCGGCTCCGCTCGTTCCTTGCAAGCGGCTCGAGAACTTTGTTTTAAGATCGAGCGATGCAGATCCCCTCAGAACCTCGATATTCCCGAAATCTTGTCTGTCCGGCCTTCGGTGGCAAAGCCAAAACTCGATCAGCCAAACCAATCATTACGGCGAAAAGTAACGCAACCAATTGCGTAATGCTTGTCCGGGAACGTATGCCACCGGTTGCCCCCACAAGCCCTGCCCGACCTGGACCATGTAACGATCTTGGCCCAATGAAATCAGTGCACGTGCGGGTGCCGCGGGCGTTGCCACTGGTGGGGCGATCATCGGTCCCGTCGTGGCGACTGTAGGCATCACCGCCGGAGCTGCTATTTCTGGTGCAAGTGACGTCGGCGCAACCGTCGCATACCCCATAGGAGCGACCGCGCCACAGCCTCCGCTGTAGACATTCGCTGCCATGTATTGGTAGTGGCTTGGAGGCGTAATCTGGTTGCAATTGTCCATTCGAGCGAAAGCGTTCGACCGCAACGACGGCGGGTCCATCGGCGTCAAATCCGACGGCGAGGGAACATTAGAACTGTTCGCAAATGATTGTGCGGGAGCGGGCGAAGGGAGACTTCGCTGCGACTGTGGGGCAGGCGTGTAGGGCGCAGTCTCCGGTAAGGCTGGGTCTGGTGACGTCGGCATCGAAGGGGCATTCGTGCCGCCAGGAATATCGCCACCTGGGAACCCCATCCCGGAACCTTGCATCCAGACCGTCTGCTGGACTCTTGAGCTGGCTGCAACATCCGCGTCGCCTCGGTAACCGACCTGACGCAACGAACTGGCTTGGTTGCTTTGCAGTCGACCTGTTGGCTGATTCGTCGCTTGCCCGAGCTGTCCGCGGTACGATTCCAGAAGACCTGCCGACCCGATCGATTGCATTCGCGATGCTGCTGACGAAGGTCGCTGTCCGGCTTGGCTTGAAAAACTAGGGCCCTGTGCAAATCCGACGCTTGAGAAGGCGGAACAGCACAGTAGCGCCAACGAATAGTTTGATGTACGTGAAAGTCGCATGAGTCACTCGTTTTATCGTTTGGTTGCTTGTTGCAATATCAATTGAGAGTGACTTGATGCAAGATCGATGCCGAAACCGCCCGTGAAACGCGACGGGAAACCCGAATGTTCTGAAGGGGCATCCTGACCAAGTATTTGTCCGCGATCGTGATAGAAAGTCGATCGCGTTATTCAACGCAAAACGACAAACTGCCAAATTGCACAACGCAGATTTGTCGGTGGGCGAAGAAAGGATTTCACACGCTGGCCAGCGTGGCACCTTGATGCGAGACCTTGTGATGGAGTTTTGCGAGGTCTTCGCGATGGGAGAGCACGATCAGATGGTCTCCGCAAACGATCGTTCGATTGGCCTCGGGATTCCGAACGATGTCACCTTCGTGTCCCCGAATCGCGACAATCACGTTGCCACCGTCACCGCTGCTTTCGATTTCACGTACGGTCCTGTTCTGGAAAGCTGACTTCCCGTCGATCGGTATTTCAAGCAAGTCCAGTCCGAAGATTTTTAAGTCTTGGTTCAGTCGATAGAGCGAACGCGTGTCATCGACGATCGATTCGATCGTTGGGCAGGTGATCAAGTGCGCGATTCGTGAAGCACCAATCATGGTTGGCAAGACGACACGCGTCGCCCCGCTGCGATACAGTTTTCGTTCCGTCGATTCGGTCTCACATCGGGCAACAATCTCGATCGATTCATTCAGCTCGCGAGCGGTCAATGTTGCGAACACGTTTTCGGCATCACTTGGCAAGACCGCCGCAAAAGCACTCGCGCGATCGATCCCGGCGGAGGTGAGTGTTTCCTCGCACGAGGCATCACCACAAATCACCAGGTGACCTTCGCGTTCGGCTTCATTAAGCCGCTGCATGTCTCGGTCGATCACAACGAAGTCGACACCAAGGTGCCGTAGCTCTTTGACGAGGTTTTGGCCGACACGACCGTAGCCACAAACGATCACATGACCGGTCGTTTCCTTGATGCCCAAACTCATTCGGTGTGCCCCTATGGCTCTTAAGACTTCGCCTTCGGTAATCATCTGAATGAAGGCACCAAGAACGTAAATCGCCGAACTGCAACCGGCCACAATCAGTGAGGCCGTGAACAGTTTCAACGAGGGCGAATCGATCGGTTGAACTTCGCTGTAGCCGACTCCAAAAATGGTGATCACCACCATATAGAGCGCGTCTACGTAACTCCAACCGGCGACCACATAGCCACAGATAGCGATCAGGCATGTCACGGTCAAAACCGTGATCCCAACCCGCATTTTGTGTATCGCAGTGGAGTTGAACATTCCCTTGATGCTTAGATAGCGGAGACCAATCCGACGCCAAGCCATACGGCATCGTCCCTGTTTCAGAATTGGTCGCTAATTGGCGTGCGGCAAGGGAACTGAGGGACAACGTCCAGATTCAAATTCGGACAATCGTGACAGGGGGGATCATGGCAACCGTGTACATGCACGTCTCTTCACCAAAACAACACGGGCTGAAATCGATCACCGATTCCAGCCCGTAGCGTCATTCGATTGTCAACCAGCAAGGCTTGCTAGCCTAGTTGGGGCGTGTTGCGATCCGCTGTTGTCCTTTGGGACGCAGTACGAAAACTTTAGGATCGTCAACGATAAACGTTGTGCTCCAGCGCTGCCCGTCGTCAGCACTGCAGACGTTGTAGAAGAATGTACGGAACCGCTCGGCGCGGTAGCCATACGGGTACTGGCTGGTGATGTAGTCGTCTTCGGTTAGGTCGTCGATGCCTGGCGAAGCGTAGTAGTGCACCATGCCGTCCGGAGTCACGCTCATGCCCATCGTCCACCAGCCGGTGGTGGTGATTTGGGGACCACGGAAATCCCCGCCTCGACTATTTCCGCGAATTCGCAAGTACGCGTAGTCGTGTTCTTTACGAGTTTGCTTTTTGCTCTCGAACTCGACAAACATGCCGGGCCAGTAGACTTCGTTGCCCATCTCTTCGACGGTGCGTTTGAAGATCCCAACGCCGACTTCCTTGTCAACCATCGCTGTGGTTTCGAGCGCCAGACGGAAACCGAAGTGTGGACCACTGCGGTCTTCCCAAGACTCAACCGGCGGCAAGAAGACTCGGGTCGTCACCGATGGGACTTCCGAGATGTCGAGACGTCGCTTGAGGCGGTACTGGACATTGGCAACGAAGTCGTCTTGGTGCATCGTGCCGCTGGGACGGCCGGGGATTCCGGTAAACTTGCTGCGCATCAAGAGAGCGCCGGTGCTTCCGGGAATCCCACCCTCTGGGGTCGATACACGTTTGACAACATCTGGGTGGCCGCGTTTGACACCTTCGTACCAGCGTCCGTTGGTGCTTCGCCCCATCGGTCCACGCTGATTTTCGTCGATATCCTCGGTGCTTTTCGGGTCACGTGGAATGTAGTTCCACGACGGATCTTCGAAGTCGTCGGCAACACCGACGATCTCGCTTCCGGTACCCGGTACGACGGGACGTTGGGCATCCGCGTCGCTAGATTGCGCCGCAACGGATAGCAGCCCCATTGAAACCAATACAAACGATCGTGCGAGCGTTTTCATCCCTGATGTCCTCATCCCACGTCACATCGAGCTAGCGTCCAAGAATCCTTTGGACACGACAAATCGGGGCGCGCAGATGCGCGAGCATGCGATGAAGCTTTCCCCCTTGCTATCGGAAGATCGGCAACATGGGGTTCAGGCTGTAGGGGTTTTTCTTGTTTTCGGTATTTGGCGAGTCAATTGGTGTTGCGTTTCGATTCGCTAACCAGGCTCGATCGTGCGGTACTAGCGGCTCGATAGATCGAATTGCTGAGATTGCCTACTGGGCTTTGCAGTTTCACTTTGCGTATGGGACTTTGCTCCCACTCGGTTGGCCCATTGGTCGTAGGCTTCTGCCATTCGCGTAACTATTGCCGGTTTGGAAAGGCTCAGGTCTTGTGTCTCGGTGCGATCACGGGACAGGTCATAGAGTTCCCAGGGCTTGCCACGTTCGGCGACAAGTTTCCATTGGCCATCACGAACGGCATGGTTCGCGGAGAACTCCCAAAAGATCGGCGGACGTGACTGTTGTGGCGAGCCATCGAAGGTGCCGAGCATCGAAATGCCTTCCATCGGCAATGTCAATGTCTCCGTTTCCTTTGCCGAACCAGAGGGTGCATACTTGCCGCCGGCAAGTTCGACGAACGTCGGCATCAAATCGACAATGTGATGGGTCGCATCTGAGAAGCCGCCGATTCTCGTGATTCGATTTGGCCAATGCACGATCATTGGCGAGAGTGTTCCGCCTTCATGTGCGTATTGTTTATACAAACGCAGCGGCGTATTGCAAAAATGGGCCCAGCGGGCATCGTAGGCGACATCGCTTTCAACAGGTCCCGGAGGAACGCCTTCTGATTTCAATCGCTGATACGGACAGGCACCGTTGTCGGAGAAAAAAATAATAAGCGTGTTGTCAAGTTCGTCGTGACGCTCCAGGTCATCGATCAGTCTTCCGATGTTTTGATCTAACCGGTCGACCATCGCCGCATAGACTTCCATCATTGGGATTAAAAAGTCTTGCTGCGATGGAGTCAGGTTGTCAAAGGGTTCGACATTCGGGTCACGTTTTGACAACGGCCACGTGCGATCGATAAGTCCTAGTTGCTGTTGCCGCTCGTATCGTTGTGCCCGCAGCTTGTCCCATCCCGCGTCGTACCGTCCGCGATACTTGGCGATCGCTTCTGCTGGAGCCTGCAAAGGAAAATGCGGAGCGTTATGGGCGAGATACAAGAAGTAAGGTTGTGAGCTTTCACCGTCTTGCTGCTGGCGGGCTTCGTTGAGAAACTCGATCGCATAGTCGGTGAACGCGTCGGTTGAGTAGAAATCGCTTGGCGTTTGATACTCGTCTCGATCCAGTCGCATCAAGTTCTCGCCACTTCCCCAATCTTTGCCGGTGAAGTAATTAATCGCACCACTTAGGAAGCCAAAGTACCGGTCGAACCCACGGTCCATGGGGTGACCAGATAGGTGCCACTTGCCGCTCATCATCGTTCGATAGCCGGCTTGTCCCAAGACCTCCGCAAGCGTCACGTTCCCTGGTTTTTTCAATTGGTTGGTCTGATGATGCCAAAGTCCGGTCAGCAACGATGCTCGCGTTTCGGTGCATTTTGCGTTGTTGTGGAAATCTCGCAGTCGTAAACCGTTTCTGGCCAAGCGATCGAGATTCGGGGTTTCGATCTCGCTGCCATAGCATCCGATGTCGGAGAAACCCATGTCATCACAGACAATCAGGATGATGTTCGGCCGCTCGGCAGCAGTACCAGCGCGAGAGCAGACGAGCGAGACAACCAGGCACAGCACAAGATTTAACAGCGATTTCATGATCGGCTCGCGGGGAAAGAAAAGACGCAGGAACCCGGCACGGAACCTTGACGGACGAGTGGGCTAGGAAATCGAACAGCGTGATTTCGCGTCCAATCGGATCAGCAGAGGCGGCATTCAAACTGGGGACGCCCCCAGTTTATCCGGTTCAAGGGCACCATTGTCGGAGATGGTTTCACGGATTCTGGTCAGCCGCACCGGATGGGCGAGGGCTGTCGCAATTCCGTTTGCGCGTCTATAAAAACTGGGAAAATCTGGTGCGAGGGACGAAGCGATCCGTCCGGATTCGAAACTTCGCAACCTGCGAAATCGCCAGAAAACAAACCTCTTTTACGATTTCCCCATCGTCACCATGCCACGCGTTAAACCATTTCGTGCCGTCCGTCCCCCCGCCGAAAAAGCGGCCCGCGTCGCCAGCGTCCCCTATGACGTTGTCAATCGCGCCGAAGCAGCCAAACTAGCTGAAGGCAATCCGGAATCGTTCCTGCATGTCGTCCGACCAGACATCGACTTGCCGGCAGACACGGATCCGTATGCCGACGAAATCTACGCGAAGGCGGCGGAGAACTTTCGGCAGTTCATCGACACTGGCGTTCTGCAGCAGGACGAACAAGAATCAATTTTTCTATACCGCCAAATCATGAATGGCAAGAGCCAGATTGGGGTGGTCGCGTGCTGTCACGTTGACGATTACGAAAACAACAAAATCCTGAAGCACGAGTTCACCCGTCCTGCAAAGGAAGACGATCGGACTCGCCACGTGATGACGTTAGCCGCGAACGCGGGCCCTGTCTTTTTGACTTACCGTGATCACGAGCAAATCAATCAGTCCGTCGAATCCGCGATTCAAAGTGAGCCGCTGTTCGATTTCACCGCCGAAGACGGTGTGCAGCACACCGTCTGGAACGTTGACTCGTCTGAGATCTACTGCAAGGCGCTTGGTGAAGTCCCAGCGTTCTATGTTGCCGATGGACACCATCGCGCTGCGAGCGCGTGGCGTGCTGGTAAGGCTCGCCGTGAAGCGAACAGCAATCATACCGGCGAAGAAGAGTACAACTGGTTCTTGACCGTACTGTTCCCTGCATCACAGTTGAACGTTCTGGCTTACAATCGTGTGCTCAAAGACCTCAACGGGCAAACGGCCGTAACGGTGCGCGAGCGTTTGACTGATGTCGGCACGTTGGAACCAACGGACAATCCCGTTCCAGATAAGGCAGGCAGCTTTTGTATCTATATGGAAGGCAGCTGGTACAAGCTGGAAATCGCCGATGAAGCGATTGATCACAGTGATCCGATCAACTCGCTGGATGTGGCGCTTTTGGAGAAGCGTGTAATCGGTCCAATCTTTGGGATCGAAGACGTACGCACCGATCCAAGAATCGACTTTGTTGGCGGTATTCGCGGAACTGGCGAATTGGAACAAAAGGTTGAGTCGGGAGAATGGGCTTGCGCCGTTTCGATGTACCCGACTTCCATCGAGCAGTTGATGGCCGTTTCGGATGCCGGTGAGGTGATGCCTCCCAAGAGCACTTGGTTTGAACCCAAGCTTCGCAGTGGGTTGCTCGTGCACTTGCTGGACTGATCCGCTTTGGATTCCTTTTACCCGGCACGGTCATCACGATTGGCGACAATCATTCGGATGACCGTGTCCTAGCGGCAACGCGAGCGTCGCTATCGACGCTCAGTTGGGGCAATTCTTGGGCAAGAGCCAGATGATTTGCTTTACGCTTCCAGCAAATGCTTGGCGAAGATATCGCGATTGACGACCAAGTTGTTTGGGTTGAAGTACGAACTGTGAGCACAGCCGAGCGAATACCCCAGCCACCCACGCTCACAACCTGTCGGTTCAAGCTGCTGATAATCTTCCGTCACTGGAAAATACGCTTTCAAAGAACCGCCTATCCCGTCGCCTTTGGCCGCGACGTTGAACCAACGCTGAACAGACTGCGGCTTGACGTTGCGCAAGCCAAGTTTCCATCGCACGGTTGAGATTGACAAAGCGCTGCCCACAGTAAAGAGGTTCTTTACTTTCCCTGGCAAATGTTCGGCATCCAGTTGTAACAGGCCTTCGTAGGCAACGACCGTGCCCCAGCTATGTGTGATCAAGTCAATCGTTTCCCCGGCGCTCAAGCGAGGCCGTACGACTTCATAAAACCGTTGCAAGATCGCTGACCGAACCGATGGCCGAAGCAGATACAACAAGAAGTCATCAAACTGTGGTCCGCCGCCACGTGAGCCAATCGATCGTGGATCGGCGCCGTAGCCTTCGTTGCGTTGTTCGATTTCATACATCATCTGCAGTCTGAACGATTCCATTTGGTCGTGATCGCCCGTTGAAGCAAAGGCCCTCGCGTTGACCAAATTGCTCCAATGCACGCCGAACCGAGATTGGTTCAGATTGCCCGCGCCATAGAGACCGCCTAGAAACGGGGTCATCGCTTGAAACCAAGGCAGCGAGTAGTCGCCCGGATGTTCATCGATTCCATGAACATAAACCAATTTCCGGGTTTCCGAATCAACATCGCGGCTGGCGGGCGCTGATTCGTTGCGTAACAGAAACGCGACGTCGCGCAGCGTTTGAATCAACATGTCGCGATTCGAAGTGCCAATGGGAGTCGGCTGTGTCGAGGTCGACTGGTCTGGCGCGGTTCCAGTTGTCGCCCCTGGGACGTCCGCTTCCGGAGTTTGTACCCGCGGGCCTCGATCCCATGCGAACAGCGGGCCGGAGGAAGGTGCACCGTGGATCTGTGGATTCTGGGCGTAAGGATTCCCAACCAAGGCCGCGTCCAGTTTGCTTTGCAATTCGAAGGTAGTGATTTCAGGATTGCTGCGGACCGCTTGGCAAAAATGATACGTGAACGCACCATTGTATTGCGTATTGATCGGCGCGTCTTTTGCGGTCTGATCATCACGACAAGCGGCTAGATGCAGATGATCATATTCTCGTGCCAGTGCCCGCGGGCGTTTTCGCCTTCGATCGATCGCCCTTGAATTCCCCAGTAACAGCTCGGGAGGAGGCAGAAACCTTGGCGTGATCGCAAAGTTCTCGATTGCTCTGACGCCGCCCAATCCTCGATCATTGGCCAAAAACTCCGTTGCCTCCACGTCAACCAGTTTCGGTTCGGCACCGAAGGAGCCGGGCATCAACAACATGCGAGTGATGGTCCCCGAATGACAGCAATCGGTGACCACAATCAGCTTTACGCCATCGGGCTTCTCTTTGATCCACTTGTCTAGGTCGTCGTCGAGTAAGTACGTCTTGGGATTGTTAAAGTCCATATCCCAAAGGCAGAACATCTCGTCATTGCCGTCATCGTCTTCGCCTTCCTCATCAACCTTGAACGTGCCGTGTCCCGAAAAGTGAAATAGCAGCGTATCTCCCTCGGTTGCTCCACTCATCAGTGACTTCCAAGCCGAGCGGAGTTTCTTTCTTGTGACATCTTGGTTCAGCAGAACGGTGATGTCGTTGGGATGAAAGCCGAGGGTGTGCTGCAACAGGTTCTGCATGTTGTGAACATCAGCGACGCACCCTTTCAGATCGAGCACGGACTTGTAGTCATTGATTCCGCAAAGCAGAGCTTTCTTTCCCATCACGCTGTCCATCTAGATGTCGAAGCTATCGATACAACACAAAACTTGACTGGAAACCGAATCGGTGTGTAACCGCTGATGTAGGCCATCATTTTTGGGATGGCTTTGCCCTTTCCCATGTTTCGTTGAAAACGCCTTGCAGATCGTTTTGCAAAAGTTTGTCGTCTTCGATGATTAATTCGAAACGCATGGTTTGCCCAATCAAGCTAGACGTGCTTTCACCAGCGAAGTCGATGCTTTCGGCGTACTTTTTCCCGTCCAATTTGTACGTACCGCCATGTTGGAACACGATTGTCCCGCTGATTGGGTCCGGCTGAACGACGCACCAGTGAGTTGGGGTGATCATTTTCAAACGAGTTCCCACACCAGAAGGCGAGCCTGGCGTAACGGTTTTCGTCAGCACCCATGTGCCAATCAACTTCTCGCTTAAATCTGACCTCTCGGCTGGAGCATCAACCACTTTGGTTTCGGCTTTCTCCACAGCGTCTTGTCCGACAGCGACTGTCGAGTGCATTGCAGCAAGACAAACGCATGTCGCCCACAAAAGAACTGGACAAAGAATCGACTTCAATCGCATCGCCTTGGGACCTCGGTTTAAGAGAAGCTGAGTATCGATCCGTCGAAATTCATTGAAATTTCTCGACGCATCAACCACTGCGAAACAGTCACGGTGTGCTGTTGGTCCTCTAACAGACGATCGCAGCGCGAACCGGTCCGCGGTGGGGGCTATGGATCTTACCCGAGATGGGAAAGCGTTTGGTACACAAAAGCCATCTTCTTATGCCGGTTTGTCGAACTTCGTTATTTCCTAACGAGACTTGCGACATAGATATCGTGAATCGGGTCGTCATCACGAATCGCACTGAAATACAGTGTTTTTCCATCGGGTGACAAACGCGGGTGTTTTTCAAACCCCGGACAGTTACAAACGTCGGAGAGTCGTCTGACATAGAGAAACTCATCATCCCAACTATCACGTATCGCAACCCAGAGGTCCGGATTCGTGTTCAAGCGAGAGAACACTAACAAGCGGCCGTCATCACTGATTGAACCACTGACCTCGCCAAGGTAGGTGTTGATCGATGTCCCCAACTGAATTGGCTCTCCCCAGGGACTGTCGAGATTTTTGCGGCGAATGACGAACAAGTCCCATGACGTGACGCTTCTTGAAACGACCGCATTTAATCCGTCGGAAGTCAGATCAACCGACGGCTGGTAGTCTGTGCACTGTAACAATGGAGTCGGCTCGGACCAGGCTGATTGACGTGATTCTCGGCGGATCACCATGGCGGTTTTCGTTTCTCCGTCGGAGAACGTGAATGCGATCGCGTTGCCATCGTCAAATAGGCTTGGTAACACCTCATCATGTTCGCTGTTGATATGCGGTCCAAGATTCGTTCCGCTGGACCATGGCTGGTCGATCGCATCGCGTTGGAAAACCCAGAGATCTGCTCGCCCCATCGATTCGTCTTGGCGCGCCGACGACGAACAGACCAAGACCAACCCATCTGAACTTAAGTCGGCGGAATTCTCGTAGAACTCGGTATTAATCGGACTCGGCAATTTTCCCGTCACACGGAATTCCCACTCACCGGAACGCAACATTTCTGCCGCGTTCAGTTCGGCCTCTTCAATCGCGTTTTGTTCCGAAGCAACCAATGCAAACGCTTTACTGGAAGTGGCATTCAGTGATCTGCCGATCCAATTTGCGAAGAGAGCAGTTGTCAGTGAGATGACGAGTCCTCCCCAAGTCAGCGAGTTTCTCGTCCACCGACTGCAATTTTGAGTGCCCGGGACAGACGTCGGCAAATTCACTGGCACAGCAGTGCGTTCACCGGCGCTGGCGGCAGTGTCGTCTTCCTGCAGGGCTTCCACGGCCGCCGCTAGATCATCAGCCGCGAAGTCTTTCAGCGCCGTCGCGACTTCATCCGCTGTTTTGGGACGTGCCAGCGGGTCTTTTTGCAACAGCCGATCGATCAGTTCCAACACGCCATCAGGAATCTCCGGACGATACACCGTTGGATCGACAGGCGTTTCGTTCTGCACCGCAACAAACATTTGTGCGGCGTTGCCAGTGCCAGAAGCTTCGATCGGGAGCCGCCCTGTCAAAAGTTTGTAAAGCGTGACACCCAGTGAGTACAGATCCGATTGACGACCGATCGCTGTGCCCTGGGCTGCCTGCTCAGGTGACATATACCCGATCGTTCCAATGGCCGAACTGGATGGTTTCTCCGCAGCGAATTCCTTGGATGCATCGACACGATCTTGGACGGAAGATTCAAACGCGGCCAATCCGAGATCCAACAACTTGACCTCTCCCGTTCGGTCGACAATCAGATTGCTGGGCTTGATATCGCGGTGAATGATCCCCTGCTCATGTGCGTGGTGTAGTCCCAAGGCGGCTTGACGGACGATCTCCGCCGCAATGCCGATCGAAAGAAACTTGCTCTCTTTCATGGCGCGGGACAGAATTTGCCCAGCACTGGGACCGTCGATCAACTCCATCGCGAGGTAGTACTCGCCGTCAGCGAAACCGCCATCGTATGCTTCGACAATATTCGAATGCGATAGTCGGCCGAGCGCTTTTAGTTCCCGCTTGAATTGACCGATCTGCGTTTGATCCGCCTCTTTTCCCGCGGAGATTAATTTGATCGCGACCGTTTTGTCCAAACTGGTATGCACGGCTTCGAAAACGGTTCCCATTCCGCCTTCGCCGAGCTGTCGGCCGAGTCGATATGCGCCGATTAAGTCAGGACGCCGTGCCGCTGATGCTCGTTTGTGTTTCCGATTGGTCATTTCAACGACCGTCGGCGTATCAATTTCCGAACCTTCGCCAAGATTTAAAGCCTGCTGATCGTTGCGAGCTCCATGTGTCTCAGCATCACTCGACGTACCGTCATTCCCTATTCCATTCCCTATTCCCGTTGATTTCGCCGAAAACGTGCGTGAATTTCCGTTGCCGTTCACGTCTGGGTAAGGATTCATATCCGATGGAGACAACAGTTCAATTCCTCTTTGCGTCAAGTCAGTATCACTGTAGCAGCAACCGAAGTCCCGTCATCACGGCAAGGTCGCTAGGTCTGAGAAAACGCTGGTCTAATGAACACGGGGCGCGATCCCTGCCCTCGCGCCAAATCCAAACACCATCGACATTTCATCTTCACTCGCTGGTCAACACTCCTTGATACTCGTCTAGAATACGGACAAGTCACTTGAGCCACTTCGTCGGTAACCTGCCAGTGAAAAAAAGGCGTTCCTCCGCGGAACTGTTGGCGACGGTTTCGGTTTAACCAACCGGAGTGACTTGCGCGTTAGCCAGCCAAAATGACTATCGCGAGATTGATTTCGATACAATTCCCTCGGTGACCGCCAAAGAGACTGGGCCCGCTAATGAGAACGTTCGCCACTGCATTGCTTCTATCCGCCATCACTTCCATTGCCGCAGCCGCCGAACCCACGGGCGACTGGACACGCTGGCGCGGCCCACAAGAATCTGGCGTCGCGGAAAACTCGAAGCCACCGATTGAGTGGAGCGAATCGGAAAACATTCGCTGGAAAATTGAAGTCCCGGGAGCTGGCAGCTCCACCCCGATCATCTTGGGGGATCGTGTCTACGTTGCGACCGCCATTGAGACCGAACGCGCAAAAGAAGGCGCAGACGAAGCAACAACCGGCCAAGCTGCGGACAATCCAGATCGTGGCCGACAGCGCGGAGGTCGCCGTGGTTTTGGCGGCGGATCCGTTCCTACGAAATTCCACCAGTTCGCAATCATTGCTTACGACCGTAAAACAGGTGACGAAGTCTGGCGTTCTGTGATGACCGAAGAGGTACCTCACGAAGCGGGACACAATACCAACACGTTCGCGTCGTCGTCGCCGTTGACCGATGGCGAGACGCTCTATGTTTCGTTTGGTTCGCGTGGCGTTTTTGCTTTGGACCTCAACGGGAAAAAGCTTTGGGAGAAGAACCTCGGGACGATGCAGACTCGCAACCAGTTCGGCGAGGGCAGTTCGCCTGCACTCGCTAACGGTGTACTAGTCGTTCCCTTCGACCACGAAGGCGAATCCTTTATCGTTGCACTCGATGCGACAACGGGCGATGAACAATGGCGACAAAAACGCGATGAGCCTACCACTTGGGCAACCCCACTGATCACCGAGTTCAACGGTCAATATCAAGTGATCACCAGTGGCACCAATAAAGTCCGCAGCTACGATCTCGCCAACGGAGACTTGATCTGGGAATGTGGCGGTCAAGCTTCCAATCCGATCCCTTCGCCAGTTCGTTACAAAGACAACGTGATCGTGATGACGGGCTATCGAGGTTACGCAATCTATTCGATCCCGCTCTCCTCCAAGGGTGACATCACCGATACTGACCAGGTCAGCTGGATCGGCGAAGACGCCGCACCCTATGTGCCCTCACCGCTGCTTTACAAAGGCCAGTTGTATTTTGTCAAAGCCAACAACGGCATCATCGTATCGCGTGATGCCGAAACCGGTGAAGTGATCATTGACGAATCACGCTTGGACGGTATCCGCAGCATCTATGCGAGCCCGGTAGCTGCCAACGACTACATTTACATCACCGGTCGCGATGGCGAAACGATTGTCATCAAGCACGGAAAGTCGTTGGAGATCGTCGCGTCGAACAAACTGGACTCCGAAATCGATGCATCCGCAGCCATCGTCGGCGACGAAATCTACTTGCGTGGCAAGCACCACCTCTACTGCATCGCAAAGTAGCGACGATCCGGTCCGCTTGAAGCAAACGCATTCGCACAACCGCGGTGGCCACCCTGCAGGGGCCATCGCGGTTGCTTTTTTGTGCGGCTATGCCGAATCCGTGTCGCTCGATAAACTTATCATCCGAATTGAGAAACCTCTGCTTGGAAAAACGATCATGACGGACTATCGAAAAGAACACGACTCGATGGGAAATGTCGAAGTTCCCGCGAACGCTTACTACGGTGCACAAACTCAACGCGCCGTCGAAAATTTCCCAATCAGTGGCTGGCGTTTGCCTGATGCGATGATCCGCGCGATGGGAATGGTCAAACACGCTTGTGGTGTCGCGAACCGAGATCTCGGCAAGCTGACCGGAAGCGGGAAAAATCCGCTCACCGATCCTCAGGTCGAAGCGATGTTGGCCGCGGCAGAAGAGGTCGTCGATGGCAAACTCTCGGAACACTTTCCGATCGATGTCTTTCAAACCGGAAGCGGTACCAGCAGCAACATGAACGTCAATGAGGTGATCAGCAATCGTGCGATTGAGATCACCGGCGGCGAATGGACACAAATGGAAAAGCCCATTCACCCCAATGACCACGTCAATATGGGGCAAAGCACCAACGACACATTCCCAACCGCGATTCACGTCGCAACAGCCGTTCAAATCCAAACCGCGTTGCTTCCCGCTCTGAAAAAACTGCACAAAATTCTGTGTGATAAAGCAGCCGCGTGGGACAAGGTGATGAAGATCGGTCGGACGCACTTGATGGACGCCACACCATTGCGTTTGGGACAAGAGTTCGGCGGATTCGCCCGGCAAGTCGAACTGTCGATCCGCCGTGCCGAAATTGCCCGCGACGCCGTTCTGGAGTTACCCGTTGGCGGGACCGCTGTCGGCAGCGGAATCAATACACATCCAGAATTCGGATCTCGCGTCGCGAAAGCGCTTCAAGAACGCACCGGCATTGAATTCATCGAAGCGGTGAATCATTTCGAAGCGAACGCACAACGGGACGGCCTTGTGCAGTCGCACGGCGAGCTGAAATGTGTTGCTCAAACGCTGTTCAACCTTTCCAACAACATCCGTTGGCTTGGAAGTGGCCCGCGATGTGGATTCTATGAAGTCAAGTTGCCATCGCGGCAACCCGGCAGCTCGATCATGCCCGGCAAAGTGAACCCGGTGATGTGTGAATCGATGATGCAGTTGACCGCGCGGGTGATCGGTAACGATTCCGTCATCACGGTCAGCGGTGCAGCAGGTGGAAACTTTCAATTGAACATCATGATGCCTGTGATGGCTCATACGATTCTAGAATCGATTCACTTGTTGTCGAAGGGCGTCGACGCGTTCATCGAGTTCTGCGTTGAAGAAATGGAAGCGAACGAAGAATCGTGCAACGCTGCGGTAGAGCAAAGCTTGTCGATGTGCACGAGCTTGAATCCGTTGATCGGATATGAAACCGCAGCGAAGCTGGCGAAAGAAGCTTTTGCGAGCGGACAGACGATTCGCGAACTGTGCTTGGAGAAAAACATTCTTCCGGAAGCCCAGCTGACCGAAGCACTCGATCCTTGGAAGATGACTGAGCCCCAAGAATAGTCTGCGAAGGAGTCGCCACGCGGCATGGCGTCGAGATCATGTCGCGTTCAGAACACAACGTTCCAAGCGTAACAGTTTGTTGATTCTCAAATTTGTTCTATGAAGTACGTCGGCTTTTGCACCGCAAAGCGCGGTGGAGAACGCTGCTTTCGCAGAGCGAAAGGCGACACTCTAAAATCAACAGGCTGCTAAGGAGCAAAATTTTCGTTGCTCACTCGATTCTCACGTTGGGATCTACCGTGTGGTGCGGGGATCGAACTTTCCGCCTGGGGATCAGCCAATAGCTTAAGATAGAACGTCGTTCCATGACCGAGCTCGGACTTGCACCAGAGTTTGCCTTTCAGGCTTTCGACTATTCGGGAACAGGTAGCCAAACCGAGTCCGCTGCCTGGGAGCTCATCGCCATGTAGACGGCGAAAGGGCTCGAAGATCTTGGTGAGATTTTTCTCGGCGATCCCCATTCCGTTGTCGCGAATGGAGATGCAGACACCATCATTTAGCGGCCGGTTTCCGATCGAGATAACTGGTGGCGATTCACCATGATACTTGATCCCATTTTGGATCAAGTTCTGCATGAGTTGAACAAGCATTGGCTCTGATCCATAAGCGGTTGGAAGGTTGCCGCGTGTCACGACGGCTCCCGCGCGCTCGATTTGTTCATCGAGGTTTTGCAAAGCCTGATCGACGACGGAATTCAAGTCGACTTCGGCGAGCTCGATGTTTTGGGCATTTCCAATGTTGTACTGGTGCAATGCCGCGATCAATGATTGAAGGTACCGTGCGGATCGCTGAACGTGGCCGAGACAGACTTTCTGGTCTTCGTCCAGGTTTCCTCCCAGTGATTGGACGAGTATTTCGGTGTAAGCAACGATCTGTCGAACGGGGGCTGAAATGTCATGGACCAGCACTCGTGAAAAATCACGCATGTAGCGTTGTTGCTCGGCAAGTGAGTCCTCCAGCAATCGTTTTTTGATTGCCTGTTCGATCGCATGGATAAGCACATGAGGTTGGAGCGAGGCTTTGCGGACGTAGTCTGAGATGCCGCTTCGCATCGCCTTGAGGACGACATCTTCATTCCCGTGGCCGGTCACCATCACGACGGGCAATTCGGGGGACTTTTCCTGGATTTGTTTTGTCGCATCGATCCCGTCGTCACCCGCGATGTCAAAATCGACAATTGCGCAGTCGAACGTTTGAGCTTGTACACCGGCTACCGCCGTTTCGACGTCCGCGAATTCGGTCACCAGAAAATGCGAATCGGGTCGACTAAGCAGCCGACGAATGGCTTTCCGGTCTCCGGCATCATCGTCGAGTACAAGAATGCGAATTTCATCGTTACCAGAGATGGCCACAGCAACAGTCTCTCGAAAAAAAGTAGCAGCGGATTAGAACATTGCGATAACTCGGAAATAGGTGGCACCCGCCGAATGGTCACAGCGATATGACGATGCACATGACATTGCCGTTGGATACACGACCATGACGTACGGCTTCTTCTGTGCCAAACGACTGCTCAAATCGGCATGCAAACGACTCTCCAATAATTGTCAAGCAACGTTGTCAATCGCCAGAAATCCTCACCGGCAAGTTCTTTGACGATGTAGCCTGCGACATTCAAATCGTACGACTCGATTCTGTCCCGGTGGTCATCGGAGGTCGTCAACATGAAAACGACCATTGACTTTAGCTTGGGGTCAGCCCGAATCGTCCGCACTAACTCGATTCCATCCATTCGTGGCATGTAAATGTCAACGAGCATGACGTAGGGGCGAATGAGACTTAGTTCGGTATGCTCCCCTCGAAGAAGCTCCAACGCTTCGACGCCGTCGTTGGTACGGACCAATTGATTTCCGATTCTGGCCTTCTTAAATGCTCGGCGGATCGCCTTTGCGTCTCCGTCGTCGTCTTCAACAAGCAAGACAGTGATTTCACCTCTTTCCGGGCTAGGCTTCTGTTCCTGGCAGCCATTCATTGAGGATCGCACAATTTAAACCCTTGTTTGTGAATTCCTTCTTCAACACACTTGGGCCAGTGGATCCTGAAAAGGCAACCACCTAATTTTCCTGTCTCAAGTTCGATGGCCCCGCCAATCGTTCGAATATGTTTCTCTACAATCGCCAAACCCATTCCACTCCCTTCGATCTGGTCACGCGGCTTGAGCGTTTGAAACATCTTGAAGACTTTGCTGCGGTATTTTTCTGGAATACCGGGGCCATCGTCTTCAACTTCAAATGTGATTTCATGTTCGTCTTGGAACGCACGAACTTCGACCGTTCCGGTGTCTTTGTCGTGATGCTTGACTGAGTTGCTGACAAGATTCAGTAGGACTTGTTCCAGCGGCATCCGTTTTACAGAAATGTCGTGGAGGTCCTTGCACACACGCACTTCGATACCGCTCGGCGGGCTGACCAGAGACGCGATCTCGTTGACCAATTCGTCGGCTCGGATTTGCTCCGTATACCCGTCCGTGTAAAGACGTCCGATTCGCGAAAACGTCAATAGGTCATCAAGCAACGATTCCATACGCACCGCCCGACTACGTACCAACTTTAAATTCTCTAAGCTGTCGGCGTCGAGACCTGAGAGGTCCTCGATTAGCCATTGCGTCGCGTTTTCGATGACTCGTAGCGGTGCTTTCAAATCATGCGACGCAACATAAGCAAACTCGTCCAGTTCACGGTTTGAAGCTTCCAGCCGCCCGATCAATTCCATTGCTTCGGACTGGCTATCTCGAAGGCTGTTCAACGTTTCGGTGAATGTGGTGGCAAGCAGGCCAATTTCATCTGGCTGTGTGGTTGGTAACGAGATCGATGCGTGTGGATTCCCCGCGAGTTTGTTGAGCTCGATCGACATTTCACGCAGCGGACGGGTGAGTCTCGAGCCGAGAACGATTGCGACGACGACCGACATAGCGACCAGCAAACTTGCAACGCCGATCATGACTTGATTCAGCCTTCTTGGCGTCGCCAGCAATTGATCAACACCGATCCCAATGATGACTCCGATTCCCATGCTCTCGTGGTCGGAGAAGTCCTGAACGAGTTTGTAACAAAAGAACATTTTGTCGTCAGCGAGGATGGTCAACGGCTTCGAGAGGGTGTGGAGTCGCTTAACGACCTTTGAGCCGACGTAATCACCCGACTGATGAAACGCGAACCCGATTCCTCTTGTTCCAGGGTGATAAACGAGATAGTTCTCGTTTGAATCAACCACATACATGGATCGATTGACATTTGCGACCTCGATCGCTTCCTGCAACCATCCGGCATAGTCAGCGTTGATGACGATTGCGCCAAACAGTCGGTTCCCAAAGTAGGTTGGCACCACACAACGTATTGTTGGAACCTTTGGTTCCCCAACCGCGTTGTTCTCACGATTGAACGTCACTTCACTGAAGAACGGCGACTTCGTCGAGTGAGAAAGCAGCCGCTGCATGTATGGCTCACACACCTTTTGCTGCAATGCATTTTCCTCTACGACGCGGAGCTTTCCGGCGACGCGGTTGACCCGCACAAGTTCCCTGCCCTCATCAGCAATCCCAATAAAGCGGATCTGTGTGTAGTGGTCGCGAATCGTCGCCAGTGATAGGAACGCGTTGGTCAGACGTTCTTTCCACTGACCTGCCGTGGAGCCGTCAAGCGGGTCGACCAAGTCGCCTCTCTTCGACGTTCGTTCGATCCCACCGACCGAAGAAGAATTTGCAAGCACATAGGCATCGTTCTTCATTTCCAAGAACTTGTTTCGCACCTTCGCCGCTTGAAGCCTTGTTTGCTCCCTCAAACCTTCATGCGCCGCGCGAATCGCGGACTGATTCGAGTTCCAACAGGCGATGCCGCCGATAACGCCAGCCACAACAAATGCGATACACGCATTGAGTAGGATGATCTTCGATCGTAGCAATTTGAATTTGCCAAACACGTCGAAACCCCAAGCGCGTCGAAAGTATTGAGTGACAGCAATTCGCAGGTGGTTTTCTATAGAAAGGTCATTTCGTCTTGAATAAACGGATGCAGGCCCGGCTTTGGGGCGCTGGGAATTCTAAGAAAATATTTTCGCAGTTGCACCTCCATTTATTGGGCATGACCTGGATGTTGCCATTTTGAATACGAAAATTAAGGGCACACTGTCCAATTGTGAGTGCATGCCGACAGTAGTGAGGGCGTTATCAAGACAGCGCGTTACGGATGTTCGACATTTGAATGAAGCAGCGTTCACGTCTACCGTTTCGGCTGAACGACTTGCTTTGACCCGGTGACTGTCGCACTGCCTACCTACGTCCTGAAAAATCCGCTGACGATCTGCTGTGTAAGCAACCTGCGATTTCACGAACCATGCGATCGACGAATGTACATTTGCACCGATGACAATTTGACCTCGTTGCCCTCGACATATCGCCGTGATAGCATGCCATGCCCCTCCGCAGGGAGGTGTTTCAGTCGGACCTAATTTGCAGGCTTCGTAGATGGCTCAGAGTTTCTTCCTGAATAGCCGGTATTGCTCCCCCGCTGTCCTCTGTCTTGTCACCGCACTGGAATTCCTCAGTGCTCCTCTTTCCGCCCAGGGATTGCTTCAAAAGCTTCCCAAACCAAATGACGACGAGATCCGGATTGCCTCCAGTAAACTTGACGTGGCGTTTCCCATCGCTATGGAGAACCGGCTTCCAAAGCTGCAACAATTCTTACAGACTCAAGAGCTTGATCCCGCTCCGCGCTACGCGTTGCTCGTAACGATTGAGCAAGAAGGCGCTAAAAGCAAAAGCTATGCCGCTTGGTACAACGCATTGCTAACGCGATTCGAGACCTTCGAAACGCCCGATAGCAGATCGGAGTTGTTCGGCAAGGCGCTGCTTGATTTCGCATCGAATTCGCCTGATCTGTTTATGCTTCCGCAATTTACAGATCTTGCACTGGAACTTTCGCAGTCGCAGATTGAAGCGGGGAATCGAGACGGTGCTCTGCGATTTATTGAACGAATACTTTCGAGTCTGCCGAACCGTGTTGCGAACTCTTTGACTCGGTTACGGAATGCAAAAGACAATATTGCGAAAGAGCTGGCTGAAGAGAAGCAATTCCAAATCGCAATGGAACATGTCGCCAAGGATGACAGCGACCAAGCGTCTTGGACGGTGGTGGGCCGTTGGTTCTTGGTCAAATCGGGCGATTGGAACGGGGCGAAAGATGCGTACGCAAAGTCGTCAGACACGTCGTTGAAAAAAGTCGTCCAACTTGATAGCAGCGTTTCTCCACTAGACTTTGTCGCCGACTGGAAGGATGCCATTGCAATCCACGCGGACGACACTGACTTGGTCTGCCAACTGGTTGCCGTTGCAAACAAGCTCACCGAATCGCGGGTGCAAACAGCAGATGATCCGATCGATCGCAAAATCCTTGAAAACTTCGCGGAGTACCTGAAGTCAAATGCCACTGGAAACACCGCCAACAAACCCTATCAAACGCTTATCTTCAACGGAATCGATCACTCCGGATGGGAGATTTCGACATCCGGTGGCAAAGGCGGGTGGCGGTTGACGGAGCATGCTCTACTTGGGTTAAGCAAAAACGGGAAAGCCAGCGTTTCAAAGCCGTCCGTTGGTCGTGACACTCATCTGACTTTCCATGTCCGCCTGAGCAGCCATAGTAAGTTTTCTGCCAAAGTTCGCTGGAAGGATGACGCTGAAACGAAAGAAGCAATCACGCTTTTGCTCGAGTCTGATGCCACTGATGTGAAAGGTTTGTTGACCGTTGGTGATAAACAAGAAAAACTCTCCGCCGCCATGCAGCCGTTCAAATGGATCACCTTTGATGTCGTCTCACATGATCGCCGGTGCACCGTTTATGCGAACGGACGCAGCTGCGCAACAGTGCGAAATTTCATCAACTCAGAAAGTGCCGACGGAATCTGTTTCGAAGTCATCGGTGATGACAGCTTCGTGGAATTGACGGACGTCGCTGTCGGTCAAGTACAACAATACGCCCAGTCGATCCGAAACGTGCAAGGCTCTGCACCGGAAACATCGAAGAGCATTGCGTGGATCGCTGCCGCTTCCACTGATGGTCCAAACAACCAGATTGACGCCCAGTTAATCCAAAAAGGCATCGCACTGGAACCGACTTTTCAGCAACCGGCCTTTTTCAAGTCCGTCTCCGATGTTGGCGGCCGCTCGATGCGAAAAGTCGGACGAGAACTCATTATCAGCGGTCTCCCAGTCAAGGGAAAACCTCAATCGCATGGAGTGAATTTTGGCGATGCCGATTGGACGAACTATCGCTTTTCCGTCGAGTTTCGACTCGAACACGGGACAAGGGAAATTGGATTGGTTGCCTGTTCAATCGAAATCCCCAAAGACAACTTTTGGTCGATCAACACAGGGGCATTTCAATTCGATTCATTGGACCTGCGGGCCAATGTCGATGGCCAGTCGTCCTTTCGAAATCCGGCTCGGCGGTACACGAGGGGAGCTGGAAACTTCGAACAAGGAACGTGGTACCGGATGGAGATGGAGGTCAACGGTAACGAGGTGTTTGCCTTCGTCAACGGAAAACAGATCGCTAGATCGAGCCACAAACAGATTCAAGGGGGCCGGGTCGGGGTCAACGTCTTCGACAAACCCGTGGTTCGCTTCCGGAATCCAAAGGTTGTCGACCTACAAGGTAACGTGCTTCTGTTTGGCTTTCCCTTTTGATGTATTCACTGGTTCCCAGGCATTGCTGAGGCCTCGATGGTGAGATCTGTTCCTTCGTCAACGAAATTCTGCATGAATCACTATTACGCCGTTCCGATTCGCTAAGATCGTTCTGACTGTGATTTCATCTATGACGAAAGTCGGGAATCGATGAGTGAAGACTATCAACGCGAGAAGATCGGCGGCGAAGCCCTAACCAAGAGCGAAGTTACCGCGAAAGCCGCTGAACAGAGCACCGAACAGCCAACGACATCACGACGCTTTGCGCACTTTCAAGTTTTTGAAAAATTGGGTAGCGGAGCGTTTGGTGCGGTCTATCGAGCACACGATACAAGGCTGGATCGCAGCGTTGCGATCAAGGTACCGACGAAGCGTGTCTTGGAATCGCCCCAACTGCGTCAACGATTCGAGCGTGAAGCGCGTGCAGCGGCCGCGGTTCAACATCCAAACATTTGCCCCATCTTCGAAGTCGGCCAGTACCAGGATGTGCCGTTCTATTCGATGGCACTACTCCGGGGCGGATCATTGCGACAAGCAATGGGACGGCAAGCGCTTTGGACAACTCGTCAAGTCGTTGGCTTGATCAAGAAGCTTGCGGCGGCGTTATCAACCGCGCATGCCGCCGGTTTGATTCACCGTGATCTGAAGCCCGAGAATATTTTGATCGACGATCAAGGCCAGCCGGTGATTGCCGACTTTGGTCTCGCAAAACGATCTCGGGGAACAGCAGAGAAAATCACCGCAACAGGCGTTGTGGTCGGCACGCCAGCCTACATGTCGCCGGAACAGTGGAGCGGTGAGGAATCCAACCCTGCATGCGATGTATTCAGCCTTGGTGTGATCTTCTATGAACTTCTCTGTGGTACTCGACCGTTCGAAGGCAATCATCAAGAACTCCTGACGAAGATCGCGTCGCCCGATTGGGAGCCACTTGCACCACATGAAGTCCGCAGTGACATCGAGGCGGAAATATCCAATCTCGTCATGCGTTGCCTTGGCAAAGGTCCACAGCCGCGCATCGCAACCATGAACGCGTTGCTCGGTGAGATCCGCAGTATTTCACGTCGACTGAGCACGGACGTTGACCGTCGGGCGCCCAACACCAATGACCCTCGACTCGATAGCCTGATCGAATCACTCGCGAGTTGGAAATCGAATCCGCAGCCAAAGGTGGTCCCACTATCAATGTGGATTGCGGGCTCGGTGTTGACGTCCGCGTTCGTGTTAATTGGGTTTCTATTCTTTTTCCAGACCGGCTATGGCAAAGTTCGGTTGCAACTCAATTTAGACACCTCCGATCCGGCGATCGCCGTTGTGATTGATGGTTTGTCGATCGATCCCGCCTCGCTGGCGGATGAAATCGAGTTGCCGGAGGGTTTTCATGAATTGGTAGTCACCCGAAATGGAATCACAATCCAGCAATACAAGTTCGAAGTCATCGCTGGTGTGACAACAGTTGAACAAGTTCCCATCGATGGTATTTCACCGGACCAATCGCAAATTCACAGCATAGCGAAGCAGTGGCTTGAATCCGGTGCAAGCTTGGTCGTCAAAGAACGCGACCTTCATCGATCGACCATCCGCTCGATCGATGATTTGCCACAAGGATCCTTCACGGTGACGGGGATTCAATGTAACGAATCCTGTGTTCCGCCAGTGGAATTGTGGACCTCGCTCGACGCGTTGCCTGAGCTTGATACGTTGACGATCGAGAATGCGAGCGAGCTGACCAGTTCGATTCAATCCCGCATCGGACGCGTCACAACCTTAAAAGACTTAACACTAGCAGGGCTGCGTCTCGATGCCGTTTCGCTGGTCGGTGACAACCAACTCGCGGGGCTGGAGTCATTAGATCTCCGCTCGGCCACAATGGGACCTGCTGAACAATCACAGAGCCTGTGGACATCACTCGGGTCGTTGCGTCGGTTGAATCTGTCCAACACAGGTACGCTGCTGGACGACCTACCGATCGAAGCGCTGCCAAAACTTGAATCGCTTATTTTGTCTGGCACACCGACAACCGATCGGGCGGGGCCGTGGCTTGCCAGCCACACCTTGTTAAGTGTCGTTGACCTTTCCCAATGTCCAATCACGGGGCAACTGTTCGAAGTTTGGCCGGTACACGGCTCGTTGCAATCGTTGTCGCTCAATGACTGCGCAGTCACTGACATCGATTTTTCTCGTCATTTGAAACAACACCTGCCCAAGAGATTGTCGCTGTCTGGCACCTACGTGACAGAAGACTTTGTGACCTCGATTCGGCAAGGCACGCCTGATCACGAAATCGTTTGGGAACCAACAAGAGCTCGCAACCTTGATGAAGTGGTTGCGAAAGTCGTGTTGGATTCTGGTGGCGAAGTGATTTGGAATGACAAGCTTCCATCGGATGTTCAGGTCGAAACCGCGGACTCCCCGCGAAAGCAGTCACGTCGCCTCATCGGTATCGACATCGGATCCGCTACCCGCGTTTGGGAAGTCGTCGATTGGTTACCGTTGATCGCGAGATTACCCGCGCTGGAATCTCTGTCTCTTCACTCCGTTGTCATCTCCGCTGAACAAGCTCGTTCGCTGATTCATTCACCACGGTTAAGCGACGTCAATGTCGCATTGAGCGGTCTGACGGATGAGTTTGCCGCACAACTGGCGAACCGACCTCAAATGCGGTCTTTGGTCATTGACAGTACCATGCTCGGTGACAGGTTGGCTGAAGCGATCAATTCAGGTGCATTACAGACTCTCACGATTACCAAACACCCGGCTGGTCAGAACGCGACCTTCTCTTCGCTACAATCAGTGAAACGACTGACTCATTTGCGTTTGGACGGGATTCCACTGGACGACTTCATCGAGACTGTTCCAGATGGCCCCCACAACCTCGCGGAGCTTTCGTGCAATGTTGCGAGCGATTCGGCAGTCGAAAGCCTGCGTCGCTGGCCATTGCTCAAGCGACTCAGCCTTGCAAACTCGGCGGTTACTGATCAAGCGATCGCGGCATTGAGAAGCATCTCGGACCTTGAGTCAATTGACCTTTCCGGCACCAAGATTGAAGGGGCGACGTTTCAATCGCTACGAAAACTGCCGCTCAAACAGTTGATTCTAAACAACACGATGCTATCCGGCCCCGGTGTGCTGGCGATCTGCAGCTTGCCTCATCTCCAAAGGCTGGATTTGAACAGCACCCAAGTGGACAATGCCAGCTTAATAAGCCTGACAGCACTCGGTGAATTGAAAAATGTTTCGTTGGACCAGGCCTGGACAACGGTCAGTGGGCGTGAAAGGTTCCGCACCGCGATGCCCGAATGCGACGTTTGGCCAAAAGATGAGCAACTCAATTTAACGCACGATGATCTCGCGGAGATACTTGAATCAATCCTCAAGAAGAAAGGCATCGTCAACGTCCGTGTCGCGGACGGCAGCTTGAAACGACTTGTCAGCGGCTCGGAGATTCCCCAAAGCAACATGACCGTCGTCGGCGTTGACCTCTCCGCTGCAACGGTAACTGACGAAGACGTCGCCCGGCTCTCCAGATTAACGGACCTGCAACTGCTGAATCTTTGGGGAGCGAATTGCACAGCCAAGGCGATGATGCACTTGCAAGAATGGAGCAACCTGCAGTCGTTGACTCTTGATGGATTCGACTTAACCGACCGCGGAGCCCGCTACCTGCTCGCGTGCCCCCGATTGCGACGACTTCGCATTGCGGACGCACAACTCACCGACGCGGCCGGCCAGATCATCCAGCGTCTGACGAACCTGGAACTGTTACAACTGAATAACATCGAATCCATCACGCCAGCTATTTTGGAATCGCTCCAGACGCTTCCACAATTGACAACACTCGATGTCAGTTTTCCTATTCGGGGCCATGCAAAATCACTTGCGCGTCTACCCTCGTTGGAATATCTGATTTTCACACGCTGCAATGAATTGAGCGAAGCTGACTTTGAAGAAATATCGCTCCTAAGAAACGTTCAATTCTTAACGATCAGGAAGTGCAGCCTAAGTGACGAAGCGGCGTTATCGCTAGCGAAGCTGAAACGCATCTCTACGCTCCTGCTAGAGGATATGGTCCTGTCTGCCAGAGCTTTGAAACGTCTGGCCGGAATGAACCAACTGAAGTCACTGAAATTGAGTGGGCTCACCTTAGATCGCGAACACGTTCAATCGTTGATGACCTTAGACAGGCTTCGCCGCCTGAGTCTTGCAAAGACCGAATTAAGTGAGACGGACGAGCATATGTTAAATCTTTGGTGTACGCGGCGAAAAATCAAATTCGTCATTGAATGATCCGACGACCTGACCATTCGCTTGCAAGGGCCCGCCAGAGGGTTAAACTCAATCACCCGAACATGACGGTCTAGGCGAGCCGTTTTGCAAGGTGCTGGTGGACTCCGATTCCGTTTGATTCGTACTTGCTCACCGCAAGAAATACCAGTGATGTGCATCGCCTGATCCAGCCGGCGAAAAATGGGGCAATGAATCCGTATCTCCAAGTAGTTTTCACGAGATTTAAGATGCGTCGTTTCCAACAATTATTTGCTTTGCTGTTGTTTGTGCTGCCTTGCGATGCGCAGGACACCGAACGAATTCTCGATGAGGTCGACGTCGAGCGGATCGCCGATGAGGCCGAGGACCTCCGGCTGATTTCCGAATTCGACGAATTGGAACAGCAGGTTTCCGTCGCATGGACTCCAGCGATAGCGGAGCGTTCTGGAGATCTAGAAGACGGATTGCTAGTGCCCTTCCGTATTCATTGCGACGGTTCATTGGTCGCATTATGGCCGATACCTCAAACCTATTCGCAGGAGCAGACTTGCGAGGTAGCCGTTCCGTATACAGAAACGTTTACCCGCGAAGTCACAACCGTTGTCCTGGTTCCCGAAACAAGAACCCGAACCGTTCAGGTCACAAAGCACCAGACAGAGACCAAGACCAGAACAATTCCCGTTACAAAAACGCTCGAAGACGGGACCACGGTGACCGAAACGCAAACTCAAGAGTATACGATCCAAGTTCCATATACGGAAGAAATTGAGGAGACCTACACGGTTTGCAAACCGGTGCATCAAACGCACGAAGTTGAGTTCCCCGTAACTAAATTGAAATATCAGTCGGCGACAGTCCGAAAGGAAGGGACGACGTTTGGTTCGCAATTGTCAACGATTCAGCCCAACGCATTTCCGGTTCTTCGCGGCGATCGACGAGCGGGCGAATGGGATGAGTTTTTCAAGGAAATCGTGCTTTCTGGGGAGATGTACGTTGTCGTATTTGAGTCGCATGAGGACTGGCTGCCAGCCTGGGACACGGTCTTGGATCCAGATGCATACGTCATCATCTTGGATCAGATAACGGAAGCCCCAAAACAGTTGCAGGTCGAATCGGAAAACATTTGCAACACGCTCGGTTCGCCGATTCTCCCGCTTCCGCTACTTGGAAAACGATCGGAGCAGCCAGACCACCAGTACGCGTTCAGCCCATACGTGCAAGCCAAATCGTTTCGACCGAACGCATTATCACGCCAGCCAGTCCTACCTTCGCAACGCCTTGCATCTCACAACTTGAGCTGTGACTTTGCGAAACATGATTGGATCTATGAAATCCAAATGAAAGCGACAAGTTGGTCGACCGTCGAAGGGAATGCGGTGACTGATTTAGCGATCGAGCGAGCACTTGCCGAAGGCGACTCTTTTATCATCGCTCCAAATGTCCCCGCCCGAGCAGCGTGGCTTGATGTGTTCTTCAAGTCGACGCTCGTTTACTGGTCGGCTGAGCATTCGGTAATCGCGTCTGGCGGCGAGGAAATGAATGTCGACCAAATCGATCTCTCGTTAGCTGCCATCGATGCCTTGGAGCAAGAAAATGTCGACAAGATTATCGACCTCGTTTCGCAAGTGCGTGATTTCAGTTTGCTGAACGCAAACTTCTTTTGTCAAGCAGCTTTTCTTTTGCACCGGGAAGGACGCGGGGGGATGGCGGAAGCCTTCGTTTCCCATGCCTTGTCCCTCAATCCGAAACCGCTCAATCGAAAACAATTGATCCGAAGCCAAGGCAAGTCACGTCTATGGCTAGAGGAAACGGTCCAGGACCTTCCGCTGCAAGATGGCTCAGTAGCACGGCTAAACCAAACCAAGTTGAGCCGGATGTCTGAGATTTACGAGCAGCTCGCAAACGCCTCAATACCAACCGCCGCTTCGCAATTTCAAACAAACGGCGAATCCTTGGGGCCGATTGTCTTAGGTAAACGCGAAATGGACGCAGCGCCTCAGCCAATTCCCGATCCCGATTACGCAGCGGGTCCACAGGAATAACTAACTCTGATCACTTCAGATGCCAACTCGGATGCGTTGTTCCGGTCAGCTTTCGATCAGCGAAGCGTTTTGCTTGCTGATCGAGAGCCATGTCATTTTGTTTGCTTGCGGGAACGGGCAGTTGTGCGAGAAGTGAATTGAATCGAAGGCGACCATTCGAAGGCTTATACCGTAGATCAACAGGCTGCTAATGCGTTGCACGATCGTTGAACGTCGCCAGAGGCCATATTAAGCGCGGATCCGTACCGTATCGGTTGACAGCACGTTTTCCTTTTCGCACACCGATGTTGTAGAACAGAAATGGTATGCCGATTCCCGGTATTAGGCCTGAGAGGACAAACCAACCTGGAAGTCCGAGATCATGAAACCTTTTGGCCCCAACGGCGAGTCCATTCCAAGCGATGATGTAGGGGAACAGGAAAGAGCAACCTTTCGCGACTGGGAAAACGGCTGATGCGGAAATGGTGATTGCCAGAAACAACACCCAGGACGCAATCGTGAGTAGAACCGCGATCCACGCCATGCCGAGTGAGAGTCGCCCACGAAAAGAATACAGAATCCAGACGATGTCAAAATAGCCTTGGACAGCAACGACTGCGTGCGGTTCAGTTCGGAAAGTCTTGGCGTTTTCCAATTGGCTAGTGCTTTGGATCTCCGAATCGCTTGTCAGCAACAGTCTGCACCCGGGGCATGTCCCATCCTCCGAGGGCACGACCTGCACGCGACAGTTTGAACAGTAAACAATGCTCATCGAATCGTCCTAGTTGACGTTGGTCATTGAGCGGGTGATTGCGTTTTTTTCCAGTCATCGGTCAGCATGCCGGCGTACCCCCAGTTCACGTCTGCGATTTCGGCGATCACGATGTGAATATGCTCAGGTTTTTTGCCAAGAGTCTGGACCAGGGAATCAGTGATGTCCTTGACAAGTTGTGATTTTTGCTCCCGGGTGGCTCCTTCCGTTATCTGCAAGTTCACATATGGCATTTGCGTATTGGCTCTGCTTTAAGTAGGAGTTGTTGGATTTCGTTTCGCGACCAAAGCGTCCTATTAGAACGAATCGACTCCCGAGATGCCAACTGTTTCGGGCATGGGAGATCTGCAGTCGGTTAGAGCCAAAAAAAAGTTTCCCGAACGCTCAAAAAGCGGTTGAGCCGAATACTAAGCTACTTCGGGCATCGAATCGCCAACGCAATAAGCATAGGAATCAACAGCCGCATTCAGTCGATCAAGTCGGCAGCGAAAGGATTCAGTAGCTTCGCCAATTATCGGCTGCAAGCTCTGTACTACTGCGGCAAGCTTGAAGCGGGCCCGGATGGCCGCCCATAGAATCCGTGAAAAAACCATCGAAATGATCCGACAGTGTAGGTCGAATTCGATTCGCAAAAACGAGTAGGACCGAAAGTTAGAATAGGATATCTTTCTTAGCAACAGCGCGAATGATAAGACGGTGGTGCGTGACGGAGCGGTATTGGATGGACGGGGTGAAGGCGTGGTTCGGTGAATGGTTTCTCAAGCCCGGCGACAGCATCCCGGCAAAGATCGTGGAAAGGCTGGGACGTTCACGCATCCAGGTGCTCTGCATGTCGGCAAATGCGTTCGGCTCGAACTGGTCGCAGTCGGAGGCCGGTACTTGCCGCTTCCGCTACCCGTTGTACAAAGAGCGACGCTTCCTTTCCCTACGCCTCGAAGACTCCAACTCACGAACGTAAGAACGACGTGCCCAACACTTTTGCCAACAAACCACGCAATGTTCCGCAGGTCATGGTTTCCAGCACATTCACGGATTTGCAGGAGCATCGTGCATCATTCTCCGCAGCGAAAAACTCATCTACCCTTCCATGAGCAACACCGGCGATTTAAGAGCAATAATTAGCGCCACTGCGCGCGATCTGCCCGACCAGCGTCTTGCCGCACAAGATGCCTGCCTTTCCAACGACGCATTTCCAGTCTGGATGAAGCACCTGCCAGCGCAAGACAGGGACGGCTTCAAGGTCTCTATGGAAATGGTGGACAAAGCGGACATCTACATCGGCATCTACGCATGGCGATATGGTTGGATTCCAGACTTCGACAATCCCCAACAGGTGTCGATTACCGAGCTGGAGTTCGACCGAGCCGTTAAGCGGAAAGCGTCGGGCAAGCTCAAGGAGCTTCTCATTTTCATCATGGATGACTCCGTCAAAGTCTCGCCCGCAGACATCGAGATGAACGATGTCGCGCAGCAAAAGCTCAAAGCGTTCAAAGAACGCGTCTCCACGAAGCGAGTCGTCGGCTTCTTCAAATCCACGGATGACCTGCAGCGCCAGATCAGCGAAGCACTCGCTGCTTACAAAAGTCGCAACCCCGCAAAAAAGGCGTCCGAGTCCCTTGAGTCTCCCTCGGCCGAGATCACCTCCATCCCCAAGCCGCCTGCCTTCTACGCCGAGCCGGACTACATCGGCTCGCATAAATTCGTTGGACGCGCGCGGGAACTCGAAGAACTCAGCGACTGGGCCAACCCTGCCGATCCCACGAACCTCCTCCTCTTCGAAGCCATCGGCGGCAATGGCAAGAGCATGCTCACCTGGGAGTGGACGACCAATCCCAAGCACGCGCTCGCCGCGCGCCCGAAGGACAAACCCTGGGCCGGTCGCTTTTGGTATTCGTTCTACGAGGGTGGCGCGAGCATGGAGGACTTCTGTCAGCGCGCGCTCGCCTACATGACGGAGCGCCCGCTGAAAGACTTTGCGAAAAAGAAAACTGCAGCGCTGAAGGATGAACTCCTCGCCCGGCTCCATGCCCAGCCTTGGCTGCTGATCCTCGATGGACTCGAGCGCGTCCTCGTTGCCTACCACCGAATTGATGCCGCCGAAGTTCGCGACGAGGAGGCGAACATCCCCACCGACCAAATCGCAGACCGCAACCCCTGCGACGCCATCCGTGACGAGGACAACGACCTCCTTCGCGCCCTCGCCGCCGCGCGCCCGTCGAAACTTCTCGTCAGTTCGCGTCTCACCCCGCGCGTCCTGCTCAATCAGGCCGGCCAGCCCATCAACGGCGCGAAACGCATCACACTCCCCGGTCTGCGTCCGCCGGATGCCGAGGCCCTCCTGCGCTCCTGCGGCATCGAGGGGAAAAGCGATGCCATCCAGAGCTACCTCACCGCCAACTGCGACAACCACCCGCTTGTCATCGGCATCCTCGGTGGCTCATCGCCAACTACCTGCCCGCGCGCGGCGACTTCGACGCCTGGTCCGCCGTCCCCGACGGCGGAGCCGCACTCGACCTCGCCAGCCTTGACCTCATCCAGCGCCGCAACCACATCCTTGAGGCTGCGATCGAAAAGCTGGCGGACGCCAGCCGCCAGCTCCTCTCTACCCTCGCTTTGCTCACCGACTCCGTGGACTACGAGACGCTCAAAGCGTTCAATCCCCATCTGCCGCCGGAGCCGGACGAGGTGGAAAAGCCGACGCCGCCGGAGAACGGGTGGGAATGGAAGTTATCAGGTGATAACGGGAAAGCCAAGCTGCGGAATGAATACGAAGACGCTCTTTCAAAATGGAGAGACCAGCCTGTGATTAAGGCATGGCTCAAATCACCGGAGTTCCGCGCCGCGCCGAAGAATCTGGAAGTCACCGTCAAAGACCTGGAGCAGCGCGGCCTGCTGCAATGGGACGGCCGCACGCGGAAGTATGACCTGCACCCTGTCGTCCGCGGCGTCGCCTCGGGCGCGATGGCTGCGGCGGAACGTGAACGCCACGGCCAGCGCGTGGTGGACCACTTCACCTCCCAGCCCCACCGTCCCTATAAGGAAGCCGAGACGCTGGAGGACCTGCGCAACGGCCTGCATATTGTTCGCACACTCATTAAACTCAATCGAGACCCTCACGAAATCCTGTATGCCTATGGCAACGGTCTGAGGCAAGCGTTATCCAACCTGGACCTAGAGGAGGTAAATTTGGCGATTTTGCGACGATTCTTTCAGCAAGATTGGGGAACTCTCGCTGGTGGTCTTTCTGACTACGCAAAAATGTTTTGCGCTAATGCGGCAGCCTATTCTTTACGCGCATCAGATGCAGCAGCCTCTATTGTGGCGAATCGGGTTGCATTCTTCAGCGCTTTGGAAATGGACGATTGGCATGTTGTCAGAATGTCTGTGACCAACACCGCAATCGATCTCTCACGCCTAAACCGTTGTGCTAGACAGGAAGCGTGGGTTGTTTTCGCAGTAGAATTGGCTTTGCTCCGGGGTGACGGACACGATGTCTTCCGGGCAAAGCTGGATAGGTTCGAGCAACTAGCCGAGCTCGGATGTTTTAGTGATGCAGAGGAAAACTGGCTTGCCCTGGACAAGATGGGGCGCAACTGGCCTGATTGTTGTTACAGGTCAGGTCAAGCAGAGTTTGATTACGCTCGTGTCCAGTATTGGAAAGGAGCATTGCAGGAAGCACACCTAGCCAAAGCCGAGCGATTGACAGTAAAAGGCAAGCGGCGGTCAGCCATCCGCGCGCTCCACAGCCTGCGTGGCATCTGGCGGCTGGAGCAGGGGGAGTGGCAGCTGGCGGGGGCGAGCTACCAGGAGGCCGTGCGCTTGGCCCGTGAGCGCAGTCTCACCGACACAGCCTCCGAGACGGGCCTCGCTCTGGCCAAGTACCACCTCGGCCAGCTCGCCGATCCCCGCGAGGAAGCCGAGCGTCTCGCCCAACTCCGCGACCCCGCGCATCGCCTCCTCGCCCAACTCTGGCTCGAGCTCGGTGACACAGAGCAGGCCAAGAAGCACGCCCGCGCCGCCTACGAGTGGGCTTGGGCTGACGGCGAGCCGTATGTACGCCGCTACGAGCTCACCAAAACACCCAAACACACCCAACAC
>PPHI01000002.1 GCA_002901265.1 Rhodopirellula baltica | reverse complement strand
CGTGATGGATGTTCCGGCGGAGTTGATTGCGGAGGCTTATCGATTGCGATGGCTGATCGAACTGTTCTTCCGGATGATCAAACAGCTACTTGGATGTCGCCACCTGCTTTCAACCAAGCCCGCCGGCGTCGAGATTCAGATGTATTTGGCGATCATCGCTTGCCTGCTGATCTTGATCTACACGGGCTCGCAACCGACCAAACGAACGTACGAAATGCTTTGCTTCTACTTGCTCGGCTGGGCAGATCTTGAAGAGGTGGAAGCTCACATCAAAAAGTTGAAACCGGCATCTTCCTAGGACCAATATGCGCCGACCGAAGCTCAGACGGCTTCGGCATTCACGCTGCGCTAATGGCAACGGTCTCCGCGAACAATTGAAAACAGAGTGTTCGAATTGCGAGGCGACCAGAGCAGCTCGGGCCGATCAATCGCGAACCACAACTTCCGTGCCGAACAGTATTGTGTCAGGTACCTTTTTTTGAACCAAAGTTGCCCATTCCCCCAAAAAGGTGTCTGACACCTTTTAGTAGATATAGGAAAGGCCGAAGTGGAGACCTTGGACGTAGACCGTGTCTTTGCGGAAGACGACCGAGGGACGGTTGGTGGTGTCGGACAGGTCGGTGCCGAGCTGGGGATCGATCACGCCCGAAGGACGCAGGGCTTCGGTCATCGCGATGATGTGGTAACCGAAGGTCACATCGAAGGACGGGAAGCGTTGCCAGCCGAGGGTGAAGTCGAGCTCCGGTACCCAGCCGAACGTGTTGTCATCGTGCACGCCAGCGTTGCTCTCGCGGACCAACAATCCGTTGGGCTGCGTTGCCGTATCGCCGTCGATACTGATCACTTGGTTGCCCGAAAGATCGACGCGTCGACGGGTGTTCCCGAACGCCGCTTTGGCAAGTGAACTGAACGACCAGCATCCCTCGCGGTAGAAACTGCTGACGCCGATTTGGGCACCGTGAAAATCGTTCTGAATTCCAAACGAATCCTGAAGTGAAATCATTGCTCCCGCGTCGACACCGTCCAGCGAAGTCGAGCGACTCGAGATGCTTAAGTTCTCCTCGACACGCATGTATTGATAGCCGTACAACAGGTCGACTGTCGCACCTTGGCTCTTGTACCACAGCTGGCGGATCGAAACGTCGCCACCAAAAATCTGGCTGTCGGCATGTACTTTGACCTCGCCGGACGCGACACCAGGTTCGGCGATCACTTGGAAGCCTTGCTCGTCGAATTCGACATCAAAGAATGGACGGCCGAAGGTCCCGGTCAGCGAATCGTTCGTCGTGAAGTCATACGTCTCTTCACCGGCAAACCAAAGCCGACCGACAACGCTGCGGTCCTTGTAAGGATCCAGCCACATGCCCAGCGTCAGGCGTCCGCCGGTGGTCATCTCGTCGAAGACCTTTTCGGCTCCCGACAAGACTTGAAAGTTGCCGTCCAATTGGTCGGTCGTAACCAATGGCGGCAGGTGATCGCCGTTGCGGAACATCAGCATGACTTCGACCGAACCGAACCAGTCGTCGCCGATGCATGGTGCACATCCCATCGAGTCACAGCCGATCGTATCGCAGCCGCCCAGGTCGTACCCGGTATGATCGCCGTAGTCGTCGTAGGTCGGTTCGCTATAGATCACCTCGCCCTGATAGGCTGGTGACGCCATGGTCGAGTTCGCTTGACAGGATTTGCAAGAACAAGTCTCGACATGCGACGTGGTTCCGGGTTGCACAATGGCATGCCGGACCGCGTGCTGCTTGGGGCGTTTTGCCAGCTTCGCACTCGTCTGTGTTACAGCACGTTGGGCTGGTTGAACCGCATCTAGCTGCTCGTACCCAACCTGTTGCAACTGCGACGATTCGTTTTGTTGTGTGACGGTGGCTTCAGACAACACGACGGGCAGAGGGATGTCCTGCCGTTCGGTTTCGACAGGGCTCTGCGGCTCGATGGTTGGCGCCGGGACCAACTTGGCAACCGAGGTTTGTGTCAAGCGTTTTGCCGTCGGCTTTTGAACCGTTGCTGCTTGACCGTCGTTGATGGTTGGCGATTGATAGACCTCGCGGTCCGGTAGTCGTTTCCGGATCAGCCCATCAGCGGCTGCGGTGCTCGTCATGGCAAACAAGCAGCTGCCTGCAAGCACGGCCTGTAAGTAACGATATCCAGTAGCGTCGTATTTCATTGGCTCGCAATCGTTGCGTCGAATCCCTTCTGGTCAAACGTGGCGTCGCGAAAAAACGACGACGGACCGTCTGCCATGCTGTTCTTCGACATTGCCGAATGTTCCGCTTAAGGGAAATTGGCAAAGTTTGCGGGCTGGGGCGGTGATGCCGGTTGCCGCAGCGCCGGAAACCTGAGTTTCACGCGCGGCGGATTCGAAAGCTACACGTAACGGACTTTGCCGCTGCCGAACGTGATTTTGCCAATCGGCATGGCGTCGATGCCGATTGCGGCGAGTCGTGACTGGATGCTTGGCGCATAAAAGTCGCTGACGACCATGGCCATGCCGATGCCCATGTTAAAGACGCGTCGCATTTCGCCGACGTCGACGTTGCCGGTTGATTGCAAGAATTGGAAGATCGCCGGGATGTCCCAAGACTTGGCATCGATTTCCGCGTCCAGTTCCGGAGGCAGGATCCGATCCAAGTTTTCTTCGATGCCGCCGCCGGTGATGTGCGCGAGGCCATGGATGACCTGTTTAACGCGGTAGTGGTTTTGAACGGCACGGATCGCGGAGACATAAATTCGCGTGGGGACCATGCAGGCTTCGGCGAGCGTTTTTCCGCCCAACTCGGCTGGCTTGTCCGACCAGTCCAGCTCCGCGTCGGCGATGATTTTGCGCACCAGCGAGAAACCGTTGCTGTGCAGGCCACTGGCACCGATCCCGAGAACGACGTCGCCTTCACCGATCATCTTGCCGTTGATGATTTTCTTTTTCTCGACGACGCCGACTGCAAAGCCGGCGAGGTCGTAGTCGTCGGTGCCGTACATATCGGGCATGATCGCGGTTTCGCCACCGAGCAGCGCCATGTCGCCTTCGACGCAACCGTCGCTGATTCCACGGACGACCTTTTCCAGTCGCTCGGGATCGTCTTTGCCCATCGCGATGTAGTCCAAGAAGAACAGCGGTTCGGCGCCTGTGCACATCAAGTCGTTGACGCACATGCCGACCAAATCGATCCCGACGGTGTGGTGCGTACCGGTCTGTTGGGCGATCTTCAGTTTCGTGCCGACGCCGTCGGTTCCGCTGACGAGGACGGGTTCGTCATAATTGCGTGCGAACAGCTTGCCAGCGAAGTCCAGCTGGAATAATCCCGCGAACCCGCCATCGCTGGGGATAACCCGGGGGCTGAAAGTTCGATGCATCAATTGGGGGAGTCGACGCATGGATTCGGCATAAACGTCCAGGTCGACGCCGGCATCTTTGTAGGTCGCAGCCATGTAGCGAATTCGTTGATGGGGAGGCTTAGCAAGCAAAGTGTGCAGTTTGACATCGAACGCCAAAATTCGGTAGCCGTCTGGCCCACAAGCCGCCATTAAACGGGGCTAGTGCAGAAGGTTGGTACCGGCAGGTGACAGATGGCCACACGGGTGGCTGTCGATGCGGTCAAATTGTCAATGGAACGGTAAACTCTTACAGTAAATTAGCTTTCGCTGGGGGGATCACACCCTGCATCGGTTGCAACCCACAGCCCTTCACTGACCCGTAGGTGAGGTTTCTTCGTCAATGTGTCGCCAATAGTTACCGCAGTTTCCGATACTCGTCCTGTTTACGACTCTCGGCGTTGTCGTTGAGTGAAATAGGTTAGCCGAGTGGTAGGGTTTTGGGCAGTCGCCGTGCTCCGCCTGGGCATCGGTGAGTTCGAAGCACTGCGGCAGACTTAGCAAACATTGGGATTGAAGGAGACCCCCACAACATGCTTATGCGACAACCTACCGGAAACCTCCAATTCACCTATCAGCCGCCTTTCGGGGCCACGGTTCAAGACGGCGGCGTCCAGTTTTCGGTTTTTAGCCGTTCTGCGACGGCGATGCGTTTGTTGCTGTACAACAAAGTCACCGATCCGGAACCGGCGGACGTCATCGAATTTGATCGTGACACCGATCGCTGGGGCGACGTGTGGAGTTTGTCTGTCAACGGCTTGGAACCGGGGCAGTTGTATCATTTTCAAGCCAGTGGACCTTGGGATCCCGAGAAGGGCCAGCGATTCGATTCGGCGGCACGGCTGATTGATCCGTATGCACAAGCGCTTGCCGGGACTTTCCAACGCGGCGACGACGGTGTGGTGCGTCCGCCCAAGTGTGTTGTCGTCAAAGACGATTTTGATTGGGAAGACGATCGACACGTCCGCCGCGATCTGAGCGAGTCGATCATTTACGAAATGCACGTGCGCGGCTTCACGCGTAGTCGCACGGCGAAGATCAAACACCCGGGAACTTACTTGGGCGTGATCGAAAAAATTCCTTACCTGAAAGAACTCGGCGTGACGGCGGTCGAGTTAATGCCGGTCAACGAGTTCCCCATTCTGGATATCTGGGGCAATACGCCTGAACGTCCGAATTACTGGGGCTATGACCCGATGGCGTTTTTCTCGCCACACCGGGGCTACGCGCACGACAAGCGTCCTGGGGCGCAGGTCAATGAATTCAAAACGATGGTTAAGGCGCTCCATGCGGCTGGCATCGAAGTCATCTTGGATGTGGTATTCAACCACACTTGTGAAGGCAACGAGAATGGACCAACGCTTTCGTTCAAGGGCCTGGAAAACCAAGTTTATTACATCCTGAGCGAAGGCAAGCACTTCTCCAACTACAGCGGTTGTGGCAACACGATCAACGGCAACCACCCCGTTGTTCGTGAGATGATTTTCCACTGCTTGCGACACTGGGTGCACAACTATCACATCGACGGTTTCCGCTTTGACCTCGCCAGTATTCTGTCGCGTGACCGCAGCGGTAACTTGATCCCCAACCCACCGATGGTTGAGTTGATTGCCGAAGACCCATTGTTGGCTGATACCAAAATTATCGCCGAAGCATGGGATGCCGCTGGTGCTTACCAAGTCGGTTCGTTCGGCAACCACCGCTGGGCCGAATGGAACGGGCGTTACCGCGATGACGTGCGTGGTTTTTGGCGTGGCGATGGCGGGACCTTGGGAGCACTCGCGACCCGCTTGGCCGGAAGCAGTGACTTGTACGAGCACGCCGGACGTCCGCCGTTTTGCAGTATCAACTTCATCACCAGTCACGACGGTTTCACGCTAAGCGACCTTGTCTCGTACAAGGACAAGCACAACTTGGCCAACGGCGAAGACAATCGCGACGGTGACAACCACAACATCAGCGACAACTATGGCGTCGAAGGCCCAACGCGTCGCAAGGGTGTCAATACGATTCGTGCCCGTCAGGTGCGAAACATGTTGGCCACGTTGTTGCTTTCGCAAGGCGTGCCGATGCTGGTCAGCGGCGATGAAGTTCGTCGCACGCAGCGCGGCAACAACAATGCCTACTGCCAAGACAACGACATTAGTTGGTTCGATTGGCGGATGGTCGAAAAGAACGCCGATGTGTTGCGGTTCGTTCAGGGATTGACCAAGTTCCGCAAAGCACAGCCGACCGTTCGACGTACCAATTTCTTGACCGGGCAACCTGTTGATGGTCGCTTGATCAACGACGTTGCATGGTACTCCGACGAAGGGCACCCATTAGATTGGGGACAGCATCATTTGAGCATGGTGGCGTACATCGCGGCACCAAGCCGAGTGGAAGATCCGACCGGTCAAGGTCGTGACATCTTGATGATGTTCAACAGTACCGGACAAGATCGGATTCAGCAGTTGCCAGAAGTCGGCCGCGGAATGAAATGGAATCTGTTCGTTGACACGGCAGCCGAATCGCCGAAGGATATTTTTCCAGATCTCGACGGGCCGATGCCGCCAAGTAACCGCCAAATCAGCGTGCCCTGCCACAGCTTGAAAGTGTTTGTCAGCGGCCGAATCTCGAACAAGCGACGCAAATAACGCGTCGGTGTGAGATTGAACGTGAGTCGGCTCGGTGAGGAACCCGTTCCCGCCGAGCCGAATCAGAATCGCGATTGCCCTCCCCGGTGGGGCATGCCCGGAATCATTTCGGCTTCTACAATCGGTGCGCGTGGACCACGGCGGAATGTGTTAAAATCGACGTTGGTGGTTGCTCTTCTCCGTTCTCCTGATTTGCCTCGACGATGCTGCTTTCCTGCGACGAAATCCGCCGACGTCTTGAGGACGGTGAGATTCAAATCGATCCGTTTGATTCCGATCGATTGAACCCCAACAGCTACAATCTTGCCCTGCACGACGAATTGTTGGTGTACGAGGAAATCGTGTTGGATGCGGCCGTACCGAACCGCTACCGCCGCTTGACGATTCCGGATGAAGGCCTGACTTTGCAGCCCAACGTGCTGTATCTGGGACGCACATGTGAGTACACCGAAACACATCGTTTGGTCCCCATGATCCAAGGCCGCAGTTCCTTGGGGCGGCTCGGGTTGTTTATCAATCCAGGCGGCTCGCTCGGTGAAGTCGGTTACTGTGGGACCTGGACGCTGGAAATGCATTGTGTCCAACCCGTGCGAATTTATCGTGGAATGCAGGTTTGTCAGATCTATTATCAGCAGTTGTTCGGCGAAGGTTCGGATTACTGCAGCGACAAGTACCAGCACAGCAGGGACATCCAGCCCAGTTTGCTGTATCGCGAATTTGGGTGTGGCGTTGATGATTCGCAACTGGAACTGAATTTCGGTGATTCGACGAGAGAGTGAAGGCGCCATCGTTGGTGTCGAAGAGAGCTAAATGCCCAGTCCAACCTTTAAATTCCCCGCAGAAACGCGTCGAAAGGGTCAACTGAAACGTGCTTGGAAAGAAAGCCACGGCACGGCCCTGCTTGGATTCGCGTTGCTGATCCTTTTGGCGGGCACGACGTTGATTTGGACGACCCCGCCGCCCGCGGAAAGTCCTGATCTGGAAAGTCTTGCCAACGGCTCCGAGCCGGCGGCGGAGCTGCCTGAAAACGCATTGTTGATTCGAGTCGCGACGGACCAAACCGCCGCCACGGGCCCGATCCGAATCGCGGTTTACGATTCACTCGAAGCATTCGGCAACCCCGAAAAAGCGATCATCAAAGACGCACTACAGCCGATCGACGGCTTCGTCGTTTGGGAGATCGATTTGAGTTTCTTGCCGGAGGAGTTTTCGATCGCCGCGTTCCACGACCTGGACGACAATGGCGTGCTGAATCGGGCGCTCTTGAATGCGCCTGTGGAGCCCTATGGGTTTTCGAATAACGCCCGTAACCTGTTCGGCCCGCCGACTTATGAACAGACGTTGGTCAAGCGTCCGGCGGAGCCCGAGGTGATCGAGATTCGGGTTTACTGATGCCGTGGCTTCGTCCACTGCTGCTGACGCTCGAGTTAATGTCGCTGTCGGTTATCACAGCGACGGTGTTTGGAGTCGTCTTGGCGTTTTGCCTTTCGCTGATTCCACGAGACCGGTGGGTCTGCAGAGCGGCAGTCTTGTTTTGCATGATCGGGATTGTCGGATGTATCGCAACACCGCTGGTGATGCATGCGGCCGCCTGGGAATCGACAGCCGGTAAATTTGGTTGGCTGTCGCTTTCACAGACATCCGCGCGGACCTATGCGGGAATCGCAGGACGTTACACCGGCTTTGTCGCCAGCGTTTGGATCCATTCGCTTTTCGGAAGTTCGCTGGTTGCTTTAGCGACGCTGTTCGGCACCAGTCGTATCGCCCCGTCGGTGATCGAATCCAGTCGGTTTGATGGAGGCCCAATTTGGACTTGGTGGCGCGTGCGGTTGCCACTTGCCAGAAACTGGGTTGTCGCGTCGGCGCTCGCGACGGCGGTATTGGCCGCTTCGGAAATGACCGTGGTCGATCTTTATGGGGTGCGAACGATCGCGGACGAGTTTTATTTGTTCTACGTCGTCGATCCGTCTTTGATGTCGGTGTTGATGTTGTTGGTGCTGCCCTGTGTGATCGGCATCACGCTGATTTCGATCTTGTTGTTCCGGCTGTGCAGGGTTTTGGATGCGCGTCTCATCGATCAACAACATCGATCTGAATGCGAAAACGACAATCGCTTTACCAGGGAAGTAAACCTTCCGATACGAGCGATCGCGTTTCTATTTGCGGTTGGCTATTCAAGCTTGCTGTTTGCATTTCCGTTGACCGGAATTGTGATCAAAGTCGGACAACAAACGACGGTCGAACAGGTCGCTGGCGAAAGTGTGGTTCAGGTGCACTGGAGTGCCTTGCGGACTGCCGAGGTGCTTAGCAGGGCCCTGCGAGAGTTCTCGTCAGAATATCAAACAACGTTGGTGATCGCGTCGATGACGGGCGTGTTGTGTGTCAGCGTAGCTTGGTGTTTGGTGTCGCTCTCGCAAGTGCGGACCTGGATGCGGCCATTGCTGGACGGAGCCACGCTGGCATTGTTTCTGATCCCTGGCCCGCTGATTGGCTTGGTGCTCGTACGATTCTTTACGCTTCCGATACCAGGATTTTCGGCCCTCTACCAACAGACACTGATACCGACGCTTTTGGCCCTGTCGGTTCGCGCGTTACCGGTCAGCTATTGGGTGCTACGTGCGGCGTACTTGGGGCTAGACTCGCAGATTAAAGATGCGTCCCAGATGGATTTCGGCTGGGCGAGTCGTCTTTGGTGTGTCGAACGCCCCCTGCTGTTTCGCTCGTTGATCATCGCTTTTGTTGGGTCTGCGATCGTATCAAGCGGCGACGTGCCTGCGTCAATGCCGGTGATCCCTCCAGGCGTAGCGACCGTGGGAACTCGTTTATTTGGCCTTTTGCACAGCGGGGCGCGATATCAAGAGGCATCTCTGGCGTTCTGGTACCTGTTATTTGTTGTCGTGGCAGCGATTTTACTGGTTCGGCATCGCGGTCGTCGCCCGAATGGCGGCGCGCGTTGGTAGTGCGGCGACGAATAACGTAGACTGAAATGCCGTTTCGGCAGCCTGCATCACAACAAATTCGATTCACTTTGCGACGACGAATGATCCAATCAATTTGTCAACGACCCCGACTTGGACACCGACTGGCGGTTTTCGCATTCGTCATCTGTTTCCAGATCGCCAGTGTGTTCGCTGTCGAGATGGTTACTTTTAAATCTAGCGAAGACGATTTGGTCAACGGGATTCCAAAACCGGTTCGCACCGTCAAAGGGCGGATCTTAGTAGAAGCCCAAGACGGCGGGCTAATGCTGCAAAGTGATGACGGACGAATTTGGATGATCCAGCCAGAACAGATCATCAAACGTGAGTCCAACGAAGACGCGTTCGAACCGATCTCGTCGGACGAAATGGCGGACCGCATGCGAGAGGAGCTGCCGCCTGGATTTGCGATCTATCAAACGGCCCATTACATCATCGCGTACAACGCCAACGAAGCGTATGTCAAACAAGTCGGGCTGTTGTTCGAACAGCTTCACAAAGGGTTTTATGCATACTGGCGGAATCAGCGTTGGCGGTTGCCAGAGCCTGAGTTTCCCCTGGTCGCGCTCGTGTTCGCGGACCAAGGTGATTTTTTGAAGCATGCGACAGTCGAAGTCGGCGACACGGCGAACGTGGTGATCGGCTATTACCACTTGTCCAGCAATCGGATGACAACGTTCAACGTTCCGAACTTGAACCGCAATGTGTCGACGATCATTCATGAGGCAACACACCAGCTGGCATACAACTGCGGTTTGCAAACGCGGTTCGCTGACAATCCGATGTGGGTCAGTGAGGGTTTGGCATTATTTTTCGAAGCTCCTGACTACAAGAGCGCGTCGAAATGGCGTGGGGTCGGCCGTGTCAATGAAGTGAACCTGCAGCGATGGAAACTCTTTGCACCGAACCGGCCCGCTGATTCGTTAGTCACACTGATTTCCGATGACGAGAGGTTTCGCGATACCGATTCGGCAACGGATGCTTACGCCGAAGGCTGGGCGTTGACGTATTACCTGCTGAAAACACATCGGGAAGAATACGTTGCCTACTTAAAGGAGCTGAGCGAAGGAAAGCCGATGCGAAAGAAAACGCCTCGCGATCGCGTCGAAATGTTCGAGCGGATTTTCGGCAAACCGATCGCGGAGCTTGATAAGGAGTTCCTGCTTTATATGCGACGTTATCTCGGGTCGTAGTCGCGACGCAGACTATTTCTTCCGGGCGTTGATCGTGCGGCTCGCATTGTCGAGGCCTTCAAATTCGAATTCCGGAAAGGCGCTTTCGAGTTCGGCAATTGGACGATCAAAGTTGATGATGCGAACTGTCATTTTTCCGTTACTGTGTGACATCGAAAGCGAATAGTGCTTGATCAACCAGTCAGGCAACGAACGCCTGAACGAATTCATGTCCACGTTGTCGATGTTGCTGACGTTGATAACAACATCGTTGGGACCCGGGGCAGGTGCTCCCGTTCCGCGTGTGGATTGTCCGCTTGATGGTTGGCCTCCGAAACCGGGCCTCGGTCCGGTGGGGCCACCCTGCATCCGAGAACGAGCTGATCCCATTGTTCGGGGGCTCATTGAATCGGGGCGTCTGCCGCCGAAACCGGGATACGAGTTCGGTTCATTGGAGGTGTCGTTGTCCGCGATCGCATTCTGATCTTTCGGCTGTGATTGGGCCGAGAGTTCTTCCGATCGCCGCTTGGCTTCGGCAAGTCGTTCTGCGTTGCGTTGTTCGTTGCGTTTCTTTTGTTCCTCGGCAGCCTTGCGCGCGTCTTCGAGAGCTTTGGCTTCTGCGACACGTTTGGCTTCCGCTTCGGCGGTGATTGTATCGAAGCGCGTTTTAGACGATGTCTCTGCGACGACGAGCCGAGAGCCCTTGGGTTTGAACATCAACTCTTCGATGTCTTCATCCAAGTCTCTGGCACTTTCCAAGATGAACGTCAGTTCGTCGTTCTGCATCTCAGGGTGCCCCTTTAGCCAGCCCTTGAGGCCGTTTAGGGCAAGACCGGAGGTGGTCTCCTGACGGGTGTAGTCGGTGTATTTGGCCAAGAAGACCATGAACTTGCTCTTGCCATCTTTGTCGATGAGCTTCCGCGCACGTGCCGCGTAGTCGTCAATGATTCCGTGCAATTTTGCGAGGTCCGATTCGCTCGCCGTACTGCCGTCGAGTTGGGCGATGCCTCGGACGATGTCACGTTTGAACTGCCCCTGCAAACGAACGATGGCAAGCAGTCGTCGGTCGTTATCGGTCCAGTCAAGCTGTTCATTCTGGTAGGTCAGGGGATCAGGCAACTCGACCGAATTGTTGGTGGCGATGCCGTAGATCGCCATTTGCGCGAGCGTCAATTTAGTGATCGCGCGAGTGACATGTTTTTCCTGTGGCGCGGTCATATCGGCCAACCAGAACGGATCTGCCTTGAAATCGCCCAGCGGGTTTTGGTTTGGCTTTACTTTTTTATCATCGTGGATTTTGAACGACGCTTCGCTCAGTTCCGTTGGCTGAGCCGGTAACCGGCAAGCACGCAACATCAACGCTTCGAAATCGTCCGCGAAAGCAAGCAGTTTTTCCGCGGACGCTTCACTCTGGTCACCTTTAGGCAATTGTCTGCCAACCGCTTCAGCTTGCTCGGCGAGCGATTTCATTTCCGCAAGGATGCTGCTGCGCGAATCCATCGCCGATTGCAAATTGGCGACCAGTTTCGTTGGATTGAGGTCTTTGACGTCAACGAAGAACAGCGCGGCAGTGATTCCCAGAATGAGAACGAGCACCCCCCCTCCGATGACGATCGGTAACACGGGGAACTTGCGCCGTGCGAAGCGAACTGCCTTGTTGGGTTTCGCGGCAGTTTGCATGTAGGCTGGTCGCCCAGTCGAAACAGTGGCGGAGGGCGGCATGCCAAACGGATCGCTGCCAAAATCAGGCCCCGATGCTGTCGATGTCCCTGGTAAAGAGTCGAACACGCTCGGACCGGCAAGTGGTGCGGCGACAGGTGCAGGCGCGGCAGATGCACTACTCGGAACGTTTAACTGAAACGACTTTTGACAGTTCGGACAAGTCGTTTTAACTTTGCCTGTTGCTTGCACATTTAGCCGCATGGCTGTTTGGCAAAACGGGCATTTGCATTGAAATTGCGGCATCGCGAATCGGGAAACCAAGCCGGGGAATCGTTTCGTACCCAATTGTTATAGACGAGTCCTCTATTGTAGACGGGGGGAGCGATTCTGGCCGCGCATAAAAAACATCCGGCCCGAGATTCAGGCCGGATGTTTGTTGGGTTTGATTCATTGGCGAAACGCGACGCGTTATCGCTTGATCGTGACGGTTGACCCTTGGCTGAGGATACCGAACACATCTTCGGAATAATCGCCGGCGACGCTGATGCATCCGGTGCTGGTGGGCTTGACCGTGTTGGGGCTGCCGTGGATGCACAGTTGGCCGCCGAGATCTAACCACAGTTTACCGTAGGGATTTTCCGGTTGTCCGGCGGCGATGGTCGCTCCGTTGGGACCGTAGAACGTCCGCGAGGTCTGTTTGTCTTGAACGGTGAACGTGCCCGGTGTTGGCACAGGATCTTTGCCGACTTCGATGTTGAATCGACCGGCGTAGAGGTCGCCTAGGAACATCGTCATGACTTTGCCGGTCAGGTCGACTTCGGCGCGGAACGGACCACGAACGATTTTCAGCTCGGTTCCAGGCAACACGGTGATCGGGTTGCTGACGTTGTTGATCTTGCTAAGCAATTGCCAAGGCACTTGGTAGGCATCGGCGATGTCACGCAGCGATTCGCTACCGTTGACTTTGTAAGGTTGTTCGAGCAGGTGTCGCTGTGAATAGATGACTTCGCGTGCGAGCGGATCAAGTCGACTCATCAACTCGGCTCGTTGGGCTTCGCTGATATCAGGCATGCCGTAGAACAAGCTGAGCGTCGAGAGTGCCTCTTTCAAGTTGCCTTGTTGGTAGAGCTTGTCGGCGGCAGCGATCGCGTTTTTCAGGCCGAGGTTATTCTGCGATGCATTGGCACCGCTTTCGAGCGTCATGCCGGGGTCCGAAAAACTGGACGATCCGAAGTCGCTTGCTGCGTTTGTTGGGTCTGGCAGTTCGAATTCGTTGGGCGTGGACGCATACGAGTCAATCGGTCCCGGCGTCACCGCAGTCTTGGTGGAGTTCACCGAAGGCAGCGCCCGTGGCATGTCGTTGTTTGGGGCATCATCGCTTGGTAAGCCGGTCGCCGGGTTCAGGTCGGCGAACGACATTCCGGGTGATTCGGCGGACGTTTTCGACGCTTGTGATTGCGGCGATGTCGGTGGCGTCAGCAGGTCGGTGGCGGTCGCATCAAATTGGTTCGCAGGTTGACCGTGCGAGTGATGAGATGATGCATGCGAATCGGTTGGCGATTCATCGAGCAATCCGGCCGGAGGCTGACTGAGGCCCAGCGAATGGTCGGCACGCGAACCTGTGGATTCTTGCATGGCTAGGTCGTGCATCAACGAATCAGGCATCAACGGCTCGGGGCCGAAAGAACCTGTTCCGGATTCGTCGATTACCAAAATACCTTCCAGATCCGCCGGTGACGGTTCGGGGGGCGTGGTCATCGAGACGTAGCCGCCGTAAAGCACGGTCAGCATAAGAACAACAATAGCGGCGGTCTTGATCGTTTGCACGACAGTCCTCCATGACGGATTCGTGCGAGTATTTCCTGTAAATAACTTCGGCGAGCTCGGTCGGAATCCATGTCGCTCTCGCAAGGCGATCGCAGCAGATTCACCGAATCAGATCTAAAAATGCTTCGTTCGAAGTTTGAGACAGAGTCTATGGGGCACTCGTAGCGGATTTGCTGTGGTGGCAGCTAGTCCAATTCGGCAACCACGTTTGGCTTTCCGATCCAGCGGACGATCGCAATCAGCGTGATACTGCCAACGGCAAGGCTGATCCAAGGCGACACTCCCCAGGCGGCGGGTAAGGTGCCTAGCAAAATACAAACCACCGCGACAACGAGTGCATAGGGAAGCTGAGTGCGGACATGGTCCACGTGGTCGCATTCGCTGGCCCGGCTGGACAGTACGGTGGTGTCGCTGATCGGAGAACAGTGGTCACCAAAAATTGCACCCGCCAGGACGCTCCCGCAGGTTGCCAAGCAGATCGAGCTATCGGCGAGTCCTGCCCCACCGGTCGCCTCGTCAAGTTTGATCGCCAAGGTCACTGACAGCGGCGTCAGGATACCCATCGTTCCCCAACTGGTTCCGGTCGAAAACGCCATCAGCCCCGCGATCACGAACACGCATGTCGGCAAGAGCTTTGGGTTTAACGTGTCACTGAGCAAACTGGACAAGTATCCGCCGGTATCGAGCGCATCTTTACCGGTCATTGCGGACAACGACCAAGCGAGCCAAAGGATGACGATCGCTGGCATCATCTGCCACGCGCCGCGAACCGATGATCGCGCTAGGAAGTCGGGCGTTGAACCACAAATCCATCCATGGGTGACGATCGACATCAGCCACCCTGCTCCGCCGCCGGCGACCAGGGCCCAGTACGATTGTCCGTTGCCGATCACCAAACCGAAGTAACGCAAAAAAGAAATTGCGGGATCGCGTTCGCCGATCTCTTGGTAGCCCGTAACCGCAAGCACGGCCAAAACGGTGGCGATGCAAGTCGCGATGGGAACGAGCGTCGGGATCCAACTGCGACGAATTTCGGCTCGTTGGCGTATTTTCGTATTGCGGGTTTTGGGCGGTTCGAGATTCGCTTCCGCTTTTCGCATCGGTCCGAAATCGCGATCGGTACGAGCGATGATGAATACCATCACCAAGGCGAGCAGTGGATAAAACCGATAGGGGATCGACTGCATGAACAGCTCAAAACCGGCGGATGCGGTGGTGATTCCCGCATCGCTCAAGCCTTCGGACATGTACGTGATCTCGGTGGCGGCCCAGGTACTGATCAATGACAGTCCCGCGACCGGTGCGGCCGTCGAATCGACCAAATAGGCGAGCTTGCTCCGCGAGATCTTGTATCGATCGGCAGTCGATCGCATCGTGCCGCCGACGAGAAGTGTGTTGGCGTAGTCGTCAAAAAAAACGGCCAAGCCTGTCGTTGCGATCATGGTTTGGGCACCACGGCGACTTTTGATTCGGCGAGCAACTTTGGTGACCAAGTCTTCCATTGCGCCGCCGGCTTCTAAGACACCCACCATCGCACCGAGCAGCAGACTGAACGCGAGGGCCAGCAGGTGATCATGGTCGCTGACCGAATTCCAGATTGCGATCACCAAGCCGCTGATCGGCTCCGCCCACGTGGCGTCTTGGGGCGACAGAATGAACGCACCGACCCCTACGCCAAACAGTAGGGGCAGCACGACTTGGCGAGTTAAAATCGCCAACAGAATCGCCACCAGCGGCGGCAACAGCGAAGCGGCTCCGTATTCCATGCGGCCTATCGTCCAGGATTCGTGTGGCAGCGTCCAGTCAATGATCGGTGAAGGGGCCGATTGACCCGGTACTCATTGATCGAGTGTCAAATGGTCAACGGTAACGACACAACATCGCGTTCTGCGATTAGAACTCGGCGTGTCCCGGTGTCCGTGGGAACGGAATCACGTCGCGGATGTTGGTCATCCCAGTGACATACTGGACGGCGCGTTCCAGACCCAACCCAAAGCCTGCGTGTGGTACGGTGCCATAGCGACGCAGGTCGACGTACCACCAGTAATCGTCTTCGTTCAGTGATTGGGCCGCCATGCGTTGCTGCAGCACATCCAAGCGTTCTTCACGTTGCTGCCGCCGATGATCTCGCCGACGCCAGGAACCAAGACGTCCATCGCTGCCACCGTTTTTTCGTCATCGCTCAAACGCATGTAGAACGGTTTGATGGACGAAGGATAGTCCGTCAGGATCAACGGGCCGCCGACGTGTTTTTCGGTCAGGAACCGCTCGTGCTCAGCTTGCAGGTCCGTGCCCCATTGGATCTCGTATTCGAATTTTTCGCCACAGGATTCGAGGACCTTGATCGCCTCGGTGTAGGTCATGTGTTCGAACGGTTTGTCGATGACGGCCTTGATCTGCTCCAGCTTGCCTTTTTCGATCATCTGGTTGAAGAACTCCATGTCCTCTTGGCAGTTCGACAACGTTTCGGTGAAGACGTGCTTCAGGAATCGCTCGGCCAAGTCCATGTTGTCCGCCAGATCGAAGAACGCTGCTTCTGGTTCGATCATCCAGAACTCCGCCAAGTGGCGGCTCGTGTTGCTGTTCTCGGCGCGGAACGTTGGTCCGAAGGTGTAAATTCGGCCGAGTGAGGTCGCATACGTTTCGCCTTCGAGTTGCCCGCTGACGGTCAAGAACGTCGGCTTGTCAAAGAAGTCGTACGAGTAGTTGACCGGTTTGCCTGATGCGGCAAGCCGTTCCAAGTCCAATGTCGTCACGCGGAACATCTCCCCTGCCCCTTCGCAGTCACTGGCCGTGATGATCGGCGTGTGCACATAAGCAAAGCGGTTTTGGTGAAAGAAGCCGTGGATCGACTGGCTGATCTGGTCGCGAACACGCATCACCGCGCCGAGGGTGTTGGTGCGGGTTCGCAGGTGAGCCCATTCACGCAGCTTTTCGAATGAGTGGCGTTTCTTTTGCAGCGGGTAGGTTTCTGGATCCGCCCAGCCGAGTACGCGAACGTCGGTCGCGTGCAGTTCGGTGGCTTGGCCTTTGGCGGGCGATTCTTTGAGTTCGCCTTGGACGATGACGCTGCACCCGGCGGTCAGTTTTTGGATTTCGCTTTCATAGTTGGCGAGATCCGCGGGGGCGACGATTTGCAGGTTGCCCAGCGAGGAACCGTCATTGAGTTCGATGAAGCTGAAACCGCCTTTGCTGTCGCGGCGGGTGCGAACCCAGCCACGGACTTCGCGGTCAGTTGCGATCGAAGCGGCTTGGCGAGCCTCTTTGACGGAAATCCAATCGGCCATGTTGCAATCATCCGGTGCGAGGAAACGACGTTTGTTCTCCAAAAGTTATCGTGCCTCGCGGCCCATCACAATCGGGAATCGTCGTTCACGCACCGCGTTAGGCGTCCCATTGCTGCATCGATAGGGCGATTCGCTTTAGTTCGGGCTTGTTCTTTTCGATCGCCATCAGCCCAATCATCAACAGCACACCGGTTCCGATTCCGAACACCCACCACGGCCAAACCGCGTCCATTTGTTGGCCCGCATGCCAGACCATACTGGTAACGCCAATGAATACGAACGCTGTTCCCAGATACAGGAACGGGCGGACCCGTAACAGCACCCCTGCCCCCGCACCGGCGAGTGCCAACGTGATCAATACGATCGGCCCCGCAATGGTACTGCCAATCCCCTGGATCAACATGTCAGCGGAACTGGCCAAGTAAATCATCAGCGTGCACGCATAGCGGATCGCTTGCATGGTTTCTTTGCCAAGTTTTTCGCGATGAAGGTGCGAGAGTCCCAGCACACAGATCGCCGGCGGGATCAGCCAGGCTTGCGGATGGGCCAGGAAGCTCCAACCAGGGACTTGGGTCAGGACCACCCACAACGCTCCGTTGGCCAACAAAATCGACGCAATGCGTGAGCGTTGGCTTTTCCAAAGCATCGAGATCACGCCGTAGTAAAACGCCGCGACAATCAATAGAGCTTGGTAGGAAACGTGGCCACGAACGAAGTTCCACGAGGTCATGTCGGAGTCGCCAAACAAGCTGCTCGTGAACGAACCGCTGAGCCAAAAGCCAAGCACCGGAATCAGCGGCAAAAACAAAGCGGTGCGTTTCAGTGTTGCTGACAAGACTTCGTCGTTGCGGCGTCTTGCCCATTCCGTGATTCCGACACTCAGGAAACTCAACGTCATCACGATGTACGGCCAGTAAGCACGCAGCCCGATACTGGCCAAGGGGCTTTTGCAAAGGAACAGGTGAAACCAAGTCAGTCCGCCAAACGCTTGGGCAGCGACAACAAGCAGCGACCGTTGACGATCGCTCAAACTCCAGATCGAGCGATAACGGAATCCCGGTCCGCTGGCGATTGCCGCGAAGGTTGCCAGTGCGGTGAAGCCAACCAAGATTGCCGCCATCCCCAAGTACAACGGCCTCGAGAGGAGATCCGTTTGATCGTCCAAGCGAATCAATAACTCCTGAACTAACGTCGCAATCAAACTGGCGATCGCCAATCCGAGCGCCAACGCTGTGCCACGACGAAGGACCGGTTTCCAAGTATTAAGGGTGGTCGCGGCAAAGATCTTGGGCAACACGACGATTTGCAGACCGGCCGTGATCACCCAAGCGACAAACCAACGCGTCGTCAGCACCCACAAAGGAAACGGATACGATCCGATCGCGGTGCTGCTCCACATCGCGATCGAGGTGTAACCAAGTCCTAGCATCCAGTAACGCAGACGCTGTGACAAAGCCGATTGTTGTTCACGCGAGCGACCGCTTTGTGTTGCCAGTTCACCAGTCGCCATTGCAAGGATCGCGATCGAACCGATTGCGACCGGCGTCAGAGAATCGTTGTTGTAACCAAACAACATCATCAGACACAAACAGATCACCACGGAACCCACTACGAATCCGACCCGCGTGAGCGGACGAAGCCAAGTCAGCAAGTCGATCGGTGAAAGGTTTGCGAGCACGCCGGGTTGATGGACCCACTGGCAATGGAACCTGCGAGCGTGATTGCCGAGTTCGCAAATACGCGACAGCCAAAACGCCATCAGGAGGTACGCTAGCGAAATCGACAAGACGACTGTTGTGTACAACGCGGTAAAGCTGGCCGCGTAGATTGCCGCAACTTGCAACGAAACCAACGTGACCGTGCAGAGACATGTCACCATCGCAGTCTCGATCGTTCCTCGTCGGTCACAGCGGAATACCACCGTCAACGCTGCGATTATGTACGCGAACACGCGGCACCACGACCAAGTATCCATCATTACATTGGATGGTGACGAAGCGAGGTGATGGTAGAACGTGAATACGACCTCCGCGATGGCCGCGAACATGATTAACAAGGCGGCTTCACGATCAGCGAGCCAATGGCGTGCGACTTGATGTTTGAGTCCCCGGCCCAGATCCGGATTGCTGCCTCGCCAAAGCACCAAACAAGCGGTGGACCAGAGAACCAGTGACGCGATGATCTTTGAGGCGTCCCAGTTCAGCATGTCGTCTGCCATCATGGTCAGCAGCAGACCAAGCAGTAACGTTGACAGCGAGAACAGCCGACACAGGATGGCAGAACGCTTCGAGCCCTGTTCGATTGGTTCTGGCACTAGGTGAGATTTAGCGTAACTGGCCGTCAACAACACACCAAAGCAGCAGGCAATCAATCCTGGCAGTGGATCGATCCAGTACCGTGAATTGAACAGGCAAAGCAGCGTCGTTGCGACGACAATCAGTGCGGTTTGATAACGGGAATATCGTGTCGACTGGCCATGGTTTTTCCAAATCAAATAAAGCGTGGAAAGTCCTGCGAGCGCCGACCAAACCAATTCCAACGCCAAGCGATCAGACATCCAAAGCGAAGGCAAAGGTGCGATCAAAATTGCGAGATGTCCTGAAAGTGCCAAACCATAGACATCCCATGGGACCACCGTGTCGCGGGATTGAGGTAACACGCGTTTCAAATTCGCCGTAATCGCTATTGAGACACCCGTCAGCACAAATCCGAGTGGGGCGTGGAACGCTGACGCGTCGATGTCGTAAAGCAACAATCCAAGGATGACTCCGATCGCGTTTGCCGCTCCGGCAAGGAGGCAAACGGCGAGCGACACTTGAGACCCCTGCGTCGATTCGATTCGAAGCAACCGCAGTGCGACTGCATACAGTCCTGCCGCGATGGCTGCCGCCTGGAAGGTCGCAATCCAGGTGAACGTCACCATCAGCGGCGCGACCAAGATGACGGTTGCCGGAATCAGCAATGCGGCACAAATGCCGAACAACGGCCGCTTTTGTCGGTGGTCAATCCAAGCGGCAATTGCCGACGCTGACAGCCACCAACTTGCAATCCAAAGTGTGATGTTGGTTGTGGGGGACTGCTTCATCACGATCGCTGGCAACCAGTCAGACAAAATCAAGATCAACGAAGAGGTCGCCATCATGAAAAATCCGATCGTCGCAATCATTCCGGACTGTGGCAGCGCCATTGCGAGTCGTCGAAGTTGATTGTTCAATTCGCTGTGGAGCAACCGGTCAGCAAGGATCAAGCAGGCTGCTGCCAGTGTCGTCGCAAGCAGCAGTTGTGTCTCAAGTGAAGATGCAATCAGCAACGACGACTGGATCGCAGTCCAACCGATCAAGATGCAAAGCAATGCGGCATTGCCGATTCGGAAATCGCCCGAGTCGCGGTCCGGGCCCTGGAAACGAACGAGCTGGATGATCGCTAGGCTGGCGAACACCAAGATTGGCACTCCGTAGTTCGCAACCGAAGAAGTCGCGAAGTAGCACGGGATCGCGTCTGTTAATAGCGGAGCGGAAAGTGTTGTATAAGCATGAAACGCTCCGATCGTGGCGAACGCAAACGCCAACGTTCTGCAGGCCGTGGCCGAAATGACATCCCAGTCGTGGTCGCCAGGGCGATACCACGCAAATCGATTTGAGAAACGTCGAATCGGCTTGAGCTGAATGTGAGCCGAGCGATCAATCCAGTGGTTGCGAGCGAGTGTGATCAGGTGCGCCACGCAACACACCGATGCCCACGACCAAATCGCGGTGCCGTTGAAAACGCCGTCGATCGTCAATAGCCAGTCGTAACCGTGGTAATAGGCTGCGACACCGACCATGGCACAAAAGCTGGTGCGTGATGCGAACAGCAGTCCTGGGATTCGATCACCAAAACCGATGAATGCCAACATTATCGCGCTGGTCAGCAGCATGACGATCGCTTGGTTTTCAGGTGAAACAATCCAAATGGAATTGTCGTGATCAAGTGCCAAAGCACCTAGCGAGATCCCTGATGCGAGAACGGCCAAGACCGTCGATGAAAGACGCAAGTTGCGCATCCGACTTCGGCGGTGAACCCAGCACTCACCCAAGACGAGCAGCGTCAGCGATGAAGCGATCGCCGTCAGAACAAAGGGCGTCGTACCTGTAAAAGGCTGACCGATTTGGATCGGACGAATGATCGCCATCCAAAATCCGATGGTGGTTGCGATCACCGACCAACTAGCGATCGCGGCAAGGTTGGACTTGCGGATCAGCCAAACCCCGTAGCCGGTTGCCGCGCCCAAAGCGAGTGTGATCACGACGGGTGGAATCGATCCCATGCGTTCCACCGGCAGGACGACGAGTGCTGCCGCAACCGAGGTCGCATACGCAAACCAAGCCAAGGTGCTGTAGCGAAGCACGACAAACGGCTGCGATGATGTCGACTTCATCGAAAGACGTCGAACGAGCGTCAAGGCAGTGGTGCTGGTAAGGCCAACGAATGCGGCAGCGATCATGGCTTCACCACACAGCAATTTTTCCCAAAGCCGAGTCGCTTCCCAGCTGCCGCCGCTGATCAAGCTGGAACTCAGTACCGTCGCGATTCCCAGTGGAGCGATCACGATGGAAAGCCAGCTGTCATTGCGGGTCAGGTAGGTTACGGCGAAGGCGGTCGCGCTAAAGCATCCTGCCCAAGCCCAGAACCATCCGACCGTTTCCATCGACGGGATCGCCAGCAACATCGCTAGCCCCAGTAACAGGACCGAGCATGAGTTTGCTGCGAGCAGAAGCTTGGGACGCCAGCGATGGGTCAGCAGCGGAACAGCAGCAGTGGCAAGAATGACGTAGCCAGGTAACATCGCGTCCGCAATGGTCAGCCAACCGTTCGGAACGGCGCGAAGAACAAACGCGGCATAGCCAGCCAACACGGTGAGCGAAAACCCGGTGACACTCAATACGATCGCATGCCTCGAAACACGACCCGTACTCGGACGCGCGGGACTGGTGGATCGAATCAGCATCAGGACGCCGACGATCGCCAACGAAGACAGTCCGGTGACCCAGCCGGCAGAATCACCTAGCACGCGACTGGCGGTCGGCAGGAATGGCAAGATCACCGATGGTCCGGCAACGCCCAGCGTCATCGCGACCGCAAGTGACCGTCCAACCAACGCTCGTGCCGCTTGCCAAATCAATGACACGTAGATCAAACCACAGCCCAGAATCGCTGCGACGGTGATCGGATCACCTAGCTGAATCGTTGTGTTCTCGATCCCGTCAGTGGAAAGCCCTGCGAGGATACCGAGCGGTACCAACAATGTGCCAATGACCAGCGTCGCTCGGCTGGAGCTTTGCAGCTTCCATCGGAAAAGCGTGTAAAGTCCGGCGAAAAAGATCGACGCGTTGCCGCACATGAAAATCAGCGACGGAACGACGCGGTGCATCGCAGTGATCGTGCTCCACAAGCTGACGACCAAACCGATGGAGCAAACCACGATCAAGATGCCTGCGATCAACTCACCCCAGCGAACATTGTGGTCCGCCATTAGTTCGGCGATCGATCGCCCCGCTTTGGCTTTGACGGAATCGTTGGCTTGCGATGGTCCTTGAGCAACAACCGGTTCAGTCGCCAGCGTTTGGGCGATCACTGCAGCCGAGGGCATCGAAGCCGGCACTGCTGCCGGGGTCACCGAAGCCGGAGTCATTGCGACTCGTTCGGCAACAGGAATGGCATTCGACGTCGCGGCGGCAGATGAAACGGGCCTGATGGTTGGAGCAGGAGCCGCAGCCGGTTCGACCAACGTTGCTGCGAACGGTTCGGCGGTTGAGCTTGGCGGTGATGCCGTTGAGGCGGCTTCTCCCTTGGGGGCCGATTCACCATTGGAAAGCCGTCGAAGTGTGATCCGCCACTCACCGGCTTGATCGGGGCTGATCAGACCTCGGCCGACCAAGTGACTGACGATTCGGTGTGTGGCGGCCAGGTCAGCGTCCAAGCTGGTTGCTTTGGCACTGCCGTGCGGCTGATCTTTTTGGATGCCAAACGCCGAGCGAAGAATAAAGGCGGTCACGACCCAGGAAAGGTGCCCCAGACCGGTGATGACCAGCCAAACGAAAGCTAGTCCCAAGAAGATATCCATCGCATTCGACCTTGATGTCCGCGGTTGTCGCTGTCATAGCGATTTGGTGCTCGCCAACTGCCAGCGAAAACAGAGCCCTGTGGCCCCGTGAAACTTCGCAAGAATAGGTCGCGGCAGGCGGGAAAAACCTGCTCGTACGGAAACGGCTGCTAGGCGGCGCGGTATTGAATGCCGGATCGGTCGCGTCCGACGGGGGAGATTGCCCCGGTGTGCTTGAGCACGTAGGCGATTTTTTGGGCGAACCAGCGAGGGCGGTTGGTCAGCGCGGCGATGTCTTCGGTTGTGAACGAGTCGGCCTGGGGATCCAGTCCGACAAGTTCAAACAGGTCAACCGCGGTGCGGATTTCGTGAGTGGATTCGATGTCGATCAACGAGACATCTTCGACACGAAAATCTTTGCGTCGCCAGCCGCGTCGACGCGGGGCGGGGACGCGTGTTTGCTGGACGTTGACGAAGGGCAATTCCAGGATCAGGTTGTCGTGTGGAAACACCCGTGTGAAATAAATCAGGTCGTCAAACACGTCGATGTATTCGCCGCGTTTCGGGCTCATCCGGTACGATGAGACCTGCGACCGTTTCGTTTTCTTTTTGGCGATCCGCGTGCGGTAGATCACCGGTTTAACGACGCGAACGGTGTGTCGCTTGAGCAGCGATTTGACTTTGCCGCTGATGGCCGACAGCGACGCACATTGGATTTCGATCAATTCGTCTTGGCGAACGGCGTCGATCCGGTACCGCCCCACCAAAACTTCCGTCTGCGACTCGTCGCTGGCGTAATGAAGTTTCAGTTGTTGGTGGAGCGTGGTTTCCATCGAATGGATGTGTTGCGTTGCAAACGTTGGATTGCAAACGAGTTTCCGTCTCGCCGATTATTCTGGCTCGATGCCGAAATCGCGAATCGTGGTCAGCGTTTTCAGCTTCAGGCCACGTTTGGCAAAGGCTTCTTCGCCACCCGCAAGACGGTCGATGATGCCGATTACCTCACGGACCTTTAGCCCAAATGCTTCGGCCGCGTCAACAGCCTTCAGTGCGCTCCCGCCGCTGGTGATGACGTCTTCGACGATGACGACTTCTTGGCCGGCTTCGACAGGCCCTTCGACTTGGCGACCCATTCCGTGCCCCTTGGGCTCTTTGCGAACCATGAAGCCTTTCAGTGGCAGGTCCTGTTGTCCGGCCAGCATCACGATCGATGCGGTGATCGGGTCAGCCCCGATCGCCATCCCCCCGACAGCAGCAGGCAGGTCGCCGCCAGCTTGGATCACTTCCAACATCCCGGCTGCGACCAAGTTCGCGCCCTGCGGGTGCAACGTGATCCGGCGGCAATCCAAGTAGTAGGACGCTTTTTTACCGCTGGCGAGTGTGAATTCACCCCGTTGCAGTGCTTCGGACTCGAGCAGGCGGATCAGATCTTGTTTGTCGTAGGCCATGGGTTTTCGCGTGAGCTGAAAGGATGATTTGATCAGCCGCTGACCGTAAATCGATCTGCAAAAACTGGCAAGGTGCCACTTTGCGGTTTGTGATCAGCCTTCGCGAACCTGGCACGAGTGTGCCTGGAAAAATTAGCTGCGTCGCCGCGTGTAGCCTAAGACGATCATTGCCAAAAACGCTGTTATTGCACCGGATGGCTCGGGAACGACGGATTGACCGGGGCCACCGGGAGTTCCAGGGCCGCCAGGGGTACCGGGGCCTCCGGGAGTGCCGGGTCCGCCTGGGGTACCGGGCCCACCGGGAGTGCCAGGTGGTGTGCCGTCGTTGTCACCGCCCGAGATCGATGTGCTACCGCCATCAACATCTGGGATCGTCTGGGTTAGCGTTGCAGTGATCGGCAGCAGGGGAATTGCACCGACTAAGCCCGAAAACCCAGAAGACGGCAAGGTGCCAGAACCGAAGCCGCCACCGCCAACACCCGATCCCATCCCGGACTGCGGTGTTTGCAGCGTTTCTTCGGCGATCGCGCATTCGGTGCACGCTTGGCAGTTGCATGTTGTGACGGGTTTCGCAATCAAAGGGCACGGTGGCCGGTTCGACGGTGCGCAGCTTGACTGAAACAGTCGCGTCCTCGAAACAAAGATTGGGCTGAATTCGGAGCGGTCGATTTGGCTGGTCAGCGCCGAGCGATTCGGATCATCAAACCAATAGCCATTCGAGATCCCGGCACTGCCCGTCGCATGATGACTGGCCTGCAGGAACGTCGTCTCGTCATAGTATTGCAGCTCGGGTGCGGCACGGAGCGAACTGAAGAGATGCTCCGGACGATTCAGTATTGTGTTGCCGGTTGCATGCGACACGTCGTAGACGTTGATCGATTTTGGAAGCGGAGTCGTGGTCAGGGCGTTCTTCGTCGCCTCGACCGATACCAATCGCAAGTCTTGTGGACGGTGTGATGTGAAACCGTTGATCAAATACGGATCGAACCTTTCCTCAACGATCAATCCGAGACTGCGTTTGACCAACGCTTGCTTTGGCTTTGATTGTCCGCGTTGGCTGTAGAGTGAAGTCGCTTTCTCACTCGGTATCCTGAACCCGTGATAGGAAATCACGCCCGAGGTGACGAGTTGCTTGGCTTCCTGAGGCTGCATTCCGAGCGGCGATGTGATGATCAATCCACCGTCGGCGCTCGCTCCCGTAAGGAATGCGAGTATTACAAGAAGTGTGGCCGCTCTTGCCATCGATTGGTGCAGAACCAGGTTGAACGCTCGAGACGAAATAGCCCGTTGCTTAGGTGCTGCCCCCCGTTAAAGCATCAACACCGAGCCGCCAAACTAGGCCGAAAAACAGGCAAGTCAAATCTTACGCGTTAAATTCTGCAAATCTTGGACGATAAGATAACGGATTATGTCACCCTAAAACGACCGTCGCACAATCGATGCACCTCGGTGTGGGTGTTTGTCGATAGCCACCAAGGAGGTGGCACTGAGAAGATGTACTGAACAGATGGAAGATGCGGGTTAGGCGGACTTAATCGCCCAGCCACGCGTTCGTTCAGTCGGCTAACTTGCGGCGCAAATCGCGAGCGGTCTGTTGCAGCACAAGAGGGAGTTTGCTGCGAATAAAGTTTGAACCCGAAAACCATTCCGGTGGTTCGTGCATCGCCAACCGGCTCTCGATGACGACTGCATCAGCGCCAGCGAGTTTGGTAGCGGTCAACCAAGCTTGAAAGCCGGTGTAGGTGCCCGTTTGCTTGGGATCTTCAGTTGACGTCCATTGGGCCGCAAAGCGATCGTCTAGTAACAGATCAATTCGGTTTTGCTGAGGCGACTTGTGCGTGTCGATTCGTAACACCGCATCAAGTTTGATCTTGTCGAGCAAGGTCGTTTGGATGTGCCGAAAACGTTGGTTGTCCTCAATCGATTGAACACCGTTTTCTCGCAACGTCACCTCGTCAACAGGTTTGGCAAAAGAGCTCGTTTCGCTGTCGTCTGTTTCGACCTCACCGGAAAGCTGTTGCGAGAGTTGTCCTTCGGCGAAACGTTCTAATGGACAATGGACCACGAACAAGACATGGACCAGATGACCAACACGATTACCCGAATCGTCTTTGATGTATTTCAAGTCAATTCGGACCGGGGCGACCTGAGAGTCACGGGTGAACTGTCGCATGGACAGTCCACCGATCATCGGGGATAGCTTTTCGATTTGTTGCGTTTCGTTTTCAGTCCCATTTAATGTCGGAGGCTGTAGTTGCACCGACACTCCGCCAATCGAAACGGGAGTCGATTGTGCATCAAGTTGGCCGCAAAAAAGAACGACCACCGACCAGATGACACACCGCTGGACTGAGTGAACGAACATCAGTTTGCAAAACCGGGGTAGCGTTGTTGCAGTTCTTGGCGAGCTTCGGCGGCGCGTTCGGTGCGGCCGACTTTTGGCCAGAGTTGTACAAGGTGCGTCAATGCCTCGGCGTGTGCGTCAGAGGCACCGGAGAACATCAGGTGGGTGTGTAAGTAAGCCAAAATGGCGCCTTCGATGTCGCCACCTGCTTCATAACATTGCCCCTGTGCGTTGTAAATTTTTGCGCACATTTCAATATCGGTGGGATTCAGTTCGGCGATCAGTTGTTCGACAGCTTTGATCCCGTCGTCTGGTTTTCCCGCTTTGCATGTGGCGATGGCTTGACCGGCTTTAGCAAGGATTTTCAATCGCAGAGCATCGGAAGAGTTCACTTCGAGGGCAACGATTTCTGAGAACACTTTTTGGGCCCCAGGAACATCGTCTTTTCGCAACATCGCGATGCCAGCCAAATAGCGTGCCTGGATCTGCGTTTTGGCTGACGGTGCTCGACCGAGGTAGCCATACATTTGCACGGCACCGTCAAAATTGTTTGTCGCCAATTCCAAATCACCGAGCAGTTTGACGACAGCGAAAAAATGGTACGAGTCGCCATGATTGCGTCCAAACGCGGTGGCTTCGGCTTTCGCCGCTTTGCGGTCGTATTGTCCGGCAAGGGCCATTTTGGCTCGTGACAACAAGCGATAGTAAGCGAGGTCGGCTTGGATCATGTCCCGAGGGATTTGATCGGGGTTTAGCGGTTTGAGTTCTTCGATCGCTTGTTCGTACTGACCATCAAGGGCGAGTTCGCGGCCTCTTGTCAGCTCTGGCGGATCACCTTGGAAAAGCACCTTGCGAATGTCACTTTCCAAAAAAGTCTTGTCATTGCCGCCGGCTTTCAAAGTGATACCGTTCTTGTTGACGGTGATGACTTTACCCGCGGAGGCACTGGTTGAATCGTACGTATAAACACGATCGATTTGGGCGCTCGCCGTGTGGCAGGCGAGCAGCATTGAAGCGAAAGCGATACCGCAGAAGCTGGAGAGTCGAATGTTCATCGCGATAAGTCTAACGGGAGGTCGTCCGAGAAGTGTTTTGGTGGGAAGCGTTATGGAGTGGCGAGACCGGTCGGTTTCTCGCCGACACTCCGCTGAGCTTGTTTCATCAACGCGTCGTATCTCTGGAGATTCTTTGTGCCGCCGAGGTCTGGAAACAGGGTCGCGGCTTCACGCAGAATCTTGATCGACTGTCGAATATCTTTTTCTTGGTCGCCTGCTTTGCCCATCAGGAAGAGGCAGAGTGCGACGTGATAGCGTGACTCGAAAAACTTCTCTTTGAAGTTCTCATTGCGACGCAGTTGGCTGCTGGTCTTTTTGCTGATTTCAGCCCAGCCCCAGATGGTGTTTTTGCCATCGTCGCCTTTGCGAGCACCCTCGAGGGCGGCGCGGTAGGCCTTGTACGCGACGTTCGGTTTCAATGACGCTGCCCACGATTCGTAGGCCTGTGCGCCTTCGATTTGTGCTTCCAACATCATCGGTTGGCTTTTGAGCAAGGCGTCGATCGTGTCGATCGATTCCTTGTACTGACCGGACAGACGCTGTGCTTTTGCGGTCAGGTACGCCGTCGTCACATTGGATTGATCATCGAGTGCCTTGAAGGTCGTGACCGCTTGTGAAATCAGTTCCTTTGCTTGCCCAGTCGCTTGGGTCTCGTTGGGGGTCATCGTGGATTCACCCAGCGACATCAATGTCTGTCCAACCCATCGCAAGGTCGCTTGGTCATCAGTCGCTTCTCGAACGCGTTTTAGTACTTCGAGGAATGCGGTCGTCAGCTTTTGTTTTTTCTCGGGGGACGCGGTGTCGAGTTGTTCTTGCAGGTCCTGCGCCATCCGCATGTACGTTTGCGTCAGGTTGGCTTGGGCTGCGGCCCCTTGAAAGGCGACCCGCAGGTTTTCCATCGCCTTGGTCATTTGATCGAGGTATTGGCCTGGATCGTCGCTCGCGAGCATGACACCGACCAGAGCACGCAGTTCGGTGCTGTACAAGTCGCCGAGGAATCGTTCAGAAGGCGAGTCTTGGTCGGAGGTGTGTTGAAGCGGTCCAAATTTATCATCAGTCAAAGCGGCCAACGCTGGAGCGTACTCTTGATCGATCAGCCGGATCTTTGCCAACACCAAGGCGGCCTGGAATGCTTCTGATTCGACCAGTTCTCCCTCGATTTCACGGAGGCCTTCATCGAGGTTTTTCTTTGCCAGGGCGATTAAACGCTGCGCCTTTTCTTCATCGTTTTGCTCCGTTTTGGCGATGATCGATTGATTCCAAAGCAATTGGCCGAGCAGTCGTTTGAAACGTGCACGTTCATTTCCCGCTGGCATTTCGTCAATCAGCCGTTGTGCCCCATCGAAGTCATCTTTGGAGAGCAGCAGACGAATCTGGATGCCTTGTGCGGCGGCCGCATTGGGATCGTCAGGCCAAGTAGCCGCAAGAAACTTTCCGAGCGATTCGAGCTGTTTGATCAGTCCGTCGTTTTCCGATTCGGGGACTTCGCCAAGCAGCAGTTGCATCGACGTCAACGCCATCAGTCCGCCTTTGAGGCCGACCTCGGTGCCCGGAGCGGCGTGAGCGAGGAAACTGCCAACGACGACCGTTTCACGATGACGCTGAGATTGATACAGGAAATACGCCAAGATTTGACGTGCTTGGTTGACCGTTTCAATGCTGGATTCGGAATTGACCATTCCGAGTCCGATCCGCAGAGCCTGGATACCGATTTGATAGGTTTCCTGGATCTGTTTTTGGATGTCCTGTTTTTGCTGATTGAGCTCTTCGGAATCCGGTTGCGATTCGAGCAACTTGAGCGTGGATTCGATGTCGCTGACGTGCTGCAATACCGTGGTCGCGGTTTCGAATGCTTCGTCGAAACTTTTCGGTGGTTCGATCGATGGCAGCTCGACTGATTCTGCCTCGATCCCAAGGCCTTCAAGCAATTTGGTGACTTCATCCAAGTGATCACCGGAGACCTTTTTTGCTTCTTGAAGCAGCTCACGTCCGGCGGAACGGGCCCGTCCGATCTCGCCTTTTTTCAGCGAGCTATCGGCGGCCTTGGCGAGATAGGCTTTGGCGAGGTCGACACGGAACGTCTGGACCGAAGCGGTACTGGCTTCATTGGGCCGAATCTGGCGAACGAATGGTTCCGTTCGATCGATCGCTTCTTGGTATTTGGGTGGATCTTCTTGCAGCTTCATGCGGATGATACCCGCGGCGGCCAAAAACTTGGCTTCACGAAGCACATCGACTTCAGGCTCTTCAAGCATCTTCAAATAGTTGTCGAGCGCTGCTTCACGGTTACCGAGCAGTTCTTCGATTTCGCCCAAGTGTTCGAGTGCGATTGCACCGGAGGGAAAGCGAAAGTATTTCTTGTTCAGTTCCGCGAGTCGATTCTTGGCGTCTTCCAGTCCGGCCTTGTCATCCTTCGCGGGGGACTCGTACGTTTTCGCGGCGAGCTTGATCGCGTCGGCCGCGTTGAGTTGTGATTGAAGGAATTCGAAACGGTACTGGTCACGGCGGGCGATGCCTTCGGGGTCCGTTTCGGCATCGATCTTTTGGCCTTTCATCGCTTCAAGCTTGCCACGCAGGTCACTCACGATTGCGTCAAATGTTTTGGCCGCCTCGAGATAAGATTGGCGGGCTTCGGAAAGCTTCAGCTTGTCACTGGCACTGTTACCACGCGAGGCGGCGAGCAATTGTGCCGCACGAATCATTTGCAACTTGCCAAGTTGCAAACGCGCTTCGCTGACGCGGGGGTGAGAACTGTCGGAACTGATGAATCCTTGCAGCGATTTTTCCGCTTCGGCAAAGGCGTTGTCGCGACCGTCAGAACTGTTCGTGTGGATCGCTTGATCGATAAACGTCTGTGCTTTTTCAAGCGGGATCGCCTTGACGAAAGAAGGGTCAATCCCGGCGATGTTCTGGGCGCGGTCTAAGTACTGAATTGCGGTGTCGTAATAGCCGATGTTGCGAAGCTGTTTGACGAAGCGTTCGGCGGGTTCACCCTCGGCGGCATCAACGTTTGCCGCGATAAACGGTATCGCCATTGCAACCGGTAGTGCCAACAAACGCTGCCATGTTATCCGACGCTTCGCCGAGACATTCGAGGGGCAGCCCAACGTCGCGTCTGATCGACTGGTTGTTAGATTTGACATGTTGACCGGTTAAATCTGTCAGGGTGGGATGAAAAGGTTGCCGGCGGGGATCTGCGGTCGACAATAAAGGATAAGGTGGCACTGAGCTTATGAAACTGTGCCGCGCCATTGGCGTTTCACTCGGTCGAGCTTTCCAATTTTATCGTAAATTCGAGCGACCGTCATTCAAGCATCCAATCGCTCATGACTAGCTTGCCTCATGCGGATTCCCTCACAATTTAACGATTCCAGCCTTTATGGCACCCGATCACGGGAAGCGGGGCAAACGCGTCGACGGACGCCGCCCCCCGGCGGAACGTCACGAAGGCTGGTCCGGATGGCGGTTGCGTTCGCATTGGTTGTGGTGGTGATGAGACAAGCACGCCAGCCAGGCATGTACGAAGTTTTCTTTGCAGATCCGCAATCGACCGTGAATGAAAACGCCGCCGCGAGCCAAGCGGGACATGTGATGCGTGTACCTCTAAAGGCGACACTGCCAGCTGGATCGAACACGGACAGCAATCCGACTTGGACGCTCGCTCCCCAGTGGGTGGAGCGAATGGATCTTGAATTGCAACGTGATTGGGTGGCGTCGTTGCTTTCGATCGAGAGCACGCTCCGACTTCCCTCCGCTGACCGGCCCTCTGACTGGCCCGCTGACTGGCCCGCTGACTGGCCCGCTGACTGGCCCGCTGACTGGCCCGCTGACGACGAAAAACAAAGCTTCCTTTGGCGCGGCGTTACGACGGATCAGGTCGAGCAGTCGGCAGAAATTTTGCGTGGAGTGTCGGGGACAGACGCCCCCCCGCAAACGATCGGCGTGCTTGAGCAGCTCGAGCAGCTTGCGAGTGATATCGAATCAGAAACTGTCACCCGAGCAAACCTCGTCAAATGGTCGCGATGGTGGCGTCCGACACTTGAGGCTCTTGACCAAGCCGCTTTGTCACGAGTCAAAGATGGGACATTTTGGAGCGGCGACGACAGCGACGCGTTCTATTTGCAATTGGCCCGCGTCGATCAACTCGGTACCTCGCATGCGATCGGCATTGGGACGGTGCAGCTGCTGCAGCAGCCAGACGTTTACCGTGGTCATGAGTTGCGTCTAAACGGTCATGTGAAACTGGCGGAGCGAATCACTGCGAAGGCAAACCGTTGTGGGATCGACGAGTACTGGAAGCTATGGGTGTTGCCTGATGATGGTGGCGTCAGACCGATGATTTTGATCACACCCACTATTCCACAGTCGATCCGGTTGATGCTTCAGCCGGACGGGACGCCCAGTCGCCAAGCAAGTATGTCACAGCAAGACCGTGTGGTCGCTGTAGGCAGGTTTATGAAACGTTTGCCCTATCGGTCTTCTGTCGGTGCGGATATCGCACCGGTATTGATCGGGCGGATCGAGTGGCCAAACACGAATGACGTTCTCGTCGCGACGGAGACACCGGAATTGTCTGCCCAGACTAAAGCAGAGAAACCAATCGCAGGGCTGACGAGGTTCGATTGGGGCGGAATTTTGATTGCGATCACGACGGGAGTGGTTTTAGCTTTTGTCTTAATGAATCGTGCGGCGAAGGAAGCCCAGCGGACACGTCAAATGCGACAAGCTTCACATCAGTTGACCGGTTTTGATGCTGCCAGATTAAACGTCACACTCGATGTCAATTCGGAGGATGCGCCATGAACTTGCGGCAGGCGATCATCGTGTTTTTATGCTGCTGTGGTGTTGCACTTCAATCACCGCTGGTCAGTGCAAGTTCAGCGTTAGAACTGCTCGGCGGTTTTGATCGTCAGCGTGTCCAAGCTTGCTATCCCGTTGACGATGCTGGGTCTGCTGCCGAGATGGCAAAATTGCTGTACCGGTTACGTGGGACGAACGAAGAACAGTTACAGAAACGCGTGACGCGATCGACGGACAGCAGCGTCGCAGGCACACCCGTCCCTGGCGACGTCGTCCAAGTTGATGGATCGATCGATGCGATCAAGCAGTATCCGTTGCCGGAGGATCTGCGTGAATACTTGGAGATGCCAGCCTTCCAGGAAGTCGTACTATCGACAGAAGCTGGCTTCAAAGTATCCGTTTTCGCACCGCCATTGGCCGGGCAAATTGCGAAGGGGGATCGGATTTCGGCGACAGCAATTTTGGTTGCCCGCGCTGACGAGTCGATCGCTTATGCGGCGGGGCGACTGGCTTGGTATCCGAAGCAGCCCACACGTGAGGGTTGGAAGCTGTTGGCCGGTGTTGATTTCGATCTGAGCTTGATCGCCGGAGCTGCATCGCGAAATCGACGAGTGCTCGAAGCCGATGACCATGACGCGTTCTACGGACTGTTGAATGCGTCTGCGAAAGTCCAAGCGGATTCGACCTTTGCAGGTCAGAACGCTACCGACGTCGACCCGGTCGCACTCCTGACGAAACCGGCAGAGTTCTACGGAGAATGGATCGAAATGGATGCCTCTACGGTACGGATTTCGCAGATCGCAATCGATTCCGCCGAGATCGCACAACAGCTGGGGCAGGATCATTATTTCCAAATCGACGCCAGCGGTGATCTCGGCAAAAAATCTTGCAGTTGCAACGTGCCGAAGGCGAGATTGGTCCGCCGATTCAGATGAGCGGGACCTATCCGATTACGTTCGTTGCGGTGAAGTTACCGGCATTTTTGGAAAAAGAATTTGCGCGGCAAAACGCCCTGGTTGCGTTGGTCAGCTATCCGGTTTCGGTCAAAGGTTTTTTCTATCGTTTGTGGAGCTATCGAAACGCGTTCATGACCAAAGAGGGTGGCGGCAAGCAGGTGGGCCCGTTGATCGTCGCCGCAACCTGGAATTCTCGCTTGGATCCGAGCCTTGATGAGCCATCCGGGATTGCCTGGTTCGGCTATACTTTGGCCTTTGTAATCCTTATGGCCGTCGTCGCGACCGTGATTTGGCAATCAAAAAACTCACGCCAAGACGCCGCGATCCGCAAGCGGAACCGGAAACCGGTTTTGATCGATTTACCGAGCGATCTGTCCGGCAACTTTTCGGGGATGCCTGACGTTGATCCGGAAAGCCCACCATCAGTTGATCGGGATCCATGACACAGCTGTCAATTTGGTCTCGACGGACGCAAAACTTTGCATCGTGCAAGGCCACTTGACCGCCGTCGCCAGGTGGAGAGGATGGTGCGCTAGATCGGCGGGACGGCCGCCGCGATGGTTTTGAACCCTCTAACGCCAAAGAAGACCACCATGCGTCGCGCAAAAATTTCGATTATCGGAGCCGGAAATGTAGGAGCGACCTGTGCGCATTGGTGCGCCTCGGCCGAACTCGGCGACATCGTCCTGCTCGATATCCCACAAACCGAAGACATGCCAGCCGGTAAAGCGCTGGACCTGATGCAGTCGTCGCCGATCATGGGGTTCGATTCCAACGTCATCGGTACCACCAACTATGACGATACCGCGGACAGCGACGTGATCGTCGTCACCGCCGGAATTCCACGTAAACCAGGAATGAGCCGCGACGATTTGTTGGCGACCAACGCCAAGATCGTGACCAGTGTCGGCGAGCAAATCAAAAAGTCGAGCCCCAACGCCGTCGTCATCGTCGTCAGCAATCCGCTTGACGCGATGGTCCAGCAGATGTGGAAAGTCACCGGTTTTGAGCCCGCGAAGGTTTGTGGCCAAGCAGGTGTTTTGGATACCGCGCGATATCGCACGTTCTTGGCAATGGAGCTGGGCGTTAGCGTCGAAGACATCAGCGCTCTGCTGATGGGCGGCCACGGCGACACGATGGTTCCGATCCCAAGCTGCACCAGCGTCGGCGGGATTCCTGTGACCCAGTTGATCGACCCAGCCCGCTTGGAAGAAATCGTCGAACGCACCCGTAAAGGTGGTGCCGAGATCGTGTCGCTGCTGAAGACCGGTAGTGCTTACTACGCACCGGCTGCGGCGTGTGCGCAAATGGTCGAAGCGGTTGTCAAAGACAAGAAGCGTTGCATCCCCGTCGCCGCATTGTGCGACAAGGAATACGGCGTTGGCGGCTACTACGTCGGCGTTCCCGTCATCATGGGCAGCGGCGGTGTTGAGAAGGTCATCGAGCTGAGCCTGACCGAATCGGAAACGGCTGATTTCAAAAAGAGCGTCGATGCCGTCAAAGGCTTGGTCGCGACGATGGACGAATTGCTAAGCGCGTAACGACTTGGCATCGTGCTGATCGAACGTGCTGATCTAAATCGGCAACCTATCAAGTAGCAACTCGGCCGGTGTTAAAACCGGCCGTTTTTGTTGGCCAGCATCGGGATGGGCGATCTGCCTACGGTGCTTCTAGCCCAGCCATCTCGCAAAGGTGGGCATCGGCGACCGGTTGTGGGCAGCTCCAGACAAGAAAGAAAAACGCTTGCTGACAAAACCGGGCGACCGGATGTTCTTTCATCAGTCCAGCGCCTTTCGCGGTGGTCATCGCTGCCGCAGTGGTTCGTTGTACCAGTCGGTTGGCTTGATGCCGTAGCTCGGTCAGGTTGACATCGGCTGGTGATTCGCAAGCGTCGAGAAGCTGCTCGAGCAGTATCTCGTGTTCTGCGTTCAAGCTGTCGGTGATGGTGGTGAGGCTTGGTCGCTTTGTCGATTCGGCCGTCATGTATTCCAAAGCCGCCAGTGACAAACCGAGCGCGAGGGCGGATGTTTGAAGTCCCCCTGCACCGCCGGTTTTCTTGGTCGCGTCTGACTTTGCCGACAAGACCTCGTCGGTTGGTCCCGCGATCACAAACGCAGACTTGATTTCAACGGAATCGAGGCGAACGGCATCCGTACAACTGGCTTCCATAGCGATCATTGCTGCGCCAGGTCCTGAATGTAGGTTCGGTGCTATCGCGTCGACCAAGGCAAGAATCTGTGCCCCGTCACTCAGGCTGGCGCCGACCACGATCCAGTCAACGTGTTTTGCGCCAGTGACCCAGGGGATCGAGCCGTTTAAGCGGTAGCCGCCTTCGATCGGTTCGGCAGTGACTGCCGGAGTGGCCAAGTGCCGTCGGCTTGTGGTCAAGTGACTGATACCGACCGATGCGATTCGTTTGCCGCTGGAAAGTTGCTCGATGATTGCTTCGTGGTCGCTCGCGATAGGACTCGCGAGTAGGCGTTTGAGCGCGCCGAGATGCTGGGTGATGATGAACGTGGTCACCAGGTCTGCTTTGGCCAGTGTGATCAGCGTTTCGAGTTGTTGTCGAGCCGGCCATGATGAGAGGCCGGCTAGCCCGCGAAGGATTCCGAACTCGCCACAAGCGGAGAGAGACAGCCCAGGCCAGTTTTTGACGGAGTGCCAACGCGGAGCCAATTCTGCTAGCTGCTTGGCGAGGACATCGAGTTTTGGAGCAGTGTTCTGGTTCATGTCTGCGATCATACCCAGCATCGGGATCCACAACAGAGGCTGTATTGGCGGATAGGACGCCGCAATTTGAGGGTTTTCTTGATTGGGCCCCCGTCATTGTTAAGAAGTATCAACAATAGGAAGGCCCGGTTTGGCGGAGCCAGGCATCCGGCGGGATTTCGATTTCCCGGCCGTTTAACGGGTCAGTCTTGGACGGCTGGCTAACGTTTCGTTGTTCGTAATCTAAACCAACGCAATGATTGAATTGATCCGTTCGATTTATCCCGACAACGTTCAGGAAGTCCAGGCCGGGATCGAAGCTCTGATCGAGAAGTACGGCATCGAGATCAAGGCTGCCGCGAAACAGGGGCCAGATCGATTGTCCGAGAAAGATTCGATCTTGATCACCTACGGCGACAGTTTTCGCTGTGATGGGATCAGTCCGTTGCAATGTTTGCGTGCTTTTGCCGAAGAGCATCTTGGCGAGTGTGTTAGCGCGATCCATTTGCTGCCCTGTTTTCCCTACACTTCCGACGACGGGTTCAGCGTCCAGGATTACTACGAGATCGATCCGGCACTCGGAAACTGGTTCGATATGGAAGAGCTCGGTGAGTCGTACGATTTGATGTTTGACGCAGTGGTGAACCATATCTCGAAAAGCTCGGATTGGTTCCAGGGATACTTGAACGGGGATGCCACGTACGCGGATTACTTTATCGCCGCCGATCCGACCGCGGATTATTCGTCCGTAACCCGCCCGCGGGCCTTGCCACTGTTGCATCCGTTTCAGCGAGGTGACGAAACCGTGCATGTATGGACGACGTTTTCAGAAGACCAAGTCGATTTGAACTTTCACAGCCCGCGGGTGTTGTTGGCGGTGATTGACGTCTTGCTGTTTTATGTCGCGCGTGGCGCAAAGTTTATTCGTCTGGATGCGATCGCGTTTATCTGGAAGGAGCTCGGCACCAGTTGTATGCACCTACCGCAGACCCATGCGATCATTCAGCTCTGTCGTGAGGTGATCGAGCAATTGGATCCCGGTGTCGCGATCATCACCGAAACCAACGTGCCGCACAAGGAAAATATCTCGTACTTCGGTGACGGCACGGACGAAGCACACTTGGTTTACAACTTCACGCTGCCGCCGCTGCTGATGTATTCGTTGCATCAGCAATCGGTCGACACGCTGACCCAGTGGGCCAAGTCGCTGGTTTTACCGAGCGACCAAGTTTGCTTCTTTAATTTCACCGCCAGTCATGATGGTGTTGGAGTGCGTCCACTGCAAGGGATTGTTGAGAACGACGAGATCAATCAGCTTGCCGAGATCGCCCGCGACCATGGCGGCTTTGTTTCGATGCGTGACAACGGGGATGGGACCCAGTCGCCCTACGAAATCAATTGCAATTACTTTGACTTTGCGACCGATCCGGCGATGCCGGACGACACGCGTGTGCAACGATTTTTGTTGACTCAGTCAGTGATGTTGGCGATGCCCGGGGTGCCGGGAATTTACTATCACTCCGTCATTGGATCTGAAAACGATCGTCAGGCCGCGATTGATTCAGGGATTAACCGCCGGATCAATCGGGCAAAGTTGAACCTTCGCCAACTTGCAGGCGAACTCGACCAGCAAGAAAGCATTCGTGGAAAGGTGTTTGGTCGCTACAAGGCGATGCTGCATGCTCGCGGGGAACACGCGGCGTTCGACCCTTTCGGTAAAGCGGAATACGAGTCCTCCGGCCCCGTGTTTGTGATCACACGGACGGCAGACGAGCTGACGTTGTTCGCTGCACACAACTTTTCGGACCAACAACAAGTGATCTTATTGCCATCCGGTGAGCTGACGGATGCTTTGACGGGCGAATGTTTTGGGAGCCGTAGTACCGAAGAGTGCGCGGTGACGCTACAACCATTCGAGTTTAAGTGGTTGAAAACGTCCTAACCCATCTCCCAACGCAGCCTGATGAATGTTTTGATCGTCCCGGACAAGTTCAAAGGATCGCTCACTGCCAGCGAAGTGATCGTGGCGATCGAATCAGGTTTACGTCGCCAACAGCCTGGCATCAACTTGCACCACGTTGTCGCATCGGACGGAGGTGACGGGTTCTTGGAAGCTGTCGCGGAGTGTCGCGCTGGGTTGGAAATGGTTGAGTGCAGGACTTGCGATCCGCTGGGGCGATCGATCGTGGCCGAATATGGTTGGGACGCCGAAAACGCGACGGCCTATGTCGAAATGGCGCGTGCAAGCGGCATGGAATTGCTGGATGTGGAGGAACGCAATCCGGCAGTCGCGTCGACCGAAGGCACCGGTCGTTTGATCGTTGACGCGATCAAGAATGGTGCCAAAAAAGTCTATGTCGGTTTGGGCGGTAGTGCGACCAATGATGGCGGATGCGGAATCGCCAAGGCCTTCGGCTATCGATTCGTCGATGGTGTCGGAGAAACGGTCGATCCAGTAGGCGGGCGTTTGCACGAGATCCGCCGAATCGATTCGTCAGCGGTGTTGGAAGGGCTGTCCGACGTGCAGGTCATCGCGGTCAACGATGTCTCGAATCCTTTGCTAGGCTCGCAGGGGGCGGCGCGCGTCTATGCCCCGCAAAAAGGTGCCGATGCGGCAATGGTCAAGCGTCTGGAAATTGGGCTGAACCATTTGCAGTCCGTTGTGGTCACACAGTTGCAACTCGACGAAGGAGACGAGCCTGGCGCTGGTGCGGCCGGCGGGACTGGGTATGGGCTAAAGGTGTTCCTTGGTGGTCAGTTCATTTCTGGCGTTGAGTTCGTCTTGGCGTTGGCTGGTATGGAGCGTTTGTTGGCCGGGGGGAAGATCGACTTGATCATTACTGGCGAAGGTCGCATTGATGATCAGACCAGTTACGGAAAACTCGTTCGTGGTGTCGCCGATGTGGGGCGGAAGTACGGTGTTCCGGTGAAGGCGATCTGTGGTGTGCTGGAGATGAAGGAGCGTTCGGTCGAGGACCTGGGGCTGGAGGCTGTGGTGCAGATCCACGATCCGGCAAGGCCGATCGAAGAGACGATTGAGCAAGCGGCGTCGCTGGTGCAAGCGGCAGCGGCGAAGTTGCTGGCGGGATGAGAAGGATCGGCTAAAGCCTAGACTCCAACGGGTTGTTGGAGTTCGATTAGAGAGAGGTGACTTGTGAGTGTGGTGTTGGCGGTGGAGCCGCAGCTTGGCTGTGACGAGTTCATTGATGTGCTGAAGCGTTCGACGCTTGCGGAGCGACGGCCGGTCGATCGACTTGATGTGATCGAAGGAATGCTTCGCCAAGCGGATGTGATCGCGACAGCACGTGACGCATCAGGTTTGCTCGTAGGAGTGGCCCGGTCGATCACCGATTTTCATTACTGCACGTACCTGTCGGACTTGGCGGTCGATGTGCAGTGTCAGCGTCAGGGTATTGGCAAGCGGCTGATTGAGTTTTCGCATCAGCAGGCTGGCCTGGCGACGAATTTGATTTTGCTTGCGGCACCGGCGGCGGAGAGCTATTACCCGCACATCGGGATGCAGTCACACGGTTCGTGTTGGATCCGGCGAGCTCAGTAGGCTGCGGATGTTTTTGTAGGGAAACGGTGCGGGGAGGGACTCATCGCTTCGTCCACTACGGTTGGAACGCTGCGGGGTGATCATAGAAAAAGCCTCCCATCGGCGAACCGATGGGAGGCTTTCGTTATTTAGCAATCGAAGCGGAGTGCTTAGTTAGCTGGTGGGAACAGCGGGCCTTCGCCGCTTCCGAGTCCACCCTTCAGCTCGCCTTCTTGTGCAGGCACTTCGCTTGCTTCGGCGGCTTCGGCAGCAGCTGCTGCACGCTCTTCTTCTTCGCCCCACTCGACACGTTTGAGCGACAGACCGATCTTTCGTTCGTCGGTATCGACACGCAGGACTTTGACTTCGATTTCGTCGCCAACTTTGACAACTTCTTCTGGGTTTTCGACTTTGTGCTCAGCCAATTCGCTGATGTGCAGCAAGCCTTCCAGGCCGTCTTCCAGACCGATGAAGACACCGAAGTTGGTGATCTTGGTGACGGTACCCTTGACCAGTTGGCCAGGTTGGTACTTGTCTGGAATGTCGCCGTCCCATGGGTCGTTGTCCAGTTGCTTCAGGCCGAGGGCGATACGACGGCGTTGCTCGTCGACGCTCAACACGCGGCACTGAAGTTCTTGGCCTTTTTCCAGGACTTCGCTTGGGTGACCGATTTTGCGGGTCCAAGACATGTCGCTGACGTGAAGCAAGCCGTCGATGCCTTCTTCCAGTTCGATGAACGCACCGTAGTTGGTGAGGTTGCGAACCTTGCCGTTGACATCCGAACCTTCTGGGTAACGTTCGAGGACGTCTTCCCAGGGGTTCTTTTGGGTTTGCTTCATACCCAGTGAAAGCTGTTGGCCTTCGGGGTCGACACCCAAGATCTTGACTTCGATCTTGTCGCCGATGTTGACCAGTTCGCTGGGGTGATTGACGCGTTTGGTCCAGCTCATCTCGCTGATGTGAACCAGGCCTTCGATGCCTGGTTCCAGTTTGACGAACGCACCGTAGCTCATCACGTTGACGACTTCGCCCATGTGGTTCGAATCGACAGGGTACTTCTGTTCGATGTTTTCCCATGGGTTGCGGTCTTTCTGCTTCAGACCCAAAGCGATCTTTTGCTTTTCGCGGTCGATGTGCAGAACCTTGACTTCGATTTCTTGGTCGATCGAAACCATTTCGGTTGGGTGCGAGATACGCTCCCAAGCCATGTCGGTGATGTGCAACAGACCGTCGATGCCGCCCAGGTCGACGAACGCACCGAAGTCGGCGATGTTCTTGACGATACCTTTGCGGATTTGGCCGACTTCGAGTTCTTGCATCAAGAACGCACGATCTTCTTCGCGCTGGTTCTCGATCAGCGAACGACGGCTGATGACGATGTTGCGGCGGGTGTCGTCGATCTTCAAGACTTCGGCTTGGATCACGCGGCCGATGAAATCGCCGATGTCGCCGGGGCGACGGATATCCACTTGGCTGCCTGGCAAGAAGACATCGACGCCGATGTTGACCAGCAAACCGCCCTTGATTTTGCGGATAACCCAACCGGTAACGACTTGGCCTTCGCCGATCGTCGAGATGATCTTTTCCCACTCGATGATCTTCTCGGCTTTTTCCTTACTCAGGGAGATCATCCCGTAAGGATCGTCAGCAGCACCGTAGTTGTCCTCCATCTCTTCGATCAGGACGCGAACGATGTCGCCAACTTTGGGCTTGGGCTCTTCGGGACCCCATTCGTTCAGGTTGACGGTACCTTCGCTCTTGAAGCCAACGTCAATCAAGGCCCACTCGTCGTTCATTTCGACGATCTTGCCGTCGACGATCTGGCCTTGGCTGTAATCCTGCTGCTCGGCATGCTGCAGAAAATCGAGCAGCCAATCTTCCGTTTCCTCTTCTGGCGCTAGGCTCGCCAGATCGTCGAGCATGTCGTCGTCTTCGAGGGAACGGATCAGATTGCGGTTAACCATGTGTCTTTCCGGTTGAATCGATACAAGCAGCGCTCACGAAGGGTGCGAATGGCAGATGCGTCTGGAGACCACTAGCGTGGGGTCTCGAGCCAGACGCCGCGAAGGAGGAGAGGTGTCCATCGTTCGCAAAAGGCGATCGCTGTGACTTGCTCGCGGCAGATTCAGGGGGTTGGTGGAGTAATTTGAACGCTTTGCACGTCGTTCGATTCGCAAAAGGTTGCTAAAGATGCGATCGAAGGCAGTCGAAGAGCCGGTTTATTCGGCAATCGAGGCAAAGTCCGGGCAACTTACCCGGATCCAATTCGCGTGAAGCTAGCAGACACCGCTACTGGCGGCAATGGCAAGTCGGCAGTTCTCGCCGATTGTTCTCAAGGCAGGCCGATGTGTTCTTCAGACAGACTGGATACTCCTCCATTCGGCTGGAGTCGTTTCGTCAGTCCAACCTGTCTGATTTTGATCGGTCCGAACCGGCAAAATAGTCCGATTTTGCCGTTCCGGTTTCAGTTTTCGATCGCAGCAGGCGGCATGCAAGCCGTACTGGCGATCTTGCGATCACTCTTCAGCGACGTTGACGTAGACCTTCAACGCGTCTTTTTCTTCGACCAGCAGACGCATCATTTCCTGGTAGTTGTCCAGGCCCTCGACGGGGTGGGTCAGGATCTTTTCCAAGACGCCGGGGAACATCATCTCGCCCAAAGCCAGGTCGCGGATGCCGCTTTCGAAGTGCGTGCGGTTGCCGTTGACGCTGCCGAGGAGGAGCTTGTTGCCCAGAACCCAGTTCAGGTTGACGCTGTCGGAAGGGATTTCCAGATTCTTGTCGCCGCCGGTGATGCTGGTCCAGACGACCACACCGTTGTGTCCGACATGCTGCATCGCTTGGAATGCCAGCGTGCTGCTGCCGGTCGCGTCGACGATCAAGTCTGGCTTGCCCGTCTTCTTGACGAGGTCTTCCATCGAGGTTTCGCGGGTGCTGATATAGTTCGCTTCCATCCCGGTGACGATGTCACTTTTCAGGTTCGGAGCTTCACCGCGTGCCAGCGTGTAGACTTCCAAGCCGCGCAGTTTCAGGATCAGCGTGGTCAGCAAACCGATCTGGCCCGAGCCCAAGACATAAGCCAGGCGTGGGCGCCAGACTTTCATCCGTTGTTGCGCTTCGTACGCTTGTTGGACCGCTTTGGCTGCACAGCTCATCGGCTCCATCAGCACGTGCAGGTGCTTCAGTCCTTCTGGGACTCGGACGATGTACTCTTCCTCGTCGACGAACTTTTCGGTCATGAAACCGTGGCGGAGGTTGATGCCGCGTTCGTAGTACGTCTCTTCGCTGGTCATGTCGTTGGTGCCGATCATGTCATAGATCGACCCGCCCGGGCGGCGAACGGTCGCGGTGACGTAATCGCCAGGCTTGACGCGGCGGACGTTCGGGCCGACTGCTTCGACGACGCCAAACGATTCGTGCCCGATGACCAAGTGGCTGTCACCTTCGGGGGCGTTGCCATAGAGGGCTTCGTTGATTTCTCGGTCGGTCGCGTCGACTCCGACTTTCAGCGTTTTCACCAAAACGCCATTGCCGTCGGGGAATGCGTCGAGGGTGGGTTCAGGGATCTCTGTCAGGTGGACGCTGTTGGGGGTGCCCGGTTTAACCGCGACGGCTTTCATGGCAAGTGGCTGCTGGAGAGGTCGTATGGAAAGGAATGCCGCAAGCAGATCGCTTCAGCTTTGAACGTTGGTAGGAAGGATTACAGGACACGTTGAATCGCGGAAAGCCCCTCTGTTCTGGCGGATGTTTATGACGCCCTAAAAGAATTCAAACGGGGAGAACAAAGGTTTCAATGCCCTGTAAAACGCGAATCCTACCAAGCGGCGGCGTCGTGCATTAGGGGGCGACGAACACGGCATTTTAACGTGTTTGGAGGTGTCGGTGGCGACCAGGTGGGGGTGGCGGATTAGCGACCGACGGAATTCCCGATGCTCCGAATAGACCCTGCAATGGTGCAGGGAGTGCCGTTAATGCGATTACATTGGGTGGTTCGCTTTGTTTTTTAACAACACTAGTTGTCAAAAATGCCGACGGTTGCAAGAGTAAGAGTAGTTGCGAGTCGAATACTCGCTGTAAATTCCTCCCTGCACCTTCGATTCTGGTCATGCGTACAGCTAACGGCAAGTCCGACAACTCGGCGGCCGATCATGCGGTTGTCCGCTCGGTCGACCGGGAGTTGCTGCGAGCGATCCCGGCGGGAGAGCTGGTGGGAATCGGCGAATTGATCGACAAGCTGGGTGTCACGGCGACGGCGGTTCGTCAACGCGTCGATCGAATGCTCGATCGCGGCCTGATCGAACGAGAGAAGGTGGTGGCTGGTCGAGGCCGACCGACATATCAGTACCGACTGACTGACCAAGGACGTCGCACCAATAGCGCCGACTCGACAGAGCTTGCTGAAGCAATGTGGCAGGAGGTGCTGGCGATCGAGGACCTCGAAGTTCGCGAGCGTTTGTTGGCAGGAATCGCCAAACGCCTCGGTAAAGAATACGCCAATCGGCTTCACGAAGCCCGTTTGGATGGCAGCGCACCGCTTGAAGATCGGATGCGTCTGCTGAGCAAGTTGCTTTCCGAACGCCGCGTCAATAGTGACGTTGTGTCCGAAGGCGAGCTGCCGGTTTTGGATATTAGTTCTTGTCCGTTTCCGACGCTTGCCAACGGCGAACACGATCATTCGATGTGTCGTCTGGAAGAGCTGTTGTTGTCCGAGGCATTAGGAAAACCAGTTCAGCTAAGCCAGTGTCGCAAAGACGGCGATGCGTGCTGCCAGTTCGCACCGGCGGAAACGCTCGAAGCGAAACCAATCGGAGTCAGCGGACGACTTCGCCAAACGGATGCCGAGCGGGAATCGTCCGCTGCGGAATCTGCCAACGTCTCGCGGGGCTGAGACGAGACGCGAGCCGAAATATGAACTCGGTCGCGATGCCCCACACGAATACCGAACATTTGTCATTCACAACGTTTCACACACCGAAGTCAACTTAAAGAAGTCAAGCGAATATGACGCACGTCTTGAAAATCGAAGACCTTCACGTTTCCGTCGGCGACAAGCCGATCCTGCGAGGCGTCAACCTGACCATCAATCACGGCGAGACCCACGCGCTGATGGGGCCCAACGGTAGCGGCAAAAGCACGCTCGGTTTGGCGATCATGGGGCATCCCGGATACGAAGTCACCGGCGGTTCGATCACACTTGATGGTGCCGACGTGCTGGACATGGAACCCGATGAACGAGCTCGCGCCGGGATCTTCATGGCTTTCCAACGCCCCATGGCAATCCCCGGCGTCAAGATGGCTGACTTCTTGCGTCACGCGACCACCAACGTTCGTCGCCCCGACCGAAAGGAAGGCGAAGAGCTGATCCCGATGCGTGAGTTCCGAAAAGAACTGAAGGACAAGATGGAGCATCTGCGGATGGACGTCGAGTTCGCACGACGTTACGTCAACGACGGTTTCTCCGGTGGTGAGATGAAGCGTGCCGAGATTCTGCAACTGGCAATGCTTCAGCCCAAGTTTGCTGTGCTGGACGAAACCGACTCCGGTTTGGACGCCGACGCGGTTCGCTTGGCCAGCGAGTCGATCGCTGACATCGGTCATCAAAAGATGGGTCTGTTGATCATCACCCACCACGACAAACTTTTGGAACACAACCCACCGCAATTCACCCACGTGATGTTGGGCGGACGGCTTGTCGAAACCGGCGGCAAGGAGTTGGCCGAAGAACTGCACCGCCACGGATACGACCGCATTCGCAAGGCGTACCCAGAAGCGGAAGCACGCAACCAAGAGATGCTCGCCGAAGAAGCGATCGTCTAATTCGTCAGGCACGGTCACTTTGCCATGCTTGATTGCCAACAAAACACTTCACTCCAGGTCGTGGAGATCAAATAGAACGATGAGCACCGACGCACCAAGTAAGCCAGAAATCGGCGAAATCAATAAGTACAATTTCCGCACCGAAACCAAAGGTGTGTTCAAAGCCAAAAAGGGTTTGAACCGTGAAATCGTCAACCAGATTTCGGACATCAAAGACGAACCCGATTGGATGCGCGAGTTCCGCTTGCGCTCACTGGAAATCTTTGAATCGAAGCCGATGCCCAAGTGGGGCGGAAGCATCGACATCGATTTCCAAGACATCTTTTACTACCTCAAGCCGACCGAACAACAAGGCCGTACTTGGGATGACGTTCCCCAAGAGATCAAAGACACCTTTGACAAGTTGGGCATCCCCGAAGCCGAGAAAAAGTTCTTGGCCGGTGTGAAGGCACAGTTCGAAAGTGAAGTCGTTTACGGTTCGCTGGAAGAAGACCTTGCCAAGAAAGGCGTGATCTTCACCGACACCGACACCGCCGTTCGCGAGCATCCAGAATTGCTGCGTGAATACTTCGGCAAAATCATTCCGCCAGAGGACAACAAGTTCGCTGCACTCAACAGCGCGGTTTGGTCGGGTGGTTCGTTCATCTACATTCCCAAGGGTGTGACGATCGATTTCCCATTGCAAGCGTATTTCCGCATCAACGCGGAAAGCATGGGCCAATTCGAGCGGACGCTGATCTTGGTCGATGAAGGAGCCAACGTGCACTATGTCGAAGGCTGCACCGCTCCGATGTACAGTACCGAAAGCTTGCACAGTGCGGTTGTCGAAGTCGTTGTCAAACGCAACGCCCGTTGCCGTTACACCACGATCCAGAACTGGGCGAACAACATCTACAACCTGGTGACCAAGCGAGCGTGGGCCTATGGCGACGCGACCATGGAATGGGTTGACGGAAACTTGGGCAGCAAGTTGACGATGAAGTACCCCGCCGTGCACATGAAAGAACCCGGTGCCCGCGGAGAGATCCTGTCGATCGCTTTCGCAAGTGCTGGTCAACACCAAGACGCCGGTGCCAAGCTGGTTCACGAAGCGCCCAACACCACGGGCCAGATCATCAGCAAAAGTATCAGCAAGAATGGTGGCCGCAGCAGCTACCGTGGCTTGGTCGCGGTTCAACCCGGTGCTCACAACAGCAAGAACAACGTTGTCTGTGACGCATTGATTTTGGACCCGGAAAGCCGCAGCGATACGTATCCGTACATCGAAATCAGCGAGCAAGACGTCCAGATCGGACACGAGGCCAGCGTTTCGCGGATCGGCGAAGAGCAGATGTTCTACTTGTTGTCGCGTGGTCTGACCGAGCAAGAGGCCAGCACGATGATCGTCAATGGTTTCATCGAGCCGCTCGTGAAAGAACTGCCGATGGAATACGCCATCGAAATGAACCGCCTGATCCAACTTCAAATGGAAGGCAGCGTCGGTTAGTCCCGACGCAACACACTTCGGTGGTGATGACGAATCGGCAAGACGGTCACCACCGAAGAGCTTTCGCGCGGGCCGCGAATGACGCGCCCGACATCATGTTTGTTTGACGCCGCGGTGACCGCGAGCGCAACCCAGGCTGCACTTACAAATCCTCCCATAACATTCAATGTCATCTTCCACTGTTCACGCGTTCGATGAAGCCGGATTCGAAGCGTTGCTAGATCACGTGGCCGAGCCAGATTGGCTGGTCGCACTGCGTCGCGAAGCGTTCGAGCACGCTTCCAAAATGGATTGGCCGCACCGCCGGCACGAAGAATGGATCCGCACTGATATCCGCACGTTCCAGCTGAATAAATACGGGCTGCCAAACTTCGCCGGTGCCGAAGCACTGCCGAACAGTCCGCACCAACTGGTCGAAGGCGTCGAGCTTGGTGGCCGAATCGAAACCGTCGATAGCGGTGTCGTGACGCACAGCTTGTCACAAGAATTGGCTGACAAGGGCGTCGTGTTTGGTCCGCTTAGCGAAATTGCCAACTCGCATCCCGATCTGGTTCGCCCGCACCTGTTCACCGCGTTCGACCCTGATCATGACAAGTTCGCTGCTCTGCACGCGGCGTTCATGTCCGGTGGGCAATTCCTTTACGTTCCACGTGGCGTCACCATCACTCAGCCTTTGCACATCGGTTCGATCATGACCGATGGCGGCACCGACACGACTCACACTTTGGTTGTGGTCGAAGAAGGCGCCGAGGCGACCGTACTGCATGAGTCAAACAGCCTGGACCCGAACGCCGGTGGGTTGCACCTCGGTTCGATCGAGCTGATTCAAAAGCCAGGCTCTCATCTGCGTTTCGTAAGCTTGCAAGAGTGGGGTCACAAGGCATACCACTTCGCACAGCAAAAAGCGGTCATTGACCGCGATTGCACTCTGCAGTGGACGATTGCCGCAATGGGATCGATGCTGTCAAAAGTGAACCAAACCGTCGATCTGGTCGGCCCCGGTGCGGACAGCCAAGTCAACGGCGTGATGTTCACCGAAGGTCGCCAGCACTTGGCCTATCACACCCAGCAACACCACCGCGCGCCGAGCTGTCACAGTGACTTTTTGTATAAGTCCGCACAGCAGGATAAGAGTCGCACGGTATGGCGTGGAATGATCAAGGTTGACCCGATCGCCCAAAAGACAGACGGTTATCAGCGAAACGACAACTTGGTTCTTTCGCCAGCGGCGCGTGCGGATTCGATCCCAGGATTGGAAATCGAAGCCGATGATGTGCGTTGCACGCACGGTAGTACGACCAGCAAGGTCGATGAGGAGCAAATTTTCTACGCCCGCTGCCGTGGATTCACGCAGAAGGAAGCAACCCGTATGATCGTGACGGGATTCTTCCAGCAGATCTTTGACCGAATCACGATTGAAAGTGTGCGGGAAGCCCTCGGCGCCGCCATCGCCCGCCAAGTTCGCGAATACGAGTAAGACAATGGCTTTAGCAGAAGACAAGGTCCGTGAATCACTAAAGCAGGTGATTGATCCGGAACTATTCGTTAACATTGTAGACCTGGGATTGATTTACGTCGTCAACATCTTGGATGAGAAGGAAGATGGACGCCACGATGTCCAGGTCGAGATGACAATGACCAGTCCCATGTGCCCGGCAGGACCGCAGTTGGTTGCCGGCGCAAAGGCGGCCGCTGAAGAACTCGAAGAAGTGGACTCCTGCGAGGTCAAAGTGGTGATGGATCCCCCTTGGTCGCCTGATCGTATGACGGATGAGGCAAGGGATCATTTGGGTATCTTTTAGGAAGGGATTGTGTTTTGAAAATCTTCGTCGGTGAGTTTGTCTGCGGAGGCGGATTAGTCGGGGCAACCGACGAAGCAGGTCTGGATGACTTGCGAAGCGAAGGCGAAGCGATGCTCCGTGCACTTGTCGCGGACGTCTCACTATTTGCCGAAACCGTCGTGGTGCTCGACGAGCAACTCGAGGTCGATTGCAACGCAACGACGAAGATTCAATTTGACACGTCGATGCCGCTTTGGGCTCAGTGGGCTGAAGCGGCAAAGGGCTGTGACGCCGCGTTGGTGATCGCACCAGAAGTCGACGGATTGTTGGCCAAAGGTGTCGGCGTGCTTCGCAGTGCCGGAGTCGACGTGATCGCTGGCAGTGGTGACTTTCTTCGCGTCGCCAGCGATAAGCTGCTGACCGCCCAATTGCTACACCGTGCCGGGGTCGCACACCCGCCCTATATCGCGACAGAAGATGAACGCATGATCGGTGTTTTGGCCGATAGCTCGCGGTTTGTGATCAAGCCACGTGACGGCTGTGGCACCCAGGCGATCGAAACATTCGACGACTTCCGCGATGCAAGAAAAGCGTTGAAGTCGAACTCGATCATGCAGGGATGGATGAGCGGGAAAAGTATCTCGATCTCCTATCTTGCGTCCGGGAACTATCAAACGTTTCTGCCGGCTGTCTCTCAGGTTATCAGCGATGGTGACTGTCACTACACCGGCGGTTGTGGACCGCTCGATGACGAATCGCAGCGACGGGCGACTGCTGTCGCATCACGCGCAATCGCGGCAATGCCGCCGACGGCACGCGGTTTCGTTGGTCTCGACCTGATTCTCGGCGACGAACCCAGCCAAGACTGTGTGATCGAAATCAATCCGCGTTTGACGACTTCGTACGTCGGACTGCGTGAAATGATCCACGGCAACATTGCCGCACGTCTATTCGACTTGGAAACCGGTCCGGTCCGATGCAAAGCGACGGTGGATTCCGTTCGCTGGACACGTGATGGCCAAGTCGAATTCGATGCTCCCTTGTTGACCTAGACGATACGGCAGGTCGACTTGCGATGACACCGTTGCGACGAAGTGCCGATAATGCATTGGTTGGCATCGACATCGGCGGCGCCAATTTGAAGTACGCCGACAATCAAGGTCGCACGCTCGCGGTGGATTTTCCGCTCTGGCGCAAGTCGGATGACTTGGCCAAACAGTTGATCGAAGACCTACGAAGTTTTGCCCCGCTTGAACGATTGCTGGTCACGATGACTGGGGAGCTTGCGGACTGTTTCCTGGACCGCGGGATTGGCGTTCGACACATTGTCGATCATGCGAATCAAGCTGCTGACGCTGTTGGCGTACCGCTTTCGATCTATGGCGTCGGCGGGCGCTGGTACTCGCCTAGTCAGGCAAGGGACGAATCGGATCATGTGGCGGCGGCCAACTGGCATGCCCTGGCAGCGTTCACCGGTTTGGATATCGAAAGCGACGGTCTGGTGTTGTTAGTTGACATCGGCAGCACGACGAGTGATTTGATTCCAATTCGTGACGGAAAGGTCGCGACGGAGGCTGTGACGGACTTCGATCGTTTGTGTGAAGGATCGCTGGTTTATGTCGGCGGCCAACGTACGCCGGTTTGTGCTCTGGTTGATCGCTTGCACATCGAGGGTCGCAGCGTTCCAGTGATGCGAGAAGTGTTCAGTACGATGGACGACGTTCGGTTGTTGCTTGGCTTTGTCAAACCCTCGGCATCTTGTGAAACGGCTGACGGATCACCGCGGGATTTATTTCATTCGGCGAATCGGTTGGCGCGAATGGTCGGACTTGGTCATCGAGAAGTGAGTCTCGAGTCTGCGGGGGACTTGGCCCTGCAAGTGCATCAAGCTGCTCGCAAGGCGGTACACGATGGCCTGGAACGGTTGAAGTCAGACTATCCGTGGATTGCAAACGCACGGTTGGTTTTGTCCGGGCATGCAGACGACTTAGTAAGTGGCAACTTCGATGCGGTCTCTTTGTCAGCACTGCTTGGTGTCGACCTGTCACGGTGTGCTCCTGCGTATGCGCTCGTTCGCTTATGGGAGGCAAACGCTTGCGTCGCGTCGTAAAGCTTGGCGGCAGCTTGCTATTGCAGCCCCAGTTGGTCAGTGGCCTGCGAACTTGGTTAGCAGACCAGACTCCAGCGAGTAATCTGATGATTGCGGGCGGCGGACAATTGATTGATGCCGTCCGTGAACTTGATGGGATTTATCGGAGCGACTCGCCCTGGGTGCACTGGCAGTGTGTCGAATTGTTACGAACGACGATCGGCTGGTTGTCGCAACAGCTACCTGAAATGCAGTTCATCACAACCCCAGCGCAGTTCGAAACGCTCCGGTCTCCTGAATTGCCCAACGGAAATTACTTGCTGCAAGTTGATTCTTTCTACAACCGCGGTGTCGACCCGATTTTGCCTGAAGATTGGCGAACGACGACTGACGCGATTGCCGGATATTTAGCAATGCGTCTCAACGCCGACGAATTGGTGCTGCTAAAGTCTTGCGATACGGATCCGACGCTGAGCATCGAGCAGCTCGCAGAGCGAGGCATTGTCGATGAAGCCTTGCCGTTGATTGCGCCGGAATTGCCACCGATTCGAATCGTAAACTTTGCATCGTTGATTGAGTCATGACAGCGGTATTGGGTTTGTCCGCCTTCTATCACGATTCGGCGGCTGCTTTGATCGTCGACGGCGAGGTGATCGCTGCAGCACAAGAAGAACGATTCAGTCGCATCAAGCATGACGAGCGGTTCCCGTCCCGAGCGATCGAGTATTGCCTGCGTGAAGCTGGTCTGACCGTTTCAGACCTTGATTATGTTGGCTTCTATGAAAAGCCGCTGGTCAAATTCGACCGCTTGATTGAAACCTATCTGTCGTATGCACCGCGCGGGTTCCGCTCGTTCTACAAAGCGATGCCGACTTGGGTGTCCGAAAAACTGCGGATTCGGCACCATATTCGCCGTGGCTTGAAGGGGCAATACAAGCGTCGCATCGTGTTTTGTGGTCACCATCAAGCACATGCGGCGAGTGCGTTCTTGATGTCACCTTTTGAGTCTGCGGCGATCATGACGATGGATGGCGTCGGCGAATGGGCAACATCTACATTGGGGATCGGGGCTGGCAACCGAATTAACCTGACACACGAATTGTGTTTCCCTGATTCGTTGGGTTTGCTGTACTCCGCGTTCACGTATTACTGTGGATTTCGCGTGAACGATGGCGAGTACAAGCTGATGGGATTGGCGCCGTACGGGCAGCCAAAGTACGTCGATCTGATCCTGCAAAAGCTGGTTGATCTTCGCGATGACGGTTCGTTTCAGTTGAATCAGAAGTACTTCGGCTATTGCCAGACGTTGACGATGACGACCGCAAACTTTCATCGTCTATTTGGGCGCGAACCGCGCCGCAAGGATGAACCGATCGAGCAACTCGACAAGGATCTCGCCGCTTCGGTGCAGGTGGTCGCTGAACAGATTGTGTCGCAAGCGGCAGCAAAGCTGCACCAAATCAGCAACCAGGACAACTTGTGTTTAGCCGGTGGTGTAGCACTCAATTGCGTTGCCAACGGACGGTTGCTTCGCGAAGGTCCGTTCCAGCAGATATGGATTCAGCCCGCAGCGGGCGATGCTGGCGGCGCGATTGGCGTAGCCGCATTGATTTGGAACCAATTGCTTGGCAATGAACGTCTTTGTGGCGTTGGGGATTTCCAACGAGGCAGCTTGTTGGGGCCGTCGTTTGACGACTCGTCGGTCAGGGTAATGCTTGAACAGGACGGTGTCGCGTTTAAGCATTTCACTGATGCCACGTCGCTGAACGAATATGTCGCCAGCTTGTTGGCAAAGGGAGCCGTCGTCGGACGGTTTGCAGGACGTGCCGAATACGGGCCACGCGCGCTAGGAAACCGAAGCATCTTGGGCGATCCACGTCGCAGGGAGATGCAATCGACAATGAACTTGAAAATCAAGTTTCGTGAATCATTTCGGCCGTTCGCGCCAGCAGTGTTGGCGGAGCATGCGGGCGAGTATTTCGACTTGGCCGAATCGGCATCGAGCCCCTACATGTTGTTGGTCTGCCAAGTGAAGAACGACGCGTTGCCTGCGGTTACGCATGTAGACGGTAGTGCACGGGTGCAGACGGTTGATGGGCAAACCAATCCGGGGTTTGCAGGTCTGCTGCGCGAGTTCAAGCGTCAAACGGGCTGCCCGGTGTTGATCAACACCAGTTTCAATGTCCGTGGCGAACCGATCGTCGGATCGCCAGAGGACGCGCTTGCATGTTTCTACAAGACGGGAATGGACGCGGTCGTGCTTGAAAACCACGTCGTCGAGAAACAAACCCTGTGACGTTTCGCGTGACTACTTGGAGTCCAAGCGTGTGCGCAAAACCGCAAAGTCGGCCACCGAATCGGCTTTCAGTTTGCGAAGCGCAGATTGGCGACGACGGTCGACCGTGCGTGGGCTGATCGTCAGCTGCCGAGAAATCTCGCGGTTGGGGTAGCCTTTGGTCGCAAGGTCCAACACTGCCGCTTCTTCGTTGGAAAGTTGGCTCAGCAGGTATTCTGCTTCGGCAATTTTCGACGCGCGATGCTGGTCGTCTTCGGACCGTTGCATCGCGACTTCGATTTCGTTTGCCAAGCGTTGCAGATGGAACGGCTTTTCGACCACGCTGACTGCACCGAGTTTCATCGCGGAGACGGCGGTTTCGACGTCAGCGAAGGCGGTCAGCAAGATCACCGACAGCATGGAGCCGCGACTACTTAGACGCCGAATCAACTCCACGCCGCCAAGTTCTGGCATGCGTAGGTCGCTGATCACACATCCCACCTCGTCCGGTTTAACGGTGTCGAGTAATTGTTTGGGGTGGTCGAAAGTGATCGGTTTATAGCCGAACTCTCGAAGTGATAGCGCAAGGCTGGAAAGAAATTCTCGCTCGTCGTCGACGATGTAGAGCGATTTGCTGACAGTCTTTTCGGCGAAGTGATTCACCGGTGCAGTTAGTGATGAGGCCATAGAGGCAGTGCAATCTGAAGAGGTCTAAACATGTCAGGTTGATATGAGACCCGAGGCGTTCCGTTCTACGACAGCCGAGCCATCGATTCGGGTCACTGATTGATCGGGTAGTTAGCCCAATTCCGCCCCTAGGGTTTTGAGTGATCCATTGCTGACGGGGTGTATTCCGACCCCAAAACAGCATGTCCCGGCGACAGGGTCGCCCAAAACACTGTTCCTGATTTTATGCCAAATGACGTCAGCAAGCCAACGACTGCCGGCGTTTACATTAATTTTTTCTTCACTTTTTGCCTGCGGGGGGCGGAGAGTCTTCGCAAGCGTCAACCGCGTGGCAGCGATTTAAGCGTTGTTGTCACCAACATTGCGACGCGTTCAATCGCCGCAATTGAGCTCTGGCAAGCGTTTAAACTCTTCTCTTCCTCGGCAAGGCGACTCTTTTCAATCAGCAGCGAGAGCACTTGGATCCCCATCGACGCGACCGAAAGTTCGTTGTTGATTTTGTGAAGCGACCGCCTCAAATCGGTGATCGGCAAGCTTTGCGCTGTAGCCGCAAAGTGTCCGAGCAAACCGATCGCCGTCCCGTTTTCACTTGGATCGGCGAAGACACTCAGGGATTCGTCGATGGTTGTTCGATTGGGTTCTGTTGCCAGCTCGTAGCTCTGGTTCAGGATCCCTGTCGAGTCAGCATTGGCAAGCCAGCTCAATCGAGTTTTGATGACTTCTGAGTCTGGTGAGCCGATGCGTTCGAGTGGATGTCGATGCTTGACGCGTGGATCCTTGAAACCTGGATCGCGGAACAGACGCTGTGCTTGGCTATCGCCCCAGACTCGATCAACTTTGATCGAGTCCTCGGTCAGTCGTCCTTTCCAGAAAATCGCATCAAACACGAGGCATCCCGATTATCGGAGACGGCTTTTTAGAATGTCATTGAGACGGCCGATCGTGATCTCCGACGAATCGACTCCGCCGAGAACGTCTTTGCTCATCTCTGCGAGCAGCTGGTCTGCTTTGGCAACAAGCTGTTGTGAGCTAGCACTCTTTGTCGTGAACCAGGATTGCAGTTTCTGTTGTTGTTCGACGAAGACTCGATCCGCGTTGGCGGCCATCTTTTGCTTGGTGGCTTGGACCTGGCGTGCGATCGCTTCACTCGCCGCGTTCTGCAGGATGTCACCGAGGTTCGTGTCCATTTTCATGGCCAGGTGTTGCCACGTGCCTTCGAACTCCGCTTTGATCGTGATCAAGTCGACGCTGTCGAGACTTTCACGAAGGGCGTCGGTCGCGGCCAGTTTGTCGAATTTCGAATCGACATCCAGACCCAACTTCACACCGGACTGTTTGCAAGCGAGGATGCCGTGTACCTGGTCGCCTTCGCTTCGCATCTGGACCCAGACTTCGCGGCGGCCACCGTTAATCGAGACAACAGCGTCGTTATCGTTACCCAGTCGCATTGACGGGGCTTCGGATTCGGGCCAGTGAATCGTCAAGCGGTCGATATCGCTTCCGCTGCGACGGTCACGGACATAACCGACTTTGACAAGTTGTGGTCCGTCTAATTGCAACTCCGCTCGCAGCGGTTCGTCCAGCAGAGTTGGTGACGGCGTGAGGTTTTCGACCGTGCCGGTCAGTGAGTAGGCATTGCCGCCGGCACGCATCAGGCCTTGAACTTCACAGGATCGGACCAAGACATCGGGGCGTCGTGATTCACCCAACAGGTCAATGTCAACACCGCGTGAACGTTCGTTTTCGGGCGCAACCACGGTGTAGTTTGCAATGGTACGGCCGTTTTCCCAGTACTCTTTGATCGTCGAGATCTGGTCTCGGACTGCGTTGCTGACGAGGTCGATTCCCGCGTTCTTGGACTGTGACAAATCACCCGGAACAAACTGGTCGATGCGTTTTAAATCGGTTTGTTTGGCAAGTTCAAGCGTTTTGAGGTCGGCTTGAAAACGCTGTGGCAGCGATTCCAGTGACGCGATGATCGACTTCAGTTCGGCGCGAGTTTCGTCGGCAAGGTTGACGGTGTTGCCGATTCGGTCCCAGTCACGCAGCGGATTCTCGATCGCCTTGGCGCTCGTTTTGAATTCGCGAATCTTGTTCTCAAGTTCCTTCGCACGATTGGCCAACTCGTTGTATTCACGCTCGTAGCGTTGCTTGATCTCTTCGCTCGCTTGGACCGTTGCCAATTCGTCAGCGGCGTGTTCGACCTGGTCCGTCAGCTTGTCGGTAATGCCGCCGATCATTTGACTCATTACGCCGGGACCATCCGAAAGGCTATCGATGTTGTCCTCGTCGGAAACATCAGGTTCGAAGTGTCCGCTGGTCGAGCGAGTGGAGCCAATTTGAATTCCGGTGATCCGGCCGCGGTTGGCGACTAAGCGGCGGTGCAGCAATGCATCACCGTCGAGTTCCAACTCGATCGCTTCGGCGCGAAGTGCATCACGCATTGCTTTTTGGTCACGCGGGTCGGCGACGCTGAATTCTTCGAAGCGGACGCGCGGTGGGTACAGCACCACTTGTGCGCTGCCGATTTCGACCTTCGCACCCGTTGCCGTTTGAAGTCCCTTGATCGTTACCCAGCGGGCAACCGGGCCTAGTCCAAAGTGCAGCAGCACCAGGACCGCCAAGACGATCAAAACACGTGTAAGTAGGTATCGCCAGCGAATCATCCTGCCGCTTTCCTTTGCTGGGAGTAACGCAGTTGTTGAAGCAAATAGTTCAACGCTTCGTCGTTGGATGTTGTTTGATCGGTGTCAGGGTCCGCAGGCTGATCGCTATCACGATAGTCCTTCATGCGGATTACATCGATTTTGGTTTCGATCGAAACCAACTGTTCGTTATCGGGCAGTTGCTCTGCCGTTGCCGTTTCCGTCACGTTGGGTTTGGATGCGGTCGCGGGAACAAACTCGGTTTCCGATGTCAGCACGCTATCGACCGGCACTGTGCCGGATGCGGCTAATGCGGTCGCACTGTCGTTCTCGCGATCGGACTTCTTTCTCCATCGCGGCGGACGTGAGCTTGCTTGGGAATCGTCGATCCGAACCGATACAGGTGGGACCGCGTGCGATTGGTCCGTGTTTTGTTTCTCGGCGTTCGGATCTTCCGCGATCGCTTCGTCAGTGCTGTCAGCATTTTCAGCGTCGGCTTCTTGCTTTTCTTCTTCTTCAGCCGGCGCGATCCAGCGGAAGAACGGCAGCGTGATTTTGTAAACCGGCCAAACGGAAGCGACGCCAATTAAAAAACTGCCCAAGACGACGGTGTTGTTCAGATTCGTCCAGGGCACGAACGGCAGCGTCCACGCTTGCACGGCGATCTGGTGGCCCTTGGGGTGGTTCAACAGGTATTCGCCGAGTTGGTGCGAGTAATCGTCCAAACCCGGTGCAATGAATGAGATCCCAATCGCGACAGCGGCCATCAAGGCATGGTTGATTTGGAAGCTCAGGACCGCCAGCAAGACGACGACCGCCAGCAGGTTGCCATGTGGCATGATGCCCAGCAGCACACCGAACGCACAGCCGGCTGCCAATTGACGTGGGAATCGACGGTCCGCAATGGCTTTGCGCAGGTTGTTGAGCAACTTCAGCGAGAATACGACCATCGCAGTGCGCCTCCATGCGCACACTTAACTACAAATTGTCTATCGATGGGTGTCATCGGCAATCACACCAGCAGATATTCAATACAACCGGCACAAATTCACACGCCAGATGGATTCGACGAATTTCTGTGACGTTGCAGGGTGAAAGACGCGTGTGTCACTGACGCGGGCGTGAAACACACCGTTTCAAGACACGCCTTGGTGCGATACGCGCGAGTGAAGTGCGTCAGCGGCAGCAACGCCAGCGCACAAAAAAACGCTGCCGAAGTGACGCGGCAGCGTTTCTGTGATAGGTCAGTCGATCGTTCAAAAAGCGAGCTCAGCTGTCTTCGCTGAGTGAGCTTTGCGATTGCGAATCGTCCGAGAGTGAGTCTCCTGACAACGATTCCGAACCGGTTTCTGATTGGCGGGCTTCGGCGATACGAGTCGCTTCACCAACAACGGCCATCGCCGAGCGGAGTTCGATTGGCGAGAACCAGCGGATGTTGCCGGTGTACTGGCTCTCGACGCGGTTTTTCGCGGCCAGTTCTTGCCACGACATTTTGTCCATCAGGTTCCACGCGGCCGCTTGTGCGGTGTTTTGCGCGACTTGTTGGTTGCCAAGTGCTTCGCAAAGAACGTGAACGCGTTCGTCGCCGGTGACCATTCCCAGCGGAACGATTTTGTAAGCCATTTTCGGGGTCGGGTCGGGCTTGCCATGTTCCAAGCAAACGGTCGTCACGGCCAGCTTCTGTTGGCGATTGGGTGCGACACGCATCATGCCGCCCATGCCACCCATGCCGCCGCCCATACCACCCATTCCGCCGCCCATGCCTCCCATTCCGCCGCCGCCCATGCCACCACCCATGGCTTGACCGCCGCCACCGCCACCGCCCATGCCACCGCCCATACCACCCATACCGCCGCCCATTCCACCCATGCCGCCCATTCCACCCATCTGGCGGTTGATGGGGACACCGGCGAATGCGGAGGGAAGACGCAGTTCCATGGGTTGGTCGGTCAGGTTGCGAACCAAGACGTTTGCTTTGGCAGCACTGATCGGAATGAATTTGACATCGATCTTTCCTTCGTCCATGGCGGCGAAGAATTCGGTCTCGGCAGCTTGGGGTTCGGCCGGGACATCAGCAACCGCTGTCGAAGCGACGAGAGCGAGCGTAGCTGCGAACGCACCACCGAAGACGCGCCGCGAGAATTTGCGAATAGAAGGCATTTCGAGTCGATAGAACACTGCGGAGTTCCTTGTGCGATTGTTGTCGCCCGGTGATGAGGCTGTCGCCCGGAAACGACGAGGTTTGGGGATACCAACACCGCCCCGCCAGCGACCACGTGTGGCCAGCCGGATCGAGTCTGGTGAAACCGGGGGTGAGAGGAAGAAGGCGTCGAGATCTGCGTTCCGATATTCCCCAGGGGATGCGCAGAATCGTTTCCTCTTGCCGCTTTCAGCATAGTTCGGCGAAAAGCTGGAACCAAGACAAAAGGTTCCGAAGATCCCAGTGGAAAGATAGAAAATCGCAAAACCGGAACAGGGCGGGTAATCGGACAGCGGCAAACGTCGGATCTGTTGGCGGAAAATTGCCAACTAGAGGTCGATTCGCTGGTTGCGAGGGAACAAAAAACGGTTGAGCCTCCGAGGTCATCGGAGACTCAACCGAATCGTTTGAAATCGCAAGTTTGCAAGTGACCTTCGGAATGCTCCCACAGCACTTCGACGGTCACCGCAATCCTGTTCGCCAGCGCCGAGCCAACCAAACAGTTCGCTCTCACCGGTAATTTGATCCATCGTCCAAATGAGCCACCGTGGTCCGGTTTCTCTGAGGGTGAACAAGCGAATGGTTTCAACTTTGTTTTCAGAATGCAGGTCTGCCCATTTAGGTTGACTTTGCCGGTGCAAAGTACGTCATCGATTGACCGACAACCGCGGCTCGTGGCGGACGAATCTTTCCCAATCCATCTGCAGCAGGAGGCCAATGCGTCTGCAGCAGGAGGGTTGCCCCCGCTCAAACGACGGGGTGTGTGCGTCAAACACGCGATTGAATCCCCCCATCGTCGGTCCAGAAACAATCTTTTACATCGTTGTTACATGAAACGGTCTATGTCGAGACAGACACGGAACAACAACTTCGTAAACTTCCCCGCGTTCCGATTGTTGCTCGGCCTCGCAAAAGCGAAGCGACTCTTGCTGGCAAATCAAGGTTCGAGCACCTGCTAGCAGCTTTAGACCTCCCACAACGGACTCCGTCACGATGGCGAACGTAATCGAAACCCCTAAGAAGAAGAAAAAACCGGGCAAGTCACAGCGACTCGAATATGCGGACGTCGAAGTGGCGCAGGACGTCGCGACCGGTGATGCGGTAACTGTTGAAACCAAACGCAATAATCCAGGCGTGAACCTTTCGGGGATCCCTGCACGAGATCGTAAGCGAGCGGCAAATATCTCGTGGTGGGCGATCGGATGGCTTGGGATGGCGCACCTGGTCGTTTTGATCGGCGCACCGTTGACTTTCACCTGGCAAGGCTTGGCCGTCGCGCTCGTCCTGCACTGGCTGACCGGCAGCATCGGGATCTGCTTGTGCTACCACCGTTTGCTAACCCATGCGGGGATGAAAACGCCAACTTGGTTCAAGTACGTTTTGACGAGCATCGGTTGCTTGGCTGGCGAAGGAACCCCACTCGACTGGGTTGCTGACCACCGCAACCACCACAAAAACAGCGACCACGAGGGCGACCCGCACTCGCCACACGATGGCGGATGGTGGAGCCACATTTTCTGGCTCGCTTATCACACCCACAATGGTGACCGCAAAGCGTACCTGCAGAAGTGGGCGCCAGACATGTACAAGCTTCGCGGTATGCGATTCATGGATTACATGTTTTTGCCGATTCACATCGCTTCGGGATTCATCCTGTTCGGACTGGGCTACTACTTCAGTGGCGTTGAAATGGGAACCTCGTTGGTCGTCTGGGGCGTGTTCGTCCGCTTGGTCGGTGTTCTGCACGCGACGTGGATGGTCAACAGTGCTTCACACATGTGGGGTTACAAGAACTACGAAACCACTGACGACAGCCGCAACAACTGGTTGGTCGCGATCGTTGCCTACGGTGAAGGGTGGCACAACAATCACCACGCTCACCCACGTATGGCCAAGCACGGTCATAAGTGGTGGGAATTCGATATCACATGGCAGGCGATCAAGTTGTTCCGCGCCGTTGGGTTGGTCTGGGACGTTGTCGACTACCGTACGATCGCCGAAAAGAAAGCTCGTGACGCGAAGGCTTCGGCCTAGTGAAAGGTCACGCGGGTAACGCAGCATCGTTTCGCTTGACCACGATTGACAATACCGTGTGGGAATGACCCAATCTTGGGTCCACACACCTGATTGATGCCCGATCGGATTCTGTCCGATCGGGTTTTTCTGTTGGATCACGAACTATGACAACGAATCTGCAATCCACACGTTACTTCCAGCATCGATTCCCCAAAGTCGAGCAGTACCTGCATCATCGAGCGCCGTATTTGTTGGTCGAATCGATTTCCGAAATCTCGAGGGACCGAATCGAGACCGAAGCGGTGGTTGGGACGGAGACGTTCTATTCGGCAGGGCATTTTCCCGGAGCACCTGTGCTGCCAGGGGCATTGATGCAAGAGGTGACAACTCAGTCAGCGGGCATTCTGATCGCGGCTGAGTACAACCCGATGGAATCCTTTGATACGTCGGATCCTGGCGTCAACGAGTTCGCACTTGGTGTGTTGGTGCGAGTCAATCACGCGAAATATCGCGGCTTTGCCCGGCCAGGCGATCGTTTGAAAGTAATCGTGGAGTTGACGGATCAATTGGCCAACTGCTTCGAATTTCGAGGCCGAGTGTTGAAGGGAGAAACCGCAATCATGGATAACGGCTTCCAATTGGCCAACATCCTGTCATCGACGCTGGTGGGCGAAAACGGCGAGGGCTGATCATCGTTGTGAATCTACGATGAGATCTGCCAATCGCCGGTATTCGCCGGGTTGAGTAAGTGAAGGGGGCCGCGTCATAATCCCCTTTGGTCAGGAGGAGTCGCGGCCCAACCGCCGCACGCTGGTCTCCTTAGGCCCAGAATTCGGACAGGCTTTTTCAACTCAGTGGCAGCGATGATAGATCTAAATTCGATGATGGAGCTCGGCGGATTGATTGGCCTGATGGCTGAAACCGGTGCAGCGGAGGCCTCTTCGGAGGCTGCCGCGAAAGCTGGTGAGATGGCTGCCGACAGTCTGTTTTCGGTGGGCGGTATGATCACGCTTGGCATGCTGGTCCTGCTGCAGGCGGTGCTCGGATTCGACAACCTGCTTTATATTTCGATCGAAAGCAAACGGGTTGCCGAGCAAGACCAGTCGAAGGTTCGCAAGTGGGGCATCGGTCTGGCAATCGTGTTCCGGATTGTGCTGCTGTTCGTCGTGGTCAAGTTGATCGAATTACTTCAGGAATCATTCTTCGAATTCAGTTCGACGCCGCTGTCACTCAGCGTGTCCGGACACAGCTTGATCGTGATTGGCGGTGGGGCGTTTATCCTTTGGACTGCCGTCAAGGAAATCTATCACCTGCTCGCCGCGGACGACCTTGATCACGGTGGCGAAGGCGGCGCTGAAAAGTCATCTGTCGGAAAAGCGATCGCGTTGATCGTGGTGATGAACCTTGTCTTTTCGTTTGATTCGATTCTCAGTGCGATGGCGTTGACCAAGAGCCTGGCCATCATGGCGACCGCGATCGTGATCAGCGGATTGTTGATGATTTGGCTGGCGGATCATGTGGCGGAGTTTTTGAAGAAGAACCGAATGTACGAAGTCCTAGGATTGTTCATCCTCTTCATCGTCGGCGTGATGCTGGTCAGCGAAGGTGGACACCTCGCCGAAATCCAGTTGTTTGGGTACCACGTTCACCCCATGGCTAAATCGACGTTTTACTTTGTCCTGATTGTGTTGATCATTGTGGATGTGGTGCAGGGACGTTACCAGCGAAAACTGATGCAGGAGAAAGAACGCCAGCGATTGGCGGCTGCCAAGGCGAACGCTTGATAGGTCGACTATCATGAACGCATCGTATTGCCCCGCCGTGTTCGCGTTTTCCGTGTTTGATCCGAACACGATCTCTCCCACCCACCGAAACCCCCACCCACAGAATCGAAGTACTCCCATGATCCGACTCTTCCTTCCAACTGTCTGCTTGGCGATCGTTATGTCCGCGACCGTTCGTGCCGAAAACGAATCTTCTCCCGTGAAGCCGACCGGTCTACTAAGGCACGCGGTGTTCCTGGATTTCAAAGACTCGGCCAGCGAAGCGGATGTCCAATCTGTCGTCGACGCTTTCGTGGCACTGCCTAGCAAAATCGACTCGATCGTCGACTTGCAATACGGCGTCAACAACAGCCCCGAGGGATTGGATGATGGGTACACGCACTGTTTCTTGCTCTCGTTTAAAGACGAAGCGGGACGCGCGAAATATCTGCCCCATCCGGCCCACAAAGAATTCGGCAACGTGCTGCGTCCACACATGGAAAATGCGTTCGTGGTCGATTACTGGGGCGACCCCGAACAGCCGAAGCTCGATCAGCCGCTGTTGCACGCGGTCTTTTTCGAATTCAAAGCCGACGCACCGAAGGAAGGTGTCCAACAAGTCGAAAACGCTTTTGCCGCCCTGCCAGGAAAGATCGACACGATCAAAGCGTTTGAGTGGGGCACGAATGTTAGCCCCGAAAAGTTAAATCAAGGTTTCACACATTGTTTCTTGGTGACGTTCGATAGCGAGCAAGGTCGCAAAGAGTACTTGCCGCATCCGGCTCACCAAGCATTCGTGACAGTGTTGAAACCTGTTCTCAGCAAAGTACGTGTGTTGGACTTCTGGGCGAAGAGCCCTTAGTCGCTACGCAGCCAAGTCAATCAACTCGCTCGACTCCAATTTTGAAAAGCATCTGATGTTGTATGCCGTCATCATGGCCGGTGGTAGTGGAACCCGTTTTTGGCCTGCGAGCCGCAAGTTGCGTCCAAAGCAACTGCTTGCCTTGTCGGGTTCTGACACGATGATTCAATCGACCAGCCAGCGATTGGGCGGGTTGGTTCCGGCGGATCGCCAGTTGATTTTGACCAATCAGGTGCTTGTCGATGCGATTTCCGAACAGTTGCCCGCTCTGCCGGCGAGCAATGTCATTGGGGAGCCAGCCAAGCGAGACACCGCACCGTGTATCGGCTTGGCGGCATCGTTAATTGCGGCGCGTGATCCCGAAGCCATTATGGCCGTGATGCCTTCCGATCATGTGATTGGGACCGACGAGCAATTCTGTGCGGACTTGAAAGCCGCCGAAAAGCTGGTGGAAGATGATCCCACTCGGATCGTGACGTTTGGGATCAAACCGACTTACCCAGCGGAATCGTTCGGCTACATCCAACGTGGTCAATCGATCGAGGGCGATTCCGATAAAGCGTTCGCTGTCGAACAGTTCCGTGAAAAGCCAGATTGCGAAACCGCGACGAAGTATTTGGAGTCGGGTGACTTTTATTGGAACAGCGGCATCTTTTTGTGGAAGGCGAAAACGATCCTCGACGCATTGAAGGCCAACCAGCCTGAGATGTTCGCCCACATCGAAAAGATCGCCGCCGCGATTGATACCCCCGAATATGAAGACGTCTTGGATCGAGAATTCAAAGCGATCTCGGGAACCTCGATCGACTATGCCGTGATGGAAACCTACAAGAACGTCGTCGTGATCGAAGCAGGTTTTTCATGGGACGACTTGGGAAGCTGGCAATCACTTGGGCGTCTGCATCCTTCGGACCAAGCAGGCAACACTGCGGTGGGTGACCATATCGGAATCGATACGACAGGATCAATCATCTTTGGTGATTCAGACCATACGATCGTGACCATTGGTGTGGAGGACTTGATTGTCGTTCATACCAAAGATGCAACCTTGGTCGCCCCGAAGCACGCCGAGGAGCGTGTTCGTGAAGCGGTTAAATTGCTCGAACAAAACTCTCGGGTTGATCGGTTGTAGATCGTGTTCCGAGATTCGCGATCGATGCTGTATGAAGAGCCGAGCGTCGAGCCCGGTTTCTGTCGTCGCCAATCGCGATTCCTGTTCTCTTGACACTGCACGCGTTGCCTTTTCGCAACGTGTGCGGCATTGCGTTTCAGTCAAGAAGTTGAAATTGGCGTACTTTTGCCGCCAACCTTGGTGGTTTTAGTCGTCTGGCGGCCACTTCTCGAGCTAGGTTTCCCCTAAATAGACCTAGATTTTGAGTCGCCAACCCTCATTCCAACCATGTTCTCAACGAGACGCTCCGCCGCGCGATCGCCCAGAGTCGGTGAGTCCGTGCCGTGTCGTCGAACAATCCGCCGGCGTTCTCGCCGTCGCGGTGTCGCAACTGTCGAGTTCGCGATTTGTCTTCCAGCACTCCTGGCGCTGACGATCGGCACGATTGATATGTGTTCGATGTTGTTTCTAAAGGAGTCGATCACTCTGGCGGCGTACGAGGGTGCACGTATGGGCGTCGGGCGTGATCGAACGAATGGCGATGTTTCCGCGCGCGTCCGTGAATTTCTTGACGAGCGGAATATTCAATACACGGGTGATCCGTGCACATTTGGGTCTCCCGATTTTTCGTCTGCAGAGACACTCGATAACGTCACGTTGACGGTGAGCGTTCCTTGTGAAGGCAACTTGTTGATCCCGTCCGTGTTTTGGGGCGGGACAGACTTAACGGCTTCAGTCACATTGCGCAAAGAATATGAAAACCTATCGAGCAACTAATTGCGATCGATGGAAAACCAAGTCATGAATCGACAAAAGCGTTCGAGACGTCAAGCAAAACGCGATCGCCGTGGGGCAGCGATGGTGGAGTTTGCGATCATAGCGAACATCTTTTTCGTGTTGGTGTTTACCTGCATGGAGTTCGCTCGGATGAACATGATCCGTAACCTCGCGCAAGACGCCGCCTATTTCGCGGCACGCAAAGCGATCGTTCCGGGAGCCACATCACGAGAGGCGATTGATGCCGCGTCCGAGGTGATGGACATGATTACGACCACGGGGTACGAGGTGACGGTCAACGATTTGTCGCGAGACACGCCGATGATCGAGGTCACCGTTAAAGTCGATTTCAATGAGATCGCATTGTTTGCGCCGTTGTTTCTGCCCGATGCGGTCATTGAATCAACCGCTCGGATGAAGACGGAGCGTTACAACGGCTACTACCACCAATAACGCAGCGTTCAATTTTCGAACCCTGTTTGACACTTTGCATCGAGCCCCAACATCATGTTAGACGTCAACGCTAAACAACGGTCGGTCAGTCGAAAGACGGCGCTTCGTCGTCGTGGATCTGTGATGGGAATGACCGCAGTCTTCCTGCCTGTCTTGGCGATCCTGGCCGCTTTTGCGATCAACGCAGCTCACATGCAGTTGACGCGAACTGAACTGATGATTGCGACTGATGCGGCGGCGCGAGCCGCAGGTCGTGCGTTCAGTGAAGTCCAAACAGTTGACGCAGCGACGGACGCGGCAGTCGCGACTGCTGCCTTGAACCAAGTCAATGGAGACCCGTTGCGTTTGCGTAGCGGGGACAGTGACGGCGAAATCGAATTCGGAATCAGCACACAACGTGGCGGACTGAATAGCCGTTACGAGTTCAACAAAATCCCGACTCCGGATGTTCGCAGCGGAACAGTTGCGAGCGCAGTACGCGTGACTGGCAAACGGCTGAATGGTTCATTGTCAGGCAACGTGCCGTTGATCATCCCCGGGCTGTTGAACATGGATCGGTTCGAAACCCAAGCGACATCGGTTGCGATGCAAGTTGACCGTGACATCTCGCTGATTTTGGACCGATCGGGATCGATGGCCGATATCACCTTCGATTGGGGATACGGCGAGAACCCTTATTCGAATTCGTCGATCAATTGGGCGTATCAGCAGGGGATTGTCACTCGTACGTACAACCACGGGAACTACACGTATTACTACGCCCCCGGGTACAACGCGGTGAACTATCAACAGTACCTCTGGGAAAATTTATTCAACAACGGTCCTGCACCGCAGCGTCCTTGGGACGAACTGGTGGCCGCGGTGAACGCGTTCTTGGATGTGTTGGATGAAACGAGCCAGGAAGAACAGGTTTCCGTCGCGAGTTATTCGACCTACGCGACGTTAGACACACTGTTGGAAAAGAATCACCAAATCGTTCGTAACAAAGTCAATCAGTTGTCGACCGGCGGAAATACCGCGATCGGCCGTGGAATGCAGCAGGGGATTCAGTCCCTGATTGATGGTCGCGCACGCCCCTTTGCCGAGAAGACGATGGTCGTCATGACGGACGGCATGGAAAACCAATCGCCTTGGGCGGCGCCGATTGCACGGTCGCTTGTCGCCAACAATCTGCTCACGATCCACACAGTTACCTTCGGTTCGGGCGCCGACCAAAACACGATGCGTGAAGTCGCTGCCATTGGCGGCGGAAAACACTACCACGCCGCGACCGGGGCTGACTTGGTGCAGATCTTCGAAGAGATCGCAAACAACCTTCCAACGATTTTGACCGAGTAAGGGTCAGAGAAACCACGGGGAACAACCACTATGGAAGAGCCACAAAAGAGCGGGACGGGCGACCAGCCAGTTCCCAAACGCCGTGAGACCGATCATGGACAAGGTGCTGTCTTCAACGACTTGGGTGGCGGACGCCGTGACTCCGATCGACGTTCAATCCTGCCTCGTAGCAAATTTGGTTTGCTGGCCGTTGGACTCTCCTATCTGTTTTCAATCACGCTGTTGGCGATCGCATTCACGTCTCCTTTCCGTAGGATGGAACGCAAGGAAAACGATTCGGTCAAAGCTACCGACGTGAAATTGGAATACGAAGCAAGGATCCCCTCGGAGCAGTATGTTGACTACGCGATGGGTCTGAACGACGACTTGAAGGATCAGATCCGCCGAAAAAACGACGGCAGCGACCGTGAACTTCCCGACCGACACGAAGTCGTCGAAAACTGGAAGAAGCGGCTCGAGAGCCACAGGACGATCGTCGAGTCGATTCGCAAAGAGGCCGGCGAACACGAAATTGTTCCCGGATCGATTCAGTGGGAGTATCTCAAAGAACTGGAAAAAGTTGCCGAGGACGCTCCAGTCTCCGAATAGCTCTTTGCCGGTTTGTTCCGCAGCCTATCAATGGTTCCGCGGTCTGGATCGCATTTTCTCGCTAAAACCCCGGCCATCGTGCGTGCAAAGCTTCCGCCCAGGCGTCCCCTTGGCGGCGATGTCCGACAATCGGCACGCAAACGGCTTCCTTCTGTTTGGCTGGACAACAATTCTCTGGCAAGCCGATTAAGATATCGCAAGCCGAAGTCGCTTTTCTTTACCCCCATAGACTTGCCATGTGGTTTCGACGTTTCGCCCCAGCCGTAGTTCTCACCGTCGGGTGGGTTTCCTTCTCCACCGCACAATTCGACGCCGACCAATCGGGGGTGGGGCAGTCAACAACGGTGCAATCAAGTGGGCCGGATGAACTGGTCCGTCAGCTACGGTCCCTTGCATCGCGTGGTGGCGATGATCGAGCGCGGGCGACAGCGAGCCTGATTCGCGTAGGAGCATGGACCGAAGCAGCCTCCCAATTAGAAAAAATTGGCGAAGAGAAAGACAATGCCGTGGTCGCTTCGTCGGCTCGCACGATCGGAGCCGCCTTGTTACTGCGGGTGTCGCTGCGAGAAGAGATGACCGAGGCGGCGCAAAAGGCGATCGAGAAAATGTCTCAGATGCTTGATCAGTCAGACCAAGCGCCGGAGAAACTGACTGCCGCAATTGCCGCATTGGCAAACAGCTCCGTCGATCAAAACCTTGCCGCCAATCGAACCTTGCTCCGCGGCGGAAAAGCGGCGATCGTTGAAATGGTCAAAGCGATTGGCCAAGGACTTCCACAGCAACAGTTCGAAAAGGTCGTGCAGGTACTGAAGCGGTTCGGCCAAGAAGGTACCGATGCTGTTGGGGAGTTAGCACTCTATGGAAACGCGAACGTCCGTGCGAATGCATTGGTCGCGTACCAGTCGCTCGCCGACCGCGAGATGGCATTGGCTTGGTCCTTTGCTGCCCGATTCGCGAGTAACGCGACCGCGGCAGAAGTGGAAGTCGGAAAGCGTTTGACATCGGGGCATTCGGCCGGAGACGCACTCGTTTATCTGTTAGATCGATTGCGGCAGCTGCGGCGGGACGCACTGCGAACGCCGAATGACCAAAGCCCCGCAACGATGTGGGCAATCGCCGAAGAAGCGTCGTCGGTGTCAGCGTCGCGAAGCACAGAGCTTTATCGCTGTTATCGCAAGGCCTACGATCTGGCGCAGCAAATTCGCCGGCTGCCAAATCTAACCCCCGATGCACTTCGCAATGTCATCGCGGCTGATCTGCCTATCGGATCATGGCTGACTTGGACTGGGGTGATGAAAGCCAAGTTGATGCCGTGATGGCGTCGTATGGTGGATTGGTAGATGACGCGTTCTTGCTCGCAACGTTGACAGAGTGTCAAGCCGAAGGTGATGAACCGGCTGCTCTTGGGGTGATTCGGATCCTCGCGGTGAAGCCTGCGTCAGAACAGTTACGTGGCAACGGCGATCAACGATCAGCCCTAGTCGCCGCGGCGACGAGCCATCCGTCGCCACGCGTGAGATACGAAGCGACAATGTTAGTGACGGAGCTGGCAAATGCTGGCGATAAAATCTATTTTGCGGGCTCGAGCGAAGTTCAACAGTCGCTCGCAGAGATGGCTTCGTTGTCTAACCAGCCTAGCGCGGTGTTGGTGGAAACGCGTCCGGTTGTTGCCGTTCGACAAGAAGTCATCTTGGGCGAACTGGGACACGAAGTTCGTTTGGCAACCAATGCAATGCAGGCCGAACGGGCGGTAGCAGATGGTGGCGACCTGCGAATGGTCGTCAGCAAGATTCAGCTCACCGATGCGTCTGCCGTTGAGTTGGTTGACCGGATTCGACGGTTGCCACGTGGCCGATTGGTTCCCATCGTTTTCTTCAGCGATGATTCGGTACACCCCGATGCGATTGCAGCGGCAAAACTGGAGTCGCGTTCAACGCGTTGGACTGGCGAGCAAACGCCTGCGGTTGTGGTGGTGCCACTTCCTGGCGGTCCGGCGGCTTTTGCGGAGGTCATCGCAGAGATCGAGTCCAAGCAACGACTCGCCCCACTGGCGCCGAGCGATCGTGCCCGATTCCGAAATTATGCCCAAACCGCTCTCCAAAGCGTTTCGAATCGTCCTTAATCAACACCGGGTACCGGTGAAGCGCATAAAACGCTAATTTCTCTATTGAGCTCGTGGACATTTGCGACGTCGTCGCAAGTCGTGGCGGAACGGGTGATCGTTCAACGAAATCAAGTTACCAGTGGCGGTTCGAGATCGGCCAGAAAACGGTCTCGCAGCCCCATTCAAATTCGCATCGACGTCCAACGTAATGCTTGGCAATTCAGCGACAACACCGCACGACACAGCCCTTCCCGGGATCATCGGTGAATGTGCGGCGATGCGAGAGGTTTACCGAGTGACCCGCCGGGTCGCGGTAAGCAACGCGTCGGTGCTGATTCTCGGAGAAACCGGTGTCGGCAAAGAACTTGTCGCCGGTGCCGTCCACAACCTCAGTCACCGTAGCGGGCGCCCGTTCGTGCGAGTTAACTGTGGGGCACTCAGCGAAAGCTTGCTAGAAAGCGAATTGTTCGGCCACGTTCGCGGGGCATTTACCGGGGCGGTCAGCAACCGGACCGGACGTTTCGAAGCTGCTCAGGGCGGAACGATCTTCCTCGATGAAATCAACAGCACGTCGTTGACCTTGCAAGTCAAATTGCTGCGTGTACTTCAGGAGAAAGAATTCGAACGCGTTGGTGACACCAATACGCTGCGAACCGACGTGCGAATTATCGCGGCAAGTAACCGAGACTTAATGGGCGAGGTTCGCGCCGGACGTTTTCGTGAGGACTTGTATTGGCGTCTCAATGTGGTGCCGATCGAAATCCCGCCGCTGCGGAAACGTCGCGACGACATCCCTTCGCTTGTCTCGCACTTTCTCGATTACTACAACGAACTGAACGATCGCTATGTCGTTCATATCGGTCCGGGAACGATGGAGGCCTTGCGCAATTACCATTGGCCTGGAAACGTTCGAGAGTTGCAAAACTATGTCGAGCGTGCCGTCGTGATGGCAGAGACGGACGAACTGGTACACGAGCTGTTGCCGCGTTGCGTGACCGAAAACCAACCGATCAGCACCGACCCGATGACCGGTGAGAGTCAGCCACGCGACTTTCAAGCGTTGACCAAGTCCGTTGTGACGTCAGGGATTCTTGAAGCCGGTGATTCGTCCCAAGAATTGCATCGCAACGTCGTGGATCACGTGGAGCGTGAGTTGATCGCACAAGTTCTCGAAGCGTGCGGTGGCGTGCAAACCAAAGCCGCGACACGCTTGGGAATGAACCGTAATACGCTGCATAAGAAAATCAAGGACTACGGCCTCGGCGACTAAGCCGACGGATGTAGATCGAGTGCACTTTACACTTGATCAGTTGGTCTTTTATTCCCCGACTGAACAGTCGATCAGATTGTTTAACACGATGTTTTCGGAAGCAAACGCGTGTTGAAAAAATCATTGATCGTCAACGGAACCGCTTTCCGATTCGATGCGTCATAGGACGCTGATTGAGTGGATTAATTCGCACAAGCGAGCGCGTGTTTGACGTGTTTTCTGTCACGCGAAAAGAGTCGGTTCGAATCTGATTCTGCTTCGACGTAATGTTCGGTGTCCCTCTGATGGTCTGCAGATTCAACGGTGTTCCCCCATTCGCAGGGGCGCTGTCAAAGTTTCTTGGACGAATCAGAAAGAAGCCGCAGAATATTTCAAACTCGATGCGGACTTGTTGGGAACAATCGCGTTCTTCAAAGGCATGGAAGGTCGTTGGCAAGCTGGACCAATCCGTGCGGGATGTGTTTTGGTTTAGCGATAAACGTACGATTAGGTGAGTGATGAAAGAGCTGGACTATACCCTTGAATTGGCTGATGGCACCGTTGTTAAAGTCGGGCTGATCGAAGGCACGCACCATCCCGAGATCAAAGCATTTCACTTCCCACCAGGAACACTTGTACCCTTCAGCCAAAGCAACTTGCCAACCGCCCGCCAGAGCGAATCGCTTCCTATCCATGAGCAGATGAGCGAAGCGTAACGAGGTGCGACTGAGCTAGTTGGTCAACTCATCGATCAGCAACGCGATTGCAGCGCTCTGCATCGGAGTGCTCATGCTGGCGAGATTCGAACCATCGCTTGCCACTTGAGCTGGGGTGAGCGGAAGGTGCACGAACACGGACTCGGTTCGCCGGCCCATCTCATGGCTGTAGTGCAGGCTCAAGTACAGAGCCGCGTTGCAAAGATACGTTCCAGCATGATGTGATACGACGCTTGGAATACCTGCGGCTGTCAATCGTTCTTGTCCTCGGATCAGATCGAGATTGGAACGATAAGCCGCTGGTGCGTCGACCAGCAACGGCTCGCCATTGTTGCGTAAGTTCAATCCAACGGCTTCTAACAGGATCAATGTCGATCCTGGCGCTTGTCCTAGATGGATGGCAAAATCGAAATCATCAGCGATGTCTTCACGCAGCAGGCCTTTGAGTTTTTGATAGTCGACCGGGTAGCGACGTGTTGTGATGTCGTGTTCGCCTTCGTACCAACTGGTGAAATCGACCAAGGCGAGCCAACTGGCGTTTTCTTTCCAGCGATCGTACGGTTCAAAGGCGGTCAATAGAATTCGTGTCACTTCAGCACTTCAATGTGGGCATGAAGAATCGCGAGTCGGCATGAAATTATGATAGCTGACACGCAGGTCATGTGGGGGGGCGTCGTGGGTGAGAACTCTCCCCCAAGGCAACGCAAATATCCAGTCGGTTACCTAATCATGGGTTACCGATTGTCACTTCTCTTCGCGGTCGCTTGACGGAGCGGAGACTTTTCGAGCGGATTTAGCGATCGCGGTAATCGCGGCGATCGAAGCGATTTGAATGACGCCAACCATGAGTGGCGGCGTTGAGCGAATGCGGTCGAAAACCTTCCGCACCCAACTCGGTTCGCGATCTTGTTGTTCTTCGATCCAGCCGTTGATCGATGTAGGAGACCTGCCGTTTTCCCAAACCCAGGTCGAGGCGTCTTCCCATCCGTTCTTGGTTCGACGCATTCCGGTCGGTATCGACGCTTCTGAATCGGTAGGCCCGATCGAGCGTCCGTACTCTTGGCGAAAGGTCGTTGGTGTGATGCAGCCCGTCGTAGCGAATGCCAAACTGAGGCAGATGATCAGTCCGAAAATGTGATGATGCGTCTTCATGGACGCGTCAAAAAGCACTCCATGTGCCAGTGTCAAAAACACGGGCAGAAGCCGATTGCCGCGATCAAGATGTTGTTTTATCGCAACGTCAATGTTGCTTCGACACAACATCGTTGAACGTTAGCGGCATCACAAAAGCTAGCTGACTAGTGACGTTGGCACGCTAGTAGCCGACGCCCAGGCGTACCATCCAGGTGCTGTCGAGATCTTGGTGCAGTTGTTCGTTCACAAAGATTTCGCGATCGAATACATAGCCAACCTCAGCAAACCAAGTTCGACGACCAGCGCGAATCAAATCGCTGCGGCCGAGTTCTAAACCGAAGATCGCACGAATGTCATTGATGTCGGCTTGGCGTTCGACGTTCAACACGTTTCGCGTCCAAGAACCTTCGCCGTACTCGCCAGTCAGATACCACCAGACGTCTTGGGTCCCCAGGGTCGCCAGGAACTTTGATAAACGCGGTTGGGGGAAATACAAGTCGATCTTGGTGAATGGGTTGGGTTGCCAAAACAGTCCGCCCGCTGGCAGTACTTTGACTCGCTGTCGGTCGAGGTAATGCACACCCACTTTGAACGTGGTCGCTGGCGAAAGTCGGAACACGCCTAAACCGCGGCCGCGAAGCCGAAGGCTGTCGGTATCGTACACGCCGAATTCGGAGAATACGCCAACGCCGAATTGTAACTCCACCCCGGCGATTTGGTTCGGATCGGATTGCCATGCCAAGTCGACGAACGCGTCGTACAAGTCGTATTCATGTGGTTGGTGCCATGAAAACGAAGGGGCGACGAATAACGGTTGATTCGACCAAAAGAATCGCGGGAAGGCGAAGGCAAAGGCAATGTCCGTCGTGTTGATATCCGAGTGGTCACCGGGATCGGCCAAAAAAGTATGTCGCATGCGGACACGTTGAATCAAACGGAATGGATCGACCGGTGGCAAAAGCGACCCCGGACGCTGCATGATTCCGCCGGGGAACAACGTTGATGGAGTCGCTGAGGGATATGGCGAACCCGCATAACCAGGGGCGGTCATCGCGGGATCCATGATCGTTCCGTTGTATCCGGTGCTTCCATACCCTCCGCCATTGAACAACGGACCGGCGTATCCGCTGGAAGGAATCGCGACCGGCGAACCACCAAAGGGGTTTGTTAGCACGGGCGAAGATCCTAAGCCGCCAAACGTCGGATTCGCTCCATAGGTTTGCGGGGCACCCGCGTAAGGTGACGGCGCGATGTATCCGCCAGCCGGTCCGCCTGCGTATGGATCGAAGGTCCCGCTGGGAGTCGTCGGGTAGCCGAGTGGCGAGCCGAGGTTTCCAGCGGCGTTCGGATTGGTTTGCATGCCACCGAGCGTCGGCGCACCAAGATTGCCGGTACCGAAGCCTTGGTTGTTGTAACCCTGGTTGGTGAAGTCTGGCGGCGTTTGGTAATTCTGACCGCCTTGATAGGTTTGCCCGCCAGGCAATGCTGTTCCCAGTGGCGTCAATCGCGTTTGCGGGACGTCCAGCGAGTTCCCACCCTGAGCCCATAGGTCGCCTTCGGTCGCGAACGCCGCGATCAACGCAAAGCCGACGGCTTGGATCACAAGCCGAATCGGCCAACCCAACAGAGGTTGGTTTGGGCGTTTGCGAAGGGAGCGATTTCGGAAAGGGGCGTTCAAGCTTCTTTAGCCTGTTTACATTGGGGCTTAAGCGGACCGGGGGCAAGTTTTCAGTTGGAAATAGCGATCAGCCGTCACGCCGGTCAAGAGCGAGAATAAGATCCAGGGGTGAAACTTTAGAAAATCCGCCAAGAAACCGAAAACTATCTCGTTGCTACATCGAGGCGGTTTGACATACAGTGCGTTGGCCCTCGACAGTCTTGCGGGGGACCATTTGCCGTAGGTTTTTACAGCTTTTGACATCGCGAAACCGCGACCACAAGAACATCAGATGGAAGATTTCGACTTAGCCCAGCTTGCCCAATACCTGCATATCACGCCGCCACAAGTCGAAAAAATGGTGATGCGTGGCCGGATTCCCGGTCGAAGAGTTGCCGGACAATGGAGATTCAGCGAAGCGGAGATTCACCACTGGTTGGAGGAGCGGATCGGCGCCAGTGATGACACGGCGGAATTGGATCAAATGCAAGCGGTCGTGGATCGTATGACGGATCAATCAAGTGATCGTCCGATCCACGAACTTTGTACCGAAGCGACGATCGAGATTCCGTTTTCTGCGCGGACACGTTCCTCGGTGATTCGTAATATCTGTGAGCTCGCAGCACAGTCTGGATTGATGTGGGACGCACCGGCAATGTCCGAGGCTGTCAAAAGTCGCGAACAGATGCACCCGACAGCACTTGATTGCGGTGTCGCACTGATGCACCCGCGCCGTCCCCAGACGTCGATCTTGGCGGACTCGGTCATCGGACTCGCTGTCAGCCCGGCGCGGATCCCGTTTTCCGAATCGGGCCATATGACCGATATCTTTTTTCTGATCTGCTCTTACGACGACGCCGCTCACCTTCGTAACCTTGCCAAGCTCAGCCGACTGATCTCGGTTGATTCTTTCTTGGATCGCTTGCGTCAGTGTGCTTCTCCAAAAGAAGCCTGGGAATGTTTGCGTGAAGCCGAGTCGCTGATGTCGGTTGGTTAGACGAAGCGATCGCTTCCTCACCCGACACTGCTCCAACGCCGATTCTCAGTTGTCAAAATCAAAGGGTGTGTCGGGGCACGGTATGTCAAGGAACGAGACTTCGCCGAAAATCGGCTTGCAAACGGCGAACCCGTTTGAGCAACGCGCCGCGACGAATCTTCAATCCGGAACGCTGCTATGGATTGGCTGTCGTGACCGAGTTGCATTCAGAGATGCGTTTGAATTCTGCGAACGCAACGTTTCGCAAATCGCATATCGAGAAAGTCTTGAAGAGGCGATCGAACGTCCGGCGAGCGACGTCCGGGCGATCTTATCCTGTCACAGCAACGATTCGACGCGCGGACAGGATTCATTTCGACGATTGACACAACAACATCCAATCGCATCGATCGTTTTGCTGCTCGGCCCACTTTGTGCCGGCTGTCGCCCTTCTCCGGTCGATGCTTTCGGAGGAACTGCGGTCGCATGGCACGCTTGGAAAACCACCTTACCTGCCCTGCTCCAGCACTGCGGTTTCTTAGCGGATCGCACCGAACAGCCTGTCAGTTTGGTAATCGTTTCGCGTGACATTGCGATGGCAAATTCACTGTTGGCGATTGCCGAAACCGGCGCGGTTGCCGTGGCCGCTTGTGCTCCTGAATCGCTTTCCCGAGTGCATCACTTTGACGAATACTGGTGGGATGACTCGGCAATTGATGCATCGAGTTTTCGTACGATCACAAAAAACGTTCCACGCGGCGCGCGGCACGTTTGGGTCAGTAGCTTTGTCACGCCGAAGTTGCATGCACAAGCGATCGCGTCTGGCTTTGATCAGGTGATCACAAAGCCCGGCGACTTCCGACGATTGATTCAACGGATCGCGGTGGCCGACCAAGCGTTCGAACGCAACGCAGCTTGATCGTGCTGAGTGTGTCTAGGCGATGACGCCGGTAAATTGGCTGACCGAGATTCCGGGTAGTCCGATGATCGGCATCCCGTCGACAGGCGAAGGTCGGGACGCGGGGGTACGCGGTTGATGGCTTAGGCGAATCTCGTTGATCTCGTCGATGCTTTGCTGAAAGACGTCGATCAAATTCGGATCCCAGTAACCGCCCGCACCTCCTGAAAGGATTTTCACCGCACGGTCGACTGACATGCCCTCGCGATAAGGACGGTCACTCGTCATTGCATCAAATGCGTCGCAGACCGCCAGGATGCGTCCATCGATGGGGATGTTTTCGCCGACCAGTTTGTCTGGATATCCGCCACCATCCCAATGTTCGTGGTGGTACAGGACACCGGGCAGGATGTCTTGCAGCGCGTCGAGCTCTTGGAGGATTCTCCAGCCAGAATCCGTGTGCGTTTCAATGATGGCACGTTCTTCGTCGTTGAGTGCGTTGGGCTTTTGCAGCACTCCGTCCGGGATCGCGATTTTGCCCACATCGTGCAGTAGACCCGTCAAGTAAATCCGTTCACATTCGATCGCGCTAAAACCGATTTTCGAGGCGAGTAATCGGGCGAAGCATGCGACTCGTTCGCTATGCCCGCATGTATAGGGGTCACGCGCTTCGACGGCATTGACCAATGCCCGAATGACATCGGTAAAGAGCTCTTCCTTTTGACGCAGTAATCGAATGTTATTGAGCTGCGAGGCAAGTTGATTGGAAACCGTCTCCATCAACGAAGCTTGCACCGTTGTGAAGCCCAATTGAGCCCATGGCAAATCGTCCATTTCGTCTTTGATACGGTTGCACGCGATGACCCAACCGTGCAGCCGGCCTTCACTGCTGCACTCGACCATCACGAGTTCGTTGATCGCGTCGCCACCATCGGCGATCGAACCGATGTTGACGTTTCGTACGACGGGCTGCTGGCTTGTCTCGTTTCGGAGTTGTTCGATCAGATCCCAAGCGACTTGGTCTTCGAGCAGCTTGGCATTGGTCCAAAGTGGCGAACGCATTTGGTGTTCGTCCATCAACACTGCCGCCATCGACTGTGCTCCCACTCCGCCGGCCAGCGGACGAAGCGAGGAAATCACGAACGTGTCGATTTCCTCGGCGCTCTGTGGCAATTCTAAGCTGGACGCCAATGTTCGAATCAACGACAGTTCTTCGAAGTCCTGCATCACTTGGTTGGTCAGCGAATCGACTTCCGAAAGGAGCTGTTTGTTTTCGTGTCGCGCCGTCACGAGTTGTAAGATGGCAAGAGCATGGTTGCCTACTCGTTTGGCATGGTTCGCTTCGCATTGCCAGACCGCGACAGATCCTTGTGGCAAAACAAGCCCTTGGCGGACATGCCCTTCGTGCTCGACAGAGTGCACACGAGAAGGGTCTGCGAGAGTCTGCTGGGCAAATGCATCTTCGTCAGCCGATTGGAAAAGGTGGATCGCGTAGCCGATTTCGTTCGCGATTCGCATCGCGATGAAGTGGTCAAGATCGCTTGGGGTTCCGCCGGTGACAGTGGGGACTACTGACTCATCTGGCTGTGGGGCTCCAGACTGTTGAATCATTGGTGAACTCCCGGAAACGTTGGAACCGCTGTCAATGTTCCAGCGACAGTGTTGATCGGCGGAATGATATCTCGCTCTGGCAGTGTCGTGTGTGTCGCTTCTGCCACTGCTTCAACGACGACTGCGGGGCTAAAGGGTTTACCAAAGACTTCCTGTACGCCAAGTTCGATGACGCGAGGGTCACGCGAGAGTTCGAGCTTTCGCCCCGTGACGAGAAAGCAAGGCATCTCCGGCCGCAGTTGGCGGATGCGTGCGATCAGTTCCAGGCCCGACAAGGCTGGCATTTCGTGGTCGCTGACGACGGCGGCGATCTCGGTGTCCTGAAATGCTTCCCAGGCGGTTGCCCCGTCGGCACAGGTGATCGGCGTAAATCCACAGGACTGGAACTTGAAGGAAAGAACCCGAGCCAATCCAGGATTGTCTTCTGCGATAAGGATCTTCTTGCTATCGGAAGTCATGGTGGTGGGAGAGTGCGCTCACGATGACGAGGAAACGGTCGTGGCACCCGCTGGGAGTTCATCCTGCGGGAGACAAGGAGACACGTCGGAGTCTGCCAGGATCATCTGACAGAATCGTGCTACTAATTCTGGGTCATGCATTCCTTGCTTGGCGCGATGTTTCAGGATTTCGAGGGCTTCCGTTTGCGTTTTTGCCCTCCGAAACGGGCGATCATTCGTCAACGCGCTATAGACGTCCACGATTCCAACAATTTGAGCTTTCAGCGGGATCTCATTCGCCCGCAATCCGTCCGGATAACCGGTACCATCGAAATGTTCTTTGTGATGCCGAATGATTGGCAGAACCGGTGCGAGCGGTTTAAGCGGCGCGCAGATATCACACCCGACACGTGGATGTTGGTGAAAGAGCGCTCGTTCGCGTGGCGTCAGCGGACCGGTCTTTTCAAGAATTGAATCCGGGATCGCGATCTTTCCGACGTTGTGCAAGATCGCACCGAAGCGAAGCGTTTTGAGTTCGCCCGCGTCCATCCCCAGTACCTTTCCAAAGGACACGGCGTAGTTGGCTGCCTGTTCGACATGACCGCTGCTATATCCGTCCTTGCTGGCGACGGCTCTGGCCAAAGACAACGCGACGCTTTCCGCACCGATCATTTCGGCATTGCCGCGGTGCAGGCGTGTGATCGAACGGAGGCGGACATTCAATTCGCCGCGATTGATCGGCTTGCTAAGAAATTCATCCGCACCAGCATCGACTGCATCCTGTATTTCTTCGTTTGATCCCGAAGTCGTCAACATCACGACCGGGATCGTTCTGAACTGCATGTCGTCTTTGAGCATCCGGCAGACCGTTAGTCCATCCATTCCGCCGCTGATACCGGCATCCAGCAAGATTGCGTGCGGTTCAGGAGTCGCGGTGGCGATTGAAAACGCATCGGCACCATTGGTCGCTTCAGTGATGTCATAGGATTCGCCACCAAGGGCAAGCCGCAGCAGTTTGCGGACGGTTGCGTTTCCGTCGGCGACCAAGATTCGCATCTTTTGGTCGACCTCGGCAGCCGCCTGCGAAAATGTCTCGGCAAAGCCCTTCGTGATGTGGTGATCGAGTTCACAATCAATTGCGGTTGTCATCGTTCTACCTTGCGTCTCAGACGCTCATCATGTCGTAGTTGAATACCGCATCGCCGGGCCGTACTGTCTCGTCGATGATCGTGTCATGGTTGGAATCGAAAGCGTCTGCTGTTCGTGGCAAACGAATCGTGAACATGGTTCCGGTTTCAACCACGCTTTCCACTGAGATCGAACCGCCATGCAATTCGGTCAAATGTTTGATGATCGCCAGCCCTAAACCGGTGCCAATTCCTTGGTCTGCAATCGCAGCTTGGTAATACGGTTCGAACAAGTGCTTCATGTGTTCCGGAGCGATACCGCGTCCGGTATCTCGTACGGTGATTCGGAACTGTTGCTCGTCGTCCGGTCGAATTTGGATGATCGCGGTCCCGCCCGGTTCGTTGTACTTGATCGCATTGGAAAGCAAGTTCAACAAGATTTGTCGAAGGCGTAGCGGGTCAGCGGTTACTTCGGTCAGTCGGCTATCCACTTGTGCGGTCAACGTGACCGATTTTTCTTTCGCACGAGGCGTGACCATCGCCACACACTGGTCAACCAGTTCTACGAGGCTACCGGTTGCGGTGCCAAGCGGATCATCCCCGCTTCAGCCTTCGCATAGTCCAAGATGTCATTGACGAGCGCCAACAGGTGATGCGCCGAGTCGTCGATGTCTTTGACAAAGTCTTGCTGCGCTTCGTTCAAATCACCGGTGCTCCCATCGAGCAACGTTTCGCTGATTGCGGTGATCGTCGAAAGCGGGGTGCGTACTTCGTGCGACGTTTGTCGCAACGCTTGAGCACGCATTGCGACAAGTTGCTCTTGGATTTGATTTTCGATCGCACGCTGTTTTTCTTCACGTTGCAACCGATAGCTCGCCATCAAGACTCGGAGCGTCAAGTACAGAATCGATCCGAGTGCGATCATGTCGCGCACCGCATCAAAGATCGGGCTCCAGACCGTCGGTTTGGCCGCGTAGTACAGCTGAGCGAACATCGTTCCGGCAACGATGGCGACCACCGCAGTGGCAAACCCCAACGATCCGCGACGAACCAGTGCGAACGCGGCACCGACAGCGGCCAGGTAATACAGGATCAGAACAAAGCGATCTTCGAACGCATGCTGGTGCATCGTCGCGAGGAAAAAGACCGTCGCCGCAAAGACCAAGCGATCGGGTTTCAATAGACGCAGTAACGTGTTTTGGGGCGAGGCCATGTCGTGGGCTCCGGATCCTGCAATCGCTCGGCGTGAGCGACTTTGTCCGAAAACCCTACGTTGCAGTTTTCAGCGTCTAACGGCTTTTGAAGATGGGGGCGAGATACTCCAATCAGGCTATCGGAAAGTGTGCAGTCATAGGGACCGTACCGATTAAACTGACGCCATGCCGCCAAACGGCGGGGTCACGCCTGATATCGTTATGACTGCGTTGACGGACTAGGCGTGTTAGCAGATTGATTTGCGCGGGGCACATCGCCGCTTTCCGGAGCGGATTGGTCGCTCGGTTTTGCCTGTGCGTCGTCGTCATCCGTTGGATTCGGTACAGGCACGAGAACCAGACGCACGGGGGTGTCGCGAGGCGGGATTTTGGTTTCAAACGGCTCGAACCGCAGCGAATCCGCGTCCGCACTGCTGCTGATCGCCACGTCCAGCATCGCGCTCGAGAAATTCGAAACGCAGATCATGTCGCCACCATCGGCTTCGTAGTACTCCCGTTTGTCTTCTGGGTCCTGCCAAAAACCGCTGCCAGCGAAGACCCACTCGGTCTTCATCGGACCGTCGATGTCCAAGTCATGGATCCACTCACGTGCGTCGACCGCTTGGAACTTGCCGTCTTTGTCGTACCAGCAAACCCAAACGCGGATGACTTGCCCAGTGGGCGGGACAAACGTGGGGCGGAATCGAACCGGCGTTCCCGGTGTGGCTTCGATCGCGAGCAACGCCGCGTGGACATCACGGGATCGACTCAGTGCCGCGACGATCGATTCATGTTCTTTCGTCCCGACCGGGCAAGCAAACATTTCTAACGGGCCACGCGTCATCGCAACATAGCCATCGATGTAGACTCGTTTGCGTTTCGCATCGATCCACAGTCGGCCATCTTTGCTGAGTGAAGTTCCACCTGGAGGCGGCAGAAACGCTTTTTCGGCAATGTCCTCTGGAGATGGTCCGCGGTCCCAGCGACTTGCTGCCGGCGTTTCTGATTCCGTCGCGGTGGGAGCCTCCGTTCCGCCTGGGCCGTTCAACGACAACATCTCGTCGGTCCCGGAACCAGCCGGAGATACTGGAGGAAGTGTCGCGGACTTGGAATCACCGCTTTCCGCACCGATCGCGGTGCCAGAAGATTGTGATTTGTTTGAGTCCGTTGATTCGGTTACCGCTGCTCCGTTGCCAGTTTCGGTGGTCGTGGTCTGCTGTGGTGAATCGACGGTCGCTTCCGAAGTCGATGAAGCGGCCGACTTTGGCCCACCCTTCTCTGAGGCTCGGTTGCATCCGGCGGCAACCAATCCGATCAACACGAGGGGAACTAGGAAGCTGTGCTTGCGAATCACGACAATACCTCTTGGCGGTCGATGTTGCCGAAGCCGGCCTTGGAGCACGGCAACAGCAATGTCTGGTCTGGGTAGGTGCAAGACTGATCGAGACTAGGTAACTTGGGCAAAGAAACTCGGGTCTACAGGCCGTTTGGCTTGTCGAATTCCCATCACGAGGTTCAGTCCACTGTTGAAGGTAGCGTATCCGGTGCAGGTACGATGCCAAAGAGCACACCTGACGTTCCGACGCGGAATTTTCGTCGGGCTTGGTTTCGCTCCTCTTTTCGATCATCTGCCATGTCTGACCAGTTGCCCCCAATGACCGATACGATCGAAGGCCCAGAGATGATCGAGAATTCTGACGCCGCGGAACGCGATATTCCCGCGTCCGACGTGTCGTCACCGATGCTGACTCAGTGGACGACGCTACGCAAACAGGTACTGCAGCGGCAGCGTGAGCTCGGGCCAAAAGCGATCTTTGGTGCGGCCGCAAAATCGGGTGGTGTCTATCGGTGGGGACTGGATTTGGCGAATCTTCAGCCATTCGATGGCGGACTTTTCATCGAGTTCCTTTCTCGGGTCGCGACGAATTCTGCAGTCAACAGTCCGCGATTCAATGATCTCGACATTCAGCAACTCCTTGCTGACATCAATGACCTTGCGGCGATGCAGGGTGACGAGTGGACCATCAAACAGTCTGCGATGATGGTCGTTGCCGCCGCCTCTTTGCCGGGGTTGTTCAAGCATCTTGATGAAGCCAGCTGGTGGGGACTGCTGGGCACCATCCAAGAATTTCGCGAGACCTGGTTGGACCAGGACGGCGCCCACCCTGCATTCCAAATCGCAGTCGTCGAAATCGGTTTGACGCTCAGTGTCTTTTTGGAACCCCTGCCGTCATGTCGGCGGATGGGTGAACACGCCTTGCAAGCGTTGGCGAGATTCATCGATCAGACCGAAGATTGCGTCGGTGCGGCATTGGAGTATCCCGGTGATGTGCGATTACTACTCGCATCGTTGATCCGATGCCAACGATTGCTTGACGCGTTTGCGGATCAACTGCACGGTCAAAAGAAGCGTCAGCAGAAACGATTTGAAAAGCTGCTCGTCAAACTTGCCGAAGTCGGACGCGAGTTGACTGTCTGGACGCTTGCCTTGTCACGAGGTGAAGGAAGTAACGCTTGGACCGCTACCACAGGTTCGCATGCGAATGGTTCGCGACGAGTCGACATCGGCGCCGGTGGTCTGTTGCAACAGGCGACGGAATTTGACCGGGAGACATTCGAGCCCGCGCTGGATGCGTTGCTGGGCAAACAGAGTACGTCACGGCGACTAACCTGGATGGCAAACCTGCCCGACCCGATGCTGCATCACGAGCATGCAAAGCTGGCCTGCATGCTGCCCGATTGGGATGCTCGGCGCGGCCGTGTGTTTGTCCGCTACCACGGCCAAGACATGCACTTGGAATTGGCCACCGGGAAATCAGCATTGTTGTCGGGGCATTTCGAATGTGAATTGGTCGTCGATGGGCAGTCGCTCGTTCCTGGTTCGGATTGGGAGCTCACGTGCGAGTACAGCGACGAAGACGTCCACTATCTCGAGTTCGAGCAAGCGTACGAGCTCGGGTTTTCGGTGCAGCGACAAATCGCGTTGCTACGGGAAGACCGTTGCTGCATGTTCGCCGACGCAGTGATTCAGCAAGACTATTTAGGCGAGCCTGACAACGCCAACCGTCAGATCGAATACTTCGCCCGCTTGCCGGTTTGCGATGACGTCCGCTGTGAACCCGATGACGATGTCAATGAAGTGTTCCTGCATCATGACTCGCCACAGGCTTTGCTATTGCCGCTCCAGGCTGATGAATGGCGGACAAGCCGAAGTGCCCAAAAACTGACGGTGACCAACCAAGGCAATTTGTTGCTTTCTGATAGCGCCTCGGGGCAACTCTATTCGCCCCTTTGGATCGATCTCGCAAAGAAGCGGTTCCAGTCGCGGCGCACTTGGCGACAGTTGGCCGTCGGAGAAAATTTGAACACGCTGCCGCGATCAGCCGCCGCGTCCTTTCGGATTCAATGTGGCACGTCACAATGGATCCTGTATCGCTCGCTTCATGAAGGTGGTCCCCGATCCTTCTTCGGCAAGCAGATGATCACCGACTTTTTTGCAGCCCGCTTTCAAGCTCACGATCAAAGCTGGGAACAATTGATCGTTGTCGAAGGAAACGAAGAATCGACATGAATGTCTCCGAACAGATCCTAGTCAACTATCAGAACGTGATCACTGAAATGGGCGAAGCGGTTCGGTCCGCTGGCCGCCCCCAAGACTCGGTCCGCTTGGTCGGCGTTTCTAAGTACGTCGACGCTCCTACTACGCAATGTCTCGTCGATGCGGGTTGCCGTGACCTGGGCGAAAATCGGCCGCAGGTGCTCTGGCAAAAAGCAGAATCCCTTGTCGTGCCACAAGATTTTCAGTGGCACATGATCGGTCACCTGCAAACCAATAAGGTAAGGCGTTTGCTCAAGCATTCGCCGCTCATTCATTCGGTCGATAGCGAGCGTTTGTTGTTGGCAATCGAGGATGAGTCGAAGCTGCAATCCCGTACCACGGATGTCTTGCTGGAAGTCAACATCAGTGGTGATGAAGCAAAGACCGGGCTGCCACCCGATGAGGTCCGACGTCTCGCCACGTTGCAGAAATGGGACGCGATTCGGATTCGCGGGTTGATGGCGATGGCAGGCTGGGGGACCGAAGCTGACGAAGCCGGGAAACAGTTCGCCGAAGTTGCCAAACTGCGTGATGACTTACAAAGCGACTTGGGCTTGGAACTTCCCGAACTGTCGATGGGAATGAGCGGCGATTACCCCGAAGCAATTGCCGCCGGTGCGACCTTGGTTCGCATCGGATCGGCATTGTTCGAAGGCGTGCCGCGTCTGGCAAAACATTGACCGAGCGGCCTTCGAGCTAACTTGCTGTCGCTGGCTCTGGTTCAGTCGTATCCGATGATGTGTCAGCATCCGTTGCTGGGGTTTCATCGCTGCCTTCCGTGTCGTCTTCCGCTTCAACAGATGCTTCTATTTCGTTGGGCGAAACCGATTCATCGTTCTCGCCGGTGTCACGTTTCGCTCGCAGGATGAACTTGCCGTCTTTGACGCTGATGTCTTCAAACTTCTTGAGGAACTCCGCGTTTTCCGGCTGCTTGCTGAACTCTTTGGCCAAGTTCTCGCCACGCATACCTTCCATAAAGGGTTCGGGAACTGGCTCGCCGTTGACTTCGGCCTTTTGCATCCGAACGTTCAGCTCGCCGTTTTCCATCGACACATCAAATGTTCCCGAGCCGTTGAAATATCGGCCCGATCCCATTGGCAGCCCGTCCAGCGGCATACTGACGTCACCGCGGACCTGATCGTCTTCAATCCGTACGAATACCTTGCCTTTTAATTTCTCGTCTGCCGAGATCCATGCGTTGATATCGTCCGCCGTCAATTCGAGATCTTGTTCGGGCGTCTCACCAGCATTCAGCTTTTGTCGAAATCCTTCAATGCGGTTCTTCAGCGTCTTCATCTCTTCGTCGCTGTACTCAACCGTTTTCAGATCCATTGGTTCGGTCGATGTGTATTGATCACGCACGTTGGTGAAAAACATCCACGCCCCAACACCGGCACAGATACAAGCGGCGGCGAATAAGCCCCCTGCGATCAGACAGCCGATCAGGCAGCCTTTACCGGTGCCAGAACGCTGGATTTGGACCGGCTCATCGGTAAATTGAGGTTCAAATGCGTTTGACATCGAGACGAATCCCTTCACGAGGTAATCGAGAGTTTGCTGTGCCGTGAATCTGGCGTAGACAGAGAATTCGGCGCTGACAGAAATGCCATACGACGTCTGTCCGACAGTTCGCTCTGTTTTACCGCAAACTCGTCTCAAGAGATATCCAGATCAATCCACGCCAATCCGCAGACTGGACGTGAAAGTATCGTCGAAAAAACGCTGGCGATTCTAAGTTTGTCAGGCGCTGCGGCTAAGCTGTGCGACGCCAGGCGACAATTGGTGCGCGTTACTTGCGTTCCGCCAACTCGACTGGCTGGCCGTTTGTAAAAGCGTCTTCAGCAAAGACTGCTCGGCAAGTTGCGAAACCAGTTCGGCCGCAGAGTCGACACCGTAGTGTTCCATGATGGACGCGCGGCGTCGGTCGACGGTACGTTCAGAAACTTTCAAGTCGTCCGCAATTTCGCGGTTCAACATTCCAATCACGATGCGCTCGGCAACCTGGTGCTCCTGTTCACTCAGGCGTTTGTCGATCGCGTTAAGAGTTTGCAGCCGCGTGCTCATCGTTTGGAACTGGCGGACTTCGTCGGTCACGTCGATCACGATATTGTGAAAGCGGACTTCGAGGTCGCTGGGGACAACGCGGTTGCGTCGCATTGACAAGATCCGCGACTGGCGGTCCGCACGAATCACGCTCATCAAGACATGAGTGGACGGACTGTCGCTGCCAATGCCCGCGAACTCATTGATCTGGCAATCCGGATTTAGGATCGCCGTTAGTGGTCGACCGATCAGGTTATCCGGATGGAAGCCGAGAACTTCCTGGACCGAGTCGCTGACTAATGTGATCACACCGGTGGCGTCTTGCGAAAAGAAGACGATTGGGGCCACGAAGTCGGTGATTCGTGGCAGATCTGATGTCGCTCCAATGTATGCCATGGCATTCCTCAATCGGCAGGCTTTCTCTCTACCAAGGAGGAGCAATGCTGATGGCCAGATCCCGCCGCTTAGCTACGGAACATTTGCGAAAAAAACGCCTTTCGCTTTCTCCAGAAGGTGCGTGTGGCTCTAGGGAGGGGTGTTGACGTGAGTTCAGAGGACCTCAGTGCCAGGAGGAGTCACCGGCGGCGTGTCTGTCTCAACGAAATGAGCGCAAGACTAAACACAAAGCGCGATCACGGTCGCGACGATGATCATCAATCCAACGCTGAACTTCCCCACCGTCCCAAACAGCTTGCCCAGGAATGCGGCTCTGCCCACGGTCCAGTTTTCACGCCAGTCTCGACCGTCAGTCCACTCGCCGTACATCGCGCCGGCTGCCGCACCGAGTCCGCCAAACAAGATGGCTGCGATCACTTGTCCAATGACAGGAACTGGCACTCCGATGATCCCACCAAAAATCGCACCCGCGAGCGATCCAACAATCGAGTAAATCGTCGACTTGGTACTCGCACCCGCTTTCTTGGCCCCAGCGGCTGACGCCATGAACTCGACGACTTCACCGAAAAACGCGATCGCAAAGGTGACGCCAAGTGTCACCAGCCCAATTGAAAGCCGGCCTGATTCAGGGCCAAGCCAAACCCACAATCCAATCATCACGACGCAAATCCAGTTGCCTGGCAATGTGATCAAATTGGTCAGCCAACTAACCACGCATGCCAGTACCAACCCCATTGCCGCAATCGGAACGCCGATGTCTGTCATCAGCGATGCCTCGGCAATTATGGCGGTTGATTCGGTTGGGAGTTGGATCACGTTGATTAGTACTGGAACGCTTCGAGGTCTTCTTTCGGCGCCGGTTGATAACCCAACGGTTCCATACTGCTACCGGCGCGGCCTTGGCTCAGGCTGCGAACGGCACTCGAGTAACCGAATAGTTCCTTCAGGGGCGCGTTTGCCGTGATCACTGTCATCGCACCACGTGATTCCGTCGCCGCGATCAGGGCACGACGTTGTTGCAAGTCACCGACTAGCTCGCCCATGTATTCATCCGGCGTGGTGACTTCAACCTTCATTACCGGTTCCAACAAAACCGGGCCAGCTTCGTGCAGTGCCTTGTCGAACGCGTCACCCGCTGCAATGCGGAATGCGATTTCGTCACTGCCTTCTTCGTGGACTTCGGCGTCATAGGCTTCGATTTTGATTCCCGACAATGGGAAACCGGCCAATACGCCGCCGCCTTCCGCTCGGTCACGCAGTTCTTGGATCGCCGCGGTTCGCACGTCATTGGACAGCGGGCAATCCGGCGGCAAACGATCGAATACCAGCGGCGCCGATGACGGATCGTCGGTCGGTTGCACGCGGACTTTCAATCGTGCGAACATTTGCGACGCGCCTATCTGGCGATTGCATGCACCGGTGATGTCCGCTTTGCCACCGATCGTCTCGCGATAGTTTACGCGCGGCTTATAGAACTTGACGTTCAAACCAAAGTCACGCGTCAGTCGGTGCTGAATCACTTCCAAGTGCAGTTCGCCCATCCCGCTGATCAGCGTTTGGCCAAGCTCTTCGTTATCAACCGCCTTGAAGGTCGGGTCTTGGCGTCGCAGCATGTCCAGCGTGTCTTCCAGTTTTTTGCGGTCGCCCGTGTTCTCGGGTTCGATCGCCATCGACAAGACGGTGTCGGCGAACTTGATGCTTGGAAGTTCGATCTGGTCCTTCGACGTATCGCACAACGTGTCACCGGTGATCGCGAAGCGTGGTCCAATCACACAGCAGATATCACCCGCACCGAGTGACTCGACTTGGCCGTCGCGTTCTTTCTTGGATGCGTGAATCTGCCACAGCTGCGCGACGTTTTCTTTCTTGTCACGGTTGGGGCAGTAAACACGCGAGTTCTGTTTCAGCGTGCCGCTATAGATTCGAATCCAGTAATTGTCGCCGGTCTTGGCTGGTTGGATTTTGAAGACCAGTGCGCTGAACGGTTCATTTGGATCAGGCTTGCGAACTTCCTTCTTCTCAGGCTTCTTCGGATCAAAGCCTTCAACCGGCGGACGATCGAGCGGGCTTGGTAGGTAATGCCCGACCGCGGTCATCAGCGGCTGAACGCCGATGCCGTGAAGTGCTGAACCGCAAAGGACAGGCTGAATCGTTTGGTCGATGCAGCCCTTGCGCAGTGCTTTGCGGATCATGTCGACGGGGATTTCCTGATCTTCCATGACCAATGCCATGGCGTGTTCGTCGATTTCGCAGATCGTTTCCAAAAGCTGTTCGCGCCACAGCAGCGCGTCGTCCATCAGTTCCTCGGGGATCTCGGTCTCGGTAACCGCTTTGCCTTCGGTTTCAGGATCGAACTGCAGGGCTTTCATGTCGACCAAGTCGATGACACCGCGGAAGGGATCGTTGACGTGCGCCGGGCCTTGCCCCACGGGCAGTTCGATTGCGACGGGGCGTCCTCCCAAACGCGGTTCGATGTCGTTGAAGACCGATTCAAAATCGGCTCCTTCGCGGTCCATCTTGTTGATAAAGACGATCCGCGGAACGTGGTATCGATCAGCTTGTCGCCACACCGTTTCGCTTTGCGCCTCGACGCCTTCACGTGCCGAAAACACAACGACCGCGCCGTCGAGGACTCGCAAACAGCGTTCGACTTCGGCGGTAAAGTCGACGTGTCCGGGGGTATCCAGCAGGTTGATGTTGTGGTTTTCCCAGTGGTACTTCACACAGGCACTGAAGATCGTGATCCCGCGTTCTTGTTCTTCCGGATCGTCGTCGGTGTCGGTGGTACCGTGGTCGACGCGTCCGACGCGGTGCTTCGCCCCGCTCAGAAACAGCATCCGTTCGGTGACCGTCGTTTTGCCGGCATCGATGTGGGCGATGATTCCAATGTTGCGCAGTTTGGTAATGTCAGCGGACATGAGGGCAGATCAGCGAGCTGGATGGGAAATAGGAATTGGACCGAGGCCGCCATGTCGAAGGCGAATGCGTTGGTCGATTGTCTGGGATCAAAAAAACCGCGACACCGGCATGGGGATGCCGAGGTCGCGGTTGAATGTCTTTACAGTTGTGTCGCGTGGGTTGTGACCGGAAAACCGATCACCATGCGAAGTGCGAGAACGCCTTGTTGGCTTCGGCCATACGGTGCGTGTTTTCGCGTTTGGTGTAGGCAACGCCTTCTTTCTTGAAGCCGGACATCAGTTCGTCGGCCAGCTTCAGGTGCATTGGGCGACCTTTCTTGCTGCGAACAGCTTCCAAAATCCAGCGAATCGCCAGGCTTTGCTGACGAGCACGGTTCACTTGCATTGGAACCTGGTAGCTCGCACCACCGACTCGCTTGCTGCGAACTTCGATGTAGGGCTTAATGTTTTCAAGTGCTTGCTCGAAAACTTCGATTGGCTCTTGGCCTTCAGCCTCATCACGCTTGGAGATTTCTTCCAAGGCGTCATAGAAAACTTTCTGTGCGACGGTTTTTTTGCCGTCCAGCATCAGGCAGTTGATGAACTTGCTTGCCAACAGCGACCCGTGCCGCGGGTCACCTTTCATCTGCTTCTTACTTGCAGTGATCCGTCCCATATCAGATCTTTTCTAAACGTTTGCGTTGTGTCGGATGGTGAATTGTGAATGCGTTTGCGAACGCTGGCAAAGAATTACTTCTTCGCCCCGTAACGGCTGCGTGAACGCTTACGGCCGTCAACACCCAATGCGTCGCGGCTTCCGCGAACGACTTGGTAGCGAACACCTGGAAGGTCACGAATCCGACCACCGCGGACCAGGACGATCGAGTGTTCTTGAAGGTTGTGGCCTTCACCGGGAATGTAAACCGTGACTTCCTTCCCGTTGCTCAATTTGACCCGCGAGATCTTGCGAAGAGCCGAGTTAGGCTTTTTCGGTGTCATCGTCCGGACTTGCAAACACACCCCTTGCTTTTGGGGGCACTTCTCCAGAACGGGCGACTTACTTTGTCTGCGTTTGGTTTTGCGTCGTTTTCGGACGAGTTGGTTGATCGTTGGCATGAGGTTGGATTGGTAGTTATTCCGTACGTTTTCCGTGTTTCGAAGCGTGCAAGTATCGGGCCAATCCCGTTGGTGTCAAGGCCTGATTCACGGTAAGCTCTCAGTATGACAATTCTCACACTTGAATCGACTTGCGACGAGACCGCGGCAGCCGTAATTTCCGACTCCGGGGCCGTTTTGGGACAGTGTATCGCGACGCAAGAAACCTTGCATGAGCGCTTCGGGGGGGTCGTCCCCGAGGTCGCCGCACGGGCCCACTTGGAACGAATCCTGCCCGTCATTGACACCGCCATCGTTAAATCTGGTGTGTCGGTCGATGATTTGTCCGCAATCGCGGTCGCCGACCGTCCCGGACTTGCCGGTTCCTTGTTGGTCGGCGTTGTCGCTGCCAAAACTTTGGCCGTTGCCTGGCAAAAGCCACTCGTTTCGATCAATCACCTGCACGCTCACCTGTACGCCTGCCAAATGGCCAGCGAGGAAGCGGTCTATCCATCCATCGGCTTGGTCGTCAGCGGCGGGCACACCAGTCTCTATCACTGCACCAGTCCCCTCGACCTCGAATACCTCGGTGGCACAATCGATGACGCCGCTGGCGAGGCCTTCGACAAGGTCGGCGCGATGTTGGACCTCGGGTTCCCCGGTGGCCCCGCCGTCAGCAAACTGGCCCAGCAAGGCAACCCCAAGGCGCACGATTTCCCACGCTCGATGATCGGCGCACCCGATTATCGGTTCAGTTTCAGCGGGCTGAAAACCGCCGTCCGCTACACGATCGCACCACCGCCTGCCAAAACCGTCTCGGCCAGTCACCTAGACCAGCAAGCCAAAGCCGATATCTGTGCCTCATTCCAAGCGGCCGTCGTCGCCGTTCTGGTCCGTAAAAGCACGCGTGCGGTCAAGGAATACAAAACATCGCACTTGATCGTCGGAGGCGGTGTCGCGGCCAACCCGGAACTGCGTCGCCAATTGCAAGCCGCCGCCGACAAGCACGGTTTCCGTTTGGTCATCGCCCCACCAGAACTGTGTACCGACAACGCGGCGATGGGAGCGATCGCGCTGGAGAAAGTCCGTCGTGGCGAATACGCAGAACTGGATCTCGACATCACCGCCGGGCTGCAACGCGGTTATTAGTCGTCACACGTGGCGATTCAACGCGGCAGCCACGTGTTCAAGCGGCTTTATTTCACGCAGCGGTAAACGAACGCCGGAGGCAGATTCCGCCACACGGTGTGCGAACGTCCGACGTCTTGAAAGCTGGAACGCAAGAGCTGCGAAAATCGTCGTCCGGCAGGCAGCACGACGCCCTGCCAATAGGCGAACGTCGCGAAACGTGCCCCGGGGGCCATGCGGTTGAGTGTGACGTTCATGATTTCGCGTTGTAGCGAATCAGGAAACGATGCCCACGGCAATCCACACAGCACCGCGTCAACTTCGCCAATGCCCGCCGCGTCACAGATCGCGTCCAGGTTGGTCACACTGTCTTCGACGATGTTTGCTTGCGGGCAACGCTGCCGTGCGATCGCGACCATCTCGGGGCTGCGTTCGATCGCCACGAACTTGGCGTCCGGGTGCAATCGTTTGAGCACGCCTTCGGTGAACACCCCCGTGCCCGGTCCGAACTCCACCACCCCGCGGACCGACGACCAGTCAAAACTGTCGACCATTGCCTGGACCAAGCCAGGGCTGCTCGGGGCGATCGCGCCGACTTTGGTGGGGTTCTTGGCAAACTCTTTCAGGAATGCGATCGAATCTTTCAACGTTTGCCTACCGATGGGAATGCGTCTAGATGCGGCCAGTCTGGCGTGCGTGACCCCAGGTGCCGTGGTCACAACTTGAGAACATTCGTTTCAGACGTCAACCTATAGGCAAACGCCACCAGATTTTCCTGCAAGTTTTTCAGCCGGTTCCTGCATGCCCTCGGTCACCCAGCTCGTCACCTCGCTCGACAAGCCACTTGATCCCGTCGCGATCTTTCAGCGGCTGGCTCCGCTCGGCCGGCGTGTGTGGTTGGATTCATCGGCTGGGGAACCGGAAACTGAAAAAGCAGACAAGCAAGCTACCGAAGTCGGCCTGAACCTGAACCCGCACGCGCGCTACTCGTTCTTGACCGCCGACCCGATCCTCGAACTGGTCGCACACGTTGACGACCCCGATCCCTGGCCCGCACTCAGTCAGCTTGCCGCGCGATTACCTGACAGCCGACTGACACCGCGCTGCCTGGTCGAAGCGGACGGCTCTTGTAGCGGCGAGGATTCGCTGCCTCCATTCCAAGGCGGTCTGGTGGGCATCATCGGCTACGAAGCGTCACGCTGGATCGAGCCGCAAGAACTGGCGACCTGCCACCTCAACCAACAAGACGACTTGCCGACGCCCGCGATGTCGTTCGGCGTGTTCGACTGGACGATCGCGATCGATCACTTCACCCATCGAGCTTGGTTGATCTGCCAAGGCTGGGATCGTGACATGTTCGCTGGCGATCTGGCAGACGCACCGCCGACTTTGTCGACCGAGCAACTCGCACAGAACGCATCCGAACGCCGCGATCAAATCCTTGCCTTGTTGAACGACGAATGGTGTGAGGCCGCGACTCCCGATTCGCAAGCCAACGAAACAGGTGAGACTTACACCGTGCCAATCACCAGCAACTTTGCCGAAGGCGAGTTCTGTGAAGCGGTAGAACAGATCGTCGCTGGGATCCGCAATGGCGATTCGTTCCAAGTCAACTTGGCCCAGCGATTGACCGCTCCGGAGAACGTCTTGCCGGAGCAGCTTTATTTGTCGCTTCGTCAAGCCAACCCTGCGCCGCAGTCGGGCTTTTATGACGGCGGCAGCTTTCACGTGCTCAGTTCCTCCCCGGAAGGCTTTTTGCAAATCCGCGACAGCCACGTGTCAACTCGCCCGATCAAAGGCACACGGCCAAGGACGGGCGATGAAGCCGTCGACCGACGGTATGGCGAAGAGCTGTTGGCCAGTGAAAAGGACCGCGCCGAAAACATCATGATCGTGGACCTGATGCGCAACGACCTTTCGCAGGTTTGCACCGACGAAAGCGTTCGGGTGTCGCAGCTTTGCCAGCTCGAACGGTACGAATGTGTGCAGCATTTGGTGTCCGTTGTCGAAGGCGACTTGCGGCCCGAATCCAGCATTGTCGATTGTCTCCGAGCCTGTTTCCCTGGCGGCAGTATCACGGGAGCGCCGAAGATCGAAGCGATGAAGATCATTGCCCGGCTGGAGCCCAACCCGCGCGGGCCGTACTGTGGCTCGATGGGCTACATCAGCTGTTCGGGGCAAGCAGACTTTAACATTCTGATTCGCACCATCACCGCAACCGGCGGCCAGCTGCAAATACCCGTCGGCGGCGGCATCACGGCACGCAGCGAGCCGGCGGCCGAAGAGGCCGAAACCTGGGCGAAAGCGGAGGGAATGCTCCGTTCGCTAGGCCCGTATTCGATCATCAAGCGGCAGCTGTCCGAGTCCGGCGGGGCGTAAAACGCTCGTAAAAGGCCGGTTTTCGCGGGTGAGTCGCTCGGGAAGCGGACTGGGCGCCGGGAAATCTGCCGAAACGACTTCCGCGAGCACCATCAATTTGCTAAAACCTCGCCCGTCGCAGGCAAATCATCCAACTTGCCCACGCGACGATGACCAAGCGTCATCAACCAATCGCGAGCGTTCCCATCTACAACCAGCCGGAACGCTCACCAAGCGAAACGCCCCTATAGCTCAGTTGGTAGAGCAACTGACTCTTAAAGCTTTCGGGATTTTCTTTAGCCCCGTATTTCCCGCGTTTCAGCACTTAGGGCAACCGCTCCAAAAGCGAAAAACGGTTGTAGTTTGTGGTCTTTGGTTGTAGCGGTTGTAGTCACTTTTGCGTGAGTCGCAATCAGTGCTACTGGATCATTGAGCAATTGGGTGAAATTTTGGCTGATCGAAGTCCTCGCCCCCTGCTTCAAAGAGCTTTCGAAGGCTGCTCCAAATTCGCTCCTTTGCATCTTCTTGTAATTGCTCAGGCAGTGAATTCGCAAGGCGGTAGTAGGGCTTTACCGTGATGCGGCTTACCTTGAGGGGCGTACGGTGTTCGCCAATTCGGGAAATCAATTCAGGTGAGTTCAGGACGGCTAGTCGATGAATAAAGCGGTCGAGGTCTTCACGCAGGTCATCGTAAATGAAGTCTTGAAGGTTTTCAGCTGAGCCTTTGTGATATAGGTGCTCGAATTCGACATACCGCAAGTGTGACGTGACCGTCTTGCCATACAATTCACAACACTGTTCCCGTGCTTCATCAAGCTCTGCCGCGTCACTGTCGCTTGGGCTTTGGTTCTGTCGCTCGATGATTCGGACCATTGTCGATGCAGCACTTGTGAATTTCTCAAGCTGCTCGTCGTATTCCTTTCTGCTGTCCTGCAGCATCTTGAGCGTTGTAGCCGCTGCAGAAGCTATCTCTGAGTTCAGTTTTTTGACTTCCGGAAGAAGCTTGTAAAATCGCTCAACAAGCAAATAAGCGTTACCTGCGACTGTTACGATAAAAACAACAATCGCAAGGAACCCTAACAAGCCTGGTTCGCCTAGCTTTTCCCAGAAAGGGCCGGACATGAACTTACTTCCTCAGGACATTTTCCAAGTCACCAATAACGCGATCGCAGTTATCATCGCTAGCGCGTTTTGCCCGAATCTGGGCAGGGGTCATGTTGGTGGTTAAGCCGAGAGTCTGTGTCGCTCGCTCAATTTTTGAGCCAAAAGCGTTTTCAAAGCGGCGGTAAAGTTCGTCCGCCTCGGCTTGTGTTAACTTTCGGTCCAGCAGTTCTTCTGCGGCAGCGATGAGCTTTTGCTTAATCTCGTACGACATGAAGTTCTCCAAAAGGTGATGGGCACGATCTAGCTGCCAGTGGTGCATTTTTACTGCATTTCGCTGACATGCAAACATGTTGCCGGGTCGGAAGTCACACTGCCGGCAATTGCGTGGAAGGGTATACACATACTTCTGGTGGCCGGCAAGGCGTGATGTCGTCGCGCGGCCTTCGGCCATCCTGGGTGACAGTTACCAGCCGCCCAGCGTCGTGATTCAATTTCTGTCGACCAGTGTCGACCGTGGTCGACAGTCGACACTTGCGGCTAAAACCCCGTAAAAACAGGGGAAGTGTCGACCGGTGTCGACGGATTTAGCCGCTACGCCCACAAGCCGGTGCCAGCGTCGAAACGCCAGCTACCGGCCTGCGGTGGGTTAGGTTGTTTGTCCACAATTGTGGACATTTCGGACGTCTACCGGGCGAATGCGAACAACGCACACGCCGCAGTTGCCCAGCGAAGGAGCTTCGGTCTTCTCGATGCCGCCTCCTGGGCCTGGGCAAGTCTTCTCGCTTCCGCCTCCCTGAACGCTTCGGTCTTCGTGAGGGCGTTCAAGAGGTCGCACGCCGCCATGACGTCAGCCAAGTCACGCCCGCTACCGAATTCGCCAAGGGCCGCTGCAGCGCGACGCAGGGCAAGGTGAGTCACCTCGTCGATGATGTCGCGAGAGTAAAGCGATTCGAGTTGGGCGTTGAGTGACGTTCCAGCCCCGCCGGTCGGTGCAACCATGCGGTGATGAATCCAGCCGACGAGGATCGGGAAAACCGATCGCCCGACCAGCAGCCCCAAGTGTGGTGCGCCGCTGTGCCGGTAGACGTGCATGGTGTTGATCGACGTGGCGACGTAAATGCGGGTCCGTTCATCGCGTTGGTCGCGGGTGAATTGAATTGATCTTCTGTTCTTTGCTTTTGGTGCGGTGATCGTGGTCATTGGAATATCAGTTGTTTGAATTGGTTGTTGTTGGGTGATTTGCGCACAATTGTGCGCAGTTGGTTTTGTGCCCCATGGGACACATTTAAGGTGTCAGGATTCTGACTCCTTGCACTACGCCGCAACGCAGCGTCTTCTCGACTTCGTGCAAGCTCGCTGCCTGAACCGGCAAAGAATCTGGTCGGCGGACTCCAGCATCGAATCGGAACCGGCACGGCAGTACCGGGTGAGCGGGCCATCGCTTTTGATGACTGCACCGGATGACACCAATCGCTCGAGCGTGCTACGGGTGTCCGCCTGTTTGCGGCTCAACCGTGTCTTGATCTCGGTGATAGACAGCGATCGCTTGGCGAGAATCGCAAGGACGTCAGATTCGACGTCTGCATCGGCACTGCATCCACGTTGACGCACCAGACGACAACGTTCGGCGATTTCTTCCGGCGTCGGATCACCAGGGGCAGGCAGGTCGAATGCGAGCTCCCGAATCCGATCGAAGTCACGCACACGGATGTGAGACGCCTTGGCGATCATCACGGGCTTGATTTGACCGCGACGAATGAAGTTCATCAAAGTGCCGGTGCCGACTCCGCACGACTCCGCAGCTTGTTCAAAGCGTTGGAGCCCCTTTAACCGTGCCGATGGTGTCGCGGTGGGCGTTTCACTTCGCACCACGTCGCGGTGGGCCTGGGCTGCCGTCAATCGTGTGATCGTCGGCAGGTCATCGCGGTGGATCGCCCGGTGCGGCCATCCTTCAACCGCATGGGCGGTGATCTGGCCGCGATCGAGGAGGCGATTGACTACGCGACGATGAACGCCGCATTGCTGGGCCGCCGTCGCGATGGAAACGAACGGGGCGGGCAACTTGTGAAGTTGCGTGGTTGTAACTTGGGACACTGGGATTTGCTCCCTGCACTCAGGTTCGGAGTGCGCACGATTCAGTCCAGCGACACGCTTCAAAAGCCGGGGTCTAACTCCCGACCGGATGGGGCTTTGCTATCCGCACAATTGCGGGTCAGTGCTCTGCGCACCGTCCACGCATCGCTGGACTGAATCATTTCCTGATCGTCAAGAGGTTAGACTTAGGCTTCGTCATCGCCGGGGTGAACAACCGGTCGATCAAGTCGTGATTGTTTTGAAGCAATCGCAACGGCCTGACAGAGACAACAATGTGCCTGATCGGTTCGAAAACGTCAAGCTCGATCCGCCGGGGTGGTCAGGGTCGAAGTCGACCGACTTGCCGGAGACGCCGAATGCTCTGCCGGCTTGGTCACGGGCATCGCCTTTTGAGCCCTCCGGTAAATTTACCGGAGGGCTGTCTGTGTGTTGGTTAACCCCCGACATCATCCGCTCCTTGGCCTGCTCTTCGTAAAGATCACGAGCACGACCGGCGATTCTATTTATGGTGATTCCCATAATTAGATGCCTTTGTGGTCGACGGGGATTCCCATAGACGTGGTGGGAGTTGTTAAACCCGATGGTCAGGCCGTCGTCTTTTCGCAAGTCGGTACTGGGCTTCGCTCGCCAGATGCAAACTAGAGTTTTCTAGTTTGGGTCGCCTCCGTGGGTGAACCGTGACGTCGAGCTAAAACCCTCGGCGGGTGAAGGGTTTTTTACCTTCACTTGACCGACGAAAAGCGTCGAGCAACTCATCGAACCCATCACGGGCAAGACGGCGGAGCAGATAGTCGGAACCACGCTCGCCGGAAAAGGTAGTGTCGCTACCTTTCTCGATAGACTCCTTTGATGGTCGCCCCTGCTTCATCGCAGGATTCGCCCTAGCCTCCTGCACCGCGATGCACTTCGACGGGACAACGTGTAGGCTTTGCTGTTGCCCTTTGCTTGTGGAACCTCGGTTACATTGTCACCGAGGTCTGACCGCCTGCCTGGCTTCTTCATCGCGTCACGAAACCCTAAAGCAGCTTTAGGGTTTTCACCTTCGGATCACCCGCGAAACCAACTCGGCATCGTGTAGTGATCTTCTTCGATATCACCGCCCAGGTCGTACTCGTCGATCGACTCATTCCATTCTCGGAACGCCGCATCCTCTCGTCGGCGTTTCACGGCTCTGCCGTCGATGTCGGCTTCACCGCGTTGTATCGCTGCGATCGCTTCTTCGATCTCGTCAGGCGTCGGCGTGTACGGCAGTCGCGTCTCGGTGGAGACGTAGAACGATTCGCTTGGAATCCCAATCAGGTCGCAAGCATCCTCGATGCTCCACTGGGCCACGCGAACCAGATAGTTCGCTTCAAGGATCATGTTGTAACGCGATGAGCAAAACGTTTCCGGTTGCGGTGCAGCGATGGATAGTCCGCTCAAACCGAACCCCCCACGTCCAGCCTCTCAATAGCTTCTTCCAACCGACTGAGCAGCCGGTTGCTTTCGTGGATCGCCTTTGTTGCTTCGACTGCCGCCTGTTTGTGTGCGGTGGCAAGGGCCATCCTTTGCGTATGCTCGTTCGCCTGCTTCTGTGCCGCCGCGTTCTGGGCCTTAGCGATCATCTGATACTCTTCGCGACTGCCTTTGCCAATCGTCGGCGGTAACTCAACTTTGATCTCTTGCGATTGGCGGAAATCCTTAGCAACATTCCCCGCCGCCGCGTTGAAAGTCCTTTGATCGAGCAAACCGGACTGCCGCATGGTCTCCAACCGCGTCAACTCGTCCGTGATTCGCTGAATCGGGCTCCGAACAGATTCGGCCACCCGCTTCGCTTCGTCGGCAAGGCTTTTGCGTTCGCCGAGAATCGAGTCCCGTCGCTGCTTGGTCAAGTCAAGCTGCTTGTTTACAAGCTCTACTCGGCGTTTTTCAGCCGCCTCGATTTCGCGCAGAACCTGACGCTCTTTTTGCTGATGGGCGAGGTTGAGCAACTGCGTTTTTGTTGCCCCCTGGGCAATCAGCTTTTCACGCTCACGGTCAGTCTCGGAAAGCTTTCGAAGTCGCTGTTCTTCTCGCAAAAGGTCGTTCGCCCGCTCCATTGTGTCGAGCGTGGACTGCGCAACTCTCGCTTTCGCTGTTTCTTGTTCCAGCAACCACCGATTGAGCTTGCCTCGTTCGATGTCATTCCCGCCACCGCGGCTCGTCGTGTAAGCGTTCTGGGCTCTTGCTGCTGCCGTCGCTGCGGTCGCTGCACCTTTAAGTGATGCCTCTGCTTTCGCGGTCGCCACTGCGAACTCCTCCGCCGTCGAAGTCGTCGCTTCCAAAGCGTAGTCGATGGCGATAACCGATCCCGCCGCAAGTGCGAGCCCGCCAAGTGCCTTGACCCAGCCGCCTGGGCCCAGCACGGAATTGAGGGCCAGTTGAGCCTTCGTCCAGTTTTTGACCGCTGCTGTGATCCGCTGCACGACGGTGACGAGCTTGCTGACGACGACAACGGAAGGGCCAACCGATCCGACGAACAGCATCATGTTCCGCTGTCCTCGGCTCAGCGAGTTAGCCCAGTCCCGTGTTCGTTCGATCGAGTTGGCCAGCGAGGTTGATGCCATCCGTACCGCTGGGTGAAACTTCGCCTGGAAGTCCATCGCGGTGACTTCGACGACGTTTTGCAACCTTGCGATTGCGCCACCAGTTGACTGTGCCAGCCTTTCGTTCATGCCGAAAAATCGCCCACCCGCGCTCGTCGCGTTATCCATCGCTGTTTCAACCATCGCTAACGAGATTTCGCCTCTCGCCATCGCGGACGTCAAGTCATCCATCGAACGCCCAGTGTCTTTGGCGATTTGCTGAAGTGGGTTGAATCCGGCGTTGACGAATTGACGGACCTCCTCACCCATAAGCTTGCCCTTGGCGGTCACCTGGGCATACGCAAGTGACAAGCTTTGCATGGCATCTGCGTTGCCAGCCGAGATCGCCGAAAGCTGTCCTACTCGCTTCGTTACGCCATCGGCGCGAACTCCATAGGCAAGCATCGCTTGGGCCGCACGCTGCAACTCCGGCAGGCCATAGATGGGTGAATCGGCGTCGAGACGTTTCAAGTCGTTTAGGATTCGTTTGGCCTTCTCGGCTGAACCGGTGAAGACTTCGAATTGAATCGCTGTCTGTTCGAGGCCCAGTGCAGTTGATCCCGCTCGCTTGAAAACCCCGAGAGCACTGCTCACGCCGCGATAGGCCAACGTCACAACGCCCGCCTTCACGGCAAGCTCTCGCAACGATTCGGACTGCCGCCGGTTCGCAAACTGGGCCTGTTTCGACGCCTGCGCGGCGGTCCGCATCTCGGCAGAAAGCATCTGACTCGCGCGATGATAATTCGCTGCCGATACCCGCCCCGCCTGGTACTCCGAGCTCAATTCGCGCATCTGCGTGGAAAGCTTATGCGCCGCTGGTGCTGCACGATCGAGAACCGCTTGCACCCGCTGTTGCAAAGCTTCTTGCCGACGTGCCGCCTCGGCTGCTCCCGAAGCTTCGTCCTTCGCTCGCTTCGTTTCTTCTTTGACTTTGGCGAGTGCCCGTGTGTATTCCTCTTGGGTAATCTTGCCATTGCGTAGCGCCGTGTGCAGGTCACGAAACTGACCTTTAGCCGTCTCGATAACCGGAGTCGTCGAAGCAATCAGACCTTTGATTCGGTTAAAAGACTGGTCAACCCGCTTAGAAGCTTCGGACTGCTCTCCATATCGCTTGTTGATTGCCGCCAAACCTCGCTCGTACTCTTCCGCAGTGATGGCCCCGGTGTGCCAAACATTTCCAAGCGACTCCTGGGCCTGTTTGGCTTTGTCGCTCGCTGTCGCGGTCGATCGCAAGATGCCATTGATGCGGCTCACGTCGCCACGCACGACACGGACGGCGTTGGACACGCCCTCGGTGGACGCATTGATGCGGAGAGTTAGGGCATTCAGGTTTGTCATCGTTTCATTCCGTTTTTTGTTTTTCTGTGCGGTTTCCGGCGTTTTTCGTTACGATTCCGCTCGTTTCAACAGGGTCAAAAGGGGGTCAGAACTACGTGAACACTTGCTCTCAAAAAAATCATTTTGCTGCACGCACGGACGGAAAGGGCCAACGATAGGTCGTGGCCATTCGACCCCCAGAAAAAAACGCCCCCCCCGGTACCCTGCTGCCCCTGGGTGGTCATGGTGGGGTGTGTGCGATAGGGACAGCGCCGTTCGACTGCGGTGACGACGCTGCCCCGATCAGGCCCAGCGACTACGGGTCGCCGTTCCGCGAAAGGTTGGTGTGGGTGACTCGCTAGAGACGGCGGATCGCCGCTTTGAGCTTTAGCAGTCGCAGCTTTCTGGCCGTGTCTGTGCTGCCACTGGACGACCGATTCGATGAAGAAGAAGCCGCCGTTCTAGCCCCGCGATTCGAAGGCCCCTTGGGGTCAATGATCTCGTCGCAGAAGCCATGCCGCTTAGCCTCGGTTGCACTAAAGACAGTTCCGTCGCTGGTGCCTTCAAGCCACTTTGTGATCTGAGCACGGCTCTTGCCAGTCTTGCGTTCGTAGATGTCGATGAGGTGTTCATCAATTGTGTCCAACCATTGGAGTGTGGAAAGGTGATCGTGACGGTTGCCCCAGGTGATCGTGCTTGCACGGTGAATGCCGAAGTCGCTGTTTTGAAACATCCGCATTCGGTCCCCGGCCAGCGCGATGTAAGACGCAGCGGAAAACGCAATGCCCTCGATCGTGGTGGTTACAGCCCTCGGATGTGCGGCCAGTGCGTTGAAGATCAGCAGCCCCGCGTAAACGTCGCCGCCAAACGAATTGATTCGGACGCTAACGTTCTTGTGCCGGTTGCGGTCCAGCATGTCCACAATCGTCTTTTCGGAAACGCCTTCGCCTGTGTACGGGTCTTCGCCGATCGTGTCGTAGACCTGGATTGAAAGATCGTCGGCGTTGTTTCGGATCTGGTATCGCTGCTGGTGTCCGTTCGGCTGCTTGCCGTCGCGGACGGTCTGTGGTACAGAGCGGAGGTTGAAAGGCCGGTAATGACTTCCCATTGGTTAAGCCTCCGCAAGCTGCAACGCGACGAGAGAACCAGCAGGGTCGGCAGGGTCGTTTGTGCCACGATCCCAGCAAACGAAGTCGTCAAACTTCTTGAATTTGAGCGCGACCTGATCTTCATCGAAGTCTGGAATCGGCGTGTACGACACGTCTCGGTACTCAGCATAAATGCTGCCCAGATTGAGGTGCCCGAAGACCGCAATCGGCGTTCCTGCCGCCGCCGTGGCATCCGGCATTCCCGCAATGAAATGAACCTTGTGTCCAAACAATAGTCCATCTGCGTCTTCTGGCGGGGCGGCAAGGAGGGCGTTCACTCCGGCCAGCCGAAGAACCGACTCGGCGTAAATAGATCGGCTCATAAACCATCGCGGTTTTTCAGGCGTCTTGAACTCGGGTAGCTTTCCCATCGTTTGCGAAAAGTCAGCAGAGTCGAGAGTCGCCACGCTTGTGTGGCCGGATGCCGCTTGCTTGATGCTTGACGTCCGCAAAGCGTTCAGGATGCCAAGAACGAATCCGTCCGCTTTGGTTTGGTCGCCTGCGAAAGCGATTCGGTCAAGTTCCTTAGCGAATGCTCCGCCAGCCGAAAACGCGCAGACTGCGATGAAGTCAACCGCGTCTTCAATTAGCTCCTCTGAAACCTTGAAACAAACGGTTCGCCGGTTCGTGTCTGCAAGCGCTGAGCCAACTCTCAACTCCGCTGCGCCAGGGTTTTCCAGGTCTAAGATTGCAGACTCGCCTCTAGCGGTATGCACGACCAATGGAGTTCGGTCGTTCAAGGTTGGGACGAATGCTTCACAGGCGCTGATGGGCTGCGTATGGCTGAACCTCTGCACAACACTGACTTTTGACGTTTGGTGAATCACTGCGGTGGTGATTGCTTGGTCGAGGTAATACTCAAAGCTCCCCGATTCGGCTTTGGGGCCCCGCTTTTCATTCATCACGGCATGAAAAGCACGCTGCTTTCCAGCGTCCTTGACGATTCGCGAAATCTTCGGGCCGTAGGTGTCTCGGAATTGGTTTAGTTGCTCTCGTGTGACCGACATTTTTTCTATCCGTGAAAGGTGTGTTGCTGACTGCGTTTTTGGTTAGCTGTGGTGCGGATTAGGACTTCTTTCGTCCACGTCGCTTAGCGACTTTTTCTTTCAGTTCAGCCACAACCGACTTTGGCTTTTCCTCGTCGATGTATTCGGCGTATCGCTTTCGCTGAACCAGCAGGTCAGCCAGGCCAGTGGCAACCGTCATTTCATGCCCGCGATGAAATCCAACGCAGTCCGCCAACAATCGAATTCGTCTTTCTCTGCTCATGATTAAATCCTGCGAACGCCGCCGTCCGCTGTCTCCTCTGAGGTTTCGGGCACGCTTCGCAGTTCGCTCAACCGGGCGACTGCCATGATGAAAGTGCCAACCGATCCGTTGCCAGCAGTCGCAATGACTTTCAGGAAACGCAGTCGGTTATCCAAGTTGATTTGGAATACACACGTTTGGTTGTCATCGGTTGCACTTGGTAGTTCCAGCGTCTCACCGTCGATGTCGGTTCCGCCGTCGAAGTCGGCACCAGGAATGTCGGTATAGGTTCCATCGACGGTGTCGCATTCTTGGACTTTCAAGGCGGTCATCGCGATGTCAGTTGCGCCAAGCTGAACTGAGATTTCGCAATACCGGGCACCAATGGTGTCGACCGGTACCGCGGTGGCGGTTGCGTTGTCGAGTGCGGGGCCTGGTGCGATTGCGACGGCGTAAGTTGCTCGTTGTGCGTGATGCATTTCTGTCTCTGTCCGTGATTGAGGAAGTAACTTCGATGTGGCCATTCTGCACCATGTCCACCTAAAAAAAGTCAGTGCGTTTAGTAGACGTACTACAAATCTGCTAAACCCGATTTCGCATCGCTTTCACCACTTGGCCTAGCAACAACTCGGCGCGTTCCAGCCGGTCAAAGAGAGCTTGGTTTTCACTGCTCAACCGTGTAACCGCTGCCGTCAATTCGTCGATCTCGTTGATACGGTGTCCGTGTGCGTCGACTAAAAACGAATCCTTCGCTGTGAAGCTACATGCAATCGCTTTGCATTTGAGATATTGCGTTTTATGGCTGCCGGTGGTCCGGGTGTTGTCCACCCGCAGGATGTCACCGCAGTCAGGGCAGGTGTCACCGCTTCGCATCTCGGTCGCCTCCTTGCGATCGCAGGGCGGTCTCCTGGGCCTCGATGAGTCGATCCATAATCGAACCGGCTCGGCTGTGGATACGTGTCATGCGGTTGGAGGCCATCTCGACGCTCGGCAATATTTCGTCGATCATTCGATTGACCCATACGCAAAGCTGCTCGCCGCTCAGGCGTTCGAAGTCAGGGGCACCGAGAACCAGAGCCATGAAGTCAAGTTGCTGGTCGATTTCTTCAAAGCTCGGTGTCTCGCGTTTGTCATTCGGGGCGTTCATCTGGCTGCTCGCTTTCGTTTGGGTGCTCGTTTCGGTCTCGGCATCGTCGCCAAGATTGCCTTGTGCAGTTCGTCGTGTTCGGATTCGTCGGCGGAGAGGAACGATCTCAGTCCCTCATCGAGTGCGGTCAGTTCGATTTGGTACAAGTACCATTCGCCGGCGTCGGTCTTCCGCAGGACGAACACGGTTTTGTTCGTGGGGTCATGTCCGGCAAGGATTTTTTGGTGGTTGCTGTACTCGACCAGCGCCATCCGGCTGACCGGTTTCGGTGCGGTGGGTTGCTTTGCCATAGCTACCACGCCCCATCGCCGAACTCGGGGTGATATTTGGGGTCGTCCTCGATCGGTTCAGGGCTGAACGTGCAGGTCGCCCCGTCGAACTTCAAGAAGGTTTCGCCCCGCTCTGCGCCACGCATTTTCGAGACGTGAAAGTGAACGCGGGTCTTCGATTCCTGATGAAGCAAAATCACACAGTCGGCGTCTTGCTCGATACTGCCGCTACCCCTCAGGTCCGAGTTGCGAGGGCGTCTCATTTCCTTGCCCTTTTCCGTCTCACGGTTGAGTTGGCTCAGCAACAGAATCGGGATGCCCAGTTCACGCGAAAGCTGCTTGAACGCTCGTGTCGCCTCAGAAACCCGCTCATACTCGCTCTGTTTGCTGTTTGCGGGTTCGATGATTTGTAGGTAATCGCAGGCCAGCAACTTGATGTTGTGGGTCGCCTTCATGACGCGAGCCTCGGCACAAATTGCGTTGAGCGTAGCGCGTCGCCCGATCGGCTCGCTGATCGTCATCGGCATGGATTGTGAAGCGCACTCAGCCTCGACGAGTCGCCCGCCGTGTTGTTCAAGGTCAACCGTATGACCGCTCAGGAACTTCGAGTTGATGCCGGTTTGTCTCGCCAGATACCGCGATGCGATTTCCGCCCGTGGCATTTCCAACGAAACGAAGTGGGCCCCGTGGCTATGCGATGCGATGAACTCGGCAATCTGTTGAAGCATCGCCGATTTGCCAACGCCAGGGCGGGCAGCCATGACATACACACGACCGGGTTGCAGTCCACGATAAACCGCGTCGAACCACTCGATGCCAGTTGGGACGCAAGGTGATCCGCCGTCGCGTTGCGTTTGCTCAATCGCGCCGATCAGGTCCGCACAACATTGGCTCAATTGCGAGATGTGAACCGTCTCGGTCGCCCGTGATTCGATTGCGCCGAGTTCACTTCGAAGCCAGTCGGCAAGCTCACCAGGATCGCCATCGTACGCCCTCGCCTGAAACTGGCTGGCGAGTTGGCAGATTTGACGGCGTACCGCGTTCCGTCGAACCGCAGCCGCGTACAGCTTCGCGTTGGGGGCCGCTTCGGCGTTCTGGTACTGCCGGAAGCCTTTCACGCCGCCGAGTCGATCGAGGAGCCCGCTATCGCGAATCCGGCTCATGACGAGCACCTCGTCGCGGATAGCCTCGCCTGCTTCGTTCATGTCGACCAGCATCGAGAACAACTCTCGGCGAACTTCGCAAACGATGTCGCTTTCGGTGACAGTCAGGCAAGTTTGGGTGATCGTCGCTGGTGCGAGCAACATCGAGTTGATGAGCCCAATTTCGGCAACGCTGGTTTCGATCTCAGACATTGGTCGCCTCCCGCTTTCGCGTCGGGGGCACCATCATGACTGGCGTGTCGTATCCAACGCGGTCACGGTCGTCAGGGGCGTGACCGCCAAACCCCTTCTGCCGTCTCACCCATCCACGGAACGCCGCTTGCCAGTTAACGATCTTCCGCCCGGTGCCTTTGCCCTGCCGCCAGCCGTTGGCCTCGTAGTGGTCCCAGAACTCATCGCAGCATCGAGTCGCGTCTTGGTACTTCTTGGCGTCGAGAGTCTTCGCGTACTCGGCCACGCGACCAACGCTTGCAGGCTTCCCCTCGTCGGGTGCATCGTCGTCGTTTTCGTTTGTGCGCGCGCCTGTATGTTCAGGGTAAGGGATAGGTATAGAAGGTTTTCCGCTTTGCATTCCGCAATGCGTTCCGGATTCGGAATGAATAACCTTTCCGGATTCGGAAAGCTTTCCGCTATTCGTTCCGTTATTCATTCCGCTATTCGTTCCGGATTCGGAATGAATAGGCTCAATCGGAGAGTCATCAAACTGACTAACTTCCGGCGGAATTGTGGTCCAGTATCGCCCCACCTTTCGACCGCTTTCGCGTTCGTAGTGAAGCCATCCAGACTCCACCGCAGCGTTCCTTGCGGCGTTCAATTGCTTGGGGCTTTTGAATCCCAAGACGTCCATCAGTTGGCTGTTCCAGAACCGAATCGCACCCTGATATCGGGCCGAGTCTTCGGTGTGGGCGATGTGGATAATGAGGGTCGCCGCATGGTGCCCGATGTCCTGGATGGCACAACTCTTGAACAGCACTCTCACTAATCGGTGCGCGAAAAACGCCCCTCGGTTCTTTGGGTATTCCATCACTCGGCCTGCGAAAGCTTCTCTTGGTAGAACGCCGCCACAGACTTGTTGTGCGGCCTTAGAACGTGATTGAATCGGGCGAGGCGGCGACGGTACCACTCGGCCTGCGTGCCCTCTACGACGACGACGCCGTTCTCGATGGCGATTCGGGAGCAAGCTGCCCCTGCGGCCAGCAACTCAAAGATGCAGGAAAGCCGGGCGTCTAAAACGCGACCGATCGCAGCTTCGGACCAACCTTCTCGCGTCAATTGGTGAATGATTCGATCGACCACGGCGCGATCGCCGACAAGACGCTGGGTCGCGGTTTCCTCGGCAAGGAACCGCTGAATCGCTTCGGATCGTCTTTCAGCCTCAGAAACAACGACGGTAGTTCTCGTTGGCGTTTGGCTTGTCGGCGGTGATGTTGTTGCTAAACTCATTTCGTACGCTGTCTTCGGTGTGCTGCTTTGCTCGTTGGTCGCCCGCTCCCCAGCTTCGGACCAACACTTGGATTCATGCCCCCGCCGTCTACTTGGCGGCGAGGGGCTTCTAATTCCTAGTAGTGCTTTCCAGACGTTGCCGGCAGCTTCCGCCGTTTAGTCTCTTGCACTTTTGGCGGCGACAAGAATTCCTCAATCGCCTGTTGAGTGATGACCCACCTTGCACGCTGCGATCCCAACGAAGTGTTGGTCGCATGGAGCTTGCCCGCGATGATGAGTGCTCGCACCTGATCGGGCGAACATTTCAAAACCTCAGCAGCTTCGGACGTGTTGAAGGTCTGAATCATTGGTTAAGCCGACACCTGACTGGCTTCGCGCTGACGCAGGTAGCTATCCAGGGTCTCGATACGGAAAACTAAACAGTTCCCCATTCGAATTCCCGGCAGGGGCGCGGACTTCGCAAGACGATCAAAAGTTGATCTTGGGATGCCGAGATATTTCGCGGCTTCGGGGGCTGATAGAGCAGCAGGTGGAATCGTAGTCGTGACCATTCAATTGCCTCACGTGTCGTGTTGTTGACGTGAGAATTGATATGGTCGAAGTTTAGCAATCGCTAGTTTGTCACGACCGTGGCCGGTTCGTGGCCGGTCGTGTTTAAGGTTTTTTATCGCTAGCAGCTTGATGAAAAAAATCGGCTTTTTTACCGGCCATCGACGTGGCCGGTTCGCGGCCGGTTATTTTCGCTTGTTAATCCATCGAGTTATTGTCGTGTCACTGGGATAGCCGTCGTCTTCTGCAACAGCAGATCCGGCGAACGCGATCAATTGAGCCATGCTGTCGCCGCGAAGTCGCCTTCGGATTGCAGGGCGGTTTAATCCTTCGTCGTGCTTTAGCGATGCCGCGATCCTTGACAACTCGGACTCTGCATTGTTTCTGTCGATCAGAGCCCGAACGTCGTCAGAGGACGTTGCATCCGGTTGGCACCCGTCGTCTTCGCGGTATTCCTGCCACCAGGCCCAAAAGTCCTCGTCGCTCAATCTAGTGAAGTCCATGAGCGGCATTCCTAGCAAGCTCCCTAGCTCCTCATCGCTGACCTGATCGGTATCAGTGCCAGAATCGCGACACCTCGCAGAAAGTCGCTTGATTCGCGCCAGCGATTCCCTGTCGACCGAGTTGATCGACTTGGTGCAAATGTCTCTTGCATCTTTGTGGTCGCCGTCGCTGGCAGCCACGATCGCGCCCGACACTGCAATCGGAAAATTGATGTCGTCGTTAATCTCAAACAACAGTTCGCGGATTTCACTTGCAGTCTCATCTTCAAACGTCTTGGCCATCATCACAGCTTTCGCAATGCTGTGCTTGATTCGGTGCATCTGGTGGATAAACGCATCTGAAACTTGATCGTCAGAGGGCGAAGTCTTGTTAAGGTCAGTAAGTAAGGCGATTGCCTGAGCTTCAAACTCACCGAAACGATCTATGAAGTCGAACGTGTCTCTCAGCGTGCCCGCGAGGGTTTGGCGAATGCAACGCTCAACAGGGGACAGTTGACTCATAAGATCCTCTTTCTTTGATGGCCCCGCCCGCCGCGACTGGTGAAAGAGATACCAGCCGCAGCGAACGACGCCCAATCTGCGAACCGTCGCCCGCGATTGTTTGGTGTCGGTAGCCGTCGCCGCCGATCAGTTAATTTTAGCGATCAACACTTCCGTGGGAAGCTTCATCTTCACCGTCCAATACTTTCCTCGCATGAACCAATTCCGGACGTAGGTGCAAACATCCACGATCCGCTTGGGCGCGATACCGTGTCGGTAAACTTCAGCCATCGATGAATCGGAGTGCCCCATCACGAAGTTCACCGCGATCTGATCTTTGCAGTTGCCCGCGATCGTTTCGAAGGTGTGGCGAAGACTGTAGAACCCCCTGCCCCGCTGGTGCAGCCCGAGCGAATGGTTGAGCTTTCGGAACTCGGTTGAGAGCGGATCGGCTGAACCGGATTCCTTGTACCACGACTGCCGACGTTTGGTAATGAACACGTTGTCTTCGAGCGATGTCGGGGCGTTGCTGAACTTGTTGTCGATGGCGAACTGTAACGCCTCCACCGTTTCAGGCCATAACCACGATGCGCGTTCCACTGCCGTCTTTTCGCGGAGCCCTTCAAGCCAGTTCCGTTTGAAGTCGATCATCGGGATTTGCAGACGTCCACAGTCGGCGTTCCCGAAGCCGCAGTTAATGCCCAGCAAGATCATTGCCCGCATCTGGAAACTCGCCGCGCCGATCATTCGGTGAATCTCGCGGGCGTCGTAAAGCTTCGTTGGCTTCTTCGCTTTCTCAAGTCGTTGACGCTTCTTCGATACTCGCTTGAAGTTGGGGCCGCGGCGAATTGGCCGGTCAATCGCTCCCACCTCAAAAGCGAAGTTGAACACCGCATTGAGCCGGGCGATGTGGCTGTTGATCGACACGGCGTTCCATGTATTCGGAAACGATGCCCGGAACCGTTGAAAGTCAGGGGCGTCGAGCGTTGAAAGCAACCGATCCAGCCCAAAGTGGTCGCGGATGAGGTCACACGCCTTTTGGTAATCTTTGTAGGCCTTCTGGGTCAGGTCGCCGTGTTCAACCGCCTGCTCTTTCGAATCGAGAAACAAGTTCAGTAGGTAGCGGATGTCGGCTTGGGTGTTGTCACGCTCAGGGGCCCCGCTTCGGATCAGGTGTTCCTTGGCAAGCCATTCGTTCAGTGCCCCGATCGGGTCAGACCAACTACCGAAGTAGTGGAGTTTGCCGCGAACCTTCTTGCACCACTTCCCACTTGCATGTGCGGTGAGCGGGAAATCCGGATACGGTTTTTCTGGTTTAGGTGGCTTCCGCTCACTACAACCGTTTGCTACAACTCGCCTCTGCATCGCCCAGCTTCTCCAACAGCTCGGTGGTGAAGCCCTGTTGACGGTACCAGCGCCAAACGGGGCCTTTTTCGGTGTCTTGCATGTCAAAATAGGCTAACAGTTGTAGGCCGGTTGTAGCAAGCACACGAAAAAGCACTCAGCCCCTATAGCTCAGTTGGTAGAGCAACTGACTCTTAATCAGTGGGTCCTAGGTTCGAGTCCTAGTGGGGGCACTGCTGGTAACGGGAACGGCATTCTTGCCTTCCCAAGTGCGTCACACGGTGTTCACACCAGATCGGCACGCAATTGCACCGGTCACCATCACGGCCAAGCATTGTGACGAGTTCGGCGGAGCCCCCTCTCCCCCAAAAGCTTCGCGGTCAAGTTGGCTATTGCGTTCGCGTCATTGTTCAGCCGCCTCGTTCATCCAATCGGAAAGTGCCTGCTCTGGATTTAGCCGTAGAGCTCTCTCAACATTTGAATGATCTGGCGGCATGACTTCCGCGTTTATCACGATCTTCAGACGTTCATTGCCTGAGCCAAAGAGTCCCTCCTCATCGAGTTCTGCCATCGCGAGTTCCATTGCTTTGAGGCGTAGTTCCAGCTCGCTGGCATCAGACGTCGAGTCGCGATCATTCAGCTCTGACCTTCCGATGAAGATCTGTTTCACCGGTTCAAAATATGACTCTCCGTAGAAACAGAAAGGAGAATCAGCGCAAGACCATTTAAGTTCAGCGATGAGGTCATCGCCTCCTCCCTCCGCGTCAACAGCCTCTTTCAGTTTCTCTCTGGACCAAGCAGTTAGATATGGGGTGTGCCCTTCACCAGTTGTGATCAAGGAACAGTAATAAAATGAGTCGTTAGGGTTTTCGCGTAGCATCTCTTCGATCCAGCAGTTCCCGGAGGTGGCCTTTTAAGAAGACGTTTTGTTGAGTGTTCCCTGGAATTGGGGCTGGTTGGCGAGTTTCCGATTTGCATTACCGCCAACCTGAGTTTTGGCAGCTTCGCGTGAGGGCTTCAGTCGCCGTTTCTTGGTTGGCAAAATGACTTGCCGGATATTTTGGCGCGTAGCTTCTCTGGCGCTCTCTTTCGAAAACGTTGATTCGACTCATGCAGATCGTCTTTCCGACGCAGAGCACTACGGAGGCAGCGTGCGATAGCGGCAGCGATCGGTCAGGATGGCTTCCAGGATCGCTTGGTAACTTTGGAACACAAACGATTCGATCGCACTGTGAAGTCGATGCCAGAGATTGCGACGACTCTTCAGCTTGGCTAACACCGCCTGAAACAGAGGGCAGCAGGCCTGCTGGACTTGATCGACCAGAAACGCCAGCATCATCAAGATCAGAAGAACCGTACTTAAGTTCTTCTTGCCATGACCGTAGTTGTGCTCGAAGTGGTAGCCTTGGTTTTTAAGTGTGTTGAACGTCTCGTTCTCGATCCTCCATCGACAGCGGCCACCACGAGCTATTTCGAGAACCGTCTCTGCGGTCACCCCAAGATCTGTTACCCAGCTAAACATCGACTTGATATCGCCGTCGGCGGTCAAATCGCTCTGCCCGACATAGTTAACCAGAAGATCAGGATTGCTTTTGTTAAGCGGGATCTGCTTGGCCCATTGCGTCTCGCTCCGAGAGCCTTTCTTGTCGATCTTCGCGGTGCGAATGACGTGCAAGCGTGATTGATCACCCGCATCAACGACTTGCTCAAACAAGTGTGCGTGGTCACCGGGC
>PPHI01000057.1 GCA_002901265.1 Rhodopirellula baltica | reverse complement strand
TGCTTGGCACAATAGTCGGATGCCTGGTCGCAAGCCGGCGTCGCGATGAAGTTCTTGATACCGTGGGTGGTGGTGCCGTCGGGGATGCATACGAACTCGGCGAACCGAGCGATGAACTGACGTCGCGCGTGACGGTGGAGGCGAAAGCGGGACGGTGGAAAGCGAGCAAGGCGAGAACGCTACTTTCGGCGGAGCGAAAGGCGACAATGGGTGAAGACACAAAAAAACGCCAGCGTTGTCTTGCTAAACAAACGCTGGCGTTTTCGCGATTTTAAAGAAGTCGGGGCGACACGAGTTGAACGTGCGACCTTCTGGTCCCAAACCAGACGCTCTGCCAGGCTGAGCTACGCCCCGATGGATTTTGGTGACGTTCCTAAAGAGTTGCCTCTGAATGAACTGGTTCACCAACTTCGCTTGATTTTTAGAGACAGTGATGACTTGATGTCAACCTTGTCTTCTTGCCGCATCAGTGTGCGACGTTTTCAAGAAGCGGGAGTATACCGACTGATCAGTTTTGGAAAAGGGCCTCGGCCGGTTCCGAACCAAAAACTTCTTGATTGCTTTCTGGTCGGGCCAAAGCGGCCCGACTCTTGATCCCTTTTGGCAGAAAATTGTGCCGTCGCTGCCGATCCCCCGGGCGAGGCTGAGACTGTTTGCTGCTTAGTTTGCCGGTGATGGTTCGGCATGCCCAAGCTGGGCGAGGACTTGCAGGACCCCATTGAGATGGGCCAAGCGAGGTCCGAAGCGGTCGACGAATTCGTTCAACATGAATTCGCTTTCTTCCAAGCTGTCTTCACTGTCGGCGATTTCTTCAGTCAGGCTGTCCAAGAAACGCGTCTGCACGCGGCTGAGTGTTTCGGCCGCCGAACGGCATGAGCGAGCCAATTCGGGGTTGGCGTCTTTCCATTGCTGGAGTTCGCTCGCACGCTGTTCATTGACAGCATTCTGTTGCTGAATCATCTGCTCAAGCAGGCGATTTTGTTGCTGTTGACCAGCAATCAGATGACGAAGCAAATCGATCATGATTTGGTCTTTCGACTTCCGCGGTTCGGTTTCCGCGTCCGCAGACACGTCGATGCGAAAGACTGGTGAAAGGGGTTCATGCTCGTATGAAGACATCAGCAATAAATCCTTGGTTACGCAATGAATGCAGTCTGGCTGGGAAAGAGAACGCCAGCGGTTGCGAAGCAGGACCGAGTATAACCCGAGACTTTTTGAGTTGGTGCCGAAATGCGCGAGGTGTCGGTAAATTTCCCCCGCGGCTTTAGGAAAAAACCCTCGAATCCGCGGGTTCAGAACTTTTTTGACGAGCATCCGGCACCTTTTTCTGATCGTTAAAGTCCGCATGACCGGAACGCCGAATCAACAGATGCGTCCTTTCAACCGGCGACCGATCGCCGAAAGGATTCACCTCCCCGCGTTTCCCTTGACTGTTTCTCAATGGCAGATAGCTCGCCCGAAAATAAAAACCCGACCCTTGGATACCTGACCGTTGTCAACGACGAGTTCACCGGCTGGACCGGTGGCATGCTCGTCCTCGATCGCGGCGGACGTCCGATCGAGTTCCAATGCACGCTTCCCGTCCGACCGACGAAAGCTCACGAGATCCTGTTTGGCCCGACGTTGCGATCGCACTTGATCAGTGAAGTGATCGGCAAACTGTTAATACAGAAGTGCCGCACGCCGCTATCGATCGTTTGCACGGACCTTGCCGATGCGATGGAGATCGAAGCGTTTACCCAAGCGCCGGTGATCCTGGTTCGTGAAGCGATCGAAAACGAAGACGGATCGATCGATGTCAAAGGTGCAGACGAACTGGAAGCGGTGCCGTTTGCCGGCGCAACGTTCCTTGCACCGATCGATGTCGCTTCCAAAGTCGAATCGTTTGCCGGTCGCTTCGGCGATCTGCCCGATGCGGTCGAACCGTTCGAACGGATTCGTGAAGCGATCAAAGAAGCGCATTCACAACTGGCGCGTCAACAGAGCGGTGCGGCGTAATGGTTTGGTTTCCGCAACGTTCGCAACCGGCGACACCGCGCAGCACCACCGCGCAGCCAAGCGATCTCGTTTCGCCAACACCCGCGACACGTTCGTCCGCTCCGACAACGACATCCGGTAGTGACTTGGTCGCCAGCATTGATGCGGCGTCATCGTGGCATCTGGATGATGTGTTTGCGACGGAGTTGTGTTCGCTGGAGATCCCTGCGATCGAACCGATTGCGATCCCGATCCGTGTCCCACCGCTGCGCACCAAGGTCAAAGGGTTTCTGTTTCCCAACGCGAACCGGCCATTCGTTCCACCAGCGGTTGGAAACCTTGCCGATCCGTCGGAAGAGAAAAAGCGACCCAAGCGTGACAACAAACAAGCATCCCGTGGACGGATCAAACCGCCATCGGACATGGTCAAACTTCAAGACCGGCTGTTTTATATGTTGCAGCCGCCGCTGGAGTCACTTGTCGGTAGCGGGCAATTGAACTTTCCGTTTAACCCGTTCCCGTATCAATTGGACGGGATGGCGTTCTTGTTCCCACGTTACGCCGGCATCCTGGCTGACGAGATGGGACTTGGCAAAACGATGCAGGCGATCAGCACGATCCGGTTGCTACTTTGTAGTGGCGAAGTTTCAAATGTGTTGTTGGTCTGTCCGAAACCACTGGTCACGAACTGGCTGCGCGAGTTCAGTGTTTGGGCACCAGAGATCCCCATTGCGGCGATCGAAGGCAACTCGGCCAAACGCGAGTTCCAATGGCGCAGCCCACAGATTCCCGTCAAGGTTGCGAACTACGAACTGTTGATGCGCGACCATACGATTTTGGAAGAGCATGACTTGCACTTCGACCTGGTCGCACTCGACGAAGCTCAGCGGATCAAGAACCGAACGAGTACCACCGCGGAAGTGATTCGCTCGATCAAGCGAACACGAAGCTGGGCATTGACTGGGACGCCGGTTGAAAATTGCCCTGACGATCTGGTCGGTATCTTCGAGTTTCTTTCACCGGGATACCTGAAACCCGGGATGCCGATGCATCAGATCGCTAAGCACGCGAGCGATTTTATCCTTCGACGCACGAAGGACATGGTGCTCGATGACATGCCGCCGAAGCTTTACCGCGACGCGGAATTGGATCTGACGCCAGAACAATGGTCGACGTACGAAGCGGCGGAAAGCGAAGGCGTGGTGCACCTGGAAAACCTGGAACAATCACTGACGATTCAGCACGTGTTCGAGCTGGTCCTGCGTCTGAAACAGATTTGCAATTTCGACCCGGTCACCGGCAGTAGTTGCAAGCTGGAACGCTTGGTTGCGGACATCGAAGAGGTCGCGGCAAGCGGCAAGAAAGCCATCGTGTTTAGCCAGTGGGTAAAGAGTCTGGATAAGATCAAAGCCGCTCTGCAGCCCTATGGTCCGCTTGAATACCACGGCAAGATTCCGCACAAGAAACGCAACGGCGTGATCGATCAGTTCAAAAACGATCCGAACAGCCACGTGATTTTGATGAGTTATGGCGCAGGCAGCGTGGGTTTGAACCTTCAGTTCTGTGAGTACGTGTTCTTGTTCGATCGCTGGTGGAACCCGGCTATCGAAGATCAGGCGATCAACCGTGCACACCGACTTGGTGCTGCCGGCGCGGTGACGGTTACAAAGATGATGGCGGTCAACACGATCGAACAGCGGATCAACGACGTGCTCGATCAGAAACGCGAAATGTTCGACACGCTGTTTTCGAACCATGAACAGCCCACGAGAAACGTGGGACTGAATCGGGACGAGATATTCGGGCTGTTCGATTTGCGAGCGCCGTGCGGAAAGAAGGTTGCGTGATCGCGTGGAGCGGAGAACTGCGGCAGCAACGCTGGAGTCTAACCTTTAGGCGATTCTTCTTTCCGGGAATCGCCAGTGAGCGGTGCCTTGGACGGCTGACGCCGGTAGTCCGACGACTGCACGGAACCGACGCTAGCGCGTAACGGCTAATGAGGGCTGCGACGCTAGCGCGTATTGGGTTATGAGGGGGGAGCGACGCTGGAGTCTAGCCTTTAGGCGATCCTTCTTTTCGGGAGTCGCAGGTGAAGCGGTGGCTACAACGGCTGACGCCTGGTGTCCGGCGACCGCACGGAACCGACGCTAGCGCGTTTCGGCTAATGAGGCAGCGACGCTGGCGTGCGATGGGTTATGAAGGCGGTAGCGACGCTGGCGCGTAGTGGGTGATGAGGGCGGCAGCGATGTTGGAGTCTAGCCTTTAGGCGATCCTTCTTTCGGGAGTCGCCAGTGAAGTGATGGCCTGAACTCCAACTTACCTGCTCTGGAAGTTTGAGTTGAGTTGACTGGGAGGGGCTCCGAATCTGCTTGCAGGAAGTGGAGCAGTGGGGGGCGTGGGAAGCGCGTTTGGAAACACTGCCGGAGTGTAGGGCGATCCATAGATCATGATGTCACTCGTCGATTCACTGTTGCCCTCGATTCCGTCGGCTCGCATTTGTTCGAGCGTCACCTTTGCTTCGACCCATTTATCGACCGCCGCTTCACGACGCTCGACATCGTCACGCAACTTTTTGGCCCGCTGTTCAATCTCGCTGACCTTCAAATCTTGATAGGCAGTGTCGAGATCAAAACGCAACCGAAATAGAAACGCCAAGCGGTCAATCGCCTTTGCCTGATCGTCTTCCTTTGTTTGCTTAACCTGCTTTTGCCATTTGCGGATTTCATTGGCAACCTCACGGGACATTGCCGCTCGCATTTGATCGACAGAGGCATACGCCAGGGTATTCAGACCCGACGCACGCACCGGGCGTGTTGCGACTGAGGTGCTACCGGACTGTGAATACTGCGAATAAGTCACGATCCCAACGTTGGGAACGTTTTGGCTTGAACTCCCTATCTGCAGCTTGCCTCGCAAAAACTTTTGAAGCGTTTCGATCGGCCAACTCTTTTCGCGATTTCCGTCGGCATCGACCGGCAACTTTTCTGGATCGAGAAAATCCGAGAGTTTCATTTTCTCATCGCCTTGCTCCGATGCATCCGAATCAACGCTCGAAACATCCCGTGACTCCGTCGACGCCGCGGGAATGGCTGGTGGGTTCTGGTCAACGGGCTGCGTTGCCGTCTCCGGTTCAGTCGGTAACGCCGGTACCTCCGGTTCTTGTGCTTTGATAACGGGAGCAACGCCAAGCAGCGATGCAAGAATCACGTGTCGAAATGTAACTGACATTGGGCTGCCTCGATCAAGATTGAATGGGTGCAATCGGTATGGGGATGAACGCAGTCGTTTTGGAATGAGTGGCGACAATGCAAATTCAACAGGCTGCTAGTAAGTCAGCTTGTTTTGGCTCTGCTTCGGTTGGTTTCCTTGCATGAATTGCTCGGCCTGCTGGAGCAACGCTTCAACCGCTCGAATCTCGTCCGCGATGGGATCGAGTGGTCGAACCGGCAAGGACGGTTGCGTGCCATAGGGACGTGTATAGCCATCGAGTCGCTGATTCGCTTCAGGCTGCTGAGTTGACACGGGCTCCGCAGACGCTGTGGAACTATATTGATTTGTTGGGACATACGAATCCGACTGCACCAGAGCCTCGCCTTGAGTGGTGCCTTGAGTCGCTGGTGCAAAGACGTTTTCCGAAGTCGCATCCACGGGCGATGGTTGCCAATCGGATGCCGGCAAGGTTCCTCCCTGCAAACTCAGCCTCGGAGTGGCGGAGTCTGCTGGAACTTGAGGTAGCATGATTCCTGAGAAGTCGCTGTTGGCTTGCGGCGGTTCGTCAATCGACGCAGTGTCCGGCGATTGCATCTCAGAGCCGAATTGCGACACAGATGCTGAGGCCAAGCCCTGCATCACGTTCGATTGGATAGCGTTAAGATTCAGACAAACCACCGCAGTCAGGAATGCGGCGAGCGGCGCGACGATCCATGGGCTCGCCCACCAACCATTCGGAGCGGCCGCTGGTAAACTGGTTGAACGCTGTGCCGGATACGATTCTGGATTTTGCATTTCGCTGAGCACCCGCTCGAGTTCTGCTTGGACGTCTGCCGCCGAATCCGGCCGATCAGACACGTTTTTCGAAAGCAGCCGATCGACTAAATCACTTACTCGCCGTGGGATCTGTGCATTGAGTTTCCAGAGCGGGCGATGTGGTTGGCTGACGATTCGATGAAGCACTGCCAGCGAACGTTCGGCACGCCATGGCGGGCGCCCCGTGAACATGAAATAGATCACCGCGCCCAAGCTGAACAAATCGCTGCGTGGGCCGACGTCGCCACCACGCGCTTGTTCTGGCGACATGTAGTGCGGCGTTCCGGCGATGAACCCGGTTCGCGTCAAGCTGGCGTCGTCGACAGCACGTGCCAAACCAAAGTCACTGATCCACGTACGACTACAGCTATGGTTGACCAAGATGTTGGCTGGTTTGACATCGCGATGGATGATGCCTTGACGATGTGCGGCGGCAAGGCCGGTGGCCGCTTGCGATGCGATCCGAAGGGCATCAAACACCGACAATGGTCCGTACAAATCGACATGCCGCTGAAGCGAGATTCCGTCGATATATCGCATCACCAAATACGGCAGTGCGGCTGTTGTATCAACTTCATGAATCGCAACGACGTTTTCATGTACGACAGCAGCCGCAGCACGGCCTTCACGGACAAACCGTTGCTTTGCGGCGCCGCTCCGTGCCAAGTGTGGCGCGAGAACTTTGATCGCGACCATGCGGTTGAGTTCAGAGTCGTGTGCCTTGACAACCACCCCCATGCCGCCGGCACCGATTTCACGCTCGATGGCATAGCGACCGAGCTGCCCAAGGATGTCTGCTTGGTTGCCCGGCTGAATGGCACCCATCGAGCGCAATTGCATGATCGGGTCGTCATCGTCAAATAACCTTGCGTCACAAGTTGATGAGTCGGCTGCGTCGCCTTGTGGATCAGCCAGCACGCTTTCGTCGAGGTAGCGTGCGGCATCATTCCACCATGATGCGTCGGCAGTTGCTTCGTCGAGTTGCCGGCGACATGGTTCGCAATGTGAAAGGTGGCTTTGCAAGGACGCGAGTTGTTCTTCACCAAGGCGATCTTCGGCCGCGGCTGAAATTGAATCCGGAGAGCACTTCACGATGCGTTTCCCCCAAAGGCCAAGTCTTGTGTTTCGGGCAGCTCGTCGACTTCGATCATGTCGCCGCTAACTTCTTGAACGATCCGTTTCAATCGTCCCATGACTCGGCTGCGTGCGAGGTAAACGGCACCGACATCGATCCCGAGATCGGATGCGACTGAGCTTGGTGATTGGCAATCGATCGCGGTTCTGGAAAAGGCTTCCCAGGTGACCGGACTGATGGCATCGCGCACACGACGTGCAGCCCAACGAAAGGCACATCGGCGAAATGCCACCGTGAATTCCTGCTCTGTCGAACTCGCTGACTCGATTTCCGAGAGTCGCTGTAGCGATTCCGTTCCACCGACGGGCTGGGCATGGCCGCGAAGTTGTCGCAATCGATTGAGCGATTGGTTGCGTGCGACACGAAACAGCCAACTGCGGAAGCGTCCACGACGTTCATCGGGCTGAAATTTATCGACTGACTGTGCGACGGCGAGCAAGACGTCTTGCACAAGGTCGGTCGCATCGGAGGGCTGTAAACCGTGTCGGCGGGCGATGCCGTAGATCAGCGGTTCATAGAGCTGCGTGAACTCTTGCCATGCGGTCGTATCGGCATGATCAGGCAAGCGTGCGAGCAAGCTTTCGCGAGTATCCGGTTCCATCATTTTGATTCCTCTCAAGCGTTGACTAACGCGGGAATCAAGAATCTATCACGGATGAAAGAAAGTTTTTGGGTTTACGCTGGAGTCTCGGCTTCAGCCGATTCTCGGTACGCCGGAGACGGGGAGGAAAGATCGGCTAAAGCCTAGACTCCAACTGTGATGCTGCGGGAGTTGAGCAGGGAGAAGGATCGGCCGATGCCTAGACTCCAACTGCGCATAAAAAAACGCCAGCTGGAAGCGTTGGATGCTTCCGGCTGGCGTCTTGAAGAGTGACCCCTACGGGACTCGAACCCGTGTTACCGCCGTGAAAGGGCGATGTCCTAGACCGCTAGACGAAGGGGCCGTAACGATGTCGCAACAGGTGAATTGCTGTCGCTGACTTCGATGGGCGGAGTTGTACCGAAGACCACCATGGAGCGTCAAGGGTTCAGAGGAAAACCTGACGAAATTTGTTTGGACGTACACTCCGCAGTGGTACGCCGTCACGGCCTGGTGTGAAACAAGAACTTGTTTGGCCTTCTAGCCCTATGCATCGACCGCTGCGTCACCGGACTCCAGACTTTTCTGGATGGCATCGTAGACTTCTCGGCGGTGCACAGGCACTTCGCGTGGTGCTTCCACTCCGAGACGAACTTTGTCTCCGCGGATTTCGACGACAACGATCTTGATGTCGTTGTTGATGACGATGCTTTCGTTCTTCTTACGAGATAAAACCAACATGTTTCAGTCCTTTCGTTAACCGGCCTGATATTCTTTTATTTGATGCCTACGGTGCGAATCAGAACGTCCGACGGGAGGTCACACGGCTCGGGTCGCTGTAGGCCGGTTCAATGTGGGGCTCGCATGGGAGGTAGAGCCTCCACTCCTACCAACAAACTCTAGAACAAAATTTATCACGGTCAAGGAATTCTGACTTGACAAATATGCTTTTCTAACCTTTTTGCAACCGGTTCTACGCATCCAACCGTCAAACTTTCCCAATTGGGGGGTCGTGTGTACAGTTTGGTGACCGTGACTACTCGGCAGATGACGGTGTTTCTGGGTCGGAAATGACACGCGTTTTGACCGGCTGGTTCAGCGGGCGCTGAGATTGGAAGGCTGGTCCGCATTAGTTTAGTCAGTGGTAAAGCCGATGCCGGTTGTCCGTGGGTGTGGCAGGGATGATGGAGATTGCCCCTGCGATGGGAGAGGAGCGGATCCCGGCTGGCCTCAAGCATTGCTGTTGCTTGAGCGTGCGTGGACTTTGGAGAAGCGGCCAGGAGAATCGACTGAAGCCTCGATCAGAGCGGACGAAAATCGGCTAAAGCCTAGACTCCAGCGGAATAGGCTGCTGTGGCGCAAACAAAAAACGCGGCGGGGCTGGATGATGCCCCACCGCGTTGGCGATGAACTTTCTTTTGAGCTGCGAACGTTAACGGTTCGTTTGGTAACCCGTTTGGGCGAATTCTTCTTCCTCTTGGATGATGATTCGCGGGGTGACCATCAGCATCAAGCTGGTCGCGTCGCGTCCAACCGCAACGTTGCGGAACAGTCGGCTCAGGTAAGGGATCTTGCTGAGGATTGGCACGCCACGTTCTGAGCGGCCTTCGCTCAGACGCTTGATACCACCCAACAGGATCGTACCGCCATCGGGAACACTGACCGTCGTGCTGACGGTGGTGAACGCGAAGGTTGGCAACTGCACCGTGGTACCAGTGATCACGTCTTCGGTTTCGCTCGAATCCACCGCATCGTTCTCATCGACCACGCCGTCACCGTTGGTGTCTTCCTGGTCGGTGCTGCTGCTGCGAGTGGTTCGCGAACCTTCGAAGGTGAAGGTATCGACGTCACCGATTTGACTGAAGAACGGTACCAGGGTCAGGCGGACGAAGCGTTTATCGTCGCTGACGATCCCTTGAACGTTCAACTGAGTGCCTTCGTTAAGGACCACGATCACAGGTTGTTGGGCGACGGCGAAGTCACCGACAACCGGAGTGATACTGGTCACGAAGGGGCGTTGCGATTGGTCACTGATCGAAGCGATCTGGCCGTCGAACAACGTCACCTTGGGAGCCTGCATGACGTTCGTTCGTTCGTCACCTTGCGCGGCTTGCAAGAAGAAGAACGCTTCGATGTCACTGAGGATCGCGAAGCCGAGTGTCGACAGCGAGCCCGGGTCGGGAGCACCGAAGATCGGGTTCACACCGAGCGTGTTGTCCAATCGGACGTCCAAGTCAGCACGTGGCAAACCTGACACGCCGTCGAAACCAACGGTGACACTGGGGCCTTCGTCGTCGCTTGGCAAGTTGGTCACGTTGTCGTCGAACTGGACGTCGAAGTCGACGCCGATTTGTTCGAAGAACGTGTCCGATAGGGTGATGAAGCGAACTTCGATCGTGATCTGCAGGTTTTGCAGCGAACGCAGCGATTCGATCAAGTCAACGATTTGGTCGTGAACGTCGCTGGTCGTACTCACAATCAGGCTGAGGTTCTGACGATAGGGAGCCATCGTGCTGTTACCGCCGAGAGCTTCCCACGTATCGGGAACAACGGTGGTTTGAATCAGCTGGATCAGCGAGTCGAAGTCGGCAAACGATCCACCACCGGCACCGCCTGGTGGGTTCTGCGGTCCGAAGCCGCCTTGCGATCCCATCGGGCTGTACTGGCCGAGAACGTTCGAAGACATCTTGGCTGGGTTCATCGTGTTGGCTTGGCGAGTTGCCAAGTCAGTCATCGAGACCGGCATCATCTGGACGTCCAATCGGGGATTGGTCATCTGGTACGCCGCACGCAAAGCACCGGCCAAACCGTCATCATGGCTGGAGACAAAGTTTGGAATTGGTGTGACCAAGTCGGCGACTTTGTAGGTCCGAGTGACAACGTTTTCACGTTTTGCACGCGAGCTGGTGATTTGCAGAACTTCGTCTTTGATCTCGTAGGCCAAATCGAAGTCTTGCAGGATCAAGTTCAGAGCGCTTTTCAGCACGATCTGGTCACGCAATTCCAAAGTCACCGGGGTGTCTTCGAGAACGTTGACCGCTTCCAAAGCACGACGATTGAGCACCATCGGGATGCCGGTAACATTCGACAAGTCGTCGATGACTTCGCGAAGCGGGCGGTTGCGGTACTGGATGTTCACGCGAGTAGAAGAAAGCTGCTCTTTCAACTTGCGTTCTTGAACCGAACCGAACAGCGAACCGGTGTCTTGACTACGACGGATCGACAACTCGTGCCACGATTGTGGATCACGGTTGAAGGTCATCGGTTGGTTGGGGTCGTAACCCGCAACTTGCGATGCCGACAACTCGACGTCCATCAGACCGTTCTGGAACAGTTCTTCCTTACCGGACTGAATGTTTCGCATCATCTGATCGCGTGACGCGAAGCGACTCTTGAGCAGCATGTTGGTCGCGACGGTCGAACCGGGTTTCAGTTCACTGACCTGTTTGGCGACTACTTCTGCTTCTTCGAAACGCTGATCACGCACCAGCTCGTTGAAGGTATCAACGAGGCTGGAGATTTCTTCGTCGATGCGAACTTCACGAGCAGCTTCGTTGGCCATCTCGGTACGAACGGCTTCGTTTTGAAGGTTCAACTCGATGGCGGCGCGATTGTTCTCGACGTACTGTTTTTGCTTTTCCAGCTCGCGGTCGACCATGCGAACGAGTGCCGTTTTATTGGCTTCGGGGACGTTCGAACCGTCCACGCGTCGTCGCAAGCGATTCAAGCTATCGAGGGCATCCAGTGGAGCCGACTCTTTCATCTCGGCCGTCTTGGCCAACTCGGCGGTGATCTCGCGATACAAACGCTGAGTCAGTTCTTTGGTTTCCAGATCAACACGCTCAATCGCGGTCATCTCGGCCTTTTCGGCAGCCGTCGGCAAACGCTTGGGCTGCAACAAGGTCAATTTGTCCTTGAGCGCATTACGAGTCGCCAAGTCAAGCTGACTTTCGTACTTCCAAGCTTCGATGAAGTGTTGGCGAGCGGTGTCTTGATCGCCCGCTTGCAGTGCTTGCAAGCCAGCTTCGTAGTCGGCCACGGGATCGGCGGCGTTGCCTTGAGGCAGCGGAGCACCGAGGGCTTGGACTTGCTGAACCGCTCCACCGGTTTCACCGCTGAAGAGCATTTGTTGGATGAAGTTCGCTTCGTCGCTATCCATTCCGCCAGCGCCGCCGGCGAGAGCGATTTGCGAGTCCATCACGCCGGTTCGCTTGGCAGCCGATTCGGCATCAAGAACGAAGTCCCAAACGCGAGGTTCGCCAGGAGCGAATGCGGACTCGGGGATGTTCAACTGCTGTGCTTGGCGAGCGAAGCCCAATGCACCGGCAGTGTCGCCACGGTCCAGAGCCAGTCGGCCTTGTGCGACCAGACGGAGTGCTTCCGCTTTGGTTGCTGCGACGTTCTGCTGTGCCGTTGGCATCGGCTGGGCTTGAAAACCGGCAGCCATGCGTGGTGGCAAGTTGAGTAGCGCCGCATCGATGCCTGCGATTTGCAGGTCGACACGAAGGCGAGCGACGTCCGAAGCGATCTTAGGATCAACACTCGCTGCCGCTTGGGCGGATCGATAAAACTCGACCGCGGATTCAAATTGTTTCGCGTCCAGTGCCGCGCGAGCTTGGCCCACAAGCGCCTTGCCGTTTTGCACGTTGGCCGCCGGAGCGACTGCCCCGCGAGCATACGAAGGAACGGCAGTCGTTGCCGCGCCTGAATTGTCTTTGGATGGCAGGTTTGCTCCTGGCATCGATAGCTGTGCAGAGACGGTGGACGTCCCTACAAGGCACGCCATCACGGCGGCACCCCAACTCTTGGGGCCAAAAAGTCTTTCGTGGCGTTTCAACGCGACACTCCTTCTTCGCGGTGAGACTTTGTGAATACATAACGTGCTTTCGTCTACGTGCACGAAATCACGACGTCGGTTTTAGCCCCACGGCACGTCGGTCCAACCGCATCGAACTGACATGGCGCGTGCCGTTTCGCGTCGACGAGAGGGTGACTCGATTCACCTTCAAAGACCCGAATTGACTCCGACGCTCGCCGCGGATGTGGGCGGAAGTGCCGGGAGCTAATGGACACGGAAGCGGGGATACGGTCTACGCAATCCTGATGTCAAGCTCGTCTGAGACGGCTTTTTTCCTTTTTTTTGAATTGGGACGGCTGTCGGCAGAGGCCCCACAAGACTTCAATCAATCTTTGAAAAAAACGCCCGTTCAGCTGTCAATCTGGGGTGTCCAGGTAAGGATCCTGGCCGATTTCACGCTGCATCTTCTTCCGTTCCTTTTCATGGTGCAGCAGCACCATCCGGTCACGGAAATGTTTCTTTTCGACCTTCCGCTGTGCCTTGCGAAACAGCTTGGCATAAGAGTCGACAGAGCCTTCCAGATTCGCGCCACGCGACTTCAACTTGTCGGCTTTGTCTGGCCCAAGCCCGCCTTTCAAAATGTCATCGTCCAACGACAAGTACTGGCGGTACGATCCGGGGTCACCCTGGCGACCACAACGGCCGATCAGCTGACGGTCGATCCGTGCGGCGTCGTGCAGCTCGGTACAAATGACATGCATCCCACCAAGTCCCACGATTTCGTCAGACAATTTGATATCAGTACCACGTCCAGCCATGTTGGTGGCCACCGTCACTCGGCCGAGGCCGCCCGCATCAGCGACAATCTCGGCCTCGCGTTCGACGTTGTTTGCATTCAAAACTTCGTGTTCGATGCCAAGTTCATTCAGCAACCGCGACAGGATTTCGCTCTTGTCGATCGAGCGTGTCCCGATCAGTACCGGTCGTCCGGTCGCGTGAATCTCCTGCACTTCGTCGACGATCGCACGGAATTTCGAATCGAGTCGCCCGAAAACGCGGTCGGATAACTGTTTTCGCTTTGGCGGCCGGTTGGTCGGTACGCGGAGCACCGGTGTGCGGTAGATTCGCCGCAATTCGCCTGCGCTGGTCGCGGCAGTACCGGTCATCCCCGCCAAGTGGTTGTAACGGAGAAACAAATCCTGCACCGTGATCCGGGCGGCTTGCCCGGTGGGAACGCTGATATCCAGCCCTTCCTTCGCCTCGATCGCTTGGTGGATCCCGTCACGCCATTTTCGTCCTTCTGCCAAACGCCCGGTAAATTCGTCGACGATGACGATCTCGTTTTCGCCCTTGTCACCGGGACGGACAACGTATTGACGATCGAGCAAGAACTCTTTGTGGACTTTGATCGAACGCTCGGTGTATTCGTAAAGGTCGACCAAGCCCATGGTCCGCACCAGGTCGCTCTTCGGCAGCGAGCGGACCTTTTGCCGACCTCGTGCGGTTAATTCGTATTGCTTGGTGTCGGGATCGATCGTGTAGTGTTCGTCTTCGAGGTACTCCGGTGCAACGCTTGAGGCCCAGCGATACGTCTCGACGATTTGATCACGCACGGTGTCTTCGATACTGCCGATGATCAACGGCGTTCGAGCTTCGTCGATCAGGATACTGTCCGCTTCGTCGACCAAGCAAAAGTGCATGCCTCGCATGACGGGCTTGTCACCGGAATCGCTGAACCCGCCACCACCGTCGCCGAGCATTTCGGTTTGGATACGGTTTTGGGCACGCAGCAGAAGACGGTCTCGCAAGAAGTCGAAGCCGAATTCTTTTGCGGTACCGTATGTAATGTCTGAGGAGTACGACTTGCGACGTGAGCCCTGGTCGTCGGACGTTTGAATGATTCCGACGCTGACGCCCAGCTTGTGAAAGATCGGCATCATCCATTCGGCGTCACGTTTGGCCAAGTAATCGTTGACCGTCGCTAGGTGGGCGCCTTTACCGACGAGCGAATGGATATACAGCGGCAGTGTCGCGGTCAGCGTTTTACCTTCACCGGTTTGCATCTCGGCGATGCTGCCCTCGAACAGTGAAATCGCACCGATCATTTGCACGTCGTAGTGACGCATCCCAAGTGCGCGACGACCGGCTTCGCGGACGAGTGCGTATCCTTCGGGCAGAAGCTTGGCCAGTTTCTCCCCTGCCATCGCGCGGTAACGAAGTGCCAAGGAACGCTTTTTCAGTTCCGTGTCCGTATCCTTTTGCAGGGTCGGTTCCCAACCGGCGATCTCGTCAAGAATCCGCATCCAGCGGAGCATCTTTGGCGTCTTGAATCCCGAGAACAGCGAAACCGATTTTGCGCCGGTTTGAAATCGTTCGGGTGCGATCGTTCGAGCAGGACCTTCGGGAGCTCCGTCATCGCCGTCCGCTACAGCTGGCGCTGTCAGTTCGGTCTGCGTCTCTGGAGCGATCAATTCGCCAGCAACGGCACTGGCAGCCGCAGCGATCGCAGCGACATCAGAAACGTCTGTCGCATCAGCCTCCGTTGGTGACTCGGGCGAGCTAGGCGAAACTGGCGAATCAGGCAACTTGTCCTGAGCTTCGAGATCAACCGATTCGGTTTTGGTGCTGTCCGGTTGCCCCTCAAGATTGCCCGAATTGGTTGGCGTACTGCCAGGAAGACTTGCGTTGGGCGAAGGCGATTCAGTAGATGCAGGCAGCGCAGAATTGGCAGTTTCAGCTTCCGAATTCGTCTGCGAGTTGTGTTGTTGGGTCATTCCGCTTCTGTGAAGGGCCAATTTTGCAAAAACTTTTACGCCAATCCAAGCAGTCCATCTGGCTTCGGACCGTCATTGTACTGCCCGATAGGACCATTTCCTGTGAAGATGCGCAGCTGTGGAAAGCTGTGACTTCAAGCGAGGCTAAATAGGCTAACTATTCCGCTCGTGAGGGAGGTTCTTGATCTGACGGCCAGTTGCGTCGATCGACTTATACCAGTCATTCCAGTATTCCCGGACTGCGCGAGACTTCAAAAATGAAAAGGAACTTTCGAGGCATGACCCTGGCGGCAATGATGCTGTCTGCCTCTGTATCTGTTCACGCTGGCGAGAAACAATTCGCCGGCGACACTGAGTATGCCGGTAACGAACAAGCCTCACAAGCATTTGTTGGCGACCTCGGCGTTGAACCAGTCGCCCATCGTACAACTCACGTTGGCAACTTGCCAAGTTACGCGCCGATCTCGGTTGGCGACATGCAACTGGGCGGCGGTATCGCTCAAGTTGGCTGCACATCCTGCGATGCCCCTGGATGCGATGGCGGATGCGACGCGTCTTGCGGCAGCAGTTGCGATAGCGGCGCGTTTGCAGGATTGATGAATCTCTGCAACAAGGACGGCTGGATCCGTGCGGAGGGTCTGATCATGTTCATGCAGGCTCGCCAAGCACCTGTCTTGGTCGCGACTGCTGATCCGACCGAGTTCCCTGTATTGCCGGATCCCAACAACCCACCATCGGGCGCAACGACCGTTCCGGTTTGGGGCGGCGATGACGGATTGGACGGCGGAGTCTCTGGCGGAACCCGCTTTGACGTTGGCCGCTACTTTTCGGACAACTTCGGAATCGGCGGCCGCTTTATGTGGCTGAGCGAGAACGGCGATGACTTCTCGATGTCCGGCAACGGAACGGGAATGTCGATCGGCCGACCGTTCTTCCAGATCCCGTTGACCAACCCCGGCACCGCATCGGAAAGTGCGCTGATCGTCAACCAAGCGAGCAGCAACCCCGGTGTCGTCGCTCCACAACGCGGTATGGTCCAGTCGAGCTTCAGCACCGATCTGCTGTCAGCAGAAGCTTATGCTCGCATGACTTACTGCCACACCAAGTCGGCCCGCGTCGAGTTGATCGGCGGTTACAGCTACTTCCGCTTGGACGACAACCTGTCGATCTACAGTCGCTCGATCAATAACAACACCAACGCATTCTCTTCGGACTTCAGCGAGTTCGACACCGAGAATGAGTTCAATGGTGGTCAAATCGGTTTCGAGTCATACGTTACTCGTGGTCCTTGGGCAGTCCGCATGCTGTCGAAAGTTCACATGGGTAACATGAGCCGCACGGTTCAAAAGACCGGTCGCTCGGATGACGGTGTCGACAACGTGATCAACAACGTTTACGACAGCAGCCTGTTGGTGGACGAAGAGCAATTGGCGAGCTCCGACGACGAATTCAGCTTCATCCCCGAACTGAACGTCACGCTGGGATACCGCTTCCGCGATCACGTCTCCTTTACCGTCGGATACAATTTCATGTACTTCGACAAGGTCGCACTGGCTGGTCAACAGATCAACCGCAACGTTGACGGCACCGACGACCCACGCACCATCGGTGCAGCGAACTATCGTCAACCGACCATCGTTGATGGCAGCCTGTGGGTCCAAGGTATCAGCCTTGGCACGACGATCGATTACTAATGAGAATGTGAAGGTGGCGATTCTGACCGGCGAGAAGCGATTCGCATCGTCCGGGAAAATCGACGCTTCCCCACAGAATCCAACCGCCTAATCATCATTTATGAACGCGTGGTGCAAGTCACCACGCGTTTTTTTTGTTTGCATCACGCCAAGCGTCTTACGCACCAAGGACTCACCACCGTGTCGGACCTATCAAACATCGTCTTGGGCCTTTGGCCGATCGCCGGCGTTACCACGATCGGTGTCACACGTGACGACGCGCGCGATACCATCCGCGCTGCGATCGACTCCGGAGTCACCCATTTCGACACGGCTTACAGCTATGGCTACGACGGCGAGAGCGACCGTGTATTGCGCGAGTTCGTCCAATCCGCCCCCGGCCGATACCACATCATGGGCAAGGTCGGCCAACGCTGGGACGCTGACCACAATCGTGTTGTCGACGGATCACCCAAACAATTGATTGCAGACGCCGAAGAACACCTGCAACGAATTGGACTGGAACAGATCGATTTGTTGTACCTGCATTCCCCAGACCCGAATGTCGAAATCGAACTGTCGGCTGAAACGATGGCAAAGCTCCAGCACCGTGGTCTGTGCAAAACCGTCGGACTTTGTAATGCCACGCTCGATCAGATTCGCCAGTTCGCGTCGGTGGTCCCCTGTGACGCGATTCAATGCCCGCTGAACCTGATTCAACGTGATTCGATTGAGGATCTGATCGAACCCGTTTCCAAATCCGGCACGAAGGTCTATGTGTTTTGGACGCTGATGAAAGGGTTGCTAGCCGGCAAGATCAAACGCGACCATGTGTTTGCCGAAGGCGACAGCCGGCCAAAGTACCCGATCTTTCAAGGTGATCAACGTCGCAAAGCCCACGAGGTAATTGACTTGCTCGAAGTCATCGGCAAAGACCACGCAATGACCGTCGCACAAGTCTCCATCGGCTGGGCTCTTTCGCAGCCTGGCGTCAGTGGCGTTTTAGTAGGGGCCCGCCGTCCCACACAAATTACCGAAACGCTGAAGTCGCACGCGTTGCCCGCGGACGCACTGCGAGAGATCGATGACAAAGTGAAGTCGCTCTTTGCATAGGCATGACGCCCCCCGCTGGAGTCTAGCCTTCAGGCGATTCTCGGTCCGCCGGCAAAACCAAAACCCCGCAACCGCTGGCTATCGCCAATGCGGCCGATGAAATCGTCACGATTGCGTACGGTGTTGCAAATCAATCGATTTCAATCACGCGGTAACGGACCGGGCCGTTGGCCCTAATGTTTTTGGGTCGGGTCATCTTCCAGGCCCTGCGGACCTGGCTAGGTAACCGGCCGGGGCTTCGCCCCTAAGACAAAAGCCCCCAGGTCTGCTCCCGCTGGAGTCTAGCCTTTAGGCGATTTTCGGTCCGCCGGCAAAACCAAAGCCACTCAACCGCTGGCTATCGCCAATGCGGCTGATGAGAGCGCGGTCCAACCTGGGCCTGCGCTGCTGGGGCTTTGCGATTGAATCGTTTGGCACTGGACCGATGTCGCAATGAGTCGTCATTTGTCGCGCGTCACACCCTTCGCAACCTGCACGACAGGGGCATCCGAAAAGGTCAAAAACCCCTTCTGTTTCACTAATCTGACGAGTCCTCCTGACCGGTCACGATCTGGGATTTGGCGTGTTCAATTGTGCCTTGGAACTTGTTGACCGCGCTTTACGAGGTGATAGGGTAAACGGACATCTTGGGGCGCAACTGGAATTTCCAATCGAGTATTTGAATGAAACGATTCACGATTTGTTGCGTGGCATGGTTCGCGTTGCTGGCTGCTCAGAAGGCTGATGCGGCGTTGGTTACGGAGCTTGAAATCATGTCCAATTGGACCGCAGGTGCTGGTATCTCGGACTCCGGCAATAACGCGACGTGGTCGCGTATTGGGAACATCATCGAAAACAGCAACAACAGCACCGGCGCTTTGATCAGTGACTTTACGACCAACGGTGACTTTAGCTTCTCGATCGAAGCTCAAACGGTCAACGACAACGATTTGTTTGGTGTGGTGTTCGGCTATCAAGACATCTCCAACTCATACGGTTTGAGTTGGGGCGGGGGCGGTGTGAGTGGCCGACGAAATGGGATTCAACTGTTTCGTGAGGTCGAAGGTGTGCGCACAATCTTGGCGCTCTCTTCAACAGGCTGGAGTACGACACTGCCCTACCGTTTAAGCGTGTCACGCGTCGGTGAAGAAATCTCTGCGACGGTTGATATCGTCGGTGGGGCTCAACTGTTCAACCACACCGTCACGGACAACACGTTCCTAACGGGCAACGTTGGTGTTGAAGCGTATAACCAATCGATGAGATTCGGATACGCGCAAACCGATTACACCTCTTCGGCTGTGACAGCAATTCCCGAACCCTCATCGATCATAGCGCTCTCTGCGCTTGGAGTGTTGGGGGTGTACCGTCGACGTAGGCGCTAGAGACGCTGTGTGAAACCAAAGCGGCGTGAAACTCGCTTTTTTAATCGATTGTTTGACTTTTCTGTTTAGGCAAGAGTTAACGATTGTGCCGGCGGTGTCCGATAGATGGATTCTAGGAAATAGAATCGCTTTATCGTTCAAGTCATTTTGACACACGAGTTGGAAAATGTCGCTCGCGTTTAACCGCCTTCAGCTTTGGGTCTTCACATTCGCGCTCGGGATATCCGGAGCCTGTTTGCTGGAGACACCGGAGGCGTCTGGACAGACTCCGCCGTCCGAAAAACGAATCGCATCGGATGTCGAGTCGAACCGGGTGACCTGGCGAGTCGTGTCGTCGAAACAGAATTCGGCCACCGAAAAAAAGAATCGATCAACGCATGCGGTTTCTGCGGCGAAGTACGAGCCGAGCAACTCGGACGCAATGGAACCGGTAGCCGAGGTCTCTCACGGCGAAGTCATCTACGATGAGAGCTTTTATTCCGGCGGTTGTGACGCTTGCGACTCGATGGACGGCGCCTGCGATTCCATCGGATGTGGAGCGTGCGATGGGATGGGATGTCGGATCCCGAAGACGCGAATCCGAGCCCCATTTTCGCATTTGAACTATCGCATCCAAGCTGACTATTTGCTGTGGTCGTTGGGTGGTGCCGATTTGCCGCCGTTGGTTACGACGAGTCCTGTCGGCACGCCCGCGGCGAATGCCGGGGTGCTCAATCAGTCGGGGACATCGGTGCTTTTTGGCGGTGACACGATTGGTGACCAAATGCGGTCCGGAATGCGATTGTCATTGCAGTGGGACGACCGTTGTGGCACCGAAGGCTTCGATCTCAGTTTCTTGGGTGTCTTTGAAGACAGCGAAACGTTCAACGATTCTCGTGCGGTGCTTGCGCGACCTGTCTTTGATACTGGGACTGGATCAGAGTCTGCATTGTTGATCGCGCACCCAGATTTTTTGACCGGCAGCGTCAATGCGGAGTTCCAGAACAGCTTGTTCGCATTCGATGTGATGCGACGCCAGCGAATCTGTACTGCGATCTGCGACCACCTCGATTTGTCATTTGGCTATCGTCACGGTCGTTTGGACGAATCGTTGTCCATCAACCAGCAATCGACCTTTACGCAAGCCCAAGGACCGATCCTGGCAGGGACGACACGAAGCCTATCGGACATTTTTGAAACGGACAACCGATTCCATGGTGCTCAGTTCGGTTTGCGATACCAGTCGCGCTATGGAAACGGAGTTCATCTCACCGCGAATGCGAAGGTCGCGTTTGGCGTCAACCAAGCGGAGGCCCGCATCAGCGGTCAAACGACGACAACGGTTCCTGGTGCAGGTTCATCGTCGATCAATGGAGGGTTGCTGGCTCAGTCGACAAACATTGGGACTCACGAGCAGTCCGATTTTTCGGTGATCCCGGAATTGGGGATCAACTTGTCGACGTATCTTGATCGCAATCTACAAGTCGGTATTGGATACAACTTGCTGGTCTGGACGAACGCGATCCAAGTCGATGACGCAATCGATCGTACCGTGTCACAGTTTCCACCAGAGCTTCCCACAGGAACACGCAACCCGGCATTCAATTTTGATTCAGGGACGTTCATCGCACACGGTTTAAGTTTCAACGCGATGTTCAATTTCTGACCCAGCGAATCGACAATCATGCCAAAAGAAAACCCTGCCCGAAGTCGGGCAGGGTTTTTGTTGGCTGGGCCGGAACACTCAAGCAGTCCAGTCCCATTGCATCGTTGACGATCCGCAAGCGTTACCGAACGCTTATTGAACCGTGATAGTCAGGACCTGTTCAAAGGTCATGCCGTAGTGATCGGTGACTTCGACACGGATACTGTAGGACGCTGGCGCTCCCGAAGGAACTTCCGCGGTCGTTTTCAGCTGATCACCCTCAATGGTGAACATGGTATTGTCGGTGTCCCCTGTTCCGGCGACCAGCACGTAAGTGTGGTCATCGGTGGTGTTGCTGTCTGTTGCGGACAGATCACCGACAACGGTTCCCGCGGGATCTCCGATGCTAACCGTCGAAGCGCTTAGGGCGATCGCGGTTGGAGCAACGTTTGCCTCGGTGACCGTAATCATCAAAATTTCTTCAGTGAACAGTCCGCCGGCGTCTTCGGCACGAACGCGGATCGAGTACATCGATTGAATTGCATCGTCGACTGCTTCGTTGATCGTCAGCGTGCCGCCGCTTACAGAGAAGACGCTGTTGTCAGTGTCACCAGTTCCCGAAACCAACGAGTAGGTCAGCGTGTCGCCGGCGTCAGGGTCGTCAGCAGTGAAATCGCCGATGTCGGTTCCCGATGCTTCGCCGTCAGCGATCGACATAAAGCTAAGCATTAAATTCGACGGTGCTTCATTGACGTCGGTGACGGTGATCGAGAAGTCTTGCTCGAACGTTCCACCGAAGTTGTCTGTCGCACGGACACGCACGCTGTAGCTCGACTTGGTTTCGAAGTCGAGATCGATTGCGGTTTGCAATTCGCCATCGACGATCGTGAACGAAGCATTGTCGTCGTCACCCGTTCCAGAAACCAACTCGAAGGTGTGGGTGTCGTTGCTGTTCGCGTCCGTCGCTGAGAGCATCCCAACGGCACTACCAGACGGCTGGTCTTCGGCGATGCTCGATTGTGACAACGCGATTGCCGTCGGAGCGGTATTGGCTTCGGTCACCGTAATCGTGAAGGTCTGGTCGGTGGTCAAGCCGCCCGCATCGGAAACCTGTACCAAGATGCTGTACGATGACTTTGTCGCTTGGTCGGCGGTAAAGGCGGTCACCAATTCGTCGCCGCTGATCGTAAACGACGCATTGTCATCATCACCGGTTCCGCTGATCAGCGTGTAGGTGAATGTGTCCGACTGATCGGGATCATCGTTGGCGAACATGCCGATTACGGTACCCGAGGTTTCGCCATCGGCGACGTGATCCGATCCGATTGTCAGAGTCGTGGCCGCTTCGTTAACGTTGGTCACGGTGATCGTAAACGTTTCGTCGAACGTCAAGCCGCCGCTGTCTGTGCTGCGAACACGGATCGTGTAGGTCTCTTGAGTTTCGAAGTCGGGTGTAATCGCGAGTTGCAATTCATCGCCACTGATTGTGAACGAAGCATTGTCGTCATCGCCCGCGCCCGAAACGAGCGTGTACGTGTGCGTGTCACCGCTGTTTGCATCGGTGCTGCTGAGTGTTCCCACTGCAGTTCCCGAAGCGGTGTTCTCTGCAACAGTGCTGGCCGATAGGGCGATGGCTGTTGGAGCGACATTCGCTTCGTTCACCGTAATGGTGATTGCTTCTTCGGTGAATAGGCCGCCCGAATCGGTCGCACGAATGCGAACGGTGTACGAACTCTTCTGGAAGAAGTCGGCGGTGAATCCGGTAACGAGATCTGATCCAGAGATCGTGAACGAGGCATTGTCATCGTCGCCGTCGCCAGTGACCAAGGTGTACGTCACCGTGTCACCGGAGTCAGGGTCGGTTACCGAGAGTCCGCCTACTGTCGTTCCGCTTGTCGCACCATCGGTGACTGTCGCATTGTCAATGACGAGTGCCGACGGATCTTCGTTGACATCGGTCACACTGATGGTGAATGTGTCTTCGAAGAACAAACCAAACGGATCCGTGCTGCGAACACGAACGCTGTAGGAGCTCTTCGTTTCGAAGTCCAGCGTGGTGTTCAGGGTCAGCGTATCGCCGCTGATCGAGAACGAAGCGTTATCGGTGTCACCGGTTCCAGAGACCAAGGTGTAGGTGAAGACGTCGGTCGAGTTCGCGTCGGTTGTCGACAAGGTTCCGATGACGTCATCGACTTCGGCATCTTCGGCAACCGTGGCACTGGAAAGTGCGATCGCGGTCGGTGCGACGTTCTGTTCGGTGATGGTGACCGTGAAGGTTTCTTCGGTGGTCAATCCGCCCGCATCTTCAACTTGCACGCGAACGGAGTAGGTTGCCTTGGTCGCTTGATCGGCGGTGAAACCGGTGACCAGTTGTCCGCCCGAAATCGTGAAGGAAGCGTTGTCGTCGTCGCCTGTACCGGAAACCAATGTGTATGTCAGCGTATCGCCACTGTCAGGGTCGTCACTTGAGAACGCACCGACGGTGGTACCGCTACTTTCGCCATCGGCGACACTGGAGTGATCGAGCGTGATTGTCGTGGCCGCTTCGTTCACGTTCGTGACCGTGATCGTCAAGATTTCTTCGACAAACAGGCTTGTCGAATCGGTGCTGCGGACACGAATCGTGTACGTGTCTTGGGTTTCAAAGTCGAATGCTTCGGTGGTAACAAGCGTGTTGCCCGAGATCGTGAACGAAGCATTGTCATCATCGCCATCGCCCGATACCAAGGTGTAGGTATGGGTATCGCCCGAGTTCGAATCGGTTGTCGACAGGGTGCCGACGGTTGCCGAAGTGTTGTTGTTTTCGGCAATCGTGTCGCTGCTCAGGGCGATCGCCGATGGTGCCGAGTTGCCTTGGGTGATCGTGAAGACCTGCTCGAAGACATTTCCGCCGGAGTCAGTCGTGCGAACGCGAACGCTGTAGCTGGTTTGCGAGGAGAAATCGATTGTCGCGGCGGTGACCAGTTCGTCTCCATTGATCGCGAAGGAAGCGTTGTCGGTGTCACCTGATCCGGAGACCAATGTGTACGTGAACGTTTCACCGGCATCGACGTCGGTAGACGACAAGGTGCCAACGGTTGTTCCCGAGACAGCGTTGTCGCCAACGGTCGAATTCGTGATCGCCATCGCCGTCGGTGCTTCGTTGACGTCGGTGACGGTGATCGTGAATGTCTGTGTCGTCGATTGATCCGCCGAATCGGTGCTGCGGATGACGACGCTGTAGCTGGACTTGGTCTCGAAGTCCAAGGCCGAGCCGACTTGTAATTCGTCGCCGTTGATCGTGAACACGGTGCTCGAAGTGCTTCCGTCGATCGAAACGATGCTGTACGTGTGGGTGTCGCCGCTATCCGGGTCGGTGGTGCTGAGCGTGCCGACGCTGGTGCCAGTTGCACTGTTTTCGGCGACGGTCATGCTATCGATCGCGATCGCGGTCGGTGCCGAATTGTTGTGTTGGACAGTGATCGTAAATGTCTTTTCGATCGAACGTCCCGTCGAGTCTGTTGACTTCACGCGAATGCTCAACGTGTCTTTCACCGACGCGTCGAACGTCGTCGCGCTGACCAGCGTGTTGCCACTGATCGTGAACGAGCTGTTGTCGGTCGACCCGGTCCCGCTGACCAGGGTGTAGGTGTGTGTGTCGCCCGAGTCAGGATCGGTCGTCGCGAAGGTGCCGACGGTCGTTCCTGTCGTGATGTTGTCGTTCAGCGACGTCGCGGACAAGCTCAGTCCGGTCGGTGCTTGTGCATCAGGCAGGTCTGGAATATTCGGAGTCGACAGGCCGACAACTTGGCGAAGGATATCGCTGGAATCGAGGGGGCTGAGTTCACCGTTACCACTGACGTCGCCGATCAGCATCGGATCGACGGTCGGGTAGAGCATCGTGGAGGCGGTTGTTGAGGTCGGGTTGCTCGACACGAACCCAGAGTCCAGGTCGACACCGACACGGGCAATCAGGCGGGCGTCTTCGGCGTCGTATCGTTGGTTACGGTTGGCGTCACCGGGGAAAGCAACGACGTGAATGGCGTCATCGCTGTCGGCGGTGATCGCACCGGCGTTGACTTCCAATTGAGTGATTTGGATCGCTTGCATCGCGCCGTAGGTGGCGTCTTCGGGAACGGACGCGATGATGTCAACGATGTCTGCTTCACCGGCCGACATTGGGCCAACGCTAAAGAACGAAATGATCGCGGTTCCGGGCGTATCCAAGTTCGCTTGCACCTGGCTGCCGGTTGGTGCGTCGCTGCCCAGCTGGACGTCGCTGATATCCAGCAAGTCTGGGTCGTACTGGATCGTCAATGTGACCGAGGTCACGCCATCGGCGTCACTTAGTTGAATCGGCAATCCAGGCGGCAAAGTAGTGCCGTCTCCGCCAACAGGAACTTGAACGGCTTGCGTCGGGCCGCGAACGATGTCGGGGATGCCAACGGTCAGCGTTCCGGAGCTGGTTACTGTGAACGTATCGACAAAGTTACCGCCGGCGGTGGAATTGTCATCGCCATCAAGTAGCTCGCCGTCGGCCAGGTCGGTGAACCCGTCAGACGCACTACGCAAGGTTGCGGTGTAGGTATCGGCTGGAAGTGCGCCACCGGTCGCAACGAACGTCAACGTCGTGCCATCGATGATCAGCGAGCCTTGGACGTTGCCACCACTGGCACCGTTCAAGGTCACATCGGCATCACCGGCGAGTCCATTTTCGGAGTCGTAGAGATTGATTTTGGTGGAATCGATCTCTTCGCTCAGTTCGGCGACGAAGCCGCTGGCCGTTGGGGTGAACGAAGCAATCGTTGCGGCCAGAACGCGACGGGACTCCAGCGTCTCCAGTCGTGCTTTGCGGCCTTTGCGTTTTGCAGGGCGGTTACGGTTTGAATCGGAACGCCGCGATGGAACGAGCGATAACAGGGCTTTGGTTACTTGACGCATATTCTTTGAGACCTATGCCGGTCACTGCCGGGTTCAACGGGAAGGGGCAGTCCATCGCTTGATCGACCGTCAAGAAAATCCATTTGTAGACGGAAGGCTGGAGAGAAACGGGCATTGGTCAGCCTGTTCTTTCGAGGCGGAATCTTTTCGGTCAATGTCACACCACTTCCGATAATTTTTTCTCGCCAACCCGAAAAACAATCAACATTCAGGAGAAGGTAAGTCACGGTGTGACATTCGCCGACAAAAATCCTACTAATGAGTCGGGGGGCGGACCTTTCACCGTCCTTCCATCGATAAACCGACTTGCTGAACCACAAATTGAGATAGTTCCATGAGAAGACGCCGCCCAAGATTTCAAACGCTGACGGCGCGTCGATTGCTTGCCGCGGTCGAGATTCCCGATGATTTGACGGCTGCACCGGCAGCTGTCGTGTCGGTTCCGGTCAATATCGATGATGCGGCTGGTGTTCGTGGTGCAGAAATCCGCCTGGAATTCGATCCGGAATTGCTTTCGCTTGACGCAAGTGATGTCACGGCAGGTTCCGTATGGGACGGCGCCAGCGATGCTCAGGTGACCGTCAACATTGATGACGCTACCGGGATGGTGGTGATCTTTGTTTCCGCATCGGCCGCTCTTAGCACCGGTTCAGGTTCGTTGGTTGAGTTGGAATTTACCGTTTCTGATACAGCTACCGTCGGCGAAACGTCGGATCTGGATTTGATCACCGCAGTACTGAATGAAGGGCAAGTGAATGTTTCACCCGCCCCTGTCGCTGGCAGTGATCAAACCGACGGCGTGTTGACAATTACGACCGGTGGCACCGACGTCATTTCGGGTGCAGTGTATGCCGATGCGAATGGCAACGGCCAAATGGATGCCGGTGAGGCGATCGGCGGTGTCACGATTACGTTGACGAATGATTCAACAGACGAACAGTTCCAGACGGTCACCGATACCGATGGTTCGTACGAATTTACCGAATTGACACCTGGCGACTATACGATCACCGAATCGCAACCCGTTGCCTTTATCGATGGCGGTAACAACGAGTTGTCAGTGACGCTGACGGCCGGTACTCCCGCCGACGACCAAGACTTTGTCGAAGACGGTTTGCTCCCGCAGTATCTTTACACTCGTTTGTTGACCACATTGGTGATGCCCGTCGGTTCAACATCCTGGTCCAACGAGGTCACCCGAATCACCACGGACGCCGAAACCGGAACTGCCCCCACTGCGCCAAGTGTGCCGTCAAGTAGTTCGGCCAGCTCTGTCGCTGCGGTATCGGCCGAGTCAGTGGTGATGGCGGCAACGCAATCGATGATTGCATCGTCATTTGGCAGTGAGCCAGAATCGGAAGACGCCGGGGTTGGACTGAGGGCGATGCTATCCGCCGAAGCTGAATCGCCAGAAGCACATTCCGAAGCAACAGGCGACGCGAAACTCGCGGCGGGGCTTCAAGCGGTCGCCGATCCGATCATCGTCTGCACGAACGATGATCTCGCGGTTCAGGCGGAGCCAGCTTCGAACGATCCGCAGGGAGCGATCAACCAAGATGACGATGACCGGGATGAAGTCGTCGATCGCGTGCTCGCATCGGATCTCTGGTAAATCCTTGATCGGATTTGTGGATATCCCCCAAAGGTGGACGGTTTTTCTGTTCGCCACTACGCTTCTTTGATTGTCTTTTGGGCGACAGTTCTTACTAGGTCGCTCCACGTTGGCCTTGCCGCCAGCGCCGTAAACGCGGTACATGGCAGGCATTGTTGGTCACGTTTATGGCAGGATGCCAGTCTTTTCTCAATCAAAGTCCGCATGGTCAGACGCACTCGCAAGCTTGTGACTGAATCGTTGGAGTCACGGCAATTGATGGCAGCGGTTTCGCTGGACGCCCACTGGGACCATCAGGAAAAACGGCTCAAAACCCCGCTGCACATCGAAGATGCCGAAGGCGTTCGTGCGGCAGAAATTCGTCTGCAATATGACCCCAGCGTGTTGTCGACGGATGAACTGCAAATCCGATCGGGATCGGTCTGGAATGGCAATGCCAGTGTGGTGGTCAACGTCAACGAAGAAGAGGGCTCGATCATCGCGTTCGTCTTTTCGGCCGAGCCGATCGAACAGGCAGACGGTGATTTGTTAGAAGTCGACTTCGCGTTGGCATCTGCTCGCGCCAAGCGAAAACCGATTTCAATCGACCTGCAAAAAGTCGAATTGAACGAAGGGCGGATCGAAATCGAGACGCCACCTGTCGTTGGAACAGACGAGTACGATTTAGAAGTCCCGTCTATCAAAGATCTCGATTCTGAACGCCGCCACGATCATCTTTTGCCACCCTTTTTGCAGCGATGGCATCGCAGATTCGATCCGACACACATCGACGAACTGATGCGTGAAGGGATCGGCCAGCAGAAAAGCGGTTGTTTCGTTGGACCACTTCGTCCGGCGCTCAGCATCTAGCTGACGTGTTGAAGTTCCGACTGATTCGTGGCAAGTTTGGTTTGTGGAACGGCGTGGTTCGCCCGCGCCGCTGCGATCTTGCACCGTCTTCGATACTCCGCCGGTGATTGACCGTTCCAGCGTCGAAATGCGGTGCTGAAAGAAGACGGCGATTCGTAACCGACGAGCACTGCGATATTGGAAATCTCTAAGTCACTTTCGTGCAGCAATCGACTTGCCTTCTGCATGCGAAGGTCAGTGACATATTGCAGCGGCGGTTGCCCGAGCAGGCTGCGGAACCGGTCGGAAAAAGCCGATTTCGACACCCTTGCGATCCGGGCCATTTGCGGGACGGTCCACTGTGATTCCGGGGCGGTCAGGACCTGATTCAACACAGGGCCGACGACGTTGTCGGTCATCGCTTTGACCACTCCGATTGGTGCATCGCCGTTGACTTCTACCGATGTCATCCGCAACTGAGCGGTTAACGTACGGATAAAGACGAGCTCCGCAAATTTACGCACCATCGCTTGCCAACCCGGTTCGCCGTCGCGGGCGACTTGATGCGTGAGGTCTAAAATCGCTGCGCACGATTTCAGTTCTTGATCGCGCCGATGATTCAGGTGAATCAGTTCAGGCAGCCCGATCGAAAGTGGATTGGCATTCAATTGGTCGAGTTCGAATTGGGCGTACAGCAATTCGCAGGTGTCGTGATCGTTCGGGACGATTGGCCAAATTGGTGCCGAAAGACGGTCACTGATCGGCTCGGATGTGGCGTCCAAGGTTCGCAAAAATCGATGCCCATGACCAGCAGCTGTGATGATGTGGTCGCCACTGGAAACACGAACGGGAGGTCGCTCCGAGGAGTCTGACAACAGCCAGCCGCTGCCCTGGGTGACGACGTAAAGGCTGACGTGTTTCTCGGGAATTTCGAGCCCCCAATTGCCGCTCAACTTCCAGATCGCGGCTTGCCAGCCGGGGAGGTAGAGTCGGGAGATCATTTCGGTGATCGGATCGGATTGCAACGGCGTCATCGGCCCCAATCTCATCTGGAGGCAGCATTGGTGGTGGCGATCACTCGCGACGCGGCGATCGGGCGGACTTCATGACCGCTACCCTAGATGACGGAAGGCGTGATCCCGGTGTCACACTTCGTGAGAAAGATTTTTAGAAGCCTGCGGTGATTCTGCCAGCCGGACGCTCTATTCGTCGCCCGACGCGTCGTCTTGATGGGACGTTGATGTGGTCAGCAGCAAGCCACCCGCGACAAGAATTCCGCTCAGCGAGATGCTTGGCGAACGACCTGAAGAATCGTCTTTGTCGGATTTGGTTTCTTTGGAATCTGAACCATCCGATTTATCCCAACTCAACACCAGTTCTGAAGAAGGCGAATCATCGAGGTCGTTATCCAATCCCGGTGCGGCCGCAATTTGGAAGTTGCGAATGCGTCCGACGTTGGGATCGAGCTTGATTCGCAAACCGCTATAACTCCGATTCGCTACAGAGACCGGCAGAGTGCTACCGGAGATGCGGATCAGGCCGCCATCGTCAGCGACGGGATCGGAGACTGGATTACCAGCGACTGGGGGCGGGGCAACCACGGAAATCGGCCCACCCGGCGGAATGACCGTGGGTGACGGTGTCGGACCGGAGACAGGACCAACAACAGGGGTGGGGACCGATCCGAGTGCGGGAGCCGTTTGCAAATCGATATGCCAAATCTTTGCCGATCGCGCGTCCGCAGAATCGAGTGCGCTATCTGGAAAACTCAAATTACGGAGTTCGATCAGACCGCCTTCTTCGTCATCGTCCAAATCGGTTGTCTCGGTGTCCTTCCCCGGTGGCTGATCAAGTCGCCGTGATCTTGGAATCTCCGAGGAGACCATTCCACTGTCGAGAGCTGACGGTGCGACCGGCTGTTCGTCCAGCATCTCGTCGAGGCTTTGTTCGAGCACATCTAAATCGATTTGAGACGGTGAACTCGCTTTGATCACTTCGCTGGCGATACTGAAATTGGTTTCGATCTCGGGTTCAAGCGATTCGAATTTGACCAGCACCGGCGAGACGGACAATTGTCGTCGCGGATTGGGCGTGTGTCGTTGCAATTCACTCCGACGCGACGCGTCGGCAAGTTCAGGAAGCTCTAGATCTCGCATCACGAACAATCGGACCGGTTCCCCATCAAGTGTGAATGCGAGTTGATCGTCTGGGCCAGCTTCAAATGCAAATGGCGCCGGAGCCCGTTGCTGTTCAACCAAGTTGGAGAAAAACGCACTGCCGGCGTCCGAGGTTGTGTCCAAGAGCACACGGCGAGGAGGCAAATCCAAGCCGTCATCAAAACCGGAAAAGAGGTTTGCAGCAAGCATCGTCCGAACCTCCAAACGTTCCACGTTTAGCGGGCGTCGAACGGATGCGACTTTACGCAGTTGTTCCGATTCTTTAGACAACGATGAGTGACTATTCATAGGGCTTTGAATGGTTTTCAAACGTTAGGACGTCAGATCCCTTCGAGTGACGTGTTTGGCCTTAGATCAAGGTACTCTGGACGATCGAAAAACTCTGACGGGGCCTGAAAGCCATGGTCGATTGCGGAACGCAAGGTCTGTTTGGCGTAGTCGATACAATCGGTACTCGATACGTCAACAGAACGGCCAGACGCCTCGCCCAGCTTAATTACCGATGCGGTAGCGAGGAATTCGTCTGCAACCCCCGCCAATCGAGAACCGTCATTTTCCCAAAGTTCCCGACGTCGCAATGTGAACTTGATCGATTCATCGGTTTGGCCATCATCACGTAAAAGCCGGGCACAATTAAAGTAGTGCTTGCTCAAATACTCGCGGTACTTGGGAACTTCACCGGCGGTCTGATGGGCCAACTGTTGATGCTCGACCGCCTTGCGGTAAGACAGCAGTGCTGACGACGAGTCGTTTAGTTTTTCTTGAACAAACCCCTGATTGTTGTAAATCCCGCCCAGTGTGCTCTGGATCTCCGCGTCGTGTTTGAACTCCGCAGCCAAGGTCTGCTGAAATTGCAACGCTTGATTAAATGCTTCGTTTGCCGCGAAGTAGTTGCCCAGTGAAGCGAGCGCGAGCCCGAGGTTGTTTTGGGTGACCGCCAAGTCGCGTTGGTGTGTCAACGCGTTCGGTTGCAAGAAATGAAGCTGCTGCTGGATATCTGCGGCTTGTTGATAGGAAAGCACTGCGCCTTCTCCATCGCCAGCGGCTGCTTGTGCCGCCCCGAGACTATTGAGCGTTAAAGCGACTTGGCTGGCCAATCCGGCATCACTTTGATTCTCACGAAAGGCATCCATCTGATATCGCAACGCTTCTTGTGCGTACTCGATCGACTTTTCGGGCGACTGATCGGCGAGCAAGCCACTGAGGTTTTGGTAGGTCGACGCGATCTGACGTTGCAGTTTTTCATTGTCTTCGTTGTTGCCGTCTTCGCTGTCGCCCATCATCACCAAGCTTTGCTTTAGCATCGATTCGGATTCTTCGATGCGATGTGTCTTTCCCAACAGCAGGGCGTAGTTGCTCAGCGCGAGTGACAACCCGGTTCGCCAATTGGCTTCGTCGGGAGAGGACTTGATCAGCGATTCGCCCAACGAGATTGCGGCGACAAAATGTTCTTCGGCGGCTTGGTATTGGCCGGCACGGTCGAGTGCCAGTGCCAAGTTGTTCTCGCTTGTGGCAAGTTGGTGCCTCAGATCCATGTTTCCCGGTGCGTTGCCAACGAGTTCTTCCAGCAAGCGACGGGATTGTTCGAGTGCCCTGATCGCCTGTTCGGATGCCCCAATCTCGTTTTGCAAAGAACCAATCTTTCCATACGTCACTGCCAAGTCCTGCATCAACGTAGGGTCATCGCCAACCTGCGCGGCAAATTTTTCATAGTAGGCCAACGTTTCCTGCAATAGCTGCCGACGCACTGACTCCGCTTCCGGTATGTCGGCCAAAAGCTCGGCCATTTTCGCGCCCAGTTCGTCGACCGTATTGCGGGCCAACTGGCTGCTTTGTTTCGCCAGCAAGGCGTGGTGATCGGAATCTCGTTTTGCGGAGGCGATCAGACCGGTGCTGATCGCGAGGACGACGAGGAGAGTTAGCAACACCGCCGCTCCGGCCGCGACACCCCGTTTTCTCGCAAGCGCCCAATGAGCGATGCGGTCAAGTTGGGTGGGGGCCCGAGCGATGGTGGGCTGGCCAGCGATGGCGCGGCGAAGATCGTCCGCGAATTGCAACGCAGTGTCATAGCGATCGTCGCGAGCTTTGGACATCGCCTTGTCGATCACCGTCGCGACGGCCTTGGGAATGTCTTCGCGGATCGATCGCATCGGGCGTGGATGATGTTCTTCGATCTGCCGCAGTACCACTGGCATCTCGCCACCGTCAAACGCGGGACGTAGACACAGCATCTCGTACAAGGTCACACCCAGCGAATACACATCGGTCCGGCCATCGACGATCGCGGATTCGCCGCGAGCCTGTTCAGGACTCATGTATTTCATCGTGCCGACGATGTCGCCCGTTCGCGTCATTGTCGCTTCGCTTTGGCAGCGTGCCAAGCCAAAGTCCGTGACCCAGACCTTGCCGTCGTGACCTCGCATTAAATTAGAAGGTTTGATGTCCCGGTGGACCACGCCAGTTTCGTGTGCCGCATGGAGGGCACCGGCAATTTGAATCACATCGTCAATACAATGTTCGACGTCGGGGAACTGATTGTTTTGGCGGCGTGCTTCGATCCATTCGCTAAACGATTCGCCATCGATAAATTGCATCGCGTAATAATTCACGCCGCGATCCGTTCCAACGGTATAGACGGGAACGATGCAAGGGTGATGCAATTGCGCTGCCGCTTGGGCCTCGTGTTTAAACCGGGTGATTTGCCTCGCGTCCAAAACGGCAGCAAACGGCAACAGTTTGATCGCGACGGTTCGGTCAAGTGAAATCTGCTCGGCGCGGTAGACGACGCCCATGCCGCCGCGCCCGACTTCTTCAATCAGTCGAAAATCGCCGAGGATCGTGGTTGAAGAATCGCAGTCGTCGGCTTCGCGAGTGAGGTCCTGTCGTGGCGTGAAACCGGCCGCAACTTGGTGCAGTTCTTCGAGGCCATTGATGTAAGAACGCAGTGGCTCGAGTAGTTCAGGGTCGTCCGTTACCAAGTCTTCAACACTTGGTGGAGTCCCCTGTTCTAAACGTGTGAGGTAATCGTCGAGCAAGACGGCAAGACGTTCTTTCTGCGCAGCGGTCAAATGCCTGGTCATGACCGGTTCGAGGCTCAGATCGGTAACAGAAAGGTCTTGCATCAATTGTTGTGGTCGTTGGTGCCCGCGTTACGCTTGGGGTTCTGAACAGGTTTGTTTGAACTTGTCCATCGCTCTCAACCAAAGCATCCGGACGGTGCCGGCGCGACGATCCAATCGCTCTGCAATTTCGTTGAACGACAGTCCCTGTAAATTGCGAAGCACGATCACATCGCGATATTCCGGACGCAGCTTTGCAAGCTGATCGGCAAGTTCGACCGCGCGTTCCCGACGGCGCGTCGGTTCGCTTGGCGAAGGCCCCCGATCGGCTAGCACGTTTGCGAATTGGCCAACGCTTTCGTCAAGTTGAGCACTCACCGCTTCGATCGAAATCTCGCGCCGCAAGTCGCGTTTTTGGGCGTTGAAATGAAGGTCGATCGCGTCACGCAAACAATTCATCAGGATTTGACGCAGCCAACACAGCAATTCCGGTTCGCTCGAGCCGCGAAAGCTGATGAAGTCACGATGTGCGGCCAGCATCGTTTCTTGGACCAGGTCGGACGGATTCATGCGTCTTCGCAGGCGTTGATCAAGCTGCGTGGTCGCAAGTACGGTCAGGTAGTTTCTGTACAGTTGAAGAAGGTCTCCGAGCGGTCCCAGATCCGCCGCCGATTTATCCGATTCGTCGCGGGCCTGAGCCAACAGCTCGGGCACACTCCGTTCTGGCAGGGCAGCCTGCGGGCCGAAATGGGACGGATGAGAAGGAGATTCTGGAATGCTGGACATTTGCTGACTCATGATGCTCGTCCACAGTGATTTTCCCGCAACCACGTTTTCTGGAGTCGAAATCGCAGGTCGACAACCGAAAATTGGGCACTGGTGACGTTTATCGAAGAGATCGACTGCCCCCCGTCAGTGAGCTCCGCCATTTGGGCTTTCGTCGATGGATCGCAGGTACTGCTTTGACGACAAACACGACGATTCGGTTCCCTAGCGAACCGACCGGCAATTGCCATGGACGACGAAAAAAGCAATTTCGCCAATCGGAAAAGTGGGGAATGCGGTTGGCGTCCGCGTGCGATCCATCGCACCGATGATTACTCGATCAGTTCCCAGATCAAGCCCCATGGAGTCTGAAATAAGGGCGAACCGCAATCGGCGTGCGGCAAAACACGAACGCCCACGTCGGACCGCTGTAGACAGACACCTTCGAGAACGCACACGACTGCCGTTTTCCAAGGTTCGCCAAACGGGTCACCCAAGCAGGGAGTGCAAGTCATCAGCGGTCAGTTGCCCGATTAGGCTTTTATCTTCGCCAATGATCGCGTCCGCGAGTTCTCGTTTGCTTTTCTGCAGTTCGATAATTTTTTCTTCAACCGTGTCTTTGCAGATCATTCGATAGGCGTTGACGCAATTGGTTTGCCCCATTCGATGGGCTCGGTCGATCGCTTGGGCTTCCGTCGCTGGGTTCCACCAAGGGTCAAGAATAAAAACCGATTCGGCGGCGGTCAGGTTCAACCCGGTACCGCCAGCTTTCAGGCTGATCAGGAACAGCTGGCAATCGGGGTCGGTTTGAAATCGATTGACCCGTTCGGCGCGATTATTCGTTTTCCCATCAAGGTACTCGTATCGCCAATTGCGAGCATCGAGGTCTTGTTGGACGAGTTGCAATAACGAGGTGAATTGCGAAAACACCAGTGCTTTGCGACCTTCGCTAAGCAGTTCTTCGAGACGTTCGAGCAGCTCGTCGACTTTCGAACCACGGACTTTCGATTTGGGGTCAACAAGTCGCGGGTCGCAGGCAGCTTGACGCAACCGCATCAGTGCAGCAAGCACATGGATCTTGGCTTGATTGATGCCGACCTCTTCGACTTTTTTACTGAGCATCAATCGATAGTGATTCAGTAGATCGCTGTAAAGCTTCTTGTGCTTGGTGCTCATCTCGCAGGAGAGCGTCTGCTCGATTTTCTCTGGGAGCTCGGTTAGGACTTCTGACTTTGTGCGACGCAAAATAAACGGACGCAGGGATTTGCTGATCAGTTCGACGGATTTGCGCTGTGTTTCGTCCTGCATATTTGGCACCAGACGCGTCGTCGAACTCGCTCCCAGCAAACCCGGATTCAAGAAATCAAACAGCGACCAGAGGTCACCGAGATGGTTTTCGACAGGCGTTCCGGTCATCGCCAATCGGTGTTCGGCACGAATCAAACGTGACGCTTTGGCGACTTGGCTCTTAGGGTTCTTGATCGCTTGAGCTTCATCCAGGATCGCGTAGTCGAACTGGATCGGGGCCAACAAACTTGCGTCGATCCGCATCGTCGCGTACGTGGTCAACAACACATCGATCGAGTCGGGATTTTCTGTGAACTCTTTCCAGTCTTCTTTGCGTTGTGGTCCGGTGTGATTGCGAAGGCGAAGTTTCGGCGCGAACTTCTGTGCCTCTTCGATCCAGTTAAAGATCAAACTCTTTGGAACGACAACAATGGAAGGGTGCCGGGTCTGGCCTTTTTTGACGCGGCGTTTGCGACGTGACTCCAACATCGCGAGGACTTGGATGGTTTTGCCCAATCCCATGTCGTCAGCCAAACAGCCACCGCATCCGATCTGCTGCAAAAACTTCAGCCAACCGAGTCCGAGGCGTTGGTATTCACGCAGCTTTCCATCAAAGGACTTGATCGCGTCGGCCGGTTTGATGCCTTGGAACGATTTCAGTTGCTTGACGAATTTGGTGAAGTCGTGGTCAGAGCGGACGTCAGCGACTTCTTCCAACATCAGGTCCAACAACAAGCCTTGAGACCGATGGAAACGCAAGGTGTTGTCGACTTGTTTTGCGCTCGACTGGATTTCGCCAAAACGGGTTAACCATTCGCGAGGCAGCATGCCCATGGTGCCGTCGTCGAGCAGCACCGTTTCGCTGCCCTCACGCAGCGCTTTTAGCAATTCTGGTAGCGCCACCGATTGGTCGTTGAAGCTGATTTCGACATCGAGATCAAACCAATCGACATCACTGGTGACATTGACGTCAAAGCTCGAAGCGGCCCTCAGCGGAGCTCCGTTAGCGGTGACTTCCCATCCGGAATTCTGCATCGATTCGACCAACTCGACAAAGTGTTCCGGCGCGAGTGTGATCGTTGACTCGTAGCTATTGCGTGTCAGTCTCAGATGACTGAAGTCGATGGTTGAGAGTTGCTCTTTTTCAGATTCCAAATCGCGGCGATAAATTTGTTTGCTTTCAGGTTCATACCACCACTTTTTCTCCGAATCAAAACGTATGGATCGATTCGGATAGCTCGCCGCGAGCGAGACTTCGTATTGGTTTTCGCGGTGCCGAAGCTGTTTGAGTGTGCATGACGGTTTGGGGGCTTCGGTGACAAACTCGATTTGCAGCTCAGGGGCAAGCTGTAAATCGACTTTGGCGTAATCACGAGACACCAGTGTGAGCAGTTCATCCAGGTTTTTGCGAGGCACGGTGATTTCGTCATGGACCGCCCAGCCACGAAGTAAGTCCAGGCAGTCTGGGTCGATCAAAATCATGCACGTGCGAATCCCTTCGATCGAATCTTTAGGTGAAGGCTGCCACGTGTCGACATCATTGTCTTGTTTCAGGTCAATTCCAGGTTTCATCGGTTCCGCGGTCGAACCATCCATGCTGTCGCTATTCGAGTCGTCGCTTAGCTTGGTTGGTTCGGCTGGGAGTTGCACTATCGCACAGCCGACTTGGGACCCCCAGATCACGTGCCGATGGGAGAACGAACCGAGATCGGGAATCGTGATGCTTGGTGCGACAAACAGCTTAGACGAATCGTTGGGGTCACACCGAACGGCGAAGGAGACGACCGATTGGCGGTCGACGGAGATCAAATCTACTTTGGACGCATCTTCGAATGACGATTGCGAGGTACCAAGTTTCCAGGCCAGTCGCCCCGTGTCGTACAACGCTTGTAGCGATTGGGCCAAACGCTGGTCAGAGACTGCGTATTCGCAATAGCTGGGAGTGCTATAGAGATACGTTCGTGGCGATTGGTCGGTACGAACGGCGCTCAGCAGCGAGAAGACGCGGCGTTCGTTGGGATCATCGATCGCTTTGGATTGATCGAGGGTGTAGCTCACGCCGGTGGGACGCCCCCAGGAACCATCTTTTTTCCTGCGACTGTCCATCGTCGTCAGGATCATCGAGTTGCGGTTCAGAGGATGGGTGATCGGCAAGACGAACCACGTTTGCGACTTTCGAAACGACTCAGGGATTAGGTCAGACGGTACTCCCAGCGAGGGCTTTGGGGTGAGCAAACTTTTCGGGCTGCAACGAAGCAACTCGTTCCGCCATGAATCTTGTCCCAGGCGAACGGCTTTTCGCGAGAACTCGTCGGTCAGATGGGGCGAGTTGCTCGAGGTTCTGACGATCGGTAACGGTTTTCCGGCTTCAAAGTAAGACGGTTCGATCACGGCGATTTCTAAATCGACTGGATCGATGTTGGGAAGCGTTGGGTGATCGAAGTGGGAATCAAAAGCCGTGAGTGCCGCCCAGACATGATCACAGTTGTATCCATTTCGAAAGCGATCGCAGGTGCAAAAGATACCCAGGTAGTTGGCTTCGAGATCGACGAAGTCCAGCATCACTTTGATGGGGACGCGTCCAGGGGCACTGATTTGGATGTGTAGACCGTCCGTTCCGACATCGACCACTTTGATTTGATCAAGCATCGTTGTGGAAGAACCGTCGCGTCGGTCATCGGTACCGAACTGCGATCGTACGACATCAGTAAACTGCATGGCAAAGAGACAATGTCGGAAAGGAGGGCCCTGGCAAAAATCGCCTAGAGGCACAGCGGCATGATTGCCTCGGCGATGCCCACAGTTTGGCAAAAGGACCACAAATCCGACAAGTCACCAACGCAAAAGCCGAGAACCCCCGCTAGGAGGTTCACGGCTCTGGTATCGATTGGTCGCTTCGCCGATCCGAACGGTGCGGCGACGATGGACCTTGTGCGACTAGACTCGGGCGGCTTGCGCTTCCAGCTCGAGTGCCAGGGCGGCTTCTTCGGCGATTTGGGCTGCGGTGCGGCGGCGGCGTTTGCGTGGTTTCGCGTTCATCCACTCCTTCGTCAACACCTCGAAGACCTCGGGGGTTTCATAGCGGACGATGTTCTTGCCTTCCGGCATCGGGCCGATCAGGCCACGGAACACGGGCATCCCACGCAACGCAAGATCGGTGCTGCAATCGTCAATCCCGATCTGCTGGTGCGAGACCATTAGCGGATCGATCGATGGGTAATCGGAAATCATCAACGACCCGTCTCGTGAACGTGTCACGACACGGAAGGTGTCTTTCTTGGCCATGGTGCCTCCAAATAAGGAAGTGGCGCTGGAGAGTCTGAGAGGGTTGCGCTCACACCAAACGCCCTCGGGAGTTCACGACCGTTCGTCCGTCAAAGGAGGAGGATGACGAAACAGGTCGCGGGGTCGCGGTAGTCATCACGTGCCGAGCAACGACGTCTGCCCACTGGCTTGACAAGGGGTGTCTTGAACAAGGTCAGCTTAAGGATCAGGACGGCAGACGTCGGTGCTCTAAAGCAACGTGATTCCAACCGACGTTGGGAGGGAGAGGCGTCAGTTGAGCATCGATTCGAGGGTTAATCGAACACCTGTCATATCGACGAACTGGAAACGTCCATGCACGAATCCTCGATGATTGTTACCGCCTTTGTCTCGATCAGGCGACACACCAGGATTCACGCTCTCATTGAGATCGAAAGGTGCAACGCGGTTTACAGTCCCAAGACGCACCGCGCCGTCGACCGTTGTTTTCGACTCGCTCGCTACAGACCGCACAATGCATCCTGTTTTGACCACGAGTTAAGAACTCCGATCCATCACAACTCTACAACGTGATTCTTCACCCCGCTCAAGAAACCGTCCTGCAGTCAGACGGTCCGCCAGCGACCCTTCCATGATGATTCGTATCAAACACATCGCATCCATGATCAATGCGACTGCTAGTTTCAGTACGATCGGCGCAGGCGAAACAAGACGACCTCAACCAGATCACTATCGTTTGTTCCCGGTTTCAATCGGGGAAGCGGAATCAGCAGAAAGGCTCGCGATCACTTGGCCTAGCAATGTGCCGCGACTTGGTAAGTGTGTTTCTACCTGTCGCGTGAGCGGTAGCGTGACCGAACCGTCCAGGCGAATTGTGGTGCCAGCCAAATCGATGCCCGGTTGTCCCGCAGGAAGGTATGCGTCCGCGGCGTCGGGACCGAAATCGATTCCGCCGATTTGAAGTTTGACTGGAGGTCGTGCCGAGAAATCGGCTCGGCGGGGAGAACCGACTTGAATGTGCGCGGCAAGGTCGGTGCTGTATCGGTCGAGTGAGTGATTGGTGGTCCATCGCATCACTGAGGACAAGTTTTCGTCTGAAGATAGTCGGATCGCGACCGCCCGACGCATTCTGCGGTCGTCCAGGGGGGCGTTTAGTTTCGCAATCAGCCGAGACAAAAGATCTGCCGCGATCGTTTCTTCACTTTCGGCGAACGCGTTGCTTGCCACAATGATGCCGACGTAGTCACGCAATAACCAATCCGCTGGCTCGGAAAGACGTGACAGGTACAACGAGTCGATTTGGCGAGAGCGCACGACGGTCGCTTTCAATCGATCGAGCTGCTTGTTGAGCCGGGGGAAAGTCTCATCCGGATCGCCGAGGACCCAGATCGATTTGGCGTGTCGGTAAACGTCACCGAGTGTTGCGGTTACATTCCCGTCTCGACCAATCGTGTTTGCAAAGGCGCGTTCGCTTGGATCGCGTTCCGCTGATGAAAGTCGAATGCGTGACTGGACCAGCCAATCGACCAAGCGTTTGGATTCTTCGATCGTCGGTTGGTTGACCGAAAGAATCGGCACAGCGGGCAGTTTCAACCTCCTGAGAAAATCATCGACCACAAGTGATTGATCATCGATCAGTCGATCGTGCAGGCGAGCGACGGTGCCGTGTTTGAATGAGGCCAGTTCGGCGGAGGCTCGTTCACATTCCGCGATCTGTGCCCAATCACCGTTGCCGCCCCAAGGTAGGTCATCGCAGCCAAGCGGGCAAAAAGGGCAAACGTAGGTGAACGCCACAGAATAGAACCTCAGGGAATCGAAGAAAGCTGGCGAGATGATCTCGCCGTGGCGATTCTACCATGATGGTGGCAGGGCGTCTTTCGCGTGCCCCGATATGACGGGGCAGTCGCCCCGTCACCAATCACAATGGAGTGACTAAGCCTTGGGCTCTTTGCGAAGGTCCAACCATTCGGTGTGGAACGTCCCTTCCTTATCGGTGCGTTGATAAGTGTGTGCACCGAAGTAATCACGTTGGGCTTGCAGCAAGTTGGCGGGCAAGCGAGCCAAGCGGTACCCATCGTAGTAGCACAACGCGGTGCTGAACGCGGGAACGGGGATGCCCATGACCGACGCCAACGCAACGACTTTGCGCCATTTCTCTTGGCAGTTCTCGACAGCGTCTTCGAAGTACTTGTCGAGCAGCAGGTTTTCCAAGTTTGGCTCGTTATCGAACGCTTCCTTGATGCGATCGAGGAACTGAGCACGGATGATGCAGCCGCCACGCCACAGCAACGCAGCCGCACCGTAGTCGAGACCCCAGCCGTGTTCTGCGGATGCGGCTTGCAATTGCACGAAACCTTGAGCGTAAGAAACGATCTTGGAAGCGTAGAGTGCTTGGCGAACAGCTCGATGAATTCGGCTTTGTTGCCGATCAGTGCTTTGGCGACCGCTTGAAGTTCGGGGTTCGACGATTCGGAGGGGCCGTTCAATTTTTCGCTGGCGCGGACACGAGCTTCCTTTTGCGCGGACAGTCCACGAGCGAAGACAGCGGTGGTGACCAGGGTGCTGGGGACGCCGAGGTCCAAAGCAAGTTGGCTCATCCACTTCCCGGTGCCCTTGGCGCCAGCGACGTCCAGGATTTTGTCGACCAAGAAATCGCTGCCGCCTTGGTCGTCTTTGACGCTGAAAATGTCGCGGGTGATTTCGATCAGGTAGCTTTGCAGTTCGCCTTCGTTCCAGGATTCGAAGACGTCGTAAAGTTCCTCGTTGGTCAATCCGCCGAGTTCGTGAAGCAATTGGTATGCTTCACAGATCAGCTGCATGTCGCCGTATTCGATGCCGTTGTGCACCATTTTGACGTAGTTGCCGGCGCCACCGCTGCCGAGCCACTCGCAGCAGGGAATGTCGTTGTTCGGGCCGACTTTGGCGGCGATCGACTGAAACATTTCTTTGATGTGCGGCCAGGCGTCAGCACTACCACCCGGCATCAAGCTCGGGCCTTTCAGTGCGCCTTCTTCGCCACCACTGACGCCACAGCCGACGTACAACAAACCGGCTTCTTCGACCTGCTTGACGCGGCGCTCGGTGTGCTCAAAGTATTCGTTTCCACCGTCGATGATGATGTCGCCCGGTTCGCAGAACGGCAGCAATTGTTCGATGATTGCGTCAACGGCGGGACCTGCTTTGACCAGCATCATCAATTTGCGAGGGCGTTTGACGGATTTGACAAACTCCTCGATCGAGTGGGTGCCGACGAAGTTTTTGCCAGCCGCACGACCGTTGATCAGCTCGTCTACCTTGCTGGTGGTTCGGTTGTACACAGCGACCTTGTATCCACGACTCTCGACGTTGAGGGCCAGATTCTCGCCCATAACTGCCAAGCCAATTAATCCAAAATCGCAATCGCCGCTCATTTTTGTGCTCTTCAGGCATTGAGGTGTGAAGTGTTTGTAGGTTGGAGATTCTACGGCGTGGTAAAAAAACCGAAAGCCGGGGACTCGGTCACTAGTGGAGAGCTACACTTAAATTAGGTGCGGTACGGGGTTTGCATGTGTGCAAATCTGCCGATCCGTTGCGATCGCACCCCGTCTCCGGTTTCACCGACTGCCCCCACAGCGGCAAAAAACTCGCTCGACCCCGATTTCCCGCAGGCTTTCGCGCGCATTCTGGGCCGATTTTGGCTTGTTTCTTGCTCGGAGGCAGGTGACTAATTACTGTCACACTCCTGTATCTCATCCTTCCGACGCTCCGAATCTTCTGGTCGCGACCTTGAAATTGGTTTTCCCGATGAATCGTCCTTTCCGCGCCATTCCCATCGCCTTGGCCGTTTTGTTGCTTTCGTTCCCTTCGGCCTTGATGGCACAGGACAACGGTGGCGGCACCACCTTTGATTTTGGCCAGCCCATCGCGGGTGTCGACATCGATGCCAAGGGCGTCTTGAAAGTCCGAACCTTTGATCCTCGCGTCGCGCGTCAGCGTTTGATGGCAGCCCGCCAGCAACGCGACAATGACTTGATGCGAACCAGCGAGTTGCGAAAGGTTTCGTTGCAGCGATTGGAAAAAGTGGCTCAAGAACAGCTTGCCACCAAAGGCGAGTTGAGTGACGACCTGAAAGCGCTCGCGGGACTGACCAGTGTTCAGTACGTGTTCTACTATCCCGAAACCCAAGACATCGTGTTGGCGGGACCTGCCGAAGGTTTTGTCGCCGATCCGACCGAGCGATTTGTCGGAATCGACAGTGGCAAGCCAACAGTGTTGCTCGAAGATCTCGTGACCGCTTTGCGTGCATTCGCCCCCAGCGGACAACCGACGGGTGTCATTAGTGTGTCGATCGACCCGACCGCCGAAGGCCTGCAGCGAATGCAGCAGTTCCTCGCTTCGGTCCGCGGCCGTGTTCGTCCAAGCGACGCACAGCAACTGGCTCAAGGACTGAAAAATAACCTTGGATTGCAGACTGTTTCGATCAATGGCATCCCGAACGACACTCACTTCGCACGCGTGTTGGTCGAGGCGGATTACCGCATGAAGTTGATCGGTATCGGTCTGGAGCGTTTGCCGGTCCCCGTGAAAAGCTATGTTGATCGGGCTAATCCAGCCACCGTCGCTGCCAATGCCATGGAACGTTGGTACTTCCAGCCTCGCTATGACGGAATCTCGGTCAGCGAAGACGGTTTGGCGATGAAAATTAACGAGCGTGGCGTTCAGTTGGTCGGCGAGAACGAACGCGTTGCTGGCGGCAACCGCACGATCACCAAGCGAGTCAACAAAGCCAGCCAAGCCTTCTGTGAAGACTTCACCGAGAAATTCCCGCTGATCGCCGAACGCGTTCGAATCTATGCAGAACTCCGTCAGCTGATGGACATCTCGATCGCCGCCGCCTACATCCAAGAACAAGATTTCTACGGCCAATCCGGCTGGGCAATGCCCGCGTTGGGTAGCGAAGACACGGTTGCGGTTCAGACCTACACCGCACCAGAGCAAGTCGAAACGGCTGTCAACGCGATTTGGCGTGGCAACACGCTGATGACCCCACTCGGTGGCGGCGTCCAAATGCAGCCTCGTAAAGCGTTGACCTCGGAAAACTTGGTCGTTGACCACGAAGGCAAGAATGATGCGATCAAGCAATCCGCCGGGCCTGCTGATTTGGCAGATGGCCAGTGGTGGTGGGACTGATTCGCTTTTTCACCTCGAGAGCTCTAGACTGGTCAACGAAGGTTACCCTTGGTTGGCCAGTTTTTTTATGGATCGGAAGACATCCGCTACGCCCGAATCAGCCGCGATCGCCTCGTCCGGCACGGCTCCGCGAAAGCCTGCTCGTTTACCGATGTTGGTCGTCTATGACCAGACACAGGATTGTCCTTATCGAGATGGGTTAACCGCGCGAATGCCGCTGGAGCATCCGGTGACGCGCATTCGCCCAAACGATTTGGACGAGCTGTTGGCGTTTGGGTACCGTCGCACAGGGCCATTTTTCTATCGAACCAGCTGCCCGACCTGTGACGCTTGTATTCCCGTTCGCGTGAACGTGAACGAGTTTCGGCCGTCCGCGTCGATGCGACGCATTCTTAATCGAAGCGATAAAGAGCTGGACGTTTCCTGGGGGCAACCGTTGTTGAATGAAGAGCGGCTAACGCTTTTTAATCGACATCGTCTCGAACGCGGCCTGACCGAACGCGGGCCCAGCACGCTGGCCGACTACCACGAATTTTTAGTCTCCACGAGTGTTGAGACATGGGAGATCGCTTTTCGACGTGAAGGCGAATTGATCGGTATCGCGATCACCGATGTTGCCACCGATTCTCTCAACGCGGTGTACACCTACTTTGATCCAGATCACGCCAGATATTCGATCGGGACCTTGGCGATCTTGTCTCAATTTCGCCGGGCTCTCGAAACGCGGCGTCGATACGTCTACTTGGGGCTGTATGTCGCCGACAATTCACATTTGAATTACAAGGATCGCTTCGTCCCGCAGGAACGAAGGCTGGACGGAGAGTGGGTTCGGATTGAGGCAAAGTGATACAGCTTGTGCCGCAGTATTTTGCAACACTCGGTGCCGCGCCGAATTGGTGAAGCGATAAAATCGGTTTGGCACAAAATTTTCTACTTCTCTCTCGTCCGCCACACCACCTTTCTTTTGGAGACACCGTCCGATGAGACAAGTCCGATCATGGAGTTTTGGCGTCCCGGTGTTCCTTTGCGTATCCGTCGCACTCGTAAGCGTTTTGGGAAGCAATGCACTTGTGAGCAGTGTTGCAGCTCAGGGCTTACAGAATGTAGACCGACGGACGCAGCAGGCGATCGAGACAGGTGAATTCGCCGTGGCCAAGTCGACGGTGTTGAAAACTGTTTCCGGCACTAGCGCACGTGATTCGTTGCTTGGGCAGGTTGCCGCGCGTCAGGCATCGATTGGTGAGACGTCGGCCGCATCGCAGACGTTGCGTGGTGTTGCATCGGCTGACGTAAGGCAAAGCGTCGTCGATCAGGCCGGGCATGCCCGCGGCGGTAGCTCCATGGCTGACTTCACCACATTGATGCAATTGATCGAAACCACGGTGGTGCCTGATACATGGGAGGCACTTGGCGGAAACAGCACCATGGCGCCTTATCCCCAGGGTGTGTTCGTCGATCCCAATGGGACGTTGGTCGAATCGCCGGTGGAGTCCACAGATGCTTTTGCGGGCACTTGGGGAGACCTGAAAACGTTGCTGGCGTCATCGGATACTGGCGTTCAGCGTGACTGGCGTTTGCCATCGGGGATGCGTTGTGTTTCGTTGCGAAGATTGCGAGACACAGTTTTGCAGCGACGATTGCTCGGCCAGGATCTCGGCGATGCGATTGTGAATATGGCTGGCCTTTCCAATGTCCAGTATGTCGTGTTGACCGAGGACGACGTTTTGCTTGCGGCATCGGTTGGCGGAATCGAGCAGAACGAGGGCTGGTTTGTTGATCGGCGAACTGGTCGCACACCACTGCGATACGATTTCTTGGCTCGCAGCTTTGCTGCCGCGATTGGCAACGAACCCTTCGGTTGCACGATCGATCCTACCCCGACCGGGATGGAAAACGCGATGCGTGTGGCAAGTGAAATTCAAACGGGGAAGCGTCCAATCGGGAAGGCCGCGGACGATTTGGCAACTGCATTAGGTATGCAGCGGGTCGAAGTGTTTGGGTCGGCGGCGGACAACGCGGTTGCCTTGCTGATGGTCGAAGCAGATCGCCACATGAAGCAACTTGCGCTCGGCGAGTTTCCGATGCCCGACGGGGCCAAAAACTACCTCGACGCTGTTGACGCGTTGATCGATCAAGGGCCGCCCAGCGATTTGTTGCTGCGTCTTTGGTTTACGAACGAAGCGATGCGAGTCCGTTGTGATCCGGACCAGCATGTTTTTGAACTCAGTGGTACCCCGATCAAGTTAAGCCGTGAAAACCAACGTGCGTTGGCCAATGGAAATCGTGGGGATGTGATTGCCGATCCACGCAGCACCATGTTTGTTGACGACTTCAATCGCAACTGGACGCGAATCCGCGATGCTTATCCAATCTATGGTGCGTTGGAATCGCTTTATCATGCTGCCGCAGCAGCGCAGTTGGTCTGCCGATACGGCACGCAGCATCAAGAGTTGTTTGCCGGAATTGCGAGTGACGAAGATGCGGTCGAATGGCTGCTTCACACGCCAAGGCAAGTAGCGTCGATCGCGACCAAGCACACCGTTCGCAAAGGCTCGCAAAGGCACCACATCATCTTGGCAAGTGGGGGCGTCGATATCTCTCCAGCCAATACGATTTCACCCGATGTGATCACGTATGCCTCGTTGACGGACTACCGAACGGCGGCAGATCGAAAACCGCTTGTAATTGATCGCTGGTGGTGGGACGTGCGTTAAAGTTCCGCGTTTTCATCGCATAACTGGTGGGAGCCGATCCCTCCGCATGAACGGCTGATTATGATTGCACCGAATGGTTGTTGTCAGATGCCTTGCGGGGGTGTGGTGTGGGCTCGGATTTTCAGCGTGCTTTTGTAGTCAGTGATTTACATCTTGGCGGCGAAGATGGGTTCCAAATGTTCTCGGCCGGAGAACGCTTCGAGCGTTTTTGCGAGAACATCTCCCGTGACATCTGCTACGAAAATCCGACGCTGCTGCTAATCAACGGCGACTTCGTCGATTTCTTAGCCGAACCTGGCGCACGCTGTTGGAACCCCGCACGTGCAAAGGATTGGTTGCGTGAGCTCTTTGGACGCCAGGCTTTCGAGCCCGTCCTCAACGGGCTTAGGCGTTTCTTATCGTGCGACGGGGCACAGCTAACGATCGTCCTCGGCAACCACGATTTAGAGCTCGCGTTGACCGAGGTGACTGAAACTCTGACGGGGATGTTGGCAAACAACGACCCGCTTCGGAGAAGTCGAATTGAAACCATTTTTGATGGTTGCGGTTACCGGTTTCAAGTTGGAAATGCGAAGGCGTTGGCCGCGCATGGAAACGAAACCGATGGGAATAACTTCACGAGATTCGATGAGCTCCGCCGAATCAACTATGAGCTTCGAATCCACAACGAGTCGGCATTCAGCGACGCATGGTGTCCAAGTGCTGGCGCCGCCTTTGTCGTCGACGCGGTCAACAAGGTCAAACGAAATCTGCCGTTTGTGGATTTGTTGAAGCCCGACGAGGCGGCTGTTTCGGCGATCGTCACGCTTGCCCCGCAATACCTTTCGCTAGCGCAGCAACTCGCCGAGATGAAGGCTGCGAGTATTGTCAACGACTTGCGTCGCCCGGCGTCGGAACTTCGTTTTTTGAGTTCGGGGGCAGATGTTGGGCCGTCGGCAAAGCCCGATCGCTTGGCGATCGAACGTCGTGCGACCGAGTATGTTCGCAATCCGAATTTGTCGCCAGACGATCTGATCTACGGCGACTGGGAAGGCACGTTGGGCGTTGGTGAATGGATCTCACGCCTAAGTAATTCTGCGACAGACTTGGCCAACGAAGGGATTTCGTGGATCGACAAGGCAGGCAACTGGGTTGGTGACCAAGTCGATCAATCCAAACGCAAGTTTCAGCTGCGAGCACTTCGTTCGGCACTGCACCCATACGCTGCAGTCAACAAGCTTGCCCAACTGTCGTCGAGCGATGAAGACCTATTGAAAATGGTCAAAGGGAGTTACGACGTCGTGTTCGCCGGTCACACCCATGCACGACGATTTGCACAGCGTCGTTCACCGACAAGTGGCAAAACGCTCGGTTGGTACATCAACACCGGGACATGGGCGGGATTGATGTCTGTCGATCATGCCACGCTGCAAAATGACGATCGATTCGGCGAGCTATATGACCTGTTGCGTCAGAGAGATCGCAATGCTCTTCAGCAGTCACGCTGGTTTCGAAACGAATGCACGGTCGCTGTGATGCAGACCGGCTATGCGGGCTGCGAACTGAGTTTGAAAGAGGTGGATGAGCAAGGCAACTTGGTTGATCCGGAATTGGCAGGTGAGTCGAACCAGGCCGTCATCGCATAGTGCAATCGCATCGAAGGAACATCATGAAAGGCAAACGAGTCCGCACCGTCGAGTTGCAATTGTTGCGTCATGGACCGCCACACAATCAACTTTTGTCTCCGCTGACGAATTACTTGGCGCTCTGTGGCGACCATCCCAATACCACCTTGAATTTCCCGATCGAACACGAGTCCCTTGTCGTGCAACTTCGGACGCTACGCTATCGCGATAGCGAAGAAACACGTCGTATCCAAATGCACGAGGCAGCCAGTTTGGTCGCAGGAATGTTGGCGGATGTCCCAGGGCTGATTTCCGAATTGGGGTATCGTGACTCGAGCGCCGAAGCGCTGGTGCACTTAAGCATCGCATCGAGTGCGAGCGAGCTTTCACTGGTGCCTTTCGAGTTGTCCAATGCGCCCCCAGGCTTTCCCGGATCGGGCGGTCCGCTCAGTCTGCAAACTGAATTTCCAGTGTGCATCACCCGGCGCAGTCGCAACGTTCGCTGCGAAATGTTCAAGTGGGACGCCAAACCGCGTGTGCTGATGATCGCGTCTGAGGCTGGCGGAAGTGTCCCTTTGGAGTCTCACTATGCGCTGCTCAGGCGATTGCTTGAACCTTGGATTGCGTATGATTTCACCACCGGCAATGTCAACGACGAGGCGCCTCCGATCGACTTCAACCGTGAGTCGCTCGATGAGTACCTTGTGCTGTTGGCGGACGCATCGGTGAAAGAGATCAATGATACGATCCGTGACGCGATTGATCAGAATCGTGCGTTTACACACATTCATGTATTGGCCCACGGATGTCGATTGCCGTTTCAGTCGGAAAGCTTCGGCGTCGCGTTGAAGAACCCGTCATCCGGTGAGCACGACCCAGTCGACGGCAAGCGTCTGGGGCTATTGCTGAGTGGCAAGCTGATTGACGACCCAAGGATGGGCGTCAATAACAAGAACGTTCGTCCTTTGTCAGTGACGTTGGCCGTGTGTGATTCGGGCAACAAAGGGATCGATGTCGCAAAGCCTGGGGCAAGTGTCGCGTTTCATGTCCACGAAGCCGGTATCCCGTTGGTGATCGGGTCTCAGTTTCCGTTGACCAAAAGCGGATCGGTTGTGTTTGCGGATAGCATCTATCGTCAACTGCTAAATGGTGCCGATCCGCGGGTGGGGCTTTGGGAGGCACGCAGGGAATTGTTCGCGTTAAGTGCCGAACGCGGTGATGCCGTTGGAAGACACGACTGGGCTTCGATCATTGCTTTCGCCGCGTTCCCTCACAATATCGAAATCCAGGCCAAGCAACTGGAATGTGATCAGATAAAACGCCGCATGGCGGTCAAGCTGAAATCGGGTGATGGCGCGATTGGTGAGCAGAAGATCGGCAGTTCGTCCAACCAATCCGAAACGATTATTCCGCCGCACTTCGATAAGTTGGCATGCGAAGTTGCCGATGAGGTCAAGCAATTTGATCGCTTCGTGGACGCGAACAAGCGTTCGAAAACGTACGTCGAAATGCTTGGGATTTCGGCAAGTGCAAACAAGCGGGCTGCGGAGCTGTTGTGGATCAATCAAAGCAACTCCGAGGACTCACCTGATGACGTATGGATGGAATTCGTCTGGCGCTCGCACTATCGCTACATGTTGATTACTGACTTGGATGCGAACCATTCCTGGGCGTTGGTTCAAACGTTGTTTCTAAAACGCTTCATCAGTTTTTATAGTTCTGACAACGGATACACCGACGACCTTTCGTGGCCGGAAACCGAATTGCTTGGTGGTGAAGACTCATTGTTTCAAACTTGGTTTCAAACGATGTATCTGTGTCGCGAAAAAGAATTGCTGGAATCGCAAACCAATCGACAGAAGATTTGGCATTTGACCGATCTGATTGAGCTTGCATTGCTGCGCACGTTGATTCCAGGTTTCGAAAAGCCTTCCACGGTACGGCTCCAATTGCGTGAGCGGTTTTCGTTGAAGAACGTTGTGAAATGGCTCAAGACAATCGACAGGCTCGATGTACTTGAGCGTGCCAATCACGAACAGGTCAACGCGTCCTACAGTGGCTATCGCCAAATCCTTCGCTACCGACGCTTCGCCGAGATGATGTACTCCGATCCCGATCGAACGGGGTACCGATATAAGCAACGCTCACGTCGAATGACGGGGGAGCCCGGTGGCGGGTACCAAAAACTGATCGCTCGCTATGGCGAGTTTCGTGAGATGTTCGAACGCGTCGAGAGGCACATTCGTGAGCAAATCGAAATTCGCGATGCCTGATCAATAGAGCGTTGAGGTTTAGTGTTCCGTCTCGTAGCGTTTCAAGTCGACGAGCCGGCGATTGTAGGCATCGATGGTTTCTTTGCGGCGGAGCATGCCGAGCAGTTTGCCCGGTTTTTCTGGATCGATCACCGGCAGTTCGTCCAGGTTCAATGAGGTGAACCGTTTCAGAGCGGTATTGAGGTTGTCCTTCGGCGCGACGGCGATGAAGTCACTGATCATGACGTCTTTCGCATTGACCAAGGTCCACAGCGTGTCGTCGTAAAGATAGGCCCGAACATCTTCGTCGCTAAAGATGCCGATCATGTTGTCGTCGGCATCGATCACGGGGAAGTAATGTTGATTGGTGTAGGCCAAGCCATGGACGATGTCATCTAGCGTCATGCCTTCGGAAATCAGGACCAGGTGTTGATCTTTGCGATAGATGTCTTCGACCCGCAGGCCTTCGAGGACATCGACGATGAAATCACCGCGGTGAGCACGTGAGTCCATCCGAGTTGGAACCTGTTTCTCGTACAGGCGGAATCGTCGGCAGGTGAAAAACGTAAGCGTCGAGACCAGCATGGTCGGCAGCAGCAGTCCGTAGTCTCCGGTCAAGGCACGTACCATGATGATGGTCGAGATCGGTGCACGCGCGACGCCTGAAAAGAATCCGGCCATGCCTACGACGGCGAAGGCCTCCGGTTCGCTGACCAAGTCGGGGACGATCGCTTGAAATGTCAGCCCGATCGCTGCCCCGATACAGCCCCCGATCACCATCGATGGACCAAAGATACCGCCTGCCCCTCCCGACGAGATTGTCAGGGCAGCGGTCAGAGCTTTTCCGACGGCGATGGTCAACAGCAGTGGGATGCCCATCTGCGTCGCCGCCGTTACTGCGGTTTGCAATGAGCCGTAGCCGGTGCCCAGCACACCAAGTACTCGAGTGTCGCCGCGAAAAGCGTAGAGCAGACCGATTGCGGTCAGTCCGGCGAGGCCCGCGCCGATCGCCGGTCGAAAGTGTGGCAGGATTGGCAACCGCTCGAACAGGTTCCGTGTACCTCGCAAAACACCGACGTAACCTGTCGCGACGAACGTGAGCACGATCGCCAGCACCGCGTAAGGGAGTAACTCGACCGGAGTGTTGAAGACGTGCTGGAGGTCGTCGCCGAAGAGCGGCACAAAACGCGATTCGGCGGGGAGCGATTGCGTGTAGATGCTGTACGCGATCACCGCAGCGGCAGAAGACGGCAGGATCACGTCTGCTTCTAAGTCCGCGTCGCTATACAGGATTTCGCCCGCGAAGATAGCTCCGGCCAAAGGTGCACGGAAGATCGCTCCGACGCCGGCGCCCATTCCGGCGGCCAAGAGGATTCGTCGTTCTCGGTTGGAAAGATTTAGCTTGTTGCTGAGTGCCGATGCGAAGCCGGCAGAGATTTGAGCGATCGGGCCTTCACGGCCGCCCGATCCGCCGGTACCGAGAGTGATCGCGGACGCGAGTGTTTTGACAAACGGGATGCGAGCTTGGATGCGGCCTTGGCGATTGTGAAACGCATCCAACGCCGCGTCGGTTCCTGCGCCCGCCGCTTCGGGGGCCAGGCTGTAGACCAGCACGCCGCTCGCCAGCCCGCCTGCGGTCATGATCAGCACGATCCACCAGGGCGAAAACGTCGCCGCGGGACCACCCAAGACGCTTTCAAAACGCGAAAACTCGCCCAGTGCTTCGGGGGGAGAGTATCCAGCAATCTGGATCAGCGTCATGCGAATGATCAGCTGACCGAGAACATCAAACGCAATCGCGGCGACCCCAGACGAAACACCAACGACGGTCGCCAAGATGATCCACTTGGCGGACGTTTGGAATCCGAATGCTGAGTTAAGTCGTCGTAGGGTGCGCACCTTGGTTCTTTCGTCGTGCCCGCGCTGGAGGAATTTTCGGTGAATCTACACCGACCGCGGATGCACGCAATGGCAAGCAAACCTTTGACAAGAACTGGCACCCACGCTGGCGGATCAATGTTGTCGAGAAACACCAATACCCGCCCGGTGATCGAGATCCAGTCTATCGCGTCGACTGTGCTATCGCATCGACTTGGGACGCACGACGTCTTTGGCGAGTCCGACGATTTCCATCATCCGGATGATTCGCCATGACATGTCGAACTCCCACCAGCGGTGTCCGTGCGCCGCGGCACGCGGTTCGGCGTGGTGGTTGTTGTGCCAACCTTCACCGTGCGAGAACAACGCGACTAACCAGTTATTGCGGCTGGCGTCACGTGTTTCGTAGTTGCGGTATCCGAACACGTGGGCGATCGAGTTCACGGCCCAGGTGCCGTGCAATACAAACACGGTGCGGACAGCAACGCCCCAAACGAAATAGCTTGCCGCGTAACGCATCGCTTCACTGCCGCCACCGACAAGGTAACCGACCAACGCACCGATCAAAGTCATTGCGATGGCATGTGCGATGTAAACCATGAACCAGCCGCCGCGCCGTTCGAGACGCAGGTAAAACGGGTCACGAAGCAGGTCACGCACATAGCGTTCGTAGTGACTGGTCCGATCAAAGTCACGGTGGCGAATCACGACCCAACCGACATGTCCCCACAAGAAGCTGACCAGCGGCGAGTGCGGATCCTCTTCTTTGTCGCTGTGTTGGTGGTGCATCCGGTGAATCGCAACCCAGCGTGCGGGCGAATCCTGAAGGTTGCACATGCCAAGAATCGCGAACGTATGTTCCAGCCATTTGGGGCAGCTGAAACCACGGTGTGTAAGCAACCGATGGTATCCGATCGTGATGCCGAGCATCCCAAAGAAAAAGTGCCCGCCAATCGCGATCACCAATCCAGACCAGGTGAATAGCTGGGGCACGAATGCCAGCGCCGCGATCAAGTGGACGAGCGAAAGGACAGCGACATATTCCCACATCACCCGCGTTGGGCGAGTCTTTTCGGGAGTTGCTAGTCGGCCGCCGGGCGTTTGTGTTGTTTCTTCAGCGGCAGCGTCCGCCGCCACATCGGATTCGGGGGCAACGGTGACTGGACTCGCTTCGGTGGATGATTCGATCATGTTTCGATGGGTTGCACGAGTGCGTGAACGCGGGGAGGCATCACTGGACGGCATGGTCTCGGCACGATTGAAGGGAGAAGAGGTTGCGAAGGTCGCAAAACCTGGATCGAGTTGTATGCTAATCCAGGATTTGAATGTGAGGCCAATCTTGTGGGGGAGACCGCGTCAGTGTGTCGCGAGACACAAACTGATTCCCACCCGCGACGTGTCTGAGTCGCACTTCAATTGTGCCTAAAACGCACGTTTTGGAACCACTGGGGAAGATCCGCGAATGGCAGAGCAGCCGCGCCGCGGGGGCGTTGGTAGTGCTCGTGTGGCCTGTCTTGAAGGGATTGCTTGGCCGTGTGGCGCTAACCGACGCGGCATGCTATTGGACCCATCAGCCATAAAAAAATCGCCTTCCGCGAACACGAAAGGCGATCGAGAATTTCGGCAACGATCAAGCAGACTACTTCTTTTTCTTTTCGTCTTCGGCTTTCTTGACCTTCTTCTTCTTCTTCAGCGAAACCTTCAGCACGCGTGTCTTCGGCATTCCGAGCACGTCTTCGGATTCGTTGAACTTTTCTTGCCGTTGCAACTGGGCGATCCGCTCCGCACGGGTCAGCACGTTTCGCGTCTTGATCGCCCCGGCACGTACCTTTAGGCTACGATCGAGCGTCATGGTAGGTTTCCTCGGGGAGCAGTTGAATTGGAATAACGTATTTCCGAGGGTGGAAATACCGTCGTGTTCGTCTTTGGAAGGTCGCGAAGGATACGACCTCACGACTGAATCCGCAAGGTTATCGAGTCATTTTGCGGTGATAAAACAGCCGTTTTTGCACCAATCATCGAAATAGTCGCTGATGTGGTGCCGGGGGGTTAGGGTTTTCGCAGGTAACCAGCGCTGGTTTGGAAGTATTTGCGGCGGCGGACGGCCCCCCGATCGGCTTCCGCGGAGGCCGACTGCAGGTCTTCCAGGTTTGCGGCGCAGTACCGGCACCCGATGGTTTGTAGGTGAAAGTCGATGTAGCCCGCCTGGTCGTCGGAAAGGATCCCGAGCAGATGTTGCCCGAGTTCTTCTCGCGATGGGCAGGACAGTCGTTTGCGCTGCCAGATCGCGGCGAGCGTGTGCAGGCCTGCGGATTCACGGCCACTGACTTGGACCAAACGATTGCGAAGGCCCTCGTCGTGACGTAACTGCGATTCCAACTCCGAAGACCGTTCGCTGCACAAGGCTTCGTCAAGGAACGCGGTCAGTTCGGCATCGGAAAAGTCTGGCATGGGGTCTCGTCAGTTTGCGAGCTTGGTTCTACGCGATGTCTCGGGCGAGGCACAGCGTCACGTTTTGGCCACCGAACCCAAAGCTATTGTTGAGTGCGTACGGGATATCGGCCGAACGGGCTTCGTTAGGGACGTAGTCCAAATCGCAAAGCGGGTCGGGGTTTTCGTAATTGATTGTCGGTGGCAGTACGCTGTCACGCATTGCCAGCAGGCAGACAATCATCTCGGTCACTCCCGCGGCGGCGATCAGGTGACCCATCATGCTCTTCGTGCTGCTGACGGGAACCTTGGCAGCGTTGTCGCCAAAAACTTGTTTGCAAGCCAATGTTTCGACTTTGTCGTTGACTTGCGTGCTGGTTCCGTGAGCGTTGACGTAACGGATGTCGGCTGGGGTCAGGCCTGCATCGGCGATCGACATCCGCATGGCTGCGATACCGCCGTGTCCGTCTGGCGGGATGTCGGTGATTCGGTACGCATCGGCTGTGGTACCGTAGCCGGCAATTTCGCCGTAGATCGTCGCGCCACGACGTTTGGCGCTCTCGAGTTCTTCCAAGACGACCATGGCGGAGCCTTCGCCGAGGACGAATCCGTTGCGAAGGCGATCGAACGGGCGACTTGCTTTGGTGGGTTCGTCGTTGCTTTCGCTCAATGCGGTCAGCAAGTTGAATCCAGTCACACCGAAGGGGTGGATCATGCTATGGGTTCCACCGGCCAGCATCACGTCGGCGTCACCGCGACGGATGATTTCGGTGGCTTCGCCGACCGCTTGGCTGCTCGCGGCACAGGCGGTCAAGCAGTTCAGGTTAGGGCCTTGGGCGTTGAACATCGTCGCCAGGTGAGCGGCAGGCATGTTCGGTTCTTGCTCGAGTTCTTTTGCAGGGTCGAGCAGTTCCAAGCCGCGGGCGATGAACTTCGAAGCGTCGAATTCGCCATCGGCGATCGCCGCTGTCATCATCTTGCTGAACGTGTTGAAGTCCTGATTGCCCTCGCCGCTGCCCAGGTAGATCCCAAAGCGGACGGGGTTGTCGATGACTTCCATCACGCCGCTGTCTTTCATCGCCTGTGTCGCAGCACCAATTGCGAACTTGGTGTGGCGTCCCAATTGAGCGGTGCCGCCGAGCGGGTGATCGTCATCGGTCAGCGTCCAGTCTTTGACTTCGGCGCTGATCTTGGTTGGGAAACCGCTGGCGTCGAACAGCGTGGTGTATCCCACACCGCTTTTTCCAGCCTGCAGGCCTTGCCAAACGGTCTGGGCATCATGACCCATCGGGTTGATCATTCCGATGCCAGTGACAACGACGCGACGACGGTCCATAGCGGTGCGACCTAGTGGGAGATGGTTGGGCGACTATGAGAGTTTAGTGAGGAGACGCTGCGAAAGGTGAATCGCGTTGCGGTCAGGGTACTGAGCATGGAAGTGCTGGCGAAGTACGGGGCTGACGAGCCGATCTCCGGTGACGAAAAACGGAATCCGATTGGCCAACGCCGGCGCATCAGCGCCGGACATCGGGGAAGGTCGCAGAGGGCCTTAGTCCTCAGATTCCAATTTTGCGTATTTTGGGAAGCGATTGCCGTCTTTGTCGATGGCTACGACGAAGAACTTCATGATTTGCAGCATCGCCTTGAGGTCGTCGGGATCGTAAAGTGGGCCTTCCACTATCGTCCCGTCCTCAAGGAACGCGAACATCAATTCGATTTCCGCTTGCAACTCCCCATCACAATGGCTGGTGCAGGTCACCGTGCCGCCATTGTCTTGGAGGGCATCCAATTGGACATGGTATTGCAACGTATCGCCGTTAAGTGCTGGGCGAAGGAACTTTGCCTTGCCGACTTTTGCGAGTACGACGCGTTTATCAAATTCGAATGCTTCGGCCACCATGATGCCGCCAAGCTGTGCCATCCCTTCGATAATTAGGGTTGGCGGCAGCATGGGGTATCCGGGGCAGTATTCGTCAACGACCTCAGCATCGAGGCAGACATTCTTGATGCCTGCCGCGTGTGAGCCGCTGACGAATTCCGTAAATCGATCGACCCAAAACCAACGCATTTAGGCGTTCACTTTGGTAGCGACGTAGCGGCACAAATCGCCGACGGTCAGCAGGTTGCCAAAGTTTTGAACTTTGGGGTCTGCTTTGAAGTTATCGAGGTTTGCCCAAGGCATACGACGTTCCAGTTCAGCCAGACCTTCCGCAGTGACGGTGCCGTCTTGGACGTACTGGCTGTTGGTGAGGATGTCTTCGGGAGACAGTTCTTCACGTGGAATATTGATGTCGAAGGCTTTTTCCAACTTGAAAACGATATCCAAGAAGTCGATCGATTCGGCGCCGAGGTCGCCAACCAAGGTGGCTTCTTCGGTAACTTCGTCTTCATCGACACCCAGCGCGTCTTGAAGGGCTTCGTTAACTTTGGCGAAAATGTCTTCTTCGGTCAGTGCCATCTTGATGTTTCCTTGCAGGGAAAGTGGTTTGGAAGTTGTGCTGTGGCAAAGCGAGTGGTGTGGAGCGATTGTCCACAAGGCCTGCCACAGGGATCATTGGGTGGATTGATTTGGCGACACGTTGATCACATTGCGTGGTTCATGCAGCGCCATCGGTTAAAACGTGATCACCGAACAGTTTGGTGAATTGCTTGCGAACACGCTTTTTTACATCTTCGTCTGTACCAACCTCGGGCGGCTCGTTGCTACCCGAGCGCTCGAGAATTAGCCGTGCGGTGACCGTGGTGCGGTCTCCTTTTTGTCCCGTCGCTTTGACAGTGAACACGCCGTCGGCTTCTTTGATTACTTCAGCGGTCACCGTTAATGTCTGGTCCGGCGCCAAAAAATCACCGAATTTGACGTTTCGAGTTTCACGAAGCAACACGATTGGCGTCTGAAAGTCGTCGCCACTGCGGATCATCCAGACCGCAGCCTGGTGCAGGGCTTCGAGCATCATCACGCCCGGCATCACCGGAAACCGCGGGAAATGGTCCTTCAGATACTCCTCATCGCCGCGCAGCGTCCGCTCGGCAACGATCTGTTTGCCGGGAACGAGGGTCAAAATCCGATCGAGTTGGCGATATTTCATAAATGAACGATGCGTGAAACTCTGAGGCCGATCTAGTTGGTGCATTCTTCGGGGTTATCGGCAACCGCAATGACGACCGATTCGACAAAGTCTACGTTTTTGGTCGACACAAAATAATGCTCTGCCCCAACTCGCTCAACCACAGCTTGTCGAAGTCGCTTCGGGCCGTTTGACCTGCTACAATTCTAGGGGGCTTTGATTCTCCGGACGCCATTAAGCCGTCTTTAACGAGGTTCGCCGCCCCAATCCCGCCCCGTATTGCATCGCCCCGCTTGCCGAGGTCCCACCTTCCGATGCGAAATTTCGACGGACGAATTGTGTTTGTGCTGCCGGTAACGACCATTTTGTGGACGCTTGCCAGCAGTTTGGCCTGCGCTTTTGAGCCTGGAACGGTCGAGTTCTTCGAACAAAAAATCCGGCCTGTGCTGATCGAACACTGCTTTGAGTGCCACAGCGAAGACGCCGAGCAGATCGCCGGATCACTGTCCCTGGACTCTGCCGACCAAATGCGAACCGGTGGGGATAGTGGACCCGCCGTGCAGCCCGGTGATGCCGATGCGAGTGTTCTGATCTCGGCACTTCGGTACGAATCGTCTGAAATGCCGCCCGATGGTCAGCTTCCCGATGTGGTCATCCAAGATTTTGTCAGCTGGGTGAATGCGGGCGCAGTCGATCCTCGCCGCGGCGAAGCGATTTCCCGCGAACCGATCGATGACATTGACTTGCAGGAGGGGCGAGAGTTCTGGGCATTCCGGTCGCTTGATGACAGTTTGCTCAATCAAAGCCCTCGCCAATTGGGGCAGGACGCCAGCGAGACGCCGATCGCGGATTTGGTTGATCGTGAAATCAACGCGGGTTTAACAGCCGCTGGCATCTCGCCCAACGGTATCGCGTCGCCAGCGATCCGTTTGCGACGGTTGGCGTTCGACCTGACCGGTTTGCCGCCGGCGGAATCCGTTCGACAGAAATGGCTCGCTTCCCCGGACCAATCGACTTGGCGTGAGATCGTTGACCAGCTAATCGACTCGCGGGCATTCGCGCAGCACTGGGCCCGGCACTGGATGGACGTCGCCCGCTACGCCGACAGCAACGGCAGTGATTTTAATGCGACCTACCATGACGCTTGGCGATATCGCGAGTACTTAATCGACAGCTTCGATCAAGATCGGCCGCTTGATGAAATGATTCGTCAACACGTCGCAGGTGATTTAATGGACGCCGATTCAGATCGGCAGCGCTATGACAACATGGTCGCGACGACGTTTCTGATGCTTGGACCCAAAATGCTAAGTGAGCGTGACAAGCCCAAGCTGATCATGGACGTTGTTGATGACCAGATTGATACGGTCGGTCGCGCATTCTTGGGCCTGACACTTGGATGCGCGCGGTGCCATGATCACAAGTTCGATCCGATTCCGACGGAAGACTACTACGCGTTAGCCGGGATCTTCAAAAGCACGTTGTCGCTGAAGGGCGAATCGCAGCAGTTTGTCAGTGATTTCAATCGCGTCAAACTGCCAACGAGTGCCGAGCACTTGCGGCAAGTCGAGCAATACAACCAGAGCTTGAGGGATTTTGAAGAGCAACTGAAAGACGCCGAAGCTTCGCTGCAACTCGAACTCCGGTCTCAGAACGCTGGCATCTTGGTGGATGATGTCGATGCAAAGAAAACTGGAACATGGGTCGACTCGACCTATTCCAAAGGCTTTGTCGGTAAAGGTTACGTGCACGACAACAACGCCAATAAAGGCGATTGTCAGATCGAGTTCCGTCGCAGGCTTCCGAAGCCAGGCCAGTACAAAGTCCGCTTCGCATTCAATACCGGGAGTAATCGTGCGATCGACATTCCGATCGAGATTGTGACTTCGACCGGAACGCAGCAACTGCGAATCTCGCAGCAAGCGAAGCAGGACACTGCGCCATGGGAAACCTTGGGCACGTTTCTATTCGCAGCCGATCAAGATGCGGTGGTGACGATTCGGAACGAAGGTACTAGCGGCTACGTGATTGCGGACGCGGTCGAATTTATTGCCGAGGATGCGACGGAAAAAACAGAGACTGACGAATCGCAAGCTCGGCTCGTTGCGGCAAAGCAACTTGTGGAATCGATCAATCAACAGATCAAAGACCTCAAAGCCGATCCGCCTCCGTCTTTGCCGGTCGGCATGTGTCCAGAAGATCTTCCTGTGGACGAAATTTCCGATTGTCCGGTTCACATCCGTGGCGAAGTTCGCAATACGGGCGAGGTTGTCCCACGCGGTTTCTTGCAAGTCTGCTGTGATGGTGATGCGAGCATCAAATCGCCCGAGGGCAGCGGTCGCTTGGAGTTGGCAAATTGGCTGACCGACCCAGACAATCCGATTGTCGCGCGTGTGATGGTCAACCGAATTTGGGCAACGGTCTTTGGCGAAGGCATTGTGCGGACGGTCGACAACTTCGGAAGTCGAGGCGAGCGGCCTTCCCATCCAGAATTGCTGGACGCGTTGGCGCTCGAGCTGATGCGTGGCGGCTGGAAATCGAAATCAATGATCCGGCAATTGGTACTGTCCCAAACCTACTCGCGTAGCAGTGACTATGCCGACTCGGCGGCGACTGTTGACCTTGAAAACCGATTGCTGTGGCGGGCCAACCGAAAACGAGTGATGGCGGAATCAATACGTGACACGATGTTGATCGCCGCCGGAGTCTATTCCGATGAAGAACGGACGGAACCGGTCGCCGACAAAGGCGTCTTGGTGACCAAAAACAACGCGACAACCAAAGAGGTCGCGTCAGGGATTGATGAACCGATTCGTACGATTTATCTGCCAGTGATCCGCAGCAACATCGACCCGTTGCTGTCGGCACTTGATATCGCAGATCCAGATTTGTTGGTCGGCAAACGCCCGGTGACCAACGTTCCCGGACAAACACTCGTTTTGCTAAACAGCGACTCCGTGATCGGCTGGGCAGATCGAACCGCAGACCGAATCCTCGCCGACACAAACGATTGGGACCAGATGCTGGTCGAGGCGTATCGTGTTTGCTTGTCGCGTGAACCGAGCGCTGGCGATCTTGAGATGCTTACACACTACTTGGCGAGCGATGGATTGTCAGACGATGTGGAGGAGCAGCGAATTCAGTTGCGAAACGTCATTGCGGCGCTTTTCGCATCGACTGAATTTCGGATGTTGGATTAACAGAGCGGGGGCATCCGTTGCACCACCCCTGCGAAAACGAATCGAATCATAAACCGTGGATCACGAAACGATGAACTCACAGCGGCCACTTAATTTGGATCGGCGATCGCTGCTCGCCCAAGCTTCCTTTGGTCTAGGCGCACTCACTGTTTCGGCGATGACACCGCAGTTCAGTCACGCATCGGCAATCGCCGGACAAGAAGATCAGCATCCGGCGCCGCGGGCAAAACGGGTAATCTTTCTATTCATGCATGGTGGTCCCAGTCATGTCGACACTTTCGATTACAAGCCGGAGCTTGCCAAGTATGACGGCAAAGACTTGCCCTTCGAACTTCCGCCGAATATCAGTGCCAAACCAAAGTTGATGAATGGCCCTTGGAAGTTTGCGAAGCATGGCCAATCCGGTATGTGGGTCAGTGAATTGTTACCACACATGGCTAGCGTTGCCGATTCATTGTGTGTTGTTCGCAGTATGCACACCCGTGGGCAATCACACGGTCAAGCGGTTGGGATGATCAACACTGGGAGCGATAATTTTGTTCGACCGAGCGTCGGTGCTTGGGTCAGCTATGCGCTCGGAAGCGGACATCCAGACTTGCCAGCGCATATCGCAATTGGTCCAGCAACCGCCCACGGCGGACCACGGAACTACGGTGCCGCATTTTTGCCAGCACTCCATCAAGCGACAGCAATCGGAAGCAATGGAAAACCTGGTAGCGCAAAGATTCCTTATCTGACCGGTTCACTGGAAACGGAAACGCTGGACCGCCGTTTCCAATTGCTGCAAGGCCTGAATCAGCAACACCTTCAACGCGGTGGACCTGATCGCGAAATTGAAGGCGCGATTGCTGCAGTTGATTTGGCGAAGCGAATGCGAACGGCGGCGCCGGAGGTGTTTGACCTCGAACGTGAGACCGCGTCCGTTCAAAAGGAATACGGGCTTGGAGAAAAAACGACGGATCAATTCGGACGCAGCTGCTTGCTTGCGCGGCGATTGGCCGAAGCCGGTGTGCGATTCATCACCGTATCCAGCGGACAGGTTTGGGACCAGCACGGCAATCTGAAAGTCGGCCACGAAAAAAATGCTTTGGCGACCGATCGACCAATCACCGCACTGATCAACGACCTGAAGCGTCGCGGACTGTGGGACGACACGCTGATTGTCTGGGGCGGTGAATTCGGCAGGACACCAGTGGTGCAAGGCAGCAACGGACGCGATCACAACCCACAGGGGTTTAGTGTCGTCCTTTCTGGCGGGGGCGTGAAATCAGGATTTGCCTATGGCAACACCGACGAATTCGGCTATTACGCTCGCGAAAACCGTGTCCACATGCACGACCTGCACGCCACGATGTTGCACATCATGGGAGTCGATCACACCAAGTTGACGTACCAATACGCAGGGCGTGATTTCCGATTGACCGATGTGCATGGCCGTGTTGTGACTGATGTGCTTGCCTAGGCGTCAGGCCATCCAGACGTGTTTTTAGAACAGCGTTGAATGTACGTCGTCGACCAAGCCGGTTGACCAGGATTGGTGTTTTTGGTCGGTCGAGTCGGCGAGAATCAATTCTCCTTCGGACGAATTCTTGTTTGACGCATATTCGATTGCCAGGTCATTGATAACACGCAGCGCGTCGCGAACACTGATGATGCCGTCGGCGTTCGTATCGAGTCGCTGGAATCGCGTTAGTAGATCGACCTCCTCGCCTTCACCAGTGTTTGGGACAAGATTCGGAAGGTCATCGACGGCGGTATCGCCATAGCGTGCTAAGAAGTTGATTACACGCAACGCGTCCATTGGTGTGACCGCTCCGCTAGCGTCGGTGTCGCTCGGTCGGATCCCGGCGATTTCAAGTTGCAGGCTACCGAAGCTCACTTCAAAGGGTGAGACTTCGTCGTTTCGCGAGCGGAGCAGCAATTCACGACCGCGGCCTTCGGCAGGATTCAATTGCAAGGTCACGTGTCCGCCAGCGATCGCACGAACGCCAATCCGTACGACAGGCTGTGCGGCATTACCGGGGTGATCGAATTCCAGTTCAACGGCGTAGAGGTCGTCGATCGAGTTGGTGAGGTCTTGTGTAAAGACCGGGTCCCAATCGCCAAGAAACTGAATCTCCCCGGTAAGTTCCAGCTGTGCAGGCGGAATTGGCAAGTCAAAACCAACGGCGAAGACTCCCGCACCGAACGGCCGGACGTCCTTCGCTGTCACTTCGATAAAGAATTCATCACCGGGTTCAAGAGAGTCAACCGCTTGTCCAGTGCCATCGATCGAACGCATGGAAAGCTCCATTGCCGTTTCGACGATTCGCGAATCGAGTCGGACGACGTTGTCATCGAAGTCTGCGGCGTAGCGGTAGAGTTGATCGTTGACGACGAGTTCGGTAATGATCCCAAAACGGCCGCCTAGTGGATTGTCTGCTCCGTTGGAAAGTTCAGCTGGCATCGCGATTTGCACGTAGGGAACCACACGCTCGAAGCTGATCGACTCGGGGAAAATCTCGAGATCTGCGAGGGCAAACTCGATGACTTGGTTTCGCAAGTCAGAGATCTCGGATTGTTCATATCGAATCAAACTGAGCGACACGTTGCCAACAGTTTGGAAGCGAGATTGCTGGACAACATAGGAAAACTCATAGTCGCCGCCGGTGGCCAACAGTTCGTTTGACAGTCTGAGTCGGCCTTGTTCGTTAAGCGTGATTCCTTCGGGGGCGTCGATGAGATCGGTAATCTTGGCCGGAAATGCCGTGCTGGTCGCTGCAAATTCGTCGTTGTCGAGAACGTTCAGATACGGATACTGCCACTCGACGTTGTGCTCGATCACGTCATCGACCGCATGTGGCGGCGCAAGGGAATCACCGAGTGCGATCGCATTCGGTTGATCGAGACCATCCCAGGGGAATTCGAGCATCTGGTCGACTTGGCGCACGATCAGTCGGTCCGAGTTGGTATCCAATTCAGTCGCGCCGCGGAATTCAACTTGATTGCGTTCGGTGAGATCAGCCGAACCGTCAACGTCAAAGACGGACAATCGGTGAGTTCGAATTTGATTCGCCAAATCGGTCCATTCCATCAGCTCTGGTTCGTCGTTGCCCGGAAGGAAGAACGCCGCCGCATCAGCGTTCGAATTCACTTGTCCGGTGACTTGCCCTGAGGAAATGGAATAGAGCGTGACCTGCGTGTTGGCTGAATTGCCAAGACTGCTTTGTGATGCCGAGATTTGTGCGGTGCGACTAATCGCGAGTAGGTCTCGGGTCAAAGCCTGAACCCTTACCGAGTAAATCGGGAAGGTCGCTGGTGGGATGACGCGTCGCTGGATTCGGTTTTCCGTATCGAGGTCGACGGATTGATCCAGGTTAACAATGATCGCATCGTTTTTCGCCGAGTCGATCAAAAGCGAAGTTCCGGCAATCGTGTAATCAAACGCGTTTGTATCAAGCGGGACTTCAAACGCGTCGAACAGGCTAGGCGATTCCGCAGAAAAGTCGACGAGTGTTACTTGCACGTCGGTTGCGAATTGGTTTGCAGTCGTTGCTTGCGAGGTCGCGCCTGCTGGCTGGCTTGTGGAAACAAGCGTTGCCGTGTCGCCATCAGCCGCGAATTGGATTCGGTATTCTGCCGCCGCTTGAACATCGAAGCCGCCTTGTTCCGTGAGGCCCTCGTCGCTGAGTTTGTAGTGAGTGAGACGCCGCGCGAAGGGCGAGGCTTGGCTGAACGTGGCCGTCGGTTCCAGAATCAAGAGATCGTCGCCGCGAATCGCTCCATCGGTCAACGGTCCGTCGGTTTCACCACTGGTGATCTTGGTGAGTTCTGTTTTGGCGAGGTCGTAGACAGAGATTCGATGCCCTACATTCGGAACAATCTCGCCTCCAGATGTTGCGTCGTCATCACTGGTGATTTGGAACTTGGTCGAAATAAATAGTCGATCTGAATCGACAACGACTGATTGCAACTCGCCTTCGAGTGACCTGCGAGACCGATCAAGCAATTGTTCGCGATTGACGGACAGAACATAGGTTTCCGGCTCGATCGAAGATCCGGCAGCGCCCCGGTCATTGGTGCCGATAATGACGAGTTCGTTTTCGGTCCAGATCAAACGCTCGGGGAAAAAGTCAAACTCAATCGTGCCGCTGCTTTGCAATTCTCCATTGCCATCTCGTTGGTACAGATAAGCAGTCGCAAGTGGTCCGGACGGCAACGACGCGCCAGGAATGCCATTGCCGTAGTACGACGGGCTCATCCGGATCGCGACCAACTGTCCGGAGTCTTCTTCAACCCAGTCGCTGGCAATGGTCGACCGTGACAAACTCGCGTCCGCCAAACGAGTACCTTCGCCCTCGGCAAAGGTTGACGCGACGGCGAGTTGAACGGTGTCGCAGACGTCACCAGCGAGCAATTGCCGAGTTTCCAGTGTCTCGCGTTTCAGCAGACGAGGTTTCATCGAATTTCCGGGCAGGACTGATTTTCCAGGCAAGACATAAGCGCACGTCGCTGTGGCGTAAGAGACGCAACAACGTTGTGTGGGGATCCTTTTTTGAGTCTTACGACCGGTGGAGGGTTCCCTCTGAAGGTGCCAGTTTAATCAACTTTGGCTCGAATGAATCCCGGAAATTACACGCGGATCTAGCGTTCGAGCCCGACCACAACGGTGGGCGGTTCGTGCGTGTCGTCTTCCCTTGCAGCAAGCTTGACCAGTTCGTCACCTTGACTTCCGGTCAGGATCAATGTGACCGTCTTTTGTTTGCATTTGGCCAGAAAACTTGCGAGTTCCGCCGACGAGATCACAAGTTCACGTGTCTTCGGATCTAGGGTGACTTCGCCTAGTTTGGGCAGTTTCTCAAGTCCAGCCGACGAAAGGGAGTTGCTCCACACCAACTTGTCTTCTGGCCAAAGGTCACTGATCGGGTCGTCTAACCCATAAAGCTGTACGGTGGCGTTTTGTTGAACCGGCTCGGTCAACTGAACTCTCAGCGCCGCTTTCTTGACCGGGGCAGAGTCGCCACCGCGATTTTGCGGCTGGCGATTGTTCGATGGGTTACCGATCAATTCGAGCGGGAATCGAAGGTAGACGTGTTGAATCTGTCGGTTGTTTCGAGTCTGTACGACCAAGCTGGAACTGCTGCCGAGCGGATCGTTCGCGCTGCCACTTCGTCGGACCGTTGCATCGCTTCCAAGCTCTGAAGAAGTGGTCAGTGTGACGATCCGAAGCTGCGAATCATCGACTTTTTGCGGCGTCGTGGCGGTCGCGGTGGCTTCGGTGGGACGAGGCGGCGACTGGGGTGGATTCAGCGCAGGCGTTGTGTCGGGTGTTTTGGGCGGGGAAGTGACTGGCGCGGGTGTGTTCGACCGGACATTAAGGATGACGCGGTCCACAATTGCCATGTCGCGAACGCGATTGAGGTTCGAAAGTCCGATTTGGATAAACGGTCGCTGGTCGACCACAGACGGATCCACGGTGAATTCATAGCGGAGCCGTTTGGGCTGCTTGGCCGACCATGCGTTGCCGAGGTTGACGCGGTCGATTTGGAACTTGGTGTCGACACCCCGATCGTTTCGAAAACCAATCGCCACAAAGAAATCGGAAACCCCTTTGCCCTCACCACCAACGTTCAGTCCCAGACGAAGAATGTCGCCACGTTTGACGTTGTAGTTCAGTGGATCGCTCGTGAGCACGACTTCGCTTTGTTTGCCGGCGAACGCATAGAAGTCCCCGTCGATCTCGCGAGGGCTGAGGGACCGGTTCCAGCCTCCTGATTCTCCAAGCAGTTGTGCCGTCCAGTTCGGAATGCGGAATAAGCCGCTGCCATTGCCGTCTTCAAACGACCCGTTGGCTTTCTTGTCATTCACCAACGCTGTAAATGCTTTGCCACCAAGATTGTCTGGTTCGGTGGTGGGAATGCTAGGCAACGATGAAAACATTGCGAACGTTTGGGCGGACCGATTGGGGCTATTTCGCGGTCGGTTTACCGGTTCGCTCGGTGCGGGTTGGGGTGAGCTATTGTCGTCATTCGTTTGTGCGGCATCGGCGTTGCGACTTGGGATTGTCGTCACGTCTTGCTGACGCGCGATTGCGTTCGAGGCGCTGAAGTAGACGACAGCCGGAATCATTGCCAGCAACAACACTGCAACGATGGCAACACCGATAATGATCAGTTTCGAAGTACTGATCGAAGAGCTGGCCGCTGCCTTGGACAACGGTTTGGATGTCTGTCCCGAGAGGCCGGATGCCGTTGGGCCAGCTGCTGGGGCGACCGTCGGTGATGCGGAGGCAAACACATCAGGGGTCGAAGCTGCTTGCGGTGTTGGCTGGGGAATTGTTGCGGCCGGAAGATTGTCGGGCAACGCTTCGAAAGGATTGGGAGCGGATTCCGCGAATGGGTCTTCGTCGACCGTTTTTTTGCCGACGGCTTGCTCGAGTCCTGCTTGAAGCTGGCTGATCGCGAGGGCCATTTCCGACTTGGACTCGCATTCCTTTTCGACATCGTCCAAGCAGGCTTCGAATTCGGCAGCACTGTCGTATCGCTTGCGAGGTTCCTTCGCCATCAGTTTGGCAATAAGGTCTGCGAGCGGCTGCGGGATCTTTTCGTTGCGTTCACGAACTGGCACGGGGTGGTGGACCAAGATCGCGATCAGCTGTTCGGCAACCGATTTGCTTTTCAGCGGCAAGGTGCCGGTGGCCAATTCGTAGAGTACCACGCCGGTCGAATACAAATCGCTGCGGTCATCGAGCGGTTCACTGCGTGCTTGTTCAGGCGACAGATAGCCAGGCGTTCCGACCACTGCGCCACGGCCTGAGAGTTGGTCCACCGGTGTCTGTGCGAGGGCCAATCCGAAGTCGAGGATTTTGATGCGATTTGTCTGGGTGTCCAGCCAGATGTTTGCCGGTTTGATGTCGCGGTGAATGATCCCGCGTTGATGAGCGGCGGCCAACCCTCGTGCCATATCGCGGGCGAAGCTGATAATGGTCCGAAAATCTGGTTCGCCGTGTGTTTCGCGATAGTCTTCCAGTGTGTTGCCCTGGAGTAATTCCATCGCCATAAAAGGCGTGCCTTTGTGCTCGCCAACTTCAAAGATCGTGGCAACGTTGTCGTGATGGACGGCGGCCATCGTGCGAGCTTCGCTGATAAATCGCTTGCGACTACCCGGCGTCGAGGCGATTTTTTGGTTCATCACCTTGAGGGCGACCTGGCGTTTTAGCTTGCCATCTTCGGCAAGGAAAACGTATCCCATGCCACCTTTGCCAAGTTCTCGAATGACCCGGTAATGGCCCAGGGTGCCGAGATCGTCCGTGGCTTCCTTGGGGGGATCAAGGAAGTCGTGTTTACTGACGGAGCCTGACATGTTGAGCGTGCAAGTGCCCGGGTGGGCTGGCGAGATAAGGTCGAAAAGCGGAGCGGTCCGGGATCTTCACCGAACCTAAACCAGTATATCAGGTCTGGACAGTATTGCTTGCGCGACGGATTCGCCGATCGCCTGACTGATCGTATGTCTTGCCGGCGAAGTCGGACTTTGGCACAGATTCTCGCTCATGAGGCAACAAATCGTGTCGATGTGGCATCGGATCAGTCGATTGGCTTTGATACGACTGAAAACGCGTCTGTCGCCAAGTCGCTGACAGAGGTGGGGGATTGCGAGTGAACAGGGATTGACTGTTTATCGCTTTCGCCATCATTCTTTCGCTTCCGGCCGACCTCTTTCGTTTGGAGGGGCCGTCACACTTCCCACAATTGGAAACCGAGCTGATCATGAGCCAATCGACATCTGGCCCTGTATCTTCTGGCGCTAGCGACGCCGCTCCCCTGCCCTCCGTTGTCGTGCGTTTGCCCGACGGGGCGACCCAGACTCATCCTGGGCACACCACTTCGATGGACATCGCAACCGGCATTAGCGAAGGTCTCGCTCGATCCGTCGTCGCGGCTGAAGTCAACGGAAAAGTGATCGATGCCGATCGTCCGCTTGGCGAAGTCGCCCCCGAATTGTCCAAGTCGGCCGACGGCGAGTTGGATCTGCGATTGCTGACCAGCCGTGATAGTGAATCGTTGGATGTCTTGCGACACTCCGCGGCACACGTGATGGCACGCGCCGTAATGCGATTGTATGACGGCGTGTCGTTGGCATTCGGGCCGACCACGGAAGGCGGGTTTTACTACGACTTCGATGTGAACGTACCGATCAGCGAGGAAGATTTTCCCAAGATCGAAGCCGAGATGAAAAAGATCATCAAGGACAAGGAGCCGTTCGAACGGTTCTTGCTCGATCGTGACGAAGCTCGAAAGTTGTGCGATGACTTGGATCAAGATCTGAAGGTCGAGCACATCGACACCGGCTTGGCGGAGCACGCTACCGTCAGTTTTTACCGGCAAGGCGAGTTCGTTGACTTGTGCCGCGGCCCGCACATCCCAGACGCGGGAAAAATCAAAGCGATCAAGTTGATGAGCGTTGCCGGTTCGCACTGGAAAGGCGATGTCAAGAATCGTCCGCTACAGCGTCTGTATGGAACTGCCTTCTTTGACAAGAAAGAATTGAAGCAGTACCTGCATCAACTCGAAGAAGCGAAGCGTCGTGATCACCGCGTGCTCGGTCGCCAGCATGGTTTGTTTGCGATCAACCCCGATGAAGTCGGCCAAGGGTTGTGCCTGTGGTTGCCAAAGGGCGCTCGCGTTCGTGTGACTTTGGAAGATTTCCTGCGGAAGGAGCTTTTACAACGCGGTTACGATCCCGTGTACAGTCCGCACATCGGGCGAGTCGAGCTCTACGAAACCAGCGGACACTTTCCGTATTACCGCGACAGCCAATTTGCGCCACTGTTTGGCACCGAAGTTGGCGGGTTGTTGGATGCGTGGAGCAACCGGCTTGAAGACGGATCGCTGGACAGTGATGGTGAAGACAAGCTGATGGCGGCTATCGAAGCCCTCGGCGTAGAGCTTCCCAATTACAAGTTGTCGATGAGCGTGGAAGACAAACGCCGCGTCCTGCACGATTGGCAGTTGGCAAACGAACGCTATCTGCTCAAGCCGATGAACTGCCCGCACCACTGCCATATCTTTAAGGCACAAGCGCGGTCCTATCGTCAGTTGCCGCTGCGATTGTTCGAATTCGGAACCGTTTACCGACACGAGCAAACCGGCGAGCTAAACGGGATGTTGCGTGTTCGCGGTTTGACCCAAGACGACGCGCACATCTTCTGCACCTCCGACCAGGTCGAGGAAGAGTTCCGCGCGACGATCGAGTTGACCAAGTTCGTGTTGCAGTCGGTCGGACTGGATGACTACCGCGTCCAACTTTCGCTTCGCGATCCGGACAGCAGCAAGTACGTCGGCAGCGAAGACCAGTGGGATGCTGCCGAAGGTGCTTTGCGTGGCGTGTTGGAACAGAGCGGAATGAATTTCAACGAAGAGCCTGGTGAAGCAGCGTTCTATGGTCCCAAGGCGGACTTCATGGTTCGTGATTGCATCGGCCGATCCTGGCAACTCGGTACCGTTCAGTTGGACTACAACCTGCCCGAACGTTTCAAGCTGGAATACAACGGCAAGGACAATCAAGCGCATCGGCCGGTGATGATTCACCGTGCACCGTTCGGATCGCTTGAGCGTTTCACTGGCATGTTGATTGAGCACTTCGCCGGCGCTTTCCCGATGTGGTTGTCGCCAGAGCAAGTTCGCGTTTTGCCGCTCAGTGACAAGTCGCTCGAGTATGCGGTTGCTGTCGCCAAGCAGTTGGACGAAGCCGGCTTGAAGGTCACTGTGGACTCATCAGGTGGGAAGGTCCAAGCGAAGATTCGCAATGCCCAACTGGACCTCGTCAACTACATGGCCGTCGTGGGGCCAAAGGAAGCAGAGACGGGGCAAATCGCACTTCGCGACCGAATCGATGGTGACCTAGGTTCGATGCCAATCGCGCAAGCGGTCGCACGTTTGACCGAAGAGGTGAAAAACCGCACGGTACGCCAGGCGGTCAAAGTCGAGTAACGCGGGCATACCGATTTTGTAAAACAGAAAACGGCAGCGATTTCGATCGCTGCCGTTTTATTTTGCTAGTTCAGGCGGTGATTCGTTGCCGGATCACTCGGCCGATTCGTTCAACTGGCTTTCGGAGTTTGGTCGGATCGCTTCGAAGTAGGTTCGAACGGTTTCGCGGACTCCCATTGGCAATGGTTCGCTATCAAGGACAGCTTCGGCTTCGCGGCGGAATTGGTCGTACTTGCCTTTGAAAGCTCGCGCGGCTGCCTGTTCGCCTTCAGGAGCCTGCATGATCTCGGTTTCGCTCGGGCCTTCGCCTTGAGCACCGGTAAGCATTTCTTCGTGTCGCTGGCTATCGAGTTTGGTGGGGGTGTCACCGGTTGGTTGCCCACTCGACGCCTTGCCGGCATTCAAGCTTGGCGAGTTTGATTTCTTGGCAATGTTGCTTTGGCAACTTCCGCGGCACTCGCCTTTGCATTGGGACAGGCGGTTAAGTTGGCAGCTCAGGCACTCACTGAGGCTTTTGCACTGGCCGGCCTTTTTGCATTCGCTGGCCAATTTTGACAAGCATTTTTTGCACTCCGACATGTTCTTGTTGTCCAAGCCTTCGGCGAGCTCTTTGATCGAATCGCTGAGCTGGCCGATTTGGCCGGGGTTCAGCTTTGCGACCATTTTCTTGAGGTTGTCGGCGACGGCGCGACGTTGTTTGTCACCGATTTGGGAAGGATCGGCGGCCTTTAGCTCGTTGCTCGCTTTTTCGAGTTCTTCCGCTTTCATCGCCTTGGCGGCAGATTGAAGTTCGTCAGAGGGTTGGATGGCGGACGCAAGAGCGTTGAGCATTTCGCTGGTCATTTCGACTTTCAGTGCTTCGCGCGCCTCGGCGAGTGCATGTTCCATTTCTGAAAGCGTTGCCATCAGGTCGTTTTCGTCGTAAGTCTGCTCGTCCATGCTGTCGACTTTCTCTTTCAGTTCTTCGAGCAGCTTTTCAATTTCAGGATCATCCGTTTCCTTGGCGAGCTTTTCTAACTCGGGCAGCATCGTTTGGCGGAGCTCGTTCGATTGTTGAGTCGCAAGTGGGAGCACTGATTCAGCTTCCGCAACTTTTGCAGTGCTATTGGTGATCAGCAACACGCAAACGGTTGCAGCGGCAAGGCCGAGCGCCCAGCGAATCGAGGGATTCCAGCAGCGAAGGCTGACGCAGGACTTCGCATCGACACGCTCGAGGTGTTGCTGGGCTTCTTCGAGTTGCAGTTGTTTTGCGGCACCGGCAACCTTCGTTGAACGGGCGAAGTCCAAACTGGTGATTGAGCGGTCTTTCAGATCGAAGTGTTCATCGATCAGTCTCGCAGCAGCGGCATCGGATCGGCTTCGAAGTGAACCAATCGCAAGTCCGATGATTCCTCCGCCGGTGACCAACAGCAAAGGGGTGTCCCAGATGGGGGCAGCGCTTAGGGCGTCCGCAAAGAATGGCCTCGCGATCGCGGCCAGCAGGGCGACGATGGTGCCAACAAGCAGGCCGAGCGATGTGCCCTCGATGATCGAGGCGATCCAGAGGCGACGACGAACCTGCCCGGTCAAACGAAAGACCGTTGCGGAATGCGAATCAGAGGCCCTGCTATTCATGGATTCCTCGAATCTTGCCCGTGGGCGTTCGTGTTCAAGCGCGGTGGCGCTCATGGAAAGTCTTTAGCGGAACGTTAAATCGTGTCTTGATGATACCCGTTGCCCGGCCAGCTCGCTTGCGTCTGGCAATGCAACTGGTGCTGGCGATGCAATCTGGCTCAACAGATTAAACCCAGCTCTCGAGCAGGAGTCTCGTTTTCGCGAGGTTTTCGAGCTCAGTGGCACCTCGAAGGCCCGCTTTCGAGCAAAGGGGGGCGTTGCGGAGCCCTGACGTCTATCCGATATTCAAGACCGGTTGTCTATTTTAGGAGGGGGGAGGCCTGAGGGTCAAGCGTTTCCCCAGCTTGAGGAGGGCATCTGCGGGTTTTCTGATTAGTCAATTTGGGCGTGTTCTACGCCGTTCGACGTACAACCGCGAGACTTTCCGGAACCGCACCGACCCCCTCTGAAACTTCGAAAATCTGGGGGTTAACAGACACAGTCGGGCTTTGAATTCCTTAACGGTGATGCATGTTCACAGTTGAGTGTTCGCCCTCATTGAGGTGAGGGGGAGCGGTCGTCGCGATCACGCGGGATACCGCTTGATCTGGTTGGAGCGATTTGACGGCGCGAATCTGCGGAACTTTGACGGGCAACAGACGTCCAAAGTCGACGCTGAACTTCGTAGTCGCAGGAATCAGTCGACGTCGACCCCCGTTGGTGTGGTGCCACGGTGCCGTCAAAAGACTGATTGGCAGGCTCCAGTTTGGCGGCACAACCGTCACGATCCGAACAGGTCGGTGTCGGCAATTGGCTGGGAAAGCCCGCAAAAATTTGCGGGTTATTTCGGCCGAACTATACTCGGCTCTCGCTTTCCGGCCCTCGCCCTGGGCCGGGAACCGACTTGTCAAGTTTGCCTTATTTAAAGGCGGAATTCCCCTGCGAAGCCCGCCGCATTCAAACGATTGTCCACCCCTACCGGCCAACCTGTCACTTGACGCATTGATGTGTCGAAGACGGCCCGGCCCCCATGAAGGTCTGCTCTATGACTTCGCGTCAGCGAAAGAACTCGTCGTCCAATCGCCCTTCCCAGGACAACTGCGAGTTGCAACACGGTCTGCCAACAGGTTCATCTCGCGGTTCGGAGAAAGCACGGTCACGTCGTGGAACCAAAGCGCGGGACACTCGACGCCGACACCTCTTGGAAACTCTTGAGCAACGGCAACTGCTGGCGGGCCCCCAGTTGATTGGGATCCAGCCCAACGAAGGCGAATTGATCGTCGATGGGACCGTCCGTGATACCTCGCCAAGGTCACTGACGTTCCGCTTTGACGAAGATCAGCAGATTGATCCGAATACCTTGGACGCGATCCAGATCCGACGCGCCGGTCCGGACGATCAGTTCGACACGGCGGACGATGTGGTGATCGAACCGGGTTCGGTTTCTTTGGGTGCGCTGACGGACAACGAAGTGGTGGTTCGTTTTGCCGATGCGTTGCCTGATGATCGCTATCGGATTGACGTGTTCGGTTTTGATGCGCCGAACCGTTCTGACGGACCAATTGTCGGCTTGCGCAACATTCAGGGCGAATTGTTGACCTCGCGCGACGGCCAAGATGATTCCGAACACATCACTTTCGAATTGCGGTTGGGTGCCCGCGTCGAAGCTGTTGTCCCACAGCCGGTCGTCCGTTTGAGCGATCGTTCGTTGGAACAACGTCGGAACGAGATCCTGGTGTATTTCAACGACGACGAACTGTTCGTTGAAAATGACCCGAGCACTGGCTTGCCAACCGAACGCTCGGCGGAGAATCCGCGTTTCTACCAATTGTTGCTGACACAAACCACCGTTCGCACCACAGACGATGTCCTGTATCAACCTGACCGAGTCGTCTATGACGCGGCCAACAATGTCGCGCGTCTGATTTTTGCGGACGATTTGAATTCGCTGCCGGGCGTCCCGCTGAGCGGCGGCACTTTCCGACTACGCGTCGGCACTGCAGTCGACCGTATCGAAGACCTCGTCGTCACACCGACCGAGCTGAACGTCGTTCCGCGTGTGTCCAGCAACTTGGGCGTCAACTCGAATCTAGAAGTAAGCTTCACGTCAAAAATCTTCGGCGAAGCTGGCGGATCACGCATGATCCGCTTTGTCGATTCCGGATCAGGCGGCCCATCGGTCGTTTTGGATACGGATTCGGGCGACATCGTTTATGACTTTGGCGGCTCACCGGTAACCGTGTCTCAGCTTCGTGATGAGGTATTGAGCACTCCCGAAGTCGACGCTGTTGTCTCGGTCTCGTTTGGCTTGAACGGAACCTCGGGAACCGGCGGCACGTTGGCGTTGCCGAATTCATTGGTCGGCAAAACGCTGACAATGACGGCGGCCGGTGACACCTTGACGACCGCATTGGATATCGGTGTTTTCGGCCAACAAGGCAATCAGTTGCTGTCCAGCATCACGATTTCCGAATCCATCGATCCTCAGCCGTACAACGTTCAGCTCGCCGGTGCGCTGACCGATCCCGGGCGTGCCGATTCGGCCGTCGCCGGCGCGATCAACGATCAGTTCGGTCCAGACGTGACCAATGGTGTAACGGAGATCGAATACAACTTCCAAGCCGTCTTTGCCGGCGGAACTGGAACCGGATTCCCGGCCCAAATCAACAACCTGACCACGATCCAAAAGAAACGCGTTCGCGAAGCATTGTCGCTGTGGGCCAACTATTTGGGGGTTCAGTTCAAAGAAACTCCTGACCGCGGTCTGACGATCGCACTTGGGGCGCTTGACCAACTGACCGCCACAGCGAACTCGACGATTCGAAACGTTCCGGTGTTGGATGCGGACATTCGTGTGGACCCAACATTTGAGAATCCTGCGATTGTCTTTAGCAACCAAGTCTCCTTCGACTTGAACTACGGCGAAGACTTTTTCCGCAAAGCGATGGCTTCGATCGGCCTGATTTTGGGACTCGATCAATCCAACGATGTCACGCCACAAACCTTGATGGCGCTCGACCCCGAATTCCTGAACGGGACGATCAATCCGGACAGTTACACCGCACCGATCGACCCCTTTAGCGATAGCCAAACGGCGATTCAGCAAAAGGTCAATCCGCAAATCGATGCGAACACCATCGTCCAGCCACTGCCGAATTCGCTTGAAGGTGACGAACCGGTCTTCCCAGGTCGATTGGACGTCATGCACGGCCAATTGCTGCATCGCGCTGACAGCATCGACGTCGACCTTTATCGATTCGAAGTCGCTTTGGACGCGGCGCGAGAATACGGAACTCTGACGGTCGAATCGTTCGCCGAGCGGCTTGCCGATTCTAGCTTGCTCGATACCTCGTTGACACTGTTCCAAGACGTTTCGGCGACTGCGACAACCAACTTCGGGTTGGGGCCGGACATGCTGGTTCGCTTCGATTCGCAATTGCCCGGCGAGCTTGGCAACCGTTCGCGAATCGAGTTCATTCAAACCGACCGTGTCATCGGCGATGTGAATATCCGAGTCGATCGCGTTGCCGCCAGCAATGGTGAATTGGTGGACAATGCGATTCGCGTTGACTTGCCACGTCGCGGCCCAAGCGTGACCTCGCTGACCGTTGGACAGATCGTCGACGCGATCAACAACGATCCGTTCGCGAGTTCCCTGTTTGACGTTGCGATTGTCAAAGGCAACAGCAACACGCAAGTTCTCGATGTCGCGTCGAGTGCCTACTCTCCCGTTCGACTGGCCGGTGGCGGAACCGTTGAACTGTCACGCAACGACGATTACTTCAGCAACGATTCGCTGATGACGGCCCGTTTGGAAAACGGTGTCTACTACATCGGCGTTGCTGCCAGTGGCAACGACAGTTATGACCCTGCCCTCAGTGGCAGCGGATATGGCGGCAAGACTCAGGGCAAGTATGAGTTGTTGGTCAAGTTCGAGCCTCAGGTCAGTCAAACCGACATCATTCGTGACCGAGATTCGGACCGCGAAGGCGTTCCTGGCACCGCGCTCGATGGTGACCTGGATGGAACGCCGACTGGCGTCAACAATTTCTGGTTCCAAACTCGTCCTCTGGACAGAGTCTTGGAAATCGTTTCCGACGGAACCGGGATCAATCCAGGGCAGACCGTGACCGTTACGGGGGCCGATGGAACGAGCCGACGTTTCGAATTCGTTTTGATCGGAACCGATCCCCAACCAGGCAACATTCCGGTCCGCTACAGCAACCTGAGCACGATCGCGAACATCGCAACGACTTTGGCGACGGCGATCAATGGCAACACAGGTGTCCTTGGCGTTACCGCGACGGTTCAAATCGATGAGACCGACCAACTCGCACCTGCCCAGTTGGTGCTCGAAGGTGAGCGATCGCTAAAGTTCAGTGCGAATTTCCAAGGCATCCATGCACTAGGACGCACGATCTTCGTCGACAAGCTGGCGAGTGTTGTCTCTGACGGAAGTTTGGACGAGCCATTCCGCGACATTTCCGGTGCGGGCGGAACGGGCGCGTTCGACGCCGCATTGCCTGGTGACATCGTTCGTATCGTTGGCAACGGCGGTCAAGACAATGACGTGAGCACCAAAGCAGATAACTTCTCGTATCAAATCGGTCTTTCCGAAATCGGCGGAAACACGCTCGAAGACGGGCGGCACATGAACGTGCCCAAGGGCGTGACGACGATGATCGACGCCGGCGCGTTGTTCAAGTTGCGTTCGGCGACAATCGGTGTCGGCAGCAACAACTTGCTGACCGATCGCAGCGGCGGTGCGCTGCAAGTGCTCGGTACCCCGCGGATGTTGCAAGTCGGCGAACCCGGTGCGCCCGGATCGAACGATACCGGTCTGACCGACCTCGGCGTGAACGGGGATGTTGTCTTTACCAGTACCCGTGATCGTGTGGTTGACGCCGCGGCGGCCGGGAACAGTCCTCTGCCTGACGACGGAAACTGGGGCGGGATTATCTTCCGCAGCGACTTGGACCGAAACGAAGGTCGCAAGAACATCGAAGACGAGGGGATCTTCCTGCAAGTCATTAACCACGCCGACATTCGCTACGGCGGTGGTAGCAACATTCTGATCAATTCGATCCAGCAAACGGTCAACCCAATCCAGATCGTTGACTTGCGTCCGACGATTACGTTCAACCGTTTGACACGCAATGCCAGTGCGGCGATGAGTGCGTCACCCGACGCGTTCTTGGAAACTCGCTTCCAGTCGCCTCGCTATCAGCAGGCCGGCGCGTTTGTTGCTGACTATGGTCGTATCGGTCCCGATATTCGCCAAAACTTGGTAGTCGACAACAGCATCAACGGTCTGTTTATTCGAACGATCGCTGAAAACGGCCAAACGGCACGACCGGTGACCGTTGCGGCACACATCGATGACGTCGATATCGTTCACTTCATCGCCGAGAACGTCGTCTTGGCGGGACAGCCTGGTGGCCCAATCGAAGACGGCTATCGTCCGACCGTCGCCGCAGTCACGTTGAACACCGCCGGGGGCGGACAGTTGGCCGCCGGCACGTATGACTATCGTGTCACTTTCGTCGATCGCTCGGGATTCGAATCCTTGGCGAGTGATGCCACCTCATCGGTCACAGTGAGCGCCGGTGCGCGTACCGTGCAGATTCTGAACCTGCCATTGATCGGTGACGGATCAGACTATCTGACACGCCGACTCTATCGATTGGATCCGGGCTCAGGTGAATATCGCTTGGTCGGTGAACTTAACCGTAGCGAATCCAACTTTGTCGATGACGGATCGGTAGCCGGTGGTGCGGTCTTGGATCTAACTCGCGAAGGCGTTCGCGGTCGTTTGAACGCTTCGCTGGTAATCGATCCGAACACTGTGGTGAAAGTCCGCGGTGCACGTATCGAACTCGGTCAGGGCACGAACCTGTTCGCCGAAGGTGTGCAGGGACAACGAGTCGTCTTTACCAGTGCACTTGACGATCGTTTTGGCGCCGGCGGTTCGTTTGATACCAATGAAGATGCCGGTACACCTGGTGGCGGCACCGCACCAGAACGCGGTGATTGGGCAGGTATCTATGCCGCTCCGACCGCAAACGTCAGCATGGATTATGGCATCGTCGCCTACGGCGGTGGTGTTAGCTTGATCGAAGGCGGCCAGACTCGTGGCTTCGCCGCGTTGGAACTGCAGCAAGCAACCGCACGCGTCACGAACTCGCGATTCGAATACAACGACCATGGCCAAGACGGTTCCGGGCCGGTCGGCCGCAACGGACGATTGGCGGTCACTCCGGCAACGATCTTTGGTCGCTTTACACAGCCGATCATTGCCGACAACCAGTTCATCGATAACTACGGCTCGATCATCGATTTGGACCTGGCATCGATGACCGACGAAATGATCAGCGATCCGGGACGCCAGATCGGCGACGTCGACAAAATCGTCGGATATGACGACAACGTCGGTCCGTTGCTGCGAGGCAATACGACTGATAGCGAGCCGAGCAGCGCGTTCGGACGTCGTCAATTAAACGGACTACGAATTCGCGCCGGCGAGTTGGCAGGGGCGAGCACTTGGGACGACACCGACATCGCACACGTGCTGTTCGAATCGGTGATCGTGGGCAACACCGTTTCGAGTGGTGGCCTGACTTTGAAGAGCCGTCCTGACGAAAGCTTGGTCGTGAAAATGACCGGCGAAGGCACTCCAAACAGTCCGACGGCCGGCACTGGAATTACCGCGACCGGATCGACGGGGGATATCTCCGATCGGATCGGCGGTACGGTGCACATCCTGGGTCTGCCTGGCGTCCCAGTTGTCTTGACTAGTTTGAAAGACGACTCCGTCGGTGCAGGCCGTAAAACTGACGGCACCGCACAACAGGACACCAATGGTGACGGCGTCGGAAGCCGCCCCGCCGGAAACGATTGGCGAAGCTTGTTCTTCGATGGACTAAGCAATGACCGAAACTTGGGCGTCGTGCTGGAGCAGGAACTGTCGACCGCAGCCCCTCCCGGACGCAACGCATCGGTTGCTAACGCCCAGGTCCTTGGTGAATTGGCACCTCGTTTGACCGCCAGTGATGACGTGGCCCGCTTGGGTTACGAAGTCCGCGGCTATATCAGTGCGGCTGGCGATATCGACACTTACACGTTCAGCGCCGTTTCCGGAACGCAAGTTTGGATCGATGTCGACAAGACTTCGCTCGGTTTGGACAGCGTGATCGAAGTCCTTGATGACGCTGGCAACGTTCTCGTTCGCTCGGACGATAGCTTCAGCGAACTCGATAACGTTGGCGACATCGATGTCCTGTCGCCTAACCTTGCCGCGCAATCGTTGGGAGATGCCGAAGATCCCGGGACCAAACGTTGGGTCAACGGCGAATACTACGATGTCGGTTCGACCAACTTGCGGGACTCGGGATTGCGTCTGACGTTGCCAGGCGGCGTCGGCATCCAGAACGACTATTTTGTTCGTATCCGCGCGGCATCGACCGACCCGGACGACATCGCCGGCGGCACGACCACCGGTGCGTACAACTTCCAGGTGCGTCTGCGGGAGGAACAAGAATTCCCAGGCAGCGTCGTCCGGTACGCCGACATCCGTTATTCCAACCACGGTGTTCACGTCCAAGGCTTGCCAGGAAGCTCGCCGTTGGTCGGTGAAGCTCAGGAGAACGAATCGGCAGACGTGATTTCGGCGGCGGGACAAGAGATTGTCGATCAATTGCCTTACCTGCCCACCGGTGGCTTGGCATCGAAGGCGAGCCAAACTACCCGACCAATCTGTACGCCGACAACGGCGAATTGACCGGCGGTTACTTCGGTGGTTTCGATGCCTTCGACCCGACCGTCTTGAATTCGCGTCCCCAGAACCTGGGTGACTTGGTCGATTCGAAAACCGGTACGATCAGTGTCGGCGGTCAGTTGTCCAGCATCAATGATGTCGACTTCTATCAAATCGACATCGACCGCGATGGAATGATGGGTGCCTCGCGTCGTTCGACGGTCTTCGATGTTGACTTCGCAGCCGGTTTTGACCGTCCAGATACCAATATCAGCGTTTTCTACTCGCCGACCGGGAACCCCAACCAAGCCCGTTTGGTCTTGTTCGGGGAAAACAGCAATGTTCTCGACGACCAATCGAGTCCCTTGTCGACCGAGTTGATCGGCGAATTGCTGGAGCGAGGATCGATCAGCACACAGGACCCATTGATCGGTCCGGTCTCGTTGCCGGCGGGAAGCTATTTCATCGCAATTACTGAAAGCAGCCGAGTCCCAACCGAGTTGAACAATAACGGTGTTCGCCGGGCGCCAATCGATTCGACCGTGCGGATCTTCGATGACCGCATCGAAGTCAACGGAGGTGGGACTGCCGAATCACCGCTGTACGACGGGTTTGTTGAGACCGTCAGTGCCGGTTGGTCGATTACGACAAACCGAGATGTCGATTTGGGACACAGCCCCGTTTCGACGTTCTCGTCTACCGATACGGTCGCACCGACAGCTCAAGTCAGCACTTTCAACAGCAACCTGAGCTTGAGCCTCGCCAGCGCTTCGCTTCGTGGCGGAGTCAATGTTCCTGGCTCGGGTGATGAAAATGGGTTGCCGAATTACATGCCCGAACCGGGCGTTGATTTTGCCGCAGACAAGCTGCTGCTGGCATTCAAAGACGGCGTTGCGACCCAAACGCAAAACAGCGTCTTGGCAGCACACGGCCTGACAATCAAACGCTCGTTCCAAACCTTCAACGGCATGGTAGTCACGACCCAAGAGGGCGCTGACATCGTGGCTCTAGTTGAAAGTCTTAACGACGAAGACGCGATCCTGTATGCGGAACCTGATTATATCCGCGAACTCGCCGTGACTCCGAACGACCCGTTGTTCAACACACAGTGGCACTACAACAACACCGGTCAAACCCAAGGCACGCCAGACGCTGACATCGACTTGCCCGAAGCTTGGGATACGTTTACCGGATCGGATGAAGTTGTCGTCGCTGTGATCGACTCGGGGATCCAACTCGATCACCCGGATATCATTGACAACCTCTGGGTCAACCCGGGAGAAATCCCAGGGGACGGGATCGACAACGATAACAACGGCTATGTCGACGACATCAACGGCATCGACTCGTTCAACGGTGATGTGGATCCAACCGACTTGACGGTCGGACACGGGATGCACGTGGCCGGAACGGTTGCGGCGACTGGTAACAACAACATTGGCGTTACCGGTGTGTCTTGGAACTCGAAAATCATGCCGTTGAAAGTCGGCGATGATACCGGTTTGAGCACTGCTGCGATCGTGGAAGCGATCGACTACGCAACCATGATGCGAAGAGATCATGGGATCAACGTCAAGGTGAGCAACAACAGCTACGGCGGTTTCTTCCCCAGCTTCGCGGAGCAGTTCGCGGTCCAAGCTCATACCAACGCAGGCATCCTGTTTGTCGCAGCGGCTGGTAACGATGGCTTGAACATCGACCAGTTGCCGACGTATCCGGCGACCTATCCGGTACCTGGAATCGTTTCTGTTGGGGCGACCGATGATGACGATCAACTTGCCAACTTCAGTAACTTTGGCGTTGGCAACGTCGATTTGGCCGCACCTGGTGTGAACATCAACAGCCTTGGGCTTGGCAGCACGTATGTGCTAAACAGCGGTACTTCGATGGCGTCGCCACACGTCGCCGGGGTGGCGGCATTGATGGCGGGCTACGCCCCTAGTGCGACCGTTGCCGATCTGAAGAACGCGTTGATGCTGGGAGCCGATCCGCTCACCAACTTGCAAGGCTCGTCGATCACCGGTGCCCGTCTGAACGCGGCCGGTGCTCTGGCCGCCCTGCCGTCAGGTTTCGTCGGCAACGAGTCCTACCACTTCGACCGAAGCGAAGAGGTCGGAACGTTAAGTGCAACGCCGTTCGACTTGACCGGCTACTCGGCTGACGATTTACCACGTTTCTACTTCGATTACTTCATCGGCAAGGCGGGATCGGACACGATCAGCGTCCAGGCTCACAGTAACGAACAATCCACGCCGGTATCGCTTGGAATCGATCTAAACGATCCGACCTTGGGCGGTGCTTGGCGTCAAGCGATTCTTGACTTGGGGCAATTTGCCGGTGATACGGGAATCGTGATTGAGTTCACGTACCAAACCGACACCAGCGTGACGGCAGAAGGTCTGTACCTGGACAACTTCATCGTCGGCTTCGCCGAACGCGGCGAATTGGTCGACGGGGCCGCGTTCGGGCAGGGCGGTTTCACCGCAGCAACCGGCGGCTTGGTGGGCGAGTATCAACTGGAAGTTCGCCCCGGTACCGAATACACCGAAGTTCTCGATGGCGGTTACTTCATCGACCGTGCTTTGGAAGACGCACCGCGGACTGTCGTTACCGAATACCTGCAGCTGAAATCCGGCCGCAGCATCATGCCGTACGACACGTTCGAGATTGAGATCTTGAACACCGTTACGGGAATGAACGAAACCGTTGTCTTCCAGTTCCAGCCGAGCAATTCGGCTCTACAAGATCCGTCAAAAGAAGACGCTAATGCGGTAGCGGTGAATTTCGACCGATTGGATACCGAAGCGGATATCGCCAATCGATTGACTCTCGCGATCGCAACGCTGACCGATTACGCGATCTTCGATTCCGGTCGCACTGACATCCGATTGACCGACTCGTTTGATACCAACGATCGACATTCGCAGTCGGTGACCATCATCGCCCCGTCTTCCGATCAGATCAGTGACGGCAGCACTTTCCGGCTCGGAGATGGCCGGATGTCAAAGACATTCGAGTTCACGACCGACTCGGCAGTGACGTTCGGCAACATCCCGGTGCCCTTTAGCCCTGGTGATTCAGAGCTGGAAATCGCACGTAGCATCATCCAGGTGATCAATTCGGATGTTGTTCAGGGAACGATGTATTTGCGTGCTTCGACCGTGTCTGGCAATTGGGATTTCAATAACCCAACTTCGCCTGACATGTTGCCAACTGATGCCCGAATCGCATTGCATGGCAACGCCGTTGGTAACTTCCAATCGGTCGAACGCGTGGCGGACGCGACCACCGGTGACCTTCCCGTTTCCGCAAGTGGCGACCTGATCCTTTCGGCGATCTATCACAACGGTATCGGCGATCCAAACACCGTGCGTACGCAAGGTCAAGTGATCATCGAGAACAACAAGATCAGCGAAGTTCGCGCGATCGGCATCTGGAGCGATCCGGGATTGCGTGGTACTGACCCAGAAGACGAACGCAATGAGCAAACGGATTCTGCGGGAACGAACTACATTCAAATGCCTCCGGTTGGCAATTCGCCGCTGGGTGGTGTGATTAACTTCCCAGAATTGAATGACAGTGTGACCGGCGGATTGGCGCCCGGAGTTGTTGCCCAGAACAACATCATCGACCGCGCCGGTTACGCAGGAATCAAAGCGGACGGTGACACTCGTCCGTTCGTGCTGGAATGGAACGACTTGTTGGGAATTTACGCGAGCGGCACCACTGTGGTGACGTCGCCTGGTGACATCATGGTTCCTGACGGATTCACGTTTGCTCTCGATGCGGGCGGTACTCGCGTCGTGTTTGAATTTGAGGAACTCGGCGGCGTGCCAACCAACTTGGGCGGCAGCGGCGTTGTCGGTGGCGACGGTTGGGTCGATGGACACGTACCGGTTTACTATCGCTTGGGTGCCGGGGCCACGACCTACAACCCGAATGCTCCTGCACCGGTCCGGAGTGTTGGATCGACTTATCATGAGATCATGTTGTCGATCTACGAATCGATTCAGGGCAGCATCCTGGTCACGAACGGATTGGTCGAACTGGTCCACGCGACGCTGGGGCCATCATTGACGTACACCGCGTTGCCACAGCAACAAACGATCGATGGCGAACTGGTTGCACCTCGTCCTTGGGCAATCGACCCGAACTATCTCGATTACGCTACCCCAGCGGTCTACCTGGAAGGCGTGACTGGGATGTACGCGACACAGGCGTTCCAAAAACAAGTCGGATCGGGGCGTTCGTCGCAATTGAACTTGAACCGTCTCGGGTACTTCACGCCCGAGACCAGTATCGAGACAGATTTTGATCCCAACACAGGTATCGCGACCAATTCTCCGGCACCAATGATGCCGATCGCCGAGTCTCCGCAGCCGCTGGCCAAATTGGTCAACAACACGATTCGTGGCAGCGACGGAACCGAAGGAGCAATCTTGGCTGACGGTTCATTGTCGCGGGCAATCGAATCGCCAACGGACGAGTCAAACGACACGATCTTCGACGCCGTCGATACGAAACTAGAAGTCAGCCACCGAGGTGCTTACACGGCGACCGGTACGATCGGCGACAACCAAAACTTCTTGACCGCCGATCAGGACGTCGACTTCTTCAAAGTTGAACTTGATGTCGGTGACCGATTGATCGTGGACATTGATACGGATGAGGACACTGATCCGTCGACGATGATCCGCGTCTTTGATTCTTCGGGCATCGAAGTTTTCGTCGGTGATGTCGGTCAATTGCCCGACTACCTGAACCCCGGATATTCGACTTACGCCGCGACGCCCGCTGTGGATACCGCAAACGGCCGCGACCAATTTGTCGACTACACCGCGTTGAAGAAGGACACGTACTATGTCGGTATCAGCAGCGTCGGTAATGATTCGTACGAAGCGAAGAGTCTGACCGAACGTAAAGAAGGAACCGGTGGCATTGGCGATTACGACATCAACATCGAAGTCTTGGCACCTCGTTCGTTCGTCTTTTCGCTGGACAGTCACCCGTTGGATCCATTCGGTGCAGAGCAACTGAGTGGGAACCTCAACGGTACCTATACGTCAGGTGGGCCTGCCGGTGCGGGAACGTTGATCGGTACCACGTTCACGATCTCTCAGATTCCGGATTACTTGGTTCCGACCCGTCCCGGCGACGCCTATGCCGGTGTCAACGCAGATGGAAACCGGGTCACGTTCGAATTTACCGCCGGACAGAATGTGGTCGTGCTTGGGAACGGCAATATCAATGTGCCGATCCTGGATGGCCTATTGGATGGCAACGGATACCGAGTGCCTGACATCATGCGGGCGATTTCCAACGCGATCAACGGTTTCTTGAACAACGCGGCGTTGCCAAACCACGGTGTCGGCAATGGCCCGAATGGCCAAGACGGACCGATTGGTCGAGTTGTCGCTCACGCCCTTGGCGGTAGTGATGGCGACAACATCGGCATCCAGAATATGACTCGCGAGAACAACGCGTATCTTGATCCGACCATGTTGCCATACGGCATCTACGGTTCGATCGACTTCCCAATCGGATATGGTCACGATCGTCGCGAAAGTGGTGGTACGGCAAACGTGATTCCGAACGGAACGTTGACCGATTCCCGTGGAACGACCGAGTTGTACGTCTTGATCGAGAATGCCGCACGCATCGAGATCAGCCCCGAAGCACGAGCTGCCGGACTGAAGCTCGGCCCAGACAACACCGGTTTGGAAGCCGATCGCTTGGGCAACACCTCGTTCGCGACCGAGTCGGATCAGCTACTTGCCGAACAAGGGATCTTTGTTGGCAGCGGTGCCAGCGCGTCGATCTTGAACAACGTGGTCGTGAACGCTCATCAGAGTCTGGTGAAAGACGAGTCGAGTGTGTTTGGCTTCGGCGGACGGATCGACGAAAAGAACCCCGATTTGGCGGTGAAGAAAGGCAGCGTCGTCGCGACGGGTAATACGTTCCAGTACGACGATTATCGCAATACCCAGATTCGCTCGGACATCTCTTGGTGGGTCGGTTTCGGCGGTTTCGTCAACAATAACTTCGCTCTTGATACCGGGCTTTCGACTGACCTGCGAACCGGCCCAAGCAATGTGGCAGGCGGCAACTCGGACTTTAACTTTGTCGTCCGACAGCCCGGAACGCCTGGCCAGTCGCCTGGTGATTTCGTGACGTTTGTTGGTGATGACCTGTTGGAAGACGGTGCGGCCGGACGGTTCCGCCCAGCTGCTAATTCGAACATCATCGACAGTGCTGTCGACGCGATCGAACCACTCGTTGAATTGGTGGTCTTGAACGACCAACTTGATATTCCGACGCGAGTCATCGCGGCGCCGCAACGTGATTATTCCGGCCAATTGCGTGCCGACGAACCCACGATGGCGCCACCATCGGGTATTGGTGCGAACGTCTTCAAAGACCGCGGTGCACTTGACCGAGCTGACTTTGTCGGCCCAGTCGCTAGTCTGCAAACGCCGTTGGACAATGACTTCGCGATGACGGATACCGATCCGGCGATCAGCTTTGTAAGCCGCGAAGACGGGACCTTCACCGAGTTCCGTGTCCTGGTCCAGGACTTGGGTGATGAATCCAATCCGTTCGTCGGAAATGGCATTGACCCAACGACGATTTTGGTTCCGCCGATCGACGGACTGCGAGATCGTGGTGCCAACATCACGCTGTTCGAGAACGAACGGTTGCTGAAAGAAGGCGTTGACTACTCGTTCAGCTATGACGAGACGAGCGGCGTGATCTCGCTCCGTGCTTTGGCCGGGGTATGGCGAGATGACCGAGCTTATCGAATCGAACTCAACAACCGCGACCGTTCGGTTCTGGTTGCACCCGAAGCACGAAACTTGGCCGACGGCGATCAGATCTCTGTGATCGATTCCGACGGCGGAACTGTGATCTTCGAATTCGAAACAGGCTACTTGTTGAACATGCCTGAAGTCTTGACCCTGGAAGTACCACGCCAAGGTACGAACCAAGGCGGACTGATCGATGGTGGCGTGTTCACCCTGGACGGTCTGGTGTTCGAAATGGATTCCAACGGAACCACGGTTCCCGGCAGTATTCCAGTGACGTTGCCGACCACACCGACGCCGATCGATTCGGCGGCTCGTGAGATTTATCTTGCCGAGATTGCACAGAACATTCGCACGGCAATCATCGCTGCGTCCAATAACCCGAACTTCCAGTTGGACGTTGACGTTCGGGCCGAAGGTCGGCGAATTTACATCGGAGCGGAAGCGGGCAAGACCGTTGACGCTGGAACGAGCGGTTTGTTGATTGAACCGCGAACGCTGGCCTTGGAAGTTCCGCCTGCGGGATCTGACATCGGCGGCGTGATTGTCGGTGACACGTTCACCATCAACGACGGAAACGTCTCTGCGACGTTCGAGTTTGTCGATGTAAACACCACAGCGGCGGCCGGCAACATTCCGATTGATATTTCGCCAGTGGGCGGCGCCGCGTTGAACAGCCAATTGACCGCAGCGGCGATCGTCGCAGCGATTCAAGGTTCGAACTTGCGACTGACCCCGGAAGTCATCGGACGCCAGATCTTCTTGGGCTTGCCAGATAGCGGTTCGGCATCCGTATCGAGTGGCCGATTGCGTGCAGTCGGGCTAAGCCGTACTCCAGATGACGGTGACTTGATCACGGTCACGCCGAATGATGGCGGAACCCCTGTCGTCTTCGAGGTCAACCGCACCGACGAGCCAGACGGAGCGGGCGGGACGATGAACGACGGCGTGACTGCTGGTCGAATCGCCATCGATATCACTCGCGAAACAACGGCTGACCAACTGAGCGAATTGTTCGCCGCGGCGATCCAGTCACAGTCGATCGCCGGACTGCCAAACGAAGGTGTGATGGCAGTCGGTGGCGGAGTGTTGCAGCTTGGTGGTGAAGAGAATTTGCTGATCAACGCCGCCGGTACTCCATTCCGAGTTGCCGGGTCGCCAGGTGTGACGGGCGTTTCGACTTTGGAAGTCTTTGGACCGCTCCTGTTGGAAGTTCCGTTCACGACACCACTGGAAGGCGAATCGTTTACGATCACCGATCCAAATGGTCTGGTGATCAACTTCGAAATCGACACCGACAGCATCCTGACCGATCCGTCCGCGGTTCGGGTTGCGATCCCACGTTTCGCTGATCAACAAACCGTTACCAGTGCAATCGTCGCTGCGATCAACGGTTCGACGACCGGAGTGAATGCTGCGGCAACCGGAACTGGCTTGATTTCGCTCGGCCGTATTCAATCGAACCGCGTCGACACGGCTGGCAGCTCATTCACAGCACGTCGTGGAATCGTCAGCGATGGCGAATCGATCACGATCCGCCAAGGCGGCATTGCGGTCACCTACGAATTTGAATCGGTGGTCAACGGCGGTGGAGTTGGTCAAGGACACATTCCGGTTCCATTCCAGCCAACCAGTACTCCGGTCGATGTCGCGAACAGCTTGGCGGCTGCAATCAGCAGCAATCCTGGCGGCTTGAACGTCGATCCGCAGGTCACACCAGAAGGCCGTGTCGAACTGAACGACGTCGCGGGAACCACCGTCGATGTGAGCAGTGCTGCGTCCGTGATCTTGACTGGGGTCCCAGGCGGTGCGAATGCCGTTTCGCTGTCGCCTGCCGACTCGCCAGAGATCATCAATCGTGCGATTCTGGCCGCGATCAACAACCTGCCGAGCAGCTCACCGCTGACCGCAGTCAATCGTGGTGGGGCGACCTTGTTCATCGAGAACGCACGGCGTATCGACGGTCCGATCAAGAACTTCTACCTGCCAGCGATTAAAGACTTGGCGGGCAACAATCTGGCATCGAATCGTGATGACACGACCACGCAATTTACCTTGCTGATGCCGGGTATCCCGTTGGACTTCGGTGACGCTCCGGATCCACGTGGTCTGATTGATGGTCACTATCCAAGCTTGATCAGCAACGATGGTGCACGTCACGTCGTGACTGGTGATTTGACCCTGGGTTCACGTATCGACGCGGAACCAGACGCTCAAGTCACAGAGGCGGCTGATGGCGATGACTTGATTGCGTCCGTTTCTTCGGTTGGTCAGCTCTTTGCGACCAGCTTGGGTGATGGATACGCGGCGATCGAAGTCTTGCAGAATGTCGACGGTACAACCCGTGACGGTGATACCGTGACACTGGGCATCGCCGACCGTGAGGTCACTCTCGAATTCGACTTGGACGGGATCTTTGCCGAAGATCACTATGCGATCGCCGTCGAACCGGGGGATGCTAATTCGGTCGACAGAATCACCGAAGCAATTCGCGCGGCTGTTCTCGAGTCTGGACTGGATGCGGCCGGCGTCGAAATCTCAGGGGACCAAGTCTGGGTCTTCTCGGACGACGAAGACGGCGTACGCTTTACCAGCGCATTGAATCCGAACGGGAACTTCAGCAAGTCGGTGATGACGCCGATTACGGTCAGCGTGACTGGCACCGGTATCCTGCAAGCCTGGATCGACTTCAACGCGGACGGCGACTGGGATGACATCGGTGAGCAGGTCATTACCGGAACGGAATCGAGTGCGATGTTCGTTGATACCGGCTCACCGGTCGAACGGACTTTCAATATCACTGTTCCTTCCTTCGCGACTCCGCCGAACACTGCCACCGAAACGTACGCACGGTTCCGTGTGTCACGCGAAGGCGGACTCGGCCCGGCCGGTTTGGCCCAGAGCGGTGAAGTCGAAGATTACCGCGTTCTGTTGGTTCCGGATGCACCGCCGACACTGACACCAAGCCAGTCGACGCGACAGTTCAACGTTCAAGAGGACGGTGCTCTGTTGGCCCTCGATCGTGACGGCACGTCGACGACGAGCACCGCAGACGACGGCCTGTTGAAAGGCATCGTTGATCCCAATGGTGACCAAGTCGCGATCTACTCCGAGGACACTGGGGTTCGTACGCTGACCACCGACGGACAAGTTGCCGGTCAACTCAGCATTTCGTCCGACGGTACGTTCACCTTCGTTCCAGAGGCCGAATTCAACGGTCAAGCAGTCTTCACGGTTCGCTTGACGGATGTGAAGCCGACCAACACCGAAGCGAACTTGGTCAGTCAAACGCCGTTGACCGTGACGATCACGGTGACTCCTGTGAACGACCAGCCGTTCGCTGCCACCTCAAACGTGTCACAGTCGGTCAGTGTCGACGAGGATCAAGTCACGATCTTTACTGCCGAAGATCTGATCGACCCGTACTACGTCGCCGGACCAGCAAACGAAAGCGATCAACTGTTGATTTTCCAATCGGTTAGCAGCATCAACGGTGGCGAAGCGGTGTCGTCGCTTGGCGGGATCTTGGAAATCCTGCCAGGTGGTCGCTCCGTCCGTTACACACCACCGGTGAACTACAACGGTTCCGTGCCAGATTCGTTCAACTACAGCGTGGCGGACGTTCCCGGAACGTTGCAAACCTCGCGGGTTGCCGACAAGCAAGGCACGATTTCGATCTCGATCAACTCGGTCAACGATCCACCAATCGCGGCCCCAGACTTCTTCAACGCGATGGAAGATACCAATTTGGTCATCGCGGTACGCGGCGACGGGCAGACGTTTGACGGGATCTTGGACAACGATCGTCCGGGACCACAGAACGAAATCGATGCTCCGTTTAACCAAACGCTGTATCTGCCAATGGATCAGTTCGATGAGCCGATCACAACGGAACGTGGCGGTATGGTCCGCTTCGTCAATGGCGCTTTGTTGTACTCGCCACCTGGCCTGTACAGCGGACTGGATTCTTTCACCTACCGCGTCGCGGACAGTGATGATGCGGAATCGATTGGAACCGTCACCATCGACGTTGGCGGCGAAAACGATGCACCCGTGTTCGAAGGCGTCGGCGGAGAAAAGGACACGTCCAACCGACCGATCACGGATATCGAATTGTTGGAAGCGAAACCGAACAACGTTTCGACCTCGTTCGTGCTCGATTCCTGGTTCTCCGATCCAGAAAGCGATCCTTTGACTTTCACCGTCGTCAGCAGTGATCCCAACGGTGACATCGTCGATGTCGACTTGGATGACAGTGCTTTGACGCTGACACAAAAGGCGTTTCAGTTCGGCGAAGTCACATTGACCGTGACAGCTTCCGACGGCTCGATCAGCACCACTCAGGACATCACTGTCACGATCGTCAATGAAAACGACTCGCCGCTGATCAACCAGCGTCTGGGAACATTGGTTATCGACGAAGACAACGATGTGATTCGCCAACTCGGTAACGTCTTTGTCGATCCCGACAATGACACACTGACGTACACGATCACGCGTCTCGGGTCTCAGAACCGTCCGACCGCCGAAGATATCGCGAATCATCCGCTGATCGAATCGATCGAGATCGACCAGAATGGCGAAATGAAGATCACGCCGAAGCCAGACCAGAACGGCTCGGTCGAAATCGAAATCGAAGCGACCGATGGCGAATTCCGTGTGAACGACCGTTTCACACTAACGGTCAACCCGGTCGAAGATGCACCGCGTGCGGCGAACGACGCCTACAACTTGCCGATCGGTTCGACGCTTCGTCGCTTGAATCCTTCCGATGGAGTTTTGGCAAACGACTTCGATCCAGATGGTGATTCGATTCAGGTTATCCTGCCGATCGAAAGCATGCCGACCAAGGGCGACTTGGAAATCAATGCCGACGGAACGTTCGTCTACAACAACCGTTCTGGAAGCGTTGGCGAAACCGATACGTTCAGCTATCGCATCATCGATTCGAACAACAACGTGAGTGCGGTTCGCACCGTGACGTTGACTTTGAATCGATCGCAATACCAGAACCCGATCGGCGGATTCGAAGCCGACGTTACCGCTGACGGATTCGTTTCGCCGATCGACGCGTTGCGGATTATTAACCTGATCGCACGACGTGGCGACAGTACCGGTTCGGTTCCTGTTTCGCAAATCGGTACGCCTCCACCAGACTTCTACGACGTTGACGGTAACGGCGTGGTCTCGGTGCTTGACGCTTTGTTGGTGGTCAACGCACTCGGACGAATCCGAAGCGGTGCACAGGGTGAGCAAGTCGTTAGTTCGTTGTCGGGACTGGGATCGACCAGCTACGTCTCGGCGACTTCAGACTTCTTGCCAAGTGTAACGTCGACGCTTTCGTCCAACGATGATGGCGAAGATTCGTCGTCGGATGCGGAAGCCGTTTCGGCAACCGCAACAACTGACGCCCTACTGACTGCAGGGTTGCAGTTAGATTCTGCGATGGTCGACTCGGCCGGTGACCAACTGGTCGATTCGACGAGCTCGGACAAGGACGAATCAGCCGTCGACGAAGCACTTGCGGGTTTGTTTGACGACCTGGATTTAGCGTTCGAGTCATAACAGCTCGAACATCAACATGATTTTTTACCGAGGAAAGTTGGTTACCTTATTCGACTAGCTTTCCTCGGCGGCCCTTCCCGTTTTTATTTCCTCACCGATCTAGGCTACGGTCAACCTATGACCTCTCGACGAAAAACGAAGCTCAAGTCCGCACACAAGACCTCACGCCGCTCGCAACATCAGGCGTTGGAGCGACGCGAATTGCTTGCAGCGGAATTAGAGGCACCTCGTTTGATCGCTGTGTCAGCGAACTCGGGGCAGCAGTTCGACCTGCAAAGCAACACGCAGCTATCGACCTCGCCAACGGAGTTGAAGTTTCGCTTCGGGGGTGATCTGATTGACGCGTCGACACTGGCGGGGATCCAATTCAAACGGGCCGGGGGCGACGGATCGTTCACTCCGGATTCTGCAGAAGCGGCCGCAGGTCAGCCCGGATATCAAGTCGTTACGCCTGGCTATCTTGGGTTCGAAGACAACGACGGGACGAACATTATCGTCGCCCGTTTTGCCGAAACGCTGCCCGATGACCAGTACCGTGTCGAGATCGCCGGCTATGACGATACGAACGCGCAAATCGTTGGTCTGCGAGACGTCGATGGCGACTTGTTTGCGGCCGACGGTGCGACCGATCTGATTTCGCCAGTTCAGACGATTCGGTTCGAAGTCGAAATCGGGGCTCGTGTCGTATCGGTCGTTCCGCAGCCGATCGAGAATCTGACCGGGGCAAACCCCGTTCAACGTCGCGACCAGATTTTTGTCTATTTCAACGATGACCCGCTTTCCAATCCGCTCGCGGGGCCGGTCAATTCGAGCACCAGTTCGCTGCCGGTTGTTAAGCCTGATTACTACAAGTTGATCTATACCGGTGAAACGGTCGAAAACACCGACGACACCGTCAACGAGCCGATCAATGTCGAATACGATCCGCTGCTCAATCGTGCACGGTTGACGTTCGCGTCCGACTTGGTCGATCTGTTGCCAAATGATCCGTCTGGTGATCCGCTCGCGTCGGGCACATTCCGTCTGCGTGTCGGTCGAGGCGATGATTTGCCGACCGCACCGATCGAAGTCGCCAGTGCTGGCGGCGGTGGTGATACCTTCGCCGACGCGATGGATCTTGGCACGACGTTTGGAAACGCCACACAAAGTGTTGTTGTCACCGAAGGATTGATCAAATCCACCGACGCGATCATTCCCGATTGGCCTGGCGCGTATCCTGCGCCCGGTACTCGTGACAACCGACGTGACAAACAAGTCACAGGCCAAACGGATACGGCAGTTGGTATCGACGTCTTTACCTACAACTTCGCCAGAATCTATGGCGTCGATCCCCAGCAAAACCTGCTCGAGAATGCAATCACGGATGCGCAAAAGCAACGTGTGCGTGAAGTGCTCGATCTTTACAGCGAGCGATTGGGCGTCGAGTTTGTTGAAACCGCGGATGACGGTTTGCAAATCGTTACTGGTGACTTGCGAGCGGTCGTACCGACGGCCGATACCGGTGCCGGTGCGGATACACCACTGAGTCTTTATCGCGTCAGCGAGCGCGATCCGTCCAAAGGTATTTTGGTTCTCGATGCTGGCGAAAACTGGTTTGACGGTTACGGGATCTCTCCCGACAACCGGTTGAGCTACTTCACTGAAGCATTGCGCGGTGTCGGCAATTTGCTGGGTATCGGCAACATGTTCGAATTGCCGAGTGGTGTTGCCGCCGGTGGTAGCAGCCCTGACGAACCGAACTCGATCGACTTCACCAACCAGTACTATCCGAATCTGCCGGTCGAGCCTGAGTTCCTTAGCCAAAGCGACGTGACGATCGGTCAAGGTCTGCATCGTCCTGAAAGCAACGATGTCGACTTTTACAAATTCACGACGATTCAAAAAGGCCAAGTTTCGATCGAAACCCTGGCCGAACGTCTCGACGGCAGCAGCCTGCTGGATACGCACCTGATGCTTTACCGCGTCGTTGATGCGGCGGCTGGCGACTATGAATTGGTCGCGCAAAACGACGACTTCTACAGCGAAGACTCGTTTGTGGGTGTTGAACTTGAAGCCGGAAACTACGTCGTCGGCGTCAGCGCCAGTGGCAACGACCAGTACAACGGGATGATTTCTGGGAGCGGCTTGGGCGGCACCAGCGAAGGTCGCTACGAACTTCGGATCACGTTCAAAGCTGCTGGCGGCCAGACGATCACCGATACCAACGGCACTGCGTTAGATGGCGATGGTGACGGCGAAGCGGGTGGAGAATTCAACTTCTGGTTCCGCACCGCGCGTCCAATCGACGTCGCTGGCGCGGACGAACCACGTACGATTTTCGTCGATAAAGCTCGCGGTGATGATAGTGCCGCGTTCGACGGTTCGTTGGCGACTCCCAAGCGAACGATCAAAGCCGCGCTCGCGATGGCTGGTGAAGGCGACATCGTGCGGATTCTGCCAAACGCCGGTGTTGACGGTTTGATCAACACTCAAAACGACAACCTTGCGTACGAGATCGGTGTCGGTGGCGCGACCAACAATGCTCTCGCCGACGGCGCCGAATTTGTCGTGCCGAAGGGCGTCACCGTGATGATCGACGCCGGTTCGTTGTTCAAAATGAAGGATGCCAAGATTAGCGTCGGTAGCGAAACGGTTGATGAAGACCGTTCGCTGGCTTCGCTACAAGTTTTGGGAACCCCGATCATCGCCGGAGAAACTGGCGGCTCGGGTGAAGTGTTCTTTACCAGTTGGGACGACCAATCACTCGGCGTGGACACCAACCCACTTCCGACGACCGCTCAACCTGGTCAGTGGGCAGGTATCGAGTTCCGCAACGACTTCGATTACTCCGAAGGCCGACCGGTTTGGGAAACGGAAGGGATCTTCTTGGACTTCGTCTCGCACGCGAACATCCAATACGGTGGTGGCAGCATTAGCCCCAACGATCCGGTCGTGACACCATTGCAAATGAATGAAAGTCGGCCAACGCTGATTTTCAACTCGATTCGCAATAGTGCGGATGCGGCGATCAGCGCCGACCCGAACAGTTTCTTGGAAACGAACTTTACCGAGCCTGTCTATCAGCGTGCGGGTCGCTTTACCAGTGACTACAGCCGCGTCGGGCCCGAGTTGTCGGGCAACCGTTTGACCGACAACACCATCAACGGCTTGTTCGTCCGTGTGGAAACGCCAGCTGGTGGTCAGTTGGAACCGATGACCGTGCCAGGTCGATTCGATGACTTGGACATCGTGCACGTCCTAAGCGAAGTTTGGTACTTCAAGGACAAGCCGGCGGACCACAACTGCTGGAAGAACGTCCGGACGTTTTGAACGTCGCCTTGTCAGCCCAATCCGACGGGACGCTCGCACCGAACACCACCTACGATTATCGCATTACTTATGTGACGTCAGCCGGTAGCGAGTCACTGGCAAGCTTGCCGACCGTCCAGCTGACGACATCGGCAACCTCGAAAACGATCGTCGTCAATAACTTGCCGACCACCCCATCGAACTTCGTCGGCCGGCGTCTGTATCGACGTATTCCCGGCAGTCCGAACTTCGAATTCGTCACGCAACTGGACCGTGTAACGACCAGCTACACCGACAGTGGCGAGACTCGCGGTGGGATGTTGCGATCGGAATTCCGCCCCGACGGTTCTGCGGTCGTTGCCAACACGGGACGCGGCGGATCGCTTGCCGCGGGTGTCGGATACAACTATCGCTTTACCTTTGTTGATGCGATCGGCGGCGAAACATCGGCGAGTGCCGCGACAACCACTTTCGCGGCACCGGATAGTGGTGCACTAGCGCTGACCGGAATTCCCGTTCCGACCGAAGATTACGTCGGCACCCGTGTTTATCGTTTGATCCCGCAGTCCAACGAATACGAACTCGTCGTCGAATTGAAAAATGGCGAGACGTCGTACACCGACGATGGCGAAAACGAAACTTTGATTCAATGGCGTTTGCCGAACAACGGTGACAATTCGTCGTTGCTGTTGCCACGCTTCGACGCACGCTTGTCGATTGATCCGGGCATCGTGGTCAAATTGCAAAGCGCCCGAATTGAAGCTTCGTTTGGAGCTGATTTCTACGCCGAAGGTGTTGATGGCAAGAAGGTGATCTTCACCAGCCGTCGTGACGACACCTACGGTGCTGGCGGTACCTTTGATACGAACAATGACAAGGTTTCCGGCAACGCTCAAGTCGGCGACTGGGGCGGTTTGGTGTTCCGCCAGGACTCCACCGGTAGTCTTGATTACAGCGAAATTCGCTACGGTGGTGGGTCGACATCGATCAGCGGTGGCTTTACCGACTTCAACGCAGTCGAAATTTTGCAGGCCGACGTGCGGATCGCTAACTCCGTCATCACTGACAACGCAGACGGATTCGCCAGCCAGACGATCCGCGGCGGGATCGGTTTCAACGACCAAGCAGCCATCTTCGTTCGTGGCAGCCAACCGACCTTGATCAACAACATCATCGAAGGCAACCAAGGGGCCGCGATCAGCATCAACCCTGACTCGTTTGTGTCCGAGTCGAAACTCGATGCGGGACGATCAACTGGTGCGGTCGATACCATCACGGTCGACAGCGACAACCAAGGTCCATTGATTTCGGGCAACCGACTTGATGACAACGATATCAACGGTATCCGAGTTCGTAGCGAAATCTTGACCGGTGACAGTGTCTGGGACGATACCGACATCGTACACGTCGTTGACGGTTCGATCGTCACGATGACACATCACTACGAGGGAACGTTGCGTCTGAAGAGCGATCCGGATCAAAGTCTTGTGGTTAAGTTCGGACCAGGTGCCAATTTGGTCGGCACGGGACGACCACTGGATATTACCGATCGAATTGGCGGCACGTTGCAAGTCATCGGTACGCCTGGAAATCCAGTCGTAATGACAAGCTGGAACGACTCTTCCATCGGTGCTGGCTTTACGCCTGACGGTAAGCCAATGAATGCGACACTGTCGCAGGCAGTCGCACCGGCAGCTGGCGATTGGCAAGGCATCGTCCTCGACGAATACGTCAACGACCGGAACGTCGCATACGTGTTGGAAGCCGAAACGGCCGACAGTGCTTCGATCGCGACCAATGCGTTTGCCAAAGACGCACAAATCATTGGTGACCTCGCCGACGGACAGAAGAGCGGTGACGAAAACGAGCGTCTGGGCTTCAATGTTCGCGGAACATTGGCGACCAACGACGATGTCGACGTCTATAGCTTTACGGCAACGGGCGGAACGGGCGTCTACATCGATATTGACCAGACCAGTGTCGGGTTGGATAGCATCGTTGAACTGGTAACCGCCAACGCGACGACCGTTAGCGGCAACACCAACGTCCAAGCACGTAGTGACAACTCGTTCTATGAAGCGACCGATTCGACGTTGATCTACAGCAGTCTGCCTGCCGGAACGGTACAGCCGCTGTTCCAACTGGGAGTTGGGAATGTCGAATCCGCAAACCGTTATGACGCGGGGATGCGAGTCATTCTTCCCGGTTCGAACAACAGCGAAAACACATACTACGTTCGCGTACGCAGTGCCGATGGACAATCGAGTGGTTCTTATCAACTTGGTATCCGCTTGCGTGAAACGGAAGAAGTCGCCGGCTCGACCGTACGTCTAGCCGATATCCGTTACGCAACCAACGCGATTACCCTGCCAAGTGCACCGCTTCATTCGCCGTTGACCGGGACGGCTGGCGAGAGCTTGGATTACACAACGGTGATCGATCCGACCGCGCAAAGTGGTGACGAGTACATTCGCGAAACTCAGAACGTGCTGTTGGATTACAACGCAGCCAACGCGGACAAGCTTGGCAACCTGCTGACTTCCGATCGTGGCTCATTGGTCGTCAACGGCGTCATCGGAAACGTCTCCTCGACCGATGCGGACGTGCGTTTGGGTGATGTCGATGTCTACCAAGTCGACTTGTTTGCTCAGCAGCTCGAAAGTGATGTCTTCGACAGCGAAAACCGCTTTGTCACAGCGACCTTCGACATCGATTACGCGGACGGTTTGGGCCGACCCAATACATCGATCGCTGTTTACGATCAAAACGGAACGTTGATCCTGCACAGTCGCGATTCAAATGTCGCTGACGACCGAGGTCGTCCGCTTAACGGTGTTGACCAAGGCAACTTGGCAGGCGGTTCGGCTGGCGGGTTGGATGCTTACATCGGCCCCGTCGAACTTCCCGAAGGCACTTATTTTGTTGCCGTTAGCAGTGCCGCCGCAGTTCCTGCCGACTTGAACCAATACTTCACCGTCGATACCGACGGCCAAGGCAATGCCGTCAACGATGAGGCTCGCTTGTTCCCGATCAACTCGGTACGACGATTGATCGATGAATCGTTTGACACGATTCCTGGTAGCGGTGACACGTACTACAGCGCCGATGCGCCAATCATTCCGTCCTTCCAAGATGACACTTCGTTTGTGCCGTACTCGTTGGACGACATGCGATTGTTCGTCAACCTGGGAACGGGTTATAGCGGAACGAACCGATCCGGCCTTGTCAGTGTGAACCCATTCACAGGGATCGTGGAACGTTTGATCGGCCAGTCCGCGAGCGGCAACAGCGACATCGCAGCCCGTGCGGACGGTGAGCTGTTCCAGTATGCGTTGCCTCCGTTCAACAACCCGAACAACGGCAACAGCGGTGGCTTCGAAAATATCAGCCCTGTCAACGGAGCCGCGACCGCGCTATCGGATGACGGTATTGTCTTCCGCCAGTCCAACCAAAACGGCAACGGAACCGAAACCAACGATGCGGCGCAATTCCTAGCACGCGGACTCGCGTTCCCGTTGGCTGATCGAGGCAACTCGGCAGATACGAGGCGAACCAACTTGGTTCCCAACAACAGCGACGCATTTGTGATTGGTGCTCGTGACGCACGCGGCCGCGGCGGCGAAGTACCGTTCGAATTCACTCGGAACATTCTGTACGGTTTCCGCCAGCAGACGGGTGAAATCACCAGCTTGGGCAGCACGAATGCGGACGATCACCGCAACTTCCCAGACCAGACTCCGTATCGACCAGCTCAAGGTCCTGCCTCGGAAGACATCGAATACGGTATTGTCGATACCGGTTTCATTTACAACACCGGTGGTGACGGCGGAGAAATTCAGGGCTTGGCATATGATCCGGAGCTTCGCGACGCGCAGCTTTGGGGCGTGACAAACAATGGCGGAATTCACTCGTTCTCGCCGTACCAAACGATCAGCACTCCGGCAAATTCGCCGCTGGCTGGCTACAACCGCGTCATTCCGACGAACTTTCACGGTGTCGTCGAGAAAGTGCCGGAGCACGCTGCGATCAGCGGACCAGGAGCTCCGAACTTCAGCGGTTTGACGTTCGGTCCACGTCAGATCGACAACCAAGGCTATCGACAAACGCTGTTCATGAGCACCAGCGATGGCTGGTTGTATGCGGTGACGATCGATAGCAACGGTGGTATCACTCCTGCGAACGTCTTCTACAACGGCCGGTCGGCACTTCAACTGCAATACAGCGGCGGCCTGTCAACCGTGAACTCGGTTACCGGTATCGCTTTCAGCAATCTCGAGGCCAGCCCATGGGGCCTGACTGGCGACCGCAACCTGAATGACGGTCACGGGGTGAAAACTCCTTACGATCAAAGTCGTACGGAATTTGCGAGCCGCGGCGGTGCGAGCTTGTACTACGGTTTCGAAGTTAATAACGGCAACAACAACGCGGCCAGTCAAGCAAACGATGCCGGAAACACGTTGTCACGCCCTGATGGCAACAACGGCGAGTTGGCTCCCGGCGGTTCGCACGGTTCGATCATCTCTGCCCCGATCGACCTGGAAGGTTACAGCAGTGGCGATAAGCCAACGTTGTACTTCTCGTACTACATGCAAGTCGAAGACAACGACGACTACATTCCGACTCGCCAGCAAAACGACAGTTTCCGTGTCTTTGCCGCTGGTGATGATGGTGAATGGAAATTGTTGGCGACAAACAATGATTTCCGTCAATTGCCGGCAGCCGACGAGTACGACTACTACGACGAGACCGGCATCCCGGTCCAAGAATTGTTCGACGACACGAACAACCGCTGGCGTCAAGCTCGCGTTGACCTGTCGCCGATGGCCGGCAATGAAAATGTTCGCATCCGGTTTGACTTCTCGACCGCCGGCGCAATGCAGGCGCACTTCGATTCGCTGGAATTGGTCGCCGTCCCAGGCGATGACGTCGTCAATGGTCAGTTGGCCGCATTCTTGGATGCGACCGGCAACCAAATCGTTTTGGAAAACAAAGTCGGTACCACCGTTGCGTTCCCGGCTGCTTCCGATATCACGATTGGTGATGTGATCCAACTGGTCGACGGCAATGGTGTTAACTATGCCTTGCAGTTCACCAACACAACGCCGTTGCCAGGCCAGGTGCAAATCACTCCCGGGATGACTGCCAACCAAGTCGCGCGGGCTGCCATTGCCGCACTGAGCCAAGACGTTCAGGCGAAAGGTCCGCTGTCGACCTTGTCTACCGATGGACGAGTCCGGTTCGCATCGATCACGGATTTTTCCGTCTTCGGTTCGACCGTGATTGGCGAATCGAACCCAATCTTGGTTCAACGATTTGACACGATGTTCGATGGTGCGATCACTGCAAACGCAGGTGGCATCGCGGACCAAATCGTGATCCCTGATGGTCAGCTCATCCTGTCGGGTGACCAATTGGTCTTTGGAAATACTCAGACCATCGAGTTTGTCGAAGAACTCACTGGCAACCCAAACGAATTCCTGTTCAGTCCGAGCGAAACGGCTGACGAGATCGCTCGGCGTTTGATGACCGTGCTCGATTCGCAATTTGACGCGATCTACGAAGGCGACGGCATCATCACGATCGTCGCGAACCAAGCGGTCAACTCGGTTGCAACGGCGGATTCGCCATTTGATCAAGCCGCGATCTCTTCGGTCGACGAAGGTCGGATCGAAGTCGCCTTCCAAGATGCGATCACGGGCATTCCAGCCGACATCATCACGATCGATCATGTTGGCGGCACTTCGCGAGTTCAGTTGGTCAACCAGCTTTCCAACTTCCCGCCAGCCAATCTGATCGAAGTCCAGGTGGGCTTGCTGGACACGGCCGCTGACATCGCCGCAAAAGTCCAAGCCGCGCTACCTGGCGAAGCGGGTGCCCTGGTAACAGCCACCGGCGAACTTTCAGTTGCCGCTTCGTCTGTCACCATCAGTTCCGACATCGGCGCGATGGGAACGGGTTTGGCGTCCGCGCGAGAATTGACCGTTCCCGCTGGCAACCAGATTGCCGACGGTGAAATCCTGTCGATCGCCGACGACAACGGAATCACGACACTGGAGTTTATTGACAGCCCTGTTGCTGGTCCTGCAGGTACCGTGAATTTCCAAGCGGGCGATGCTGCGGATGTGATTGCCGCTCGGATCCTGGCCGCACTCAACGGCAACACGGAAGCCTTCGTCGTGGCCGACGTTGTCACAATCTTCGGTGCATTCAGCATTGATTCAGACAACGACTTGACCGCATTCAACGACGTCGCGATCAACGCTGCCGAGTTCAATGTGCCTCGCGGTGACCAGATCGCGGTCGATGACACTATCGACGTGACCGTCGGTGGCCTCACGACCACGTTCACGTTTGTAAACGGCACACCCACTGATGTGACGCAAATTGAATTTGCGGTGACAGATAGCTCTGCCGCAATCGCCAACCGTGTGGTGGCCGCACTCGTTGCGTTCAACGCAGTCCGATCGGATACCGCTTTCGCTAATTCCGGGGTCCGCCTGCTCGCAGACTCCGTCGCTTTCTCAGCATTTACGCCAACTGAAACGTTGGCTCACGCGACGATCCTTGGCGACGTGACGTTGATTCCGATCAACAGTGTCGAACGCCTTCGTCACGGCATGCAGTTCGCAATCTCTGCCAACGGCGATTTCGAACAGTTCACTTTGATCGAAGCCGGTCGCAGCATCGATACGAACGCTGTTCTGAATTCGAATGCGGTTTACTTTGACCGCGCGGGATTGCAGTTCACGCCGCAACAGGCGTTCAATGAAGTGGTCCGCCAAATCAACGAGGCGATGCCAAACACGGCGGTCTATGCCGATCCAAATGGCCGTGGCATTGTGATCGACGATGACAACGCTTTCGTCACCGTTTTTGATAATGGTGTTGTCGGAACGCAGCTGAACACTCGTGAAATCAACGAGTCGGCATTGCCGCTGACGTTGCCCGCCGGTAACAAAATCGTCGCTGGCGAGCAGTTGACGGTGACGCTCAAACGAGACAGCTCGCAAAGTGCTGGTGGCACCATCGTGCTTACGTTGGTCCCAGAGAGCCAAGCGACTGGAGCGGCAGGCGAGATTCTCTATAACCCAGCGGATTCGGCAGCGGACGTCACCACACAAGTGTTGTCGCAATTGCCGCTTGAACTCCAAGCGTTCCAAGACGACGCGCGCAAGCTACTGCTGTTGGGAGTTCGGTCGGTCAAGACTTCGTCAACTTCAAAGATCATCAGCTACGCACCGGCGAACACCGGTACCGCGCCGATCATCGTTGATTCGACCATGACGATTCGTGAAGTCGCGTCGCGATTGCAAACTGCTGTTTCCGAAGGAGTCGCGCCATTCATCACCGCAAACTCGAACCAGTCAAGCACTCGGTTCCATTCGACCTACGGTGGCGATCGGATTCGTCTCTACAATCTGACTCCTGCTTCCAGTGCCGGTTACGGTCTCTCGCAATACGAGGTTTTGAACTACGGCAACGGTGAATTGACCACATCGCCTGTTCCGGCGGATGAGTTCGGCGTCGGTCGTCCAGCTTCCTATGCGGGCAGCCAGCAGAGTACTGCTGCGGCAGATAACAACGACAACATCGAAGGTGTCTACATCGACGATATCGTCGTCGGATTCGCCGAACGTGGTGAAATGGTTGTTCAAGGCTCGAACCGTACTGCGTTCTCACTGAATCCCGAAACGCTTCCGGATTCGCACCCACAAGCGGTTCAACCTGAACGTCAGAACGAGACCCTGCTCGGTCCCTACTCGCTGGAAATCCGCACCTCCGACGAGTACGGCGTTCCTCAGGATTACGATCCGATCAACTTGGAATTGGACGAATACCTGGGACTCGGCCGGTCGTTCGATACCAATGACCGATTGACCAGCGGCACAGTTAGCTTGATCACACAGCCCGGCACGACGTTGCGGGACGGAAATACGTTTGTATTGGACGATGGCTGGCGTCGCCTGACATTCGAATTCGATAGCATCCGCGATGGCAATGTCACCCAAGGAAATGTGCGTGTCTCGTTCGACCCGTCCAGTCCTGATGCCGCGTTGACCGCTCGAGCCGTTCGCAACGCGATCAATTCGGCTCAGGTGCAAAACGTTCTGTCGATCACTGCCGCGACTTCCGATAGCTTCCAATCGGCTGCCAACACGGCAAACCGCGTCGAGCTGTTCGGTTCATCGTCGATCACGGTGAACCCAACTGGCGGACGCTTTATCAAACAAGATTTGGTCAAAGCTGAAACTTCGCAAGGACGTGAGACTTCGCGTGAAACAACGATCATCAGCCAAGAAGACGAGATTGTTCAACGCGTCCAATTCGGCGATGAACTCGCTCGTTCGACACCTACCGGATTCGTCAACGGCGATGCGGATACCTATGTGGGCATCGGAAAGATCGGTGACTTCGTAAACACCGGTACCGTGTTCCAGGATGGTGCAGCGGTTCTGCCAGCCGATCCGGCCTTCGACTATGACTCGGTTCGGATCTATCTGAGCCAAGGCCAGACCGTCGACATTGACGTGGACACCCTCGGGTTCGCTCGGGGTGCCGAGAAGTTGGACTTGCCATATATCAGTGTCTTCGAAGCTGGCGAAGTCAGTTCGGAAACCCTGTTCCACTTTGAGATCGATCGTCAGCGCCAAAGCAGTCTGTTTGAACCGAGTCGCGCCCCGGGCGAGTCGGAAGACGGTGCCTTCCTGGCATTTACGGCGCCAAAAGACGGCTTCTACGATGTCGTTGTCAGCTCGACTTCGTTCATGGGGTCGGAGTACCTGTTCCTACAAGAAGCGTTCCGTAACTTCTATGCCGGAGGAATGATCGAAATCACGTCGGGCGTATCACAGGTTCGATATGAATACACCAACGGCGGGCCTGTCACGCCAGGCAACGTTGCGATCGACTTGTCCGATGCCAGCCAAACGGTCGCTGAATTGACCGCCGCGGCAATCGCGGCCAATCAGGCTTCGGTTGTCAAAGCGAACGCGGATGGACAATACGTCAACCTGTTCAATTACGGCAACACCTACGGCGTTGGCCCGACGATGACCGTCAATACCAATGCGGGTGGTACGTTCTCGTTCCCACTGTTCGCTGCGTTGCAGTTCCGTGATTCGGACTTCGGCGAATACGCTTTGAATATTCGCCCCGCAGACGATCCAACCTCGGTTGGCGATGACGATGTGATCATGGTTGACTACCAATTCGGTATCAGCGATGCGAACCGAGTCGAAGACCAAGGTCAAATCGTTATCTCTAGCAACTTCATCCAAGACTCGTCCGGAACCGGTATTAACGCTGTTAGCAACACGCGTGGTAGCCGCTTGGTTGTTTCTGGAAACACGATCACTCCTGATGCGTTGCCTGAACCTGGTTCGGCACGCTTGCTGCGAAACCAAAACACAGATTCCTTGATTCCAGGTGTTGTGATCTCGAATAACGTGATCAGTAACTCTGGAACCAGCGGCATCAACTTTGGCGGCGATGTCAACGTCAACGGCCAGATCCCATCTCCGACTTCGTTCGGACGCATTGTCAATAATACGGTCGTCAACGAAGGGAATGCGGACGGTATTCGTATCAGCGGCAATGCAAGCCCGACCGTGCTCAACAACATTGTCAGTGGCTTCACCAACGGTATCGTTACGACTGCGAATCAAGCTGGCGAAGTCGTTGTCGGCGGAAACGCATTCCAAGGGAACAACAACAATTCGTCGATTCCATTGGCAACTTCGTCGATCGTGGTGCCAGGTGGCGTGCAACTGTTCCAAGACGCCGGCCGTCGAATCTACATTCCAGCAGCCGGCAGCGAAGTGATCGACAGTTCGTTCGCATCTTTGCCCGATCGCAGCGAGTTCTTCCAGACAGTTAAAGATCCTGTCGGTATCGCCCCTTCGCCGATCATCGCTCCGGAATACGATGCCTACGGTCAACCGCGTGTCGATGACCCGCTCGTCAACACGCCGGCCGGTGTCGGTCAAAACGTCTTTATCGATCGGGGAGCAATTGACCGCGCCGACGATGTACGTCCGACCGCCGTATTGACCGGACCACAAGACGCGATTGGCATCCAAATTCCTGGCGGTGACCAAGACCAAGACGGCTCCTTCGTTCGTTTGACCGAAGGAACTCTGACCTACTTCGAGGTCCAACTCCTCGATCCAGCAGGAACGGGAATCGATCCCGCAACGGTCAATGAAAACACGGTTATCCTGACCGAAAATGGCATTCGGTTGATTCCGGATCGCGACTACGTCTTCGGATACAGCAGCAATAGCAACACGATCCGGTTGACTCCACTCACCGGTATCTGGCGACCCGATGCGGTTTACGAGATCACACTCAATAACTCGCTACGCTTGGAAGTTGCGTTGCCTTCCGGAGATCAAATTCCAGACGGCTCGCAAGTCATCATCACCGAGAACGGCGGTGCCGTAACAACGTTTGAGTATGAATCCGGCTACAGCCTGGTAATTCCGCAAACGACCTTGCTGACAGTTGACGGGACGAACGCACAGTTCACCGATGGCCAGCAAATCGTGATCACCAATGCGACAGGTGTGACGCGAACCTTGGAGTTCAACACCAATGCCGCTGCGACGCCGTCGACCATCCCGATCGACATCCGCACGGCAGGAACCGTTGGACAAGTTCGTGACGCGATCCTGGCAGCTTTGCTGAGCACCGACCCGGGATCCAATCCGGCGGTTACCGTCGCTCAAGCGTTGGGCCTGAATCCGACCGCGATTGGAAATGACCAGGTTCAACTTGGTACGACCGGCGGACATGTCATCACGACAACCGCGACCGCGATGGAAATCAGCGGAGTTGACCAAGGGGTGCAATCTGGTGACACGTTTACTTACTCGGACGGAAGCACTTCGGTGACGTTCGAGCTAACCACCACGTCAGTAAGCGATCCGAATAACGTCGAGGTGCTGATTTCGCCAACCGATTCGCCTGATGAAATCGCCGCGGCAATTGCGGCTGCCGTATCAGCTCAGAACCTGGGATTGGGATCGGCACAGGCTGTCGGTGGCGGACGCGTCGCACTTGGCGGTTCCGTCGGCGACGTCGCGACGGTTAACAGTTCGGCGATGGCTTTGGAAGGTTCGCCTGGTATCGCGGCCGGTGCGATCGCGATTCCATATCGTCAAACCGCCGGTTACACGTCTTCGTTGGCAGCAGCCGATTTGCAAGCCGCGATTCGTGAGGCCGGATTGAATGTCGAAACGTTCAACCCAGGTGGTGGCACATTGCTGATCAGTGGTGCGTCATCGATCCAATCGGATATCGGTGGCGTTCTGACGGACATCGGAACTAACCTGCCAGCCGTGTCTGACTTGGCCGGCAATCGTGTTCGCGAGACTCGCGTCAATGATGAAACCCGGTTCACGATCATCATGCCTGAGGTGCGTTTCGACTTCGGCGATGCACCCGCCAGCTTTGATACTTTGTTGGTCGACAATGGCGCCCGCCACACGGTTTCCGGAACAGGTGGGGCGCGTTTGGGCGTCTACTTGGATACCGAAGAAAACGGCCAACCGGTCAATCGTGACGACGCCCTGTTGGACGTTTCAATCACGCAGGTCGGCAGTTTGTTCTCCATCGGGCAGAACTCTGTCAGTGTGGTCGGTAGCGTCAGCGGTGGTGAAGAATTGACGGTTACCATTGGCAGTCAAGTCGTGACCTACCAACTGATCCGGGCGACCGAAAATCCGACCGGGGCGAACGTTCCGATCACTTTCGTGGATGGCGAATCTGCTGAAAGTATCGCTCAGAAGGTCTTCGAAGAAATCCGTGCTTCATTCGACGTTATCGGATCGGCAGTTCTTATGGAGCTGTCAGGGGATACCGTGAATCTGCAACCGGTTGATGACGAAGACGGTGTACCGATCGGAACGTTGGTTGTTGGAAACGTACCGTACTTGGTCTTCACCGATGACCCGAACGTCACGGGCAACGTCATTCCTGACAGCGTGATCGGATTCCTGAACCCACTGGATCCTTCCGGCAGCACGATCCCGATCAATGTGACGGGAAGTGGCTTGGTCGATATCTGGGTCGACTTCGACGGTAGTGGTGAGTTTGAAGCGGACGAGCAGATTATCTTCAGCGAACCTGTCACCCAGGAACTGAACCCCAATCCGCTGATCGTCGCACAGAGTTCGTTCCCAATCGACGCGGTTCCACAAGGCCATGTGCAAGGCCAGCCGTTGCCCGATCGTTGGATGCGAGTTCGCTTGAGCCAGTCTGGCGATCTCAGCCCAACCGGTGTTGCGGTTGGTGGTGAGGTCGAAGATTACATGATCTCGGTCGCGCCTTACGATCCGCCACAACCGGTCGATGACCCCGTGAACCCGGCGAACGGCACACCTTATGTCGTGGTCGAAGACGGAACGTTGACGGTAGACACGAGCACCGCAACGCCCGCACCGATCACCGACAACGACTTGGGATTGAATCAGCTTCTGCCGGTTCGCTACTTCGTCGGACAACAGCCACAGCACGGTCGCTTGGTAATCAACCCCGGCGATGAACTGACCGGGTCGTTCACGTACATTCCGGATTCAGACTTCGTCGGAATCGATACTTTCACGTATCGCTTGACCACACAACGCAACAGCGGCTCGGAAGCTGTCAACGCGACCTTCGGAACGGTCACGATCGAAGTCACTCCGGTCAACGACATTCCGGGCGTAGTCGACCATGCATTGGTTGCGACTGAGTACCAGCCAAACGAAAGTCCTGCCGACACGCCGACGGTCTTCATGGCGTCTGACCTGATTGCCGGGGCGACCGGCGATGGCAACGCGATGATCCCAGGCTTGCCGTTTGACGAATCAAACCAAGACAGCTCGCTGCGTCTGTTGGCAATCACGGCGGGTGGTGTGACGATCGATGCGTCGAACCAGACCGCGGTCGCGATCACGCCGGAAGGCGGACGCTTGACGGCCGAATTTGCGACGGACTTTGCTGATCCGCTTGACCCGACAACCTTTGATCGAACCTACATCTCGAGGGTTTATTATCAGGGTGCGGATTACTTCAACAGCGACAACTTGCGTGCCGCAACTGATCCACCGATTTTGGATAGCTTTGTATTCACGATCGGTGACGACGGACGAAGCTTGGACGCCGATGGCAACATCGTTGCCGGAACCCCATTGTCCGCAAGTGCGACGGCGACTGTTCGCGTGACACCGCAGAACAGCACCCCGACGCCGGGTACCGACTTGGTTTCGATCGCTGATCCGGACTATGTCGACTACTACAACGGATTGGGGCAAGCAGTCGTCACCCCGATGGAAGACACTTCGATCATCATTCCTTCGGCGTTCTTGCTGCAAAATGATCTGCAAGGCTCGCCAGCAGCAGAAGACGAAAACGAAGGCATCAACTCGAACGATGGCCAACTGACGATCACCTCTGTTTCGGTCGATCCGTTCTATGGAACCGTGGAACTGGACGCGACAACCGGCGATATCATCTTCACACCTGCTGATGATATTTATGGCCAAGTCCTGTTTAGCTATGAAATCGAAGACCGTGGTCAAGACGAAGCAGTTGACGGGACACGTGCAAACGCATTCCGCCGTGCGACTGTCACGAGCACGATCTTTGTCGAGCCAGTCAACGATGTCCCGGTCGCTTATGACCGTGCGTTGAGTGTTGATGAGGCGATTGAACCGGCCGGACCAGCAATCCTGTCCTTCACCGCAAACGACCTGATCAACGGCCGTGGCGTAACGACGAACTCGCCTGTTGCGACGACAAGTTCGAGGTTTGTTGTGGTCGCGGGATCGGCAATGATCGATGGCGAGACATTCATCTTGACCAACTCGGCCGGCGTCCGTCGCGTGCTGGAATTCAGCACGACAGATGTCCCATCGGTCGGAACTGACGTCCTCGTAACGTACTTGACCACCGACACGGCTGACGAAGTTGCCTTGAAGCTTGGCAACGCGTTGGTCGCGGCAGGATTGGGTGGTGTCGTTGACGCCGCCACAGTCACCATGCCTCTCGTTACCGCCGTGTCGACCCGCAGCTACACCGCTGCGAGTTCGGCATCAGCGTCGGGTATCTCCGTGCCGGACGGTTCGATGATCGTCGGTGGTGAAGTCATTCGCATCACTGACGGCCAAGGCCAAGTGACGACATTGGAATTGAGCACCAGTGGCGTGTCGGCGACCGGTGCTGATCTGCTGGTGACCTTCACACCGACAGACACGGCCGCAACGATCGCCACGGCAATCAAGACCGCTTTGATCGGAGCGGGAATCGGTGCCTACGACGATCCAGCCCCAGCGACCGATCGAGCAGGAGTCCTGCTCAACTCGCCTACAGTCACCGGTATCAACGAGCCATCGTCGCTGATCGTTTCCAGTGGCAATCGCCTGAGCCTGCCCGATGGCGCAGGACTTGTCGATGGTGAAACCGTCACGTTTGCTGACGGTCGGGGTGGCGTGGTTGTGGTTGAATTCAACACGACCGGGACCGCCGCCGCCGGCAGCGACTTGGTGGTTCAGTACACCGCAACGGACTTGGCGACTGATATCGCGACGAACCTCGTGTCGACTCTACGCGGCAACGAGCTAGGCGTCGTGGACAACGCCGATGGATCCGTTTCGCTGACCGTGATTGCTTCGGCAGTATCCGTTGCACCGACGTCCGCGATCTCGGCTTCAACGACTGCGATCACGTTGCCCGCACCAGAGCAGCTGATCGACGGAGAGACGGTGACACTAACCGTGGATGGCAATCCGGTTGTTGTTGAATTCAATACGACGGGAGTCGCGACGGTCGACACGAACTATGTCGTTCCTTTCGCATTGACCGATACGCCAGCTGATTTGGTTGCAAACCTGGAGGCTCTACTGCGAACCGATGGTTACGCCGTGACAGCCGTTGGCGATACGCTGCAACTGTGGGACAACGCTTCAACCGTTGCCAGCGAATTGCGAAACGTCCCCGGGTTGTTCGATAAAGATTTGCCAGCTCCGTACAACGAAGCCGAGCAAACCTTGCGAGTCGTCTCATTCACGACCGCTGCCGGAACGATCAACGCAATGCCAGGATTCACCGGGTCCCAGACATTGGATTCCGATAACGGCGGGTTGTACACGTTCAACTTCACCAATGGGGTCTTCGTCAACGGTACCTATGCACCGCCTGTCGACTACAACCAAGCTCCACCGTCGGTGCCATTCGAGTCCTTCACATACTCGATCGCAGACAACGGCCGAACGACGCTGCCATTCGCTGGCTTGGTCCGTAGCTTGCCAGAGGAAACCAGTGTGCTGGAAGGTACCGTGACGATCACGGTGCGTCCGGCTAACGACAAGCCTTACATCGAGTACGAGCAAGAAGTCGAAATTCTCGAAGACCCAGCTCCGGGACAGTCGACGATCGATGGTGTGTTCACAACTGTTTTGCCAGCACCTCCAACCGCCGGCGATGAGCAACTGAACCAAGGCCGACCGACCGTCACATCCATCATTGCGACGGATCCGCGTGGTGTGATGGAACAGCTGCCTGTCGTCACAGACGAGGGCGGGTTGACGGTTTATCCGAAGGCGGATGCTGTTGGACAAGTTGTTTATGCGATCACGTTCACCGACGATCATCCGACCAACCCACAATCGACGACGGTTACGCTGACGGTCAATGTTCGACCTGTGAATGACGCTCCTCGTTTCAATCCCAATGTGGCCGGAACCGGTGCCGTCAACACGCTGGATGACGCTTATGAAGTCGCCAACGTTGTCGATCCGAACACCGGACTGGTTACCGACGCGTCGATCACGTACACGCTCCGCGAAGATAACTCGCAGCCTGTCGGTCAAGCCGACCGCGAGTACTTCATTCCGCTGTACCGTGACCCATCCGTGATTGGTTACAACCCTGTCGGTCTCTTGGACGTCTTTACCGTCGGACCGGCAAATGAAATCAGTACGACGATTGAAGGTGGAAACCAGTCGTTGATGTTGAACAATGTGCCAGTGACAACGGATCTCGGCGGAACGTTGCGTCTGGGAACCGATGGATTGGGTCGACAAGGTGTGTTCTATGATCCGCCTCAAGACTTCAACAATCAGATTGGCGGTTTCGATACCTTCACCTACTCGGTAATCGACAACGGCACCACTTGGGGCAACGGCCAACTGGAATCTGATCCACGCATCTCCACCAATGTGGTGCGATTCGATCTGAATCCGGTCAATGACCGCCCGGTGTTCGACATCAACCTGCCGCCTGCGGATATGAATGATCCGACCGGGCCGCTGCGTGCGATTGAGACCCTGGAAGACAGTTCGCGGACGTTGATCAATAACTTCGCGTTCAACATCAATCCTGGTGTTCCGACCAGTGCGTTTGACGAAGTGAATCCGGTTACCGGCCAGACGGTTCGGTTCAGTCTGACTTCGCTCGGCTTCCCGCAGTCGCAAGCAAACCAATTCTTCACCGAATTCCCAACGATCAGTGAAGAAGGCATTCTGACGTTCCAGCCTGCACCCGATGTGTTCGGCAGCTTCGATTTTGAAATCGTGCTTTCCGATGATGGTCCAGGCAACGAGACCCGAGGTGACTTGATCTCGTCGCATCCGCGTACGATCACGATTGACGTCCTGCCAATCAACGATCCACCGGTTGTCGATCCCGCAGCGGATCCATTGGAGTTCAGTATCAACGAAGACGGTTCGATCGACATCATGACCGTCGGCACCCCAGGAAATCCTGGTTTGCTTGACGTGTTCAATGTCGGGCCGATCAATGAAGGTGAGGACTTGACGCCCGGTGGCAATCAAACTCTGTCGATTCAGTCGCCGATCCCAACAAGCTCGACCTTTGAAGGGACGATCGAAGAAATCCGCCAAGGCGGACAGTTGGTCGGACTGCGATACCATCCAAAGGAAGATTTCGTCGGCACCGATACGTTTACCTACACCGTGACCGATGATGGCGTTACCGTTGATTTCGGAACCGGCGGTGTACCAAAGTCTGACCCACGAATCGCGACGAACATCGTCAAGATCAACGTGAATCCGGTCAATGACATTCCGCAGTTCAGCGGACCGGCGAACGTCACAGTCGATGAAGACGCTGGTACGGTCAGCATTTCGAGCTGGGCAAACAACGTCCTGCCTGGACCGCCATCGGCACTGGATGAATTGGATACGCAAGACGTGTTCTTCACGATCAACCAGGTCAGTGGTGCCCAAGGGCTATTCACGAGTGCTCCTGTTGCGGTAATCGATCCTGTGACGCAATCTGCTTCGCTGGACTTCGTGACCGCCCCCAACGCGAATGGCGTCGGGGTCTTTGAAGTCCAACTCACCGACGTGCCCACCGATGGCACGACACCGATGAGCACTTCGTTCCGGACGTTCACAATTTCCGTTCGCCCGGTCAATGACCCGCCGACTTTCGATCGCCCGATGGGGCCGATTACGATCACCGAAGACTTTGGTCCGTATTCGGAATTGTGGGCGACCAACGTTAGCCCGGGTCCCGCGGACGAAGCGGATCAAACCGTTCGATTCGAAGTGGTCACGCCTCCGGACGCACAAAGCTTGTTCCAGCAATTGCCGGAAATTGGCGCGGATCGATACCTGCGATTCTTGCCGGCCGCAAATGCGAACGGCACTGTCGATCTCACCGTAACCGCGATCGATTCTGCGGGTGGTGTCTCCGAGGCCGTCGTCCTGCGACTGATCATCACGCCGGTCAACGATCGACCGACAGCCGTGCCAGATAGCTTGACGACCGATGAAGATACGATCCTGACGATTCCAGCTTCACAGTTGTTGGCTAACGATATCGATCCCGATATCAACAACCCGGGCGATACCTTGACGATCGTATTCGATCAGCCCGAGTTCTTGTCACTCAGCGGGGCATCGGTCCGCTACGACGAAGCGACGCAGCAGATCACGTACGACCCGAGCGGTTCAGACACTCTGCAAGCTCTGTCCGGAAGCGAACAGGCGACGGATTCGTTTACCTACCGTGTGGTCGACAGCACCGGGGCGATTAGCAATATCGTGACGGTCGCCCTGTCCGTGTCGGGAATCAACGATGCTCCAGTAGCACTTGATGATTCGCCGACGCTGAATCCCAACGGCCCGACAACGATTCCGATCCTTAGCAATGACTCCGATGTCGACGGAACGCTTGATCCGTCAACCATCGAATTCACGTTGCAACCTGCGTTCGGTTCGCTGTCCGTCGACAGTTCGGGTGTGATCACTTACAACGCGTTCAGCACCTTCGCCCAAGAAGACGTGTTCCGTTATCGCATCAGAGATAACGACGGTGCATTCAGCAACGAGGCGACGGTTCGGATCCAAGCGAACGCGGCTCCGATCGCTCGCGAAGATCGTGCAGGAACGTACCTGAATGAATTCGTCGACATCAATGTGGTTGCCAACGACGAAGATCCAGATCCGGTTGCGGGAGCTCCCAATGGCGGGTTGGACTTCGGATCGCTGACGATCGTCAGTGCACCGTTGCATGGGGAAGCGATTCCACGCGGCGACGGTACGATCCGATACATCCCGTCCGACGGGTTCCTCGGAATTGACTCGTTCCAGTACACGATTGCGGATTCGCAGGGACGCGTCAGTAGTCCTGGTACCGTCCGTGTTCAGGTCACCGGTAGTCGCTTGCAGAACCCGAACTTGAATCCCGACGTCAATGACGACGGTGATGTTTCGCCAATCGACGCTCTGTTGGTCATCAACAAGATCGCACGAGCGGGAACGTCAAGTATTCCTGTGACCGAAAGCGATTCGGGACCACCGTACTTCGACGTCGACGGCAACCGAACGATCTCGGTACTCGACGCATTGTTGGTCATCAACGAACTGGGGCGTCGTCAGGCGTCTGGCGGATCGGGCGAGGGAGAATCTGTGGTTGATTCGATCGTTGCTGAATCGACCGTCATGAACGGGCCGATGGACTTCTTGGATTCGATTGTCGGAACTGACGATGACGACGACGATGATCGCCTCAACGCCATCGATGCGGCCTTCGGTGACTTGATCTAAGATCGTTTGACGCACGGTCCGGTGGCGAACCGCTGCCGGACCGATTGATCTTGATATTTGGAAAGGTCGTCGAAGATTTCTAAAGAACGCTCAGCAATGCTGAGCGTAGGCGTGCGTAGCACATCGCACGCGAAAAATCATCACGGACGGTTTGCAGGCCTTGCGCAGCGACCCGTTTTCGCAAGGGCCTGTCGATTATCAACTGCTCGAACGCGTTAAGCCATTCTGTATCTGAGCCGGCAAGAAAGCCGTTGACTGAATGCTCAATCAGATTCTCGTTCTCACCCAATCGTTGACCGATGACGGCTGCACCGCCCGCCATGTAGATTCGCGACTTCAGCGCACCGCGGTAGAGTGATTCGTCGACATTGAACATCGGAAAGATGCCGATGTCGATCATCAACGCTAAGTTGATCATCGCCGTTTGGTTATAGCTCGGGATGACCTTTGGGCGAAACGCTTCAAAACGCGGCAGGCGATCGGGATCTGCACCTACCAATAGCAACTGCAGGTTTTGGTGCTGCGAAAAGATCTGCTCCAGTGGTTCAAAAATTCGATACAAGGCATCGGCGGTGTACTTGCCACCGATCCAGCCGATTGTCGTCGTCTCTGGGACGCGATGGACTAAGTCTCGGTATCGATCGAACTCTTCAATCTGTGGCGAGTCTGGAACGATTGCTACATTGCTGTTGTGTTGTTCGGCATAGCTTGCCGTGAACTCGTTCTCGCAGACGACAAGGTCTGAAGTCGACAGCATCTCGTGGATCTGCTGCCATCCAGCCAATTGAAATGCGGGCAACCAAACCGCATCGATCAAATCGGTAACGACTTTTGTGTTCGGCAGGTCAACCAAGCGTTGGTGAAGTGGCCAGGACGGTACTGTGACCAACATCACGATATCGTGCGACTTCGCAAGCTCGACGATTTGGTTTTCGCGTCTGGAAAGCACCCGCGACTCAGCCCACAACGCAGGCCGGCGGAGCGACGGACGCCAGGGCCAACGCTGCATCACCGTGTTCATTCGCTCACTGGTACGTCCGACGAATGTGGCTTGTAGCTGATCGTCGGCCTGAAAGCTTGTCTTGAATTGTAGGCCGCGTACCGTTGTCGTCGGTGTCGCGAGCGATTCGTAGACGATCAGAACTTTCTTCATCGGGCGACATTCTCACTGCACGCGGGGGCGTTGCGCGTCGGTACATTGCATCGTGCATCGATGGACGCATCGATGCACAAGGGCCGCCAAACCAGTTCGGTGAACGTCACCGATTTACCAACCGCTGCGAATGACTTCACAAACGCGTTCAGCGTCACCAATCTCCATGTGCGTATGGAGCGGTAATACGAGGTATCGGTTTTCCATCGCATTCATGTTCGGTAATTCGCCCTCCCGGAAATCTGCAAAGACCGAGTAGCGGTCGTTTCGAAAGTGCACTTGTCCGGATTCGATCCGTGCATCACGAAGTTTTTTCTCGAGGTCCTGGCGGCGATCGACAAGAACGGTACAGAGCCAAGCCGCGTGGACGCGGTCGGTCATACCCGCACCGACGACCTCGATGCCGTCGAGTCCCTCAAGGCCATCGATATAGGTCTTTAAGATCGACTTTCGCAGAGCTAACGATTGATCAATTGTTTTCAGAGCGGCCAAGCCCATTGCGGCACCGATGTCAGTCATCTGGTACTTGTAGCCCACTTCGTAGATATCGTTTGCCCAGGTTCCACCTTGTTTCGCTTTGCGGTCGATACCGAACCAACGAATCCGCTGAGCCTTGTCGACGAGCGATTCATCCCGCAGCATCAGCATCCCGCCGTCGCCGGTAGTGATGTGTTTGATCGCTTGGAATGAGAACGCGGTAAAGTCTGACATGCCGCCGACGGGACGACCTTTGTAGCTCGCTCCGACCGCTTGCGCGGCATCTTCGATCAAAGGAACCCCTGCTTCATCAGCGATCGCTTGCAGTTCGTCCATGTCACAGGGCAATCCGCCATAGTGCACGCAGACAATGGCTTTCGTTTTTTCTGTCACCAAAGCACGGACGTGATTCGGATCGATATTCATCGTCCCGGCTTGGGCATCGGCGAAACGAACCTTGATTCCGTGGTAAAGCAGCGGGATGCTGGTCGCCGTGCAAGTGAAGACCGGAACGATGACCTCGTCGCCCGCTTTCAAGTCCGCCAATACATAGGCGAGGTGCATTGCGTCAGTGCAGGAACCGACTGCGATGGGGTGGTGTTGGGTTCCAATCCAATCGCGAAATTCGGTTTCAAAGCGGTCAACCTTAGGACCTTGGCCGATCCATCGGGTACGAAGCGTGTCGGCTACTTCGTCGATTGCGGCCTCAGGAACATGCGGATGAAACAAGACCAAGTTCTCACCATCCGCAGGCAGAATCGACTTGTCTCGTGTGTCGGCAAATTTGGCCATGCAATCGAATTAGGGAGCTGGATGAAATTATTTACTTGGTCGCTTCGATCCGAATGTCCCGCCAAGGCTGTTCGTGGTGGTGGGGGGCTAACTCAGAGAACCCACCAAACCCCACCGCAGACAGTTCAGATTTGAGATGCCACGCGGACCAACCAAATGAATACGGTGTGAAGTTAATTTTGTTCATGATTTCTGTCGGGTCGAAAGCATAGATGCCCCGAACGGCTTCCAGGTACTCGTTTTGGTCCCCCGCGTTGGCGAGCAGATGCTGAGCACACTTTTCAATCGACGGCAGTTCGATGACCAGTTTGCCAGCGGGTTTCAACAGTTGGTATGCGTCGGTGAAGAACTCGCGGGCTTGCCAGAGGTTCAGGTAGCTGAGCGAGTGGATCATCAATATTTCGCTAATGCTGTCTGCCGCAAAGGCAGCACGTAGCTCGTCAAATCCCATGTAAAAATCGGCACAGGCCCGAACGTCTGCATCGATGTTGACGTATCCGTCGAGATGCATCGGGCCACAGCCCAGGTTCAGTTTAATGTCGTCAAGTTTCGATAGCGGACCGGCAACCCGTGGAACGACCTTGGGCCCCAACACGGCAGTGCTGGGCATGATACGTTTGGCGACCTCGTATCTGAATCGGCGGATCAGACGCCCCGGAAGTTTGACGCAACGATCAACAAGTCCGCTCATTCCAACATCACCTGAAAGCCTTTCTTGATTGCCATCACTCGCCACTTAAATTTGGTCCAAGCACGAGTTCCCAAGCGGTCTGTTCGCAACGTTTTTTGATAGACCGATGCATGCTGGTCGGTAAACGGCAACTCTAAAAAATCGTGTATTCTGCGACCCACCGCCACCGGTTGCCGACAGAGTTCCTCATAGCCGACTTCGTGATAGTGGCCGTGCGCTTTGCCAAACGTCTCGACACGTTCGAAATGCGCCAGCGTCAATTTTTTCCAATGTTCCGGGTCATTGAAAACGCCGACACCAGGTTTTTCGCGGTGCGATAGAGATGCCGCGATGTCATCGGGATCACGCCGGATGAACAGCACCTTACTTTTCGGAAACACGTCCAAATACAACGGCAATAACACACAGGTACGCGCGTCTTTGATTCCCCAGGGTGAGGTTCCGTCATAACCCCACTGCATTAGGTCAATGCGCCACTGTGTTTTCATAAACTCCCCAACCGTGTCACGAAAGCTCATCACCTCTTCGACGGACATGATCGGGTAGTTGGCCCAGTTCGCCCCCCCTCCCATCAACAACTGGTCATTGACGTAGTTGGAAAAGAAGTGCGATTCGCATTGCGTCGCGTTGTTGACCATGAAGAGGCCACAGGCATGCAGGCAACGCGAAAGCGCGGTGCTGCCGCTGTTGTGCATTCCCATGACCAACACGGGGTCTGGAGAGACACCTTGGAAATCGGTTGGGATCGTTTGACGCTCGGTGGCCACGTTTACTTGGCTGCTTTGATCTCGGCGGCTTCCGCTTCCAACTTCGCGATGCTGTCTTCGAATTCCTTCAGCTCTTCCAAGTCGTCCGCTTGTTGCCGCGAACCGGCAAGTTGCTGGCGGAGACTAGCGAGTTTCTTGTTGATAACATCGAGACGCTTTTTCTGTTTCTTGTCCACTCGAGGCTCGTGGGTAAACGTTGAAAGACGGGGACTATCGAGTCGTTAATGATAGATTGTTGAGACTCCGAACGCTTCCGGCGGATCACCCTGACGGCGGGCAAAGGCAAGAAAAAAGCCCGACCGGATGGCCGAGCTTTCGGATTTGTCTCGTTCGATCGCTTTGTAGCAATCGAATCAATGGACCGACTTTTACGGTTGGGCTGACTAGAACCCGAAACCAATCGACAGACCGCTGCGTCCGTATCCACCGTATGGCCCATACGGGCCGAAAGAACCGTAGCCCATCCCGCCGTAGCCAATCCCACGCCCGTAGATCGAACCGGTGTATGGAGCCCGGTAGGACCCGTAGTATGGCGAGCGATAAACCGGGCTGGTGAAGTATGAACGCCCGACGGAGTAAGCAGGGGCGCGGTAGCGAACAGTGGGGCGATAGGCGTTACTGTAGCGGACGGCAGAACGAGCACGTCCACGGTAGCAATTGCCGGCCGACGCGTCTGACTGGAACAAAAACATCGAACTGACACCGATGGCGACAGCCATGACAGCTTTCTTGAACATCACAAAAAATCCTGACTTGGGAGGGAGGGAAGATTGAGTACACGCCCAGTGTTGGTGGGCACTCAAGTCCGACGGGATCTTGGGAAGGTTACCTAGCAACGTCATGGTCACTTACAGCGACAGTCCGTCATGGCTTGAGCTTTTTCGAACGCTTTCTCAAAGATGCATCGCTCGTGCCAACACATTCAATTTCCGCGGCTGGCTGCCCAATAGGTCTTCGCAGATCAGCGAATGAACACCAAAAAGCGGAATGAATCAATTTCGTGCTTGATTCATGCGAACCAGCGAAGTTCAAGCAGCACGGTCGCTTATCTTGCCAGGTGTGGTCGCATTGAATGCAGCCTGGTATCTCGTAATAAGACAGGAAATACCGATTAAACTTCGCGCGACGCGGCGAAGAATTGATCGAAGTGGCGAGGCGTTTCGTAGCCGGCGTATGCTACCAACCCTTCGCTTCGCCCTCGATCATGATCTGTTCAATGTCCTCGTCACTGATGTTGTTCTCAAGTGCGAGATGAGTCGTTTCACGATCGGCAATTTTTTGCGTCAGGCCTGCAAAAGCCTGGCCGGCTGCACCGCTCTTTGGGATCTTATTCGAATTGCGATTCATCGAGTCAGTCATCGCGGTGTAGTCACGATAGATCTGCTGCCGCGTCGATTCGGGTAAGTCGACGACACGGTATTGCAGATTTTTTTCGCCTCTTGTTCCGCGACCGCTCGTTGTTCGGCCGCAACCGCTTCCGCTTGTTTGGCTTCTTCTTGTTGCCGTCCGACGCGAAAGAACGTGATCACGATCAAGACAAGCATCGCGACAAAAGCGACGCCTAGGGCAATGACCCACTGCATCATCTTGGATTCGGATCCGGAATCCGCATCCTGATTGGATTGAGTGCGTTTGGGGCCAGAATTAGCCGTGGTGCTGCGGGGCGCGGTTGGATTTTGAGTCGAAAAGACGAGATTGCATGACGGGCATCGAGTTTTTGCCATCGACGCAGGGACGTTGACGGTATTACCACAACCGGGGCAAGCGAGTCTTTTGATCGACATATCAGCAGCGGTTTGAGGGGGCGAAGAGAGGCGTAGCGAGTGTTCGCTACATTAGCACGTTAGTCCGTACGATACATCATCCAGCGTCGCTGAAGTTCCATGACCATGCGGCGGACTTCTGGAGGCGGACTGACTTGTTCAAAGCGGACGCATGCGGGAAAAAAGAACCCATAACCGTTGCGTCCCATCCGTCGAACGATCCCTTCCATTTCAATGGTTTCGTCGTTGCAGGCCAAAGTCAAGCGAGCTTCGTCGCCGATCTGAAACTTCACAGGATCGCGATCAGACGCTTTGACAAAGACGCCTGTCATGCTGATGTTGTCCGGACGTGCTTCGAATTCCAAGTTGTTGAACTGGATCCAAACACGGAGATCATCCCGGCGCAGAATCGGAACACGGAACGACTGCCGGCGATTGTCATCATCGTTGACAACCACTTTACTCTTTTGAACCGTTTCGACAAAATCGACCAACTCATCAACGGCATCTGCGTCGAGCGTCAGTTGCGTCTCGGGGTGGCTGACGCTGCAAATAGTCAAAGCGTCTCCGTCGTAGCTCAGTTCGATATCACGTAGAGTCAGCTTCGCCATCAGCCTGTCCTTTGCCTGTGCCTCTTATTCTGCGTTGGTGGAGTTGCTTTATAACGCCCATCCCAGCCGGCGTCATCGACGGGCATTGTCATCCTTGCACAACGTCAGCGTTCCAATGTTGGTGATCGGCATGAATGTCGATTCCTCGCGTCAAATCGTGTTCACAGAATGAGAAAACCGCTTTATACAGCACTTTCCGGTCATCCCAATTATCTTGATCTGTGAAACCAGGGGGAAGCAAATCCTCTTCTTCGAATCAGTTTTTGTGATTTACGGCCACGCTCAGGCTGCTATCGGGCGGCGACCGGTTCAGCTTCCGAGCGACTTGTGGACTCCCGAAACAGCTCGGCAATGACGTCTTCAAGTGGCGGGTCTTCAACGGCGACGTCTTCGATTGGGTGTTCGGAAAGCAATCGAGAAAGCGTGCGGGGGACATCCGCTCGTTCGACGCGGAGCCGCACTTTGGGCCACGTTTCCGACAGCACTTCACCGAACACGGTCGCGTCCACTTGGTGAACTTCTGGGAATTGAACGGTGATGATTTTGTAGCCTGAAAATTTGTCGATAATTCCTGACAGAGACCCGTCGTACTGGATCAAGCCACGTGCGATGACGACAACACGCTTGCAAAGTGCGGCGACGTCTTTCATGTAGTGGCTGGTCAACAAAATCGTGATCTTGCGTTTCTCTTGGTAATAACGCAAAAACTGCTGAATGTTGTGTTGGGCAATGACATCCAAGCCGATTGTCGGCTCGTCAAGAAAAAGCACTTCGGGGCTGTGCAGCAACGCAGCCATGAGCTCCATCTTCATTCGCTCGCCGAGCGATAGCTCGCGAACTGGTTGCTTTAGTAGTGGTCCAACCTCCAGCAAATCGGTTAGTTCGGCCAACGTCGAGTTGAATTGCTCGACCGGCACACCATAGATCTGCTGCTGCAAACGGAACGATTCTTGTGCCGGAAGATCCCACCACAGCTGGTTCTTCTGTCCCATCACCAAAGCAAAACGTCGGCGGTAGGCATTCTGGCGTTGCCAAGGAACGTATCCCATTACCGAAGCCGTTCCACCGGTCGGGTCAATCACGCCGCTGAGCAATTTCAGCGTGGTCGTTTTGCCCGCACCGTTGGGTCCAAGAAACGCGACGAATTCTCCGGCTTCAACTTCCAAGTCAATGCCGCGAACCGCGTGGACTTCTTCGTATTCGCGATGAAAAAGTCCGCGAATACTCTCGCGCAGGCCTTCGCCTTTGCGGTAGACGCGATACGACTTTGTCAGATTGTGAGCTTCGATGATTGGCATGAACGGTCCAGCCCATTGGGATCGGCGACGGGAAACGGTATTGTAGTGGGCCAAGGCAATTTTTGACGACCACGCTGAAGACGGAAATTTGTGGCGTCGTTCTCTTTCCGGCCCGCGGTGGTCTATTCAGCCGATGAATCCTCAGGAAGTCAGCTTGCCCAACATTCGGATCGGCTTGGGGTACGATTCGCACCGTCTCGCTTCCGGAGGGCCATTGCTGATCGGCGGGATCGAGATTCCCGCCGACGTCCACGCAGTTGGACATAGCGATGCTGACGTGTTGCTGCACTCGCTGACCGATGCGCTGCTTGGGGCGATTGCCGATGGCGATATCGGCCGTCTATTCCCCGATACCGCAGCCGAAAACAAAGACCGCGATAGCCGCGATTTTGTGAACGAAGCCAACGCTCGAGTGAACACGCAGGGGTATGGAATCGTCAATTTGGATTGTGTGATTCTGGCGGAACGGCCCAAGATGGCACCGCATATCGATTCCATGCGATACGCCATCGCAGAAATGCTCGGAATCGATATCGGCCGTGTCAGCATTAAAGCCAAAACGGGTGAAGGAGTCGGTGAAATCGGGACCGGCCAATCGATCGCCACGCGTGTGGTCGTCTTGCTAGCCGGGAATTGACCATACCGCCGGTTCGGCCTCGTCTAACAGCGACGCGGTTTATCTCCGTCTGATTTCTTGCGCCAAGCCCGCATTTCATTCGGTCCGATGAACATCACCAGAATCGCGTCCGGTCCGGCAAAGCGGTCAAACACGTCTTCGTGGAACTCGTCTTCACCTGGCCAGGGATATGAATAGACGATCCCAAAATCTTCCAAGTCCATGCCCCACTCGTCGTACGGTGAAGGTCCATCGTGGCCCAACGATGGCAACGTGGGGTCGTAGGTAAGTTTCTCCGCGCCGTTGGGAAGGAAGTTGCCGTGGAAAAGTTCGACGTCGGCAGGCCACTGCTTGACGGTTTGTTCAGCCTGCCGGATGAGATCCGGATGGGATTCGATCCCAAACGCGGCCAGCTTAAGCGTCGAAGCCATGCACGCCACACTGGCAAAACCACAACCCCATTCCAGAAAACGTCGGCTTGTCAGCGATTCATGATCCAGAATCCAAGTCAACGTTTGATAGACAAGTTCATAATCTGCCGCAACAAATTGTGCCGCGTGGTGTTGGTTCCAACAGTCTTGGAATCGCTCAATCCTCGTCCGCATCCAAGTGAGCCGTTCGGCAATCGAAGGGGCAATCGGCAACAGGTTGATATCGGCAGGTAGTTCGATCGGGCAAAGCATTGGGAGATAGACGGATGAAGAGGATTTCGGTTGGCAGTTCCTAGGCGGATCATCGCCGTACCGGACAGATCTGCCCATTGCTGTGCCGGTTCACGCTATGATTGAAGCATCCGATCGCTGGAGTAAAAGCCCCCATGTGCCGAGTCTTGGTTGTCGACGATAGCCCAACGCAGATGACGTTGATTACGTCGATCTTGCGCGCTCGCGAAATCGAAGTCGAAACCGCCAGCAACGGGCTCGAAGCAATGCAGCGCATCGCGCAGAATGCACCCGATCTGGTTTTAACCGACATGCAGATGCCGGAGATGAATGGCGTCGAGCTGATCCGGAAAATGCGATCCGAATCGCCGATGTTGCCATCTGTCCTGGTAACCGCATTCGGGACCGAGGGATTGGCCGCGGAAGCCTTGGGCGTTGGGGCGTGCAATTACATCTCCAAGGATCACGTCGGTGTCTTGCTGCCTGATACCGTGTACCGAATTTGCCAACTTGCACAGGCCAATGAGGAATCGTTGTACTTAAAAGCGGCTCTGGTGCCTCAGTCATTCCAGTTCGTGCTCGATAGTTCGATTGATCGGCTGGTCCCCTGCACCGCATTGCTGATTCGTATGATGGCCGCCATGAATGTCTTGCACACCATCGACCGTCTACGCATTGCCGAAGCAGTACACTACACGCTGCTGCACTGCATCGTGCACGGCAATTTAGGGAAACCTCTTTGCGAGACGCCGTATTCGATCGCCGATGCGATGAACTATGTATCAACGCATGACTCCCCAGCAGAAAAAAACGGATGTGACCCTTGTGTCTCGATGCGTTTATCGGTCAACACGTCCGAAATCAAGCTTTCCATCGCCTTTGACGGGGACGGGCCATCGATTCGCCAAGCCCCGATGCCAGGGACACCGCAAAGTTTTTCAGACGAGCGAGGGCGCGGCATGTTGTTGCTGACCAGCGTGATGGACGAAGTCTTTATCGATCCGATGTCACACGACTTGCGACTAACCAAGTATTTCTAGCCGGGCCTCCGATTGTGCGTTACGGCACAGATTCGTAGCCTGAACCAATTGCCGCCCCGAAGCGACTCGGAAAGAATAACGATTGCTATTGTCGCTTCGTCCAATCAGTGAGCGGTCTTCGTCGATTTGCCGATCAAGACAGCTTACTTTTGCAGGCGACCTATCAACCAGATGAACTTTGCAGCGGACTTCTTCGCGTTATGGCTACAACCTCTTTGCCCGAATGTCTTCGCCGTCGAGCGGAAGCCCATGGTGATCGAATTGCGTTGACATTTTTGACCGACGAGTCGTTCGCCGGTGAGCAGGCACCGGTTCGACTGACGTACGCTGAGCTCTACGATCGATCGCTTGCTGTCGCCGCCCAACTCAAGCATCTTGAATTGATCGAAGCCGATTCCAATCTGGATCGCCAGGCGAACGATGGGACATTCAATTTTGCAGCACAACCTCGAGTCGCTTTGCTCTATCCGCCTGGCGTGGAGTCATTGATCGCGTTGATCGGGACACAAATGGCTGGCGCGATTCCTGTGCCGGCCTCGTTTCCACGCCCCCATCGCGAAATACCAAGGCTGAACGCGTCCGCGCAAGACTGTCACCCCGCTGCCTTACTAACCGATCGAGCGACACTGGAAACGCTCGCCCAGGACAAGCTCTCCGAAAGCTTGCAGAACATTCCGATTGTGGTAACCGACTCAGGCAAAGTCACAGAGGGCGGTCAGCCGATCGACTGGGAAACCGTCGTTGACGCCAACGCTACCAACCCGGATGCGGGCGCGCTGTTGCAGTACACCAGCGGCAGCACGACAGCGGCTCGCGGTGTGGTGCTCCGACATCGGAACCTAATGTCGAATCTTGAATCAATTCGCCAAGCATTCGAACTCGACTTCATGCCAGACGAACGAGTCAGTGATTTGGAACTGCCGGACGAAGCAGTCGATGTCGGCGTGTTCTGGTTACCGTTTTATCACGACATGGGATTAATCGGTGGAATCTTGGCGCCGCTTTACATCGGCGGACACACGGTCTTGATGAGTCCGCGGGCTTTTCTGACTCGCCCCATTCGATGGCTGCAAACGATCAGCACTTATCACGCTTCGATCTCAGGCGCGCCAAACTTCGCCTATCAACTCTGTGTTGATCGAATTCCCGGCAAGCAAACCGCTGACCTTGAACTCAGTCAATTGCGACTCGCATTTTGTGGTGCGGAGCCAGTTCAGGCAAAAACACTGGAGGAGTTCGCGCAACGATTTGCATCAAATGGCTTTCAACCTTCAGCGTTCTATCCCTGTTATGGACTCGCCGAAGCAACGCTGCTGGTTGCGGGAGGCCGAGTTGCTGAGCCGCCGTCCGTGCTTACCTTGCGACGTGACGACTTTCAAAAGAATGTTGTCTCGCCCGTGGATCCGAATGGAAAGACAAAGCTCAGCCGTCGTGAACTGGTACAACTGGTAGGATGCGGCCGCGAAGTTTGGCAGACTGACATTAAGATCGTTGATCCGACGAATGGTGAAGGGCTGCCGGACGGAAGCATCGGCGAAATTTGGGTGCGCGGCGGAGGCGTTTCAGATGGTTATTGGTCGGAACTCACCGGTGAGACTGCTCCCGAGACATTTGACTCAGATGATGTAGCCGACAAGCGATCGGAACAGAGGTTTAACGTCGCCCTCGCGTCGGGTGAAACGGGGTTCTGTCGTTCCGGTGACTTGGGATTTGTCTATCAAAATCAGTTGTACGTCACTGGTCGTCTGAAAGAAATGATCATCCTTCGGGGGCGCAACTTGTACCCGCAAGACATCGAAGCCACCGTGCGTCAGACGGTGGAATCATGTGTTGTCGACGCACCGGAGTTGGTTGGGTCGGATCTAGCACTCTGCCGGTCTGCAGCTTTTGCCGTCAGTGGAAACCGGGGCGAAGCTTTGGCGATCATCGCAGAGGTGCCGAGGACGCTCGACGATGAACGATTGCTAGGTGAAATTGTTCGTCAGATCAGGCACGCCGTGATTGATGTCCACGATGTCGATCCGCAACACATCTGGCTGACACGGCCGGCAACGATCGCTGTCACTACCAGCGGAAAAACGCGTCGTGTCGATTGTCGTGAATCCTTTTTGGCGGGCGACTTGAAAGCTCGCTACCAGTACAACCGATCTGCGTTCAGCGAACAATCGCCGCTCCAATTTCCTGACTTGCCGAAACGCCCGATGCCAGGTGACCAACCGAAGCTGCAACAGGAGATCGAGGACTGGATGGCACAGTGGTTGATCTCCCGGGCGGGGATCAACCCGGAGGAGTTCTACCGCGACCGCCCGCTAAGCGAATTCGGGCTCGACAGCTTGTCAGCTGTCGAACTCAGCGGCGAAACCGAAGATTGGACCGGGGTGATGCTGACACCCGAAGTCGCGACCGACAATCCTTCTGTCGAGTCGCTCAGTCGCTTTATCGCGCAGCGTTACGTCGATACCCGGGCGATCTAATACTCGTTCAAGCAAATTAATTGCGCGGTTTCGACGTGTTTGATTGATCGGTGAGCGGTCAAAGGCTTGTCTTTGAATCGAGTCAGCAGAATCTGTATCGGATCGCCATGCGAAACCAGAAGGTAGGTCAGGTCTTGGCTGGTTTGATCGATTGATTCAACACAGTCCCACATCCGCTCGGCCACCACGAGAACGCTTTCAACATCCCATTGGCAATGAGATGGATCCAGTTTGTCTTGCTGCCAGACGACTTCGTAGTTCGTCGACGAAGTCCCATCGAAATCGCCGAAGTACCTTTCACGCAGTTGCGTCGTTTCCACCGGATCGATCCCCAACGCGTTCCCGATAATCTTTGCACTCTGCATGGTCCTCAAAAACGGCGAGCAGAAGATCGCAGTGACCTTACTAAGCTCATCTTTGTGCTGATGAAACGTGGCTTCAATTTCTTGTTGACCTGTTGCGGTGAGGCCAAAAGCGTGCCTCGCAATCGCGAGCGAACTTGCCACCTGACCTTCGACATTCGCTTGGCTTTGCCCATGACGTAGCAACAGAAACCGATTGCGAAGTTGCATCATTCGTTGACGAGGATGTCAGAGGGAGAGAGCAATGAAATCAACAAAAAACGCCCGTGTGATTGCCTCACACGAGCGTCGGATACGATCAAGATCAATCTCGATGCTTGTTACTTGTGCTTGCTGTGACAAGCTTTGCAGTTGCTCGCCTTCTTTAGCATTGCGGTCGCGTCGTCTTTGCCTTCTTTGACGGCTTCGACGGCTTTCACCAGATCACCAGTCAGCTTTTTCCAGCTCTCTGCTTCGCCTTTCTTGGGCTCGCATTTCGCCAAAGCGACCAGCATTTCATGTAATTTTGAAATCTCTTCTTCAGACGCATCGCCCGACGCCACTTTCTTGACCAGTGGGCCTTTGAATGCTTCTTTCATGACCTCTTTGATGGTGTACTTCGGCTTGTCGTCTTCGTCCGCAGCCAAAACTGGCGAGCAAACGGTGATGACGGCAAACGCACCCATCAGGGCCAACGAGATACTTTTTCGCACCATTTCGTGTCTCATTAACGCGTTTAGGAAACCCCCGCAACAACACGCCGCAGAGGACCAAGATAGATATAAGTGATCGTCATTACGAACGCCACAAAATTGAATTCGCAGTGCTAAAAAATGACGGAAAACTTCAACGTTTCGCGCCGATCAATCCATCGATCTCGAGGGAATCATCGGTCACGTTTTTTGCCTCAAGACTCTACGCGGCTGGCAACTTGTGGCCACCGAGCCGCAAACGTGGGGAGAATGCTATTTTTCCTATTCTTCCAAAAAGGTGCCTGACACCTTTTTGACGTAGATGCGGAGGCGGGCGGCGGAATAGGTGTTCGCGTTGCCGCTGAAGGTCCAGTCGGGGTTTTCGCCGCTGCCGTTGCCGATCCCTAAGTCGGCACCGCCGCCGTTGTTCCAGTTGTTGATCGCGAAGATCGTCTGGCGGGCGGCAAAGTTGTGGATCTGCATCGATCCGTAACCGTTGTGCGGTGGCGCTGGCTGGTCGCCGAAGTCAAAGCTCGCACCCGATGCTCCAGGAACCTGCGAGGAGTTGGTTTGGCCGTAATTGTTTGGCCAAAACTCGATGTTCCCTTCCGCGATACCCGTTCCACTCTTAATCGAAGGCTGGTTGGAAAATACATCCAGGTTCTTCACACGCTGTTGGAACCCGTTGCCCAGCGATGCGACCGGAATACCGAGCTTCTTGGCATCGTCGGTGAACGCGTCCATGGCGACAAAGACCTTTTGCTCTTCGCCGCTTCCCGTCGTCAACTCAACCAAATAGCCAACACGGTCAAAACTGTCGATGTTGCCACTGTTGTCGACGTCGTATTCGATCTTTCCGCCAAGCGATTTTAGGTTTGCATCGAACACCAACGCGTAGTCACGTTCGATTGCCAAGGTGCTGACAAAGTCCGGTACTTCGCCACCGCGGAACGCCCCGACGGGCAGTCCGCTGCCACCCATCAAGTTCGGCTCGGCCAGCTTGTGCCAGGCAAAACGAAACGCCGTCGGCGAGTTGACTTTTTCCGAAGTCAAAATGACTTGGTTGCCTTCGATCTTGGCCGTTGCCGGTTGAAACCCATACGAATCGGCACCAACAACTTCGAAGTGAGACGGTGTTTTGCCGTCGCGTGTTTTCAAACCGCCAGCGGTGTCTTTGAAGGTCACGATCAAGCGATCGCCGTCAACCTTCATCGATTCCATCGAAGGGCTCGCCGCAGTCAAATCGGACTTGCCATAGTCATGTTTGAGTGCCCACAACGCCAAACGCTCACCGACGTCTTGCTTGTTCGGCGGGTGAATGTCTTGCAGCGTCGCGATGTCATTGATCACAACCATCCCGACATTGGGCAGTTGCTGAACCGCGGCTTGTGCCTCCCAAAACTTCGCCAAGATCGTTGGATCTTCGTCGCCATATTGGTAAGGAGCAATCTGTACGAAGTAGAACGGAAAGTCACCTTGGTCCCAAAGTTGACGCCAACCATTGATCAATGCTTTCTTCTTTTCGAAGTACAGCATGCCTTCGCCATGGTTCGATTCGCCCTGATACCAGATGGCACCGCGAATCGGGAAGCCAACGATCGCGTGGATCATGCCGTTGTAAAGCATGGTCGGATCTTGATGGCTTTCCCAAGGACGGAGGGCTGTTGGAAACGCCGGGCTTGGCGAAACTCGTTTGCTGCCGCTCAAATCCTTTTTCGCTTCGTCGACCCAATTTTCAGTGGCTTCGACGTGCGATTCGAGGGTCTTGTTGTAAAGATCGCTGCCAGGCATCTTGGTTTCGACGGCCTGATAAATGTCTTGCAACGCATCAACCTGTTCAAACCCGACAGGTGGTGTCCATGGCTCAACGCGTGTTCCACCCCATGACGAATTGATCAGCCCGATCGGCACATCAATGTCTTTTCGCAAACGCTTCGCCATGAAGTATCCGCAAGCGGTGAAGCGGCCGACCGTTTTGGGCGAGCACAGTTCCCAGGGCGCAGCAACGTCGTCGATCGGATCGTTCGAGGGGCGGTGTGCGAATTTGATGTGGCGGATCAACGAGTCGTTCGCGGCAGCGATTTCCGCCGACGAATTGCTGCTTCCACGAACGTCCCATTCCATGTTCGATTGGCCCGAACACAACCAAACTTCGCCGACCAGCACATCGGTCAACTCGATCGTGTTGTTGCCTTTGACGGTCAGCGAACGAGCTTCGTGACTGGCATCGATCGCCGGCAATTCGACGTGCCATTTACCATCGGCATCCGCGACGGTTTCGGCTGTGTTTCCGGCAAAGGAGACCGATACGGATTCTTTCGTGTCAGCCCAGCCCCAGACACGGATCGGCTTTTGTTGTTGCAGCACCATGTGGTCGCCGTAAAAGCCAGGCAAGCGAACGTCGGCATTGGCATGATTCGCAATGCTGGCCGCAAGTCCAACGGCGGTCAGGGCAATCGCGTTGCCCCAGCGACCGCATACGCGGCTGCAAAGGTTTGTCAGTTTCATCAAGCTGTCTATCGATCGAGGGTTAGGGTTGAAGTGCGTTGAGAAGCGGTTGTCGGTATTGTTGTGTTCGTGGATCAAAGATGCCAAAGCCCGATGCGAACTCCCAATAAGCCCAGTCCATTTGCAGCGATTCCGCTGCCGCACGGACCGCAGCGGTCCAGCGGGCTCGCGAGTCCATATCGGCCTCTTGGTACGCACCGAATTCGCCAAGGTAGATCGCACGACCATGTTGCTGGCCCCAGCGAGCGGCCTTTGCCAAGTCATCGCGGATGGCATCCCCTGCGGTACTGAGCAGCGATTCTTTACGATCGGCATAAACCAACGAAAGCGATTTCACGATGAAAGGCTGCGTTTCGTTTGCCGTGTTGTTTTGCAGGTAAATTCGGTCAAACGAACCACCGAGCACCCCAGCGTCAAACGTCACACGGAGTGGCTCGCCCGGTGCGGTGGTCACGTCTTTCGCGACTTTTTGTTCGCCACTGACCAACGAGATTTTCAGTGCGACTTTCGAATCGACTTGCAGCTCCAACGCTTGTGGGATCGGACGGCTCGATGCGGCACGAAGTTGCACGCCAGCCCAACCACGTTCGAAAGCGGCTTGCAAGCCATTCGTCGTGCCAACCGTTTTGGTGTCCCAGGACTCGTTTCGCCAGCCTCCGGCAATCGATGCGGTGTTGGCATTCCAGACGATGCCAGTCGGTTTTACCGGCTGCGTCCACGGTGCACCTTGGTGCGTGAAATCAAACGGAAGGTAATAGTGCACCGTGACAACCAGGTTGTCGTCTTGCGGAAGCTCAAGCGTGTCCAGCGAATCGACGGAGTTGAATCGGATTGGCCCAACAACGACTGTTCGATTTGGATTCGATTTGCGAATCACGTTCAACGAGTCCACGACCCACTGATTCCAAAGCTTCGCATCTTCGTTGAAAACATCGTGGGGTTCGTTCAGCAGTTCGAATGCCACCCGATCATTTGGGAGTGATCGAAAGTGTTCGGCAATCTGCTTCCACATCGCGACGAAACGGTCGTGGTTCTGCGCCGGCTGTTCATTCAAATTCGGATCGTGGTGAATGTTGATCAACAGCTTTAGGTCGGCATCCAAGCAAGCCTTGACAATCGTGTCGACACGCCGGACGAATTGGGCATCGATCTGATAAGGCGACGTCTTTGCCGTGTGATAGCCCCAACTGATCGGCAACCGAACATGATCGAAACCTGCCTCTTTGACGCGGGCGAACCAATCGGTGTTTACACGTAAACCCCAGTCGCCTTCGTTCGGGGCATCCAGCATATTGCCGAAGTTAATTCCGCTGCCCAAACGCAGAGGAGTGGACTCGGCAGTTGACAGTTTGGGACTCGATTGACTCATTGCCGTTGGCAACAGATCCGTACTCGTCAGTCCGAAAAGAACAGCCACGCAGAACGCAGCTCGCAACACAGCAGTCATCAAACGTTTGGTTCACTGGAGGGAGGATCGAAAGTTACTCGGATTGGCCAAGCAAGTGGTCTTCGACGAATCGTGTCGCCTGCTTCGCGACATTGTCGCCCGCGTTTGCGACGCTGTGATTGGCGTTCGGTATGGTGACCAGTTCGCATTCGACGCCCACGGATTTCAATGCTTTGTCCAAGTTGTATGCATGTTCGATGGGGACGATGTCGTCCGCATCGCCGTGGACCTGCATCATCGGCGGATCGTCTTTGCTGACGAATGAGATTGGCGAGACATCGGTCATCTTGGCAGCATCCATTTCGCCGGCGGGCGTCCCCGGTTGGTACCCGATCAATTGGCGGTAGGCGGGATGTTGGTGATCGATCGACTTGAGCAGCGACCAATCCGTCGGCCCCGCAAAGCTGACTGCACACGCGACACGTGAGGATTGAGTTTCAACCGGATCCGTCGAATCTGGATCGGCCGCGTCGTCAGCCAGAGCGACATAGGCCGACAAGTGTCCTCCCGCGGACCCGCCCGTCACGCCAATTTTGTCGGATGCGATGTTCCATTTCTTGGCGTTCTGGCGGATGAACTGAATTGCCCGCAAGCAATCGTTGACCTGTGCCGGGTGTGTGGCAACGTATGTGAAGCGGTATTCGACCGCGACGACCGATGCTTTGTTTTCGGCGGCAAGCCGCAGCAACCAGCCTGGTACGTGTTCTTTCGAGCCGCCACTCCAGCCGCCGCCGTGGAAAAACACCATCGCGGGGGTCGGTTGGTCGGATTGAGCTTGATAGACATCCAGCCGCTGGGCCGGGTGAACGTCGTCATACGCGACGTCTTTGAACGTCGGGGTCGATTGGGCGCAGCTGGGGGTGATCAGGGCGATCACGATCAATAGGTGGGCGACGCCGATTGCGGTCAGTCGTTTCATAGGTAGGTCCTCGGAGGCGATTCCGAACCATTGTAGCCCTCGGGAATCGAATCCGGATCGCTAGGGGCGTGGAAAATCGACTTGCACCCCGGATTGCGGGGGAACGAATGGGTTTTCGAGGTCCTGCTGCGGGGGCGTAGGGGGCGATTCACGGTCGCCTCTTGACGCTTTGCCGGGAATCGCCAACGCTTTGACCGAATAGATTCTCTGACGACTAACTTCAGGCGACCTGATGAGCTTTTCAGTTGCGTTAAAAGCGTTTTTTGCGGCGATCGGAAACAAAGACAAATCTGACCAGATCGATGCCGTATTGTCGGGTTCGGCCACCAAATCACTCGCAGCCCCGGCTGCGAAAGTGGAACCAGCGAAAGTCGAAAAGCCGGCTCCTGTGGTCCCCCCAGAACCGCGCCGTGACTCGGCCCTGACGTTGTTGTCGGCTTTGCAACGTGAATCGCGTTTGATTGACCTGATCCAAGAGAATTTGGACCAGTACAGTGACGCCCAAGTCGGCGCCGCCGCGAGGCCATGTTTAAAGCAGTGCGCGGGCGTGTTGGACCGATTGTTGGGGCTCAAGCCACTCGTCGAGGCGTCCGAAGGCGAAACGGTCACAGTCGGCGAGTCACCTTCGCCGATGCGTTACCAATGGATCGGTGAAGGCACTGCCACCAGCGGCAAGCTCGTGCATCACGGTTGGCAAGCCACCAAAATCGAACTGCCGACCTGGTCCGGCAGTGACGATGACGCCAACGTTGTCGCCCCGGCACAAATCCAAGCAAGCTAGTCACGGTACCGATTGCACGCGTCACAGGACCGACAGGTCGTGGCGCCGCACCCGTGAATCATCTCGAACAAAGACAGAACACATGACAGCGCGATTTTGCATCGGTATCGACCTCGGAACGACCAACTCCGTCGTCGCCTTTGCCGAGATCTCGGACGATAAACGCGTGCAGCCGGAATTAAAGCTGCTGCCGATTCCCCAATTGATCGCGCCAGGCCAAGTCGAGACCCGGTTGTCGCTGCCATCGTTTCTGTACCTGCCACGCGAAGGCGAAGTCGCATCGTTGGAGATGCCGCTCAATACCGAACCACAAACTGGTATCGCCGGTTACTACGCTCGCCAACAGTCTGCGGAGAACCCACAACGCGTCGTCGTGGCCGCGAAGAGCTGGCTGTGCCACGGCAGCGTCGGTCGCACCGAACCGGTCTTGCCTTGGCAATCGCCGCCCGAGGTCCCCAAGGTTTCTGCCTTCGATTGCACGACCAAATTCCTCAAGCATCTCGTCGCCGCATGGGATGACAGTCACGCCGACGCGCCGCTGAAATCGCAACAAGTCGTCTTAACCGTCCCCGCGTCGTTTGACCCCGCCGCACGCGAGCTGACAAGACAAGCCGCAATCGAAGCCGGCCTACCCGATCACTTTGTATTGCTCGAAGAACCGCAAGCCGCCGTGTATAGCTGGTTGGCATCGCGTGCTGACGATTGGCGTGACCAATTGAGCTCCGGTGACTTGTTGATGGTCGTTGACGTCGGTGGCGGAACGACGGACCTGACATTGGTCGCCGTTCAAGAAGACGGCGGCGAGCTGAGCTTGCAGCGTTTGGCAGTCGGGAATCACTTGCTGCTCGGCGGCGACAACATGGACTTGGCTCTCGCCCACCAAGTCTCCACCGACTTACAAACGCAAGGTCATTCGCTGGACCCATGGCAAAGCGTATCGCTATGGCATGCTTGTCGTGATGCGAAGGAGAGTTTGCTGTCCGCCGACGGGCCGGACGAAAAAACGATCTCCGTCCTCGGTCGCGGCAGCTCGCTGATTGGCGGAACAATTTCGACGCCGCTGACGGCCGATCGTATTCGTGACGTGATCGTCGAAGGTTTCTTTCCGCTGTGTTCGGCAGCGGACCGCCCACAACGCCAAGCGGCATCCGGGTTCCAAGACATCGGCTTGCCTTACGAAGCCGATCCCGCGATCACTAAACAGGTCGCCGCGTTCTTGGCGGATCAAGCCGACACCATCCGCCAAGCCAACCCCGACGCACCCGAGGGCTTTGTCGGCCCAACGCATCTGCTTTTTAACGGCGGCGTGTTCCGTGGCGAAGCGTTGCGGCAACGGATGCAGCAAGCGGTCAGCGACTGGTGCGAAACCGAGCCTGAAGTGCTGGGCGGTCGTGAAGAGCTGGATTCGGCGGTTGCTTTGGGCGCCGCGTATTATGGCTGGTCCAAGCAATCCGGCGGCATTCGCATCCGTGGCGGAACGGCAAAGTCGTACTACATCGGGATCGAAACGGCCGGACTGGCGATTCCCGGTGCACCCCGTCCGCTGCGTGCGTTGTGCGTCGCGCCTCAAGGGATGGAAGAAGGCACCGAGTCCGAAGTGCCAAGCAACGAGGTCGGTTTGATCGTCGGCGCACCGGCCCGTTTCCGATTCTTTGCTTCGGCAAAACGAACCGACGACACCGTCGGTACGCATCTGGATCGTTGGCAGCCCGACGAATTGGTGGAGAGCGAGCCGATCGAATTGACGCTTCCGCGGCAATCGGGTGAGAACGAAAAAAGCGACGACCCGTTCGTCCCCGTTCGCTTTGTCAGCCGAGTGACGGAGCTTGGAATGTTCGAATTGTGGTGCCACGCGACACGGACCGACGAACAATGGAAAATGGAGTTCAACGTCCGTGACCAAAAGGATCGCTGATCGGATCCGTCGGGCCCTTCGATCATTCACTTTCAGTGCTTCAAGAACCCAGTGCGTCAAGCATGTCAACTTCGCCGGAACGCCAGCCCAACCCTGCCGACTCGAATTCCGATCCTGATTCCAGCCCGTCACGCTATGTCGTTGGCATCGACTTGGGCACGACGAACTGTGCCCTGTGTTTTGTCGACACGCACAAAGAGGATTGGACCGTCGAAACGTTCGCGATCGAGCAATGGGTGGACCTCGGGCAGATCGAAAAACGCGAAACACTGCCTTCGTTTCACTACCAGCTGACTCAATCGGAATCGTCGGCGATCGAATCGGGCCTGCCTTGGGAACAGAACGCCAAGAAATCGAAAAAGGATCGTCCTGGTTGCGTCGGAGTGCTGGCGCGTGACGCAGGAACACGGCATCCGGGACGGCGAATCAGCTCCGCCAAAAGCTGGTTATCGCACGACGGAGTCGACCGCACCGCCGACTTTTTACCTTGGCATGGCGACCCCGATGTCAGTCGGCTATCACCACTGGAGGCATCGGCGGAATACCTCAAGCACCTGCGACAAGCCTGGGATCAAGCTCATCCTGACGAGCCACTGAAAACCCAAGACATCGTGATCACACTGCCAGCGTCGTTTGACGAAGTCGCACGTGAGTTAACGATCAAGGCGGCGAAGTTGGCCGGATTGAAACGTGTCTATCTGATCGAAGAACCCCAGGCGGCTTTCTACGCATGGATCGATCGGCATCGTCAACAATGGCCTGACTTGGTTCGTCCCGGGCAATTGATCTTGGTATGCGATATCGGTGGCGGCACGACCGACTTGACGTTGATCCGTGTGCAACCGGCCGGTGAATCAGGCGACCAGGTCCAGTTCCACCGCGTCGCGGTGGGAAAACACCTGATCTTGGGCGGCGACAACATGGACTTGGCCGTCGCGAAGTTGGCCGAATCCAAGTTCGCTGCCGACCAACCCAACACGACTTTGTCGGCCCAGCAGTGGGATCGCATGGTGCAGTCTTCGCGGATCGTCAAAGAGACGATGCTTGGCGATGATCGTCCCGAATCGTTCACACTGAACGTCGCCGCCGAAGGAGCCAAGTTGCTGGCCGGCGCAATCCAAGTGCAACTCAGCCGCGAGGACATCGATGCGGCACTGCTGGATGGTTTCTTTCCGAAAACCGAATTGACGGACCGGCCGGTGGCTGGGCAAAGTGGATTCCAAGAGTTCGGTCTGCCCTACGCTGCGGACCCTGGCATCACACGTCACCTGGCGGAGTTCCTATGCGAACATCGACGCAGTGGGCTTGATGATTCAGATCAGGAATCCGCCGACCGTCCCGACTTGGTGCTGTTCAATGGCGGCGTGATGACAGCGTCGGCGATTCAAAATCGGATTGTCGGCCTGATCAAAGATTGGTTTGCCGAACCCAACGAAGATTGGTCGCCAACAGTGCTGACATCGCCGCGATTGGATTTAGCGGTCGCGCACGGTGCGGCCTATTACGCGATGGTTCGCCGCGGTCAGGGCGTCCGGATCGCTGCGAACCTTGGCCGTTCGTACTACATGCAAGTTCAAGGCAACCCGCCGCAAGCGTTGTGTTTGATCCCGGGAAACGCCGAAGCCGGACAGCAGTTCCGTGTCGACGAACACCCGCTGCGATTGCAGATCGGACAGCCAGTACAGTTTCCGTTGTGGGTCAGCAGCACTCGCCTTGCTGATCGGGCTGGCGAATTGATTGCCATCGATCCCAACGCGATGACACCTCTGCCACCGATCTGCACGGCGCTCGTTCGGGGCCGCCGCCGCGAAGATTCGCTGCTGGAAGTTTACATCGAGTCAGAGCTCAGCGAGATCGGCACCGTCGGGATGTACTGCGTCAACGATGACGGCGAAAAACGGAAACGTTGGAAGTTGGAATTCGACATCCGCAGTACGCTTGAGACCGATCGCCAAAGTCACTCCGGCGAAGGCGAAGTCGCCGGTGTGGTTGATGTCGAGACGGTGGAAGCCTGCGCCAACGCGATTGTGGCGACCTTTGCCGCTGACCCGACGATCAAACCACGCGACATCATCCCTCAGTTGGAAACGATCATTGGGGCGGGTCGCGACCAGTGGCCACCGACGTTAATTCGTGAGCTGTGGCAATTCTTGCTCGATCACGAGACGGGGCGTCGAATGTCGCCGGCACACGAAGCTCGTTGGTTGAACATGAGCGGTTTCTGCTTGCGACCGGGTTACGGCGTTGCAGTTGACGATTGGCGTGTCCAGTCGACTTGGAAACAGTTGCACGGCAAGCTGGCGTTTCCTGCTTCGCAGTCGCGGACCGAGTCCATGATTCTGTGGCGACGGATTGCCGGTGGACTGACCGCAGGGCAACAGGAACAACTCGCCTCCCCGATGCTCGCCAACCTGCGCAGCAAAACTCGACGGATCGAACCGCACGAGGCGAACGAGTTTTGGCGGCTAATCGCTTCCCTCGAACGTTTAAAAGTTGCCGACAAAGTCGAGCTTGGCGAGATCGCGTTGGTCGAGATGACCAAGAAGAAAAATGAACGTCTGCGTTCGGGGTTGCTGTGGGCGATTGGCCGAATCGGATCACGGCAACCGGCGTACGGACCACTCAATTCCACGGTGCCCGTCCCCAAGGCGGAGTTTTGGGTGAAGCGATTGATCGAGATCAATCCGACGGAAAAAGACCTTCCGCTGGCGATTGCGCAAATCGCGAGACTGACGGGTGACCGCTATCGCGACTTGTCCGAAGAGGTGCGTAAAGATGCCGCGAACTATCTGGATCGTATCGATGCCGATCCACATTTCGCACGCTTGCTGCGTGAAGGCGGCGAGCTTGGCCGCGAAGAGCAGTCGGCCGTTTTCGGCGACACGTTGCCGCTGGGAATCCAGCTCGGCAACGGATAATGTTTATCGTTCTACGTCCATGCAACGATGCCGTCGATCGAATCGATCATTAACGGACGACATCGTTTGATTTGAATCGCGGACTATTGTCGCGTGATGGTGTGAACCTGGTCGACCGCTGGTGCATCGATCGTTTGGCGATACCCATCGGCCCAGATGATGGTGACATCATCGACCTTGTCGGATTGGCCAAGACCAAACGTCAGTGGCAGCTCGACTTGCGAAAGGTAGCTTCGCGTCGGCATCACTTGTTGACGCAGTTTTTGTTCGCCAACGGTGACTTCGACCCAAGATCCGATCGCGTCACGGTTGGTGTTCTTGCCATCGCCAACCAGTTTCAGACGCAACCAGTGGTGGCCAAGTTGTTGATCATTTCGCAACAGGCGTGGTTTGCGTCCGCTGGAGGTGACGATCACGTCCAAGTCACCGTCGTTATCCAAGTCCGCGTACGAGGTTCCGCGACCGACCATTGGCTTCAGCAAGTCGGTGCCGACCGATTCTTGGCCAACCGCGACAAACTCCGTATCGAACTGTGGCCCGGCATTCCAGAACAACTGTGGTGGCTGTTCATAGTGTTGGCTGGGCTGAACACGGTTGATGTCTTCTTCCAAGTGTCCGTTGGCACAGAACAGGTCCGAACGACCGTCGAGGTCGTAGTCAAAGTAAAACAAGCCAAACGTCAGCAGCAATCGTGTGGTCGGCCCAAGTCCGGTGCTGACCGCTTCGTCGTAGAACTGCATCGTGCCAGTCTTGGCGACGTACAACGCGGTCATTTCGTTGGAAAAGTTGCCGATCGCGACCGCCAATGCCTTGGGACCGCGGAACGACGCGATGTCGATTCCCATCGCACCACGTGCATTGCCGCTGGAATCGAACGCGATACCACTGAGTGCACCGACATCGGTAAAGTTGCCTTTGCCGTCGTTTTGCAACAGCAGGTTCTGCACCGTGTCGTTTGCGATCACGATGTCCAACGCGCCGTCTTGGTTAAAGTCACAGAACGCAAGCCCCAGGGACTTTGACAGCGGGACGCCCGTGGCAGGGTTCCGGATTTGGATCCCCGCGATTTCGGACACGTCCGTGAACTTGCCGTCGCCTTCGTTGCGGTACAGGTAGGGGAAGGTGCCTTGAAAGTTCTGCGGACGGCCATAGGCACGACCACCACCGATCAGTTGGAACTCTTGCGACTGATCGTATTCGCGGCTCCACTCGACGTAGTTGCAAACGAACAAGTCCAAGTCGCCGTCGTTGTCAAAGTCGAACCAGCCAGCGCTGCTGCTCCAACGATCCGCGTCACCAGCGACTCCGGCCGATGCGGTCACGTCTTCGAACTTGCCGTTGCCCAAGTTTCGGTACAGGTGGTTGGCACCCACGCTGGTTACAAACACGTCGACCCAGGAATCGTTGTCAAAGTCACCGACCGCGACGCCCATCGCATAGTCGCTCAGGGCGAGTCCCGATTCGGCGGAAACGTCGGTCAGCTTGTCGCCATCGTTGCGGTAGAGCACCGATGTCGATTGACGATCGCTTGCTTTGTCCCAAGGCCAGTCGCTTGAATTGATAAACAACACGTCTTGGTCGCCATCGTTGTCAAAGTCAAACGTTGCGACGCCGCCGCCCATCGTTTCAGGAAGCAACTTGTCACCGACGGCGCCGTTGTTGTGGACAAATTCGACGCCATAGCTGTCGGTGATGTCGGTGAACGGGGTCTGCGGGATTTGCACCTTTGGCATTTCGCGTGTTTCGACAGCAGCCAGTTCGGTTTCCTTGACCGGTGGTGCCGTGACGCGGCTTCGCAGCACGATTGCTACGGTTCCGCCGACGAGCACGAGAAACGCGATGACGGCAAACGAAATGCGAAACGCCTTGCCGATGTCCGCATCGTCACGGGCTTCTTCCTCGGGCGAAGGACGCAGGGTTTCCAATTGATTCTCAGTTGACATTGGTTGCCTCCGCTTTCGTTTCGGTTTCGGACGTTTGGGCTTCATCACTCTCCTGCAGTGCTTCTTCTCGCTGCAGTGAATAAATCACGACAGCTTCCGCGGCATGGTTTGCCGCAGGGTATTTTTGACGTGCCAATCGCACCGCCCGACCTTGGGCGTTGTCGTCTGGCTTGTAGATTCCGTGCAAGTCACGGTGTTTCGCCGCACTCTCTCGGTCACCAATCTTCTCGTATAGCTCGCGAAGGTTGTGGTGAGCGGTCACGTTTTCGGGATCAATTTCCAGGGTTTTCTGGAAGCGGGTGATCGCTTCTTCGAAATACTTGCGACTCTCATCACCACGGCCTTGGCGATCACGAACATTGCCCAGGTCGAACAGCGTTCGGCCAAGCAAGTTGATCACTTCGATGTCCAGACTGAAGTCGAATCCGCGGCGTTGCATCTCTTCGGTGCTGTCTTCCAACACACTACGCAAGTTCTTTTCCGCGTCTTCCAAGCGGCCCTGCTGGGCGTTGACCGCACCAGACAACCAAGCGTAGGTCCAACGCGGGAATCCGTCGGTGTCGCTGAATTCGTTCGCTCGTTTCAGTGCCGCGACGGCATCATCCAAGCGACCTTCTGAATTAAACACGCGAGTCAGGTTCATTGGTCCGTCGTAACGTCCCAGTTTTTCAACCGCGCTGAATGCTTCTTCGGCCTGACGAAGTTCGGCTTTGCCTTTGAGCAACAACCCGATGCCGTAGTCGTTCCAGCGTTGCCAGACCGGGATGTCACGTTCTGCGTTGCTGACGCTCGACGCGACGCCTTGGACCGGGAAGGTCACTGTGTCAGTGGCCAGCGTCGTGATCGGCAACTCGTTGATGTAATCCTGGCCGGCTTCGTGTCCGCGGATGATCTGGCCGAGCTTTTCGTTCTGCTTGGCGACAAAATCCATGTACCGCTGGTCGAACTTGCGATATTGCAATTTCAATTCGACGGTGACGGGTGCGTCGACGTCTTCGGGAATCGTCAAACCGTAGTGAACCGTTTGCCCAGCTCCCGGCGGGATCTGGTGGTTGTAAAGCGGCGTGAAAATGTCCTCGGCGTTGCGGCGATCGATTCGATTGCCGTCTTTATCCAGCATGAACACGTTGACGAAGTGCGACCAAGGATCAACCTCGTTGCCACGTTGTTCGTTGACCGCACCGCTGCGGCCGATCACGCGATCGCCACTGGTGACGGTGACTTCCAACCAGACTTCGTTCGAGTCGACCGTTCCCTGCGTAAACAGGTGACCCAGCTTCAGCGTGCGGATGACGGTTTCCAGCAAGTACTTGTTGCCAGGGACCAGCTCAGGAACGGTCGGACGCAGTGGGGCGACCAGTTTGCCGTCGATTTCGCCACCTTCGCGGATGCCGAAGATGTCGACCCGCATGGTGTCTTTCAAAAAGTCTTGGTGTGCCTTGATGATCTCGTCGCGATCACGCAGCCATGCCAGCCCCGTGTTCGCACTCGGGAACAAGTGATCGTGGACGCTCAACTCGGTCGCGTCGTCAAACATTTGAGCACCAAAGTCGTCGGACTTGACCAATGGCATGTGGCACTTGCTGCAATTGTCGACTGCTTTTGGCGGGTAGTAGAAACTGCGTGCCCCGTGACCCGACACTCCACTGAAGAGGTAAGGATCGTAGTGATTCTGACCACGCAAGAATTCCTTGTAACCGGTCAGTGCCTTGGGCAAGTGGACCTTGTGGCAGGTCGAACAGAACTCGGCCGTTTTATGGAACGGCTTCAAGAACGTTTTCTTGTGGAACGTCGGTTTCGCTTTAACCAGTTGATTATTGACCCATTGCAGCATCGCATTGTCGCTACTGGCAAATGGGTAATGCAACGGTTCTTCGATGGTGTAGTCGGCGTTTCCGCGGACGCTGTTGACGTTGGTGATCGCGTGACAGACCGTGCAGGTGATGCCTGCTTTGGCGGTCTTGTGTTCCAGCATGTCAAAGTTCGGATCGTCGAATGCGCCCGAGAAGAACGGCACCGGGTCGTGGCAGCCCGCACACCAACGCGACGCTTGAACGCTACCGTCTCGCTTGAGAGATTTCTCGCGAGTGTCGCTGACGCTGGCAAAGTACGGCGGGTTGTTAAACGAGCTGAAGCGGTGAACGCTGTCGCTCCAATCTTTGTGGATGTCGGCGTGGCACTTCAAACAGTACTCGTCGTTCATCAGCGCGTCGGCTGGGATGAAATCACCGGTACTGGTTCGAGCGAGCGAGGGCTCGAAATACTGCACGCCGGATTCTGGACCGATGGAATTCCACTGGCGCGGGTCCTGCGTTTGCATGATCACCAACAACGCGATTGCCGCACCAGCGACACCCGCGAACTTCATGCCGATTTTCCATTTGATACGTGGCCCAGCCAATCGGTGCAGCCAATACAACCAGACCAACAACAGCGGTGACGCGACATGCAACCAGTACACGGTGCTGCGCGCGAACGGTTGCCGCAGGTCAAAGCCCGCAATGCGAACCAGCAAGATCCCGGTGATCAGCAATAGCAGGCTGATCGCGAACAGTGCGTATCCGATGCGGACCGCCCGTCGGTTGCGACGGTCTTTGGAGTTCCACATGTGGACGAAGCCAAAGATCACCACCGGCAGGATCAAAATCACGCCCAGCAATAGGTGGGCGAGGAACATGTATTGGTAGTAATAGTCCTGGTAAGTTTCCTGCGAGAACCACTCCAAGAAAGTGATCAGCCCCAGGTAACCCGAATTGGCAAACAGCAACGCAAAGAGAACGAAGATGAAATAGAGCAGCTTGCGTAGCTTTGGCCCGACGGCGCGGACGTATTTCTTTTTCTTGGGTGTTGGCTTGGCTGTGCCCGCACCGGATGACGTGGACATGGGGTCGGAATTCCTAGCGTGATCGACAGTATTGTGTGCGCCGCAATGACCTGGCAGGGGCATCAGCGGAAAGCGAAAATTGGTCTGGGAATTCGCGTCAATCGATTGGCTTGCAATCGCGGATCAACAGGGGGCACCAACTAGAAATTGCGAGTGGGCACCATGCGAGGTTGCGTTGACGCGAATTCGAACACTAGACACGTGGAGGCCGTTCGATCGGCAAGAGATGCCCCGGCAGCACATACTGATTCGATTCGACCAACGCATAGCCAAGCTCGGACTCAATACTGTGGTCTTGGAGACGCAGGACTGCGAGTGGCTGCGTGTTTCGCGTGACCTTACCGTCCGCAAAAGAAACTGGGATCGCGGGCACCGGGACGCTTTGGCAATTTGGGCCGTCACAGGGAACGGCAGGAAAGTCACGGCTGATTGGGAAGTCAATCTGCGCATGCCCGGTGGGATTTTCGATTGAATGCTGCAGCCAATCACCGCAACTCGCGTGTGCCGACTGCGGTTGAAACGCAATCGCCAACAGGCATGTTGTGGTGAAAAGAAGAACGGCGCGAAACATTTCGATCGATGAAAAGATTGAGAGGCCTAGACTCGACTTTCAGATTAGGGTGGCACCAATAAAGTGTCAATGAAAAAGCCTCGTGGATTGACCGATCGTCACAGGGTGGCACACGATTGCAATGGCAGATCGCTTGACTGCGCGATTGAGCCCATTTTTTCGGGCTAGTCGTGGCTCATCTCGGGTGGCGTGGCATCGCCGGCAAGCACTCTTTCGTGCTTCGGAAGCAGCACGCTGAAGGTCGTTCCGGCAACGCCTGTTTCAAGTTCGAGACGCCCCCCATGTTGCCGTACGATTTTTTCGGAAATCGCCAACCCCATCCCGGTCCCGTCGTTTCGTGTTGTGAAGTACGGGTCGAATACTTTGTCTTGAAGGTCTTTGGGGATCCCGCATCCCTCGTCCATCACGCGGATCGCCACCCAATCGCTCAGGTCTTCCGTTTCAAGAGTCACTTTGCCGCCCTCGGGCATTGCGGTGAAAGCGTTGAGTAGCAAATTCAACAGCACCTGTTCCATGCGATCGGCGTCCAAGCTGACACGTAGACCCGTGCGATTTATCGGTGTGACGAGCTGGATTCCTTTGGCTGCCGCCTGGGGGGCGGTCAGGCGGACGAGTTTGTCGATCAAGTCAATCAGGTTGATTTGGATCCGGTGAAGTTCTGCGACCGAGGCGTATTCCCGGAAGCTCTCCAGCACGTAGGTCACTCTGCGTACTTCCGTCCGTAGCACCTCGAGGCTTTCCTGGACCGTTTCTTCATCCCCCTCGTCTTCAAGTGCCTCTGCCAACAATTGGACATGCAGCGACAGTGCCGCGAGAGGGTTCTTGATTTCATGCTGGAGACCAGCGGCCAGTGAGCCCAGCCCCATGTACCGTTCCATCCGGCGCAATCGCCGCTCAATCAGTGCCTTTTCTGAAACGTCCAAGATGTGGATCACGACACCGATTTGGTTGCCCTGGTGGTCATGCAATAAATTGCAACCGGTTCTCAGAAAGCGTGTTTGAACCTTCGACTCGAAAACGTACTCGTGATCACGAACCGGTTTTTGCTTTTGCAGCACCTCTGATCGCAAGTTATCCAGCACACGATAAGGCTTGGGGAGTTGGGCGAGAGTCGTTTCCTCTGACATCGGATCCGTTCCCAGCATCATGATCGCGCAGGGATTCACGCTTAAGATTTTTCCTTCGCAGTCGACGGTGATCACCGCCTGGTCCAAGCTCGCCAGAATATCGGTTGCCAGAACTTGTACGCTTCGCAGTTGCGTCATGTTGACCACGTATGAACGCACCAGCATCGCGAGGGTGATCGCTGACCCCAACAAATTCAAAATGAGCAGCGCCGTCAAACGAGACTGCAAGCGAAGTTCGCCGGCCAATTCCTTCGCGTCCGGCAAGTCACTGTTTGGGAGGTGCTTGGTGATCTTGCCAACGATTTCTTGTTCACGCCCGAAGTCGGCCCAGATCCAACTGGTCACAATCAAACCGATCAGACTGAGAATCGCGAGTGCGCCAATCGCCCACGGCCAAATCCGAGAAGCAAAAGGTGAGTCATGATCAAACATCGAAGCGTCCGCATAGTGGCCAAGAAGACAGCGTTTCGCCTTGATTGGAATTCGCGGATAATCACGCCGCGGGCCGAATCGAGGGAACGTCAGGACTGAATGATAAAGTTCTTCCCCGCGTTTTGGCTATCCGTCCTCGACGTCTTGGCACATCAGTTGCTCTAGTGGTACGGCGAATGTCGACTGAGTGGCAGTCGACCTGGATGATACGTCCTTGTCCGATTTTCAACCTCTTTGAATCTGTGTTGCACAATGAAAACCTTTCAGTGCGGGTGTGGTGCCGATCTGTTTTTCCACAGTGACCATTGCGTAAGCTGTGGCAGTCAGGTGGGGCGGTGCGCGTGTTGCTCGAAGGTCACTTCTATTGACGTTTCGCAGCGCTGCACGAATTGTGGTGAAACGTTGGCGATGTGCCAAAATCGGACGGAGTACCAAGTTTGCAACGGAACAACGCGTCAGAGCGACCCTGAAGCCAGGTGCCGTTATTGTGAACTGAATCAGGTGATTCCCGACCCATCGATCGACAGTAACCTCAAACAGTGGCGGTTGGTCGAGCGGGCAAAGCACCGGGTGCTTTACGACATTGATCGAATCGGGCTGCCATTAAATGATCAGCAGGAACCGAAGCTGCTGTTCGAATTCAAGTCATCGTCGACCGAGCCCGTCTCGACCGGACATGCCGATGGTGTGATCACCCTCGACCTGGCGGAAGCAGACAGCGTTCATCGGGAACGTACCCGGGTGCAGTTCGGCGAGCCTCACCGAACGCTGGTTGGTCATTTCCGCCATGAACTCGGACACTATTTTTGGCAGAAATGTGTGCAGACAAGCTGCATTGAAGAATGTCGAGCGATTTTCGGCGACGAACGCGATCCGGAGTACGGTGAAGCACGTGATCGCTATTACGAACAAGGTGCGCCGGCGAACTGGCAACAGAGTTTTGTCAGCGAATACGCGACAATGCACCCTTGGGAGGATTTCGCGGAGACATTCAATGCCTACTTGGACATGATCGCGATCGCGCGAACCTTTGGTCACTTTCAAGACGACGGCGACCGTCTCACCGAAGCCGACTTTGATTCATTGATCACCGATTATCGGCGGATCGGGATCATGGCGAATGAACTCAATCGCGACATGGGGCTACTGGACCTTGTGCCCGAAGTGTTCACGCCACCGGTGATCGAGAAAATGCGATTTATCCACCGATTGGCTTCAGCGAGCGCGGCCAACAACCAAGGGGTTGCGACCACTTGTTAAGACCGCGATGTTGAAATGATCTGACGGCGACGTCGCCTGCATCTCCGCAAACGCAGCAAGTGAGGCTGCTGCTGATACCGACGGAGTTTTGGGTGACAGCGAATCATCGATCTTTGGTTAGACGTTGGCGGTCATCTTTTTCGCGTGACTCAGGATTCCCTCGGCAATCTGATTGAGCGGCATGACCGTGTCGACGCCACCACGCTTGATCGCTTCGTTGGGCATACCAAAGACAACGCAGCTATTTTGGTCCTGTGCGATTGTCGCGGCGCCAGCTTTTTTCATCGCCAGCATTCCATCGGCACCGTCATATCCCATTCCGGTCAAGATCACGCCGAGAGCGTTACTTCCGACGTACTTCGCACAAGAGTCGAACAATACATCGACCGAAGGCCGGAACTGGTTCACCGGAGCGTTGTCATTGAGCTTCACCATGTAACGAGCACCGCTACGCCCGACTGTCATATGGAAATTGCCCGGTGCGATCAACGCTTGGCCTGGCAAAATCATATCACCATGCTGAGCTTCTTTGACTTGGATTTGACAGAGTTCGTTCAAGCGATTGGCAAAACGTCCCGTAAATCCTGGAGGCATGTGGATAACGACAACAATGCCAGGAATGTTCGAAGGCAGTTTCGGTAGGACTTGGGTGAGTGCTTGGGTCCCACCGGTTGAAGTCCCGATCGCGATCACTTTGTGAGTACTGGTAATCAACGCGTCAGACGACGTGTTCGAAACCTTTTCTTGAACGACGACATCGGGGATTTCGAGTTTGGTGACCTTGGCGCGTGCCGCGGTCCGAACTTTTTCGACGATCTCATCACCGACAGTCGCCATCCCATTGGTCACGTCGACCTTGGGCTTGGTGACAAAGTCGACAGCGCCGAATTCCAACGCGCGAATCGTCGTATCGCAGCCCTTTTCGGTCAGCGAGGAAACCATCACCACCGGCATTGGGCGTGAACGCATCAACTTGCTTAGAAACGTCAGGCCATCCATGCGCGGCATTTCGACGTCGAGCGTAATAACGTCTGGCTGCTGGGCAAGGATACGCTCGCGTGCTTTGTACGGATCACTTGCCGACCCGATCACCTCGATATCCGGCGCTTCGGATAGGATTTTCGTGATCAGCTGCCGCATTAGAGCTGAGTCATCGACCACTAGAACCTTAATTTTCGACATTGTGCCCCCCTCGGCGATTTTAGACGTTTTGATTTAGAACAATGTGATATCGGAAACCGGCTCGCTCTTCGTCGTCGTCTGAGCGCGGTCGATTTTTTCGGCTTCGATCGTTTTCGAATGGTCAAGCAATTTCATTTTTGCCCGTCCACTGCATGGTTCGAACAAAACCTGCATGCCTTGATTGCCACCGAGATACTCGGCCGTAATCGGAATGTTTTCTGTGTGTAAAAAGTTGCGGATGAAGTCGACGTTCTTTTGGCCAATCTTGTCTTCACCACTCATTCCCAAAACATTGGCTCCGCCGAACACCTTGGCTTTCAGTCGGCGTCGGTCGCCGCCGAGTTGCATGATTTCGTTGATCAGCAATTCCATGGCGTGGACGCCAAAGCTGGCGATCTTTCGTGATCCCAATTGACCGGTCGGCAGCGCGAAGTGATTCATCCCGCCGGCTTTGATTGCGTCGTCATACAGGCAAACGGCGATGCATGAACCCAGTACCGTGCTGATCAGCATCGGTTTGTCGCTGCTATGAATGTCCCCGACGATGATCGATTTTCGTTCGAGTGGCGCAGTTGCTTTGGCAACGGGAGTCGATGAGGCGTCATTGCGCGGGGAGTTGCCGGAAAGCATCGGCCGTGGCGTCGGCGTGCTGTATTGTGGCTGTGACTGTGACCCGCTCGCCGGTCCGCCGACATAATTTGTGTGTTGGTAGATTGTCCGGCCAACTCGAGTGTAGGTACTCGCCAATCCGGAAAGCGATTCGGAGTGCCCGATGAACAGCGTTCCTTCGGGTTTGAGGTAATCTGCCATGTGCCGCATGACTGTGTCTTGCGTGGGCTGATCGAAATAGATCAACACGTTACGGCAAAAAATGACATCGAACTGCGTCCGAATCGGCCATTCCGATTCCAGCAAGTTCAGCTGGCGGAACGTAACCAGGTCTTTGACTTCTTGGCGGACCGTCAGTGACCCAGGTGTTGATTTCGACGGCGAAAAATACCTTTTGACGATTTCGCCCGGTGTTTCAAGTAATTGGTCGGGAATATAAGTCGCTTCTTTGCAACGTTCGAGAACATTGGTGTCAATGTCTGTCGCCAAGATGCGAATGTCCCAACCTGGCTGGTTGGCGAAGACTTCACGGACCGAAATGGCAAGGGTGTAGGGCTCTTCGCCGGTCGAAGCCGCCGCACACCAAATACGAAGCCTCCGCGGACGCTCACGCCGCGTCGCTTCTTCGATCATGCGTTGGAAAATGTTGTTGCGGAGATGTTCAAAGTGGTGATCTTCGCGGAAGAAGTGCGTCTTGTTCGTCGTAACGCGATTGATCATCTCCTGCATCTCGGCGCCCTGAGGGCCTTGCGATTTCAGCAGGTCATAGTATTTCGCAAACGAATCCATTTTAAGATGACGGAGGCGTTTGCGGAGCCGCGACTGGATAAAGTCCAGCTTGTTGTCACCAAGAGAAATCCCGGTTGTATCGTAGATCAGTTCACGAAGAAGCCGGAACTGTGGGATTCGCAGGACGGCTTGCTGTGCGGCATCCTCTGCCAAGGTTTCAGTCGAAGGCATAGTGAACTTGGGGTGAATCAAAGTGCGTCGAACCGGTCGACGCATCAGCCTTTGAAGTGAAGGGAACTGAGTAACACTGAAACGATACGACCGTCTTACGGTTCCTGATCAGGCAGAGTCGTTTGGATGGACGTCATCGTGGTCGAACTCTCTTCATCCATCTTGTCGATGTGTTCCATGATGCGATTCGTGTGCCTGCAAGATTGACGCAAGGGTTGAACCACATGGATTCCTAGACTGGCCGTCAGGTTCAGAAGCTCGGCACAAGAGGCGAGCAAATCGTCCCAACTGTTCGACTCGTCGGTATTGGAGTGCAATCGATCCCGCGTTGAAAACATTTGTTGCATGCGCTGTGTCAATCCGGACATGATGTCAACTCTCCAGCAAAGAATACGCCTTCCGGTTGCAACGTCGTTTTCGCGTGCAAGCGGTGCCCAGTCTCGAAGACTCCCCCGGGGCAGTGGCACCAAGGGGAGTCTACGTCGGATCCGATCATGCCACTCGAATTGCGGCACGATCTTGTCCTATCTGTCGGATTTAGAAATCCATAAAGTCGTCATCATCGTGTCCGCCCATCGATGATGAGGGCGAAGGGGCGTGCTGACGTTGCGGGGCCGGTCGCGACGAACCACGGTTGCCCGATCCGCCACCGGTTCCCAATTGGAAGCGGCTGACCATCTGGTCCAAGCTGCGGGCGTGATTGAGAACCGATCCCGAGGTGCCGGCCATTTCTTCAGTCTGGCTGGCGTTGGCTTGGGTCAGTTGGTCAATCTGTGTGACCGCTTTGGTAACTTGTTCGATACCGGTCAACTGTTCTTGCGACGCGGCCGCGATCTCGGCGACGATGTCGGTCACACGTTTGACCGAGTCGACGATTTCGCCAAGCGTTTCGCCGGACTTGTTGACCAACTCGGTTCCTTTCTCGACCTTGCTGGCCGAATCTTGAATCAAGCTCTTGATCTCTTTGGCCGACGAGGCACTGCGTTGTGCCAAGTTGCGAACTTCGGATGCGACCACCGCGAATCCACGACCTTGCTCACCGGCACGTGCGGCTTCGACGGCTGCGTTGAGAGCCAGCAAGTTGGTTTGGAATGCGATTTCATCGATCGTCGTGATGATGTCCGAGATCTTCTTCGACGATTGGTTGATTTCACGCATCGCTTGGACCGCGTCACCGACGACTTTACCGCCTTCGGAAGCGACGTCGCGTGACCCGTTGGCAAGTGCCCGAGCCTCTTGAGCGTTGTCGCTGTTCTGTTTGACGGTGGTCGTGATTTCTTCCAGACTCGATGCCGTCTCTTCCAAGCGTGCGGCTTGTTGTTGGGCACCACGTGAGATCTCTTCGGCCGCACTGGACATCTGCGTCGATGCCGTCGCGACGGTCGAGGAAACTTCGCGGACTTCAACGAGAGCGTCGCGGACCGACAGGACCGCTTTCTCAAGTGCACCGGCGACTTTGCCGATGCCGTCTTGTCCGAGGTCGGGGAAGGTGACGTCGAAGCAACCGTCGGCAACCGAGTTGACGATGTTCAAGACGACTTCGACCTTACGCTGCGTTTCTTCCGAACGCACGCGGTCTTCTTCCATCTTGTCTTTGATCTGCTGCTCCATCGCCAATCGCTCGGTGATGACTTCCCAAGTAACCATCGCACCGAGGTATTGACGGTTCGCGTCGTAAATCGGGCTAACCAGCAAGGAAAGCGTTTCCGGGCCGACTTTGATATCTGCTTTGACCGGCAGGTTGCTTGGGTCGGCCAACATGCGACGTTGGTGCGAGGGATTCTTGTGGAAGATATCGATGCACTGACCAATCATTTCGTCTGCACGACAAGGCAGGAATTCCTGCAGTCGACGCAGCGTGCTGGTGGACGCGGGGTTCATGTACTTGATGATGTAGTCCGTGTCCGCAAACATCACGTTGATCGGTGTTTGCTCCATCATCGACTCGATGCGAGCCATTTCCTTGTCGGTGATTTCTTTCTGTGCGATGAAATCACGCATGCCGTCGGCGAGGCCCCCGATTGCGTCTTCGCCGGTGGTGGTGATGACTTTGCTGAAGTCGCCGTCTTGGGCACTTCTTACCGCATCGAGGATTTCGTCGACCGCCTTGTGAGCGCGTTCGGTTTGGCGAGTCGCTTCCTTTTCGGCTTCGGCAACTTGTTCCAGCAATTTCTTGGCTTCGGTGATATCCGAAGCGTACTTGACGACCTTGTACGGCTTTCCGTTGGGGCCGAGAATCGGGTTGTACGATGCTTGGATCCAGACTTGCTTTCCATTGCGGTCGTAACGCAAAAACTCGCCTGATTGGAATCGGCCAGACGCCAGGTCGGACCAAAAGTTTCGGTATTCGGCCGAGTTGGCATGCTCAGGATTGACGAAGATCCGGTGATGTTTGCCCTGGATCTCGTCGAGTGAATAGCCGACAACTTTCAGGAAGTTCTCGTTGGCAGTACGGATGGTGCCGTCCAATTCGAATTCGATCACCGCTTGTGACTTGCTGATCGCGTTGATTTGACCTTCGTGATCGGCCGCTTTCTGTTTCGCTTCGGTGATGTCGGTTGCGAATTTGACGACCTTGTACGGCTTGCCTTCGGCGTCGAAGACAGGGTTGTACGTCGCCTGGATCCAGATCGACGTGCCGTCTTTGCGGAATCGTTCGAAGTCGCTCGACTGGAATTTTCCGTTGGCCAGGTCCGACCAGAACTGACGGTACTCAGGCGAACTGGCGTACTTGTCATCGACGAACATGCGGTGGTGGCCGCCTTTCACTTCGTCGAGTCGATAGCCAAGTGCGTTGAGGAAGTTGTCGTTGGCGGTGATGATCGTCCCATCGAGCTTGAACTCGATGGTCGCTTGCGATCGGTTGATCGCGTCCAGCTGACCTTGGGAATCGACGAGCTGTGACTTCGTTGCGGAAATGTCGGCCAGGACGGTACGCAGACCGTCGGCTAGGTGTCCGACCGCATCGTCGCCGGTGACTGTAATTTCTTCCGAGTAATCGCCTTCGACTGCGCGATCCACCACGGACATCAGTTCTTCGATCTGATCGATGGTGTCGTGATCAAAGCTGTCTTGTTCGTCGATTTCGACGGGTTCGGGTTCTGGTGCCCGACGCGTCGGTTTACGTGATTCGGTGCGGCGTGCGGTCTTTTGGTTCGTCGGTTTAGTGGTGGCCATTCGTGGTGCCCCCTCGTTTGAATGGTGTGGTTAAAATCTAGGAGTTAGCGGAGGTGATCCGCGAAGGAACGACGACCGAAGTCCGGATGGCGATGCGATCCGGTGGTCGCCCAGGAGTCGAACGGTGTGTCCGGCTCGTTACATCGAAACGGTTTCCGCCCCGATTAAGTCGTCCATGTTTAGTAAGGTGATCAGACGCTCGCCGCTTTTGGCGATGCCTGTCATGAACGCAGTGTCGGCTTGGCCACCAAGATCGGGGGCCGATTCGATGTTTTCTTCGGCGACGTTCAGCACGTCGCTAACGGCGTCAACGACCAGTCCGATCACTTTGTCACCGATGGTGACGACGATGATGACAGTGAACTGGTTGTAATCGACCTTTGGCATTGCGAATTTGGCACGCAGGTCAATGATGGGGACAACCGTTCCGCGGAGATTCATCACGCCGCGGATGTAATAAGGCATGTTCGGAATCGGAGTGATACGCGAAAGCCCTTTGATTTCTTGGACACGAAGAATTTCGATCCCGAATTCTTCGTCCTGTAGCGTGAACGTCAGGAACTGATTTCCGTCGGTCGACAATTCCGTCACCTGAGCGATGTCGCTGATGTCGGTGTTCTCGGCGACTTTGAGCGCTTCAGAGATTGATTCTAGTTCTTGGGTGATTGTCATCGATTTACCTATCTAGAAAGCCCAGGTATGACACGTGGTCGAACTGGTTTGGCGGGATGGAACGCGAGCCGCACTAGCCCGCCAAAGACTTCAGACTGACGATGTCAAGGATCAGGGCCACACGCCCGTCTCCCAAAATGGTTGCCCCGGCAATACCGTTGACTTTGCGGAAGTTTGCTTCGAGGTTTTTGATAACGGCTTGTTGCTGTCCGATCAGGTCGTCCACCAACAGCGCGAACTTCATATCGTGGTCTTCGACGATCACGAGCAAACCCTGACAAGGATCAGTCTGGGCATCGCTGAGATTCAAGACCGAGTGGAGATGCAAAATCGGTACGACTTCGCCACGCACTTGAACCACATCCATGTTGTTAGCCAATCGTTTGACTTCGCTCCGCTTGGGGCGGAACGATTCGACGACGGACAACAGAGGAATCACGTAAACTTCCGATCCCAAGCTGATCAACAGGCCATCGAGGATGGCCAATGTCAGCGGCAAACGGACCGTCACGACGGTGCCTTTACCGGGTTTGGAATTTAGCGTGACGCTTCCTTTGAGCGATTCAATGTTTCTACGAACGACGTCCATGCCGACGCCGCGACCTGAAACGTCGGTAACCTTTTCGGCCGTCGACAATCCGGCATGAAACACCAGTTCGCAAATCTCTTGTTGAGATAGTTTTTCGTCGGGGTGGACGATGCCTCGGTCGATCGCCTTCTGGCGAATCCGGTCAAGGTCCATTCCCTTTCCATCGTCCTTCAGTTCGATGAAAATGTTTCCGCCCTGGTGGAACGCTCGAACCGAGATCTCACCTTCGGCCGGTTTACCCGCCGCGATGCGAGTTTCGGGGGACTCGATCCCATGGTCGACTGAGTTGCGGATCATGTGGATCAGCGGGTCACCGATCTGGTCCACCACCGTTTTGTCGAGCTCGGTTTCTTCACCCGAGACTTCGAAGTTGATTTTCTTGCCCAGTCGGCTGCTCAAGTCGCGAACGATTCGAGCCATTTTTTGGAACGTTGCCGCGACCGGAACCATCCGTAGCGACAAGCTCTGTTCTTGAAGGTCGCGAACGATTTTGCTCAGTTGGACGATGGCAGGCGAATCGGTCCCGCCGTTCATTCCGGCCCATTCCTGTTCGACCATCGAAATGCCGATGACGAGCTCGCCGATCTGGTTGATCATGCTGTCGAGCCGTTCGCCGTTGACGCGCACCGATTCACGGTGAGCGGGCGGGGCGGCCTTCGCAGATGCGTTTTTTGCGTCCTTGGCGGCTGATTTGGCAGCGGTCGGCGGCGCCGCTTCGTCGGACGCTTCGTCGTCGACTTCGGAATTGCATTCAGCGACTTCGGCCGGTTCTTCCGGTTCAGACTGGTTGAATTCGACAGTGGTTTCGTCGTCGACGAACATGAACACGTCACGGAGTTCGCTTTCGTCGCAATCAGATTGCAAACGCAGGGTCCATGCCAAGTACGATGACTCGGGGTCCATCTCGGTGATCGCTGGCAGTTGCGATGTGTCGAGTTTCAGTTCGCTAACGGTGCCGCATTCTTCCAGGTCGCGAAGCAACAACAGCGGATCAAGACCGAGGTGGAAAAAGTGGCTGGAAGGTCGAAACAGGACGTCGTATTCGGCAGGGCCGGATTCGGTCGTGTCAGTCGCTTGTGCATCGGATGCCTCCGGTGCCGGCCCGCCTGCGCCGCCATTGATCTCTTCCAAGCGGGCGACCACTTCGGCGGTGTTCGTTGGTTCGGGGGTCCCATCGCGTGCTGCCGATAGCAGTCCGCTGAGGACGTCGACCGACGCGAGGAGTACTTCGGTGGTATCGCTGGTGACTTGGATTTCGCCTTCGCGCATCCGATCCAACAGGCTTTCGAGCACGTGGGTAAATTGGCCCACGCCGTGAACACCGAATGTCGAGCTCGCACCTTTGATCGAGTGTGCGGCACGAAAAATTGTATTGAGCAGTTCCGTGTCGTCGGGCGTACTTTCGAGCTGCAGTAGGGCAGCTTCCATATTTTCGATGTGCTCGCAAGCTTCATCGAAAAACGACTCCAGGAACTGACGCATGTCGACCTTCATGGGTTTTCTCTGTCAGTTCGAGTTAGCGTACGACCTTGTTAATTACTTGCATGAGCTGTTCGGGATTGAACGGTTTGACAATCCAGCCAGTCGCCCCGGCAGCTCGCCCCTCTTGCTTCTTTGAATCTTGTGATTCGGTGGTCAGCATCAAGATGGGCGTGAATTTGTACTTCGCGTCAGCACGGAGCCTGCGGATCAGCGTCATCCCGTCCATCACCGGCATGTTCAAGTCGGTGACGACAACCTTGACGTCCTTTCCGGCGACGTTCTTCAACGCCTCTTCTCCGTTACCCGCTTCAATAACGTCGAAACCAGAGTCCCTTAGAGTGAAGGACACCATTTGACGCATCGATGTGGAGTCATCGACCACTAGCGCAGTGTTAGCCATTTCTTCTAGAGCTCCGGTTAAAACAACTCAATGTTGGATTCGTTAGAGGATTCTTGGGGTTCCGAGTCACCACTGAAAACGCGGCGTTCATCGTCGATACAGTACGAAGCGGAAAGTTTGTCCAGCCATTGTTGTGATCGCTTCTTGGCAAGGCCGCGCGGCTGGTCGCCAACGATTGATCCGAACGTTTCTCGTATGTCGTTGATCGTTGCGGTGACATGGTGCATCCGTTGACTGACCGCGTCTTGGAACTGCAACGTCATCACCGACATCGAAATGGCTCCCGCCAATTCGTCGCTTGATGTCTTTGTCGATTCGAGATTGTTTTCCAGTTCCATTTGGTATTGAGCCAGGCTGGAAAGCATCTCCTCGACACGCTGTTCGCAGGACGCGGTCGCCTGTTGTTCGACAGTGACCAAGCTCTGCGTTTTTTCGTAAGTCGCCCTAAGTGAACTGGCAAGGCGATCGACGACTTCCCGAATTCGCTTGCTGGCTTCGGATACGTTTTGGGCGAGGTCGCCCGTTTCCGATGCCACGACAGCAAAGCCGTCACCAAAGTCGCCAGCACGGGCGGCTTCGATCTGGCCGTTTAGCGAGACCATGCGAGAACGATTGGCGATGTCTTCGATCTTGACCATGCAGGATTCGACGTCTTGCACATCGCGTTCGATGTCCGCCAACATGCTTGCCGTTTCCTGAGTCGAAAGGCTCGTCTGACGAACCTGGGTCAACAACTCTGAAACCACCTCACGAACCTGTTCCACCCCAGCAGTTGACTCGCCACGCCGCGAGTCCGTTGCCATGCGTACTACTTCTCTAGCACGTTGTGCCATGTCGCCAAACGAACTGCTCAAATTGTCCGTGGCTGTGTTCCCCTTCTCGACCGCGTCTTTAATCTGCGCTTGGAGAACTTCTAACACCGGCAGGCACGCCGACACCTCTGTTGACAATCCGCCAGGACGCAAGCGTTTGCCAAGGCTCCGCAATCCGCCCCATACCTGTTGCCCAATACTTTTTGCTGAATCGGTCATCGCGAAATTCCCCCGGCGAACTCCAGGTTCAACTCATGTTGCAATCTGTGTAACGCCATCGATCTACGCTTCTGACTCTGTGGCCCCGGCAAACGCTTCAGCCGGAAGCAGTTCTTCCGCGCCGGCTCGCTTTAAAGAATTCGCCAGTTGCTCTGACACGCCGATCCATTCAATCGACTTGTCACTCTCTTCGCAGGCCGCTTGAGCCGCGATCAATAACTGAAGAATCGAGGCGTCGACATCGCGAGCTTCTGTGAAGTCAAGCTGTAACTTGTCACCCGATTGCAACGCTTCGCGAATTGATGCGTGAAGTTGTTCAGCTTGTGCGACTCCGATTGAACCCACCAACGGGATGTTGATCGTTTCCATGCCCCCGATTCCTACTTAAACGTTAGATGTAGCCTGCCACGTTTGGACTCCGCACGACGACTCACTAAGGATTGTCGAGCGTCGCCGGCAAACTTTGCAGGATCAATGAAGTGAAACTGATCCGCAGAGTGAAGGCAGACGCTACGAATGCGAACAACCCTTGCGAACGGTCCATTGGATGTACGTCGAGCTCCGCAGAGAGCGACGCTTCACCAGAGGAGGTGTTCCCACTTCGTGACAACGTTGGAAATCTAGAACGTCGAAAGTTGCGCGTGAGCGAAACGACGGTAAACAGACACCGTTAGGGAAAATTGATTGACGACCGCAGGCAAACCCTTGTTTTCCGGGGTGAAACCATTCGCAATCACGCAATCTTCTTGACTGTTTGATTGAGGGTCGGCCGTCAGTGGTGGCCGTATCAGATCGAAGGCAGTTGAGGGTTAGCCTTCACAAGATGCCTCCGTTGGCCTTGCGGTCACCAAACGATGTACTCCATTCACCTACGTTTTGGTGTGTCGTTTTCGCGAATGGAGTAAATGCTACAAGCAGAGAGAATCAGTTGTTCTCGGCGACAATGCCAACTTCTAATTCTGGCGTCAGTACCGGCGCGGCATCGATATCACAAGCATCCATTAACTCGACGATTCGCTCGAGGGCCCGGCGCAGTTCGATCCGTTCGTTTTCCTCGAGCGATTCCAGACGCGCGAGGAATTGTTCGTGCAACGGTTGAGGCAAACTTTCGAGACGGTGTATCCCTTGCTCGGTCAATGCGACAAAAACCTTACGTCGGTCGACACTCGAGCGTTCACGTTTCAGGTACCCGCCCTTCTCAAGCCGGTCCAAAATTCGCGAGACGGTTGGTGCCGAAAGCTGCACGGTTTCGGCAACACTCGCAACGGTTATCTCTTGTCCCGGATCCGCTTCGGCAATCGCTCGCAAACACAGCATCTGTGGGACACTCACTCCGGCCTGACGACCAACGTGCCGGGAGTGCTCTGAAGTTTTGCGAATGATTCGCCGAATGGCGCGGAGGATCTGAAATCCGATCGGTTCGTCTTTGCTCACAGGACCTGTCGTCACTAACCCAGTCATTCTCTGTACCGTTTGCTAGCTGGTGGTCATCCAGCGGCTTCAAATCGTAATCCGCCAGCGACACTCTAGCTGTGGCGAAGTTTAGTCAGCGTGGGGCATCCGATCGAGTGCTCTTGCGCGATCACACTGGAGAGTAAACCAGGCTCAAAACGCTGTGATTGCGAAAGAAGTTGGGGATGCCCTGTCACCAAGGAGAGGTAATCGCAGGATGTTTGCTATTGCAATTATTTCTCTAGCACGTATTATTAACGGCACATCATTTTTCGCAAAGCGCTTGTCGTTCGCACGACACGGATTTTTTGTCGTGCCTCTTGAGGGACCGCGACTTTGCACCATTTCTCGCTGTTTGCGTTGGTCTCGGAGATCGTGTCGCGTTCGGCGAAGGTTACTGGATTGCATCGAGGGAGGACGTCATGTCCTGTCTCCCTGGCGGACTTTCTACCGGTCGACGCCTGCTAAAACTGCTCGGATGTAGTTCTGCGGGGCCCACCTGGCGAATCGTGGTGTGCAGCAATCAGCGGTGCGCAAACGTTGTCGTGCCGGACATTCTGAACACGTATTGAGGAAGACTCATGACGGAATTCACCGAGATGAAGACTTACGACGTTCAACAAGTCGGTGACGCAGGCAGTGTGCTGTCGACCGTTCCAATCGACGCGATTAGCGGTGAAGCGGCGGCAAAGCAATTGAAGTCGGTCGAGCGTGGGACAGAAAAAATCATTGTCTGTCTCGACGGCTCCCCCATGAACGAAATGGGCGTTGACTACTGGCAAAAACGAGTTCGACGCCGCTAAAGCGGTATCTGCTCCGTCCTCATTCCAACGCAATCGACGAACTGTCACGCTGAATCACTTGGTAGATCAAAAATGACGCCCATGAGACTTCGGCGGTCAACGCCGCCGATACGTTTCGTCTTGCGTGCGACCGCGTCACGCCCCGGTTGGCTCGGGCTGTTTCTGTTGATGACAACTACGATTGGATTCGCAGACGCTCCTGCCATCCAAACGTCGATCGATGGATCGTCCGGTTCGGACGACGTTGGCTTTTCGGATGAAGCCAGCGGCGGCGAATTGCAGGCGATCGCTTTTGGTGAGGATATCCCGTCAAGGGTTCGCGAAGGTTATGTGTCGATCACTTGGGCTGACGTGCCGGATGCGGCGCGATACGAAGTGATCGATCGCAATGGAAGTGTCCTGCACTCGGGCGTTTTTTCACAAGCTTTCATTTCCGGGTTGCCCGACGGTATCTACCACTACCGCGTGCGAGCTTTGTCCGGAACTGGCGAACCGATTGCTATTACGCCAAAAGAACTTGAAGTCGAAGTGTCTCACTGGCCCTATCGTTACGTGGTACCTTTGTTGCTCGTTGGCTTGTTTGTCATGCTGAGCGTTGTTGGTGTGATCGTGGCGGGACAGCGTGGGATAGTCACCAAAGAGGTGCATCCGTGATCATGGCAGCAGGATCGGATGGGACGATCTTGAGTGCCGAGGCGGGCTACGTTTTGCTAGCCGTCTTTAGTGTGCTTTGGATCGGTCTCGGGTTATGGTGGGGCCGCAAGGCAAAGTCTTTTGATGGGTTCTCCGTCGCCGGGCGAAATGTCGGCCTCGCCCTCGCCACTGCGACCGCAGTGGCAACATGGATTACGTCCAACACAACAATGTTGGCACCGCAGTTTGCATTGCAACTTGGGGTTTGGGGAGCACTCGCCTATTGCACGGCTAGTTTCGGGCTGTTCGCTTTTGCGCCGATGAGCGGGCGAATCCGCAAGCTCATGCCGAACGGTTACACGGCGGTCGAGTTTGTGCGTCAGCGTTATGGCAAGCTGGGATCTGTTCCGTTCCTGATCATTTCGCTGTTCTATGCCATCACCTGGCTGGTCTCGATGACGATGGCTGGCGGAAAGTTGTTGCACGTCCTGTCGGGAATTCCCTATGAAGTCGGCATGACGGTGGTGCTTGGTGTGTGTGTCATGTACACGCTGTTTGGCGGTATGTACGCGGTGATCGGCACGGATTTCATTCAAAGCCTGATCATTTTGGTCGGACTGGTCGTGGTCGCGATTGCCGTGCTCACGCAGGTCAGTCTGGGCGAAGTGCACCACACGCTGCAGGAAGAGCGTCCGATGTTGCTGGACGTCTTTTTCCCGGCTGCCCTGATGGCATTGTTCAACAACATGTTATTCGCGTTCGGCGAGATCTTTCATAGCAACGTTTGGTGGAGCCGAGCGTTCGCGATGCGAGAAGGCGTTGGCCCCAAAGCGTACGCACTAGGCGGCCTGATTTGGCTTCCCGTTCCAGTGGTCGCGGGCTTTCTCGGGCTCGCCGCTCCTGCGCTCGGTATCGGAATCAGTCAACCAGACACGGTCGGCCCACTCGTTGCCGCAACGCTGTTGGGATCTGGCGGCGCATTGATGGTTTTCATCGTGGTCTTTTGTTCGCTTGCGTCGAGTATCGACAGTTTGCTCGCAGCGACTGGTGACCTGATTGTCAACGATATGGCAGAACCTCTTTGTGCTGGTGCGGTTAGCGACCAGACGAAGCGACGTTGGTCGTCCGTTGCCGTCATCGGACTAGGTGCGCTAGCCTGGGGGTTGGCGATTCCGAACTATGGGACTTTGGCGACCGTGCTCTTTTTCGCCGGCCCAATGGTCGGAAGCTGTCTTTGGCCAATTGTTGGCGGCTTGTATTTCCGCAAGGCGAGTCCTGTTGCTGCGTGTGCCTCAATGATCATCGGCAGCGCTGCCGGATTGATCGCTTACTACGCGATCGGTTGGTTCACCGCGTCGTTGATTGGGGCGGCAACGAGCGGAATGGTGTTTGTCGCGGCTTCTATGATTTGGCCTGACGAGTTCGATTTCGATTCGTTGGCCGGGCCCGTAACGAGTTCTGACAGTGCGGATGAAGGGGCGGTAGACGAACAATGATTTTCTCAGTTTGGTTTTTGAAGTTGATTGTGATAGGCGGCATCGCGCTCTGCATCGCAGGCGCGGTTGGATTGATGGTGTTTTTGATCTCTGACATGAAAGAAAAACGGATTTGGTGAGACCGACTCAATGACTTCTGCTCCACATTCAAACCGATCCTCGGCTAACAGCCCTACGGCGAAAGGTTCGCTTGCCAGCCACGCGAGCAACTCAAAAGGGCTCACGGTCAAACCTTCAGACCTGCTCGATTTTTGCAATCAGCAGATCGACCGTGAAGCACTCGAAGCCCTCGCCGGCCAATCGATACTCAATCCCCGTCAGTTCGATCGCCGCACCGTCGTTGCGCTTTCGCAGTTGGCCGCGTTGTTGGAGTCTCGAAACGTCGAACTCGATAAGCCGCTTGACGGAAAGATCGCGATCACGGCTTTCTTTGAAGCGAGTACGCGAACACGACTTTCATTCGAAAGCGCTGTCTTGCGACTCGACGGAAAGGTTTTGTCCGTCCCAGACGGACAGGTCACTGGGATTGCAAAGGGCGAATCGCTGGCGGACATCGGCGAGATGTTCAATACCTATGGCGATGTCGTGATCATGAGGCATCCCGACACGGATAGCGTTGATGAAATTCGAAAGAATCTGCAACGTCCGTTGATTAACGCCGGCAATGGAAGCGGGCATCATCCGACGCAAGCATTGATCGATTGGTATGCACTGCTGAAATGGCGTCCGGAATTGGTCCGTCAGGACTGCCCCGAAGAGAAGCGGATTCACCTTGGGATCATCGGAACTCCTGGTTCGATGCGCGCTGTGAAAAGCTTCTTGCGGATCTCGCTGATGTTCACCGGATCGGTGCGAAAGATCACGCTGATTTCTGAAATGGCGGATCCCGTCGGTTTGGATTTGACTGAGCCGATCGAGCAGTCGCCTATCGAATTAGAAATCACGAACGACGTCCGCGAAGTAATCCCAGAACTGGACGTTGCGTATGTTAATTCGATTGCCTTTCTAGGCGATAGCTATCGGAATCTCGGTAGCCGCTATCGCATCGATTGCAACAGCAGGCTGAAACCGAATGCGGTGGTGATGCATCCGCTTGCTCGGAACGAAGAGCTGTCGACCGATTTGGACGACACTTGTCACAACCTTTACTTTGCCCAGGCGGCCGGCGCCGTGTTTGTGCGTCAGGCCCTTTTGACCGCTGTGCTTGACCGACTTGATCGCGTCAGCGGTATCTAGATTCATTCTCAAGATTCAGTTTTATGTGTGGAATTACCGGTTTTTGGAATCCGTCCCGAACGAACGAACGCGAGATGCGGTTTGTCCTCGATGGGATGCTCGATGTCCTCGATCACCGTGGACCCGACGAACGCGGGAGCAGGCTGTTTGTCGAACAAGGGTTGGCGCTTGGACACACGCGTCTGTCGATCGTCGGACTCGATCATGGACACCAACCGATCGAATCTGCCGACGGCGACTACGCGATCACCGTCAATGGCGAATTGTATGGCTACAAACGGCTGCGTACTGAATTGGCATGCGAGTCACTCGATTGCCAAGGGAAAAGCGACAGCGCCGTCGCGTTGCCGCTGTACTTGAAACACGGATTGTCATTCGTCGATCGACTGCGTGGCGAATTCGCGATCGTGTTGTATGACCATCGTGAACAACGATTGATCCTGGTACGTGACCGCTTCGGCATCAAGCCGCTGTACTACGCGATCAATGACAACGGATTTTCATGGGGATCGGAAGTCAAATCGATTCTCAAGCACCCCGACATCGATCCGAAACTCTGCCCCAAGGTCGCTCTGCACCAAATGATGCAAGTCATGGTGCCCGGGACCACGGCATTCGAAGGCGTGAAGGCAGTGCTTCCAGGGCACATGCTGATCGTGCAACGTGATGGCGACCGGTTGGTTGCCAAGCAAACGCGTTGGTGGGACCTCGAATTTCCAACCAGTCACGATCCAAACCCGAATCCAGATGAGTATGTTGCTGGTGTCAAAGAACGTTTGATTGATGCCGTCGCGACTCGCTTGGAAGCTGACGTCCCAGTGGGATGCTACCTTTCCGGCGGCATCGACAGTTGTTCGATCCTTGGGCTCGCAACGACACTCCAGCAGTCACCGGTCAAGGCGTTCACGATCGCTTTTGATAGTGATGCTTACGACGAATCGAATATCGCCAAGTTGATGGCCGAACGTACCGGTGCGGAACAGGAACTGTTGCGACTCACCGAAAAAGAGTTGTACGGGCCCGCATTCGAACGTGCGACTTGGCATGCCGAGCGAACGTTTTACAACACACTTGCGGTTGCCAAATGGCACATGAGTCGTCGCGTGCGGGCGTGCAACTACAAAGCGGTCGTGACCGGCGAAGGCTCCGATGAGTTGTTTGGCGGATACCCGTTCTTTAAACGCGATTGGTTAGGGCGGGACGACGAGGGTGGCATTTTCGCGGGTGCGATTTTGGCTGAAGAAGACCTGCAGCATCCCGACTGGATGGATCTGTGTGGATTTACGCCGTCCTGGATTCAGCCTTGGATGTTGACTCTCCAGCGTGTTCGCCCACTGCTATCGTCATCGTTGCAAGACATGCTTGCCGAGTATGATCCGGTCGGAGAAGTCGCCAAGGCAATTGATCCAGCCCAGGTACGTGGGCGGCATCGATTGGATATTTCGCAGTACACTTGGAGCAAAACGATGCTCGAAGGCCAAATCTTGACCTGGGGTGGGGACAGGATGGACATGGCCAATAGCATGGAAGCACGCCCGGCGTTCTTGGATCACCATGTCGCCGAGTATGCCGTCAACATTCCGCCTGAAGTTCGTATTCGCGACGGCGTCGAAAAATGGGTGCTACGCGAAGCATGGTCAACGTGTTGCCACGCGAACTTTACGAACGCAAAAAGTTCGCTTTCATGGCGCCGCCCGCCCATACCGATCCGGTCAAACGTCAAGCGATCCAAGAAATGATTGATCATTGGATGACGCCACAGCGTGTTTCCGACCTTGGCATTTTCGATGCTAAAAAACTGAACCAGTTTATCGACGACGCTTGGCAGGAAACGGACGGCACAATCGCTCGACGAAATGACATCGTGATGAACCATGCCCTTCAATTGCATTTGCTGCACGGCCAATATGTCGAAGGGCTTCCTCTGCCTGTAGTGGATTGATGAGCATTGCCGCAACAAAGCAGCTTCGTGTCCAACTGGAACGCATCAAGACGGACATTCTCGAACTCGCCGAACTCGGTCGTGATCCCGCTGACAAAGGGATCTATCGAATGGCGTTTACTGATGCCGATATGCAAGGCAAACAGTGGCTGCAAGACCGTATCAAAGCCGCCGGATTGACTCCGCAGCTCGATGGTGCGCTCAACATCTCGGCAGTGCTTGAATCCGGAAACGACAAGCCACGCATTATGGTCGGGTCGCATATCGATACCGTTCCTTGTGCCGGTGCTCTCGATGGCACTCTGGGGGTCGTTGTTGGATTGGAATGCTTACGATGCATGAAAGAGCAAGGCATTCGGCCCGGACGCGATGTCGAACTGATTGCGTTCAGCGACGAAGAGGGCCGCTTCGGTGGAATGTTTGGTTCGCAATCCGTCGCCGGGCAAATGAATCCTGGTGCCGTCGCCACAATGAAAGACCTGAACGGGATTCTGCTATCGGACGAACTAAAACGGCACGGTTACGACGCACGTTATGCGCTGGATGCGGCACGCGATCCGGAATCCATTGCCGGCTACCTGGAATTGCATATCGAACAAGGTCCTGTACTCGACCGATTGAAAAAGCCCGTTGGGATCGTCGACGAAATCACTGGGCTTTTCACATGGGCCGTCCGTCTGCGCGGCGAAGCCAACCACGCGGGAACGACTCCAATGGACATGCGCAATGATGCGTTCATGGGATTGGCGGAATTCGCGAACGAACTGCCCAGGATTCTCGAAGAAAACGGCAGCGATCGCAGTCGAGCGACGATCGGAAAAGCTCAGATTATGCCGGGGGCAGCGAACACGGTTCCCGGATTGGTCGAATTCTCTTTGGATGTCCGCGATACGAGCGAAGTGGTGCTCGACGAACTTGCCGCCGCACTTCGAAAGGCCCTGTCGGCGATCGCAAGACGACGAAACTTAATGTTCGATTTTGAACAGATGAGTTACCTACAGCCCGTCAAATGCAGCGATCTTATTGTCAATCGAGTCATCGAGCAGGCGAATCATTTGGGGCTATCGTATCTTAAGATGCCCAGCGGTGCCGCACATGACGCGCAGATCATGGGACGGATTGTGCCCGTCGGAATGGTCTTTGTCCCCAGCAAAAAAGGTCAAAGCCACTCGCCCGCCGAATGGACGGCCTGGTCCGACATCGAAGCCGGCGCTAACTTGATGCTACATGCGATTCTGTCGATGGCAGACTAGACGCCAGGACTGGAAACGCAGTGAGAGATTGATTCCTTTTGAAAGTGACAGCGATGAACCTCGGCCAATCCGATTTTGAACACCTCGATCCGCTTCGCGATGTCTATCACGAAGCCTTCGTCGAAAATCCCGCTCAGCAGACGTTTCTTAAAAAAGGCAACGTGGCGTTGCTCTGCATTGATTTGCAATACCTTGATGCGGCACGAGGACATGGCGTCTTCCGCGATGCGACTTCGCACGGCGTTTCACCCGAAGCACAAGAGTACTACTTCAATCGTCTTGATCAACTGGTCTTGCCAGGTGTGCAGCGAATTCAGAATGCGTTTCGCGAGCACCAATTAGAAGTCATCCACACCCGTATCCAGTCTTTGACACGCGATGGCCGTGACCGCAGCAAAGGCCATCGACGATTGGGGCTGTTGGCAGCACCTGGCACACGCGATGCGGACTTCATCGAGTCCGTTGGCCCGAAAGACGAATACGATGAAATCGTTATCAACAAGACTGCCAGCGGTGTGTTCTCATCAACCAACTTGCACTATGTGCTGAAGAATATTGGTATCGAAGCGCTCTATGTCGTCGGCGTCTATACCAACGAATGTGTCGAAACGACTGTTCGCGATGCGTGTGACCTTGGCTATCTGGTGACCGTGGTCGAGGACTGCTGTGCGACCGTGACTAAGGAACTCCACGAGGCCTCCTTGGCAACGCTGCGTGATCGCTACGCACGCATCGTGACTTTGGACGAAGCTCTCGGAAATCTCGCGAAGTATCACCAGGTCACACAATAGTTCACATCTGAGAGATGCGGTCTGGATTACATGTTCGCCAACTACCAGAGTAATCGCCCTCGTTGATGGAAACATCGACAACATGATCACCGAGGTGAGATGGTGTGTGCAGTCCCGTTTAGCTCGAAAGCCGATCCGAATCTATCCGCTCCATCGACGATGCGGGTCAGCAGATTCGATTCGATTTCATCTTGGCTGACCACTTGGTTGCTCTTACTAGCGATTGGCGTGATGACACTGTTCGTCCTTTGGTTGTGTTCCCGTGAAGGTCAGCGAATTCACGCCGTCAGCCAAATAGAACGGATGGAAACAAGTCACGCGGCACTAGGAGTCGATCAAGGCTTCGAATTGCCGTCCGAGACGGAAGTTAGCGACCTACAGGATCCAAGTTTCACCGAGGCACTGGTGTTGGTGTCCAGTATCGCTGCGGAATTGCCAAAGTCGCAGGCGATGGGGCAAAACTTATCGAAACGCGGTCGCCCCGATGGAAAGGACGGAAGCACATTGCGGGGTATCGGGCCCGGCGAAGGTGACGATGACATTGTGCCTAGATGGCAGCGGTGGGAGCTGCGATTTGAAAGTCAGGACAAAGATGATTACGCGGCCCAATTGGACTATTTCGGAATCGAACTAGGAGTGTTCGGCGGTGGTCAAAACCACATCGAATCAGCTTCTTCGCTGTCCAAGCAGCCAAAACGCACCGTCAACGCTCAGCCCAAAACCGAGAAACGGCTTTACTTTTCTTGGGCCAAGCAAACGATCTTTTCTGGTTTTGATCGCCAGCTTCTCGCCAAAGCAGAAATCTCAACTGAGGGACGCCACGTTGTTCGATTTGTCCCGCCAGAACTCGAAGTCTTGCTTGCTGATCTCGAACGCGAGCATTGCGAAACGAATCTGAAGTCGTTTCCGCAGAGCATCCAGAAAACCGTATTCCAATGCCAAACGAGCAGCGACCAATACGAGTTCGTTGTCGCTTCGCAGCAATACCGATAACCAATTTGACGGACGTGGTCACGCGTCCGTCATCTGCCTGTACAATGCGTTACTGTGCGATCGTGGCGGTGATCGGATAGTGATCCGATGGAAAGTGACCGTCAAAGGATGTCCGCACAACTTCGGCGTCTTTCACGGTGGCATCTTTCGAGACCGCAATCCAATCAATCCGTGCACCTTCTGATTTTCCGACCCAAGAGTTGAAGGTGCCTTCGTCGCTGCGCTCGGTAACGTGGACTTCGCGGTAGGTATCTTTCAGCGATTCATTATCGACGAGTGCTTGGTATGGCTCGCTACCTGCATCGCAATTGAAATCGCCAGTGACGATGATCAACGGATCGTTTGCGGTTTTTGCCAATCGTCCAATCCGTTCGGACAGCAATCGGCCGGATTCCAAGCGAGCTTGTTTGCCACGATGGTCAAAGTGCGTGTTCACAAACAGGATTGGTCGATCCGATCCCTGTTTGTCTTGGAGTAGCACCCAAGTTGCCATACGTGGAAGCGACGAATCCCAACTTTTTGATTCAGGGACTTCGGGTGATTCGCTCAACCAAAAATGCCCGCCTGCCAATTGCACGAAGCGGTCGGACTTATAAAAAATCCCGCAGTGTTCGTTGGGCGTGTTCATCCGAGACCGACCGAAATACTGATAGCCTGAGGTTTGTTCGAGTACAAAGTCTTTTTGGAAGTCGAGCGTCTCTTGTGTACCCATCAGGTCCGGCGAGAAGTCGTTGATCACTGTCGCGACAAACGGCTTGCGTTTGTCCCAATGATTTTCTCCGTCGTTTGCTTTGCCATAGCGAAGGTTGAAACTCATCACCCGCAACGTGTTCTCGGCATGTGCGGTAGACATTGACAGCGCCATGCAAAACAAGGCGATCAGAGTGGCTGTGGTTTTCATCGGTATTGGGGAGGATTGGTGTGGGGAGAGGCGGGAATCCATCTGTGGCATTATATCCGGTCAAACTCGATCGGTATCCACGGTCACAACGCTCCCAGCATCCAAATACTGACAAAGCTCCCCGACAAGAACCCTAGCAAGGTGCTGAACCAGATAAACGCAAGTTTGAGTTTTCGCCTTGGAACACCGTTCGGACACGGCGGCAAATTGGCGAGTAGGTACAACGGAAGCAAGCAGCTAATCGGTGTCAGCAATACGATCGTACAAATGGATGCCAAAAGTGCACGACGCAATGCGGCCTCGTAAGCTTCGGTTGTGGCTTCGTGGTCGATTGTAAAGTCGCGGTTGGGAATTGACTCGACAACTTCAGCCGCTTCATAAGGATTTAACGAAAGCCGCTTGCGACTGTGATTCGTCAGTGGGATCGAGTAGGGTTCGTTGGGCACCTTGGCGGAGGCGAATGCTGAAGAAACGCTGCTACTACTTTTGGGGACAGGGATATCGGAGCGTGACGCTTGGCAATTCCAGCAGTATTCGAAAGTTGCTTCATTGGGCTCGTCACAGCGTGCACATAGCCAAGGTTCCTTTGCGAGCAGTTCCTGCTCATGTTGACGGAGCAGTTCGTCGGCTCGATCGAAGTCTTTTGCGGCGACTTGAATTCGCACAAGACTGTCGGTCGGCGCGCCTCCCATGCTAAGGGCAGTACCGGGATCAGTGCCGGTGAGGTGCGAACGGATTTCTGCACCGGCAAGCAGACTTTGTACGCTGACGGCCGACCATTGATCACCGAATTCGCGAAGGACGCAAAACCGTTCGTCGGAAGGCATAGGTGGTAATGCCGCTCAAGATAACGAGGTGTTGATCGAAGCCAAGAACGTGAGTGGACTGGTGCCACGTTCGACACCATCATACCCAGACAACAAGCGACGGGTCGGTTGCCAGATAGGTCAATCGCATGGGTTCTGTTCGAGGGTGAACCGACATCGTTGCCAATCGGTATACAAGGAATTTCGGACCGAAGTGCTCGTCGATCGATGACGTACTCCGTGTGGCGACTGAAATAGAACTGTTGCCGCGACAATCGATCAATCGGTTCAGACTTTGTGATCAGCCATGTCCCACCTCACCTCCGTCTCCGTGGTTGTCATTGCCAAAGACGAGGCCCATATCATTCAGAGTTGTCTCGATTCGCTAAGTTGGGCGGACGAAGTGGTGGTGGTCGATGATTATTCCAGCGACCATACGCCTTCAATTGCAGAGAGAGCGGGCGCACGTGTCATCACCCATCGATTCGACACCTTCGCCGGTCAGCGCAATTGGGCATTGAAGCACGCGCGTTTGCGCAATGAATGGGTGCTGATGTTGGATGCTGACGAGGCGTGCACGCCCGCTTTCACCGAAGCGATCGAGAACGCTCTCAATAGCGTGAACGACGACACGGCCGCATTCAAAATGTGCCGCAAGACGATGTTGTCCGGCCGTTGGCTGCGCTACAGCGATGGGTATCCTGTTTGGATCATGCGACTCGTCCGAAACGGACGCGCAAGATTCGAAGATTCCGGACACGGTGAAGTCCCTGTACCTTCGGTTGACGGTAGAGTCCAAACGATTGTCGAGCCGTTTGTCCACCAGCCGTTCAGCCGCGGGATCCAACATTGGTGGGACCGGCACATTCGCTACGCACAGCGAGAGGCCTGGCAAGAGTGCCAAGAAGCGGCAAACCTAGATTTTAGAGCACTGGTAGCTCGTGACCCGAGCCAGCGTCGGGCTGCACTACGTGCCTTTTCGCGACGTTTGCCTTGTCGCGCGGCGTTTCGATTCTGCTACCAGTATCTCTTCAAGCGGGGCTTTCTCGACGGCGCAGCAGGGCTGCAGTTTTGCCGCATGATGGCCTGCTATGAACAGATGATCGTGACAAAAAAGTGGGAGCTGGCACAATCAATGCTCGCCGAAAGCTGTGTCGATCGACACAAAGCACTGCTTCCTACAAATCCGCCAACGAACCAAGCGGTGGACGAACCAAGGGTTCACGCGGTTTAATCTTCTTGGCGGGATGTCCACCAACGATCGACCATGCATCGGTTGATCGAATCACTACCGCCCTTGCCGCAACGATGCAACCCGTTGCGATGGTAACCCCTGGGCCAATGAACGAGTCGGCACAAACCCAGGCGTCGTCTTGAACCGTGATGGGCGATTTAATCAGCGGTAGCGCCCCATCGGAATAGTCGTGCGTTCCGCCACATAAATGCGAACGCTGCGAGACTGTCACCCGATCGCCGATCGTCATCGGCCCCAGGTTATAAATCAAACAGTCGAAGCCGAGCGACGACCAATCACCAATCGCGAGATTCCACGGAATAAAGATTCTCGCCGATGGATCGATACGAGCTTCGTGTCCAATCTGGGCACCAAATCGCCGCAGCAGAAAGCGTCTCCACCCCCAGCAGGGACGTGGTGAATAGCGGAACAGTGGTCCGGCCAACGCCCAGAGCATCCGCCCCAGCAGTTCCAATCGAGTCCACTTGCGAGACCGGCGATTATCAGCGATCCCGTCGCATGCCGTCGATTTTCGGTCACCGCACTCGGTCAAGTTGGCATCGCTCCCCAAGGCATCGTGTAGTCGCGTTCGGGGTGCAACTCGGTTGAGAAGCTTCGTCGCTGTGTCCCAAAGTTGACTCGTGCCAAGGATGCGACACCGAGCGTCATACCCAACAAAATCAGAACCAAAAGCCCCGACGAAGGGTCACCGCTATATTGCTGGTGCGACACGGTAAACGACGCCAAGTTGGCGACAACGATTGCAATCATGGCAAGCTGGGTCACCGCCCCGTGCCATGTTCGTGGGACGACGGCAATTGCACCGCCCATTCCGCGGATCAAGCTAACACCGGCCAGAAAGATAAAGATCACGCCGAAGATTCCAAGCTCTCGGAAGACTCGGCTGACGCCGTCTTCCTGCCAGCTACGCAGCCCTTTCTGGTCAATCAAGTGATACGCACCTTGAGTCGCAGTGCCGATCCCGGATCCGACAACGCCGGATTGCGAAATCGTATGGTGGACCGAACCGCCCACCAATTCTTGGTACCGTTCGGCACCTTGTGTAAACATCGTGCCGGCGAAATTCGTGTATTCGGTGCTCACGTATTTTTCGGTCGCGACCATAAAGATCCCGCCAAGCAAAAGGCTGGCCATCACTACTGGCATGATCACGCGCTGGAATCGCAAAATTTTTCGTCCGTAACAAAGTAGGCCCAATGTTGCGACAAACACCAGCGGCATCCCCAGCATCTTGCGACGCCCCGACAGCAACAGGCAGAGGCAGCCAAAGCCCGAGAGTAGCAGCCAAAATGGCGATTGACGCTTCGGTTGTTGAAGGGCAAGCGTCAGAGAGAACATCACGACTTGAGCTGCGTGCAGACCCATGATGTCCGGGCTGCGATACCAACCGGCGATCAGTTGCACTATCTCGCCGCCGCTGTACCGGATCCAGTTCATCCCTCGCATCCCGCCAAGACCCGGCCAGTCGGTCGCACAGTATTCTGCGACCACGCTGATCAATGCGATCCCATTGACAAGACAATAGAACTGAAAGATTCGCCCTAGCTCTTTAGGCCGTAGCGAGATCAGGTATCCGAGAACGATTCCGGCAAATGGAGCCAGGTACGACACCGTTCCCAAGGCCACCATTTTGTAGCCGCCCTGGTACAACACGAGCGATAAAACGCAGCCAGGGATGATTGCGATAATCAATAGCCGAAACGCATAGAGAATCTTGGCATGTTCTTTTAAGGCTTGTTCGATTTGACGCCTTGAACGAGACCATGCAGCCAATGTGATCACCGCCCATAACCCGAGTACACTGACTGTGATGAGAACGGGTTCGTCCGGCGTCATCTTGCGGACCGGATCACGCAAAAAATCCAGAGCGATCGCCCAATAGATCGCTTTGCGCCAATCGGTGAGAGCAACCAAACATGCAATGCCCAAGCATCCAAGGTATGCAATCGTGATCATGGTGAACTGTTGCCCGCAATACTGGCACGCCGCCAGGCTATGCCATTTCGATTTCGACTCGCCTCCATGTAAGCATTATCCAATTGGTCCGCGAAGCGTTCCAATGTGAACTCCGCGGCGCGACGATACCCCCTGTCGATGAATTCCTGTCTCTTTAAATCGTCGGAAAGAATCGTAGCCAACGCGTCCGCCATTAAGTGTTCCTCTTTTGGCGGGACGACGTATGCCGCATCCCCAACGACCTCGGCCAATGATCCGCCGTCACTGCAGATCACCGGACAACCGCATGCCATCGCTTCGATGGGCGGCCAACCGAATCCTTCGTAAATGCTCGGGAAAATGAATGCTGCTGCGTGAGAGTAATAGGCAAAGACTTCTTCGTTTGTCGGATTGATGACGAATTGAACCTGTTTATCGATTCCCAACTGCTTTGCCAATAAAACCAACTCTGCGGTTGGTTCCGGTCCTGCCATTAGTAACTTGTGTGGGAACCTGTCGGAAAGCATCGCGAACACCCGTAGCACACCGACGCGGTTTTTATAGAAACCGTTGTTTCCGATGTGAAAGATGAAGGGCGTTTCGGCTGGGCAGATTCTTTGTTCGGCGTGATCGCGGTTTTTAATCCTCCGCCCGCAGGATTCGAGCGGCGGGTAAACAACCGAATCAGAAGCCTTTGATTTTCCAACGTGCTGATGGAAATCGCTGCGAGTTGATTCGCTACAGAAGATTAAGTGGTCGGCGTGGGACAGCCCAGTTGCGGCTTGTCGGACGATCAACCGAGAAATCATGTTCGGACGCGGCACAGCGAAATGCTTCTTTGATTGAAGCAGCGGAATCATGTCGTGCACGGTAACCACGACCGCTTGCTTGGCAAAGTGTTTGGCGAGATAGCCGTGGCTACCGTCAAGGATATGCACCAAATCAGCATCGCACTCCCGCGACAAACGTTTGGCATGTCGGACCGTCTGTGAATGATGTTTTGCCGTACGAAGGATCGGCGGGATCTGCGAAACATCATCTGCTACACAAACTCGCGAGACGACGATGTCTTCGCGCTCGAGCAATGCTCGTTCGACCATGTCCGCATAGTGTCGCATGCTGCCAACAGAATCTGGCAGAGCGGTATCAACCAAACAGACGCGCATCTGTGTGGTCACCTATCGACGTGCCCAACGGGCAGCGTCAACGATTCCTTCGGCCGCGGCACGAGGCGAGTAGTCTTGGATCAGTTGGAATGCCTGATGCCCCAATTGTGCCAAATCAACCTTTGCCGAACTGGCATGGCAAAATGATTCGGACAGCGCGTTCCAATCCGCAAAGGGAAATACGAATCCGGTTTCACCTTGTCGAATCAAGTCGCTGTGGCAACCGACCTGATCACTGACGATCGCGGGCAATCCGCATGCCATCGCCTCGTTGACCACCAATCCCCAAGTTTCACCGTGATCGGATGGCAACACCAAACAATCGCTTGCAACATACGATGCGACGATTTCGGATTGGTTCAGGAAACCAGTAAAACTGACTGGCAACTGGTGCGACTGCGCATACTGCTGGCAATCCTTTCGTAATTCGCCGTCACCAACCATTAGCAGATGCATCGGAGCATTCGGTGTCTGTCGCGATGCAGCTTGGCGAAACGCGTGAAGCAGCTCCATCGGATGCTTCTTTTGTTCGAACTTTCCACAGTACAGAAAGCAAGTCGATTCGGTAGGGATCGACCATCGCTGTCGCAACGATTCACGCTCGGTGCGTATTGAGGCGGCGTTCGCCGCAAAGCGGTCGTTGTCGACGCAGTAGCGGGCGTCAAACATTGCTTCTTCGGAGATCCCATAGCTTTTGTAAAACCGTCGATTCTCACCGCCGATTGGTAAGAATCCGTTGAAGCGGCGTACCAATTGACGCTGCAAGGCACGTTTCCACCATGGGCGTGGACGCAATCGGTTGGCTTCTCCTCGGACGAGGCAGGGAATCTCAATCTGCCGACAGCTTTTCAACGTTTGAAGACACGTTTTGACAACCCAGCCGTTGACCACGACGACATCCGCTTTCAATTTCCGCAGCGTCTCGCCGACCAAAGGCGTGTCACAACCGGAGAAACGCGTCACACTCGGAGACTTGGCAATATTGTCGAGAACTTCGAAACGGTAGCCATCCAGTAGAGGAACATCCCACTGGAACTCGACACCGAAACCATCACCCTGTGTCTTCGCACCGGGCACCATCGCGAACAACGCGGTGAAGTCAATCTCGGAACGATTGGCCAACAACCGAAAGATCGGAACTTGATACTGAATCGGATGGCTAGTGACAAAGGCGAGTTTCATCTTTCGAACGCATCGCGATGAGTGTTTTTACGCTTGGTATCCGGCGCGGCTTTTCCTCTCTTCGGCCATTCGTTTTCTTGATCGAAGGTAACTTTAGGAAAACAAACTCGCATCAGCTCCGTTGCTACGTTTGTCGCTGTCGTATCAGTCGCTTGGCCGCAAAGAAAGCGCGGCACTCTCCAATGACCTTGACGGGAACCCACCAAGGGTGGGTCATGTGGAACCTTGTACGAACTTCGCGTGCGATACGTCGGGCGCAGTAAAGATGCGCCGTGCTCTTAGATGGCGCATGCAACAGCGCAAAGTAATGATCGCCGATCCCGTGGCGAGGGTCTGCGCTGGTCAGGTGGTTGCCGTGGCTGCGCGTGCCGCCGCGATCGACTCGCAAGTGGTCGATACCGGCGCTTCCAAGAAATCGCATTTCGCCTCCGGCGATGCTGACACGCCTGGCAAATTCAGTTTCAAATCGAAATGCGGAACCGACAAATTGTTCGTCAAATCCGCCAATCGAGATCGCTCTGTTGCGGTTCACGCAGAGGTTTCCCGCCATCACATTACGGACCGGCATTTCACGTGTCGAATGGAACGGAAAATCGTCGTCGATCCGAAGTCCGGATAGTTCTCGAGGTGCCGCGATGTCTTCGGGTTGCTGCCAGGGCTGGATGACTTGCCCAACCGTCGCCCACAGATTGGGACATTGTGTGTGGGCGTCGCTGTGAACACGAACCAACTCCGACCTTGGCCGGATGTCATCGTCAAGGAACAGTACCAAGTCCGAGTTTGCTTGTTGCAAGCCGGCATTCATTGCCGCGGTGATCGACGGTGTTTCCCTTCGGATCCATCGAATGCAGTTCGCATCGTTCCAGCAAGACAGTTGTCGGTGGGCCACTTCATCGTGTTCGGGGGTCTGATCGACGACCAGAATCTCTTTGGCCGGATATCGCAGATCAAGAAGAGCCTGGACCGTATCGATCAGAACTTGGTCACGACCGTAGGTGGGAATCACGATCGATGTCACGGCGAGCGCCTGCGATCAGTTCGGTGTCTCGAACGGAAATTCCGGTTTGCGGCTTTTTGCTGACGAAAAAAAGCAACCAACTGCTGTGCACAATTCGCCCAAGTCAATTTCTGACAATAAGCAGCCGAAGTTGCTAGTCGGTTGACATTGATCGCATCGCTATTCGCAAACGCCAAGATTCGCTTGATGAAGGCTTCCGTATCACCAACTTGGCACAATCCATCGGGCATCACTTCACGAAGGTGATCACGCATTCCACCGGTTTCCGATGCGACAACAAGCATGCCGCGGGCCAGAGCCTCGGCACAGGCCTTTCCCGCGCCTTCGAAGAATGATGGAAAGACAAAAATACCGTGTGAATCGAGTAGTGGCAGAAGCTCGACTTGCAACACCCAGCCCTGCAAAGTCACGCGATCGGCAATTTCAGGAGCAAGGCGTTCCCGAATCCATTGGTGGTCTTCTTTGGACGTCACCCAAGTCATTTCCATGTTGGGTGAAGCGGCTAGTGTTTGATTAACGATCTCGACCAACAAATCGGGACCTTTAATAAACGAGTGCTGTCCGATGAACAGCATTCGGTTTCGACGGTTCGCCGTCATCGGCAAGACCGGTTCTGTTAAGAACGACTCTGGAACGCCGTGATGAATGGTCGCCAATTGACTCGGATCACAACGGGTACGCGATACCAAGAATTCGCGGTCATCAACGCACGGCAAGACAATCCCGTCGAACCATTTCAGCGTTTCGGCCCATTGACGTTGCAACAGCGGTCGCAGCATACCGGTCAAGACGGGATGGCGAGAACTGGAAAAACCCATTCGACGTCGCCAGTGTGGAAGCACCTCGTCGACTCGAAGTTCTAACCCATGGCTGCGGTTGATCACGACGCCTTCAAAACCGGAATGTTTGAGTGCCTTGGCCGCGAGGTATCCTTGCGGCTGGCTGATCAGGACCGCATCGAAAGGTTGATTCCGGGTCGCTTTCAGAATCTCACGGCGATAGGCCCGTGGTTGCTCGAGCAGCGAGTGCAGGTTGCCGTGATTGATTCTTCGTGGCCCAAGTCGATCGCTCCAGATCTCTTCGACATGATGTCCAAGTTCACGGAATGCACGGTTGGTGTGAAAGACAGTACCTGCGGCGCCGCTGTTCGGATTGGAAGGAACGTTCGCGACAGTTAAGATCCGCAACGGGCCTTCTGGTAAAGGTGTCGCGTTTCGTGCTGCTTGATCGTAGGGGGCGTTCATTGCATTCGTGGCACTGACGTGGTGACAGCGGAACTCGCGTCCAGCTGCAGCCAAGATTGTGCCAGACGAACCCATGCTTTCGCATGAAGTGGATTGTGATGGATCACACGTTGCAGGTACCTTCGGCCACGGATGTCGCGATTCTTGACCAGTTGTGATCCGACCAGATAATTCAGCTTTGACTGATTATCCCGTACCGGCGCTTCGATCGTGTTGTTGCGAGCCCGCGACGCACGAACTTGTTGCGAAAGGCGTTCGGCTTCTTCCAAAATCGGCGTTTCATCTTGGCCGGCGACTCTTGCCGCCCGGCAACGTTGGCCAAAGACTCCGAATTTCGCTTGAACGTTTCGCCCCGACCCAGTCAAACTGCCTGGCCAAAACCGAAAGTCGTAGAGTGTTTCGTTGACATAGGCAATCTTTGAAACCTCTGCCATCCGCAACCAAAGGTCAGTGTCTTGTGCGTAGTAAAACGCATCGCGATAACCGCCTACGGATTGATAGACGGATTTGCGGAACATCATCGTTCCGTGGGCAGGAGGACCAAGCTTTTCGTTCAGTAGCCTCGACGTTGCCTCGTCTGGATCTGACGGTCGCGTCACCACCGTTAGGTGCTCACCTCCGGGGCCCAAGTAGCGAGCCTCGCAAGAAACAAATCCGATGCTTTGGCAGCTTTGAAACAGTTCAAATTGTCGTTGAAGACGCGTCGGTGCAGAAACGTCATCGGAATCTTGACGTGCAATCAGCGGCGCGAGCGCGACATCGCATGCGCTTCGCAATGCACGCGTCAAACCGGTGTTGGGTTGATGGATTACCCTCAATCGCGAATCTTGTTCCGCAAGCGTTTCGAGGATCCGTTCCGTTCCGTCGTACGATCCGTCGTCGATGACGATCATCTCCCATTGGGAAAGCGTCTGTGCCTGGATCGAGCGAATCGCATCGGTAACGTGTGCGACGTCGTTAAAGCAGCTCATCACGACAGAAACCAACGGTCGCAATTCAGATTCTGCAGCGCTCATCGATTCGCCACCTTTCGCATTTGGTGAATCGCTTGGACCGTTTTAACGGCACCTTTCCATCCCAACCATCGCTTAATTCTGCGAAACAGATGAGTCGCTGACGGTTGCGAATTGAGCTTCGTCATCTCGTCGGTCAAATCCAACGCCGCTTCGGCTTCGCTTACAAGTCCACGTTCGCCGCAAAGCCTCGCGATCCAGAACATCGTTCGACTAAAGTTCGCGACATAATCCCAATCGGTTTTCGAGATTCGCTTCATCTCGTACCAAACGGATCGGTGCGCTTGAAACAAACTGTTGACTCGATCGCTCGTCATACCTGCGACCATTCCACTGGCACGCGGTTGGTCATGATCGATTACTGTGCACAACGTCTGATCGACAGCGACGGGGCGCACGCCCAACAGTCCCGCGCGCAGATCGTGTTCCCAATCTTCCATCATCCGCAGCGGTTTCCAGGGACCGATCGCGTCACACACGGTTTTCCGCCATAGCGGCGTCAACGTCGCCCATCCGCGCTTCGGTAGGAACGCTGGAAAAAGTTGGTCGATGACTTTGTCAGTTTCTGCCCAGGCCGTCATTTTACCTGTCGTCGGATCCATGCGATTTGTGACACAGTAACAAACACCCGCTGCCGGATCCGATCGAAGTTGACGCACCTGAACCGAAAATTTGTCCGGGTGCAGGCGATCATCGCTATCGAGGTACTGAATGAATTCACCACGTGCGATCGCGAGCCCCGCATTGCGAGCTGCACCGGGTCCTGCATTGGGTTGAGTGACAACCCGTACCTCGTCAGGAAAGTCGCGTTGAAGTTTTGCCAACACTTCTGGTGTTTCATCATCGCTACCGTCATCGACAAGGATGATTTCGATCGGTCGATAGGTTTGTGCCAGCACACTCGCGACACTATCAACGATCATCACTGCGCGATTGAAGACCGGGATAATGGTCGACACCAGCCCCACGATCGGCGTTGTGGGAGGGCACGCCGGGCGGGTTCGATTCTCTAAAACGGCGTTCACGTTGACGATGTGCCTCGCCCGCGCAACATGTGGTGTAGACGTGAACGAAGTTGGAATCGCATGTGCGCGATCCACTGGTAACTTCGGCTGCATGAAAGCGAGTATTGATGGTCGTGAAGCCATGACCGTGATTGCCATTCCAAAGCCGCGATCACATTGCGGGGCAATTCGTTGGCATAGTTGCCTGTCCCACCGGTTTGGATATGGTTGGGATGCAGCAGTGTGATCTTGTCGTAGGTATTACCGCCACTACCGCATTGGTTTGTCGCATTGGCGATTGAACGGCGTTGGTTCTCAACGCTGAAACGCTGCTCAAGACGTTTCGCTTGGCGTGGACTGATCGGGCATCCAAGGTAGTTTGCCAGTCGATGGGCTTCACCGGCAAGGTTGCTGATCATCGATTCATAGCGGGCGACGTGGATTCCTGGGACGGATATCCAATCGTTGTACTCAGCAAGTAATTGCTGCAACCCGCCATGGACAAATGCAAACGCGGGCAGGTCATATTTGCGAACGATTGATGCAACGACGTCCCGAACATCGCGATACACGTAAACGATTTTGGCTTGACCGGTTCGGGCAAGTTCGGCGATCTCTGGACAGTAGCGATGCAGCTTGGCAATCGCTGGTTTGGCGTGATCGGATTGTTGGGCCAGAAAGGAATGGATCGATTCGGGGGACACCAAATGAACAGGTTGATCGCCTAATATTGCGGCGACGAGCTGAGATTGCAGCGTTGATCCGCCACGCCGCATTCCGACGCAGAAGACGTATCGAAAGCCAACCGACTCCGGACGTGCCTGATCAACGTATGAAGGCGCGAATGTCGGCGTAAATGGTGCTGACGCTGATGACGGAACGTGAGTCGTCATGATGCGGTTCGACGTTGAATCTGTTTCGAAATCGGATTGTGGCGGATTTCACGACGCACGACGGCGGACAACCTTGCAAGCGTCGATCGGCTTTTGACGAACGCTGGCATCTCCAACGCAGGCATGTCGCGAAGGTTTTCAGGTAGGACAGAAGCGAGACGGTGAAGCAAGCCGTGGTGCGAATGCCAACGCTGTTCGATTGCTTTTCGTTTATTCGCAAGAATGTAGGGACGCATCGCTTCGTAGTTCGCTTCGGTCGCTCGTTCCAAACAGTCGGAAAGCGAATCTTGCGAATCAAAGCACAGCATCCCGCGTCGATCAAAAAGCGTGTCGATACTTGGGCAACCGTAGTAGATCGGTACGGTTTCAGAGAGCAAACAATCGATCAACTTCTCGGAAAAGTACAGATCGGCGACTGCGTTTTCCATCGCGATCGAGTATCGGTACGAACGAAGTGCAACGTTTTTGGTTGGAATCGGCCGGATGCCTTTTCCAAAGCAGTCGATATCAGCGTTCTCCAAACAACGGTTCGCGATTTCTCGTCGGAATTGGTATGCCCCGATATCGTCGTGCTGAATGCTACCGATAAACGAGATTTGTTTGGTTTTGTCAGGGTGGTCATTCAAGACATCAAGCGAGTCTTGGTCAGAATGGACGCCAATCCAGTTGGTGCCAAACAACAACGGTTGGAATACCGGGTTGGACAACACCAAGTCGCTTTGATGGGTAAAGACGGTATCGAATCGCTTTGCCAAAAGATCCAAGTCGTCAAAGCAAGGGTTGATCGGACTTTCGATCAACGCCGCGAATCGTCTGTTTTGCGGGTACCGCAGCGCGGCATCGTTGTATGCCGATTGGTTGACAAAAAGGCCCGCATGAAACGACTCGTTCGTGCGCCCCGCGTTTCCGAGACAAAACTGATAGTGAGTGCCATCAAGATCGATGGTCAACGATGCTTGCGGGATCTTGATCCCGTAGCAATCAATGCGAACGGTTGGAATCGGGGGAGCTAGATCAAACAACGGACGTCTCCAGTTTTGGTGGGCGACAGGTCCATTCCATCGCATCGTGATAAAGAGGGATTTCGAATTCATCCCAAACGTTTCGGATCATTCGTTGTTGATCCGAGCTCAGTTGCTGTTTCCAGCTATCTGCCATCGCCGAGCTTCTGCGAGCGACCGCATGTGTGTGATAAGCGTCAGGCCGACTCGGTCCTTGAAAGCACAGCGATTCGTGACGTTGAAGCGTCGAGTCGTCGTAGGGTAAACCCAGAGTGGCGTGGATTTCGCGAAAGCTTTCGATCGGTTGCCGGCACAAGTCTTCGAACTGATACCAGGTGATTGCGCTGTTTTGCCGAACCTGATTCCACATCACGGTATTCAGTAGACCGTGCAGGACGGTCGCTGCCGCAGCGTCCTGTCCATCCTGGTGTTTCACCATCAACGATCGAAAAGGAGCGAGATGGTCATCCAAAAGGTCTGATCGATTCAAGAACGAACGAATGAATTTTCCGATCGGCCATCCCAGTCGTAGAACGCTTGAAACAAAACCCGCCGGATGGCGAAACAAGACGATCGTTCGAAAGTCGAAGTGTTTGGTGAAGTAACCTGAGAGCAGGCACGCCAAAGGATCTTTGACCATTACCCGACGGATCGTTGGCCGCAACAATCGGAGCGGCATAAGTGCATGATCAGTGTTCGCGTTCAAAGACGTGCTTCGGTAGCGACCGCGGAGCAGGCCCGTCATGTAGCGATCAATCTCGGAGCTGCGTTCGTTGATCGATGTGTACGAGAACTCTTCGTGCCAGAACCCTTTGTTCGGGTTGTATGGCTCGTGGATGTACCAGAGCCCCGGTTCGGCAAGCATCTTCGCAAACCACGTCGTACCGCTGCGATGAGTTCCGCCGATAAAGATCGGTTTACCGCCCGGGAACTGACTGATCACGCGACTCTGTTTGGAATATTCCATCCAAGCGTCACGAAGCTTTCCAACTGTCAGTTTGATACCCATCTTTCGATTCCGCGTCCGGCTACCGTCATGAACCTGTGGTCGACGATGCGACGTGGCATCCATGAATTTTCCTTCGCAAACGGTGAATGCGTTGTGATTCAGGGATCCGCATTTTCTGGTCGTGCATGCTGCGATTCCGGTCGCCCGATGCTTTTTTGGGGGCCGCCGGATGCCAAAGATGAAGAGCGAATGTGGTGCCGCCTTCGATCATCGAACTGGTCCGAAGTCGCGAAATGAATTCCGTGTCCTCTCCGCCCCAACCAAAATAGTCTTCGTCGTGACCACCAATTCGCTGGTATGCATCACGTTTGACAGCCATGGGCGTTGGATTGTTCTGAACGATTTTTTCGATCCCAACCACTTCGGGCAAACGATGTTGCTCAAGCACTCGCTGTGTGGTGACGCGATCCAGATGGAAAATGAAACGACAGGGCCGAATACCATCTGCCGACCCAATCTGGGTGAGTGTTGTTCGCACGAAATCTGCTGGCACTACATAGTCACCATCGTGGACCAAAAGCACTTCACCGGTGGCAAGTTCGGCGGCACGGTTCAACGCGATGCTTTTGTTGAATCCGTTCGCGTTGTCCATTGGAACATGCAGGTATCGGATGCCGGTGGGGAGTTGATGTTCGAGTTCAGCACGGGGACCGATTTCACAGACAATGATTTCGATCGAGACGCCTGTTTGTCCGATTAGCGACATCAGGGTCAGGTGCAGCAATGGCAATCGCGTGCGGCCTCCGATCGCGATCAAAATTGATGCATCTGGATGTTGAGTGTTTTCGAGTCGGTTGCGGTCAACCAGCAAAATGGGATGTTGCGATTGGCAATATTTGAACAGCCGGTTGGCAACGCTTGGAAACACCTTGGCGAGCGTCAGTTGAGAAGAATCACTCCAGTCGCAGATGCGAGTTTCTCCATCCGTTGAGATCGATAGCGATTCGTCTCGGTTGCAGAGGTCCATCCATGACCAGCCAATCTGTCGGGCTAGTCGTGGCATTCGCAGCACGAATTCTGCTTTCCATCGCTCGTGCAGCCAACAGCCAAGTTGCTGACGGAGCAAGGAGGGTGAAAGATGGAACGAATTCAATTTCCAGCTACTCCGGAAGGGTTTGACGATTTACGTTCGCCAATTTTGCGTGCTGGACTGCCCGCCCAAATTTCGTATTCGGGCACCTCACCGATTACCACCGATCCGGCGCCAATCACCGCACCAGTGCCGATCCTCGACCCGGCAGTGACCGTTACGCCAGCTCCCAGCCACACGTCATCGCCTAATCGGATATCACGTTTTCCAATCGCGGGGGCTTGTTCGCGAATCGGCGTGTCTCGATCGGTGCCATGATGACTTGCGACAAGCGTGCAAAACTGGCTGATGAGGCATCCGCATCCAATCTCAATTCTTCCACCGCCACTGCGTAGATTGTTGTACGGGCCGATCCATGTTTGCGAACCGACCGTGATTTTGCCAATACCGTTTTGCTCGTCGCCAAATGTCAGTACACACCCATGACCGATGGAAACAGCTTCGCCAAGCCGCAGTTCGCTGAGGCTTTGTTCGGTTAGCACGACTTCATTGGAAATGCGACAGGTCGGTGATTGGAATTTCAATTGCCGAATAATTGCTAGTTGCGATTGGCGGCGTCCAAGGTCAGCGACCAACTCGGGATGTCGCAAGAGTCGCAAGCCAGCACAGATACTTCGAAGCGTTTGGAACATCAAGCTTCCGTCGCTGCTACAAAGCGGGCTTGGCGTCGGTAGCGAGGCATGACACCGTTGATGAACCATTTTTCCACCGCGTGATGGAAAACGAGGCCACCAAGTATCGAGACACCCCAAAGGAGGACGGTTCGCTCAATCCACTGCAAACCAGTCGATTCAAATTCGCAACAGCCCGACACGAAACCCAAGATTGGGATGTGGACCAGATAGACGGAATAAGAAATTCTTCCGAGCTTCGCCAGTTGATTGGCAACCGGGTTTGTCATCCATTTCGTTGCTTCACGATCTAACATCCAATTCATTAAACAGAAGAAAGAAATCGCCGCGAGTAGCTCACCGACGTGTTGCAGTGCGGGACGCGATGCGATTGGAAGCAAATTCGCGAACAATGACGAGTGGCCGGTGTTGTCTAGCAATTGAAACATGTTCGAATTGAAAAACAACGCGAACAGCATTGTCACAGTTGCGAGCGGCAATGAGTGAGTCCAGCGTGGCAGCGTTCGGTTCCCAAGGCTTGCGTCAACGGCGATTGCCCCAAGCATCCAGTGAAGCCAAAACATCGTTGGCCAAAAATGCCAATAGCCAATCTCAACTTTGCCGATAGGAACGGCGGGCGATGAGCTGACAAAGAAACGCCAAAGCAACGTCACTGAAACGACGATCGCAAATGTCTGTCGCAACGGCAGTCGCTGAAACATCACGATCAATGCGAAGTACGCAAGATACAACTGCTCTTCCATACCGAGCGACCAAAACACTCCGTTTGAAAGTTCGGTCGCGAATTGGTAAGGTTGTGCAGCATCGTGAGATGCAAAAACAAATCCCAGAACGCTGCCGTATTGTCGAAACTGTACGTTTCCCGGGCGGCCGCCACGAACAGACTGAACGCGATCGCAGCCAAGTACGGTGGGTAGAGTCGCCAAAAACGTCGTTTCCAAAACTGAAGCCAATTCAGTTTGTATTCGCCCGTGTTTGCCTTTTCGATCGCAACTTTCCGATGAATACAAAATCCGGAAAGCAGAACGAATAAGTGCACTCCCATGTAGCCATAGTCTGCCAAGAAACTCGGCAGGAACCAAATGTTCTGGCGAAATCCACCTGGGGCATCATGTTGGCAATGAATTGCCAACACACCGAGAATCGCGATTCCGCGAAGCACGTCGATACTTTGCAACCTTCCGCTCACGCTAACACACTCGCTAGCTGATGCAGTTCACGTGTTTCAACCTCGGTGACCAAGCCACTGTTTGTTGGCCATTCGCTGCCCGGACTTTGGTGGCGAATCGGTTTATGAAACAGTTTTCGAAGCCCTGATTCAATGTGGGCGGGGATTCCAAGACGCGAGAGGCGACCAGGTAATCGATCGCGAATCATTTCGACATGCCCCGTCTGTTTGGGACGCGAGAGGCATTGGCGAAGCGTCTGATCCCACGCCTTCATGGCCCCCCGAAACGAATACTCGCCTTGTTGTGACCGTTCCGCGTTTTCAGAAAGTCGAACACGGCGAACCAGATCGGCAGACAGTTCAGCAACACAATTTGCAGCCGATTCAGTGTCCCCGATTGGGAAAGTCAATGCATTGGTTTGATGACAGAACTGCTGTTCGATTTCCAATCCGTCGAATCGCGAAATGATAGGGACGACGCCATGCGCCATCGCTTCACGAGGTGCGATCGTGACACCTTCCCACGCGGCAAAGTGAACGAATAGGTCTGCGTTGGGGTAGAATTCTTGATAGAGTTGGTCGCGGTCTACCCATCCATGGAATTTGATCTGCCCCTTTGCCGTCTGCTCCTGGAACGCTTGACGGAGGTCTTCTTCGAACGGTCCCGTTCCGACAAATTCCATTTGGAAATCGATCTCGCGTTTAACGAGCGAATCGATGAAAGGAATAAAGTCACCACATCGCTTTTGTTGGTTTTCAAGCCGACCGGCATATAGCAATCGGATCGGTCCCTCTTGTCGTTGTGAACGGATTGGACGTCGAATCGGTGCACGTACACCGCCAGCGATACTGCGAACGGAATCGGGAGTGAACCCGGCCCAGTCGGTACAGGTTCGGGCGATCAATTTGCCAGACGTGATGCAGCAGTCGATCGCATTTCGGTAGCGCCGAGCGTCGCTTAGGTATCCGGGTTCGAACGATCGAATTCCTAATGCGAGATGCGGCTTGGTCTTCGATCGCACGATAGCGGGCAATGCATCGAAGACACGCATCACCAAAACGATGTCGGGTGATTCCTGGTCGATGGTATTGGCAATCGCATCGACGCGCGTTTGACGAATTCCTGAAGTGCCATCAATTTTGATGATCGGCAACTCGGGATGAATCTCGCTGTAAAGCTCTGGGCGATTGAACGTTAAACCTTGGGTCAAAGCCAACTTGACATTCCACCCATAGTCCGGCAATTCCCGGCAAAGGTCGGCGATGATTTGGTCGGCGCCACCACGCGGGTTGCTGCAACGCGAGACGATTAACAAACGTGGCATGCCGCGTCCGCCTCCACTTGTTGCGTTTGGTTCAAGATTGACTCAAGTCGCTGTGGACAATGGTCGCGATTGAACAGCGGCCATTCGACGCCATCGACGTGTTTGGATTGACGAAGCCAGCGACGAAGCCGACGGGCGCGGTCCGCCCATTCGACCGAGACACCTGCTCGGTCCAAAATTCCGTTGTCGTGTCTGATGGATTGGCACAGTTCTGACGCCGGTGCAACAGGAGCGGTCTGGTGGACATCTTCGATCAGCTGTCGCCAACCAGTCATGCATCGATTCCAGGTGTATTCGGATTCGGCATGTCTTCGGCCCGCGTCTGCCAATCGATGGCGTTCGGCAGCGTTGAGCGAAAGTTCTTCGATAATGCATGCCGCTTGGTCAACATCGCCAATCAAAAACGATCGGCCGTGCTCCCCATCGACAACCAAACCTTCACTGTGAAAACCGACGTATTGCGATGTCACCGGTACGACGCCATTCATCATCGCTTCGGCCAAGACAATGCCGAACGTTTCCGACGAAGAAAATAGCAATAACAAGTCGAGGTTGGGCAGCACATCACCGTAGATCTGATCGGACGATTGAGCGCCCAGCCAAGTGATACAGTGTTGATAAGGAATGAGTTTCGAACGGAGTTCTGATTCGGCGGGTCCGCTGCCAGCAATTGTGAACTGAAACGGCAGACGGCGTTCGGTCAGGACTCGGCATAATTCTGCAATGTCGAAGACGCGTTTATCGCCTTTGGTCAAACGACCGACGTAGCCCAGACGTATCGGGAGGTCGGGTTGCGGAGGATTCCATGCCGCAATTGGCAGTCGAGCACCGTTGGGGACATGTGAGACTCGGTGTGATTCGAACTCTGCGAATTGCGTGAGAAAACGTCGCGTCATTTCGCCAACGCAAACGACATGATCGATCCCGGTTCGAAGGTCAGTCAGGTCCGCCAACATCGGTGGCAAGTTTCCGTGCGCTGAGCTAATCAGGTACAACGCACGAAGACGTTTTTCACGAATCGTTGCCGCGTTTGCATCGAGCACGCCCAGTGGCAAAACCGCGGTCGGATTGACTCGACGGATGACACGCTGGCAAGCCAAAATCCGCGACTCGCGAGTGAGTTCACGACCGTCGACAACAACCGAATGAAGGTTCGGGTGATAGCGACGAAATCGTTGCGGATCGTTTTCCGTTTGTCCGCGAACCAAGGCCACAGTCAGTGGGATTCCATGTTTGTCGCAGTCTTCGGCAAAATGATCCAACCATGTCGCGACTCCTCCGACCGGAGAAGACGTTCGCATGAATGCGAGTAGACGCGGGCGGTTCATGAGACAACCTCCGAGACACCTAACATTCCACGGACACCAGAGGCAAACGCGTCGTACGACAAGACTTCATTGGCAACGCGAGCGCTCGATTCGGCTTGATCGCGATAGTAAGAACTGTCACAGGCAAGCGACTGAAGTTGACTGACAACGGATTCTGGTGCGAGTGATTGACAGACCACTCCCATCGAATGTTCCTCGCAAAAGCGACTGACTGAACTGTATTGTGGCGAGTGCACAAAGACTGGTCGTCCCGTCGCCACGTAGCTGCTTAGCTTGGTCGGGAACGAAAGCTTTGCCAGTTCAACTTGACCAGCCGAAAACGGTTGTGGCAAATACAAACAATCACAGCTTCCCAGCAAACGTTGCAAATCGTCTTGGTTTCGCCAACCATAAAACAAGCACTTCGCTGTACTCTTGGAACGAAACTGGACCTGGCTGCCGGTGACGACCAGCACCACCTGGCGACCAGCGAGTTGCCAGTCAATCGAATCAAGTGCCCGATGGAGCGACTGCCACGCATCTTTCGCGTAAAGTGAACCAGAGAATCCGATGTGAAACTCACCGGGATGATCGGATTCCAATCGTGGTCCAACCGACTTTCCAGGAAGCCCGTGACGTACGATGTGCATTGCCGCGTTCGTTTGGCCTTCGTAGCTCGATGCGGCTTCTTCGCAAATGACACCGATTCGGCTTGATCGCTGAAGCAACTGTCGAAATCGGCTGAGGGTTCGGCTTCGATTGAAACGGTCGATTTGCCGTTGTTTGCAAAGGTGAATCGGGTCGTCCCAGACCTGGGTGATCAGTGTGCCCGGAAAACTATCTGAAATCATCGATGCGAGGTCAATCATTCCGATACTGTTCAGGACCACCCAAAGTTGTTCGGGATCACGCTGACGGATGAATGTATTGATGTGCTGAAGTTGCTGCTGCAGCTGCTTGCCAAAACGAAACCGATGTCGGCAATAGCGTTGAGGCAACGTCAACGCGTTATGTCGTTCCGTTGTGTACCATTCGTTCGGCGGAGTGATGGCAATGGTCGAATCGACATGGCGTAGCGGTGTCTGCAACCATTTTTGATTGGACTGCATCGCGGCCAAAGAAACAGGGGTGATCCCTGGGACGTCAAGCATGTCGCGGAGAAATACACCGTCGACGCCCGGACTTCCAGGAACCGAAGCTGCGATCAAACAAGTCTGTTTCATCGTTTCGGTGTCTCCTTCGAGACTGTCGGTTTTGCTAAGCAAACCAACATGTGATCGTTCAATGACACCGCCATCGGAGCTCGGTCGCGATGCATCAAACGACGTTGACCAGGAAGTCGTTGAATCAATCCGGCAAGATGACGCTGAGGACCGTGGCTCATTCGGCCACGCCAATGCAGCGTTTCCAAGCTGTGCTGAAACTTGTGACGCAAGGTCCGCCGTTGATGGCTGTGCCTGATTCGGCCCTGCAATTTCAATCCTTCCGCTTCGGCTAGCCAGCGAATGCTGCGTGGATTCGCAAAGCTGAGGTGTTGAATCGTGTGCAGATACCAATGCTGTCCGGCCAGCAGGTTCCAACTCCAATGACTCGAATTGCCTGTTGAAAAAAGGAACATGCCGCCCGGTCGAAGTAGACGGACGATTTGACGGATGGTTGTTTGTGGATCGGGCAGGTGTTCAAAGACATCAAACATCGTTGCCACATCGAACTGGCCGAATTCCGCGTCAGGAATATTTTCAGGGAAGTCGGAAATCCAGCGGATATCACGCTGTTTCAGGGATTCCAAAACAGAGTTGCAAGGCTCGACGGCCGCTTTATTCCAGCTCTTGGGCAGCATCGACAAAAATCGGCCATCAAAAGCACCAATGTCCACAATCTTGATTTCGGATTGACCCGCAAAACGTTTGCGAATCACTTTGCCGGCGACATTCCAGGATTGAATATCAGCTTCGACGTAGTCCCAAGCCTGGGCTGGCAATTCGCGATAAAGTTGTCCTAGCGACTGTTCGTCAAGCTGGGGTTTGCGATATCGAAGTCCGCATTGATGACACTCGTACAACTCGCTATCGCGAACCGACTCGGCAAGAGTGCGAACTTCTACGGACGTTTTATCCGATCGCAATTCAATTGGCAGCGAACAGCGTCCAAGTTTTGAACGCTCCGACGAACCGCAGAGGTTGCAACAGCTAATGGGGAGACTCATCTTTTTTCGAACCGAAAGTCCAGCTACGCCAAACAAGCTTGCATCGGATCCGCCGATCGCGGTTGCGACAAGAGATGTCGAAACCGGTCGAGCGGCTGGATAATCCAGCGACACATTGCGATTGAACTGCCGACGGTGATGAACGCAGCAAGCCAACTGATGTGAACCGGTTGTCCCGCAAATTGGGATGCGAAAGTGGTGACGAGTTCAATGACAAAAAAGTGCAGCAAGTAAATAGGGTACGAAAGTTCGCCGATCTTTCGATCCCATTCACTACTTCGAAACAAGTGGAACAGTCCAACCACAACCAAGGCCCAGCCGGCGTAGCTGATCAATTCTGCGTACTCTTTCCCAATCACCAACCCAAGCCCTTTGGTCAGCGTGGCCGCGACTGTTCCTAGCAGAATCGTGCCAGCGATCGCGGCAAGGATCGAACGCTTGGCACCTTTGCGAGAATCAGTATCCAACGACCAGTTCAACCGAAGGTTAAGTGTTTCGTACAATCGGAAACTGAGCATGCCGCTGACAAAAATCGCTAGCTCGAAAGGGAAGAAGCGATAGTTGAAGGGATCTTGATTCAGTCCAAACAGTTCATAGGCGGTAATTCTTGCCAACAGGGACAACACGACGATCGCGGTCAGGAAAGCTGTTTTGCGTTTTGCAAGCCAGGGCGCGAACCAGTAAAACGTCAGCTCAACTGCGATCGTCCAGCACTGCGGGATCAGCAAATAGCGATAGAGTGGCGTCGGTGAATTTCGAAAGCAATGTGTCAAGCAAAGTGGTTCGCCCAAGTCATGCTTTAGGAACATCACGATGTCTTGGCCAAACAATGTCACATTCGAGATCGCCGCGAACAGAACTCCTAAGGCACCGTTATTCGCTTGCATCGTCTGATAGGGAGTCAAACTCAAGTAGTTGCCCGACAGACAACCGACGATGAAGCTGATCGCAACGACGATTGCCAACACGACAAAGTAAGGAACCGCAACGCGAATGAGTCGGGACCGATAAAACTGAAACGTCTTGTCGTATCTTTGGGACAGAATCAGCTGCATGTAAAATCCGGAAATCAGGTAGAACACCTGAACGGCTTGGCGTCCGTTCAACATTGGGCAGGGCAACAACGAGGACGAGTGTGCCGTTAGAACACACAACGCCAAGTAGACTCGAAGGATGCCCATTGTCTGGTTTATCGGGTTACCGGATCGCAGTTCAGCAACTGTGGTTGCGGTAAACGCACGGGGCCCCATCCGGCATGCCAGCCACGAAGGTCCGTGACAGGCAGCTCGATTCGAAACGGCATCACTTCGGAAACGGAGTCGTAGATGCGTTTCCCTTGCGATGCCGCATCGGCGATTGATATCGCGCAGTGGTACTGTCCAGGAGCCAAATCGAATGATGCGTCGAAGTGATACTCGCGACAATTTCCGCTGCTCGGTGCTTCGGCTGTCTCCGTAAACGTGCTTCCGACAGGATTTTGGTTGGCGTCAAAAACCGTGATGCCAAGCAGGAAATCGCGGCATTGGGAATTGGCACGAATCGTGGCTGTAAAACGAAATGGTTGACCATCGATGTCGTCGGTTTGCTCCAATTGCAAGTCGACAAACTCCAGCTGGCGACAGAGACCTGAAAACGATCGCGGTAGGTCTGCAACCGAAGATGACTCGGAGTTTCCGCTGAGGTTCTCTTGGATGTAGACGTTCACCGCTTCGTCCGTATCGCCATCGAATGCCACTTGTCCGTGAGAAAGGACAACGCATCGATTGGTCAACGCACGCACAGAAGCGAGGTTGTGGCTGACGAACAAAACCGTCTTTCCCGATTCGGCAACGCTTTGCATTTTTCCAAGGCAGCGGCGCTGAAACTCGACATCCCCTACCGCCAAGACTTCGTCAACAATCAAAATTTCTGGATTCAGGTGTGCGGCGACTGCGAAGCCCAGGCGGACTTTCATCCCACTGCTGTATCGTTTCACGGGAGTATCAAGAAACTTCGCGACGCCCGCAAACTCAACGATGTCATCAAGCTGTCGCTGGATTTCGTGTCGGGTCATTCCCAGAATGGTTCCGTTCAAGAAGACGTTTTCTCGACCGGTGAGTTCCGGGTGAAAGCCCGTGCCGACTTCGAGCAGGCTGGCAACACGCCCCACCAATTCGGCTCGCCCGGACGTTGGGTAGGTGATGCGACTGAGTAGTTTTAATAGCGTGCTTTTTCCGGCGCCGTTTTTGCCGACGATTCCGACCACGTCACCTTGGTCGACTTCGAAACTGATTTGACGTAGGGCCCAGAAATAGCCGGAGTCAGCTGTCTGATCGCCAGCTCGTTCGCTCGACCGGTGTTGGCGGTGTGATGTCGTTCCGTTGTTGAACAGTCGTCCAAGCACGGCATTGGCCAACTCGCGAATGCTGCCCGCGTGCGTCAGTCCCAACTTGTAACGTTTGGATAGTTGATCGATTCGAATCGATGTCGTCATGTCAGGGAAGCAGTCTTAGATGACGTCTGCGAAAGTGGATTCGACTCGGCGGAAGTAAAACAATCCGCTGATCAGGACCAACGCTGTTGAACAAAATGAGAGGGCGATCATGCCCCAATCCGGCGACACCGTTCCAAATAGGCTCCAACGAAAACCTTCGATGACACCCACCATCGGATTCAATCCATAAATCGTTCGGTACGCATCCGGAACCACCGAAATTGGATAGACGATCGGGCAGAGATACATCCAGATCTGGATCAAGAACGGTACCGCCATTCCGACATCGCGGTATTTGACATTCAATGCTGTCAGCCAGATGCCAAACCCGAGTGCTGTCAGCACCGTGATCCCGACAAAGAGTGGTATCGCAAGCACCGATAGCCCCGGCGTGTACTGATACCAAGCCATCATCACGATCAGCATCAGGAACTGGAGCGCGAACTCAACCAGCCCGACCCCGATTTTCGCCAACGGTAAAACGATACGAGGGAAATAAACCTTGGTCAGCAACGCCGAACCGCCGACGACACTTTGAGTGACTCCGGTCAGCGATGTTGAAAAGTACAGCCAAGGCATCAGTCCCGCGAAAGCAAAGATCGGGTAGGGCACTTCCGTTTCGATGCGGACAAACACACTGAATACGAGCGTGAAGATCGCGGCACTTAGTGCGGGACGCAAAATCGCCCAGCCATATCCGATCACACTCTGACGAAACCGAGCCGAAATATCTCGCCACAGCAGTAGCCAGAACAGGTCCCGATATCGGTAAAGCTCTTTGACGTCAAACGCGTTCCACGTCGAAGGCGGCTCGATCACCGTCACCATCGTCGACGAACCGATGTCGGTCGCATGATCAAGACTCGAAATACTTGCTCCGCTCATCGCGAAATGGAAATCCAGTTTGGGTTGGCTTCTGCAAAGACAGCGATTTCCTCAATGATTGATTCAACCGGGGTGGTCGGATTCCAACCCCAAGTCTGCGTCGCTAGGCTGTGGTCAAGCACTACCCATGGCAAGTCAAACGGTCGCGGTGTTGTGTCTGCTAACACTTCGTTCGATCCCCAACGTTCCTCACACCAGTCGCTAAGCTGTTTCAATGATCGGGCCGATTCGATTCCGCCCGATACGTTGACGACACGCGGTTGGTCTGCGGGTGACGTTTCGAGTTGTCGAATCAACAGCAGCGACAAGTCTCGTGGGTGCAAGCAGTCGCGTACCTGATGGCCTTGTCCGTCAAAGCCGATGTAGCGAAGCGAGCGACCTTCTTTCCAGCTGTGCAACCAATAGGCAAAGATCCCTTGGTCGGCCTTTCCGAATTGACCTGCACCTGCCATCACTCCACAGCGATTGATCCAAACCGGAAAATCGAACGTGTAGCCGTATTCGAGTGCAAGTTGTTCCGATGCAAGCTTCGTCGCGCCATACAACGAAACCGGTGGCGCGGTACTAAATGTCTCTTGAATGCCCGAATCTGATACGCCAATGGGAAAGTCATTCGTGCTGGGACGGAATTTGTCCGTTGCAACTTCAACTGGCAACTTCGTCAGTGGATCAATCGAATACACACGACTGGTGCTCAACAGGATCAGGCCTGCTTTGTGATTCTTGCAGTGTTCCAATAAGTTGACTGTTCCGGCAAGATTCGACTCCAGCAATTGCCGGCTGCCCGATTTCGAGTCGATCCCGGCAAGGACGCTGGGGTTTGCTGCCGCATCAATGACCCAATCGACTGGGCCAATCGATTCGACGTCGCTGGTGCAGCGAATATCGGCATGAACCACTTCGATTCCAGCGTGTTCCAGTCGTTCGCAGTTTCGCCAGCTTCCGCGGCGCGAATAGTTGTCGAGACCGCGAATGCGAAGGTCATTCGAAGCGAAGTGTTGCCGCAATGCGAGCGCAATTTCGCTTCCAACAAATCCACAAATGCCGGTGATCAAAATGTCGAGTGCCATGATGATCGCTAGGCCCCGGCGAGTGCTTCGATCTGATGAAAGGGCTTGTAGCAGTTTTCCCAAGTCAGCTCGGCTGCCCGGATCCGAGCAGCGTCACTAAATCGTTGCCACTGTTGTTGATCGGTAAGCAGTTTCGCGAGCGCGTCCGCAGTCCATTGGGGATCGTTCACCGGACCGAAATGGCCGGCCGGTTGGCAAACTTCAGAAATGGCGCAACACGTCGTGCTGACGATGGGGGTTCCAAAGGCCATTGCTTCCGCGGCTGGGATTCCGAACGATTCGCAGTAGCTGGGCAAGGCGTAAACCTGATTGACCGCATATTGGCGATGGAGTTCCTCGTCACTGACACGGCCGAGGATTTCGACAAACGGTCCAAGGCCCAAGCGGTCAATTTGTTGTCGTACCTTCGTTTCATAAACTGAATCCGGCCAGGGGCCACACAGCCGAAGTTGGGCCGGAATCGATCGACCATGCAGAATCGCAAGTGCATCGACCAACGTGTGTGCGCCTTTCCAATTGGCCATTGCCGAAACGGACAGGATCGACAACGGGTCTCGTGGTTGATCGCGAAACTGCTGGGCCGTTTCGAAGGTGTCTCGGTTTAGTCCGACATAGGCAATTTCGTGCCGTCGTGAACTGGGTTCCCGATGGTCCGACGCATAAAGTTGGCGGAGGTGATCGGACAGATAGATCATCAAGTCTGCACAACGATAGGCTTTGGCGTAACCGAGTCGCTGCAACTGGGCCTTGAGTCGATCGGACCAACCGCGATGCGCTTTCGGCCGATAGCACCATGGGTTTTGGCACAAGATCGCTTGCGGGACGGGACAGCGTGGGATCCATGACCCTGAAGCCGTTAACACGACATCGGCTGCTCGGCGACGGATTAAGTCCGGCAACGACAACGCTTCCCAGACACTGCGTTTAGCCCAATGTCGCAAGCGATCGGAAACCGGAATGGAAATCGCGCCACGGGCAAGGATTTCCTCGGGAGGTGAATCCGATTCGTAGTGCAAAATCATCATCTGATGAGCGGGCAGGATGGCTTCGCTGTATGGTCTCAAGAAACCATACACGACATGCCTGCCGCTCATCGATCCGATTGACAGAGTGTTGACGAGCAAACGCATTGTTCGCTAGCGGTTTAACAGGACTTGGGCAATACGTTCGGCAGCTTTGCCGTCCCAAAGCTCGGGACAACGCGGTTTCGGCGGGTTGGCTTGAATCTCAGCCCAAGCGGCGAGCAGCGATTCTTTGCCTGGTTGAACCAAGCGATTGGTGCCTTCGTCGATCGTGATCGGGCGTTCGGTATTCGGGCGAACGGTCAAGCAGGTGACGCCCAGATAAGTCGTTTCTTCTTGAACGCCGCCGGAGTCGGTCATGACGACTTTTGCGGACTTCATCAATGACATGAAATCAAAGTATCCCAGCGGATCCACCATCATGATCCCGGGTGCGACTTGGATGTTGTTGTCTTTCAAGCGTGCGCGGGTTCGCGGGTGAACCGGGAAGACGATCGGCAGTGTCTCGGAAATTTTATTGAGAGCGCCAATCAATTCGGCCAGCATGTTTGGCTCGTCCACATTGCTCGGACGGTGCAGTGTCGCGAGAACATAACCGCCCGGTTCGAGTTCCATTGTCGAGAGCGCGTTGCTCTGTTCGATCTTCGGCAAGGCGCGGATCAGCGAATCGATCATGACGTTGCCGACGCAGCGGATTTTTTCCTGCGGCACACCTTCGGCGATCAAGTTTTCGTCGCCATCCGGTGACGGTGTCAGTAACAGATCAGCAATCGCGTCCGTTACCAAACGATTGATTTCTTCCGGCATGCCGCGATCACGTGAACGCAGGCCTGCTTCGACGTGTGCGATCGGGACACCCAGTTTTGACGCGACCAAGGCACATGCGACGGTTGAGTTCACGTCGCCGACGACCACCAACCAGTCCGGCTTGTGCCGAAGCAGAACCGGCTCGAACTCGATCATGATGTTCGCGGTCTGGGTCGCGTGTGAGCCACCTGAAATGCCCAGGTGCTCGTCCGGTTTTGGCAACTCCAGTTCACGGAAAAACACGTCGGACATCTTTTCGTCAAAATGCTGTCCGGTGTGTACCAGGACTTGTTCGACGTCAGAATCGGCCGCTGAAATCGCTCGAATGATCGGGGCGATTTTCATGAAGTTGGGGCGAGCGCCGACTACGGAAAGTATCTTCACGGCTTCTTGTGTTGGGTATGATGAATTTGGCTGGGGAAGTAGGTTTCGTTAGCCCTGATTTTCATCTTGGCTTTGGGAAACCATACGCGTGGGGAGTTGAGTTGGAATCAATTTTTCGAGCGGAATTGCGGGGTACCGTTTCGCTTTTCCAAGCACGACATTGGTTCGATCGGGCGAAATATCCGCCGCCCGGCGAAACGCTCTCGTTGCCTTTCGGAAATCGGCGTGGTCCGCAAATGCCGTCCCGACATTCAGCTGGACATTGGCCGAGTTCTTGAATAGCTGTGCTGACTGTTCCAGTGCCAAGTCCGTTTGATAAGGATTCTGATGCACAAACTCCATGGCGACCCAATTGAATCTCGGCTCAATCGAAAGTGGACGCGAACGAAGTGATGCCAGGTTGTACCGAAGTGCCCTGTGGTAACATTCCATCGCGGCGGTCGGAACGGCTTCGGTCGGAATCGGCGACACGTCTAAACCACCACGCGAATTTAACGATCGAGGCGACAGGCTATTGCGCCATGCGATGCGTCGACAGGTCTTACTTGTCGTGGCATACAACAACTCGCGACCGAGTTCCGGCAGTTCGTCGGAACCGAACGCTTTCATCTCTGTCAATCGTCCGCGTTCGAATTCAAGATTGGTGTATGCGTTCAACAATCGCGATGTCGGATGCCGCTCGACGGTTGACCGGTACGTTTGGGAAAGATCGGACAATTCTGACAATCGATCCGGCGCAAACGGATCGTGTTCCAAGTGGTGCTCGATCACACGTGCGGCAGAGTCAGCCACGGAGTCCCTGTTCAATTGAACAATCGCAAAAAGCGTCACCATCGACACGATTGCCGTGACAGCAACCGCGCCACGGTTGGAACGGTTGCGCACCGAGTCAGCGGAGCCTATGCCAGGATTCGCACGCGACCAGAGAACGCTTACCAAAAGTCCTGCGATCAGCAGATTCGAAGGGACCAACAAGCCGAAATCAAAGCACTGACTGACCGCCACGCTAATAAGCAAGTAAACGCCGCCAGTCGCATAGGCATGATCAATTGAGTTTTCAGATTTGCAAAGGCGTCGAATTGCGACACGAACCAGACCAAACATTACTGCGATCGCAAACAGGCCGAATAGCGATGTTTCGACGAGCAGTTCCAGCCACAAGTTTTCTGCATGGACAAACCAACGCCAAGGACTCGATTCTTGCCAAGGAAGGTAGGCATACGCGTACGTCCCGAAACCGCTGCCGAGTGGCAGCGAATGCCATGCGGCTCGAAATCCATCTGGCCAATGACTCCAACGGGCGTCGGTAGCAAGTTGTTCGTGAACGGTTTGAAGGTCGATCCGGAATGATGATGGCGAAAAAAGTACGGCAACAAGTCCAGTCAAACTAACCGCCGCGATCACGTATGCCATTCGTGTAAACCGTCGCATCACAATCGGCGTGATCAATCCTGCAGCCATCATTGCGATCAGTCCGCCACGCGATCCGCAACCGGCAAGACCGGCAACGCAAGTCACTAAGGCGACAACTGCGAAGATAGTGGTCGGCGAAAGCAAGAACACCTTTGAAGCGGTAAGAAAGCGTTGGCCTTGTTGACGGAGTGAATCGAATTGGTGGAGACGTTCAAATAGGATTCCCGTGGCCGCTGCGAGGCCAAGGTTCATGCCCAATGCCGCATTGTTTCGGTTGAGGAACGTGCCGAAGGGGGCTCCTTCGCCGCCAGCTTGAAAGCTCCACATCGCGAACGAAGGGAAATGGTTTCGTACTGATCCAACGATTGCGATCACGGTGCCATACAGACCGATTCCGAGCATCAATAGCATGGCACGATGTGGTGACGCGAACACATCCGTAGCGACAAAACAGACAGCAGCAAGGATGAGCAGCAACGCGGCCGCATGAAGTGTTTCGGTGGGGCCGATGGAAATCGACATCCAGGTCGATGAGGTTTCTTCGAAAGGGGCCAGCCATCGTTCTGCGATGCTGGCACGCATCGGGCTCAGTAAACTGACCAATGACGCCGGCAGTGGCAACGTTGTTAGGAGCGCAAACGCGGCCAATCCGAAGATCAGCAGCGCAGGCAAAGTAGAGGTGAGTTGCGGTGAAGTGTCCTGGCCATTGGCTGCACCGGACAGCCATTGACAGACCTGGAACGCAACCGCGATCGAAAGCACGAAGGCCGCCAAGTATTGTGTCCAGGGGAGCACCCCGCCAAAATCGAGCGATGTCGCGATCGGCGTCAGCGTCAAAAGTATTGCACATGCCCATCCTGTGCAGGTGCATAGGATTTGCGTGCGGTCTTCGGAAGGTCTTGAAGGACAATCCATGGGATCGTGTCGCCGAAACATCCGGGCCGTTCGGCGAATTGCTTCGATCGCGAAGCGCGGTCGATGCTAGACCGCCACTCGGTCGAGTTTTTCGAGGTCAGCTTGCACCATTAGTTCGGCCAATTTCGGCAGCGTCGTTTTCGCTTTCCAACCCAAGACGCGTTCCGCTTTTCCCGGGTCACCGACCAGCCGAGTGCCTTCGGACGGACGCATGTAGCGCGGGTCTTGTGTCACGTGGTTTTTCCAATCCAGACCGACGGTGCGGAACGACGCCGACAAAAAATCTTTGACACTAAAGTCGGAACCGGTAGCCACAACGAAATCATCAGCTTGCTCGTGCTGAAGCATTCGCCACATCACTTCAACATATTCGGCGGCATATCCCCAGTCACGCCGGCCATCCAATGAGCCGAGCGAAACGGAGTCTTGTAGTCCGCGTGAAATCGCTGCCGCGGCACGAGTGATTTTGCGGGTGACAAACGATTCGCCACGCAAGGGTGATTCGTGGTTGTAGCAAATCGCGTTGCAGGCGAACAATCCGAACGACTCGCGGTAGAGCGTCACCATTTGCGTCGCGAACGCCTTGGCGATGCCATAGGGAGTGACGGGCCGCATCGGGGTTTGTTCGTTTTGCGGGGCTTGATCGGGACGCCCAAAGATTTCGCTACTGCTGATGTGCAAGAACTTTGGCTTGCGTTCAAGATCACGAATGATTTCGAGCAACCGAAGCGTGCCCATCGCGGTGAATTCACAGGTGGTTTCGGGGATTTCGAAACTCGCCCCGACATGGCTTTGGCCGGCCAAGTGATAAACCTCGTCGGGGACGCATTTCAACATGATACGTCGGATCGTTGTCGTATCTGCTAGGTCCGCGTAGTGCAAAAACAGTTGTTTGTTGTAGATGTCTTCGCGGTGGAACAGGTGGTCCAGACGGGCGCGAGCGGTGGTACTGCTGCGGCGTACAATTCCGTGAACCAAATAGCCTTTGGAAATCAAAAGCTCGGTTAAATAGGATCCATCTTGACCAGTGATGCCAGTGATCAGGGCGGTTTTCATGTCAACCAAGTGGGGCGTTGGGCGATTGAACCGTAACGCCGATCGGGAAATTGGTCACGACCGGAGCCAGCATTTTGGGGCGTGGGACAGATGCCGGGTCAATCAAGTGATGCAACATCCGTGCGAAGCGTTCCACAATGACGGTCCGGTCGAATTCCGTCAATGCGATGTGACGAGCCGTCTTTTGCCGGCCGCCCAGTTTGGTTCGCTGCTTGATTTCTCGTCGCGATTCACCCTCTGCGATCGCGACGGCATTCGCAATTAACTCTGGCGAGCCGGGGCGAACACACCAGCCAAGCTTGCGGTCGATGATCGTCTGAAAGAGATCAGTTTTGGGGTCTGCGATCGCGATAACGGGCCGTCCCACAGCCATGATGCCATACAGTTTGCTCGGGCACAGACAACCTACAACGCGTTCGTGCATTGAAACGACGTGGACATCGGCAGCAGACAAGCTTTCGTAGAGCTTTTCGCGAGGTTGGTAGGACACGAACTGCACCCTGTCCTCGTTCAATCCAAGTCGCTGTGCATGTTCGATAAGGCGATCGCGTGACGCACCATTGCCGACCAGCAATAGCTTTGCTCGCTGTGGCCATTCCGGCGAAGCGGCCGCATCGATCAGGACTTCCAATCGCTGGGTCAGTCCCATATTGCCAGAGTGCATGACGACGAAACGGTCATGCAATTGGTGCCGCAGGCGGAAGTGATTGTTGAAATGATCGACCGGGAACAACTTCGAACAGTCAGCCCAGTTTGGCATGATTTCGATTTTTGACGGTTCGATGTTCCACGCTGGGTTGGTCAAGCGGTCTTTCATGCATTGGCCAAGCACCAAGATTTTTGATGCGTCTTGGTAAGCGATTCGCAGCCGCTGGCGAATCAGTCGGCCGGCCATTGGCAAGCGAAGTTTGCCGATTGCTTCGGCAACGTCCGGATAGATGTCTTGCAGGTAAACACAGTGTCGCGAACCGATTCGGCGTGCGTGTTTGGCACCTGCGATCGGCAACATGAAGGGGTCCGTTTCACTGATCACCACGTCAGCGGCAAGACCGGTCGATTCGAGGTATCGGTCGACCGCTTTGTAGAACGAAATCATCCCCAGGATTCGGCCGAACGGGTTCTTCTTTTCGAACCGTCGATGATCCAGCCGATGGATGGTGACCCCTTCGCGAACTTCGATGCCGCTTGCATTGAAGCGTACATCGTGTTCAGGGAAATTCGGCTGACCACAAACCACGTGAACGTCAAACTCGTCGGCGAGACCTGCACAGAGGTCCGTCAGCAGTTGACCGGTGGCTTCGATATCTGGCCAGTAAGACCGATTCAGAAAAACGATTCGAGGACGTCGTGTCGACAAAGGTAGTTGCTACTTGCGGCAAGCCACTCCGTGAGGAATGACTTCAGGCGATGGGAATCAAGGCAGCGGAATTTGCTGCGACCAAGGTTGATTCTGCCGGTACCAATCGACCGATGCGTCGAGACCTTCTTCAAGGCTGACTTCGGGCGTCCAGTCCAACAGTTCTTTTGCTTTACTGATGTCCGCGCTGGTCGTCATCATGTCGGCTTGGTGGAAAGGCTTGTAGTTAATCTTCGCCTTTTTACCGAGTCGTTCTTCCAGCATTGCGATCAGTGTGTTGAGCGAGACGGGTGTTCCGCCGCCGCCCAGGTTGATGATTTCGTATCCGACGGGCTTGGCCGCCAAAATGGTTCCGCGTGCGATGTCGTCGACGTAGGTAAAGTCACGTGATTGTTCCCCGTCACCGAACAATTCGATCGGCGTGCCTTCGTCAATCCAACGGATGAAACGAAAGATCGACATGTCAGGCCGCCCCGCAGGTCCGTAGACCGTGAAGTAACGGCAGATGGAAACGTCAAGTTTGTAAAGGTGGTGATAGCTGTATGCCATCACTTCAGCCGCTTTCTTGCTGGCGGCGTACGGCGATATGGGAGTGTTGACCGGAAGGCTTTCCTGAAATGGCATCGGTTGGCCGGCGTACAGCGACGACGTCGAAGCGAGCACGAACTTGCTAACGCCTGTCCGATGCATTTGGTCGATCAGGTTCAAGCTGCCAAGTGAATTCGTAGACAGATAAACGTAAGGGTTCTCCATGCTGTAGCGCACACCAGCACGGGCGGCCAAATTAAAGACCGCGTCGAATTTGTCCGCATCAAAGATCTTTGCCAACGCTTGGGCGTCTTCGATGTCCGCTTCATGGAAGACAAAGCGGTCCGACTCCAGCGATTCCAAGCGATGCCGTTTCAGCTCGGGCGAATAGTAATCGTTAAGGTTATCGATCCCGACGACTCGATGACCGCTGTCCAGCAGCAAACGGCTCACTCGCGAGGCGATAAAACCGCCGCAACCGGTGACGAAGTAGGTTGATCCTGGTTGAGTCGTGCTATTCATGATTCAGCGTTTTCGGGAACGTGGCATTTCCGGGGGGGAGAATATGTCACCGGGATTCTAGCTGGGGTGTTTCGCAGTGGTAGAGGAAGTCCGTCTATAAACAGCCTTCGCGACCACCAACCGCGTCCAAGGCGCGGACTTCGTCCACTTGGGTGACAGTGCTTTTGTTTGCCTGCCACCGCCTCGATGCAATTTGCTCGAATCCCGCCGCATCAGAATCGCATCGAAGATGCTGCGGAGACCCGTCGCTTTTCATCGCCATCTGGCCAACATCGGAGCCAAAAAGTTCACGCGGATGAGTGAGCAAAACGAGGGTTTGGTGCAGGTTGTAATGAAGGTCACAACTGGGCGTCCGAAAGCCCTAGAACGCCGTAAACGCCCGTGTTTTACGGCGTTTTTGTGTTGTCAAAATTTGAATTTGGGGGAACACGGACAAAGCAAAAAACGTCATCGTTCTCGCCCATGTTGATCGCCCGACGTAGCGTTCTCGAATCGGGTGATTCTCTGATTCAACGATGCGCCGTTCATGTTGCCAAAAGTCAACGCCCCGGCACCGATCGAGACCTATGTTGCAGCGTGAGAAGGATTACAAGGTTTCCTTTTCGCCATTTCCTGGGCCTGGCGTTTTCCACGCAATTGGCAAATCGCTACAGTAGTGGGGTGAATCGACTGACACCGGGCGCCTCCGCAATCAAATGTGTTCACCGGCGTTTGGTGCCGAATAACACTGGCTGGCCCTTTTAGCAGACGTACTTTAAGAGACTCCTTTCACACATTTTTCGACGGAATCGCCATGAGTGACTTGGATGATCTAACTCGACTTCCTGACGATTTCGATGGTCAAGTGCGGTTGTTTCCGTTGCCGTCATTGGTGTTGTTCCCACATGCCGTGCAGCCGTTGCATATCTTCGAGCCAAGGTATTGCGAGATGTTGTCAGACGCGCTGGCGACTGACGAGTTGATCGCGATGGCAACACTCACCGACCACGTGTCCGGTGCCATTGGTCAGCCTCCGATTGCGCCAACGGTCTGTCTCGGTCGGATCGTTTCCCATGTGGCTTGCGATGACGATCGGCACAATATCCTGTTGGTCGGGATCAAGCGGGCACAGATCGCTACCGAGATCGACGCGAAGCGATGTTTTCGCATCGCCAAGTCAAATGTGCTCGACGACCTCTATCCGCCCACCGGCAAAGCGACGCGGCGACAACTTCGCGCCGAGTTGCTCGATGCGTTTGGTGAAGTCATCCCATCTACGAAATCCGCGAAGCAGGAGCTCGCCGAGTTATTGACCGGATCGATGGGGTTGGGACCGATCACCGATATCATCGCCCATACTTTGCCGCTGCCGATTCCGATGAAGTTGGACTTGTTGAAAGAGTACAACGTCGATCAGCGCGCCGAAAAGCTGATGGGCTTCCTCAAGTCTGGCGCGGTGGCGCTGGGGCTGTCCAAGACGGGGGCGACTGGTTCCTCCGACGCGAATTCGGAAACCGCCGGAGCTGACGACACACCGGGCGGGATTCGGTTTCCACCGCCGTTCAGCGTAAATTGAACGACAGCGTGAATTGAACGACAGGCTATCAAGCCGGAGGTCGTTCGCTGGCCCTGTTGCTCGTTGGCAGCAGTTGCTAGTTCGCTTCAGTCCAATCGGGGCGGCTGTGCCCAGCCGTTTTGATTGCGTCGAGTCGGGCGAGCAGTTCGGCAAGCTTGTCGGGGTGTTGCTCGGCAACGTTGTTGGATTCGCTAGGGTCGTCGGCAAGGTTGTAGAGTTCGTATCGTCCTGGCCCCTTTTCGTATGTCAGATGTTTGCGCGGTTTGGCATCGGGATACGACAGCACCTTCCAGTCGCCGACTCGCAGCGCAAGCGTTGGTCCTTTGTTGGGCTGTTGAAGCAAGTGATCCCGTCCCTTGGCGTTCGGTGTGCCAAGCAATACATCGATCATATTGAAGCTGTCGGGGCATGCGCCGGCGGGCAAGGGTTGGTCCACCAGGGCAGCAAGGCTGGCTGGCAGATCCACAGTGCAGACAACTTGGTCGGACTTGCCAGGTTTAATGGTTCCAGGCCAAGACGTGATGAACGGCGTTCGTGTTCCGCCTTCGTAGATGCTGTATTTACCGCCGCGATAAATCCCTGATGGCTTGTGCGAGTGCAGTTGTTCGATCGCGCCGTCTTGATAGCCATCGTCCAGTACTGGGCCATTGTCGCTGCAAAAGACAACCAACGTGTTTTGGTCAAGGTTTAGACGTTTCAGCGTGCTGGTCAATTCACCAACGCACCAATCCAGTTGGACAATCGAATCACCGCGAAAGCCGAGTTTTGTTTTGCCTTGGAATCGCTCATGCGGCATGCGCGGCACGTGCAAGTCGTGTGACGCGAAGAAGAGGAAGAATGGCTTGTCCTGATTCGCTTCGATGAAGTCAACCGATTTCTCCACCCACGCATCGGCGAGGTCTTCGTCGCGCCAGCGGGCTTGGTGACCGCCGGTGAAGAAGCCGATGCGACCGATGCCGTTGTGGACGGTTTGGTTGTGCCCGTGGCTCCAGTCCATCTTTAACGTGGCGCGAACTTCGGGATCGCTGCCCAGCGGATGGTTCTCGTCAGGACGGTTGTTGCCTACCCAGAGTGGGTCGTCCGGATCAAGATTCACAACGCGATGGTTTTCGACATAAACACTTGGGACGCGATCGTTGGTCGTTGGCAACAAGTAGCAGTAATCGAAGCCAATTTCGAGCGGCCCGGGTTTCAGTTCTCCGTTCCAGTCGGGGGCATCGCCTTGGCCGAGGCCGAGATGCCATTTGCCGACCACGCCGGTTTGGTAGCCGGCTCGTTTCATCAGTGACGCGACCGTTTCTGTGCCCGGCTCGATCAGGCTGGTCGCGTTGGGCGGCGCGATGCCTGCGCCGGGTTGCCGAAAGGCATACTTGCCGGTCAGGAACGAAAAACGCGTCGGGGTGCAGGTCGATGCGCTGCAGTAGCCCTGTGTGAATTGCTGGCCGCCTGCGGCAAGCGCGTCGATGTTTGGCGTTTCCAGTTCCGTCGCGCCGTAGCAGCTCAAGTCACCGTAGCCGAGATCGTCGGCCATGATCACGATGATATTCGGCGGTCGTTCTGCGGCGTCGGTTCTTGATTGGGAGTAGCTGCCGAAAACGAAAAGGGCAGCGAAAAAGCTGGCGAGCAGCGTAGGCGGGTGAGTGGTCATGCGGCGGGAGCATCGCGGGGGCAGGGAAGCGGTGACGGCGAGTTCCACCGTTATAGCAGGTCCCGATGCCTCCGACGGAACCATCTGGACTCCCGAGCCTGAGCAGCCTCCGGTGAGCTGCCCGAAGGGTCTGCGGGAGGGGGCTCGGGGTGCCATTTGGCGGTAAGAAGCCGAGAAATTCCCGGAAATTTATCGCGAACCGGGAGATGGCGGCTGTGCTGTGCGCCAGCTCAAAACCCGTTCTTTGGCGTTAAGTTGTTTGGTGGCAGTGGTTTATGCTGGAAAATGCGTGTACAGCACAATTCGGGCCACTTTTTGGCGATGGGGTTTTCCATGTCACCGGGTTTTGATATTCTCCCTAGTGAGCCGAGGTTCCAGCCGTACCGACTCGCCGTGCCAGCCCTGATCATCTATCAGGCCCTAATAACCGGGCAACACCTGCAGGTGTAACGATTGATCGGACGTGACCGGTGAAGAGGACATGTATTTGGTCACGTTAGTTTTGACGATTACGTCTATCACATCCTTGTGTGCACATCCCCACGACAGAATGAATGGTCGTGCCGGGGATGCTGCTACCGTTACAGCCAGTAATGCTTGGCTGTGGTCGCTGTCTGGCACCTCGCTGATCAAATCAATCGACAAGATTGCTTTCCATCCATGGAGTCTCTTGAAACAAGGTTGGTCATGTCAATTGGAAAGTTGTCGAGTCTTAGCCTCCGTTGCATTCGCCCGAATCCCAAGGTGGGTTGAACTTGAATCGTCGGCAGATCACTGCCTCGTTTCAGTTGCCCATTCCTAATAGCCGTCCGAGATCACGCATCTCAAGTCCAGCAGGAGCTTTCTCTACCGATGGCAGTTACGTCCCACCGTCGTCTGATTCCAACAAACGTCCGTTACTTCGGCAGCGATCAAGGTGAGTTTGATCTCCCTGATTTGACCGCCTTGCAAACCGCATCCTACAAGGAGTTTTTGCAGGAGGATGTCTCCACCGAGGATCGTATCGATAAGGGATTGGAAAGCGTGCTGCGCGAGATCTTCCCGATCTCCAGCTATGACGGCAACATCACGCTCGATTACCTTCGCTACGAACTCGGCAAGCCACGTTACACCAGCCAGGAATGCCGTCAGCTGCGACTGACCTACGGCATGCCGTTGCGTATTTGGCTGCGATTGAATCGTGAAGAGCCGCACGAGGAAGAAGTTTATCTCGGCGACATGCCGATCATGATGGGTGGTGGCGAGTTCATCATCAACGGTGCTGAACGCGTCGTCGTTAGCCAGCTACACCGTTCGCCCGGTGTCGACTTTGTCTGGGACACGGACACCACCACCGACCGCAAGCTGCCTTCTTGCCGCGTGATTCCCGAACGCGGTAGCTGGGTTGAGTTCAACGTGACCAAAAAGGACTCGTTGACCGTCCGGATCGACCAAAGTGGTAAGTTCGCCGCAACGACGTTGCTTCGCGCGATGGATCCCAAGTACTCCACCGACGCGGACATCCTGCAAGCTTTCTATCCGACACGCACCGAGTCGCTCGATGGCATCGAGAGCGCTGCCGTGATCGAAGGCAAGATTGCCGTCGATGACGTCGTGTTCCCATCGGAAAGCGAGCGTGCTGGCGAAATCATCATCGAAGCGGCACACCGCATTTCGAAAGAAGTCGCCGAAGCAATTTGCACCGCCGGTGTCACCAGTGTCGAAATCATGGACGCACCAAAGGTGCCCGTGATCTTTAACACATTGATGGAAGACAACACCGCCAGCCACGAAGAAGCGTTGCTGCGGATCTACCAGCGGCTGCGTCCCGGTAACCCGCCACAGCTTGAGAAAGCACGTGTGCTGTTCGAAGAGAAGTTCTACGACGACAACCGATATCGTCTCGGTAAAGTCGGCCGCTTCCGTTTGAACCGTAAACTGGGACTTGGCGTCAGCGAAGAAGTCATGACGCTGCGTCCGGAAGACATCATCGAGTCGATCCGCTACCTGATCGATTTGTTCGATCCGGACAGCAACGCAGAAATCGACGACATCGACCACCTTGGTAACCGTCGTCTGCGTACCATCGACGAACTGGCTTGTGAGGAACTCCGCAAAGGATTCCTGAAGCTTCGTCGTACCGTTCAAGAACGCATGAGCGTCAAAGACGCGCAGGACATGACGCCGCGTTCGTTGATCAACCCCAAAAGCGTTTCGGCGGCGATCGATTACTTCTTCGGTCGTGGTGAACTTTCGCAGGTCGTTGACCAGACGAACCCGCTGAGCCAGTTGACCCACGAGCGTCGTCTGTCGGCACTTGGACCTGGCGGTTTGAACCGTAAACGTGCGGGCTTCGAAGTTCGTGACGTTCATATTTCGCACTACGGTCGTATCTGCCCGATTGAGACGCCTGAAGGTACGAACATTGGTCTGATCAGCTCGTTGGCAATCTACGCCGGCGTTGACGATTATGGCTTCTTGATCACGCCTTACCGCTGCGTCAAAGAAGGCATCGTGACCGACGAAGTCGTCTGGTTGCGTGCTGACGAAGAAAACGAAGCCTACATCGCTCCAGCCGATACGGAGCTTAGCGAGCGTGCGTTGGTATCCGGGCCAAACATGATCGCCCGTTTCCGCAGTGACTTCCAAATCGTTTTGCCGACCCAGGTGAACTACATGGACGTCGCGCCCAGCCAAATGGTTGGCGTCTCGGCAGGTTTGATCCCGTTCCTCGAGCACGACGATGCGAACCGTGCGTTGATGGGGTCGAACATGCAGCGTCAAGCTGTACCGTTGTTGGTCGCCGAGCCACCGATCGTCGGAACCGGGATGGAACGCGAAGTCGCACGCAACAGTGCGATGGTCGTCCGTGCCCGCCGCGCCGGCAAAGTCACTTATGTTGACTCCTGCCGCATCGAAATTGGCAGCGATCACTACGAGCTGAAAAAGTACCAAGGTCTGAACGAACGGACTTGCCAAAACCAAAAGCCGCTGATCCGCCTTGGCGACCAAGTCGAAGAAGGCCAGATCATTGCCGACGGTGCGGCGACTCGTGATGGCGAGTTGGCACTGGGACGCAACGTGTTGGTCGGGTTTATGTCGTTCGATGGATTCAACTACGAAGACGCGATCATCATCAGCGAAGAGTTGGTTCGTAACGACACGTACACTTCGATTCACATCGAAGACTTTGACGTCGAAATCCGCGAAACCAAACTGGGCCGCGAAGAGTTCACGCGTGACATTCCAAACGTCAGCGAAAAAGCACTCCGCAACCTGGACGAAAACGGCATCGTCCGTGTCGGTACCTACGTGAAGCCGGGTGACATCCTGGTCGGTAAGGTCAGCCCGAAAAGCAAGACCGAATTGACACCGGAAGAAAAGCTGTTGCACGCGATCTTTGGTCGCGCCGGTGAAGACGTCAAAAACGATTCGCTGGAAGTGCCTTCGGGTATCGAAGGGATCGTGATCGACACCCACAAGTTCTCCCGCCGGATGAGCTTGAGCGAAGACGAGCGGAAGGAATTCGAGCGTGAACTGAAAGAGGTCGAAGCGATCGGCAACGCCGAAATCGCTAGCACCTTCGAATCGTTGGTTCGCGACCTGGAAGAAGCCGCCGGCACCAAGCTGAAAGACTCGACCGGTACTCCGCTCGCGGATGGTCAAGATCCTAAGTTCGTCGCCGAGCGAGCGATCGCGTTCCGCTTGGATCACGTCATCGGTCAGGTGAAAGGCGAAGATAGCATTGCCGCTGTTGAAAAGGTTTACCGGACTCAATGGCGTAACGTCGAAACCGCAATCGATCAGCGTGACCGCAAGCTCAACAGCATGAAACGCGGTGACGAACTTCGCAGCGGCGTGTTGCAAATGGCCAAGGTCTATATCGCGACCAAGCGAGTGATTTCGGTCGGTGACAAGATGGCTGGTCGTCACGGTAACAAGGGGGTGATCGCCAAGATCCTTCCGATCGCCGACATGCCTTTCCTGCCAGACGGAACTCCGCTGCAAATCATGTTGAACCCGCTGGGCGTTCCTAGCCGGATGAACGTGGGGCAGATTTTGGAAACCCACCTCGGTTGGGCCGGTGCGAAACTCGGCTTCCAATCGATCACACCGGTTTTCAACGGGGCGACCGAAGAGGACATCAACGATGCACTCGAAGAAGCCGGCCTGCCGCGTCACGGTAAGGTTCGTCTGATCGACGGCCGTACCGGTGAACCGATGGAACAGGAAACGACGGTCGGTTACATCTACATGTTGAAACTGCACCACTTGGTCGACGATAAGGTCCACGCACGTAGCACCGGGCCGTACTCGTTGATCACGCAACAGCCACTTGGCGGTAAAGCCCGCTTCGGTGGTCAGCGTTTCGGGGAAATGGAAGTTTGGGCTCTCGAGGCCTACGGTGCCGCGTACATCTTGCAAGAGCTGTTGACCGTCAAGAGCGACGACGTCGAAGGCCGTACCAAGATCTACGAATCGATGGTCAAGGGCGAGAACACCCTGGAAGCCGGCACGCCAGCCAGCTTCGACGTATTGACCAACGAAATCCGAGGACTCGCGTTGAACATGCAACTGGAAAAGCGGCCGATCTAGTCGCACGACGTCGTTGACCGCGTGGACGCCAGGAATGCGGCGTCCCGCGATCATGAACCGGCGATCGAGACCACGGTTTCGATCGCAGCCTGACACGTTCAGGTGCACGACACAATCGAAAGCTCGTCAGCGAGACACGGACTGATTCCGAACTAAGGATTCCCTGACGAACTTCCTTTCAACCGAAAACCAATAGCTCAACCGCTCACTGCTAAAGGCTCACATATCATGTCGATTGGCGAAACCAGCAACTACGATCGCATCAACGACTACGCTTCGGTTCGGATTTCGTTGGCGCGACCGCAGGACATCAAGAGTTGGTCCTTCGGCGAAGTCAAGAAGCCCGAAACAATCAACTACCGAACCTACCGTCCAGAAAAAGACGGTCTGTTTTGCGAACGGATTTTTGGCCCCGAAAAAGACTGGGAATGTGCCTGCGGTAAATACCGTGGGATGAAATACAAAGGCATGATCTGTGACCGCTGTGGTGTGAAAGTCACTCACAGTCGCGTGCGTCGTAAACGCATGGGCCACATCGATCTTGCTGCTCCGGTCGTTCACATCTGGTTCTTCAAAGCAATGCCCTCGCGTCTGGGCAACTTGCTGAACATGAAAACCAGCTCCTTGGAAAAAGTCATCTACTTCCAAGACTACGTGGTGATTGACCCAGGTCAGACCGACCTCGAGCACCAACAGCTGTTGACCGAAGAAGAGTTCCGCGCCGCTCGTGCACAGTACGGCGTCGGATCGTTCGAAGCCGACATGGGTGCCGAAGCGGTTCGCAAGTTGCTGAACCAACTGGATCTGGTTTCCTTGTCCGAACAGCTTCGCATCGAGCTGGACGAAACCGGCAGCAAGCAAAAGAAGAAAGACCTGACGAACCGCTTGAAGATCGTCGAGTCGATCCGTGACAGCGACAACCGTCCCGAGTGGATGGTGCTGGACGTGATCCCGGTCATTCCTCCCGACTTGCGTCCCCTCGTTTTGCTGGACAGCGGCAACTTCGCGACCAGCGATTTGAACGACCTTTATCGTCGGATCATCAACCGGAACAACCGTCTTCGCAAGCTTGTCGACCTGAACGCGCCCGAAGTCATCATCCGCAACGAAAAACGGATGTTGCAGCAATCGGTCGATGCGTTGTTTGACAACAACCGCTGCAAGCGTCCCGTCCTCGGATCGTCCAACCGTCCGCTCAAGTCGTTGACGGACATGATCAAAGGTAAGCAGGGTCGTTTCCGTGAAAACCTGCTCGGTAAACGTGTCGATTACTCGGCACGTTCGGTCATCGTCGTCGGGCCTCGTTTGAAGCTACACCAGTGCGGTCTGCCAAAGAAGATCGCGCTCGAACTGTACCAGCCGTTCATCATCCGCCGCCTGAAAGAACTCGGCCACGCTGACACCATCAAGTCGGCAAAGAAGATGCTGGAGCGTAAGGACGAGGAAGTTTGGGATATCCTGGAACAGGTCATCACCAACCACCCCGTGCTGCTGAACCGTGCTCCCACGCTTCACCGGATGGGCATTCAAGCCTTCGAACCGACCTTGGTTGAAGGCAACGCGATCAACCTGCACCCGCTCGTTTGTAAAGGCTTCAACGCCGACTTCGACGGCGACCAGATGGCGGTCCACTTGCCGCTTTCGATCGAAGCACAGGTTGAAGCTCATACGTTGATGATGAGTACCAACAACGTCTTCGCGCCATCGAACGGTAAACCGATTATGAGTCCTTCGCAGGACATCGTGATGGGTTGCTATTACATGACTTGCGAACTGCCCGACCGCCGTGGCGAAGGCATGACGTTCAGTGGTTACCAGGAAGTCGAGTTTGCCTACGCACAAGGCACCGTCGACCTGCACGCCAAAATCAAGATGCGTCTGCCCCGCCACCAGCGTCTCAAGACCGAGAACAACGATGGGCAATACGGCCAGATCATCGAGACCACCCCAGGACGCGTTCGGTTCAACGAAATGCTTCCCGACGGGATGGATTACTACAACCGTGCGATGCGCAGCGGTGACTTGGCAGGCGTGATTAGCGATTGCTACCAGCGTCTTGGCCGTCGTCAGACGATTCACCTGCTTGACGACATGATGCAGATGGGCTTCCGTGAATCGACGCGAAGTGGTCTGTCGTTCGGTACTGACGACCTCGTGACTCCGGACTCCAAGATCGGCTTCATCAAGGACGCCGAAAAGGAAGTCATGCGTCTGAAGAAAGACTATGACCGCGGTCTGATGGGTAACGACGAACGTTACCAAATGGTGCTCGACGAATGGACCAAGGCTCGTGAATTGATCACGACCGACATGATGGCCGCGATGGAGAGCGACACGCGAAAAGGCGACTGGTACATCAACCCCGTCTTCTTGATGAGTCACTCCGGTGCACGGGGTGGTATCGCCCAGATTCGTCAGTTGGCCGGTATGCGTGGTCTGATGGCGAAACCAACCGGTGAAATTATCGAGACGCCCATTAAGGCAAACTTCCGTGAAGGTTTGTCGGTGCTCGAATACTTCAGTTCGACGCACGGTGCACGAAAGGGTCTGGCCGACACCGCCCTGAAGACGGCGGACAGCGGTTACCTGACACGTAAGCTCGCCGACGTCGCTCAGAACGTGGTTATCACGATGGACGACTGTAGCACCACGCAAGGCATCACCAAGGGTGTTGTCTACCGCGGTGAAAAAGTCGAAGTTCGTCTTGCCGATTCGATCAATGGTCGTGTCAGTCGCAAGTCGATCGTGAACCCAGTGACCGACGAAGTGATCGTCGAAGAAAACGAGATGATCACGCCCGAAATCGCTCGCAAGATCGAGCAGATGGGGCTGGAAAAATTGCAAGTCCGTTCGCCAATGACCTGCGATGCACCGCTTGGTGTTTGCCGTCGCTGTTACGGCATGGACATGTCAACCGGTGCCATGGTCGAAGAAGGCATGGCCGTCGGTATCATTGCTGCTCAGTCGATCGGTGAACCCGGTACACAGCTGACCATGCGTACGTTCCACATCGGTGGTTCGGTGAGCAAGGAAATGCAGCAGTCGGACATCAAGAGTAAGAAGTCCGGTGAGGTTCGTCTGACTCGGATCCGTGCGGTTGAGAACAAGGACGGTCGTAAGGTCGTTCTGACCCGTAACGGCGAAATCGCGTTGGTCGACGATCGCGGTCGTGAATTCGAAAGCTATCCGATTCCAACCGGTTCGATCCTTCTGGTCCAAGACGGTCAGAAGGTCAAGCCAGGCGAAACGCTTTGCGAATGGAACCCCTACTCGGTGCCGATTCTGTCGGAAGTTTCCGGTAAGGTCCGCTTCGAGGACATCGTCGAAGGCGAAACGGTCCGTAGCGAACGTGAAGCATCCGGTAAGAACCGCTTGGTCGTCGTCGATCACAAGGGTGATTTGCACCCTCAAATCGTCGTCGAAGACAACACCGGCAAAGCACTCAACGTGCAGTTCTTGCCCGAGCGTGCGACCATCTCGGTCGTCGACGGTCAAGAGATTGTGCCTGGTACCGTCCTTGCTGAAATCCCACGCGACAGCGGTGGTGTTTCGGACATCACCGGTGGTCTGCCGCGGGTTACCGAGATCTTCGAAGCTCGTAAACCGAAAGACCCTGCGATCATTGCCGAGATCGACGGTGAAGTCGAAATCTTGCCAGAGAAGAAACGTGGTAAGACGACCATGTTGGTCCGTAGCGAATCGGGTATCGAACGCGAACACATGATCCCAACCGGTAAGCACTTCTTGGTGCACACCGGCGACATCGTGCGTGCCGGTCAATCACTGGTGGACGGCCCGTTGGTTCCCCACGACATCCTGCGTGTCTCGGGTGAAGAAGCGGTGCAGCAGTACCTGCTTCACGAAATCCAACAGGTCTACCAAGCACAGAAGGTAGAGATCAACGATAAGCACTGCGAAATCATCATCGCTCGCATGTTGCGTAAGGTGAAAGTCGAATCGCCCGGCGATACCAACCTGCTGCCAGGTTTGGTGATCGACCGATTCCAATTCCGTCACGCCAACCAAGAACTGACGAAGTGCTTGAAGGTCGTTGATGCGGGCGACAGCGATTACACCGAAGGCGTTATCATTCCGAAGGAATTGTTCGAAGAAACGAACGCCAAGATCGAAGCCCAAGGCGGAACCCCGATGAAGGGTAAGAAGCCGAAAAAGGCAACCGCCAGCACCCAGTTGCTGGGGATCACCAAGGCAGCCGTTCAGTCGAACTCGTTCATCTCGGCGGCGTCGTTCCAAGAAACCACCAAGGTGTTGACCGAAGCGGCATTGGCCGGCAAGGTCGACAAGTTGGTCGGTCTGAAGGAAAACGTGATTTTGGGACACCTCATTCCAGCCGGTACGGGTTTCCGCGTCTTCCAAGAATCGGAAGTCAATTACCGTCCCGAAGCGGTTGAGGAAGCGGTCACCAACGCCGTTCCTGACCTGACGCAAAGCTTCCCGTTGTTGGAAAGTGGTGACACCGCAATGGGAGCTCCTAGCAGCAGCCCAATCGACCACGACGCGACGCGTCTGATGGGTGATGCCAACCCAACATTGGCCGACACCGGCGAGCAACCACCGATGCTCGGCGGCGACTTGCCTCCAATGGGCGAGTAAGCCGATCGGACTCGATCGAAACTGATTCAAAATCCCGCTCGCGTCACCGGCGCGAGCGGGATTTTTTTGTGAACCGGCTTCCACCCGGGCGGTTCTTGATTCCTATTGCCATTCGATACAATGGCGGATGCGAAACATTACTTTTTCCAGGACCCATCCGTGAACTTGTCATCTTTGCCGACCGCGACGAAAGACCCCAACGAGCACGCCAAACACGCGTTGGCGGACTACAAATCGATGACCAGCGAGCAGCTGATCGAGCGGATCACGGCGGTGCGAGAGGAGTTTGGCGATCGATTGTTGATACTCGGTCACCACTATCAGCAAGACGAAGTGGTCGAGCACACGGACCTCCGTGGCGATAGTTATCAACTGTCCCAAATGGCCGCCGAAAGCGATGCGTGCCGAACGATCGTTTTCTGTGGCGTTCACTTCATGGCCGAGACCGCAGACATCCTGGCCAATCGTCCGGAAAAGCTCGATCAACGCGGTGAACGCGTCCGTGTGATTTTGCCGGACATGGCCGCGGGCTGTTCGATGGCAGATATGGCTGCGATCAATCAAGTCGAAGCGGCCTGGCAAGACATGTCGGAAATCATCGATACCGAACGTGTGATTCCGGTGACGTACATCAATAGCGCCGCCAGCTTGAAAGCGTTTTGCGGACGCAACGGCGGCATCGTTTGTACCAGCAGCAACGCACGTGCTGTGTTGGAATGGGCATTCGAACGGGGCGATCGCGTGTTCTTTTTCCCCGACCAGCACTTGGGACGTAACACCTCGCTGAAGATGGGCATCACCGAAGACCAGATGCCGGTTTGGGATCCGTATGAACTGGAATTGGGTGGCAACGACGAAGCGGCAATCGAAAACAGCCGTGTCATCCTTTGGAAAGGACACTGCAGTGTGCACCAAATGTTCCGCCCTGAACACGTCGACATGTTTCGCAAGCAGCATCCCGGGATCAAGATTCTGGTCCACCCCGAATGCCCGCGAAACGTCAACGACATCGCTGACCTGTCGGGCAGTACCGGATTCATTATTAAGGCGGTGCGTGAAGCCGAACCAGGAACCAAGTGGGCGATCGGAACCGAGTTGCACCTCGTCAATCGATTAAAGGCAGAGCACCCCGAGCAAGAGATTCATTTTCTCAGTCCTGTCCTTTGTATGTGTGCGACGATGTATCGAATCGACTTGCCGCACCTTTGTTGGTCTTTGGAGAACCTTCGCGACGGCACCCCGGTGAACACGATCGAAGTGGATCCCGAAGTGGCCAAGTGGAGCTTGGTTGCGCTCGAACGTATGTTGGCGGTCAAATAGGTACCGCATCAAAGCTGGGATTGCACGAACTATGCTTCGCTTACATGACGACCTTGGCGAGCATCTAGGATCTCGATGTGCCCCTGCTGAACTTGGATGAAGACTCTTCTGTGCCGACAACGAAATCAAAAAGAAAGTCTGCGAGTGCGGACGCGACAATCTCACTACGCGGATGCCGTGTTCACAACTTGAAAGATATCGATCTCGACTTGCCAAGAGGAAAGTTGATCGCGTTTTGCGGACTCTCCGGCAGCGGGAAAACGTCTCTGGCACTCGATACGTTGTATGCCGAAGGCCAGCGTTGCTATATCGAAAGCTTTTCGGCGTATACGCGGCAGTTTCTGCAGCGACTCGACAAGCCCGACTGTGACTCCATCACTGGCATCCCGCCTGCCGTCGCAGTCACGCGGGCGAGCGGATCGAAGAACAACCGTAGTACCGTTGCCACCGCGACCGAGATTGCCGATCACTTGCGTTTGTTGTTCGCCAAGTGCGCGACGTTGTACTGTGTCGGATGTGGCAAGCCGGTCACTGCGGATGATCCAACAAGCGCCGCCGAATCACTGCACGCCAGCGGCAAACGGGCGATGATCGGTTTTCCGATTTGGCTACCCGATCGAAAGTCGGGTGGTGAGATTTTGCTGGGGCTTCAGCAAGACGGTTTTGTGCGGATCATTGTCGACGGAGTCTCATTTCACTTGTCCGATTCGGACCGAGCTGAGCTTGCCAAGAAGATCCCTAAAAGCGGCATCGAGTGTATCGTCGTGGTCGATCGCGTCTCGCCGGAGAGCGACCTCGGGCGATTGACCGAATCGATCGAAACGGCGATGGGGGAAGGTCACGGTCGGGCGGTGATCTTGACCGAACTTGTGAGTGACGGTGACGTCGTTCGCGAAGGCCCGGCAGTGTTGGGCAAATTCATGTCCGTTGATGGCCGATCCTTTGAAAGGTCCATCATTAGTGACAGCCGGCGTTGCGACGATTGCGATCTTGACTATCCCGACCCGGTGCCGCGGTTATTCAATTTCAACAACCCTCTGGGCGCGTGCGAAAAATGCGAAGGCTTTGGCGAGCTCGTTGAGTTTGACATGGATTTGGTCGTGCCCGACAAGTCCGTTTCGATCCGTGACGGTGCGATCGCCCCGTGGAGTACGCCGGCTTACTCGCATGAGCTCGAAGAGTTATTGGATTTGGCCGATGACTATGATGTTCCCGTCGATGTTCCGTTTTCCAAGCTCACCAAAAAACAACTCCGCGTCGTCACCGAAGGCGTGCGTGAGCGCAAGTTTGGTGGACTCGATGGTTTTTTCGCATGGCTAGAACGCAAAAAGTACAAGATGCACGTGCGAGTGTTTGCCTCGCGCTACCGCAGCTATCGGACCTGCGACGCGTGTGACGGGAAACGCTTCAAGCCAACAGCCCTGGCCTATCGGGTTGGTGACAAGTCAGTCGCCGATTTGTTGTCGATGAGTGCCGCCGACGTCGCTGCGTATTTCGACCAAACACCGCTCGGTGCCAAGCAGCAAGAAATCGCCAAGGAACCAATGCGTCAAATCGATGATCGCATCGGTTATCTACGATCAGTTGGATTGGGGTACTTGGAACTTGATCGGCCGCTGCGGACTTTGTCTGGTGGTGAAACGCAGCGTGTCGCACTGACCAGTGCTTTGGGCGGCGACTTGGTCAACATGCTGTACGTGTTGGACGAACCGACGGCGGGGCTGCACCCGGTGGATGTCGAAGCGTTGGTTGATTGTGTTCGCAAGCTTTGCGACCGTGGCAACACCGTGATCGTTGTTGAACACAACGAGATCATGATCAAGCAAGCGGATCATGTGGTTGAGATCGGACCAGGGGCAGGGGCACGTGGCGGAGAAGTTGTCTTTCAGGGGACCTCGAAGGCTTTGCTGAAAGAGACGGACAGCTTGACCGGTCAATATTTGACTGGAAAGCGTGGTACGACGCTCCGTTCACATACTCCTCGTGAACCACATGGCAAAATTTCGCTTTGTGGTGCTTCCGGACACAACCTACAAAACGTCGACGTCGAAATCCCGCTTGGCGTATTGTGCGTCGTTACTGGTGTTTCTGGCAGCGGAAAGAGCTCGCTGGTCCAAGACACGTTGCTTGCCGCGATTCAGCAACGCAAGTTGGGACAAACGGTTAAGCCATTGCCGTTCGAATCGATCACCGGTCTTGGGCAGATCCAGGACTGTGTGGCAGTGGATCAATCGCCGATCAGCCGTTCGCCGCGAAGCTGCCCAGTGACGTTTTTGAAAGCGTTCGATCCGATCCGCAAGGTTTTTGCCGAGAGCCCCGAAGCAAAGGCGAGAGGTCTGACCGCAAGTCACTTCACGTTTAACAGCAGCAAGGGACAGTGCCCTGCATGCGAAGGCGCGGGCGTGCAACAGATCGACATGCAGTTTTTGGCGGATGTCGCGATGCAGTGTCCGGAGTGTCGTGGGACACGATTTCGGGACGACATTTTAAAAGTCCGCTATCGAGATCGTACCATTGCCGACGTCTTGGCGATGACGGCGCAAGAAGCCTATGAATTTTTCCGTGGAGCGGCAAAAGTCCAGGCAAGACTGAAACGGATGATCGATGTTGGCATTGGATATTTGCCACTCGGGCAATCCGCGACCACGCTCTCCAGTGGCGAGGGCCAGCGATTAAAGCTTGCCGCATTCTTGGCATCGGCGAGTCGAAAGAAGACTCTGTTTGTCATGGATGAACCGACGACCGGTTTGCACTTCGATGACTTGGTACGGCTGGTCGATTGCTTTGATGCCTTGATCGCCGACGGGCATTCGCTGCTAGTGGTCGAGCACAATCCGTTGCTGATGCTTTCGGCAGACCACATTATTGACCTGGGGCCGGGAGCCGGTAAGCACGGCGGTCAGGTCGTTGCGGTTGGAACCCCCGAACAGCTACGCCAAAACTCGAAAAGCCAAACGGGTCGGATTCTGAGCTTTTGACAATGGGCAGCCGCTGGAGTGTTGGCCGCCGTTTCAGCGAGTCAAAACCCACTGCCAAAGTCGATCGCGTCGGGTAAACTCATCGCTCGCACGAACGATGAACCAAACAAAAACCGGAGACCGGTCCGATGGCACACAGTTACGAAGATTTGGCGAAGATGATCGACCACTCGTTGTTGCATCCAACAATGACGGACAAAGTGCTCGACGAAGGGATCGCACTCGCGCTCGCGTATGATGTCGCAAGCGTTTGCATCATGCCCTACTACCTGAAACGCTGTGCCGAACTGTTGGCCGGAAGTACCGTCCAGGCGTCCACGACCATCGGATTCCCGCACGGTGGCCACACGACGGCAATGAAAGTCGCCGAAACCGAGCAGGCGATCAAAGACGGCTGCCAAGAATTTGACATGGTCGTCAACATTTCCAAAGTCCTTAGCGGTGACTGGGACTACGTGACGGCCGACATCAAAGCCGTGATCGAACCGGTCCACGCGGCCGGCCAAAAGGTGAAGGTGATCTTCGAAAACTGTTATCTCGAAGACAGTCAGAAAATCAAACTCTGCGAGATCTGCAACGAACTGAACGCCGATTGGGTCAAAACCTCCACGGGCTATGGGACCGGTGGTGCGACTATGGAAGACCTAACGCTGATGCGGAAGCATGCGGCAGATCATGTGCAAGTCAAAGCCGCAGGCGGTGTTCGCGATGCGGAAACGTTGATCAAAGTCCGTGAAATGGGTGTCAGCCGCGTCGGTGCCAGCAAGACCAAACCGATGCTCGACGAAGTCCGCAAGAACCTCGGCTTACCCGAAATCAACGTCGCCGACATCGCCAACCCAAGCGGCTACTAAGCGTCGCTGTCACCGTAGTGGACGAGGCGACGAGTCCCATCGCTACTAACTGCCACCGTAGTGGACGAGGCGACGAGTCCCATAGCTGCTAGCCGTCGCTGCCACCGTGGTGGACGAGGCGACGAGTCCCATCGCTGCGCTCGGACCCTGACCGCTCGGTCGATCCATTTTCAAGCCTTGCTTCGCATCGAAAGACGCTGACGCAGGGCGTCCAGCAGCACCGCCAAGATGATCACGCCACCGGTGACAACCTGTTTGATCGCATCATCCACTCCCATCTGGGCCAGCCCAGATTGAAGCACGGCGATGATCAAGACTCCGATAAACGACGCGATCACGCTGCCACGTCCTCCCATCAAACTGGTCCCACCAATCACGCATGCCGCGATTGCTGAAAGTTCTAACCCACGTGCCGCGTTGGGGTCGGACGTTAGCAGTCGGCCCGTATGCGAAATCGCAGCCAGGCCGCAAAGCAACCCACTGATCGCAAACGTCGCGACAAAGATCGGCGCTGTTCGAATACCGCTCATCTTCACCGCTTCGCGGTTGGTGCCGATCGCCACGCAATATCTGCCATAGACGGTTTGCGTCAGCAGGAATTGGGCGATCAACACGGTCGAGATTGCGATCAGGAATGACGGGGACAAAGCCAACCATTCGATCGGTTCGCCAAACCATTCGAATCGGCTGCCGATGTAGATGGATTGTGAGGCGGTGATCAGTTTTGTCCCACCCCGCGCCATTTCGAGCATCCCGAGGGTGACGATAAACGATGGGATCGCAAACCAGGCGGAAACAAAGCCGCTCAAGAATCCACAGACGGTCGTCGCTAACAGACAAAGACCGACCGCGCTGATGAGTCCAAGTTCATAATCCGTCATTGCAACGCCGATTACCGCGGCGCCAAGTGCTAGCAGTGATCCGACGGAAAGGTCGATGCCTCCGACGATCAGCACCAATGTCATTCCAACAGAGACGAAGATCAAATCGGGACTGCTATTGGCGATCGTCAGGGCCGTTTGCACTCGAAAGAAGTTTTCAGTCAAACTCGAAAACAAGATCACCAAAATCGCCAGCACGGCTAAAAGTCCGGCGTACTCAACGACGGACTTTATGACGTGACGATGCAGTCCAGTGATTGGTCGACCAGAGGCGGCCAAAGATTCAGTTTGATTCATTGTTGGACTCCTACGGGCGAGTGCGGAGGCCTTTCAAAGCTGGCTTGTAAGATCAAATCCTCACTCCATTCGCCTCGCGAGAACGTCCGAATGAGTTGTCCCTGGTTCATGACCGCAATCCGATCACAGGTTTCGAACAACTCATCCAAATCACTGCTGACAATCACGATGCCTTTGCCTGTCGACGCGATCTCATCGAGCAGTTGGTAGATTCGACGCCGCGCCCCGACATCGATCCCCCGTGTCGGTTCATCAAAGAGATAGACGTCTGCATCACTCGAAAGCCATTTCGAAATCACCACTTTTTGTTGGTTCCCACCGCTAAGTGTGCCGGCCAGTTGATCGTCACTGGTGCAGCGAGTTTGCAGCTGTTTACAAAGTTGCTGGGACACGGTGCCTTCGCGAGTTTGTTGAATCAAACCCAACCGCGAAAAACGTTGGCGAAGCGAGGCGAGTGAAACATTGTGACGAATCGATTGCGACAACAGCAAACCGTTGTCTTTGCGATCTTCGGTCACCATCGCGAGACCAGACTGCACCGCGTGGCGTGGATGCCGGAACCGCTGCGGAAATCGGTTGCCGACTTGAACAGCGCCGGATTCGGCAACATCTGCGCCAAAGATGGCCCGCAACAGTTCTGTCCGACCGCTGCCGACCAATCCAGTGATGCCAAACTTTTCACCGCACTTGACCGAGAACGAGAAGTCACGAACGATGCCACAACTCAGCGATCGGACCTGCAAGGCCGAAGGTTGATCGTCCGCTATAAAACTTTTGAACGGATGCAGCGTGATATGTCCCGGTGACTCTCTTGCAACGTTCTGCTTCCCGCTCATCAAATCGACCATGTCATCCGTCGAAAGGTTGTCGACGGATTCCGTTCCGACGCAGCGGCCATCACGCAATACGGTCACGCGATCAGCCATCCGTTTGACTTCGTCGAGTCGGTGAGAGATATAGATCATCCCTACGCCACGCTGCTTGAGAACGTCGAGTTGTTCGAACAGACGTTCCGTTTCGGCCCCGGAGAGAGCTGCGGTGGGTTCATCCAGAATCAAAAGTTTGCATTGGCGTGCCAATGCGGCTGCGATTTCGACCATCTGCCTTTGGCCGACGCCAAGCTTCGATACTGGTATCGCCGGATCAAGATGCTCGAGTCCCAGCCGTGACAGTGCTTCCGTCGATTGTTGGCGGAGTTCATTTCGCCGGATGATTCCGGCGCCTGCGGCAGACACGACAGAAACAGATTCTCGGCGATACTGAGTGTCGGTATCAGGTTCAGTTCTTGCTGGATGATCTGAACCCCGGCAGCTTCCGCAGATTGTTTGTTCGCCGGGCGATAGGAACTGCCGTCAAGTGACATCGAACCCGAGGTCGATGACGTGAGTCCGGCAATCATCTTGCACAGCGTACTCTTCCCGGCGCCATTGGCACCTAGTAACGCATGAAGTTCACCGTCGCGAAGTTCGAACGACGCTTCGTGCAATACAGTGACTTTGCCGTATTGCTTGGTCAGTTGATGTGTCGAAAGGAGTTGGCCCACGCCATCATTCCTTCGTCGTTTCCGCCAACGATTCGGCGGTCACAAGGTCAACGGGCGTCTCGGTGTCCGTCGCCGGCTCATCCGGGTTTTGGAGATGTTTCATCGCAAGCTCGATCCCAAAGACAGCTTGTTGATCGGCGTATTGGTCCGCAGTTGCGAGGACTTTGCCCGACATCAAGGCGTCTTGGATTGCGGTGATGTTATCAAAGCCGACGATTAGTACTTCGTCCGATTTGCCAGCAGCTTTGACGGCAGCGATGGCACCGAGCGCCATCGAGTCGTTAGCAGCGAGAATCGCTTTCAGTTGTGGATGTTCGCTTAGGATCGATGAGGCGACCGTGTTGGCCTGGCTCATTTCCCACTGAGCGCTCTGCTTGGAAACAATGTCGGCCCCTAACTCGTTCATCGCGTCTTCAAACCCGGCAACACGTTGCTGCGAGTTGGCAGCCGTTTGAATGCCTTCCAAGATCGCGACTTCGTCACCTTTTTGCAGTCGCTTGGCCAAGTATTCAGCGACCTTTTTGGCACCGCTACGATTATCGGGGCCGGCAAATGGGATCGAGATGCCCTCGGCGGTAAGGACTTCGCGATCCAGTTGGTTGTCGATGTTAACGACAACGATGCCTTGTTTGATTGCCTTACGAAGTGCCGGGGCGAGTGCTTTGGAGTCTGCCGGTGCGATCACGATGGCATTCACGCCAGCGGCGACCATTTCGTCGACCAAGGCGACTTGGCCACTCAAGTCTGTTTCGTCTTTGATCCCGTTGACGATCAACGTGTACTGATCGGAATTCTGTTCAGCATGGTTGCGAGCCCCGTTGGCCATCGTCGAGAAATACTCGTTGGCCAGTGACTTCATGATGAGTGCAATCTTCGGTTTGCCGCCGGGTGCAACCGAGGTTTCACTTGATGTTGTGTCTCGAGAGCAACCGATAGCAAGAGCGCACGTGAGCACCATTAAAAACGCAAATGGCTTTGCGATTCGAATTCGCATGACGAGATAGGCGGGAGTGGGGAGGGGCGGGGAGGAAGCCAAAGACAGGCTTTGCCGATTTTATCAGACCTGGGTACGGCGTTGTGCATTCAGGGCTGCGATTTGTTCAACCTGTGCGGCGGTTGGGAGGCTCGGTTGTGCACCGGCAACCGAGGCGGCCAGCGCTCCGGCGACATTCGCAAAGCGTATCGCTTCTGGAAGCGACAGCCCCATCGCGAGCCGCACGGCCAATGTCCCGGCAAAGGCGTCTCCTGCCGCTGTCGTGTCAACAGCTTCGATTCGATGGCTTTCGATCAGCATCGTTTGTGTCCCATCATGGACCACTGTTCCGACTTCGCCCATGGTAATGATGGCGATCGCCGCACCCAGTTCGTGCAGTCGTTCGGCAAGCTTCTTTGCCTGTTCGATGTTGTCACAAGAACGACCGGTGAGGATCGCGGCTTCCGATTCGTTTGGACAGATCACGTCGACGTTTAGCAGCGTCGGTGGCAGTGTGATTGCAGGTGCTGGGTCCAAGATAACTTTGACGCCACTCTCTTTGGCAACTTGAATCGCGGCCTCGACCGCGTCGAAAGGCGTTTCGAGTTGAACCATCAACACGTCGCTTTGCCGAATGAGATCGCCATGACGTATGACATCATCGACGGTGACTTGCCCATTGGCCCCCGGAACGACGATGATCGAGTTTTCGCCGCTCCGTTCGACCGCGACGATTGCAACTCCAGATGGCGACGAACCAGTCACCTGAACGCCATCGCAGTTCACGTTTTCGTTCTCAAGATGCTGTAGCAACTGGTTGCCAAAGCCGTCATCGCCGACACGTCCGATCATGTGCACCTCGCCTCCCGCACGGACTGCGGCGACGGCTTGGTTGGCGCCCTTTCCGCCAGGAATTTCATCAAACGAACCGGCGCTAATTGTCTGTCCGGGCGTCGGCAGTTTTGCGCAGCGGACGACCAAATCCATGTTGATCGAACCGAGGACAGCGATTTTGGGGCGACGAGAGGTTGTCGCGGTCAGGTCCGAGTTTTGGGAAGAAGTCATAGCAGGCGGGCGGCGATGGGGCGTGTCGGAGGGGAGGGCGAGTGAGCGAATGACGGCAGGGTGGCGATGCAGTGTAATGGATGGGAGAACGACACTGTCCCACTGGTCAATTCGTGGGCAATTCGCGATGCTGTGGTCTACACATTCGCATCTGATTCCTCACATTTTTGCCTGTCGTCCGATGATGGAAATTTGGCCCGCTATTGACCTTCGCCACGGTAAACCAGTTCGCTTGCGTCAGGGCGACTATGACCAGCAAACGATTTTCGGCGATGATCCGGTCGAGTTCGCGATCAAATGGAAAGAATTAGGCGCCAAACGCCTGCACTTGGTCGACTTGGACGCGGCACGTGGCGACGACCCCACCGCAAACCGTGAAGCCGTTCGGCGAATCGTTGCCGAGACGGGGTTGCCCTGCCAAATGGGCGGCGGCGTGCGCGATGAAAAGGCGATCGAAGCCCTGTTGGAAATCGGCTTAGCGCGATTGGTTGTCGGATCGGCAGCGTTGAAACGGCCGGAGTGGTTCGCCAACATGTGCGACACGTTCCCAGGAAAGCTCGCCGCTGGGATCGATGCTCGCGACGGGATGGTTGCGACCGATGGTTGGCTGGAAACGAGCACCACGCCTGCGGTGGAACTCGCGCAGCAATTGCGAGAAAAGACGGCCAATATCGCCGCGATTATCTACACCGACATTGCACGCGACGGAATGATGAGTGGTCCGAACTTCGATGGACTTCGCCAAATGTCGGATGCGACCGACATTCCCTTGGTCGCTAGCGGTGGCGTGACTGATTACAACGACGTCACAAAGCTGGTCGAAATGGGGATGCCCGCAGCAATCGTTGGGCGATCAATCTATGATGGAGTGATGCAACTGGATCAAGTCATCGAGATCGCCGGAGACCATTAATCGGATGTCCCTTTTGTTTCGCAATCGATGTGCCATCGCCGTGACGATTGTCGGCTGTCTTCTGTTCGCCGTCCGTCTTCCCAACAAAACGCTCGCACAATCGATCGACGCGGAACAACCACCCGCTGCGGCACCAAAGTACAACTTGCTGCCGCCTCGTGGGATCGAAATCGACTCGCCATCGCGGCAAGCACTTCAAAAACGTTTGGACGAATTGTCCGCAACACTTGATGAGGCTGCGAACCGTTCTGTAGATGCCGCGACATGGCGGCCGCATGTGGCGGTTCTTCTACGCGCGGTTCGCTTGGCAATCACCCAAGACCTGTTCTACAAGACGTCGCAAGTCGACGACGCCAACAAGTTGCTCGATGAAGCGAACCGTCGAATCGCTGCTGCGACGGATGGGAAACGCGGATTGGAGTTGCTCGGTTTTGATCCGGATAACGATTCGCTTGCCCAGCCACTCGTTGGCGGCTTTGTTTCGCGGATCGATGATTCGTTTCAACCGTTCGGTGTGGTTGTACCGGCCGGATACAACAGCAAGCCAGCTTCGACGCCATACCGCTTGGACGTTTGGTTGCACGGCCGCGGTGACAAGACCACCGAGATTCCATTTTTGTCCGAACGGATGACCAAGGTGGGGCAATACGCTCCGGAAGATACGTTTGTTCTGCACCCTTTTGGGCGGCACTGCAACGCGTTCAAGTTCGCTGGCGAAACCGACGTTTACGAATCGATCGATGCGATGAAGGACTTGGTGCCTGTCGATTCGCAACGTGTTTCGATCCGTGGCTTTTCGATGGGCGGGGCAGGCTGTTGGCATTTAGCCGTGCATGATCCGACGCATTGGATGGCTGCCAACCCGGGGGCCGGTTTCGTCGACACAATCGTCTATCAAGGCTGGACGAAGGCGACGCCTTTTGAAGTCACGCCGACAATGCAAAAACTGTTTCGCTGGTACGACGTTTTGCCTTGGGTGGAGAACCTAAACGACACCCGTGTCGTCGCTTACAGTGGCGAGGTCGACAAACAGAAACGAGCTGCGGATCGCGTTGTCGAACAAGCCGAGAATCTGGGATTCAAATTTCCCTATGTGATCGGGGCTGGCATGGGGCACAAGATCGACAAGGATTCCGCAGCCGCGATTGATACACAACTCGCTACGTGGGCCAAAAAAGTCACAACCTTGCCGGAGCCGAAGCTTCAATTTACGACGTACACGCTGCGTTACAACACGGCAGGTTGGGTGCGTGTCACCGGGATGCAGGAGCACTGGACCGCGGCCACGGTCGAGGCGTCGATCGAAGCGAATGAAGGTCGCATCGAGTTGAATACGACCGGCGTGACGCACCTGGAATTAGATTTCTCCCGATCGGGTTGGGCTGGCCCACTGACAGGAATCGACTTGTCGATTGACGGTGAAAAGCTCGATGTCGTCGATAGCGGCAATCAACCTGGATTCCAATGCCGTTTGGCAAAGCTTTCGTCGGGTGATTGGGTGGTGGAGCACTTCCGAACCAAGGAACTCCGCAAACGCCCGGGACTGCAAGGTCCGATTGATGACGCGTTTTGCGATCGTTTTGTCATCGTTTTGCCCAGTCGTCCTGCACGTCATGGTCGTGTGCAACGCTGGATTGATCGTGAGACGGAATACCTGCAGCAGCGCTGGCAACGATTGATGCGTGGTGACGTGCAAGTGGTGACCGATCGCGAGTTGACCGATGACCAGATCGCAACGAGCCACTTGATTTGTTTCGGTGACTTTTCGAGCAATCGATATCTGTTTAACGTCGCCGATTCGCTACCGATCCGCTGGACACGCAACGAGCTCGTGGTTGCAGACGAAACGTTTGACCCTGCGAACCATGCACCCGTGTTCTGCTATCCCAATCCACTGAATCCAGATCGATATCTGGTCGTGAATAGTGGGATGACGTTTCGTGAGTTTTCCAACGTCAGCAACAGCCGGCAAGTCGCGATGCTACCGGACTTCGCAGTCATCGATGTGACCGACCAAGACGACTCGATCTATCCCGGAACGATCGTCAAGCAGGGCTTCTTTAACGAGCAATGGCAGCTCGAACAGTAACTCTGCGAACCGGGCATGGGTACATGACAAAAAAAAGCGGCCTGGCGGGAACGCGATCCCGCCGAAGCCGCTTTGCAAAATTTTGATTTGATCGGTCGCTAGGCCCGACCGGTTCAGACTAGACCCACTCTTGCTTGGTCGGTTTGACGACCACTTCGGGGACGTTCGCACGAGGTGGCAGGGCGCAGATGGTCGCGACGACTTCTGCGATGTCTTCCGGCTGCAGAATCGAATCCTTGTGCTCTTGTGAGACCGGTGCGGGGCGGTTGTCCAGGATTGGCGTGTTGACTTCGCCCGGGTAGACGTTGGTGATGCGAACGCCTTCGTTGCGGACTTCGTTGCTGATCGCGGTTCCAAGTGCGGTCATCGCAAACTTGCTGGCACAATACACCACGCCGCCCAAGGTGATAGCGCGTTTGCCGGCGACCGAAGAAATGTTGACGACCAAGCCGTCGTGGCGTTCACGCATCGCGGGTAGAACTTCGTAAATGCAACGATAAGCACCGCTCGCGTTGATTTGCATCACGCGGTCCCAGTCTTCTGGGGACATCTCAGCCATCGTGCGTTTTTGAATATTGATGCCAGCGCTGTTGACCAGGATGTCGGGATCGCCGAAGTGCGACTTCACGGCGGCGAAAAACGCTTTGACGCTGTCGGTATCGGCGACATCGATCGTGTGGCAAAAGACGGGAGTTTCCGACTCAATCGCCCCGGCAACGGTTTCCAGCTTTTCGATTCGACGGCCACCGATCGCAACGCGGCAACCCAGGCTTGCCAGCTTCTTCGCGATGCCTTCTCCAATCCCGGTTCCGCCGCCGGTGATAGCGACGATTTTTCCTTTCAACTCACTCACTGAGAATACCTACGTTTGCTGAGCAAAAAAAATGTGGTTTTGTGTGTGGATGTCGGGACTGTTTCCGCGTTAGGCAGGTGTCCCTGGTCCGTGTGCGCGTTGCTTTGGCCAAAGAGCGACCGCAGACAAAGGGCGATTATCACCGGTCTGGCAAGCGTTGAAACGCCTTGTCGGGGGGCCGGTCGTGTCTTCTAAGCCATGCTTCCGCCGCCGAGCGTCTCTGCCCCATTCGCTCCGGCGGGGGCATGCTTAGTATCTCGATCACCGACAGTTGTCGCAATGATGGCAAGCGTCGCCGCGTAGAGAACGTTTGTCGTTAAAATACCGACCAAAACGCTCCATGCGATCATCATCGATACGCCGGCCTTGCGAGTGCGATGGTGCCACGCCAAGTACAGCCCAATCGGCAACAGTGCCACCAGGATGAGGGTCAGGCATTCGTAGACGAAGGGCGTTTCAAACCAGCTGCCTCGCACGTCAATAAACCGATCTTCGCTGGGGGCCACCAAGGCGTACGCTCCTGTCCCATTCCACCATACGGGGCTGGCCAGCATCGTGGCGGTGGTCATTACCGCGATCAACGTTGTTTGGCATGCCAGCAATCGCTTGGCAAAAGTCGTCCGCCAACTTTGGGGCAATGTTGTTTCCGATGAAAGCTTGCGTCCGGTTAACGGTGCCAAGATCAACGCGGCCAATGAAATGCTGATCAAGGGTTCGGCGACTCCGGCGATGAGGACGGTTCGGTTGGCCCATCCGACAAACCAAATCCATGTTGCCAGTGCCAACCCGCCTTGCTGAGCGAAGGTACGAATTGGTTTGGGAAATCCAGTGCCCATGCGATTGGCGAATGCCAGCCAAAGCGAAAGGATCGTTCCGGCGATCAAGTAAATTCGATAGACCCAGGCATTTTCGGACAGGCTGCTGCCTTGGAACGTCGCATCCCAAATGAACAGCGGCGAAACCATCCAGCTCGCTTCGCGAGTTAGTTCGGCGGTGCGAAAGAACTCGGCCAAGTTCGTCGTGCTGGCTGGTGCGCCCGCCGGATACCAGGTCGATACGTCAACGAGTGACGAAATGAAGTACATTGCCGTCACGAGTCCGAGGCCGATTTGGGTGACTGCGATCGAGCGTACGGGACTGGGTTGGAACCAGAATCGGTTCCACGACGACTGTTGATCGGATTTGCTTGCGGTCTTTTTCATTGAGCTGCCTCGCGTTCGGTGCGTGGCGAGGTGGTCAAGCGTTGGGATTCGATTGAGACCAAATTGATTTGCTCACCGTCGCGAACGACGCGAGCCAGATAGGCGGGGCCGGCGGCGTCTTGTTCGGCAGTGGTTAGCTGTGTCGGAAGTCGCACAATTCGAACCGCACCGATGGTCTTATCGGCTCGTATCAACGGCATTAGAAGCGCTGCCGCGAGTGATCGCTGATCGGATTCCGAGAGTGTTGCCGCCAGCGTCATCCACTTGTTGTACCGGTCCCAAGCGGCAAGTCCGGGAATGCCTGAAGGGTCAACGGTGGTCCATTCGGTTTGCGAGTCAATCGTCAGCGGAACGCGTGGTTTAGTCGACGCGACTTGCAGTCGGTGTGGTTGCTCGTCGGGTGTCGCATGTGCCAAGTAGAACCGGCGTCCATCGGCAGCAAAGTGAGTACCGCGAAGATACGGGGCGAGTGTATCGAGCAGCGAGCTCTGCAGTGCGGAGGGCTCGATGATCGCCGAGTAGGACACAAACAATGCGACTAAATGAGCGACTGCAAAAACGCCCAGGATGTTGCGAACCAAGGGCGATGGCAACGGTGAATCGGCAGGGGATTGGAACGTCGGCGTCGTGTCCGAATTGGATTCGCCACCATCGGTTTGTTTGCCGACAGGCTTCGTCTCCGAAGGCGAATGTTCGGCTGTCGAATCGGATGCTTGCGAGCGACTTGGGGGCGGTTTGCGGCGAGCCATCGAGGCGTTCGGTTCTCTGGCGATCAGTTGGATAAAAAATTCGAAAGACGCATGCTGGGGGCGATAGGTTACCCGTTTGAACGGCGTCGGAAAATGCACTCCTGCGATAGGTCGTCGAACCCGGCGGATTTCAGACCCAAAATGGAGGTTTTCAGCAGTCAAACGCAACGCGGGTCGACGTACGAACGTGGAAAATACACCGATTGCCCGGGTTGCCCCAGCTGACGATGGGGGCCAGGGCTAGAAAGTTTTCCGGAAGAAAAAACGGACCGTTGACCGAACTTTAATTGGCGGATACAGTCATTGAATCTGGCGGAGCAACTTGTTGCGTCCCGCTTCAGACGGTGGGTGTAGCTCAGTTGGTTAGAGCACTGGATTGTGGTTCCAGATGTCGCCGGTTCGAACCCGGTCATCCACCCTTCTTTCCCATACCGCTACTCGGCGGTGAGCCCCGTCGATCGTTTGTTAGCGGTGTGACTATTCGATCTGTCGAATGATCTCCCCAGAACTCTCACGCGATGCTTCCGGACGTCTGGCGATCACGCTGTTCGATGTCCCGATGGAGTCGTTCCTCGAATTGACGAGTGAAATCCAAGCGACATTCGCGTTGGAAGCCGACAGTCTGCCTCGCAGCAACTTGGCTGACCGTTCGGTCATAACACTTCGTCGAGGTGAAGCAAGAATCGAAACCGCATGGGACAATTGGTCTGGTTTTATCGTGACCAGTTTGAACGAGTCCTCCGATGCGCTCGTCAACGAAATCTATGCTTGGTTTGGCACGGCGTGACTACGGCTTGCGGTGTTCGATTTGCCACTGGCCGCTTTCGAGTCCCAGGAACGTTGCCATCGCTTCGACTTCTGATTCGGAATGCGATCGAAACGTTTTGTCGCGTGGTCGTTTCCTGTGGTATCCAAACTCGACATTCAAACGTCGATCGGCGACCGAAGCGTTCGCCCAACCGATCACGTTGTCTCGGTACAGCACCGGCATCGCGTAATAGCCACGTTGCCGTTTCGCCGCCGGGACATAGGCTTCGAAGCGATAGTCCCAGTCCCACAAATGGTTGAACCGTTCACGATCACGAACCAGTGGATCAAATGGGGCAAGAATTCGGACTTGATCCGGGATTTCCTCTGCTTGCCAAGCGTCTCGGATCCAAAGGTATCGCACACCATCGACTTCGATGTGTTGTAAGCTGCCTAAGTCAACCAATGAATCGATCACAGCCACACGTTCTTTCCGCGTGGCGAGCAGATGGTTGTGATAACGCAGTTCCGAAACCAAAAATCGCTGTGTCGTCGGGCCAAAAACATGCGCGGTCGCAAGCACAAGGTTGCGATAGCGTGACAATGAATCGACCGACGATGGATTGCCGTCGTCAGGAACTTGATAGATCCGGATGCCATTTTCGCGTCGGCAAACTCGCAAGTAGCCGTGATGATGCAAGTGATCGAGCACTTGCTTTGACGCACGTGACTTGCCGCCCCAGTAATTTGTGACTGATTCTTGGCCGAATCGCTCGTCCAAGTGACGCGGATGGGCTTCGCCCAGTTCCGCAACGGCATCAAGGATTTCACGTTCGAGTTTCTTCAGTCGGCCTTTGGGACGCCAACGCAAATCTTGCCAGACATCCGGTGTCATAAAACCGTATGCGAACAAGAAACCTTCTTCCGCGTTCAGATCCGGAAACGATTGTTCTAGGTCACCGGCGCTGTACGTTACCACCCGTTGGCGAAGCATCAGATCTTGTGCCCTTGCCGGCGAACGGATCGGGTCGGCTTGCACAAACTTCATCGACTCGAGCGCTTCGCGAAGGCCGGTGAACTGGGGAAATGACCCTGCGACGACACGGTTGCGAAATGTTTTGCGGCTTATTCGCTCGATGCTACTCATCCCATCAATCTAACCACGAGCAGCTGTTTTGTTCAATCTGCGTTACTGCTGTGACGCGATGGATTGGACCTCGTTTCCGTGGCGTGTCCAGCTCGCATGCCAGAGGTTGATATCCACCGAGTCGGTGACGAACTGGACACTGCCGTCCGCCAAGCAGACCATTCCGCCACCGGGGTGATAGCTGCGAACTGAATTAATTTTGGCCGAGCGGTTGGCAATGTCGGGTACTGGGGAGTTTGGCCCCATGCGACCGCAAAGCAGCGGACCATTCGGGTCGCAGCCACGGAGCCAATACAGATGTCGGCCGCCATTCCAGCCGGTACTTTGGGCGAAGACGTAGTCCGTGTCTTTCGCGTCCAATGCGGCCAGCAATGTGTCGTCCGTATTCGCGGACGCTCGGTAGCGTTGTGTCGTATTTCGGTTTTCGGCAAGATCAGTCAGTGTACCGCCCGGACCGCGAATGGTTTCGCCAAATGCGATCGTATGAGTTGTCCCGTCCAATAGACTCGCAAAGCGGATCTTTGCATTCACCCAACAAAGACCGTCGGACGCACCGAATGACGGGTGAAACATTTTGTCCATGCCGCTGCCGTGGTTCATGCCATAGTTCGTGCCCGCAATGGTCAGTGGCGCGCCGGAAGGCATTTCGATGGTGTGCGTTGCCGGTTCGGGATCGCTTGGACAAAGGTACGTTGGGATCGCTTTCCCCGCGGCCTCGTGAAGTGCGTCGGGTAAATCGAATCGTGGGTGCCCGAGTTGAACGCTGAAGTCGATCAGGTTTGCGACATCGGCTTTCTCGAGGTACGGCAATAACTTTGCCATCGGCGAGTAATCGTTCGGGTAGCCAATGCCATCGAATCCCGCATTGGGGAAATGTTCTCGATAAGTCGATGCATAGTTGTGAAGTGCCAAGCCAACCTGTTTCAAGTTGTTGCTACACGACATGCGCCGCGCCGCTTCCCGTGCAGCTTGGACGGCGGGGAGCAACAGTCCGACCAAGATTCCGATGATCGCGATCACGACCAAAAGTTCGACAAGCGTGAAGCCGGGGCGGGAGCGACTTGCATCGGCAGCAATCAGTTTTGGTGTAGGTGGTTGAAGATCGGAGGGCATCGTATCAATTGTGTTCGAGGAGGGGCGTGCGCGTTGCACGCTGGTTTCCGTGAGTCGCAGGCTGCATGGCGCATTGAGTGTGCGACTCATTCTCAAGATTTGTGCGTTCAACGCTGATTGATTCGTCACACCAGTGACGCTTCGCGATCGCCGACGACTTGTTGGTAGTGCGCCGCGAGTGACTGGGCGTCGCCATATTCGCTTGCTTGAAAACGTTCGACGATTCCACCGTCTTTCAAAACCACCACGTCGTCTGCCCACACGGCAACGCTGGGTTCATGGGTGACTACCACGATGGTGCGGTTCTGTTCGCTGCAAAGTTCGCGTAGCAATTTGCAGATCGCTTGACCGGTCACACTATCAAGGCTGCCGGTGGGCTCATCGGCCAAAACAATTGCGGGATCGGTGATGAGTGAGCGTGCGATCGCGACGCGTTGTTGTTCGCCACCGCTTAGCGAATCGGGACGGTGTGTCAAACGTTCTCGGATCCCCAAACGTTCGGCAAGCTCGTTGACTTTCGTTTCGTCAGCGGTACGACCTGCTGCGAACAATGGGAACAGGATGTTGTCGCGGGCTGTCAGCGAAGGGACCAAGTTAAACGCTTGAAAGACCAACCCAATTCGGTCGCGTCGGAACTGAGTGAGTTGACGATCAGACATCGACGCCAGGTCGACACCCGCGATGCAGATCTGACCACTCGACGGATGCGTTAAGCCGCTCATGAGATGCAAGAGCGTGCTTTTACCAGATCCGCTCGCCCCCATCACGGCAACGAACATCCCCTGCTCGATCGTCAGGTCAACGTGGCGCAACGCTTCGACTTGGCGATCGCCTTGAGCGTATACCTTCGATGCATCACGAACCGTGGTGATTTCCGTAGTTGAACTGGCTGGTGTTTGAAGGTGATTCATAAATCAACGTGTGGTTCGCAATTGTCAAAGAAGTAAGGGGGGATTGTCTTGCAATCGAAAATGACAGACACGCAAAACAGGCAAGCTGAATCCATTCGCAAGCGATGTGCCAAAGGCAGCAATACGGAGTGGCTCGGGCAATCAAAGCATGATTGTTGCTGTGAAGCCCGGCTAACGCGGTTGTTTGCATCCAACGATGCGACGGACTATGAAAACCAACGATGGAAATTTCGTCGCGAGTGAACAATCAACCGCCTAGGTCAGATCTCCACCCGATTGAAGGAGCTTCATCGGACGCGTACGACGGATGGAGTACGCCGGCCACGCGGCGGTAAGAATCCCAAGCAACAAAACGAGTCCTACACCGGATGCAATTGGGAGCCAGGGGAGAACCATGGGTGGGTGTAATCCACCGAAGAAGCTGATGTACTGTGCCAGTCCGGCGCCGCACCATCCGACAAGAATCCCAAAACCGACGCTCAAAAGGCTAGCGATCAATGCGATCATCATGCCTTCGGCCAGGATCGCGCGGGCAAGTTCTGAAGACGTAAATCCGATCGAGCGTAGCACACCGAGTTCCCAGTGTCGCGCACGAACGGATGCAAGAATCACGTTGAGCACTCCCAGGCATGCGATCAACAAAGTGACTAGCGGTACGACACTGATCACCCACAGCCACCTTCGTGCGGCCCCCTGCAAGTGATCGCGAATCCCTTGGACTGGGACGACACGAACACTTGATTCTTCTTGGTTCGTGTCTTGGGAAACGGTTGCGACGAGTTTTTCAATCGATGATTGGATTGATTCCACATCAGCTTGGTCATCGCTAAAGGAAAACCAAACATGGGATGCGAGTGGCAGATCAAAATCGCCTGCAACGGAATCGAAGTCGGCAAAGACGAGTGCGGCCGCGCGGTGAGTCCTGGTTCTCAGGCCAGTTAGTTTGGTTTGCCAGTGCCAGCCCTTGAGGTGGACCGCGCCGGCGATGGTATAGCTTGCCGTTTGCCCGGAGTTTCGCGGGGGATCCAATGCGATTGTCTCACCAACGTGAAGTCCCGTTTCCGCGAGGAAGTGATCGGGAACCACACATGCATGGCCAGATTCCATCAAAGCAATTGCGTCCTCTGGATTGCCTGCGACCCATTCGAATTCCAAGAGTGGGCGTTCGCCACCGAGAGCTGCCGCGGGGTCTAGGCCAACGATGACGACGTTGTCCTGACGGGTAACCGAAGCTCTTTCTGCGCTGTGTGTGAGGTCGTCAACCAGTCGCGGTTGCTCGACAACGAGTGGCAAACAACGCCGAGCATCCACACCTGGCATTTGGCCGATCGTGACGGCGGTTTCAGGAGGAAGGCCGAGTTTGATCACCGCGATCGCATCGGGTGTCCACTCGCCGGGAATAAATGCTTCCAACATCGTGAATCCCCAAACTTGGATCCCCACGAACAGCCCCAGCCCGAAGGCCATCGATACAGCGGCACCAACGGTACGCCAAACGTTGTTGGTCAATTGGCTGGCGAGCAGTTTTGCATCAAAGCCGAACGCCTTCGCAAACAGAGCTCCGCAGCAACGATCGACAAGCACGACAATCGAAGGAGCTAAAACGACAAAGCCGATCGCTACACAAATGAAGACGCCGCCCATTGCGACCCAAACTCCTTTCTCGCTGGGTGGGAACACAAACGTCAGAATCGGACCGGTGGAGATCAACGCGAATCCGATCGCGATACTTTGCCAAGTCACCGTGGAACCCAAGCTGCCTTCGTGCCGTGGTGCCATCGCATCGATCGGTTTGACGCGGGTCGCACGATAGGCCGGAATGATCGCCGCAAACAATGCGCCACCGAATGAAGCGATTGCGGCAAATGCCAAGCTTCCGCCGCCGAAGCCAACGCCGTGATAGAGCAATCTTCCGAACAGAATTTCCGCTGTCTTCAGTAAGCTCCAGCCAATTGCTGTGCCCACCAACAAGCCGAGCATTCCAAGAGTGAGGCCTTCGATGATGATCAGCAGAGCGACTTGCGCACGCGTGAGCACGACTGCTCGCAAGATCGCGTATTGGCGAATCCGTTCGGTAACACCCATGCTGAGCGAACAGAAGGTGACCAACATCGCCACCAGCATCGCAATGCCGGTTGCCGCGAAGGATTGCATGCGAACGTTTTGCGCCGCGGCCGCTTGGTCGAGAGCTTCTTCGATTTCGAACGCCTCTTGAAACTGCAGCGGGACTTCGTAGTCGCTCAGCTTTGGTGCCCAACCGAAACGGAACCGGTTGATGTCAGCGTTCGGTTTGACTGAGACGCCTAGCAAACTGATTTGGAATGGAGCCCCGCTGATCTGTTCCACCATCGTAATCGGGACAAACACTTCGCCCGAGCTGGGCGTCAGCATCGGGATTCCAGCCGCTTCGGCCCCAGGTAACGTCGGCGCGTTCATGATCCCAATGACCGTCGCAGTTCGTTGTAACTCGCCATGTTCGTCGGGACGTGGCAGTTCGAACTTGATCGGGTCATGAAGGGCGATGCCACGACGCTTCGCAACATCGGCCCGAACAACCACACCGTCAGCGTTCTCCGGCGCGATCCACTGGCCGTCTGCCATTTCGAAAGGAGGCTCCGTTGCGTCGGTTGCCATCACCATCAGGCTCGGCAAGCGTCCTTGTGGCCCACCTCCGGGTCCACTGCTGGGCCCACTACTGGGACCGCCACGCATCCCCATGCTGCTGCCGCGTCGCCGGGGCGACTCCTGCTTCGGGCCAGAGAAGTTTTGTTGCTCAGCGAGTGCGACGCGACCGGCCCACATCGGGTCAACAGCTGCGACAGATTCGTCGTCGCGAAGTGGCTTCAACACATCGGCGTCGATGAAGTGTGTGTCGTCGCCACTGATTGGTGCGATCGCGAGCTCATAGCGGCCCAAGGCCAAGTTGGCGTATTCGTCATACGTCTTGTGCAACGCTTCATAGCTGCTAGTAACCCAGATCACCATGCAAACGGCGGTTGCCGTTGCAATCGTGGTCAATGCGGCTCGCGTCTTGCGTTCAAATAGGAACGCGATTGCCAATTTGAAGACTTTCACGCAATGGCCTCCGTACCGAGCAATTGCTGGTACTGTTGTGCGACCGATTGAGGGTCACGGCTCCCGTCGGTTGCGAACTCGGCCAGGTTCTTACCGTCTTTTAAGACGCAGATTCGATCGGCCCACATCGCCACGTGGGCTTCGTGTGTCACCATCACGATGGAGCAGTTTTGTTGGTCGACCAGCATGCGGAGCAACTGACAAATCTGGGTTCCGGTGACAGAATCGAGGCTGCCGGTCGGTTCGTCAGCCAATAGGATCGCCGGGTTGCAAACCAAAGCACGCGCGATCGCGATCCGTTGCTGTTCGCCACCGGACAAAGCGCCGGGTTTGTGGTCGCGGCGTTCCGACATTCCGAGTTGACTCAACAGTTCATCAACGCGGTGATCCAGTTCGGTGCCACCTTTGGCAGGCAAGCGAATGTTTGCTTCGGCGGTCAAACTTGGGATCAAGTTATAAGCTTGAAAAACGATTCCCAAGTTGTCACGTCGGAATTTGGTTAGCGGAACATCGGAGAGCAACGACAAGTCCTGCCCGGCAATCGTGACGCTACCGCCATCGACATCGATCAGTCCTGCAATCGCATGCAGCAAGGTGCTTTTTCCCGATCCGCTTGCACCCATGATGGCGACAAACTCGCCTTGTTTAACAGTCAGGTCGACACCGTCGAGCGCGTGGATGGTGGCATTGCCTTGTTGATAGGTCTTCACCACTTGTTGGACATCAAGTGGAACTGAGGATAGAGCGAGAGTCACTGAAGAATGATTGCCAGAAGGAAGGGGCTGTTGTGGATGGGTGTCTGTTCGGATCCAAAATCGGTAAGGCGGATATTCCATCGCCGATGCCGAAAAAAACGTCGCGAGTATTGAAGCGACATACATACGATGCAGGAAACACTCGCGATTCGATCGTCCGAACGACATTGGCATAGTGGTTGCAATCGGCGTTCCAACTTCGTCTCACGCCTTGCATTCAGCTACTGTCGATACCTCCTTATGATCAGACTTCGCTTCATCACCAAGCTCGTTACATCACAAATGCGCTTGCATCCGGGCAGGGTGGTGATCACCGCACTAGGAGTGATCGCATCAACATGCGCGCTCGTTTGGGTCGTTAGCGGATATGACGCGTTGGTGTCACATTTTGATGAGAATGCCGGCAAGTATCTTGGGCGCTATGACGTTTTGGTAATGGGAGGTGGAGGTCCACCTGGTGCCCCCAAAGCCACGATCAAACCAGAACTCATCGAAGCGTTGCAGCAAGATGCCGGGGTCTTGGAAGTCAATCCCGTCAGCAGTTCTCGTGTGTCGGCGACACGTGTCAAACGGGAGAACGACAAAGAGGATCCGGAGTCCTCGCTGGGGCTGCTGATCGGCAACCGGCCGCCGGTCAACGGGGCACCTCCGGTCGGTCCAACTTTGGTTGGAACACCCGCGATTTCATCGCCGTATGAACTTGTCGATGGCAAGTGGCTTGGCGGCGAGGACCAAGTTGCCGCGGCGGTCGTCGGCGAAGACGTTGCCAAGGACATGAAACTCTCCGTCGGCGACTCGCTATTGGTGACAACGTTCGGCAACCAAGTCGAATTGGAATTAGTCGGCATTATCGAACAAGCCCCGCAAGCACCCTCATTGGGCGGTGGTGGTCGTGGCAGAGGCCCGCGAGGCGGAGGCGGACAGGGACGCGGGGGACAGGGACGCGGCGGACCCGGTCGCAGTGGTCCTGACCGCAAAGGTCGCGGTGGCCCGGAACAGGGTGGCCCTACTAAGCAGATGAACTCGGTACCGAAAGGCGACGAAGCAAGCACCGAGATCGGGTTGCCAGGTGGCTTTTCGCAGGGCGTCCCAACCAATGCGATCTACGTTCGCCCCGTGGTGGCCGATCGGATCAATGGCTTCACCGTGCGACCCGAAGTCTTGCAAATTGCGATTCGAGACGCGGTGTCTGTCGAACAGTTTCGCGAGGTTTGGGACGACAAACTTGCTGCAAACCGGCCGCCATTAAAAATCATCGACTTCGCCGCGGTTCGTGAAGGCATGGAATCTGGGCGATCGATCTCGGGGCAGCAATCACAAGCTTGGGCCGCGACGGGAATGGCGTCGCTTGCCGCGATCTTTATCATTTTTTCGACACTCAGTATGGGCGTCAGCGAACGTGCACGCGAGTTTGCGATGCTTCGGGCAGTCGCACTGACTCGATCACAGATCGCGGGCATCATCGCGATCGAGAGTATCGTGTTGGCGTTCTTGGGTTGGATCGGTGGATTGCTGGCCGGTTGGTTGATGGTTCTCATCGGCAGCCGCATCTTGCCGGGGCTATTTAGTTCGGGTGCGATGCTGGGGTGGACGAGTCTCTCGCTGAGTGCAATTACGGTTTTGGTCGGCGCGACCGCGGCGGCGATCCTTCCTGCTTGGCGGGCGATGCGAATCAAACCGCTCGATGCGATGTCGACGCGTCCTAAGACGCCAAGTCCTTTTTGGTGGATTGTGTTTGGAGTGATCGGGCTGGTTTTGTCGGCGATCACACCGATCACAGTGTTTGCATTGCCGATGTCGGATGAATGGCGAACTTGGTGCTACTCATTCGTCACCTATCCCATGTTGCTCTTGGGGATGATCCTACTTGCGCCTGCAGTCGTTGTCGGTTGTGAACGCGTTTTGGGGCCAGTGGTGACAGGCCTGATGCGACTTGATCAACGGATGATGAAGACGCAGCTCTCCAGCAATCTGTGGCGAAGCGTTGGTGCGACGCTGGCGTTGTCGGTGGGACTCGGATTGTATGCATCGACACAGACATGGGGCTATTCGATGTTGGTACCGTTCACACCAGGTGAATGGTTGCCCGATGCACTGGTCGCGTTCCACCCTGTCGGTTTGACGGACGAGGACGCTGCGTTAGTACCTGAGGTCGACGGCGTGAAGTCGAGCGAAGTCATGGAGCTAGCGATCGAGCAGGCCAAATTCGATTGGGAAGGCGGCGAGCCACCAAGTCGTCTTCGTTTTGGCGACAACGGCGTCGTGTGTGGTTTGGACGCAGCGCGAGCATTTGGCGGAGAGCATCCATTTTTGTCAGTCAACTTTGTCGAAGGCACAGCGGAATCCGCAATCGATGCAATCAACAATGGAAATGGCTGTGTCGTATCGCAAGATTTCGTGATGGCAACGGGCCTGACCATCGGTGACGAGGTTCCGTTCCTTCTACCCGCTGACGAGAGCCAGCGTGCTACCTACAAAATTGCCGGGGTGGTATCACTACCCGGTTGGCAATGGGTCACGAAGTTCTCGGGGGTTCGTCGGCACTTCGTCCGTACCGGGGCCATTTTGTTTGCCAACCACGATCGTGTTCATAGCGACTTTCGCTTGAAGCGGACGGAGTTCTTCTGGGTGAACTTCGACGACAACGTGAATCTGGAAAGCGTCGAAGCACAGTTCCAAGCGATTGCGGAGCGACGCAGCGGCGAAACCTTTTTGGCCGAAGGTGTCGGCACGGTCAAAGCATACCGACCGTTTGCCAGGATGACCGCAACCAGCAACGTCAAGAAGGCGATCCAGTTGCGTGCCGACGGAATGATTTGGGGAATGAGCTATCTGCCACTAGTCACTTTGGCAATCATGTCACTTGCAATCGCGAATACGGTTATCGCTTCCGTGCGTGCACGTACGTGGGAGTTCGGTGTCATGCGTTCAATCGGCGTCAGTAGAAGCCAGTTGGTGCGTTTGGTGTTTGCTGAGACCAGCTTGATTGCACTATCAGCCTGTTTGCTAAGCCTGTTTTTCGGACTCGTCGCCGGTTGGTGCGGTGTGGGTATGGCGCAGTTTGGCGGATGGTTCGCCGGCCCGCCTTCATTCATGATCCCTTGGGGTCAGTTGGCAATCGGTTTTGCGATGACACTGTTGTTGTGTTTACTTGCCGGACTTTGGCCCGCGATTAAAACCGGGCGAAGCGAACCACTTCGACTTCTTCAATCTGGGCGTGCAGCCTCCTAGCGGCCAAATACCTATGGTTGTCTTGGTGCTTCGCAAAGGGTTCAGTTTGTTGGTGCGACTCGAGCAACAAGCTGAGGGTCATCCATCAGTTCGACTGTTCTTATCAGAATCTCAAAAGTCAGATTTCAATGAAGCAAACTTTGAAAGTTCAGCCTGTCGCAGTCGGGAGGGATCTAGCAAAGCGAGGTAAACCGCATCGAAATACTTGACTGTTCCTGTTCTCCAGAATCTTCCGCGTGTGCAAGACTTCCGCGTTGTGAAAACGAGGAGTCTGTAGGTAGGCACATCTGGGGCAAAAGATGAACGGTATCGGGGCAACTGCGAGCGGACGTGGATCAAACGGTCAATTGTTCCGCAATTCAAAACGTCGCAAAAACACTTGCCGAAACGTCCGTCGCAAACGGGCGATGTTGTGTGCGATCTTGGCAAGTTGCTCGATGCCTGGAATGTCATGGAATTCCAATTCGCTGCTGGCACAGTCGCCAGTCGGTGGCCAAATCGTTGCTGGCGTGGGAACGATTGACAGCAGTTTGAGTGATCGGACCAACATCACGACGACTACCGATCGTGCGGTCATCAACTGGAATGACTTTTCTGTGGGAGCTGGTCACACTGTCAACTTCGATCAGCTCAATTCGACCTCGGCAGTCTTGAATCGTGTCGTTGGCAACGCGCCCCAATCGCTGATCAATGGGGCAATCACCTCGAACGGAAATGTTTTCGTTTCCAATCCCAGCGGGGTTGTCATTGGCAGCACGGGGGTCATCAATACCAACGGCTTTACGGCAACGACGTTGGACATCAGTAACGAGCGATTCATGAATGGCGATTTGACCTTCAGTGGTCAATCAGCCGCTTCAATCGTCAACAATGGGCACATCAACACTGGTGATGGTGGAGCGCATTTGATCGCGTCTCAGGTGTTCAATAATGGCACTATCGAGACAACCGGCGTGATCAACTTGGCCACCGGCGGCCAATTGAAGATGAGCGGTGGGCGTTATATCCAAGCCGACCTGGAGACAATCAGCAATGGGATTTCGGGTGGATCATCACTAATTAAAAACAGTGGTGATATGCGGGCGATTGGCGGTCTGGAGGTTGGCGGAGAAGTTTACTTGGTCAATCCCAACGGGGCGATCGTCAACGACGCCAACATCGTTGCGGCTTTGAAAAATCCTGACGGCAGCCAAGCGGGCGGGCACGTTGAAATGATCGCCTCCGGAAACACGACGCTTAGCGGTGCATCGGTTGATGTCAGTGGGGCAACAGGCGGCAGCGTGATCGCGACCGGAGACTCCGTTTCAATCCTTGCGAGCGAGATCGATGCCTCGGGCGAACATGGCGGTGGCAACGTTCGCATCGGTGGCGGGTGGCAAGGGAAAGACGCGCAAGTTGCCAACGCGGTGAACACGACTGTCTCGGCTGATTCGACGATCAGTGTCGATTCGACGCTTGACGGGGATGCCGGGACGGCAGTCGTTTGGGCGGATCAAAAAACAGAATTCGCGGGCCAGATTAATGCTCGCGCACTGGGGGATGGCGACGGCGGACAAGCTGAAGTTTCAGGAAAGCAGGACTTGCTGTTTACGGGCAACGTCGCGCTGTTGGCCAGCAATCCTGAATACCAACACGGATCATTGCTGCTCGATCCCGCGACGTTCACCCTGGACGCGGCGAACCAAGATGCGATTCGAGCACAATGGGGCTCGGGCAATTTGACGATCGTCGCACAGGATACGATCAGTATCGATGTGGATCTCTTCCCCACAGACTCACCTGGCGGCGATGAAAAGTTTTCGACCGATGGTTCCAAAACACTATTGACCATTCAAGAAGAAGGCGGAGGTGACGGCGCAGTCGATATCATCATCGGCGGCGAAATCCGCGATCGTCGTACGGGTAGCGCCGCGGTAAATATTAACGCGGGGACCGGATCGGTGACCGTCACTGCGACTGGGAAAATCGACAGTAGCCTAGGTGGCCTGAGTGATGTGACCGTCTACGCGAACACCTTGGATGTGGTGGGGGATGCGACGTTTGATGTGTTGGTCGCGACAGGCAACCAAACCGTTGGACTTGGTGACAACGCGACCGGTGTTCTGAATTTGAGCGACAACACACTCGCGAACGTATCGATTGGAGAAATCCAAGGCAGTGATTTTGATCTCGACATGCTTTCCACCGGCCGAGCGCGATCTGCGATTCGAGTTGTCGGTGACAATGTGAATATTGACCGTTTCAACGGGCAGGCTCTCGATATTGAATCGGATGACTTGACGATCACCGGTCCGATTGATGGCAGTGGACGCTTTCGATTCATCGGCCAAGCGAATCAGACGATCGGTTTGGGGAGTGGTGCCGGAAGCTTGCAGTTTTCAAAATCCATCCTGGCCGGAATCACAGGATTCAGCCAATTTGAAATGGGACACAACACGACTTCCGGAAGCGATATTTCGATCGTCGATGCGGGGCTGAATTTCAATAGTGTGACACTGCGTGGATCGTCAATCGATATCGATCGATTGTCGATCGGTGAAAGCCTGAGTTTGTACACCGACAGCTTAAATGTGCAGAATGCTCTGACGAAGACCTCCAATGCAGGGACGTTGTACCTGCAATCGATGAGCAATACGCGGACTGTCGGTCTCGGGGATGGTACGGCAGGGTTGCTGAACGTGACGGCCGACGAATTCGATTTCCTCGGCCAGTACAACGCCTTTGATGTCCTGGTGGGCAGTGGCGTGATCACAGTCTCGGAGGATTTTACCGGAAACTACAGCAGTCGCATCAAGCTAAACAATTCGAACGGATTGATTCATCTCGACGGAGTCAGCCTCGATAGCAACCTCTTTCAGTTGTTCAGCAACGACATTCAAATCACCAATGCTGTGATGGGTGACATCGATACCACTGACCTGGATTTCAATGCCGGTGTGAACCGAATGGCCGTCGGTTCGGCCTCGCCAGGTGACTGGACAATCGACAATTCCGAGTTCGCTTTGCTAAGTGGGTTCGAAACGCTGACCCTGCACAACGAACAGTTGAACGGGATCATGGACATCGCCGGTGCTGGCCCCGGAAACAATCTAGATTTCAGTTCGATCACGTCCGGGACCGTTAACTTTTTGAGCGATTCGCTGCGACTGGCGGACGTGTCGGTTCCAGAAGCGTTGAACCTGACAGTGTTCAGCGGACTTGCGTTCGATGGTGAAGTAACCACCGATGATAACACCAAGACTCTAAAAATCACCGCCGGTCACGCAGCGATCAACCAGAGCGGCTCGACAACCTTAGGACTCGGGACCGGCACGGCGGGCGCTGTCCAACTTGACGACAGTGAACTCGCCCGGATTCAGCAGTTCGCCACCTTGCATGCCAAGCATGTCTCGGCGATTTCGCCCGGAACTACACAAGTGAATGCAACGATGGATCGAAACCTGATCCTCGAGGGCGGGCAACAGACCGACATTCAGTCATTGACCCTGACCGGTGGCAGTGACCTTGATGTCTCGACAACGTTTGTGTCTGGCGGCACAGGCAATCCAGGCAATGACCGGATCATTATGGGAAATGTCACCACCGATGGTGACATTACCTTGGATAGCAGCCGTCTGGAAGTCAACGGAGACGTGCACACTGTCAGTGGCGATGTCTCGGTCGACACACAAGTTACCACCGTTGGGAATGGCTCACAAACCAGTCATGTTGGGATTGGAACAGCGAACGGCACCACAACGATCGATACGGGGACGCTGAATGTGAATGCCAGTAATTTGGCGGGCGCACAAATCGGTTATGCGTTCACGGGAACTGAAACGCAGACGGCCAGCGGCGACATCACGATCGAGACCACGGGCGATATCAACTTGACCGGGCAAGGGGCGTTCTTTGCTGCGATCGGACATGGCGATGACCTGGGTGGCGATGACACGGGCAAAACCGTATCGGGAGACGTCACCGTCAGTGGCGGCAAGAACGTCACTTTGCAAAAGGCACACGTTGGGCATCTTGTCGATCCGAGCGGAACCTATGCCAGCGGCAGCACATCTGTTTTCGCTGGGATAGCTGATTTCAACGAAGACAACGAAAATCGTACGGGCGGTGACTTCCACCAACCCTACTCGCTGAACATTGATTCGCAATCGATCCTTGTCAGTGCGGACTTCAGCGATGATGGTCAATTGAGTTTGTACGCTCCTTCTCTGTCATCGTACAATCTAGATCCTTCTGCACTGCTTAACGGTGGTAATGCGACCGGTTCTCCACCGACTAACTTTGCGGGTCCAAGTGACCCGGCGAACGAATTCTTTGGTGATTACGTCGGCACCTTGTCGAACAACTGGTCGCTCTATTCAGCACCAATCGGCTTGGACGTTCAAATTATCGATGCGACAAGTGTCTATGGTGCAGTGATCACTTCGCCTGCGACGGTTGACCTGCTCAGCAACCCTTCGGTGCTATTCGGGGCGACCTCGGTCGGTGACCTTGGTTTACAAGTCGACTATTCCAACATCGACGAGCAAACCGACGCCGGGACGTACACGCTACAAGTCGATGGCGACAACTTGAAGTCCGGATACTTCGTACGCAAGGTGTATCGGAACGGCGAGACCTACGGGACGGGGCCGGGAGTCTTGATTACCAATTACGGCCGGCACATCATTACCCCTGCCACGTTGAATATTTCGGTGAGCAACCAGACCAAGACCTTTGGTGATTTGTTCACTTGGACAGGAAACGAATTTGTTGCTACCGGTTTAGTGAACAATCAGACCATCGACAATCTGTTGATGACTTCAACCGGTGCCGTCGCCACGGCGACAGTCGCGGGTGGGCCATACACGATCATCGGTTCGACGCCAACGGGAGCCAATTTCAACGCGTTGAATTACAGTATTTCGATCTTCGACGGCTCGATGAATGTCATTCCGGCACCGCTGGACGTTTATTTGCTAACGTCCAGCAAGCTTGTTGGGACCGAAGGTGAATCCGTGACGTCAGATTTCGTCATCGTTGGTCTCAAGAACGGAGACCTTATCAATGAGATTTCCGTCTTGAGCGAGGGTCTTCCCTCCTCGGCAATTGTCGGTTCCTACTCAATGAGCATCGATACGCTGTTTGGCGTTGGCTATGACGCCACCAACTATGCGATCAATTTGGTCAACCCGGTCTATACCGTTTACGTACCAAACGACGAAACGGTCAACGACTTGTGGACGCGGTACAACAACGCGCTGATGACGTTACCTCGTATGCTGAGTGGGGGTGGCGGTGCTGTGCAGGTCAGCGTTGGAGGCCGTTCGAGCGTGGAAATTACGGACCGCAAGCGGCGTGATGACGGCAACGACGACGATGAGAGCAACGATTCCGATTCGTAACACGACTCGCTTTTAGTTCGTCGCCGTGATTGCATGTTCGAGCCGGTTACTGTTCGAGCCCATCGATGTGGTGTGACGCCGACACCTGCTGTGAGGTCTGTCTGAGGCAAGCCAGATCGAGGGTTCCTCGGCGTAATCTGTACTGGTCATGCATCTTGGTTGAGCTGTGCGAGTTGCACCTACCACATTGCGCTGCATGATGGGATCAGCTATTCGTGCCGAATTTGGTCGCTAGAGTAGCCCGGCAGGGTTGCATCGCTGTTCGATTGTCTGACAGTTGATGCGCTGTCGTGCTGCCCTACGGCGGATACTGTTCTTCGGAACACGTCACCGGAATTCGCCGTTTATTGATTGACATGGAAGTCATTAGGGGCAAGACAGGATGTCTGCAAAACGTTTCTGGAAATGGGCGGGAGAGATCTGCGCATTAAGCGTGCTGTTCGGCAGCACTGCGATGGCCCAAAACTTTGAGCGCTATCAACCCAAGGTCTATCAACCTTGGCAATCAGGGCAGTTCGACTTGGAACTTCCTACCGAAAGCGACGTCGAAACACCGAGTAGCGACGTGGTGCTGGTCGATTCGCTTGAGGCGGTGATTTTGGTTCCGAATCGGGATGATGTGGACCCGCAGGCCGCATTCACGGATTACGAGGGAATCCATTCCGAGATCATCGATGCATCATCACTTGCGAATTCATCGCGCGTTCATCGTGTGATTGAAAAGTACCTTGGGTCTGCGATCACGTTGCGAAACTTGAACCAGATGACTCGCGACATTATCACGGTGTACGAGCGCTGTGGGCAGCCAATTGTCGACGTGATGATCCCAGAGCAAAAGATCACCGGCGGGACGGTACAAATCGTGATCACCGAGTCGCGGATTGGTGCCATTCGTGTCGCAGGCGGATGCTGGGTTGATCCCTGTTTGGTTCGCAAGAACATTACGTGTTCTCGTGTTGGGGCACACATTTATGAATCAAGGGTTTCCGAAGATTTGTATTGGCTCAATCGCAGTCCCTTTCGAAAAGTCGGTTTGGATGTCAAGCCAGGAGCCAGCGACGGAACTTCAGATTTGATCTTTGAAGTTCAAGATGTCTTTCCGATGCGAGCTTATACCGGGTATGAAGACACTGGAGTCAGGGCACTGAATTTGGAACGCCTGTTCGCCGGTGTTTTGATTGGCAATCTATTTGGGCAAGACGGCATACTTGGGTATCAATACACTGCGGACGGGGACTTTGCACGGTTGCACGCACATGCACTGAGTTACAACGTTGATCCATGCCGCGAGTACGGACTACAGTTGTTTGGAAGCTGGGCCTCTGCGGTGCCGGACTTGCCAGCTCCGATCACGCAAGATGGAGAAGCATGGCAGGTCGGTTCACGGGGGTACCACTATTGGACACGCACGTCGCATGAAGAGCGTGCGTGGTACACAGGAGTTGACTTCAAGTCTTCGAATACGTCGGTGGAATTTGGTTCCTTGAACGCATCGACAACTGCCGCCGACTTGTTGCAACTCAGCTTGGGATACTTGGCGCTTGTTCGTGAAGACAACGGTGACTATGCCCGTCTCAACACGTCATTGAACTACGGACCTGATGGCGGGTTTACATCGCAAAACAACGCAGCCGCGTTTAACAGTCTTCGTCAGATACGGCACCGGGTTATGTGTATTGGCGAACGGACTTTGACATGCGTCGCCAAATTGCCTGCGACTATGAGATGAGTTTCCGAGGGGCGGGGCAAATTTCCAGCGATCGGTTGTTGTTCAGCCAAACGATTGGTTTTGGCGGATACGATTCGGTTCGTGGCTATGATCAGCGAGTTGCCAGTGGCGATGGTGGCTGGATCACCAACTTCGAGTTCGGTCCAAAAACCTGGACAGCCGGCTGCGGAAAGCTGGAACGAACGGTGAAAGCGTATGGGTTTGCTGACATGGGGCAAGCCTTTATCCTGCACAGCATTCCCGGCGAAGAGAAAGAGCAGTTCCTCGCGGGCGTTGGCGTCGGTTGCCGGGTCGCCTTCGGCCAATCGGCATCACTTCGATTCGATTACGGCCGCGGCCTCAACGACGTCCAAGGCACCAACGCTGGAGACCGAGTCCACATCGGCCTCGTCACCTTCTTCGGCCCCCGCCCCTAAAAGGTGTCAGGTACCTTATTGGCGCTTTAGGTAAAATGCTGATTGATTGGTCGTTACTTGGCGGCCAATCATTGGGTGTGGGAAGATCTCCGTTTCCACCCAAGATTCCGCGAATGATCAGCGTTGTAGAATTCGACGGCGATATTGCAATCGCTCTCTCGTCACGGTGATAGCTACTCGGCACCGGACTGGATCAGCGCCGCTACCGGAGCACGTTCAAGGCTGCGGCGTAGTCGGAATTTCCGGTGACCGCGAAATGAAAGGTGAGTAGAAAGAGAAGTCCTGCGGAAGCGAAGATCATTCCGGCAAAGAAGCCGGCATAGGCTGAGCTGAAGTTGCCGCCAAATAGGTAGGCTTCTTCTGGATTGGCTTCGTTGTATTTGATCTGGACGACCTTTGCCGCACTGAGTTTTTGGTGAAGTGCGTGATGTCCCTTGAAGCTCGATGACGTGTATGTCGGATGGATTTTAGTCCCGGTGTAGGTGCATCCGACCACGGAGTATTCATATTCGACGGTGACTTGATGTGAGAGACCTCCCTCAGAATCAGAATGAGACTCAAGACCGCAGTTGACGATTGAGGCTTCGGTCGATGGCCAAGCAGTAACAGCTTGTCCTTTGGCAATTCCACGCAGTGTAGAGAGACAGATTCCAACACCGACGAGAATGAAGATCGCGCAGAAAGGATAGATGACCCACATCAATTTCATTGTCGTCGACGTTGCGTAAATAAGTTGCGAAGTAGAACCGGGATCGGCGAATTATTGGTTTTACGTAGGAATGGACTGCATTGGTAGGGCTGCGTGACGGAGACTTCGAGGCGCAATTTGCGAACGAATTGATCAATCTCCAGGTTGCGATCTTCCTGCTGAAACGTGTCTGTCGTCCAAATTCGCTGCAAACGCCAGCAACCGAATCTCCGAATCATCCGTGCCAGCCTCGACAATTCGGAGGTTGGACGTTGGGAAGTCGATTGCGATTGGGAAAGGAGTTGTTTTTGAAAAGTCGACGGTCGGCCGCGACGATTTCACTTGCATGAATACTCACACTCTCAACTGCCGCGGGCTGAATTGCCCGATGCCAATCGTTGAATTGACCAAAGCCGCTCGAGCCGCAGAGCCGGGAGATCGGATCGAGGTCACTGCAACCGATCTGGCGTTCAAGCCAGACTTGGAGGCTTGGGCAAGACGCATGGGGCACACCATCGAAAGCTTCGAGCAGACCGAGAACGAGCAAGTCGCAATCGTTGTCCTCGCTAAGAACTAACGCAATCGACGGGCAACCCCTCCCACTTTGCGGGCCGTCTCGCAATCACGCCTCACCTAGAAGCATGTATGTCGAAAACGAATGATCGCGTCGTCATTATTTTGACGTCGGGTAAGTCAGACAATGGGAAGAACGCAACGATGGCGTTTTCTTGTGGGCTCGCTTCCTTGGCCATAGGGAGACCGACGACGGTGTTCCTTACCAGCGATGGCGCCGTTTGGGGTTATCAAGGAAGTTCCACTGGGATCGCCGTTCAAGGATTCGCGCCGCTTTCGGAGCTCATCGAGCAGTACCTCGCAGCGGACGGCCACATCGTACTTTGCTCGGTCTGCCATACGACCTGTAGCGTGGGGCCGCCTGGCGGTAAGTTCGAAATCGAAAAGCTCCCAGGGATCGAAATCGGTGGCTTCACGACGGTATTGGACTTGGCGATCGGCGGAACGACCATGTCGTTCTAGTCTGCTACCACTCGAAACAGCGAACCGGCGTGATCGTTGGCTTTTTCTCACGAGGCGAATATTGCTTTCGCCAATTTTCGAAGTCGACGACTGGCATCGGTTTGCCAAAGAAATACCCCTGTAGTTCGTCGCAACGGAGTTTTGCGAGGTACTCGACTTGCTCGATGACTTCGACACCTTCGGCGACGATCGTCAGTCCAAGTCCCCGTCCCAAGGAGATAATCGATTGCACGATCGAACGTGAAAATCGGTCGTGTACCACGTCGCGAATAAACGACAAATCGATTTTCAGGGTGTGGACGTTAAACGTCTTCAGGTAGCTAAGTGAGGAGTGACCGGTACCGAAGTCGTCGATCGCGATTCGGAACCCCGTCTCAGCTAGTTTATCGATGACCATGGTTGAGTGTTCGACATTGCTCATGATCGCGTTTTCGGTGATCTCAAGTTCCAGCCATTCGGGGTCTGCTCCTGTCCGTTCAAGGATCCGCACCAGTGAATGTGCAAAGTCGACACTGCGAAGTTGGATCGGAGACACGTTGACGGCGATGCGTAGCGGTTTGCCCTGATCATGCCAAAGGCGTGCCTGCTTTGCGGCGGATTCAAACACGTATTCTCCCAACGCGTTGATCAGGCCCGAATTCTCGGCGATGGGAATGAAGGTACTTGGGGGGACGAATTGTCCTTCACTATCCCGCCATCGGACCAGTGCTTCGCACGAAACCAGTTCCTTTGTCGTGGCATTGACCTTCGGTTGGTAGTGTAGTTCGACATCGCCATTGGTGATCGCACCACGCAGTTTGGTTTGTACCTGCTGTCGCATGTCGACCTGTTGCTTCATCGACGGTTCAAAATAGGCGACGGCGTTTTTTCCCGCTTGCTTAGCAGAATACATTGCTGTGTCCGCATAGCTCATCAGCATTTCGGTATCTGTCGAGTCTTGCGGGAACCGAGTCACGCCGATGCTCAGTCCGACGTGGGCTTCCGCTTCGGTCAATGCGAACGGACGTTTGAATTCGTTAATCAACTCGGCAAGTAGTTGTTCCTGAGTCGTGAGATCGTAATGGACGTCTCGGAACAGAATTGCAAATTCGTCACCGCCGAACCGGGCGACAAACGCGTCAGATCCTACGACGGCAATGATGCGGTCGGCGACAAATTGTAAAAGTTGATCGCCTCCGGCATGTCCGATTGAATCGTTGACGTGTTTAAAGTCGTCCAGGTCGAGAAAGCAGATCGAAAATGATTCAGCAACATCGTTGGAAGACGGTTTGCGATTGACCAAGTTGACGATCATCTCGCGAAAGAATGCGCGATTGGGACAGCCTGTCAAACTATCGTGCATTGCGCGGTGATGAAGTTGTGCTTGGCTGTTTTCCAGTTCGGTGATGTCCGATGCGAGGGCGATAATTTGGCGGTCAACGTTACCGTCGCTTGGGCTGAGTGAAACCCAAAAGGTCCGTTGCATGTGTTGCGAGATTTGTGAATCGCTGGCCAAGCGAATTTTGCCGGACCAGGATTTGCCATTCGCAGCGTTGGAAACATGCCGCAGAATACTATCGGTTTCGACATGGATCAGATCGGCAAATCGCTTGCCCGCAATTTCATCGCCGGTCCCAACATTTGTCATTCTCGCGAATGCCGGATTCGCTTCCAAGATCCTTCCATGGATATCCAAAATCGCGACACCTTCAGCTGATTCTTCGAACACACTTGCGAGCAACTGAAGGCGATGTTCACGGTGCCTGTCGTCGGTGATGTCCCGCGATGTTGCGATTACAAAGCGGTCCGAACTTGACTCGTCAGTGAAGGCGGAATATCGATTGGCCGAATAGTGTTTGCAGCCTTGGTCATCGATCCAGCTGTCGACGCAAGTCGATTGGGGGACGTCACCGGCGAAGCACGCATCGATTTGTGGATCAAATTCTCGGAGTCCGGGGACATCGATTTCATCAGGCAACTTGCCGATGATCTCGTCCTCGGTTACCCCATGTGCGTTCAAAAACGCACGGTTGGCAACGACGATGCGGTGGTCCGAGGCACGAACGCTTAATTGGTCCGGGACAGCGCTGACAATTTTATTGAGGAAGTCACGATGCCGACGCAGTTCGGCTTCGAACTGTTTTCGTGAAGTGATATCGCGAACGATCGCAAGGATCTGTCCGCCACCGGAGATGACAAACGGGCTGAATGTGAATTCGGCCCAAAACGTTGTTCCGTCGTGTCTGGTGACTTGCGCCTCGAAATGCTGGGATTGGCCCTGGTCTGTTTCGCGAAGACAAGTGTTTAACGTGTCACTAGCGTCCGTTCCGTCATCGAGCTTGAGGGCATGGAAAAATCCACGTCCCGAGTGCAGCATTTCGCCACGCGAGACTCTGAACATCTCGAGTGCGTTGTCGTTGCATGCCGAGCAACCTTGATTGTCAAATACCATCACCGAATCGCTGGTGCGTTCAAAGATCGTATCGGCAAGGCGTTTGGTATCTTTGGCGGATTGCTCCGCAGCGCTGCGGGCATCCGATAGCTCTTTCTTGATTTGTTCGAGTTCGTCGATAATTTCCGCGGAACGCACGATCGCGTCCGCTTGCGCTACGGCAAGTGACTCTGACTGTCGTCGCGATCGTTCGAGTTCGATATCACGTTCCGTCAACATCTCGCGGAGATGGACGAGCGAAGACGTCAGATCTGAAACGCTCAGTTTCAGGTCAGATGGCTCGGTGGACGAATCGCATTCTTGAATCTCATTTACCCATCGATCGATCTGCTCGAGCTGTTCGATAGGGCTGCGACTGGACGGGGCGCTCTTGTGGGCGACGTTGGGTTGGGACATCGTTTGGACTGCAAAAATCTGATGCTTCAGTAGTCCGCCTAAATGAACAACGTCGTGTTGGCTTGCGCTGCTTGACTGACGAAGGTCGCGACGCCGCAGTAGTCCATGTCGGGATAGTCGATCAACTCGGCGCGGTCGATACCCATCAATCGCATCGACATTTCACAGACTTGGATTTTGACACCGAGGTCGCCTGCGGTGCCAATCAACGTTTCCAGGTCCGCAACATTCTTGCGACGCATTTCACGCTGCATCATCGCTCGGCCGATCCCTGCGAAGTCCATCTGCGACAGTTTGGTTCGCTTCGCCGATGCGGGCAGCATCCAGCCGAATGCTTTTTCGATCACCGATTTTTTGCCGGCGGACATTCCACCTCGGCGAAGTGCCGGAGTTGCCCAGAACGTAAAGAACATACGAACGTCCATGCCGCAGGCGCCGCGCCCGTCGCTATCACAAAGGCAGCGAGTAGACGATCTTGATAGCCTTCGAAAACGACGAGGTTCAGTTGATTGGTATCAGAAGTCGTTTCGGTCAGCTGTGCGACTTGACGTTGCAGGCTTTCAATTTGGTTCTCAAGTCGTTTGAGTTGTTCGCTCCCACTCAGAACTTCGTGAAGCGTTTCGGGGGTTGTTCCGTGCATGCTCAAACTCGGCATTCGTTATCCAAGGGCCATCCAACGCGTTGATCCGTTTTTTCAACGCTGTAGAAATCTGTGATGCCGTTGGAGAACGATAAAATTGGCGACGAACCAAAGCAGCGGAAACACCGAATGCAGCTATCGAATGTAGCGAACTTCCGCGATCTGACGCTTATTCGGTGGCCACTTGCGTGAGGGGCGACCGACACCATGACGGCATGTGGTTGTTGGCCGTCTTGTGGGTACCTGGGTTCGTCCCGCGACCTCACCGGCAAGCCAACGTGGATGGCGGGGGGCAACTTGGCGGTTTAGTAGAGTTTGCTAGGTGCTATTAACGCCTGCGATGCGACAACGTCGCGTTGATCAATCACGCGTCCCATTTAGGAGACCGAATAGTGCAAAAGAATCAGCTTGGTAAATCAGGACTTTCCATCGCACCGTTGGCACTTGGCGGAAACGTTTTCGGTTGGACCATTGATGAAGCAACGTCCTTCGAAATACTCGATGCGTTCGTTGACTTCGGTTTTGATTGTGTTGATACAGCCAACATGTATTCGGCCTGGGCAGTGGGCAATCAGGGTGGCGAATCCGAAGCAATCATTGGGAAATGGTTTGCGAAGAGCGGCAAACGTGATCGAGTCGTCTTGGCAACAAAAGTAGGGATGCCGATGGGAGACGGCTCGCAAGGACTAAAGAAGGACTACATCTTAAAATCCGTTGAGGATTCCCTGCGCCGGCTGCAGACCGACCACATCGATCTTTATCAATCGCACCAAGACGATGCCGACACTTCGTTCGAAGAGACGCTGTTGGCATACGATGAACTTATCAAGGCGGGCAAAGTGCGCGCGATTGGTGCGTCAAACTACTCGGCGGATCGATTGGCCCAAGCGATTAAGGAAAGCGAATCCGAAGGCTTGCCAACGTACATTTCGTTGCAGCCAGAATACAACCTGTTTGATCGTGAAGGATTTGAACGCGAATTAGAACCGCTGTGTGTCCAAGAAGGCCTTGGAGTGATCAGCTACTATTCGCTTGCGAGTGGGTTTTTAACAGGCAAATATCGTTCGAAAGACGACTTGAGTAAGAGCGCTCGTGGAGGTGGGATTGGCGAAAAGTATCTCAATGGGCGCGGTTTCAAGATTTTGGAAGCACTTGACGAAGTCGCAGCTGCCCAACAAAGCCAACCTGTGGTGGTCTCACTCGCTTGGTTGATGCACCGAAAAAGCATCACCGCACCAATCGCAAGTGCAACGAGTGTCACGCAGCTATCGGAACTTGTGAAGGCTGCTGACATGAATTTGAGCGACGCACAGGTTGAACAACTCGATATGGCAAGCGCGACAACGCAAAACGTCGAATGATCGTCAACGTCGCGACACGGTTTTCGGTGACCTATTTTCCAGTCGACACCACCGACCACAGCATTTCGCTCTGGCCGGCGGTTATGACGGTGTCGTAACCGGATCCACGACCGTCCCCTCTTTGAAGTCATCACCAGGGCGAATGATTAACGTTTCGTCTCCGACCAGTCCGGCGCTTAATTCCAGTGATGAACCCTGATCGCGGAGCACCGTGACGTCTCGATAGGCAACGGTGTTGTTTTGGGCTAGGACCGCTACCTTGGTGCCGCTTCCGCGTGTGATCAATGCTCCGGATGGAATCAGGACGCGGCTCGGTTGGTTGACTTTGAATTCCGCTTCGATATACATCCCGGGAAGCAATCGATGGTCTTCATTGGGAATTTGCACTTCGACACGAAGTGTCCTGGCATCAGGAGAAATCGATCGTGAAGTACGAGTGACTGACGCAAGGACACGGTCTTGTCGGTTGTTGACGCGAAAGATCCCGACTTCGTCCCCGACCGAAATTGCTGTGGCGTAGTGCTGTGGGATCTCGACGATAACGCGAAGGCGATCAATCTCGGAAAGGCGGAACAGCCCCGGTGCGTCTTCCGGTGAATCTGCCGTGATCAACGCCCCCACGTCGTAAGCTCGTTCGGTGATGACACCATCGAATGGGGCCTCGATCGTTTGAAAGCGAATCTGTTGTTTCAGGCGTTCGATTTGAGCTTGCCGCGCGTCGATCGTTGCCGACGCCATTTTTTGGGCCGCCAAGGCGACTTTGTATTCTGCTTCTCGTTGATCGACCGTTTCTTGCGAAGTCGCTTGGCTTTGGCTGAGTTTCTGCTCGCGAGCGAAGCGTATTTTTGATAGTCCTAGTTCGGCATCGATGCGTTGTCGTTCCGCTTGTGATTGTGACAGCGATGCTTTTGCTTCATCGAGTTCGGCTTGGACCTCAGGTGCTTCGATCACCGCAAGCACATCTCGAACCGAAACACTATCGCCGATATCGACTCGCTGTTCTCCGAGATAGCCTTTGGCCCGAGCATAGATTCTGGTCTCCTGATTAGCGACGGTGCTACCAGGTAAGACAAATGTGTGGAACGGAGCTGTCAAGCCGACTTTAGAAACGGTAACACGGGGTGGACGCGTTGCGTGATCAAGTGCGATTGCACGTGCTTTGTCGCGACGACTGATTTTCGGCGCAGCTCCAAATGCAAAGAGACCACCGAGGATTGCAATGGTTGCCAAAATCGTGGTGACTGAGCTGAGGAAAGCTTTCGCATTGCTGGATAGTGTCATCGTTTGAAGTTCGAAGTGTAGGGACGGTGTGGTCTTCAGCGTTTTCAATTGCGGCGGTCACGCGGCCGGCTGGTTGTCGGATCGCTTCAGTAAACGAAAGAGCAGCGGAACAAAAACGAGTGTGTAGACCGTTGCCAAAAGCAATCCACCGATCACCGCACGGCCGAGCGGAGCGTTTCGTTCGCCGCCTTCACCGGCGCCGATTGCCATGGGCAGCATGCCAACGATCATCGCCAGGGCTGTCATCACGACCGGACGCAGCCGAGTTTGGCCAGCTTCTTGCGCCGCATTGTGTGTCGATGCACCGTCAGCAAGTCGTGCGTTGGCGAAGCTGACGACCAGGATGCTGTTCGCTGTCGAAACTCCGATGCACATGATCGTTCCCATCAAAGCGGGCACGCTGATTGTGGTGTCAGAAACGAACAGGCTCCATGCGATTCCGCTAAGGCATCCCGGTAGGGCGCCGAGGATGATCAGCGGGTCCAGCCAAGACTGAAAATTGACAACCATTAACAGATAGACCAGCAAAATGGCGAACACTAGTCCGCCCAACAATCCGCGAAATGATTCTTCCATGCTTTCGATTTGGCCGCGCAGTGCCAGTTGGCTGCCGCGGGGTAAGTCGGCTTGTGTCTCCTCGATCAAGCGATGGAGATCAGTCGCGACGCCAGCGAGATCTCGGCGATCAACCGATGCGCTGATCTCGTAAACTGGCTGAACGTTGTAGTGACTGATTACTGCTTCGGTTTCGCCACGTCGCAAACCTGCGAAGTTGGTCAGCAGTTGTGTCTGTTCGGCGTCTTGTCCGAATAGCGGCGTGCGCAGTAGCGACTCGACATCATCGATTCGTCGCTGTGGGGTTTGGACCGCGACACGATAGTTGACGCGATTTTCGGGGCTGACCCAAAAGTTTGGCGAGATCTGAACACTCGAAGCCAGCGAGACAAGCAGGCTATCGGCAACTTGTCTCTGGTCGAGTTCTAGTTCCGATGCCAACGCCCGATCGACATCGATTTTCAATTCCGGCGCGTCGGTGATTTGCCGAAGTCGTACATCAACCATGCCGGGGATCGTTCGCACACGCTGCATGAGCTTTTTGGCGAGTTCGAAGTTTGCTTCGCGTTTGGTCCCGACGACCTGCAGATTAACGGCGGCTGGTTTGCCGAACGTCAAAATTTGGCCCACGATGTCGGCGGGCATGAAGTAAAACGTGCACTGTGGAAAGCGTTTGGGGAGCTCCTGTCGCAGCAAGCGGACATAGTCGTTCGTTGGTGCGTGAGATGGATTCAGCGAAACCAAAATCTCGCCGTCGGACACACTAACGGTGTCGTTGTCAATGTAGGCAATCGTCGTGAAAAACGGTGGTAGACCGAAGTTGTCCAGCACCAATTCGAGTTCGTCCTGAGGCACGATCTCGCGTATCACTGATTCAACTTGTCCAAAGATCACTTCGGTCTCTTCGATCCGTGTCCCCGCCGGGGCACGCACATGCAATCGAAATTGTCCCGCGTCCACTGATGGGAAAAAGTCTCTCCCGACAAGCGGCAAGAGAGCGAGCGATCCGACGATGATGCCGAGCAGGAGGACACACCAGCGACGTGGTTTGTTGAGCACCCTGTCCAGCTTTTCACCATAGTTTGCGGTGATCTTGTTAAAGATGCTCTCGAACGCTTGATGCCAGCGAGCAAGTTTGGGCCACCGGCTTGGACCATGTTCCGATTCCTGGCGAACGAGCATTAGCATCAACGTGGGGACCAAGGTTCTCGAAAGCAAATAGCTTGTCCCGAGCGCAAACACGACGGCCATGGCAAATGGTACGAATAAATACGACGCCGGCCCATCTAGAAACGCCACCGGGATGAACACGATGCAAATCGCAAGTGTCGATACGATCGCGGGTTGGGCAATTTCCCGTGCCCCGTCCAGGATCGCGCGTCGTATCGGGACTTTTTGCTGAAGGTGCCGATGGACGTTTTCGATTTCAACGGTGGCATCGTCGACCAGGATCCCGACCGCCAATGCCAGACCGCCGAGCGTCATGATGTTGATCGTTTCGCCAAGCATCCACAGCATCGATAAAGACGCCAAGATGGATAAAGGGATAGAGACAACCACGATCAGCGTACTGCGTAGTGATCCTAGGAAAACAAAGATCATCAACGCGGTCAGGCCAGCTGCGATTCCCGCCTCGTGCAAAACGCCTTCAATTGCCGATTCGACGAAAACGGACTGATCAAATAACAAGTCCATCTGTAGGTCGTCTGGCAGTTGGGCACGAATACGTGGCAACGCTTCACGAATGCCGCGTACGACCTCCAGCGTCGAAGCACCTTCGCCTTTGAGCACCGTCATCAAGACCGCGCGTTTTCCGTCTCGCCGGACGACGTTGGTTTGCACTTGAAAGCCACTATGGACAGTGGCAACATCACCCAAAAAAATGCGGGAACCGCTTTTCGTCTCAATCGGGATTTGTTCGAACGTTTCGATTAGCTCGGGGCTGCTATTCAAGCGAATGTTGAATTCGGTTTCGGCGATTTTGGCAGCACCGGCGGGGATGATCAGGTTTTGGGCGTTGACGGCACGGCTGATGTCGGCTGGTGAAAGTCCGCGGGCGTACAACGCATTCAGGTCCAGATCGACCATGATCTGCTTTGGCTTTCCGCCGTAGGGCTGTGGTACCCGAGCGCCAGGGATCGACCCGAAGCGTTGAATGATAAAGTTCGCCGCATAATCGGACAGTTCTTTTTCCGTCAACGTATCGCTGCTGACAGCGATTTGCACGATCGGTACACTCGTCGCACTGTATCGCACGATAAATGGCGGGTTGATTCCCGGTGGCATGTTCTTGAGCACCGTTTGGCAAGTCGCACTGACTTGCGCGATAGCGGCCCCAATATCGGCATCGGGTTGAAAGAAAATCCGAATCACACCGACGCCATTGAGCGATTGGCTTCAATGTGCTCAATATCGTTGACCGAAGCCGACAAAACTCGCTCGTTGTTGAGCACAATACGCCGCTCGACATCCGATGCGGGCATGCCTTGGTAGGACCAAACCACCGTGACGACGGGCAAATCCACCTCCGGAAAAATGTCGGTCGGCATTTTCCAAATGCTGACACAGCCAAACACCAGGATCAAAATTGCCGCGACTAAAAACGTGTATGTCCGACGCAGCGCCAGTTCGACTATCCACATGGATTGTTTGATCGTTGATGTAAAGTGACCGTGTAGCTGTCGCCCAGGGCGACGGATCGGCCCTCGAAAGCGGACTCGATCGGTAATTAAAGATTATCGATAATCGATTGCAGGTCAAATCTTTTACGAACCACTATGCCCAAAAAATCCACCTCGCCGCTTGTCCGTGAACGCGTTTGCGACTCGATCCGCGACGCTTTGACCGACCGGATTCTCAACCGAACGTATCAGCCAGGCGATAAAATCACCGAGCTGGCGATTGCGAAAGAGTTTGGTACCAGCCAGGCGCCTGTCCGAGAGGCGTTGCGGGAACTGGAGTCCAGCGGATTGGTGCGAACCGAACGTTACAAGGGGACGCGTGTCCGTGAAGTCAGCGCGCGTGAATCGGCCGAGGCCTATCGGGTGCGTGCCAGTTTGGAATCGCTAGCGGCCGAAACGGCGCTCCCAGCGCTCTGTGGGCAATTGCCGGCGCTCCGCGAATGTGTGAAACGCATGGAGTCTGCGGCAAAGAATCGTCGCCCGGCGATCCAGGCCCAGCAAAACCACGCGTTCCATCGGTTGATCGTTGAAGCGTCGGCGAACTCGGTGCTCTTGCGGATTTGGGAGTCGCTGGCATTCGAAGCCCGGACACACTCCCGACTCAAGCAACGGCAGACCGATCCCCTGGACGACGCGAAATCTCACCACGCGATGATCGCGTCAATCGAAAACAGTGACGCGGTTGAGCTAGGGCGACTGCTTCGCGAGCATTCGAACTCGTTTGCGGAATCAATCGAAAGCGAACAGGAGGCTTGCGATTGAGCGGTTGCAGCGGCTGATCATCGCTGCCGCGGCGAGTGCCGAGTTCTTAGAAGCGTACCGAAACGAGTTCCGGTACGCTGTTGAAGATGGACGTTGTCAAGCAATCACATTTGAGCGATCTTGAGAAACGTCTGTTGATTCTCGCGGCGGTTAGAATTCGCCTTCGACGGTTTCGCCACTCGCCCGTGTTCCAAGGCTTCCCCAAAGCCCAAACGGACTTTGCGATCCTGGCGGCAAGTAGTTGTGGATCGTCACCTGAGCCGAGTTCGAATCGCCCGCTTCAATCGAATCCGTGATAAATCGAACGGCACCGTCGCCCATCAAGACATGAGCTCCGCCTTGGTGACGACTGCTGATCGAAGCCAGGTATTCTTCGTGATAGTTACCGTGGTGGCAAAGCTCGGTGTTGGGCGCCAGCATGGTGAAGAACGACGTATACAGAGCGTTGGCTGCCATCCATTTAGATCCACGGCGATCTTCGATCGAAGCAGTGATTGCTTGGGTCGAGCTCCAAAATTTGGGGCGTTGCTGATCGATCCCGGCTTTACAGCGAAGCAGACCGCCGACGTCCCATTGGGCAGCTGTGCGACCGCCCGCGTAGGCTGGCGTTGAACGGATATCGTTGTCGCCTAGGTCGGTGATGATTTCACCGCACATGATGGTGTTCGACAAACCGTCGAGGATGTCACGAAACTGCATCTTCTTACGATAGATAAACGCACCACGTGATGCCGCTTGGACGTACGTGATGTGAGTCACGTTGGACTGTCCTGCCTGGTTGACGTAGGACTCCGCATCGCGAGTCGCATGGTTTGCGTCGCCCCAGCAAGCGGCGTAGTTTGTACGCCCAAGGCTGGGAAGGCCTTTGCCCGGATCGCTAGGGCAGCGATACGTTGCAATATCAGTTACCCAGGGATCGTATGGATAGGCGGCAAGTTTCGCGACCGTGGTTGTCGGCAACGGTCCCATTGCCTGCCAAACCATGTCATCGTTGGTTACATAAGTATTGCTGATCGTGTCCCACAGCGCTTGCTGTTCGATATAGGGCGTGATCCCAACGAGGAAACTGAGTCGGTTGTAACTGTTACCGCCGCCGCCACGCGTCGCTTTCGGCGTGTCATAGAGAGCTCCGGAAAAGTTATAAGTTCCGGTGCCGTCGAGCGGCATGTTTTTGAAGGCAGAGTGATAGTTGTGAATTGCCAAGCCGATCTGCTTGAAATTATTGCTGCAGCTCATTCGTCGAGCTGCTTCCCGAGCCGCCTGGACCGCGGGAAGAAGCAATCCCACCAGAATACCGATGATCGCAATGACCACCAGCAACTCCACCAGGGTGAACCCGGCTGGAGTCCGTTGTTTTCGTGACATCAAAATAAACATCCCAATGAGAGACTGAGAAAATCAAAGCGAGCGCGACTTGAAGCGACGCAATCAGTCGGTGATGTCGGTCGAAGCTGCAGGATCAAGACCCAAGTCACCATGCTTGTCGGCATGAGCTTGCATCTCGTCTTGTGTCGCCACAACACCGGTTTCGTCGCCGCCACATCCGACGCTCAAAGTTAACAGTGCTAACACCAGGCAAGAAAAAACGTATCGCATCATCTGACGTATTTGATAAAGGAACAAAAAATCACCTATGGTCGCGATTTCGCCACCCTCCGCGTTTATAGTGGTCTTGTTCACTACACACACGTGAAAAGAACAAAAAACGATGAAAATGTAGAAACGAACAAATTTAAGATTCGTCAGCACATCGCAGCCATAGACACGCGTACAATAGCCGCCCGTTTCGCTTGCCTCTTGGTCTTGAGGTCAACTGACTTTTGAAGCCGAAGGTCTGGTCAGTTATCCGCTTGGGTAATCGGCGTTTTTAAGTTCCAACGTATCGCGTGATGTCGCAAGAACGCTGGTTTAGACAGTCGCGATTCTCCGCGTCCGAGCCTTTAGTAAACCAACGACGTTGTTCCATATCGCCATTGGAAATGACTGCTTCGTAGGGAACGGCACATCAGTGAGAGACGCCAGGAGCGGCGCTGTTGGCTGTCAGATCGGCGATGTCTTGACGAGGCGGGGCGCCAAATAGTCGGCGGTACTCTCGGCCAAACTGAGATGGGCTTTCATAGCCGACTCGGAATGCGGCTTCGGCGGCTTCGAGACCTTCGCTGAACATCAGCCTTCTCGCCTCTTGAAGTCGGAATCGCTTCTGGTACTGCAGCGGACTTAGCCCAGTCATTCTCTTGAAGTGTTGATGGAATGCTGATGGACTGAGGCCCACGTGGCTGGCCACACTCTCGACTTTAGCGGGTTCTGCAAAGTGTTCCTTCAGCCAAGAGATTGCACGAGCGATTCGCTGTGCAGGTCCTCCGGAAGCAGCTGTCTGTCGCAACCGGATGCCTTCGGGACCGCTAAGTAACCGATAAGTAATTTCGCGCAGAATAAGCGGGGCAAGCGATTCAATATCGTTTGGCGTATCCATCAACGCGAGTAAGCGTCTGATCGCATCCAGTAACGAATTCTCGACGGGGATCACGCCAATTCCGCGACTCGTCGACGTTCGCGCTGGAACCATTGCGCCTCCCGCGAGCAATTCCGCCACATCAACGGATTGGATTTCGATGCGAATCGCGAGACATGGATTTTTGGCAGAGGCCTCCACAACTCGGGTTGCGGCTGGCATATCGACGGACACCAACAAGGATTGAGCCGGGTCGTAACGAAAAGCCTCGCCTCCAACGACCACCTCTTTGGCACCCTGCAAGATGACACAAAGACTCGGCAAGTAAACCACTGCGTCATAGTCTGTGGGAGAAGAGGATCGGTAGATCGTTAATCTTGGGACAGACGTGTGGAGCTCACCATCCGCGGTAGCGTGGCGTTGGGCGATCTGTGCGATTTTTTTCAGCTCAGGTGACATCAAGTTCTCCTCCCTTTCGATGCCCCAAGCGTACGCTGCTCCGTATCGGCAGTCATGCCAAAAATGCAAATCGTGTAGGAATAGGCTAGTCGCGAGGACGAATAGGATACCGGTCAGTTCCGTAATCGGTATAGCATCTACAGGCAGGGGACACTCGCTGCAGCCTACATCACAACGGGGCGCCTACATCACAACGGGGCACGGTGTGGACCGCTTTACCAACGGAAAGGAACGAGATGAGAACCAAAATCACATTCAATCCCATCGGGCCGCGGGCGATCATCAGGGGCTTGCTTTCGCATGCAATTCGGTGCTCTGTCCTAGCCGCCGTCCTGGTCGCCATTCAATCCAATTCATCTCCCACCGGAGCCCAAGAAATGCTTAGCGGAGCAGACAACTTTTACAAAAGCGACGACGTAACTGCTCGGAAAGTTACTTTTAAGAATCAGTACCAAATGACGATTGCCGGGAACCTGATTGTTCCCAAGTCAGTCAATCCGGGAACAAAGAATCCCGCGATCATCGTTGGCCATCCGATGGGGGCTGTGAAGGAGCAAAGCGCCACCTTGTACGCGAATAAAATGGCGGAGCGGGGCTTTGTCACCCTGGCAGTGGATCTGTCGTTCTGGGGCGAAAGCGAAGGCATGGCTCGCAACGCCGTCGAACCGGCTATGTTTACCGAAACGTTTATGGCTGCCGTCGATTTTCTCGGCACACAATCATTCGTTGATCCGGAAAAGATCGGCGCGATCGGCGTGTGTGGAAGCGGAGGCTTTCTCATCAGCGCTGCCAAAATCGATCCCCGCCTGAAAGCGATCGCCACTGTGAGCATGTATGACATGGGAGCAGTCACACGCAACGGCTATGGCAAGTCGCGGACCGTGGAGCAACGCAAAGAGCTGCTGGCCAAAGCAGCACAGTTGCGGTACGAGGAATATACGACCGGCGAACAAGTTTTTCAGAACTACTTGCCATTCGACCTTCCCAAGGACGCTGACCCGGTAACTGCGATGTATCACGATTTCTACCGCACACCGCGCGGGCTGTATGTTCCCGAAGGCCGGACCGCAGAATTAACGCAGAACCGCACGCTCGCGGGCGATATCAAGTTCATGAATTTCTATCCATTCAATGACATCGAAACGATTTCGCCGCGGCCCCTGTTGTTCATCGCAGGTGACCAAGCTCATTCGAAGGAGTTCAGCGAGGATGCCTACGAACGTGCGTCGCAGCCAAAGGAGTTGTACTGGGTGGAGGGTGCAAATCACGTTGATCTCTATGACCGAGTGAACGTCATTCCGTTCGAAAAGTTGGAAACGTTCTTCAATGAGAATCTAAAGAATTAGGTCGAACCGGTAGTCGGCCGCAACTTCACTCAAGCAGCACCGCCCTTCCGCATTGTCGGTTACCGATTTGAAGGCGTGCTCTGTTGAAGCGGTCGATAGCCGAACGAAATGGTTTCTTTGCGACTTGATGAATGTGCTGCGGATTGTGTTGTTACAGGAGGTCGCGAATATCCGCATCTCGATGATCGACCCAGCCGCCAACCACACGGAGCGACTGGGCGCGATCAGTCTGAGCACATAGCGATTAACGATTACACGGTTGGCCCAGCCAATCAGCCCTGCTAGGTTTCAATCCCCATGGAAAATCTCGACAACATCTTTACAAGATTGCGATCTGGCGAACCTGTGCCGATGGACGACCCAGGTTTCAGCCAGGTTGCAGATGCGGTGAACCTTACGATTCGCAACTTGGCCAAACTCAACGGGGCTGCGGATACCGATCAGGTCCGGCGCTTCCTTGGGGAGCTTATTGGGCAACAAGTGGACGACAGCACGACTTTGTTTCCTCCTCTGCACACGAACTATGGGCGGAACATCAAGCTTGGAAGGAGCGTGTTCATCAATCACGCATGCTCGTTTCTCGACCTTGGCGGCATCACAATCGAAGATGGTGTCATGATTGGCCCCCGGGTCAACATCACATCGGAAGATCACCCGGTCGAGATAAAACTTCGGAAGACCTTGGTAACGCGTGAGGTCATTATCAAAAAGGACGCTTGGATTGGTGCGGGGGCGACGATTTTGCCGGGTGTCACGATTGGCGAGGGAGCGGTCGTGGCCGCAGGTGCCGTCGTCACCAAAGACGTGCTAGCTGGTACCGTTGTGGGCGGTGTACCCGCCAAACTTTTGAAGCAAATCGACGACTTTGACGCTGCCGAAGAGATGTGAGCACAGAGAAAGAATAGCGGGCCACGCCGACCACTAAGCCAATTGTGGAATTGGAGTTGGCCTGTCAGTCGGCGCTGAAAATTTCACGTCACCAAGACTCGCCCAAACGAAGTCAAGGTGGAGTAATCCGCAAAAAATTGAGGTGGTAGCGGCAAGGGCAATGCGCTTTGAACTTACAAGACTCGCACTCCGTTGCCGAAACACTATTCGCCGGTTTTGACACGTCGCAGCTCCAGCACGACGTCGGCTTCCGGCAGCTTGAACTCTTTCGGACGTGGCTTCCCCGTCCACTCCTTGTCCTTCCAGACACCGACGACACAGCAAACTTTCAATTTGTCGCCTTCAAGCTTGTAAATACCGAGAGCATCACCTCCCGTCGCCTTTGATTCGTTGGAGCGGTGATCCCAGATCTTTGGCTCCGTAGTCGGGTCGAGATCAAAGGTCCCAGCCCAGAGTTCCTGAGCGTTTGCGTCTAACGCCGCGTATGTTCGGTCTCTGCGGAAGACCAATCGCTTGGCATTCTTCGTGCTTCCGAGCGGTTGCACATCGACGATCTCCCAGCTTCCCGCGAAGTGTTCCAGCGACTGCTCGATGTCCTTCGACTTCGCGTTCTTCGTCGGTGACTCGTCCGCCATCGCCCTGGGAGAGACCGCTAGCACGACAAGGGCAAACATTAGAGACTTCATCGTATTCTCCTGGATTGGTTTGTGAAAAATTGGCATCATCGCAATCCTCCCGAAGCAAGGATTACTTCACCCGTTAGCCAAGCAGCATCTTCAGACGCAAGGAAAGCGACCACTCTGGCAATATCGGTGGGCGTTCCAATTCGACCCAGAGGAGTCATCGCAACCAGTTGTTTCTCCATCTCGCTACTCACGCCGTACAACCCTGCCGCTTTCGTGCCTTCACTGACCGTTACACCGGGATTGACGGAGTTAACCCGAATGTTTCTCGATGCTAACTCCTTGGCCAGTACGCCCGTTACAGCGTCGAGTCCTGCTTTCGTGGCGGAATAGATCGAGTAGCCAATGGGGTGTGAGCGTGAGGCTCCGGAGCCAATGTTGACGATGCTCCCGCCGTCCGCTCCGAAATGTTTGAGCGACTCCTGTGTCACCTGTAGTGGGCCCAATACATTGGTATTGAACTGGCGATGGAATTCCTCTTCGGTGAACGATTCGAGGGGTTGGGAGTGAAAGACCCCTGCGTTGTTCACGACGATGTTCAACGTGCCAAAGGCAGCTCGTGTTTCCGCAAACAGCCTTCGCACATCCGCTGCGTTTGATACGTCACCTTGAACTGCGATCCCTAGGCCACCAGCCTCTTGGATTTCACGTACTACGGTATCGGCACCAGTCTGGTCGGCGGCGTAATTGACGACCACCGCGGCGCCCTCTGCGGCGAGTTGCTTGGCGATTCCGGCACCAATCCCTTTTGATGCGCCGGTGACCACGGCAACCTTGTTCTTCAGTTTCGACATGTCTCAGGCTCATTCTGTTTAGCGTTCGGATTGCGATGAGAACCATCACTGATCTCAAAGACACAGAACAGGAATGCCTGTGACATTCTTGCTTCAACTTTTCTCAAAGTAGTCGCAGCGTTCGGCGAACGTCATCTCGTTTGAGCAGCCGCTGTAACCAGTCAATCTCATTTGCCGGTCGCAGGAAAGGATGTTCGCGAAAGAGGGCAGCGTGCTGCTGCTCGACCACATCATCGATTCCCCGAACCGTTTCGTCTGCCACATCGCGCACTCTCTCGAGATGCTGCTGCGAAAACATCAAATGCTGGAGATCGATATGGCCATCTTCGATGAACCCGCGAGTCTTCTTGGGGCAACGGCAGGGGTTGCTCGCGTTTACCAGTCCACACTGATCGTTCAGAAAGTTGTGTAAATCACGGCGGGCACGCGAAAGACATTGCCGAAAGTTGACCGCCGTCATCTCCAAGACTTCACCGCCCACTGCGTCAGTGACACCGAAGATCTCACCCAGCGTAAAAATCAGTCGTTGTTTCCGATCCAAGCAAAGCAGCATTCCCATCGTGCAACTGGTCTTGGCTTCCTCAACCAGGATTGGCAGTGCGACCGGGACCGTTTTAGGATCCGGCAAGTCCAAGTCCGGCGTGCGTTCGATTGCTGCTCCGTAATCGGAGAACGTCATTTCGTGAGTCTCGGCACCGCGTCGTTTCATGTTCAGAACATGATTGGCGGCGATGCGGTAGAGCCAAGTGCGAAACTTGCTTTCACCCTTGAACGTACTCAGCTTGGTAACGACTTTGACGAGTACTTCCTGCGTCACGACCTCAGCATCTTGCGGTGAGAAGACCATTCGTACGGCAACGTTATAAACCCACGCTTGGTGCCGTAGAATCAGTGTCTCAATCGCGTCGTAGTCGCCATTTTTCGCCTGTTCGACGAGATCGGCATCCGTGGCACCGTCCGGGGCACACTCTCTGAATGGGTTGTGCACGACAGAACTCCAGTGGCTAGGGGAGGTGAAAACGCAGCTTCCATCGCCCTTAGACATGTCTGCAAGGGAAGTGTGACAGATCTGGATAGAAAAAACGGCAATGCGAAGCCTGCTGCGAGAGCCATTCGAATCCAGATCCGTTTCGACATGCTTTTCGACTTGAAACTAGGGACGTTTGAGGCGATTGCAAAATGAGTGAACAAGCGTTTGGACGATGGCAATCGCTAGCGTTTGACCAAGAACGGGTAGTCGGTGTAGCCGAGAGCACCGGGGGCATAGTATGTCGCGACATCGGGCTCGTTGAGCGGTGCGTCATTTCGTAGCCGCGCGGGCAAATCGGGATTCGCGATGAACTTTTGGCCGAACACGATCGCATCGGCTTCACCGACACGTATCGCATTCGCCGCCGTCGCTTTTTCGTAGCCGCCATTGGCAAATAGCACGCCTTCAAATTCGGCTCGAATGCAAGGTGTCACGCGTGGCGCGTCCGCGTTGTAGAGTCGACCCGGTCGGATCGCTTCTGCGACATGCAGGTAGGCGAGCTGGAACCCACTGAGCATCTTCGCTGTCCGCGAATACAACGCAATGGGATCACTATTCGCCATCCCATTGCCACTCATGGTGGGACTTAAGCGAACGCCCGTGCGATCCGCCGACCACGTGTTGGTGACTGCCGCAACCACTTCGCGGAGAAAACGTAGTCGGTTTTCGATTGAGCCGCCGTATTCGTCGCTGCGTTGATTCGACGAATCTCGCAAAAACTGGTCGATCAGATATCCATTCGCACCGTGAATCTCGACTCCATCGAATCCCGCGTCCGTCTTGGTTATCTGCAGCCACAAACATCATGAAAATCCGCCGCGAGATGCGTTTCTGCAACTCATTCAAGAATGGAAAACGGAAATTCAGCAAGGTTTTGTACGGCAGCCTCGAAAGTAGGGAGCTGTGTAAGGGGAACTGAATTCGGCACCGCCATGCAACGATTCAACATGCGGCAGCTAGCGAGTGCGAATCAAAGAAAAGCAGCTCGCTGCAACTCGACTCGATTGGTTGGCTGTTTAGAAGTCAGGGCTAACGCAAGCCAGCGCACCGGCGCGGAGCGGGCCTGAAAGGCCGAAGGATCTTTGACAAGATCCACTACCTAAGAAGATGCGAGTGATACATCGCTAGAAAACCAGTCGGGGCGACAAGATTTGAACTTGCGACCTCTGCGTCCCGAACGCAGCGCTCTACCAGGCTGAGCCACGCCCCGATGGGTTTGTCGCGGGTGATGAAAGACACGCTTGCGACGGGTGCAATATAGTCGATCCGGTTGGCGGCGGGGAAGATGCGATTCGATTTGTTCTGGTGGTTTGTTTGGCGGCTAGAAGGTGCGAAGGTTTGGGGCGTTTTTCTTTCGGCGATGGTAGTAATGGTAGCCGGGGACGAAGAAGCACAGAGCGGCAATAATGCCGAACAGGAGATGCCCCCACTGCGGCGCGAGCGACATAAGAATCGCTGCGGTAAACAAGGCGATCGCTTGTAAGTAAAACCGACCCGTCAACATCCCTGCTTTGACCACAAACACCATCCCGCTGATCACGCCCAACAATGGGCTGAGTTTCAGCACAGGTAACCCGAGCAGGCTTTCGATCGGAAACAAACAGCCGATCGCGATCATGCTGCCGCCCCAGACGTGCGCGATCTGACGCTCGATAAACGTCACGGGGCCCATCCGTTGCCGTAGCTTCCAAAAGACACCGGCCCATGCGCCGAGTCCGATCGTCCACAGCCCCATGTAAATGACACGCGATTGCACGCCGAGGTATTCCAGTTGCCAGGTAAGGTAGCAGGCAACCAACAACACCAGTGAATGCCACATCCACAACACGCCCCAGTTTTCCAGCACGGCCGCGTGGTGTGTTTCTCGGAAGATCCGCGCGACGACTTGGTTGAAGTGGCCGCTTCGTGCCGAAACGACTTCGTCCGCCAGGAACGCATCGAGATCGTCGGCCAAGTCACCGGCGGTGGCGTAGCGCAGGTCGACGGGCTTTTGCAAACAACGCACGACCACCATTTCTAAGTCACGGTCGAGTCCCGGCCGCAGAGCTCGCGGCGGGCTGGGATCTTGCTCGATCACCAGCATCACCATTTCCACCGGCGTCTCGGCAACAAACGGTGGCCGGCCTGTCAGCGTGTAAAACAGGATCGCGCCGAGGCTGTAGATATCGGTTGCCGGGCCGAGTAGCTCACGTCGTCCGCCGGCCTGTTCGGGAGACATATAAGCTGGCGTCCCGACCAGCATGCCGCTGCGGGTCAGGTCAACGTCGGCACGAACTTCTTTGGCCAAGCCGAAGTCCGTCACCAAGACACTGCTGTCTTTGGAAAGCAGAATGTTGCTGGGTTTTAAATCGCGGTGCACGACGCCTTGGTCATGGGCAAACTGCACGGCACGCGCGATCCGCGAAACAAGCTCTGCGGCTTCACGTTGTGGCAGGGGCGCACGCGAAACTCGATCGGCGAGCGTTTCGCCGTCGATGTATTTCATGCTAAAGAACGGCCGGCCTTCGAAATCGCCGACGTCATAAACAGGCACGATGCCAGGATGCTCTAGTTTGGCTGTCGCGGCCGCTTCGGCAAGAAAACGCTGCAAGTCGGCGTCACTTCCCAAGCGACCACGCAAGATCATCTTGACGGCAACTTCGCGTTCAAGGCTAAGTTGACGGGCGCGAAACACGACGCCCATTCCGCCACGTCCGACCTCTTCAAGCAATTGGTAGTCGCCAATTGTTGTCGGAAGCTGCAGCCGCGCATAACGAGGTTGACCGTCGGCTTTGGGGGGGACCAGCTCGTCGGAGCTGACGCCGGCGGTGTCAGTGATCAAGACAGCGCCCCAGAGTTTACGAAGCTCGTCGGCGAGATCCGGGTGTTGCTGGCAGGTGGTGTCAAAGTCGACGGGTTCGCCACGGCAGATCGCGTCCGTCATCTCGCTGAGCAGGTCTGCTAAGCGTTGTTCGTCGCGTTCGGAAAGCACACTCACGGCGAAGACTCGGTATCGACTGAATCGCCGCCGGCGGAGCTGCTGCCGTTGTCGACCGACTGCAGGGTTTCGCGAAGGCGGCGGACGGCGCGGAGGTACCGCATGCTTGCCGCAGCGGCGTTGAGACCTAACGCTTCGGCGATTTCGAGGTTGGAGAGATGTTCATAGTGACGCATCACAATGATCTCTTGGTCCTGCTCGTTCATCTTGCCGATTGCTTCTTCGACCTTTTGCGCGATCTCGCGTTGTGTTGCAGCCGCGGCAGGCGTAAGGGCTGGGTCGCAAACCTGGATCGCCAATTCGAGCGTCGATTGATCTGGACTGGACGCAGCCGCAATCGGCTGTTCGCGATCCATGTTGCGTTTGGCGCTGACCCGGTGCCGTCGGTACGTGTCGATGATGCGGTCCCATGCGATTTGGCGAAGCCAGAGATGGAACGCCATCGAGGGATCGGAAAGGTATTTGTCCAGACGCCCGCTGGCCTCGACCATGACGTCCTGGACAACATCGCTGACGTCGACGCGTTGCTGGACTTTCCGGTCAAGACGCAGTTCGACCAATCGCCGAATCGGGGCGCGATGTTTTTCTAGCAGCTGATTCACCGCGTCGGCGTCGCCCTGTTTGGCGGCACCAAGCAGCGTTTCGGTTTGATCGTCACCGGCCCAAATCGACTTCGTCATTCAACCTCTCCTTGCGTCATCGTAGTGTAGCGAAAAGAGGTGAGTTTGGCGTGGTGGGGCACCCGAGATTGGTTGGGGGAAGGTTGAGACGCGGGGGCGGTTTGGAGGAACGGGATCGGTACGTGATCGCGTTGTGGGGAGATGGGGTGCGTGGGGAGTGGATTGCAAATTTGGGGAGTGGATTGCAAATTTGGGGAGTGGATTGCAAATTGCAAAATGAACATTGCAAATTGGTAATTGGTGGTGGGGAAGCACCAATATCAATGCTCGAAAGACCTCGGCCTTGGATGCATTTCGTTTTAGGCGACGCCCCGGTGAGTTTCCTAGCCAGGTCCTTAGGGCCTGGTAAATCGTTGCCCTAGCACGTCGAGCCGGGCCAAAGACCCGCTTGTTGGTAGGAGTTCGATCACGTAACCGCTCGCTATCGCGAATGCGGCTGATGGGGGTGCGACGGTGTAGATCCGGTGGACCATTCGCCGGCGGTGACGGTCCATCGTATGCGCCGTCTGGGACGCACCAATTGACATTGAGGCTCGAAAGAGATCGGCCTTGGAGGCGTTTCGTTTTAGGGGCAACGCCCCGGCGAGTTTCCTAGCCAGGTCCGTAGGGCCTGGGAATTGGTCACCCCAGCATGTTGAGCCGGGCCTAAGGCCCGCCTAGTTGTTGATGGGAATTCTGAGCACACAACCGCTCGCTATCGCGAATGCGGCTGATGGGAGGCTCGGCATGCAATCGCTTGCGATTGCGGGCGGTGTTGGATCGCGTGGGGAACTGCCGGCTTTGGTCTAAACCATCGGTTATTTGACGGGATGAAGGACGATGTTTTTGAATCGCATGACCATCGGGTCGCCGACGTGAAGCTGAAACGCGATGACGCCGCTGGTGGCAGCTTTTTCGGATTGGTTGTCGATCACTTCGGCAGTCATCGTGCCGTTGATGAAGTGTTGCAAGTGATTGCCTTTGGCAACGACGCGGTAGTCGTTCCATTTTCCGGGATGGATGCCATTGCCAAGTTTCGCGCCGTTAGCAAATTCCTTGACTTCCTTTTTGCCGTCAGCACCGATTGTGACTGACTGGCCACGCTCGGCGAGGATGCCGCGTCCTTGTTCTTCGTAGAGGATACCGGCGTAGCGATTGCCAAAATCGATGTCGGCTTGGTAACCGCCCACCACAAAGTTGTCTTGATCCAACACTTTGCTGCGGTACTGAATGCCGCTGTTGGTGTTTTCGATTTTGAACTGTAGCGTCAGCTCGAAGTCAGCGGGTTGATGATCGGTATAGATCAAAAACGTATTTCGCTTGAGCGGATTCTCGGCAACCGTGCGACCGACGAGTTCGCCGTCTTCAACGGACCAGAGATCTTCGCGTCCTGACCAACCGGAGAGGTCTTTGCCATTGAACATGTTGACCGCTTCAGTCAACTCGTGTGACTTGGCGTCAACGGTGCTCTCGTCTTGAGCTTGGACGGCGGTTGCGGCGAGGCCACAGCATAGGAGCGCGGCGGAGATTGAACGGAGGTAGCGCATGTCGAGTTCGCGGTGATTGGTGGGGAAAGGAATCACTTCGTGCCGCGGGAATGTCCTCACGCGGCACCGATTCGCAATTGTAGCCAACCTGTGCGGGCAAGTTGGCTACGCCCGCACCAATCACCGAGAGAATCTCGAACAGGCTTACTTGGCCTTTGACGACACGTACTCGAGGTTGGTGAGGCTGAATTTTTGTGGGCCGGTACAGTCGATTGACGAGGTGTTGCAAACGCGACACAAAAATGCCGGGGCAACGACATCATTCAGCGAGATCATCGCATATTCGAAGTCGGCGGACTTGGAGGCGAGAAAGGAAAGTCCGCCTTCGCTGACGTCGCGGGTGATCGCGAAGTACGACTCGCCGCGGGGAGCAAAATCGTCGTCGAGAGGTTGGACGGTGATTTCCAGTGATTGGGGCATCCGCACCGAACGACGCCGTTCCAACGGCGGTTCTGGGACCGGGATCGGCGGTGCGACGGGATGGACGGTCGCATGGATGGGGCGACGATGAGCGTGGCGATTCTCGGCGGAGGCTGGTGTCATACTCGCAAGGTGGGCAACAAGCAGTGGGCGAACGCGGATCGATCAGCCAAGTCAGCCGATCTGTGATCCGATTGATAATGGAACGACCAACCGTAACTTGCAGCTAAGGCGCGGGCCAACCGACTGACGGAAGGCCCTCAACGAGAATCGTTGCTGGTTGATTTGATGCCGGGCGTCGTTTTGGAAAGCGTGTGCTGTTGCAGGAGCATCGGTTGTCGCTGGTTTGCGCCAGTGATGGGGAGTCGGGGGCGAAGCCATTGACGGAAACAGCACGCTATCGCGAATCAGTTGATGATCCGAACACTGTGCACACACAACCGCACGCTATCGCAGTTGCGGCTGATGGGGGCTCGGGCATGTAACCGCTCGCTATGGCGATTGCGGCTGATGGGAGTCGCGGCGGTGGTGGATCCGGTGGACCATTCGTCGACGGTGACGGTTCATCGTATGCGCCGTATGGGACGCACCAATCAACGTCGATGCTCGCAAGAGCTCCGCCTTGGAGGCGTTTCGTGTTAGGGGCAACGCCCCGGCGAGTTTCCTAGCCAGGTCCGTAGGGCCTGGGAATTGGTCACCCGAGCATGTTGAGCCGGGCCTAGGGCCCGGCCTGGTTGTTGATAGGAGTTTGACCACGTAACCGCTCGCTATCGCGAATGCGGCTGATGGGAAATCTGAGCATGAAACCGCACGCTATCGCGGTTGCGGCTGATGGGAGTCGCGGCGGTGGTAGATCTGGTGGACCATTTGTTGGCGGTGACGCTCCATCGTAAGCGCCGTATGGGACGCACCAATCAACATTGATGCTCGAATGAGCTCCGCCTTGGAGGCGTTTCGTTTTAGGGGCAACGCCCCGGCGAGTTTCCTAGCCAGGTCCGTAGGGCCTGGGAATTGGTCACCCGAGCATGTTGAGCCGGGCCTAAGGCCCGGCCTGGTTGTTGATGGGAATTCTGACCACGTAACCGCTCGCTATCGCGAATGCGGCTGATGGGGGCTCGGGCATGTAACCGCTCGCTATCGCGATTGCGGCTGATGGGAATTCGGGTATGTAACCGCACGCTATCGCGGTTGCGGCTGATGGGGTGACTAAGCGTGTTTGGCTTCTTCGCTGGCGATCATTTGGGACAGGATGTCTTTTAGCGAGACACGAATCTCCCAGTCGGGATAGTCGCGTCGTAGTTTGCTAAGGTCGCTGATGTAGCAGATGTGGTCGCCTTTGCGGTTTTCGTCACCAAGCGTGAAGTTGACTTTGTGGCCACCGATTTCTTCAATCATCGAGATACATTCCAGCACGCTGGCCGCGTTGTCGCGACCGCCACCAATGTTGTAAACCTCGCCCGGTCGTGGGTTGCGTGAGAACGCTTCAAATGCTTTCACGACATCGCTGCACTCGATCTGGTCGCGAACCTGTTTGCCTTTGTACCCAAAGATCGTGTAGGGTTTTCCGGTGACGGCGACATGCACCAAGTAGCTCAAGAATCCATGCAACTCGACACCACTGTGACTGGCCCCAGTCAGGCAACCGCCCCGGAAGATACCCGTTTTGAGTCCGAAGTACTTTCCATATTCTTGAGCCAAGACGTCAGCCGCAGTCTTGCTGGCGCCAAAGAGCGAGTGCATCGTTTGGTCGATTCGGCAGTTTTCGTCGATGCCACCAAAGTCTTCTTCGCGGGCGTATTCCCAGCGAGTATCGAGCTCGGTTAGCGGGACTTCGTTGGGGGCGTCCCCGTAAACCTTGTTCGTACTCATGTGGCAGAACACCGCTTCGGGGGCGTGCTGCCGAGTCGCTTCAAGGAGATTCAACGTTCCGTTCGCGTTGACTTCGAAGTCGAGGAACGGGATCGCCGCTGCGCGATCATGTGAGGGTTGTGCGGCACAGTGAATGATCAGATCCGGCGTCTCATTTTTGAAGAGATCCAAGATCGCCTCGCGGTCACGGATATCGATCGATACGGTGCGAAAATTCTTTGTTTCCGATTCGAGCTGCGTTTGATTCCAGCGGGTGCTGCCGTCAGGGCCAAAAAAGGTTGCCCGCATGTCGTTGTCGATTCCGATGACCTCCGCACCGGCGGCATCCCAGTGTCGAACGGCGGCAGATCCAATCAGTCCACTTGATCCGGTGACAATAACGCGCATGCTGATTTTCTTGTTTATCGGAAGATTCAAATTTGATGGGGCGTTTGATCGCCGAAAGCTGAGTTGACGCCGGGCAATATTAATGCAGCGACCTTATGCTAGGCGTATTGTATTCGGCGTCGACGGAACGGCTATCGGCCCGTTCGGGTAGAGTCATTGATTCATTTGGAGCGGCAAATTGCCATGAGCGGTAACCTGTCAAATTCGTTGGAAACGGTCATCATCGGCGCCGGATTGTCCGGATTGGCGTGCGCCCAAACGCTGTGTTCGGCGGGACGGACCGCCCTTGTTCTCGAAGCCAGCGACAGAGTGGGGGGGCGAGTACGGACCGATCGCGTTGATGGCCTGGCCTTGGACCATGGCTTTCAAGTCTTGTTGACGGCTTATCCGGCCTGCGAAAAATTGTTGGACTATGACGCGTTGCGTCTGCGGCCCTTCCGTCCCGGCGCGTTGGTTCGAAAAGGCGGGCGTTTTGTGCCCTTGGCCGACCCCTGGAGACAGCCAGCCAAAGCAATCGCTTGCGCGACGTCGCCAGTTGGCACGCTGGGTGATAAGTTGCGTGTCGGCAAGCTTCGTTCGGATTGTCGACGCGGGACGTTGGATGGCGTCTATTCGCGGACCAACGAATCGACGAAGAGCCGGCTGGAATCGGCCGGACTCAGTGATCCATTCATCGACGAGTTCTTTCGCCCGTTTCTTGGCGGAGTGTTCTTGGACGAATCGTTGGAGACGAGCCGCCGGATGTTTGACTTCGTGTTCCGGATGTTTGCCAGCGGCCAAATTGCGGTTCCCGCGGACGGGATGGCTGCGATTCCCCGGCAGCTCGTCGAGACGTTGCCACGCGGTACGATCCAGTTCAACACAACGGTTCGTTCGATCGAACATCACGAAATCGGCAGCCGTTTGACGTTGTCTGATGGGCAAACGATCGAAGCAAAGCAGGTGGTCGTGGCGACCGAAAGCGATGCGGCAGCACGTCTGCTGGGAATCGAGAAGCTGAAAACCGATTGGAACGAAGCGTTGACGATGTATTTTCGGGCACCCAAGTCCCCCGAAAACAGTCGCATGTTGATGTTGCGGGGTGACGAAACGGGACCGATTCAAACGATGACCGTGATCAGCGACATCGCACCAGAATACGCACCCAATGACACGACGCTGATTTCGGTGAGCGTATCGGCTGACCAGATGGCTCAAGACTGTGAACGATTGTCGGATTTGGTGTTGAAGCAGGCAACGTCGTGGTTTGGAGACCAAGTTGGTCAATGGGAATTCGTCCGCTCCTACCGGATCCCCTATGCTTTGCCGCGTCTTGACTTGCAGACAGTGGTCAAAACGGTTCGAGCCAGTGAAATCGATGGTGGATGTCCGGATCACGTCTATGTTTGTGGCGATCACAGAGAAACCCCCAGCATCAATGGAGCGTTGAGCAGTGGAATGCGAGTTGCAGCACGTTTGTTGACGACTCGTTTGCTGGGAGCGATTTAGCGGCGTGTTGATGTTGCTGCTCGCAAAGTTTGCGGAGCATGCAGTTTGAGCAATAACACGCTGCCAGCCGTTGGCAATCGGTCGTGATTGAGATAGATAGACAGCATCGATGTTCAACCAACGGAAATACTGATTTCATGCAACCACAAACACAATCTTCAACGGCAACGTGGATCGACGATATCCACCAACTTGTTGATGAACATCGGCAGGAATGGATCGACCTACGCCGGCACTTGCACCAGCATCCTGAGCTATCGGGCGAAGAGACGCTGACAACCAACGAGCTGAAAGCACGTCTTGGCGCGCTGAATCTGCCGTTGAAGTTAGCTGGCGATGGGCGTGGCCTGACGGCGGATTTGGTGACGGATGTCAGCTTGGCGGACTCGCCAAGGTTGGCAATTCGCGGCGATATCGACGCGTTGCCGATTCAGGATGAAAAGACGGTCGCGTATCGCAGCTGTAAACCTGGCGTGATGCATGCTTGTGGTCACGATGTCCATGCGACGGTTGTTGTGGGCGCAATGCAAGTGCTCAAGAAAATGGAGCAGGCGGGCAAGCTGCCATGGCCGATCGCGGTGCGTGCGGTTCTGCAACCGGCAGAGGAGACATCGGAAGGCGCCCTGCACATGATTCACCACGGCGCGTTACGTGATGTGGACGCGATCATTGCCTTGCACGTTGATCCGACGCGGCAGGTTGGCTGTATCGGGATCCGGAATGACGCGTTGACGGCTGCTTGCGACACATTCGAAATCACGGTGGTTGGACGCGGCGGCCATGGTGCAAGGCCTCACCTGGCGATTGATCCGATCGAAGCCTGTGTCGCTTGGATTGATTCGCTCTATCGTCGGATGAATCGATCGATCGATCCGCATCAAACGGTGGTTGTTTCCGTCGGGATGATTCAGGCAGGGCATAGTTCGAACGTCATCCCCGATACTGCGTATGCGTCCGGAACTCTGCGGACGTTGCACCCTTCCGCACGACGCCGAGCGTTGGAAGTGATCGATTCGATCAGCGAGGCAGTGAAGCAACAATTCGGTTGCGAAATCAAAATCGCGTGGGGCACGTCGGCACCGGCGGTTTTCAATGATCGGAAGTTAGTCGCGCTCATTCACGATTCGATCGTCGAAATGCTTGATCCCGCCGCGGTTGATTGGATCGAAACACCAAGCATGGGCAGCGAAGACTTTTCGTACTATCTTGAACATGTTCCCGGTGCGATGTTCCGGTTGGGAGTGTCGGGATCGCAAGTCGGTTCGTCACCACTGCACACCGGTGGTTTCGACATTGACGAACAGGCAATCGCGCACGGCATTCAGCTATTTGCAGCGACCGCCATTCGATACTTCGACCCGGCGCTGCGAGTTTAACGCGATTTGAGCCTAAACGCTCTGCGGGAGTTTGCTGGGCGTTGTTGATCAGTCCGGTTGATTGGGGGGGCTTGGCCTGTTGAAATAGGTTGGTGCGTGGCTTGGGCGGACCGACAGGTTTCAAAAAGACGGGTGTGAGTCAGGGATGGGCAAAAACATTGTCGTTTGTTGCGATGGAACTGGGAACGAGTTCGAAATCGACCAGACCAATGTCCTGCGTTTGCATTATGCATTGCAGACGAATGAAGATCAGGTTGCGTTCTATTCGCCCGGCGTCGGGACGTTCAGTCCGTCGATGGCGCTGACCCGACCCGGTCAGGCTTTCAGCCGAACCTTGGGCCTTGCTTTTGGTGCTGGCTATCGGCAAACGATTGAGCATGCCTATTGGTTCATCGTCCAGCATTTTGTGCCCGGCGACCGGATCTATCTGTTTGGATTTAGCAGAGGTGCTTACACCGCAAGGATCATCGCCGCGCTGTTGCATGGCGTAGGGATTCTGTGGCACGGCAATCGCCACATGGTGCCGTATGCATTGAACGAGATCGAGGCACGGCGCAACAAACGGATCGACTTCGAACGTTTGACTCGATTTCGCAAACAGTTCTCGCGGCCGTTACCCGAAAAGCCATTTATCTTTCTGGGCCTGTGGGACACCGTGTCCTCAATATCCTGGGCGTATGACTACCTTCGCTACGCTTATTCGGCCAACAATCCAAGCGTGAGTGTGGTTCGCCATGCGGTTGCAATTGACGAGTACCGTGCGTTCTTTACACAGAATCTGTTCACCCGACGCGACGACCAGGATTTCAAGGAGGTCTGGTTCGCAGGTTCACACTCCGACGTCGGCGGTGGCTATCCGGAATCGCATAGCGGGCTGGCAAAGATCACGATGAAGTGGATGGTGATGCAGGCGTTTCAAGCGGGCGTCGTATTTGACCCTGATCGCGTACAATCCCTGCTTGCCGGTTCGCAGGTCGAGATCGATGGAGACGAGATCCATCCCTCGCTGACGTGGCGATGGTGGCTGGCCGAATTGTTTCCCAAGCAAACGTTTGGGATGAGAATCCCAAGGCCTCACCTGGCAAGACGCCGTCGTGTTTTGGCTCGGTCGAGCGGAAAACGCGAGCCTCAACGCCCGCTGATCCACGAGACCGCAGTGCGTCGGTATGAAGACCGGACGCAAAAGTATCGCCCCCGAAATTGGCCGCGGGAGTTTGACGTTGAACCGGAGATCGAACGCCGGGACGAGATCAATCGGGACGCGGTCTGATCAGAACAGGCGGTTGTATCCGTTGAGCGCCGCAACTCGATACGCTTCGGCCATCGTCGGGTAATTGAAGGTCGTTTCGAAGAAGTATTCCAGATTCAGGTCTTGCGAATCCATCACGGCTTGGCCGATGTGAATGATTTCCGAAGCGTTCGCACCGAAGCAATGGACGCCGAGAACTTTCAGCGTTTCGCGGTGGAACAAAATCTTCAGCATTCCCACCGTAGTGTTCATGATCTGGGCGCGAGCCAAGCTTTTGAATTGAGCTTGGCCGACTTCATAAGGCACACACGCTTCGGTCAGCTGGCGTTCGGTTTTTCCGACGGAGCTGATTTCGGGGCTGGTGTAGATACCGGTTGGAATATCGTCCAGCCGAAGGTTGCCGTCTTTGCGCTCGAGCAGGTGCATCGCGGCGGCGCGACCTTGTGTATAGGCGGCGCTGGCAAGCGACGGATAGCCAATCACATCGCCGACCGCATAGATGTGATCGCGCACGGTTTGGAACTGTTGGTCGACTTCCAGTTGTCCGCGTTTGTTGACTTCCAGGCCTACGTTTTCCAGGCCGAGATCTTCGGTGTTGCCGCTGCGTCCGTTGGCCCACAACAACACATCCGATTTCAGTCGTTTGCCGCTCTTGAGGTGCAGGATGACACCGTCGTCAACGCCTTCGATGCGATCGACGACTTCGTCATGACGGATCACAACGCCTTGATCACGCAAATGATAAGCCAGTGCGTCGACGATTTCATCATCGAGGAATTCCAGCAAGCGGCTCCGCGTGTTGACCAAGTTGACCTTCACACCCATGTTGCGAAACATCGATGCGTATTCGGTGCCCACGACGCCGGCACCATAGATCGTGATGGTTCCGGGTTTTTCGGCCAGTTCCAGGATCGTGTCGCTATCGCGAATGCAGGGATGGTTGAAATCGACATTTGGCGGATGGTAGGGGCGTGCGCCGGTCGCGATGACGAATGTTTTGGCCCGGATCGTCTCGCCGTCTTCGAGCATGACGGTGTGGTCATCGACGAATCGTGCGTGACCGAAACGGATCGGAACGTTGTTGCGATCGTAAAACGATTGCCGCATTGCGACTTGTTTGGAGATGATTTCGGCCGTTCCACGACGCAGTTGTTCCATCGTGGGGCTGGCGTTGATCCCCATTTCGCGGAACACGGGATTTTTCAACACGTTCATTGTGTTGGTGATCGTGTACCGCAGCGCTTTGCTGGGGATGGTTCCCCAGTGGGTGCACCCGCCACCGATCTGTCGATAGCGTTCGGCGATCCCAACGCGCAAACCGCCTTTTCCGGCCTGCATCGCGGCGCCTTCACCACCGGGTCCCGTGCCGATGACAAATAGGTCAAAATCAAAGTCCGAATCGCTCATTTCAATTCAGTCGGTTTTAAAAAGTACTCGTGTGCGTAGGCTTGTTTTACGATGTTGATCGCCTGTGTCCAATCCGACGTGACGTTCGCCAAAGTCGATCAAAACGTTGAGCGTGTTTGTCAGTGGCTTGAGCAAGCCGGTCAGATCGACAGGGGGGCCGAAGCGGAATCTGGTTTGGTCGTCTTTCCCGAGTGCATGTTATCTGGATATGTGTTTGATAACAGGGAAGCCGCCTTCGAATCCGCGATTGAGATTCACGATCTCCGATTCAGTGCCATTGCGGACGTTTGTCGGCAGAATCAACTGTTGGCAGTCATCGGGTTCGTCGAGCGGCAACATGACCAGATTTACAATGCTTGCGCATTAGTCGGTGGTGGAGGTGTGCTTGGGACGTATCGCAAAGTCCACCTACCTCACTTGGGCATCGATCGCTTTACCGACCGTGGGACACAGCCGTTCGAACCAATTGAGGTTCCCGGGGCGACTCCATTCCAGATTGGAATGGCGATCTGCTATGACGGGTCGTTCTCCGAGCCGATCCGATGTTTGTCGCTTAGCGGTGCAGACATTGTCGTTTTGCCGACCAATTGGCCTGTCGAAGGTTGCCAAGTGGCGGATATCGTCCCCCGCGCACGCAGCCACGAAAACCACATTTATTTTGCCGCGGCCAATCGTGTGGGAAGCGAAAACGGAACCACCTTCGCCGGTCGAAGTTCGATCTGTGGCCCGGACGGCATGGTGCTCGCACAAAATCCGGGGAGCGATGAAGGATTGATCTGGGCAGACGTCGACATCACGCAGTCACGCAAGAAACGTATCGAACGTGTTCCCGGCGAACATGTGATCGATCGATTCGCAGATCGGCAACCACAGTTTTATGGCAAGATCGGACAGCCCGTTGAATGAGCTGCCCTTTGAAGTCGATCTATCGCGATGTCAGTTCACATCAAATGAGACAGGCAGTACGCCATAGAGTCCTCGAGTGAAGACCTGCTCGATCCAGTTGTCCAAACGTACGATGGGGCGAGCAGGAACTATGACCACGTCGCCATCACGGAGCCAGATCTCATCTGTTGGCGTGGGGCGTTTTCCATAGATCGCACCTTGCAAGTCCAGCATTGTCGACACCAGACGCCAGTCCTCTGCACGGCGTAGCACGACGACCTGACGCATGTTTCCGTCGGGTGTGTTACCGCCGGCCTGCGCGATCGCGCTGAGGACCGTTGTTGGAGTCGTCAATTGAATCCGTGAAGGCGAAGCGACATTGCCGAGGACGTAGACGAAGTGTGGAGCTTGTTGCGTCAAGATTGGTTCGGCTTCTAAACCGATCACAATCTCCTGGTATCGCAAGTTGATCTCTTTCTTTAGTTCTGGCAGCGAGAAGCCTTGGACACAGATGCCACCGATTCCAGGCAAGCGAATCTTGCCATCGGGCATCACCGTGACGGTCAACGCTTGCTGTTGCAAGCCACTTGCACCACCAACCGCATTGCGAATGTCTTCGGCAAGTTTGTTGACAACTACCGGGGTCACGTCGATCGACGGTTCGTCGTAGAGCTTTTTATATTTTTCTTCCAGCACTTCGCGGAGTTGGCTGACGGTCATACCCGCTGCATGCACTTGGCCTAGCAAACGCACGGTGATCGTGCCGTCGGGTTGGATCACCAAGCCGCGATCGAGCGTGCCACGTTGGAGGTCTTGGTCGGCAACCGATTCGATCAGCACTTGATCGCCCGGCGCCAGACGGTATTCGCCTTGGTTTTGTCGACGCGTGATTAGGTAAAAAACCTGTAATTGATCACCGGGACGCAAGCGATAGACGCCGAGGTGCGCGTAGCGCGATGGTCCAGCATATCCGCCAGGTCCATACGCACCAAAGTCCATCGGCCGCATGTCTTTCCAGCGAGCTTCGGCACCACATTGGTCGGCGCAGTCGACCCCTGACATGCATTTGGGGCACCCCGACGGGCAGGGATAGCCACCGGGAACGTTGCGGCAACCGCATTGGGGTTCGCGTTCGAGGTGTCGCTCGATTGTTGGTGAGTCCAAGGGGTTGGCTACCAACGTATCCGTCGGATTCTGTGCCGCCCCGCTGATCGCAACGACAGAAAACAGCAGTCCCAGCGTGACGCGGAATAGACGCCGGATCACGAGTTGGCAGACATCGCGTGAACCGAGACTGGACCGTTGAAAAACAAAAGCTGGCAATTTATCGGTCGTTGCTGGATTTGAAAGTTGCATGATCGCTGTCCCGATCGCGATGTTTCGAAAGGGGAGGTTGAATGGTCTCGGTGAAGCATTGTCGTTGCGGCTACCAGAACCGCATTTTTGACATCAGCCGCTTCACTGGGGAGCTTGCCGGAACTTGTTGTGCATTCGACTGTGTGGCAGGCTGTGGAGCCGCAGTGCTTGGGCGACGGAAACCGGCAAGATTCGCGGGCGTGCCCGGGGCGGATGGGGCACTGGCCGGATGAATGCTGGCCGGATAAATACTGGCCGGCAGTGTGTTAGTTGAAAGGTCGGCAGGATGGTTGTTTGGTGCGAACGTGCCTGTTGCTGAAGTCGGCTGCGAAGCAGCAGTCCATTGTGGCTGAACAACATTCAGCGGTGGCGAGATCGCGGCGAATTCCTGCGGCGAGAGCTCCACAACCGTCGTCGAGTCTGCGGAAGAGACTGCAGAGCCGTCCGTCGTTTGCAAGCGAGACGTAAGACGCGTTGCGGCGTCGTGTTCGCCATTTCTTTCGAGCACATTAGCAAGAACACGAACAACGTCTTCGTTGGGGGCTAACTCCATCGCCAACTGAAGTGTGAACGCGGCTTCGCGATCCAACCCCATATCGGCAAGCTGCATCCCAAGACGCCCTGCCAACGAGCTGTTGTCGGGTTGTCCTTGAAGTGCCGCGCGGCGAAAGCAGAGGGCTGTTTCTTCGGGGAGTCGGTCTTGCTGATTCCGGCCAAGTTCAATCGCGGCTAGCAGGTCCATCGTTTGTGCCGCGACAACGTTGACTTCGGCCAGTTCGGCGAGTCTTGCGCGTGCGAAGTCCAAGTATGCATCAGCGGCTTCGGTCGATGACATTCCGCCAGTGAATAGCTGCGATCCGTGTGCCGTTCGATGCGAAGCAGCGATCGCGTCGAGACGTTCTTGATCAATGGAAGCTCCACCCGAGAGAAACTCACGAGCCTCGTCGATAGCGGTTCGCGCAGATCGAAGTGTTTCCGAAGCGGACTCGAGTTTGTTGCCAGAATTGCGATCTTGGCTAGCGATGTCGATGCCGGTCGCCATCAGTTCAAGTGCTTTCCACGCAGATGCTTCCGCTGACGACCAGGCACCAACCCGGTATTCTCGAAACGCGTCTTCGAGGTGCTGCTCGCTACGTTCACGGCATGAATCGGTCGTGACGGATTGCAACCAACGCGTACCGGGTGTTGCGCGGTGTTGCTGTTTCTCACGCCGTAGCTGGGCCAAGCGTTTCGCGGCGATTTCGATCGGCGTGACCGTGACGTCAGGGTGCAAAGCCGAAAGTGGTGCTCTGACGTGATCGGATTCGACAAACAGGTTTGTCTCGGGGGGCTGCAGGGCATCAAGGCTGCTGGTTGCGACAACCGGATGAACGACTGCAATGGGTTGTGGCGTTGCGATCGGCAGTCCCATGACCGCGTCGCGAGATTCGGTAGTTGCAGGGCCAGCGGGTTTGGGCAAGCGACGTGGAATCAGTGATTGACCGGACGCGGGCCGCGTTGCCTCGGCTTCGCGGTCGGCCGAAGAAGTCGACTTAGAGATCGGCTGGAGGTAGTACGACTTTTGAATTTGCCCGTCTGCCCAAGCAGCCGGCGCGCAGGACACCGCCAACGACAGTAATAGTAACTGTCGACTGTTAAGCGAACTCCGATTTCGCTTTCTACACTTCATAGCATCCAGGTCCTGACAAAGGTTGAGGTCGAGTTCGAAGTGTGCCAGGTCGGTGTTTGAAACCGTCCCAGGGAGATGCACTCTTCAAGGTCTCGAGTGTTCGCGTCGTACCGATCGCGCAGGTGAACCGTGCAATGGTCCCGTCGTGTTGATCGGACGGGTTGGGACGGTCATGGGCATAAAACCGATGATGCGACCGGTTCGAGAACTGATTCGATCGATCGATCCGCTACAACCGGCAAGGTTTGACTGGGATGATTTGCTAGCAAGCAAAAGAAGAGGGGATGTCCCCATTGCCCGGGGCATTACAAGTGCGGCATCTGGCGTCGGGTAGCCCTCGCAAAGCCGCTTGGCTGAGTTTGGATCGACGTCGGGGTTAGATAGGCGTTGGGCGACCGTAAAAGTAGCCTTGTCCCAGATCGAAGCCGAGTTCCACACAGGTCTGTGCTTCGGTGGCTGTTTCGATACCCTCGGCGAGTGCTTTGATTTCCAGATCACGTACCATTTTGACGAGCGTTTCCAGCATTTGGTGGCGTGCCGCGTCGGCGTGATCAATACCGTGAATCAGACTGATGTCGAACTTGACGTAGTCGGGACGTGATTCGATCAGTTCGGCGAGCCGGGCTTGCCCGGATCCAAAGTCATCGAAGGCCAGTTCGATGTCCAACTCGGTGACAGCAGCGGACAGTTCACGCATGACTTTGCGATTGGTCACGCTGGCTTCGTGGATCTCCAAAACAAGATCTGTGTTATCGGAGATCTGGCGAACTTTGACGAGCGAGTCAATTAACTGTGCCGCGTTCTCCATCTCTTTCGGGTGCGTGTTGACGAACAGTTTTGGGCGTGGCGGGAGGTCACGTCCGACGCGGATGCCTTCCCAGCGTAGAAGTTGACTAAGTTCGACTTCGAGGTTCAGTTGGCTGGCTGCGTTAAACATGGCCGCAACTGATTCCAATCCGAAGACGCTTCCACGGCCAAGGATTTCATGTCCGACGACATGAGTACTGTTGATTTCGACGATGACCTGAAAGTGGGGGCGGACGAGTTTTTCGCTCATCATTCGATCGAACTGAACGAGGGCGAGTGCCTCGTCGCAAACGTTTCGCGCGATCGTCCCGGTTGCCTGGCCGGTTGGCGATTGTCGCAGTACACGGAACGGAGCTTCGGCAAAGTGGATCAGGTCTTCTTCGTCGACTGCAACTTCGCCGGTGATACGTTCGCCGTTGACGTAGGTACCATTCGTGCTGCCTAGGTCACGCAGGTACAAGACACCACTGCGCAGAGACAGGACAGCGTGTTTGCCGCTGACAGTATTGAACTGAAGTTTCAGCGAACAACCGGGTTTGCGACCGACTGTAAATTCAGCTTCGTCGATAGGCAGATGCCGCAACGTATCTCGCGCTTCGAGTGCTCCCGACAAAAACCAAACATCACCGCCAGCGGCAGTTCCTTGGTTAATTCGTTCTGGGGTGGAGCTATCTACCGAGCTCATAGCGAGAGATTACCGGAGAAGACGAGCGTACTACTCCACAACGCATCGGTCGTGGGGGGAACTGCGAAATCCTAGGTTGCAAAATAGCGACAAGGTCGGTCTTCCCGCGAAAATCGCAGGCGTTTCCAGTCCAGACGGGGAGCACCACACTGGCGTTCGACAGGGGCATCTGAAGCGGGCTGCCTATCTGTTTGGTCAATCGCGTGAACATCGGCGGTTGCCTGTCGAGGATCGATGTCCGAACCCAGTCAACTGGTGTGTGTGAAAAACAGTGCCACGAATAGATGACGCAGCAAAATACGTTGGGATGGCAGTGGTCGTGGGCCAACCGACATACAAACTGCGAGCTACCCTTCTAACGAGTTGTTTTGTAGGACTCGCTCGCCCCACACCTACTAAGACGAAAGACCGGATTTATCCTCATGTCCGTTTCCATTCAAGAGACCCACGCCGTTGACCTCGGTTTGTTGGGAAGTCTGCTGACCGACGATACGTTTTGGCCCGCAGAAACCAATTCGTTGGCAGAAACCGGTTTGAGTGATTCGTATGTCGAAGGACTGATCTTAAAGACTTTTCTGGCCGTCGGGACAATGAGTGGGCGGACGCTGTCGGAGCAGATCGGTTTGCCTTTCAAGGTGATCGATCCCATTTTAGATGCGATGCGGACGCGAAAGTTGATCGCGCACGTGCGTCCTGCACCGTTCAACGATTACTACTATTCGCTGACCGAGCTTGGCCAGAACCGCGCCCAGATTCAGATGAAGCAATGCAGCTATGTCGGTCCGGCACCGGTACCGCTTAGCGATTATGTGTTGAGTGTCGAAGCACAGGCGGCCGGATTGGAACCGGTGACCGAACAGCAACTTGGGAAAGCATTGGCAAAGATCTCATATCAACGCGAGTTGCTCGATTGCTTGGGACCAGCGATCAATAGTAACTCGGGGTTGTTTTTGTTCGGACAGCCGGGCAACGGAAAAACGACGATCGCGCGTTGTCTGACCGAATGCTTGGGGCAAGAGATTTGGATTCCGTCGGCGATTCTAGACGACGGCAACCTGATCAAACTTCAGGACGATGCATTTCACCGGCCATCTCCTGTGCCTGAGAACTGCGGCAAGATTTTGAAGGCTCAGGAATGGGACCGACGCTGGATTCGTATTCAACGTCCGACAGTGATGGTCGGCGGTGAGTTGATTATGGACAACCTTGAAGTCCGGCATGACCCGCGGAGCAATATTTGCGAAGCACCGTTGCAGATGAAAAGTAACTGCGGCTGTTTACTGATCGACGACTTCGGCCGTCAGCGGATCGCACCCGAAGAATTGCTCAATCGCTGGATCGTTCCACTGGAAAACCGCTGTGATTTTTTAACGCTGCCGACGGGAAAGAAAATTCAAATTCCCTTCGAGCAACTGTTGATCTTCTCGACCAACCTGGACCCCAACGATTTGGTCGACGAAGCGTTTTTACGACGGGTACCGTACAAGATTTTCGTCGGCGACCCGGACGCGAACGAGTATCGCGACTTGATGAAGAGCGTGATGCGGGGGATGGGGTTTTCTGAGACTCCCGAAGCGGCGGAATTCATGTTGGCGTATTACCAAAAAACGGGACGTCATCCGCGTCGTTGCCACCCTCGCGACCTGTTGAAACAAGTCGAAGCGTTTTGTCGCTATCGACAGCAACCGCTTGTCTTGCGGCCTGATTATCTAGAACGCGCCTGTCTAAGTTACTTCGGTAATCTGTAGTTTCATGCATACGAACATCACTTCCAAACAGACGGCTTCAACGAGCAAATCGGCGCGGATCGGACCAGGATTTGAACCGATCGAAGGTTATGTCTTGGAAGAACGCCTTGGCCAAGGCGGCTTTGGCGAAGTCTGGCGTGCGATCGCACCGGGCGGACTCAAGAAGGCTGTGAAGTTTGTCTATGGCAAGCATGGTGAACGGCATGCTGCCCAAGAGCTGAAATCACTGGAACGGATTCGTGGCATCCAGCATCCTTTCATTTTGACGCTGGAAAGATTCGAGTTCATCGATGGCCAATTGGTTGTCGTCACCGAACTGGCCGAAGGGTCCTTGGAAGAACTGTATCTACAGCATCGCAAGCGAGGCTCGTGTGGTATCCCACGCGACGCATTGCTCGGATACTTGCATGACGCGGCGGATGCGCTCGACTATCTGCATCAACACTACAAGCTTCAGCATTTGGACATCAAACCGGGCAACCTGCTGTTGGTTGGCGGCAGAGTCAAGGTCGCTGACTTCGGGTTGTTGAAAGACTTGGGGGAGATGGATTGCAGCATCGTTGGCGGTTTGACTCCGATTTACGCTCCCCCGGAAGTCTTCGATGGACGCCCCAGTCTGCACAGCGATCAGTATTCACTTGCGGTGATGTATCAGGAACTGTTGACGGGGACGCGACCATTTAGCGGGCGAACGATCGCTCAGCTTGCGACGCAACACGTTCACAGCGCGCCGAATTTGGCGCCCCTTCCAGCATCGGATCGGCCGACGGTGGCGAGGGCTCTCGAAAAGACACCCGAACGACGATTCGATTCCTGTGTCGCGTTTGTCGAAAAGCTTGCCAATCCGCACGGCAGTGCGACAGGCGTTGTGAGTGAGGATCGAAGCGAACCCGCACCACGGCGAGAAATCGAGGACCTTCCGCAAGTCGAAGACGTGCTCCAGCGAAGTGAAAGTGTTCACTCGACGCACGCGCTCGTCGTCGCCTTGGGAGGAACAGGAGGCGACGTCCTGAATCAAATCCGCGGCCGCATCTTTGCCCAAGGCGCAAGTTCCCCGCTCACACTGCATAGCGTGTTGATCGATACCGAGCTCGCGAAAACGCAAACTGTGATGATGATCGATCCGACGGAACAGGTGCACCGAACACATGTGCTGGCAGCTCGCCTAAAATCGCCGCAGCAATACCGTACGACAGGAACGGAAAGGCTGGCATCATTATCGCGACGTTGGATCTATAACGTGCCGCGCAATGGACAGACCGGCGGTATGCGGCCATTGGGGCGACTCGCGTTGTTGGATCATAGCCAGGAACTTGTGCGAGTTCTGTCTGATGCGGTGAAAGAGCTGAAAGATTCAACAGGCGGCGGTGAGCCCGCCAAGGTCTACATCGCTGCGTCCTTGACGGGAGGCACTGGGAGCGGCATGTACTTTGATGTGGCCTATCTGCTTCGACACACGCTTGACGAGTTCGCGCTCGAAGACACGGCGATTGTTTCATTGCTGACGACGACGCGATTCCAAGGTGACCCAGCAAAGCCGATCGCATTGCATTCGACCAAATCCGCGTTCAACGAACTCCGATTTTTTCTGCAACCAGGAAACTCGTACCCCGGAGACGCGGGCGTCGGTTGGCCGATGGTTCCGGCCGCCAGGACCCCACTTCACGATGCCTATTTGATCGCGCCGAAAGACCGGGCAACTGAGTCAAGAACGGTTGATATGGCAGCTGAGTATTTGTGGATGGATGCGACGCTCGAAAACGATGCGTTGGAAAAAGGACGCCAGCTCCGTACGCCGAGCGACAAAATGACGTCGGTTCGAACGGTCGGAGCGATTCGTATCGGACAGGCGGCCGATCAGCAATCGGTTCAGCTGATTCGACACAATACAAAGTCGCTATTGCTCGCTTGGTTGGGGAACCCCAAGTTTTCGCAACCTTCGGCAAGCGAATTCTGCAAACGTATTATCCGCCGATGTTATCTCGATGTGGATGCCTTGCGAGTCATCACCGAACAATGGCTGGTCGCCGATGGTCCTCGACAGGTTGGATCGAATCACGAAACGCAACCGACCGAGTCAGACTATTCCAATGTGATTGCCGAGCAATCGCTGCAGCAACTACATCGTGAGATACGAAATCATCTACAAGACCGTCGCTTGGATCTGTCGTCAACATTATTGGCGATCCATGGTCTCTTGAAGCATTGCGGAAATCTTCGACATCAGTTGTCAGAGTCGATGGGTCAGGATTGGCCATCACAAACTGCCGGGAACGATAGCGAATCCGAGCATCGCGACGAACTGAGACATCGTGAAAAAGCAGAGATCAGTGAATCGGTCGCGCAGATCGGTGATCAAGCGATGGCCGGAATCGAGCAAGCGTTGAGGACGCTGATCGAAGTGTTTTCCGATGCATCGGCAAGAGTCGCGCAAGCGATCAAGCTTGTTGACAATGAACTTGGATCGGACAGGAACCCCTGGCAAGACTTGAGTGCGACGGTTGTTGCCAAGCGAGATCGCCTGCTCAGTCAATTGCATGAGCGGTGTGCGACCTCGCATCTGTTCCGTTTGATCGATGCGCCACATTCGGTTCAGATCGAGTCCTGGTTGCTTGAACTCGGAGAAGAGTCTGGCGACGTAAGTCGACTTTATTTGGGCGATTCGATCGCAGAGACTTCCGGTGATCGCTTGTCGGCGACGCCGAATCGAGAAAATCAGACGACTCGGTCGATGGTGTCCGCTGTGGAAGATTCGGTTGCTGACTCAGGTTCTGTCGGTGAGACTAATCGGCTAAGCGGTTTGTCGGACACGCAGGCGTGGAATGCGGGACAGGTGCCTACGGTGTTGACGATCGAAGAAGCGGTCGAAGCGGTTCGCCCGGCACTATTGGAATGCGGTGGCAAGCAACGTCTTTATCTGATTTGTCGTAGCCAAGCAGAACTCGATCGCTATCGAGCTCAATTACCCGATGGAATCCGTTCGGCAATCTGTGGAATTGTTTCCGCGGTCGACGCGCCAGTGTTGATCCACGAAGGACAACAAATCGATCTCCGATGCGTTCTTGGTTGGTTGGATTCGCTAACGGGTGATGACGGAAAAATCAGCCAGCGGCTAGCGACACGTTGTGACATTGATTGGTGAAAGGCGTTGAACTTTCGCCGGGCCATAAGGTGGACCCTTACATCGAGGTGGTCGTCGGCGTATTCTTGGGGGTTGTTAGATGGTACCCGTAGGTTGAAACAATGGTGCATTGCCCGCGATGTCGGAACCGGCCATCCGAATGTTTTCGGTCGCGTTGGTTCAAACAACTGATTCACTTGCCACTGTTGCGCATTCGTTGGCGATGCATGCGTTGCGGAACAATCTTCACCGACTGGATGTGGGCACGACCACCGCAAGATCCGTTCCGCCGCGAATCCAGCGAGCAGTAGGGATTTGTGCCTGAATTCCCTATCGTTTTTTCGGTCGAATCCGAATGGGGAATCCCTCGCTCTGGCGTTTCTCGCCGCAACAAGATGTACGTTTTTACGACATGGTTATCGGATTGATGCGGCCGATCGAGTAACGCTGTCGATTCACTGTGGTGATTGATTCGACGTAGGGAACGTACATGACAAACGAAAAGACGATTCGTCGAATCGAGCGATTGATTCAGTGCCCGGATTTGCTTCACACTCCGCCGGAGGTTGCACAGTCGTTGTTGCAACTGACGGAGAACGAGGACTGTTCGACGCACGAAATCGTTGAGTGCATCAAGTCCGATCCAGCCATGGCAAGCCGAGTGATGCGGTTGGTAAACTCGCCGCGATTCGGACTGAACACACCGGTTTCAAACTTGCATCAGGCGGTCGCGTTACTCGGCCAGCGCAGCATGCGGCTGATCGCGATGACGTTCAGTATCACGTATACGTTTTCATCTGGATCGGTTCGTGAACTGTACAACGACTTTTGGCGCCGAGCGTTAACGGTTGCGGCCGCGTCGTTTCAGCTCAGCCGGAAATTTCCCAGTATCAATGCTCAAGATGCCTATACGACGGGACTCCTTGCCCATGTCGGGACCCTACTGCTGGCACAAGCAGAGGGCGAATGGTACCTTGCGTTCTATCAGCAGCACGTTGGACTGGGGCTGCCAGCTGCCGAACGCGATTACTATGGCGTCGACCACGCTGAGATCGGTGGTTTGCTACTGAGAAACTGGAACTTCCCCCCGGCCATAGCGGACAGCGTCCGCATCCATTTGGACGAGGAAACGGACGAACCGTTGGCATTGATTATCCGTGCAGGGTCACTGGTGTCGGGCGCGATCTGGGATCCAAACGGCGCATCCGTTGCGGCGTGCCGCAAAGTGCTTTCGGAGCATTTCGATATCGACATCGATGAATTTACGGAGCTGGTTTTGAGGTGCCGTGACGAAGTTGTGTTGGAAATGGATCTCTATGGCGTGCAATCGGAAGCTCCTCCTGATCCAAGTCATTTGTTGGAGCTCGCCCGGCAGCGATATCTCGAAGCATCACTTCAGTCCGCGCTTGAAATGGACTCGTTCGAATCGATCTTCGAACAGAACTTCTAATCGACGGGGAAAAACGTCGTCTAGGTTGCAAAATCCCACACGACCGAATTCGATATCATGAATGGCTAGGGTGACCACGCGATCGTTGTGATGGTCGGTCCACTTCCACGTCATTTCTCGGATGCGATCAATCATGCTGTGGCTTTGCAAAACCAATTGGCATTCGCTGTCTCGGATCAGCGTTCGCTCTGTTTGTAGTCTGCTGTTTCTGCTGGCAAGTTGTGAGATCGACGCCAAGGAGTCTGGGCCGCTGAAGGTGTTTGTGCTCGTTGGCCAATCGAACATGCAAGGCCACGCCCAGGTAAAAACTCTCGATGCGATGCGTCTCAATCCCAGCGTGGCGCCTTTGCTAGATGACTTGATCGACGGTGACGGCAAGCCCAAGACGCTTCAGCAGGTTTGGATTTCGTCGATCGGTTCCGCCGAAGAAATTCGTCAAGGTGCTCTGACGACCGGCTTCGGAGCTGCGGATCGTCGTCCAAAAATCGGTCCCGAATATTCGTTCGGTATCTACATGCACCAAATGCTTGATGAGCCGTTTGTGATTATCAAAGCGGCATGGGGCGGAAAGAGTCTACACACCGATTTTCGTCCACCGAGTGCGGGGCCCTACGAATTCAACCAAGAACAACTTGACGCGTTCAGCAAACAGCAACGCGATCTCGACAAAATGCGATCGGAAAAAGACGCAGCGACAGGACGCAATTACCGATTGATGATAGAGCATGTCAAATCGATACTGGACAGTCTGCCAAATGATTGTCCGTTGTACGAAACTAAACTGGGGTATGAGTTGGCCGGAATGGTGTGGTTCCAGGGTTGGAACGACATGGTTGATCGCGGGACCTATCCGAATCGAGACCAGCCGGGCGGATACGACCAGTACGGTGAGCTGCTAAGCGTCTTTATCAGTGACGTTCGACGTGATCTCGACTCACCAAAGTTACCCGTCGTGATTGGGGTACTTGGCGTAGGCGGTCCGACTGCGGAGTACGGGCCAAGCCAGCAAAGGTACAAAGTGATGCATGAATCGTTTCGGCAAGCGATGGCTTCCCCGGCAAAGCGAGCCGAATTCACAGGGACTGTGGTGCCGGTCTATACCGAAGAATACTGGGATCGAGAGATGGTCCGCTTGAGGCAAATCGAAGAAAGGATTCGGCCATCCCGGGAAGAGATTGAGGCACAAAAGAAGGCGGGGACAATCACAGAACAGGAAAGTCGCGACAAGATCGAATCGCTTTATCAGTCGTCGTTTGATCCAACCGAGCTGACTTATCTCAGAGAGAGTGTTTCCAATGGCGACTACCACTACATGGGTTCCGCCGCGATCATCGCGCCGATTGGCAAAGCATTCGCTGAGGCAATGTACGCGATGATCGGTGAGTAAGCGACGAAGGCTTAGCGGCCCTTGGGATCCAGGTTTGCGTTCAAGTCGTCTTCGCTGACCGGATGTTCGACGCCGTTTGCCGGGATCTCGGCTTTGGCGATCCAAAGGACACCGTTCAGGACGACCTTTCGAAAGTTTTCGTTGCCCCAATTGTCGTGGAAGTGGCCACCGGTGAATCCGAATCCTCGGCCACCATCGGCACGTTCGACAGCCCACATCATAGCTTCGGCGCGACCACTCGATGCTTCGATGTGTTCGTACGGGCCTTGGGGGTAAACGTAGGGGCCATCGCGAACATCGTCCGATGGCGAAGCCACCAAGATCGGCACGAACTTCATGCCATCCAAATCAACGGGCTGATTACCTTCGATTCCGGCAAGGAATCGCATGTTAAAGTACCATTCGTCTTTGATTTTGAACGGTTCAACGCCTTGGGTAATCGGGTGTTTGGGGAACTGGTTGAACACAGGTTCCCAAATCGGATTGCACGAAAACATGTGGTCGTAGTGCCCGCCGACCCAGCGTTTCATTTCCTCACCGGCTTGATCGGCAACGACTTCGACGCCGTAATGCATGAACCCCAATCCGACGCCTTTTTCGGTCCAGGATTGGATGGTTTTTAAACGTTTTCCGTTTTCTTGGACAATCTCATGTCGGCCGCCTCCGTCCATAAAAAAGACGACTGCGTCGGTGTCCTCAAAGACGGATTCGTCTTTGGGCCAGCCATTGAGGACGAAGTGGACGTCGACGTCTGGTTGATCCTGCAGGCACTTGGCCATCAGCTGAACACCGGCATTGAATTCGTGCATTCGTGCCGGGTGAGATGGCTTCCCGGCGACGAGAACGATTTTATGTGTTTCGGCGAATGCATCATCCGAGGCAAACAGGCCAGAAAACAACGTGAGGCTGATCAAGGTCAGCGTGGCAATGGAACGTTTCAACGCCATGCTCCTAAAAGCGGTGCGGGGATTGTGGTGGGACAAAGGCAGTGACATCCATCATAGCACGAAAGACCCAAAACCACTCGCAAGAATGATTTCGATCTAGATCGCCGGTTGCCCTGTGGGCTCATTGCCATCGGCAACACCTTCGATGTGTCGTGATTGACGAGTCCCGATGAATACAACCGCTGCCCCGATCACTGTCAACAGCGTTAGCCCGGCGAGCCAAAGGAGCGGGAGGTGAACCTGGTCGGTCGCTTCGGTACCGAGAAAGGTAAGGCGGTCCTGATATTTGGCGACCAGTTCCAACAGAGCATTGTGTGTGAAGTGCATCAGCACACCCGGCCAGATGCTGCCGGTTCGATAAGCCAGCCAGCCCAGGATAATTCCCAGCAAAGTGGTCGGCAAAAAACGTTCGATCAGCAGCGTGTTGCCCGTGATCACGTGAAAGAGCCCAAAGAGTACCGCGGTAGCGAGAATCAGTTTCCAAGGCGACAACAGCTTTTGCAGTGACGTGAATAGGAATCCACGAAAGCAAAACTCTTCGATCAGGGCCGGTGTCAATGCGAGGCAACCGAGCAGCAACCATGCTGGCGCGAGCTTAAAGTTTTCGACGGTCTTTTGAGTTTCCGCGATTCGCTTTTCATCCAAAATTCCAATACCGACCTGCTGTGCGAGGACATACAGTTCGTGTGCAAAGACCCACGCTCCAAGCCCCATCAAAAACGCGCCGACCAAACTGGTCCAACTTGGCGGAGACAACTGGTAAGTCGTACCAGTCTCGGAACGTGTGATTCGCGCCGCAGCGTAGGGGATTAATCCGAACACAAGGATGAGTGTCACTGCGCTGAGCAGCAGCACAATTTGGATGTTTAGTCCTGGGACGATCCCCATCAATAGATTGCTGACCACGTAGTACGCCGGGACCAACGCTGCGAGCGTCATCGCTGCGGTATGTGGCGAGGGGGTGGGCGATGACTTTTTCGGGCGACGGAGCATCGAAGCAAACGTTTGCCCGCTGGTTCGACTGACGGCGTCTTTCCCAAAACACATCGATGCGACGGCAACCGCAGCGGCGGCATAGCCAAGCGTGCTGAGCACAGTCACGACGGCGGGGGCAGCTTCTGCGGTGCCTTGTAAAACTTCGCGTGCGAGCAGCACGATGTTGATCAACGGTGCAATCGCTAGGGGACCGGAGAGTGTGACTCCGGGAAGCAGTGAAAGCATCCCCGGCGTCAACGATAGCAGCATGATGGGGATCAAATACGCTTGCGCTTCCTTGAAAGACCTGGCGAAACTGGTCAGGGACAATAGCACTGCCGAAAAGAATGCGCTAAACAGGACCAACAGCATCAGGATTTGCAACACGGCAAACCATGGGAAACCGGCATCGTCTCCGGTAAGCAAGGGGAGTAGGCGTCCAGCCCAAAGTGTCGTGAACATTGCCAATAAGTTCGCGATCGCTGTTAATAAGGCGACCGTCACCACGGCGACATATTTGGAAAACAAGATGTAAGTACGAGGTACTGGCGATGCCATCAACGATTCCATTGTGCCCCGTTCTCGCTCCCCAGCGGTCAAGTCGATCGCGGGATAGACAGCGCCGGTGATCGTCATCAAGACCAAGACGAGCGGGACGATGGTGCCCAGCATTGAAGGCGACGATGCAGTGCCGATATCGAGAATCTCGACAGCGGGTGGTGGCATGTAATTATCGAGCTGGCGAACGCTTTTTTCGGCATAGGCAAGTCTTAACCAATGGACCCGTTCGGTAACAATCCGTGCTGCCGCTTCGCTGATCGAGTTGCCTTTGAGTGATTTAATTCGAATGGTCGGCGGCATCGTGTTGGTGATCTCAACCGCGATATCAACTTTGCCGGACTTCAGTGCTTCGACAGGAGGCGAATCACCCGTGGTGTTGAGAACTTTGAACTTCGCGACGCGTCCGTGACTGGCTTTCACGATCACATCTGGCGGTTGGCTTGCGGGGCTCTCCAACCAAGCCAAGAGTGCGTTGCCTTCCTCGTCTGTTCCGACGCCGATTGTGTAGGGCATCTCTTCGGTATCGCGCGCCGCATTCAGCAAGAATCGATTGAGCGCCATGCTGAGCAGCGGGTACACCAGCAACGGCATCATCAGTAGGGTGATGATCGTGCGGCGGTCACGCAGGGTTTCGCGAAGTTCTTTCTGGCAGAGCCGTGCGAGACGACGACCGGTGCCGAGGTGCGATCGATGCGACGCCGAGGAGACCGACGGCGAAGGTGATGAATCCGAAGCCACGCTAGGTTCAATTCCTGATCAGTTCAACGAAGATATCGACAAGTGTTTGGTGGCCGGTTTGCTGTTGCAGTTCCTCAAGCGAACCGCAGTACTTCAAGCGACCTGCGTGAAGCAATCCGAATCGGTCACAGAGACGTTCGGCTTCGTCCAAGCGGTGGGTGCAAACGACGACCGCTTTGCCGCGGTCTCGAAGAATCTCGATGTAGTCGAAGATGGTCTGAACGCCAACGACATCCAGGCCACGCGTCGGTTCATCGAGTAGCATGACTGGCGGATCGTGAATCAGCCCACGTACCAGTGTTACCCGTTGTCGCTGCCCGGTGCTTAATTCGCCGGCACGTCGGTCGAGCAACCGTTCGATATCCAACAAACGTGACAGTTCGACTGTGCGTGCATCGGCGACATCGGGCGGAACGTCGTAGAGGTCCGCGAAGTAGTGCAACATCTCACGAACGGTCAACCATGGATAAACACCATCACTGGCCGAAACGAAACCCAGGCGACTTTTGACAGCCATCGGGTTTTCGGATGTTCGCAAACCGTCGACTTCTGCCCAGCCACCGTCTGGGGCGAGCAAGCCCAAAACCATTCGCATGGTGGTCGTCTTGCCAGCACCGTTCGGTCCCAACAAGCCAAACACTTCACCGGGATGGATGGTGAACGTAACGTCGTCGACCGCAGTCAACGTGTCGTCACCGAGATCGAATCGTTTCGTAAGTGCCTCGACGTGCAGCATGCTGAACTAGATTGGAGACCGAGACCGACTGTCCGTCATTTCAAACAGGCGGTGAAATCGTGGGTGGAGAGAAACCTGGCAACGCCTGGCTGCTTGGTCCCCCCCGAATTGAATCGATTGTAGGGCATGATCAGAACCGGAATCCAATCACCGTGCAAGCACGGCATCTTACGCAATTGTGGGTGGGATTGTTCCAGCCGTTAGGAAAAAAATGATCGCGAGACGGCAGACTTCGGAACCTGACACCACCGATTGTCGCGAAAGGACTGTATTTTTTTGGCTCGGTAGATGCACTGCGATGGCTACTCACGCGACGGGATTCCTGGATAATCGTCGCTTCCAAACTGTCCAACTTGTTCGTACGCCGTTAAACCTGCTGATCTACGTTGACTGCACCCACCGATCCTGACGCCAACGATCGATCCGAGGTGTTGTCATTCGAAGACGCACGCCGTCATTATGAGTCGGTTCAACAAGCCGATGACTGGGGCGAAGACCAACGTCGCGATCGCGGTGAGTCCAACTTACTGGACTCTTCGGCGGACAGGTTGCTCGATGAAGACGAAGTCGACTTTGCCGACCCTGACGACCCGATGCTTGACGCCCCGGCCCCATCGGCCAAGGGGGATGGGCAAGTCGGTGGTAAAAAAGTGGCTCTCGTCGGTCGGTTTGGGAGCATGAATCATGGCCAAGCCCGCAATGTGATCGAATCGTTCGGCGCGAAGGTGATCGAATTGCCTCGTGGAAAGACACCCCAGTATGAGGCTTTGGTCGATTGGGTCGTAATCGGCGCAGATCAGCCACCGCTAAGCGAATCGGAGCTACTTCCAACAGCATTGATCGACTCCGCAGGCCGGGGCGAAGTCGAGATCATTCACGAAACGGAGTTATGGGAAAGGCTGGGATTGGTTGAACTTGAGCAGCCAGTGCGGAGGTATTGGACGCCGGCGATGCTTGCCGATTTGCTGGGGATCTCCGTCCGCGTCATCCGCCGCTGGCACCGATGCGGACTGATTCGTCCGGTGGTGACACTTCACAAGTTGCCGTATTTCGACTTTGCCGAGGTGGCCACTGCAAAGCGTTTGGCCGGTTGGGTTGCGGCCGGCGCGGATTGGAAAGCGATTGAAAAGCGATTGGCCGAACTGATCCGAGTCTTTCCCCATTCGACACGTCCACTCGACCAGTTGACCGTTCTGGTTCAAGGCAAAGACGTGTTGCTGCGTCAGGGCGACGGGCTGATCGAACCGGGCGGGCAGATGCGTTTTGATTTCGACGGAGGAGGCGAAGCTGAATCGCCGGCAACGTCGCACGTCTATCAACAAGACGAAGAAGATTCCCCGTTGCTGTTAGCGTTTGCCGATGCCGATCGTCCGCCGATGCTCCGCGAACACAGCGAATCCGTTGCAGACCCATTGCTGCGGGAGGCTTACGCTGCGGAAGACGAAGACGATTTGGAAACCGCCATCGATATTTATCACGCGATCCTCGCGCGTGATGGGGCTCGAGCAGAAATCAGTTTTCAAATCGGTGAACTGCTCTACCGCATGAATCATTTGGTTGCCGCCAGAGAACGGTATTACGCAGCGATCGAGCTAGAAACAGATTTTGTCGAAGCACGTGCCAGCTTGGGCGCGGTGCTGGCCGAATTGGGACAATTCGATTTAGCGGTTGCAGCTTTGCGCGGCGCACTGACGTTTTACAACGACTACGCCGACGTTCACTACACCCTTGCCAAAACACTCGATCGCTGTGACCGAGAAGTCGAAGCGTTGGTGCATTGGCAACGTCTCGTCGAACTTGCACCTGACGGACCGTGGGCAGAAGAAGCTCGGATTCGACTTGGACTTGACGACTAGCAACGGCCAACTCTGCAGTCGTTTTCTGGTCGCCTGTTGATGGCCAAGAATGGGGGCCAATTCGGGGAACCTGAACTCACCTTGATTCGATTGGTCTTGGTCATCGAATCTTCATCCAGCAACCGACGTGCGATCGAGTGATGGATGACGCTACATTGAATTGCGTGTTCGTCCGGTCTGTCGCCATTTGACTGGTGGCAACGAAGCGTCATTGGGAACCAAAGCGATCATCATCAAAAACAGTCCCACGACGATATGGTTTTGACCAATCGCCGTCGGTGCTTCCGAAGCGAATCGGCCCCAGATCGCCAGACCGCTAGCGACCACGAGAGTCAGCAGGTGTGCATGTTGTGTCGGTCGCCAATAAGACAGGCCGGAAAACAGGCATATCAGGAACGCCAAGCCAAGGTCGGTCCACAGCACGACAGAGTCATCATGCACCCGGAAGACGAATGGGCTAGCGGCGAGCCAAACCGCAGTCATGATTTCGACGACTCGTCCCCACATCACGGCACCTCACGAGAAAGCAGTTTGTCAGCAGCGGCGTCCAGTTGGTCACATCGGTAACCCCAAAACGCATTCCATAAAAGTCGGCGATCGTGGTGGTCATTCCAAACAATTTTTAAATAGCTAAGCGACGCGCGGACTTCGTCCCATGCCCAGTACACGAGCGTCAGAGAAATCGTTGCCGTGACCAAACACAGGAAACACCATTGGCCAATCACGAAGGCTTGGCAAAGCACCAGGAACACACTGACGATACCGAGTGGTATCACATCGATACCGAAGAGGATCACTAGCCAAGGCCGGTACTGCCAGCGTCTTGTTGATCCGGCAAGTCCTAGTATCGCATCGCCCAAATAGGCAAGGACTCCCAATGCGGCGTCGTGAACACCCAGCAGCCGATACATCTTCTCGGCGGTGTCAGACTTGATTACTTTGCTGCTGCTGTCACCAAAGACAGGGTCCCATACGCTGTCCGTTAAGCCCCACTGGAACAATGCCAAGTGGCTCGAAATGATTGCGGCGACGAACGCCAACATGCAGATCGGAATACGCTGCGACCAAGCGGACGGGTTGTGTCGATAGGGCGGTACCGTCCGATCCAGAGGCGACGTGTGGCCGGCGATTGGGCGTGAGGTTTCAAGAGCGTTTGACATCAGGACAGGCCGTTTTTCTGGTACCAAACGTCAGGGGCGTTCTTCAGAGATTGCAAGATCGTTGGCAGTACATCGATCAGCCGATACTGTGGTTGCCAGTCAAGCAGTCGTTTGGCCTGTGAAATGTCGAGCGCGTAGTTGTCGTCTGCCATATCGACCATGAACGGTTTGATAAAAGCGTCTCCGCCTTGACAGGCGTCGGTCACAGCCGCCCCAACTTTGGCAATCGCTTTGGGAACATGCAGTGTCGCCCAGTCGCGACCATGCAGCTTCGCGGCGATCAATTCCTGCAACTGCCCATAGGAAGGAGGGTCTGGTTCGCCGATCAGGATTGCCGTTTGCGGGGCGAGTTGATTTCTACGATCGACGGTCTTGATGATCGCGTCGACGACATCCGAAACATGAACCGGCGACTGACCGGCGTCCATGTCACCCGGATAGAAATGGCCTTGCAGGTCTTTTTCATAAATGCGTTTGATCTGTTGAACCAAAGTCGGCTGTCGCCCAAAGTCCGTGTAGACACCTCCGATTCGCAAGAACACCGACCGTACATTGGGATGGCCAACGCGGATCAATTTCTCAGTGTCGATCTTACTTTGGGGGTACGGCCATTTGGCTTGTAGCGGGTCGTCTTCACGAATATGTTCGCCAACCGGGCAAGGGGCGTGGATCAGCATCGTGCTGGTGAATAAGAACTGCTCCAGCTGAAATGCTTCCAGTCCGTTAAGTAGGCGATCCGTTCCGTGAACAGTAACGTCTTCATAGAGTGGGCTGTCCTCTCCGGAGAAGTCGTAGTAGGCAGCCATATGAACAACGCTCGCCAACTTGCCACCTGTTTTCTGATGGACTTGTTGCAGGGCGACTCGAACGGAAGTCGAGTCCGACAAATCACATTCGACATCACAAACATGCTCAAGTTCTTTGGGCGGTTCAGGTAGACCGACTCGGTCAAATCCGAATACGGAGTAGCCAGCTTCTGCGAGGCGTCGGCAGACGGGGCGACCGAGCAATCCGGAACTGCCGGTCACGATCACGGATGGGCGTTGATCTGTCATAGCGATTGAGGGATGGGAGTGTCGAAGTCGGTATGCTGCTACACTCACGACAAGCAATTGCCATGCCACGTCGGGTCTAGAGCGACCCAGCCGACGTGTTTCAATGCATCAAAGCACTGCTTGATAGATCAGCAACGCGAAAAGCCCAAACGTGACGATGACGGCGACCATCGCAATCAAACCGTCGTGAGCAAGAATGGCCAAACCGATCGCGGCTAGTGCGACACCCGCGAGGTTGGCGCTAAAGGGGATAAGCTCAAGAAATGGCGTCGACAGTGCGATCAAAATCGCCGCGACATCGAGAAGACCAAGGCTGCCTCGGTTGATCAGCCAGGTCATTCGTGACTTCGTAATCGCATCGATCCAACCAGCCGGGCGTCGGAGCCAGCGGATCATTTTTTTGACGGTGTCGCTTTTTACTTCGCGGCGTTCCATCCAATCGGGGATCCATACATGATCTCGATTGAATAGCCGCTGGATCGCAAGCAAGATCACGACGATCCCAAGCAGACTGGGGACGCCAGGAATATCGGCCGGTCCAGGGACCATCATGATCAAGCCAATCGCCAGGAGCAGTGAGGCGAAGGAGTTTCGCCCCACGGCATCCATGACGGTGCCAAAAGTCAAAGAATCGTGCTGGTCGGCAGACTCTCTGAGCTTGTCCAACAGTTCGCGAACGGGGTGTTGCCGCGTTCCGCTTGAACTCATGAGTTGTCTTCGGGGTTCGCAATACCGACCACGCCAACGCCAGCACGAGGACCGGCCGCACCTGACGGTTGACTCTTCAAATCGTCTTCACCTTCATGGACGACAATCGCTCGGCCCACCAATAGATGGACTTTGTGCCCTTTGATTGTCATCTTGAATTCGGCAGTACCCTCTTCGTTCGCTTCGATATTGCCGAGGTCTCCGACATGGTGGCTGCTCGCATCGGGACCGCCGTGGTCGTGGCCTTCGGGATCGTAGTGTCCGCCAGCCGATTTGCCATCGACCGATCGAAGATCGCCGTACTGGTGAATATGGAATCCGTGTTTACCCGGTGTCAGGTTGATCATTCGACCGCGAACGGTAATGTCGTCTCCGTCCTGTTGGAGAACGACGACACCGCGGACGTCATTCCCTTGGGTCGGGAACACGACTGCGACCGCGTGTTGTGGTACATGGGCATGGTCAATCTCGGAGTGCGCCGCACCAGTGGTTGGAGGTGCCGCAGGGCGTGGCGTGGCGGTTGTTTGTTGGACTGCAAATGCAGGAACCGCAACGCAGCAAGCCAACGCCAATGCCACGAAGCTACGCTGAACGAATCGCATCTTCATCGAAGAATCCTTGTCTCGGGGAGGTGATGGTAGAGAGCCTGTCAACTGATTGCCGCCAGTGGCCGCGACCGCGGGAGAATCGTTCGCGATTCACGGCACTGACGACAAAGCTTGAGGTCAATTTGAGGGTCAATCACCCTTTGCAAACTTCGCGCCGAACCATTTTCACTCTGGACAAGAGACGCCTCGCACGGTCAATCGAAACAAAGATTGATTCCAGCTTGGTCAATGATCGAACAGTTTGGCTGTTCGCCACCCGATCGTTCCGTCAGCTCTCGTACTTATCCGATGACTCATTCGCACGCGCCCGACGTTTTGCTTCAAGCAGTCGTTGAGTGTACGGGCGGGGATCGATTTCTGGCTGTGTTGTCTCCGCAGCAGCGTCCGATTCGAATCGATTGGTGACACCGGCGTTTGATTTCGTTGCTGGGTTTGGTTGGCCAGCATCTGTTGGACGCGACAGTCTGTCGACGGGACGTGGCGCTCGATCTCCAGCCAACAATTCTTCGGCCAAGTTTTTTCGCTTCCATGGCCAGGCAATCGTCAGCCGCCGATTGCCGATGTCACCCAGGAAGATCAGGCAGGATACAAAGACCAGCCATGGCCACACGTCTTGCATTGTCGCGTGACGTTGTAGTCCATCGCGAAAGTGATTGACGAGGGATGGTGCAGTTTGTTTCGACCCAATCGGCTGCGAGACTTCCCCCGGTTGTCCACCAACCGGTTTCGCATCGGCGATGGAATGGAGAACGGTCGTATCATGCGCATTGGTCGCGTATTCGATCCCAAACGGGACGTTGAAGCCCCTGACAATCGGAGCGCGGGTGTCGCTGGGGACGACTTGCACAAAGTAGCTGCCGGGATCGGTCACTGCCGCCGTTGCGATAAATCGTCCCGGTGCGACTTGGCGAAGCGAAAGCGGAATCGGTTCGCCATCGCTCCCAATCATCGCGGCCTCGAATTCAATCAAATCGTTCGTCGACTCGTCCGGGCGCAGGTTGTCGACAATCACTTTGGCTTCACCGTTTTTCCAGTGACTCACAACGTCGTATTGATCGGAACCATCGGTGGGGCGTTTCAGCCAACGAACCAATTGGCCGAGAAGCTGTTTTGCCGACGGTGAGTCCATCCATGTCGAAGACCAACGCGGCGCACTGTCGGTTGTCACCGCTGCGGTATGTCCAAGTCCATAGGTCCAGACCGAAAGCAAAGGGTAATCGCCGTCGACCGGTTGTGGAGCCATGAGAAGGTTTTGAACGAGCGGGCTGGTTTTCGGTGTCGTCAACACCATGCCGGTGACCGGAGGCAGCGACTCGATTCCGTCGATGATTGGGTGTACCGATGACTTTAGCGGAACCATTCCTTCGGGGACTTCATAGATCAGCGGCTTGGCAACACGCCTTGATTCACGCAGGACGATCTGTGGAATTGCGAGAGGTGACTTAACGGCGTAGTACTTTCCGCCGCCTTGAGAAGCGATCCGGTTTAACAGTGTTTGGTCGGCGTCTGCACCGACCGCTAGGGTGCTGACCGTGATCGAATCTTGACGCATTTGTCGCGTCAATTGGTCAAACTGCCCTGGATTGGTTTGTCCGTCGGTCACGATGATCATGTGTTTGACCATTGCATCGACCCGAGACAGTTTTGCGTATCCAAGCGACATCGCCGGAAACATATCTGTCCCACCGCTCGCCGCGATTCGAGACAAAGCCGGTTTCATGCGCCGCGGGTCATTGACTTGTTGCAACGGGATCGTTTCTTTCGTTTCACTATCGAAGGTAACCACGCCGACGAAATCGGTCGAACCGAGTGATTCGATTGCCGAGCGAGCCGCGGCCCGGCAAAGTTGAATCTTTTGGCCGTCCATCGAGCCCGATGTGTCGAGCACCAGCATCAGCGCGCCGACAGCGCGAATCCGAGTGTTCTTAATCTCGAAGTCGACTGGCATCGCTGCTTCCAGTGCTGAACCACGCCACCCGCCTGCGCCAAATGAATCGGGGCCGCCAATCATCAATAGGCCTGCGCCGAACCGTTGTGTGTTTCGAACCAGCATGTCGACTTGGCGATCGCTCAGTCCACCGATCGTCTCCGCCGAATCGCCGCCGGCTTTGGGAAGATTCGCCAGAATCACTGAATCGAAGGACATCAGATCCGCAAGCGAATCGAACGCGGCATCACTCTGACGCACTTCCACTTCGATCTCTTGTTGACGTAACGTCTCGACCAAGAAATCGAATTCGCCGGGCTGGCTTGCCTTTTTAATCAAGAGCGTCCGCGACGGTCCGCCCACCCAAACGTAAGAGCTGACTTGGTTGTTTTTGTGATGGCGATCGTCACTGCGATTCTTGGGCACAAATTCGGCATGAAACGTCACCATCGATGGATCTTGAATGACATGATTGAATGGCAAGACCGTTTTGCCCGTCGAAAGTTCGACAGCTTCGCTCAAGACCAACCGTCGTCCTTCGATCGTGGTCTGGGTGACCGTGATATTGCCTGCCGCTTTCGCGGAACGGTCGACGTTTTGGTACTCGACAATCAATCGGCCCGAAAATGATTGCCCAGCATCGAGATGTTGTGGCACATCCAATCGAGTGATCGCGACGTCGCCGGCGTTATCTCGAGCGACAGGAACGATGTCGATACCGATCCCATGTTTTGCGGCACGCGAGGCCGCGTTTTGCGCATCGCCTGCTGTGGCGTGGCCGTCTGTAAGCACGACGACACGCTGACGACTCTCCGGTGGCATTGCAGCGACCGCAAGGTCGAGCGCCTTTTCTAGATTTGTCGCGTCTGCATTTAATTGATCGCCGGAGATCGTCGGTCGACTCGGCAATGCCGCTTCATAAGGCGGCGTCTCGATCCTCGCGTCACCGGCGAATGCAACCATGCCAACCATGTCTTGGCGCTGTTCGTTCCGATCACGAGTAGCACTGGTCTTTGCATATTCAAGCATCGCTCGACGTGATTCGGCGGAGATACTGTCCGATTGATCCAAGACGTAGACGACTGCAAGTCGATCAGCGAGCCATCCGAATTGCAGCTCTGACAATGCCAAGACGACACAAGCGATGACCAAGGAACGCAAAGTGATCGCGATGAAGGCCCGTTTGCGTCCGACAACTTGTGCGAGCTTTTGTCCGGTAAACCAAAACAGCGGAATCAACAGCAAGAGAGGCAAGTAAGCCAACGTTCCGATTTCAAAAGCCATCTTCACTCCGTGTGTTGCCGCGTCATCACGCACCGTGTGACGCTTCCACCGTAGGGCCCCGATTCATCGTCGCATTTGCTGGTCGGACGGGCGCACCGGACCGTATCAATGATACCGACTTGGCACGTCCTAGTCTGTCGCTTGAAACGAAGACCTATCCCGTGCTCGCAAGCGAATTCTCTTTCGCATGTGTGCTCGATCGCGAGAAGAACAACGCGAGCAAAGAAACCGCAATTCCGACAATCGCAATCGCCGAGAACTGGTACCCCTCCGGTGTGTTGTCAATCAACATTCCGATGATGGGTGCCAAGATTGCGATCCCGAATGATTTGGCTTGCGATTCGACACTCAGCACCGTTGCCATGTTCGTCTCGTCGACTTGGTCGGCGATTCTCGAAACGAGTACCGGTCGCCAAATGTTTTGCAGGATGGCCAAGGCAATAAAACCGACAACGGCAAGCATCGACCAGGGCGTCAGTGTCCCAACTAGGACAAACACAAACGTCGCCGCAAACATTCCCCACAAGCGTCTCGCCGCGGCATCGTCGCCACCCAACCGTTTGGCCATTGCACCAGCTCGGCGCGATGCGACGCTTGAGAGCAAGTACAGCGTGGTGTAGATCACAGCAATCATCAACGCAGTGCGTCGTTCGACATCCAGCATCGTCAGCAATGGCAAACCCAATACGGTCTGCTGAATGATGGGCTGCAGGTAATCTTTGCTCGCACCGTAGACGCCTTCAAATCCCATCGATTCGACAATCGGGCGACGGAGTTTGGCTCTGGCAATACAATCGCGGATCGATTTGGCGAAAAACGCGAACAATGAACGCGCATTGTGTGATCGATCAACCAATCCGTCGAGTGATTTCGGATAGCCCAGGAAATTGAAAATATTCAAGCCGGTGGGGATCGCACTGAGCCAAAAAATCGCAGAGTAGTCCAGGGTCGTGAAAACCAATGCGGCAGCGATGACTGTCGACAGCGCGCTGCCTTTTTGTGACCAGCTCCTTGTCAAACCATAAATCTCGGTCTTTTCGTTCTCTCGGCCGTGTTGCTTCAGCCACGAGAAAATCATCGCTTTGTGCGTCCCCGTTCGAAACGCTTCACCGACGGCGAACGCAAACATACCGGCAAACAAGAGTGGTACCGAATCGACGAATCCGAATGTCAAGAACGCGATGACGTATGCGATATGAGACAAGATCATTGCTCGTCGTCGACCGAGCGTGTCCGCCAATGCACCAGTGGGGACTTCGGCAATCGTCACGCAGATCTGGCGAAATCCGATGAGGGCGCCGATCATTGCGAACGACAGCCCCTTGTCCAAAAACGCAAGGATCCAAAACGGCGCGAAGTACCGTTGATTTTTCAGAAATCCGTAGAGGCAAAATCGAAAGATCAAGCGTTCGTTCCTAAGCTTCAATCACGCCGACGGGATGCAATGGCACGCAGTAAGGGACCGATGTCAAAACATCCGACCGATCGGTTGGTTGTTCGGTGTAGGACATCACGTTCGCCACGACAGAAAACACATCTTCCAGCATTTCTGGTGTCAGAATTGTAGCGGGCGATCCTTGAAATCGGATGCGGCCGTCACGCAATGCGACGATATGGTGCGCGAACCGAGCGGCTTGGTTGATGTCGTGCAGCACCATCACGATCGTGCGGCCGTGATCGCACTGCAGGGTTTCCAGCAAGTGCAGAACCTCCAGTTGATGGGATAAGTCCAAAAACGTCGTTGGCTCGTCCAACAGCATGATTTCCGAATCCTGGGCGACGCTCATGGCGATCCAGGCAAGTTGACGCTGCCCCCCAGATAGCTCTCCGAGCGGGCGTTGGGCCAGGTCTTTGATCCCAACGATTTCCATCGCACGCTCGATCGCCGCATGGTCGTCAGGGTCGGCTTGTCCCAGCCAGCCTCGATAAGGGAACCGGCCAAATCCGACAAGCTCACGAACCGTCAATCCGTCGGGGGCGTCATTTGATTGGGCGAGAATGGAGACGCGTTTGGCGACGGTGCGTGTGTTCAATTGGTGGATGTTCTGACCATCGATCGTCACACGCCCGGACGATGGGGGCAGCAAACGCGCCAGCCCTCGTAGCAAGGTTGACTTGCCTGAACCGTTCGGACCCACCAACGCGGTGATCCGATTTGGGGAGATCGACAGAGTGACATCGTGGATGATATTGTCACCATCGTAGCGCAGCGACAGGTTTTCGGCAGTCAATTCGGCCATCGTATTCAATGCCTTTGCATGATCAGAAGAGATAAAAAATAGATGCCACCCAAGACGCTGACGATGATTCCGGCAGGCATTTCGATGGGATGAAACATCGTTCTCCCGAGCGTGTCTGCGGCCGTCAGAAATCCGGCGCCAACCAGACCTGCCGATGCAACCAGGGTGCCATGGTTTGGACCTATTAGCCGCCGCGCGATGTGTGGGGCAATCAGCCCAACAAAGGCGACACTGCCGACCACTGCCATTGCCGCCGCACCGGCCATCACGCCGAGCAGCAAAATCGAAACACGCCACCGATCCACCGCGATACCTAGGCCCATAACGGTCTGGTCAGAAAACCGCAGTACATCGAGTTGCTTCCGGATAGACCAACATGTCGGCAACAAGATCAGCAAGACGCACCCGATTGCGGTCGCGTAATTCCAATCCGACTTACCAAAGCTGCCTGACATCCAAGCGATGGATTGGGCATAGGCTTGGCGATCCATCTTCATCGCAAAGACCAATGTGATTGCGCTCATCGAAGTACTGACCGCGACGCCGGTTAGCAGCAATCGGACCGGTAGCAGTTTTCGCGAGTCATACGACAACGCACAGACAAACAGGACGGTTGCGGCTGCGCACAACATGCTCATCGCTGGGAAAATCCAAGCCGAGATAATTTGTGCTCCACCAAAAATCACCGCGAGGGTCACGCCAAGATTCGCGCCGCTTGAAACGCCCAAGATCCCTGGTGCCGCCAACTCGTTGCGGAGGACGCATTGAATCAAGACTCCCGAGATAGCCAATGTCATGCCAACACCCAAGCCCATTGCAACGCGAGGCAAACGGAACGAGAGCAGGATTGTGCGTTGGACGTTGTCTGGTTGAGCGTCCAAAAGTTCAATGATCCGACTTGGTGACAACGTCTGGCTTCCCAGGCAAACGCCGGCTAGCGAAACGGCCAAAACCGTCACGATCATCCACATCAATTTGAACTGATTGGTCATGCGTCAGCGTCTTAGAGTGAGACTTTGTGACGACCGGTTCGACGCCAGATAGACAAAGAACGGTGCACCGATCATGGTGGTCAACAGCCCCATGGGCAATTCCTGAGCACCGCCAATCGTCCGAGCGAGCGCATCAGCGGCAATGGCCAGACACGCGCCCAAACTGACCGACAGCGGGACGATGTATCGATAGTCAGCGCCGACAAAAAGCCGAGCTGAATGCGGGACCATCAACCCGATGAAGCCGACCGGGCCGGCAACCGCAATCGCGCCGCCCGTCAAGAAAAGGACAGCCGTGGTCGCCAGGAAACGGGTCCGCTGCGTCTTTTGCCCCAAGCTGACCGCGACGTCGCTGCCAAGACTAAGCAGCGTGACCGCGGGCGCTATCGCAAATGAAACCGCAATCCCGATGAAGAAGATCGGCGCCAGGACAACGACTTGTACCCACGTAACATGAGAAACGCCACCGACCGTCCAGTACAGCATTTCGTCGTGAAGGGAAAAGTAAATCGTTAGACCGTGTGTAATCGCACCAAACAATGCGGAAACGACCGCACCCGCGAGCGCAAAACCTGCCGGCGTGGCTCCCGCTCTGGACAGAGTCGTGACGGCACAGACCGTTAGGTAGCCCAACAACGCGCCGCCGAATGAAAGGACGATCGACTGGCTGTAGTTGAGGTCCGGATGCAATAGCAAACCTGCGAGCAAACACAGTGTTCCACCCGTGCTAAGCCCCATGATCGACGGACCTGCGAGCGCATTCTTGGTCACGCCCTGCATCAACGCGCCGCTACAGGCGAGCGCACCTCCAACCATCGCGGTCAACAGGACGCGAGGCAGACGGAGTTCCCAGATGACAAATTGTGTGTCTCTTGTCGCGTCATATTCAAACAGCGTTGACGTCAAATCATCTAGTGTGACTGGCGTCGGCCCCACGAATAATGCCCAGCATGCTGTTGCGCATGCCAAGATCGCGAAGACGATCGACCAACGATGTCGTTCAAGGCGTCGTTCCATCAATCGCCCTGTATCCGATTGGGCCCAAGGATTGAACGCACGATTTCGTCCAGCATCATTGACTTGGCGAGGAAGCCAGGACGCAGCCAATGATGTTGTTCCGGTAACAGAAAAACTCGCCCGTCGCGGACAGCCGGTACGCGCTGCCAAGCGGGATGTGACAACAATGATTTCCAAGAACGTTGCGCACCCCGGTTTGCTTCGACTGCCAGGAAAATGAATTCGGCATCCAGCTGCAGCAGCGATTCAGGGCTTAGCATAAATCCGCGTGGCGATTGGTCGATCAAAGCCGGCGTTGCCAATCCAAGTTCGTCGTAGAGCATCAGCCCACCACGCGTATGGCCGTGGATGTAGAACTGCTTCCCAAAGATACGAAAGAAGGCAACTTTTCGATCGCCGATCGTTTCATGGAGCAAACGTTTGGCATTCCGAATCCGTTGGTCATAGTGCGAGACACAGTCGCGCGCCGAACGTTCCTTGTCCAACAATTTTCCAAGGTCCAGTACACGTTGACGGTTGTTGTCGCCGTCGCCGGAAAGAACCACCACGGGGGCAATCTTTGACAATTGATGATACGTCTGTGGATCCCCTGCCGATGTGATGATTAGATCGGGCTGGGACACGACGATCGTTTCAAAGTCCGGCTGCCCAACACCCATCAACTGGTTGATCGCGACAGCTCCTTCAAGTCGATCACGCAAGTAATCGGGGAATTCGCCATTTGTGCAGGATGCCGCGAAGGGAGTAACGCCAATTGCCAGAAGCTCGTCTGTAAACGCGAGAGCGCAAATCCGGGTTGGCTGCATCGGGACGATCACCGTTCCCAACTGGTGCCGCACCAAGTACTGGCTGCCTTGGGGGGAAATCTCCAACGGTGTCGAACCGAACCCAGGTGGTGGGGATTCGGAAAGTGGCGTTTGGTTCCGCTTTGATCGCTCCGTAGCCTGATGATTCGAAGCGTCCCCCACAGGATCTGAGGACCGAATCAGTGCCGTTACACCGATCACCGAAAGCAAACAGAGGCACAAGGCTTTAAAAAGCGTCGCGTGTTCCATCTGTGAATCGGGCGATCCTAGCGGCGTATCAGTTTGACGTTGTCGAGCACAATGGGCTCGAGAGTATTGCTGCCCTCGCCAACATTGACTGTCAAACCGGATGTGTCTGGATTTGCGTACTTTCCCATCATACGATCTTCGCCCGGGGAATTGGGGCCAAAAGATCGAGACGTTGTATTCGCCGGTCGGGGCTCCATCGCCCACGCCGAAAGACGAGATCGTGAACGCGCCGTCTTGTTTGACCTGTCCGGCCGGGCGAGTCCCTCGTTGGTCGAAGTCACCTGAAACAGGATAGAGTCCGATGATCGCACCGACCGCGGGTTCTCCGTTGATGGTCAATCGTCCTGTTGTCGGCTGAACTGGGATCTCCTGTTTTTTGCTACATCCCGGACTCACAATGACAGACACTGCGATGAGCGATGCGACAAGTTGTGGGAGTCGTTGCGAAAGTGTTGGAATCCAAGAAGCCATGATTAGAACACTTCTCCCAAGTTGATTTGTTCGCCTGCTTGCGTGGTCAACATGTGGATGAACGTTGTCGCGTTGACGGAGTCGGTGAGAAATTGGACCGAGCCATCTGCCATCAACAAGTACACGCCTCCTGTGTGAAAGGAGTACGGCTGTGAGTTGCGATTGGTGGCATTCACGACGACCGATCCACCGTTTGCAATCCCGTCGTGACTCCATGACTGAAGCCAAAACGCATTACCGGAGGCCCATGCGCAGTTGTCTGGGGAGACATTCAGCAGTTCGCCGGTGTTCGGATCGCTCCAAAGTTGGCCGAACAAGTAAACGCTGTGTCGGCCGGCGGATTCCCACACCGCAACGGTGTTTGTTGTGCCGTCTAAGATGTCGCGGAACTTCTGTGGTTGGACCGGATACGCTCGTACAAAGAAACCCTTGCGGCGTTGTTTGTCGCGGGCTTCTTCCGGCATCAGAAGTGTGGCCCGGTGTCCACAGTTCCCCGCATAGTCGGCGGACCAAGCTTCTACGTCGGGAGTCACTGCGGTGAATTCGTCTGAGAACGAATTCGTATAGATTTTTTGTGTCCCGCCAGGGCTGGAAGGACATTCAAAGTTTGGGAGCGGACGTGTTACCACGTCTTGGTTTTCCTCGTGGAACCAGGTGTAGTCAAAGTCGTAGTCATCCAGTCGGTTGCCTTCTTCAAAGAACGGCAACAACGACGAGACCCAGCCTGACTTGTATTCGTGACCGCGCCAAGCGCTGAGGTCGAGGATTTCGTAGCAGGGGAATTTTCGAAACGCGCTGTGATAGTTGTGCAGTGCGAGTCCGATTTGCTTCATGTTGTTAGAACACTGCATCCGCCGTGCGGCTTCCCGGGCAGCTTGGACCGCCGGCAGCAGCAGTCCGACAAGTATCCCGATGATGGCGATTACGACCAGCAGTTCAACGAGGGTGAAGCCGCCGCGTCTCGATTCTTTCGATCCGTGGGTGAAGCTCATAAGGTGTCGACTCTTGAATTCTGACGAAATGTTTTGGAGTTGGATGGGAAAGAGGAGCACGCGCGCTAGGCCTTCTTCGGCAGGCGATAGAACTCTTGGGTGGTGTTGGCTTGGCGATGCATTTGTGTCCAACCACCCGCCAAAATCACTTGTGCGTCGTCGCCTTCGGGGGCATGAACTGCACAGGCGAAAACGGCACGGACCGAATCGAGTGGTTCGCACGTTTCCCAGCGATCGCTTGCGATGTCGTAACGAAATACGGTTGACGTTGGCTGTTTTTGTGCGTCGACTCCGCCGAACACGTACAGTGAACCGTCGTGTGCAACCATCGCGTGCGCTGTACGCGGTTCCGGCAGATCAGCGAGCGGTCGCGATCGATTGGTCGCGGGATCGAATTCGATGAGGCCGCGTTGGAAGGTCCCTTTGTCGGGGCCGGCTGTCCATCCGCCGGTGTAATAAATCTGTCCACGGTGCGAACAAGCCGCGCCGTGTCGAGCACCATAGGGAAGCGTACCCACGAGTGACCAACTGTCATTCGCCGTGTCATAGGCGAAGATGGTGTTCGCATCCACTTTGTCTTCACGCCCGCCAAGTGCGTACACGGTATCACCGACCGCAGCGATGCCTGGTTTAACACGCTGGGCTGGCAAGTCAGCTCCTTTGTGCCACTCGCCTGTGGTTGTGTCCAGGATTTCAACAACCGACGATGGGCCTTCCGGCAAGCCTGATTCCGACTGAGGCGAAATCCCACCGGCGACGGTATAGATCTTTGTCCCGTTTGCGACCGCGACAACATTTGCCCGTGGCGTCGGAAGTGGTGCCAGCGATTGTGGCTCCGATTCGGTGTTGAGCGAAATCGCGAGCGCCGTGTCGAGGTGTTCAAAGGGATTAAGCATCCCACCGATGACGTAGAACTGATTACCGACAATTGCACCCGCTACACCGCCATGATGTTCGAGTGTGGGGGCTTCGGTTTGAAGAGGCATGAAGGCAACTGACTCATTGGGGCGGACGGTGCCGGACGAACCGGCGAAATACACGTCCACGCCAATTGGCAAGTGCTGTGCCAAAGACGAGGTGAGCGAAAATGCGACGGATTACGCAGTTCTTAGAAGCTTGTTGTCGTCAGGGCGGCGGAAATACCGTCGCGCGTGCACACTCTCTCGCCGTTGTCCCCAAAAGCATTGGGCCGAATGGTGGTTTTCGATAGGCCCGATCGTGGTCCTAGCCAGAAGTGCGGGAGCTTGTCCGAGAAAGAAGTTCGTTTGCGGATTCGCTGCCAGCGGACACGATGTCACTCAGTATCTTTGATGCGTGAGCCGCAGAGTTCCAACCATTTTCGATTTTGGAATTCGTTTCGGCTACGATGCCGTGAATGCCAGACGCCGCGAGGTGGCTCGCGTTGGCAAGCGCCTTGACTTCATTCGCGACCACGGCGAAGCCGCGACCGGAGCTTCCAGCACGCGCGGCTTCGATGGTTGCGTTCAGAGCCAACAGATGAGTTTGGCCGGCGATTGCAGTGACTTCTTTCAAATTCTCGTGCATCTGCGTCGAGCAAGCGCGAGCCGCATCCAAAGCGTCGAGCGATTGGCGAACTGCCGATTCGCCCTCGCTTGCGAATCGATCGAGATTCTGTTGCAGCCGCAGCGCGATTTGGTGATCGTGTTGAGCGGAATCCGCAAGCTTGGTTCTGTCGGATTGAATCGCATCGATCATCTTGTTGTAGCAATGCGAGAGGTCGCCGATTTCAGTTCCTTGTTCAATGTCAGTGATCTTCGCACCACTGTAGTCGTTCGATTGTGTCGCCGCAGTCATCGACATCGCCAATTCCAAAAGCGATGACTTGGCACCGTGCTCGGCGACATTCAAACCGATCGCTTCGTCGTGAGGACTCACGCGCAAGGGCACGAATAGCTTAAGCAGTGAGAGAACCAGATAGCCGCAGCCGAAGGACCAAACGAAGCAGGTCAACACACCAATCGATTGGATGCCGAGTTGGTTCAGTCGCGTCATTCCTTCCGGCAGGTGATCAGAACCCATGAACAAAGCCACCGCGAGGGTTCCCCAGACACCGCATACGCCGTGAACACTGACGGCCCCAACGACATCGTCAAGTTTGAAAACCCGTTCAATCATTTGGATGCTAAACCAAACCAAGATGCCCCCGGTAAGCCCAATCAAGGCTGCCGAACCCGGGTCGACGACAGCGCATCCGGCGGTGATCGCGACCAACCCACCAAGAACTCCGTTGGCAATGTCTTCTGCAGTTGGCAGTCCATCGTCCCCGAACAAAACGCTAACGAACGCGCTCGATAGACCGCCAAAGCAGGCGGCGAGTGCGGTGTTGACAGCGATCATGGCGATTTCAGGACCGGCCGAAAGCGTGCTGCCGCAATTGAAGCCGAACCACCCAAAGAACAAGACAAACGTTCCTAGGTAGACAAGGACCAAATTATGAGCCGGCAGCTTTTGTGGGTTTCCTTCGCTATCAAATTTGCCCAGTCGAGGCCCGATCGCGATGATTCCCGCCAACGCCACCCAACCGCCGGTCGCGTGGACCACTGTTGACCCGGCGAAATCGATGAAGCCCATCGCTTCAAGAAAACCTTTCGTTTCGCCATGGAAGAAACTGCCCCAGGCCCAATGCCCCATCAGTGGATAAATCAGACCTGAGATCACCGCAGAGACCAACAGATAGACTCCGAATCGTGTCCGTTCCGCAACAGCTCCGCTATCAATTGTCGCTGCGGTCCCACAGAACATCGCCTGAAAAATAAAGAAACAAGCGGCCCAGGGACTGGTTTCGAATGTCGGTAAAAAGTCCGTTGTTCCGATCCAACCTTCATAGCTGTGTCCGAACATCAGGCCAAAGCCGAACAGCCAGAAGATCGCCACCGAAATCAACAGGTCGAACATGTTTTTGATCGCAACGTTGATCGAGTTTTTAGCGCGGCAGATTCCTGATTCGAGACACATGAATCCGCCTTGCATCAAGAAAACAAAGGCGGCAGCGATCAATACCCACAACAGGTCGAGGTTCGTTTGGATTGAGTCGACTTTGGAAGAAAGTTCTGTCGAAGCGACCACGAGCTGTGGTGAGAATGCCATTGGTCTACCACGTACCTGTCAAACCAGTTGGAGCAAAAACGACAGTCCCCAGGTGAGGGAACTCATCGAATTGTGCGTCACCACTTAGCCAGCTTGCTGGAAACGAACACGGGTTTGCCGTCATTGCGGTGACGTTTCCCCTCTTGCAGGTGAAGCGGGTTGACGCAAAAGTGTGTCGCTGAGGCACGCATCGGGCAAAATTGGTTGAATCGTTGTCAAAAGCAACGCCGATTCACCGGGCCCTAGAAGGCGGCAATAACAATTTCATCGCCTAACCGAACAATTTTCCGCGGCGGGGGCTGCAAACCGCCAGTTAGGGTTGAAATATGTCTAGCTGGGAGCTAACTTTTCAAAGTCAACCGGAATCCAAGGGGGATGTCGGATCTGCCCCATTCGACTTCCCCTTTCCGGTTGGCTCAAAGAAGCCGGCCGAGTGCTTATGGAATGGTGTTGCCCCTACGCATTCCGAGCACTCGACCGACGTCTCAATCATATCGCGTGTCATTCGCCCTAACAGCAGCGAATGTAAAGTCGTGATCACAAAGGTGGATTAAGTCGCCCAATAAGCGAACAAGTCACTAATCAGCCTGACCATTCATCTCTTTTTCACTTGGTCCGTTGTTAACGTGACGCTCGGTTCGTCGAACGCGCCAGCTTTTTTGGCTTTCTCTCTATCGTGCAATGGCCCATGCGCTCATGTGGTCGGCCGATCGGATGTCGGGCAACGTACAACTCCGTTTGAACTGATCGCATGATCATACGAGTCATTTGATCCGTGTTCATGAGCGCTGTCGGAAAAGCGTCTCTTGAGAAGTGTTTCGCTTCGTTATCGCCGCGTATCTCTTCGCCGAACATTGTTAAGCATACGTCATGATGACGGACACATTGCTTCACAATCGGAGCATCCTATGGAGGCCTGATGAAAGGTTGGTGAAGTGAATTGGCATCGGTTCGATTGGCCTATGCAGCCGCGCTGATAATTCACACGCTTGCTCTCGGATAGCTAAGCTGCCTTTGGAAGCACAGATGGAGAGCGATGAAAGGTGCTTTGATTTGTCTGTTGAGCGTTCCCCTTTTTGGGATTCATCGAATCGCTTTTAAGATCGATGATTGGCTCTATCCGTCGCTCCGTGATGTCTTGGTTCAAAGGCCACTGTTTATCGTTGGTTTGCCGCGCAGTGGGACGACGTTGTTACATCGACTGCTCGCAAGCGATGAAGCCGCTTTTGCGACGATGCCGTTATGGGAACTCGTCTTTGCGCCTGCCGTATGTCAGAAGCGACTGGTGCAGCGACTCGGCAATCTCGATCAATTCTTTGGACGCCCGGTCGCGCGAATGCTGACGTTGATTCAGCGGATGATTGGCAGCCGCTTTGACGCGGTTCATCTCACCAGGCTGACCTCTCCCGAAGAAGATTTTCTGGGGCTGCTGCCGTTCGATGGTTGTTTCTTGAAAGTCTTGCTGTACCCGTTTGATCAAGCGGTTTGGGATCTGGGGTACTTTCAGAGTCGCCTGGGTACGGAACGGCGAAAAATGCTGGTGGCAACCTACAAACGATTGATTCAACGTCACCTTTTCTTTCGTGGGACCGATGCCCGGTACTTGGCAAAGAATCCGAGTCTGACGACGTGGGTACCTGCACTGGCTGAAGCGTTTCCCGATGCGACCTTCATTGGGCTTCGGCGAAGTCCGGTTTCGGCGGTGCCATCACAACTGAGTTCTCTGCGTGAGGGCATGGCGCTGTTTGGAAACGATGTCACTGACCCACGAATCGTTTCTAAGTTTATCAATCTGCTTTCACACTATTGGTTTGTCTTGGAACATTGTGCGGCAAGGCTGCCCGAATCTCGTTTCCTGCTGATTGAATACCAAGACCTTGTCGATTCCAAACGGAATGTTGTCGAACGGATCGAAACCCGATTCGGTTCAATCTATTCGATCGCGGGGCGTCGACGAATCATGACAGCGTGTGAAGAACAGCAGTCGTACCGGAGTTCACACTTGTATTCGTTAGCCGAGTTCGGAATCGACCGAGCCACGTTGATGGAATCGTTCGGTGCTCTACCGAATGAAGGATACGAAACGTCGTCGTTCACAGCGAAGCAGAAGGTGGGACCATGAATGTAAGGCTTGCCGAAAAAAGTCCGCGAACGTTGGATTCGTCTGTGTCGGATTGGGGCTCGCGACGACGTCGCTTGCGGATTTCGATTGTTTCCGACGCGATCCGTGGACGAAATGGGGTCGGGACGTACTACGCAGATTTGATCGAGCATCTACGTCCCGCCGTTGAGCAGATTCAGTTGATCTGTCCTTCAGCGGAATGCGATCGCGATACTGAACGATGGTCTGTGCCGATGCCCGGTGACAGGACACAGCGAATGGTTTGGCCGCGCTATCGGAAATTCGTAGCGCAATTGGATCGCCAGTCGCCACAGTTGATCGTGTTGCCTTCGCTAGGCGTCTACACACTGATGGGCATGCGTTATGCGATCGAACGCAGTCTTCCGGTCTTGGTCGTCAATCATACGAATTTTGATCGCCTGCTGCCGTTGTATTGGCCCGGGGTGATTTCGAAGCCACTTGGTTGGTGTTTAAATTGGTTGAACCGCTGGCTCATACGGCGAGCCACGATGGTCGCGGCGTTGAATCCAGATTCATTCCTTGCGGCAAAGCAACTCGGCGCTGACGCAGTTCGCATCATGGGAACGCCCGTCTCTGCCGACTTTTTGAACGACAGACTTGTACCACCTTCCGCCGATGTTCGCCGATTTTTATTCGTCGGAAGACTCGCGATTGAGAAAGGTGTCGCCGAAATTCTTGACGCGGCAAAGACGCACACGCAATACGAGTTCGCGATTGCCGGCGATGGTCCAGGACGATGCGAAGTTGAAGCATTTGCAAGTCGTCATCGCAACGTAAGCTATCTCGGCTGGCTTTCGCGTGATGAGGTGCGCCGCGAGATGGACCGCAGCGACGCGTTGTTGTTGCCATCATCGATCGAAGCGTTTGGTACGGTTGCTCTGGAAGCACTCGCTCGTCGACGGTTTGTGCTTCTGCGTCGATCTTGTGGTATTGCGAAGTGGCCTTCATTTGCCAACGGCTTGTTTTATCTCGACGACGAGAAGAGCGTCGCGGAGGGCATCGCTTCATTTTGTAAGATGTCGGGGCAAGACCGATTAGCGACCGGACGAATCGGGTGGGAAGCCGTCGAAGATTTCAATCGTCACACGATCCGTGTTTGGCTCCGGTTCTTGACCGATGCCGCATCCAATTCATGCAACCGTATCGTAGAAACGATTGATGGATAGTCGGCGTCCCAAGGCACTGTTGTCGATTCATGACGTGATGCCGGACACTCTGGATGAAGTGGGGCAATTGCTCGCGATCTGTCGCGAGGCATGCCATCGGCGGATCACCTTGCTAGTTGTTCCAGGCAAGCAATGGTCCAACTCTGATCTGAGACTACTGCGCCGCTGGTGCGACGAGGGTTGCGAGTTGGCGGGACATGGTTGGCTCCATCGATGCCGCTCGGTGAATGGCTGGAAACATCGGATTCACCAAAGACTGATTTCGCGAAATGTCGCCGAGCATCTGAGCCTGTCCGGTGAAGAGATTTGCCAATTGGTTTCGCGATGTGCACGGTGGTTTGATGAACAAGATTTTGACCGTCCGGTGTTGTACGTTCCGCCAGCTTGGGCAATGGGAGCAATTTCTGCGAAACAACTGCTTCATCTGCCTTTTCCGATGATCGAAACTTTGTCCGGCATACGGCAAGTACAAACGCTCACAAGGACGCGTTTGCCGCTTTTCGGATTCGAAGCCGACACGTTGTTCCGCGAACAGTTTTTACGTGTTGCGAATCAGTTGGCGATGGCAACGCGGCATTTGAAAAAACCTGTGAGAATCGCCCTTCATCCCTTTGACCATCGATTACGTCTGAGGGCGAGTCTAAGGCGGATTTTGGCCCTCGATTGGGACGCGATTAGCTACCGCGAGCTAATGCGACCAGCGTAATGGACAAATACTGAAGTACTGCTGATTGGTCCAGCAAAACAGGGCTGCCTTTCGATGTCAGTCGCCCTCTTCAGGTGATTTTCTCGTAGACCTACACTCCGTCCCCCGCTACCATTAACAAACCGTACACAAAGGGGGTGCAACGGATGGTCCAAAAGATCCTTCATTTCAGCCAATTGCCCGATGGCCAACTGTTCCGGTTCAACAAAGCGTTGTACCGCAAAATGGGCGTGACGATGGCTGTTTTGATTCTTAGAGCCAAACGTCAAAAGCCGACCGAAGACCACATCGTCCATTTCGATATTGAACAGGTGGTAGAGGCGCTCTTTGATCAGTGAGGTCGCGGAATGGCGACGGAATTGAAATCGCAATGCGGTTCTGTACACGCTGGGTGATGCGGTTTCACTAGAATGGTTGTGCTGACGTGTCTACGATTCACGACAACCATCAAGTCGGATTGGGATGAAAACAAGCCTACTCTGGAAGCTTCTGGCGATCGGTTTCGCTGCGATCCTCGTCTATGCGCTGGTGTTTTCCGAATCATCGCCTCAGGTCGTCAAGATTGCTTCGGTGAAAAGCAAGTTGCCTGAGCCAGCTGCTACAACGCCGCCCCCAATCGAAGCAGTACCAACTGTGGCACGAACCTCGGGGTATGTCGGTTCACAAGCCTGTTTGGAATGCCACCGCGAATATCACCAGTCATGGCATGAGTCGTACCATCGCACCATGACACAAGTTGTCAGCCCAGACGCTGTGCCGGCACCTATTGTCGATGGCGGATCCGTTGTGAGCGAAGGTGCGAAATTCGACTTTGTCCGTCAGGGCGACGAGTACTTTGTCGAATTGGCCGATCCGATCGCAAACGGAAAGCGTATGAAGCGGAAGTTGGTTCTGACGACCGGATCACACCACATGCAAGTGTTTTGGTACGAGTCAGGGTACGACGGTACACCTGCGCAGCTGCCCATTGTTTACTACATTGACGCGCAGCGATGGATTCCGCGCAAGAGCGCATTCCTGCGGCACCCTGATATGGCCAAAGGTCCCGAGTTTTCACGCTGGAATGCGATCTGTAGCAATTGCCACGCGACACAGGTTCGTACACGTCCTCCTGCTCGAGGTGATGTGGCTTGGGACACGCGTGTTGCGGAATTTGGGATCAGCTGTGAAGCGTGTCATGGACCTGGTGAAAACCACATTCAATGCCATGATTCGTCACTTGCCGCGACATCGCTATCACTGTCGATCGGTGATACCGTTGATCCCATTGTGAACCCGGCAAAGCTGCCCGCCGAACTGCGATCGGACATGTGTGGCCAATGTCATGGCATGATGATGATCAGCATCGCGGACGCGGATCAGCAAGAGCAGTATTTCAAGGACGGGAGGCAGTTCCGCCCAGGTGATTCATTAAACGATGCGCCCTTTTTGCGTTTGGTGCGGGCAACCGAAGAACATCGAACAGGCGAGACATTCAAGCTGTTCGACGCGCACTCGGGGTTTACCCAGAATCACTTTTGGTCGGATGGAGAAATCCGAGTAACGGGACGCGATTATTCGGGCATGATCGAGTCGCCTTGTTTTAAAAACGGCGAACTCTCGTGCTTCTCTTGTCACACCATGCACGAACAAGATCTCTCTCGACAAAACACCTGGAAAGACGATCAACTCAAACCGCAGATGCGCGGCGATGATGCTTGTATCCAATGCCATCCCAAATACAAAGAACTGGGCATCGAGCACACGCACCATCCGATCGATTCAGCAGGCAGCCGCTGTATGAATTGTCACATGCCGCACACGGTCTACGGTCTATTGAAAACCAGCCGTTCGCATACGATCACGAGTCCTTCTGTGAAGTCCACGCTTGAGACAGGGCGTCCAAACGCCTGCAATCTCTGTCACTTGGACCACACCCTTGGAGAGACCGCCACGAACCTCACAGATTGGTACGGGCACGACTTACCCCAGCTGACCAGCGACCAAAAGAACATTGCGTCGGGGGTATTGCAGTTCATGATCGGAGACGCCGCCCAGCGGGCCTTGCAAGTGAATGCGTTCCAGTGGCAACCCGCGCAAGAAGCATCCGGCACAAAGTGGATGCCCCTGTTCTTTTTGTTGGGGATGGACGACGAATACCACGCGATTCGGCTGATGGCTGAGCGTGGATTCAATTCGTTGCCGCATACGAAGAATTTCGATTATGACTTTCTCGAATCGCTGGAAAGCCGCGGCGCGATCATGGGCGAGCAGTATCAACGGGCACTGGATCAAAGTCACGAACCAGACGCCGCACTGTTGATCGGAACCGACGGACTTTTTGATCGCGAAAAAATGGCTGACCTGATGCAAAAGCGAGACAGTCGTCCGGTCAACTTGCAGGAGTAAGGCCCTGGCATGATGCCAATCTACTTGGCATCACGCCAATCTATTTGTCTTGAAGCGGAAGGCGATAGAGATAGATGGTGTGTGGGCCTCCGTCATCCACGGACTTCATTGATTCGGTTTGAGTCACCTTGATGCCTTCGATCGGAAAATCGTGGCAAACGATCCGAGCGTTATCTGGCATCTGACGAAGCTGTGGGATCAGCTTTTCATTCATTTCGGGCAACAGGTACAACGTGACAACGGTCGCCTTGCGAAGGTCCACGTCGAAGATATCTTTCTGGGTGATCCGAACCAGCTTTTCTGTTCCCGCGGTCTTCACGTTCTCTCGTGACTCCGCAACTTTCCTCGCATCAATCTCAAAACCTTCCGCATGGCAGCCATAGCGTTTCGCGGCCGCAACAACGACTCGTCCATCGCCGCAACCCAAGTCCACGAGCATGTCTTGCTTGGTCACTCTGGCCAGTGCCAACATCCTGTCGACAACGTCACGTGGTGTGGGGACATGAATAGCGGAGTCTTCTTTACTGCGGTAAGGCTCGTCAGCATTTGAAAACGCGCAGCAACACACCAATCCGCCAAGCATCAACCGTCGACTGATTTTCAACATCACCCAACACCTGTTTTCAAGTGGCCTTCGAAAGATGTCAGGTGAAGATTCTAGCGTTTTCGTTGGTGCGAACCATCACATCGCGGCATTCGATCAGAAAGGCCACAAATACAATCGTGCATCCCTTTGCCAGCCATGATGCGTGGGATGCAGTTTTCGACACGCGATTTGCGAGTCTTTGACTGTTTGGCCGATGTGAAGTGAAGCACATAGGCACGTCGTCGGCCTGGGGTAAGTGACTCGAACGCAGACTTCAAGAGCGGGTTTTCGTCGTAGGTCTGCAGCAATTCATCGGGCAGTTCGATTTCATCTTTTTGATTGAAGTCGACCTTTGCGCCTTTCGCCTCAAGTTCGATGGCTTCTTTGATGTACGCACCGATCGTGTCTGACAGCGATTCAATGCTTTCAAGACTCTCGAATCGGACCACGCGGGCGGACTGGCTATTGGGGCCAGGGGCGACCAAGATCGATTGCGGATCTGACAGCAACACACCTTTGAAAAAGCCAAGAGTGCAGCTTTTTTTTAGTCGACCGATGATGACGATGTTGCTTGATTCGTGCGTGTAGCAGGGGGCTCGCCATTTGAACTCCTCCGTCAGGCCGTTTTCCAAGAGCAGTTCGCGTAGCTTGCGAATCTCTTGCTGCCAAGTTTTGTCCTTGTTGATGAACTCGGTGACGGAAGAGTTTTTCTTCGCCATTGATGACGGATCCTGCAAAAGGGTGTGAGCTCACAATGGCTTCGTGCGCGCGCCTAACGACGCCTGCACGTTACCCATAAAAGCACAAGTAAGCGGTTTCTTGAATCACTTGGACTTGAAACTTGACATTTGCCGGCACGCGAAAGTCTTGTCCGGTAGAAAACGTTTCGAACGCATCGCTACCTGGCAACTTCACCGACATTTCACCCGAAACGACTTTCATCAATTCGTTTTCGCTCGTGCCAAATTCATACGTTCCGATAGCCATTACGCCGGCGGTGGCTTTGCCGTCAGAGTTGCTGAACGCGATCGATTTTACATTGCCGTTAAAGTATTCATTGACTTGCATTGCCATGGTAACGCCTCTTTGTCTTGCAAGCGGGGTGTCTTGTTATTCGCACCGATGGTGCGGCACTTTGGTAGTGGAAGATCAAGCGTTGTGCAATTGCCCGTAGCCGATGGTTGCACCGGAAATACAAAACACCTGACATCGATTGAAGAACAATCGGTACGATGACTGACGTTGTCACCGATTCGTTATGTTTGATGCCAAAAAGAAAACCGATCGACTGAAACTGTGAGTCGTTGCCCCTGCAACTAACCAGCTCAGCCGACCGGTGAACATGATGTTATCGCCAGATTGGGGCTCGTCAAACAATTATGGGAAACAAAACTCAATTGGGCCAAAGCAAGGGGATTGCGTACCACCTTGGGTGTTCACGTCTTGCAAGAAGTTGGCGAGTTTGTTTGCGATTGGTGTGTTGAGAGTCCGCGCCTAGAAAAGACTGCAAATTCCCGGCGGAAATGCGTCATCGCGGCATATCAACCCACTGTTTGTACGTTTGTTTCACGCTTTTCGCACCAGCAGCGAATTATCGGGGCTCGCAATTCGATTCAGTTAGGGATGCTATCCACTCGTACTTCGTTCGAACTGGAGTACCTGATGCTACCAGTACTAAGCAATTCACGCCCACTGACCTTGGGCGTCATCACGTTGCTCGTGAGCCAAGGATCAGGACCGTTCGAAGGTGCGCAGCGCGACCGAGTGCTGCAACACATTTCGCCAGTCGATTCGACAGGTCCTTCCATACAGCGCCGGGAAGCTGCAACGATCGATCGGAAGTTCAGTCGCAAGTCGCTCCCTGGCAAAACGGGCTCATTGAGAGTCCATCACGGCAGACACGCACCAAAGTCGATTCAGGAATCTCAGTCCAATGTTCGTGCACGTCGTCAAGCGGTTCGGATAGAACGACCGAACCTGACTGGGGAATCGATTCCGTTTGCCCACTGTTTTCTTTCAAACGTTGCAAGTGATTGCTGTGGAACAAAGTTGGCGAGTTTCCTGACGTCGAGTAGCGCGCGGCATAGAAACAATCGCCAAGTCCGACGGCAACCGTCATTGAGATCGCGTTCTTGATGCCATAGGCGGTCGCCGTCTTTTCGACGAATCGAACCATTCGAGTTAATCCGTTTTGCACGTTATCGAGCAACCCAAATGTGAGTGCCAAATAGAACATGCGTTCGGTGTCGGTTGAGCCTTGCATCAACGGATACAGTTCCGCGTCGACGGCCATATCTAATGACTGTTTCAGCTTGTCATATCCGTTGATAAAACCGTTGTGCTGAAACAGAACGTGTTCGTATCGAAACGGATGGCAGTTGGATTCTTGAATCGCCGTTCCGCTGGTTGCCCGGACGTGGGCAAAAAATAGATGGCTGTTCAATTGGTCCGACAGATTGCGGAGGTTCCCGCTATTCCATGCCGGCCGGATCGTGTGAAATACGCCGGGTCGCGGCGAATCGCCGTACCAGCCCAAACCGCTGCCATCGCCGTTGACGGGAGTCGTCGACCGGCGTGAGTGCAAGCTTTGCCCGATGAAGGCGTCTTCTGCGCAGTACAACAACTTGTCCAACCGAATTGGATCGCCAAAGTATGCAAGCCAGCGACACATGAAATTCAACCCCTCCAGATTTGATGTCTCGAATGTGGATCAACGTGACGTGTCGAAGTAGCTCGTTAGCTCTTCAGTCATCATGTCCCATTGTTTTTGGTCACCACTGATCGCCATCATCGTTTGCTTGATCTTGCTCGCTGCCATCCCGGTGACTTGATCCATGCCGATTTTCGGTGGCATCATCAATTCGCCGCTGCTGACGACCGCATCGATCACGAACGGGCCGTCCGCTGCTTTCGCCTGTTGAATCGCCGCTTCGATATCACAGGCATGCTCGACGCGAATACCGTCCCCGCCGCACCAACGCGAATAGGCTGCCAAATCGGGGACGTCCACGCCGAGGACGTCGTCTTCAGGAACAATTCCGGCGACTTCCATCTCCAACTTCACAAATGCCAAGCTGTTGTTGTGCAGCACCAGGAGTTTTACTGGCAATTGATGTGAAACGATCGTCAACCAATCCTGCATCGCCATTGTGAAGGCTCCGTCGCCGACGATCGCCCATACCTCTCGATCGGGAAACAACATCTGGGCGCCGAGTGCACCGGGGACGCCGACTGCCATCGAACCGTGGTTGAATGAGCCGATCATTCGACGGTCGGAATGGAACGAGACATGCCGAGCAGCCCAGACGGTTGCCGTCCCCGTGTCGACGACGAAGATCGCGTCGTCCGCCGCATGTTGATCGATCATCGACAAAAAGATCTGCGGATGCAGCGGCTCGTGGTCTCGAGATGGCGAAGCATTTTCCTTCGCCGATTGCCGCCAGGACCGAAAGTTCTTACAGATCGCGTCATGGAAACGATTGGTTGGTCGTGGATCAACGATCGGCAGCAGCTTTTCCAGGGTCGCACCGATGTCGCCGTGAATGCCAAGGCTGACGGCCGTTCGATTTCCAATGTTTGGCAATCGCGTGTCGACTTGTATCGTCTTCGTTTTGTGGGGAAGGAATCCGGTATAGGGAAAATCTGTGCCTAGCATGATCAGCAAGTCACAATCCATCACGGCATGATAGCCTGATGGAATACCGATCAAGCCGGTTAGTCCTGCGACGTGCGGGCAATCGTGATCAAAAACATCGCAAGCACGCAACGAGTGTGTGATCGGTGCTTGCAGTCGTTCGGCGAGCTGGATGACTTGGTCACGACAGTCGCGGCAACCCGCACCAGCAAGGATTGCAATTTTTTCATGCTCGCGGATCATCGCTGCGACGTCTCGTACCTGAGCGTCGGATGGTGTCAGTTGAGCCTGGGATTGCACTAGCGGATGAATGAATTGATCGCCGGACGCGGGCATCGCCGCGATGTCGGCAGGGAGTTCGATCCGGCACACGGTTCGCTCGCTTAGTGCCACTTTGATCGCACGCTGAATCAAACGCGGGGCTTCTGCAGCCGAACGGATGATCGCTTGATAGCCGCATACATCCGCGAAGACTTTTTCGAGATCGACCTCTTGGTGAAAGTTCGTGCCAAGTTGTGACAAAGGGACTTGTCCCGTTACCGCAATCACTGGGCATCGTTCGCGTTTCGCGTTGTATAGTCCGTTGATTAAGTGCAGCGCACCAGGCCCAACGGTGCCGGCACAGACCGCCAAATGTCCGCTGAGTTCCGCTTGAGCAAACGCTGCGTAGCTCCCGTTGCCTTCGAACCGGACACCAACCCAATCCACACCCTCCCTGCGATGGATCGCTTGTGCGAATGGATTCAATGCGTCGCCGATGACGCCAAAGACTTGTTGCACGCCAGCCTTGATGAGCAGGTCGAGCAATTGTTCTGAAACTGTTGTTGACATAACGATTTGTTGAGGGGCACGATCACCCGCAAAGTCGAGTGGGAAAACTGGCTATGCGTTTGCCTTGATCGTTCGCGGACCGAAGCAATCGCTGCGAGCGTCGGTCCAATCACGCCCCCAAAAACTAGCATCACAGCCATCGACCAATTCATTCGGTTCGGCTTGGTAATAGATGTCTTCGTAGGACTTCACCGTGGTCGGCCCAACGCGGCGCATCAACATGCTTGGGTGGAGTTGCTCGGGGCCATCCAAGCCCATCGATGCGATCAGTCGATTGAATTCCATCACGGTTGCGTGCTGGAAATTTCTGACGCGGTGCTTCTTAACGTCAGGTTGCAAGCCTCGCGTCCGAGACGGGTCTTGCGTTGTAATGCCGGTCGGACAGCGATTCGTTTCACAGCGTTGGGCTTGAATACAGCCAAGGGCCAGCATCATCGCGCGAGCTGAATTGCAGTAATCGGCGCCTTGAATGATTCGTTTGGCCATCCCGAACGCAGAGGTGATTTTTCCGCTGCACCCGACTTTGATCGCGTCACGCAATCCACATGCGATCAACGATTGGTTGACGAAATGCAAACCCTCGGTCAGTGGCACACCGACGTGGTCTTCAAACTCTAGCGGAGCCGCACCGGTCCCGCCTTCACCACCATCGACGATGATGTAGTCGGGCAAGATATTCGTCTCCAACATCGCTTTACAAATCGCCAAGAATTCACTTCGGTGACCAATACAAAGCTTGAATCCGACCGGTTTCCAGCCACATAGTTCGCGTAGTTGTTCGAGGAACTGCAACAGACCGATCGGCGTATTGAACTCCGTATGCCCCGGTGGCGAAACACATTTTTGATGGGCGGGGACACCACGAACCTTGGCGATTTCTTCCGTCATCTTCGACGCCGGCATCACACCTCCCAAGCCAGGCTTTGCACCTTGAGAGAGTTTCACGGTGACGCACTTGACCGCTTGCTCGGCTGCCTTTTCGGCGAACTGTTCTGGATCGAACCGGCCGTCCTCGGTTCTGCATCCGAAGTACGCTGTGCCAATTTCCCAAACCAGATCGCCGCCGGGCCGGAGGTGATATTGGCTCAACCCACCTTCACCGGTCGCATGGGCGAACGCACCAAGTTTGGCTCCACCATTCAGCGCTAAAACCGCGTTGGCACTCAGCGAACCAAAGCTCATTGATGACACGTTCAACAATGCCATGTCGTACGGATGCTTGCAGGCCGCACCGCCAATTGTGATACGAAACTGTTCGGGGTTCGCGTCCTTGGGAGCGATCGTGTGGTTAAGCCATTCATACCCTGACGCATAGACATCAAGCTCGGTACCAAACGATTTCTCTTGATGTTCCTTCGCGGCCCGCTCGTAAACCATCTGGCGGTCGTTGAAACTTAGCGGAGACCCATGAGTGTCGTCTTCCACAAAGTACTGATGAATCTCCGGCCGGATCTCTTCAGAAAAGAACCGGCCATAAGCGAGCAGTGGATAGATCCGCAGCAGGTTGTTTGTCGGATGGAACAGGTTGTAGCATCCGAGAATGGCAAGTGCGGACAATGGTATCGCCGCCCCTAGCCATAGCAGGGAACCGGCGGTGGAGTAGTAACCGGTGGCGAAAGCGGTTGCGACCACAATCACCAACGGAACATAGCGGAGGAAACTCAACATGCTGTGGATCAGATCAAATTCGGTCGGCTGGGTTACGTCTACCGAGGGCCTCATTGCTGAGGCTTTAGTTTTCGTTTACCCAGGCCCGGGCATCCGCAAGGTGCGACGTATCGAAATACTTGATCTTTGCCGTGGTGAATGGCCGGCAGAACACAGACATCCCTTTTTCCCAGCGACTATCGCCGACAACGGCCAAACGCTCGATGTCGTTGAAGTGCTTGACATCAAATTTGATGTCGTCCCAGAGGGCTTCGGCATCCCAGCCATGGAAATCGCTGAAAACGACTAGCAGCCGGATCTTGCCGTACTGTTCGATTCGGTGCTCCGTCAACGGTACGAAATGCTCGTAGTCCGCACCGGACAACTTGCCAGTCAAATGGACTTCAATCGTCTTGCCGCCGTCGACTTCGGTTACGCTCGTGGACATCGTTCGATTCTCCATCGCTCAAGTGCTTGGCCGCAGGGACACATCTCGATGTGTTCTTGCTGAGCCAACGGATAACGATTGCTGTGATCCTGCTAGGCCCGTGCCACATCGAAGAAATTTTGTCCAGATTCTTTGCGAAGAAGCTAAATTCTGTTGTGGTGTGGTTGGTAGCCCTCAATACACCGGCAACTATTTGGGCGGCCGCAATGTGTTCTAGATGCGTTCCAGGCAGACGCGCGCGATAGCGTCGCGGGCTGGGCGGATTGAGCGTGTGCTTGTGGTCCCTACCTGACATGCGAACAGTTTCCGTCAGGTGGGAAAGCAACGCGTAAAGTGATCAAACATTGCCCGACGCGATCAAGAACTGGGCGAGTTTTGATTACGCGGATTTCCTGTTCAGTGCACGACCCGATCTTGTGTGATCGATGAACAGGGTGATTGCGATTTGGACAAATCGCAATCGGAAACAATATGCGACCCCCGCGTGCATGCACGGATTGAGCCTACTCGGCTGCGACCGCTGCGTCACGTTGCCGAATCAGTGCGTTGATCTCTTCATCCGCGGGGCGAATTTCGAAAGGCCCAACGCGCACCCCGGGATGCTTCGACATCAGTTCTATTGCGTGCTCCATGTTGTTCGCTTCGAGCAACAAGATCCCGCCGAGCACTTCTTTGGTTTCTGCGAAAGGACCGTCGACGGCTTCAATTTCGCCATTCACATTGTGCAGAGTGACCGCTTTTTGTGACCAACCCAACGCTTCTCCGCCGAGGAAGTGTCCGCCAAGGCGAAGCTCGTCGTCGTATTCGAAACAGGCCTCCATCATCCGCTTGCCCTCTTCAGGAGGGACTTCGGCAAACTTCTTTTCGTCGATGTAACCTAGGCAAACGAATTTCATACCGGTACTCAGTTGCTTGAAGGTGAGATGAGCCGGAGCTTGATTGCGCGAACAACAGCGCAACGCGTCAGGAACCAGCTTTATCAACTGGTCGAAGGCGGTTGCATCGGATCGACAGCAAACCTCGCATTTTATGAAAAAACGAGTCAGCTTGCCCGAGTGCGTTTGCGGCTGCCTTTTCGTCGCGGTTTGACGAGCTTATGAAAAACCGAAAGCGTTCCAAGGATCATCCGTCGTTTGCGACGGAGAGTTTTGTCTCCGGCAACCCAGCGGCGAAACATTCCTGCGAAGAACGAAATCGACTCACGTCGTTCTTGAATGTTGTTTGGCAAGTCTTTGTTGTCGGCTCTGAACTCACAGAGTTGGTAACCGTAGTTCGGCATCGTGACGTCATGATCGATAAAGCCGATCGCCGCAAGTCGTTGGATATTGGTTCCACTTGCCGCAAACGCGAGCATGCAAAAGTCGTCCGCTGAAGGGTCTTTGGCAAGCACTGCAATTTGATAAAACACCGAATAGCTGATCGCATTTGCGACTTTCTTGGTCGCCGGAGGCGGGTCACAGGAAAACTCCACGGCGGAATCCAAGACGATGTGCTGGCTTTCTGGCAAGACGTCATCGGGGCCGATGTCCATGAACGAGATTTGGCCATTTCGCATGGCTTCGTACGCCTTCGCGGTGACAGGCAAGACGACGGTTAAGGCGACACGTTGGCCGTCAACGATCGGATGCATCAAGGTTTCGTCGTTTGCCTGCCATAGTTTGACGTAGCGGTCGACATAGCGGTCACGCTCTTGATTGAGCAAGTCATCGGCGAGTTGAAACTCTTCGACCTCTTCTCCACATTGACGCAGATGTTCTCGCCAACCGTCACGCATTTGCTCGATCGACGCCCGCGCGTCGTCCTTGTCACGGCAGTAGGCCAGATCATCGGGCAGCAAGTGGTTTTGGACGTAGCTGCTGAGACTCCATGGCCACGACGCGAATGCCTGTTCGGTAGGGCGCACCGATGCGCCGGGGCTGGTCATCTCGTCAAGTTGAAAGCCGAGGATGTTTCCAACAGATTCCAGTGCGGCAAATTCACGAGTGTAGACGCTGGACTCGACATCAACGATCAACGTTAGTGCGACGTCGGCGGCGTCAGCAAGATCTTGTTGAGAAAGTCCAAGTTCGACACGCCGGTCGCGAATCAATTCGCCTCGCGTGCGAATTCCATAGTTGGTGGTCATTGGGACGAAGTGGTCATGCAGTGCAGAAGTACAAAGAAAAGGGGCACCCGCCAATTGCCCGCGGTCATCTCATTCGTTGGCGACCGCACTCTCTATTGTGACTTGGCACGATGAAATGAAAAGTCGTTCTGCAAGTTTGAAACGGCAATTTCCCTCGTGAATAAACACGTTTGCCCACGCACTTTGATCTGATGTCAGCGGCGATGTTGATGACCGTTTCGAACGAACTGTGAGCGATTCGAACAGGAAAGCGTTCAATACGACCACCTCGAATCAGCCAAACCAATCCGCCCATCTGGAATCGTTAAAAACTACCTGAATTTGGTATTGGTCGAAATCGTTACACGCCCTACACTTCTCGCCAGTGAAGGATTCAACCGCGTCTGACGCGGATCACTTCGGCTCGCAGGATGTGACCGATCGAATGGATTCGAATTAGACATTGGACGTCTAAAATTATTAAACCCCAGCGACCAATCTCTCGGTCGCTGGGGTTGATTTGTTTCTGGAGCGATCGTTTTGCGAATCTGCTTACAGCTTGCTCATCGCTTCTTTCGCAACGCTGACGCATTGACGGATATCGTCAATCGGATCCTTGGGGTTCTCTTCGTATTCCAACGAGATCGCGCCGTTGGTTGGAAAGCCAGTCGATTTGAGCGCCATGAATACGCCTTCGACATCCAAGTGACCTTTGCCAAGGATCACTCCTTTGGTGCGGTCTTGCATCTCTTCGAAGTCTTTCAGGTGGATGCCAAACAGTCGCCCTTGAAGTAAACGGATGACTTCGGTCGGACGTTGGCCTGAGCGGATGTAGTGTCCCAGGTCTGCACAAGCACCGATGCGTTCGTCGTGGCCTTCGATCGCGGTGAGTACGTCGACGGCTTTGTTGTAACGGTGACGGGGGCCATGATTGTGAATCGCGACGCGGATATCGAACTCTTTGACCAACTCGTCGAGACTGTCGAAAGAGTCCGGATCGGGATCGGCGGTGATGGCGGGAACACCAAGCGCTTTTGCGAATTCGAATAGCTTGCGGTTCTCGTCAGCGTTCTTGGTTAATCGGTTGACGCCATGAGCCGAAATCGACATGCCCAGATCGGCGACCTTTTTCTTCATCGCTTCAATCGCTTCGGCTGACGAGTCGATCGGCAGCATCCCGCTGTAGAATTCGACTTGCTGGAAACCAAGGTCGTGAGCGTGCTGAAGCGCTTCGTCGACGTTGTAGCCGCGTAAGGAGTAGAGCTGGATCCCAAGCTTGTAGCCGGCGTCTTCGGCGGCCGAGGTTACTCGTGGAAGGCTTGCCGCCGAGGCTGTCGCAGCAACTGCGGCCAGAAATTGACGACGTGAAGGGGCGAAATTGTGCATAGTCATAAATTCCAAGACAATTTGGATCTGAAAAAATGGCGACGGATTAGGCTGGGGAAAGGATCCGTCGACGAAAAGCGAGGGCGACATTGCGCAGTTCAGTTGACGCTGGAGTGTCCTCGCTCGCTACCTTATCCGGGCCGCATTGTAGAACACACCGACCGCCTGATGCGGCATTCGGGGGATGGGTGGCCGGAAAAGATTCGAATGCTACATTGACGTTTGGATTTGACGGTAAAATCCGACGCAAATCTCGAGAACTACCCCATCGCCACTGGGTGGGGCGAACACGATCGTAACGACTTACATAGGTGAACAACTTGTCCATGACACAACGCACTCTCGGTCTCGTCGCAGCGCTGCTGCTGATTCTCGGTTCGAACGCACAGGCCGAAGATGGTAAGTGGGTTTCTCTGTTCGACGGAAAAACGCTTGACGGTTGGCAAAAAGTCGGCGGCGACGACAGCCACTGGGACGTCAAAGACGGCGCCATCCAAGGAACCGGCAACCCTTCGATGCTGGTCACCACCTCCGGCCCCTACAAAAACTTCCGTTATCGCGCCGAAGTCAAAATCAATGACGGCGGAAACTCCGGCCTGTATTTCCGTACTTCGCCAAAGCCTGGATTCTTGGACGGCTACGAAGCACAGATCGACAGCACCCATACCGACCCGATCCGCACCGGTTCGATCTACGGTATGTGCCACGTCTACAAGCAAGTTTCAAAACCCGATACCTGGTTCACCTACGAATTGGAAGTCCGTGATGATGTATGGCGCGGTCGTGAAATGACCCGCATCAAAGTCACCATCGATGGCGACGAGCTGTTCGAATACCTGGACTTCGACAAGACCTTCAAGAAAGGCCACTTCGCGTTCCAACAACACGATCCCGGCAGCGTTGTCGAGATCCGCAAAGTCGAAGTGATGCCATTGAAAGACTAGTTCTCACTCGACAACGTTAAGTCACGCCAATCGCGGTTCCTGTTTTCAGGGGCCGCGATTTTTCTTTGCGCTGCGACTACAACGCCGTGACCACAACACGGAATTCGAGACGCGCAATCGGCACGGTTACCGGCGACATCACCACGACGCTTATACTGGTGGCAACTCGCCAATCATCGAAGGATGTCAAACACTTCCCTCCTCTGCCCCACCGCGCCAAAGATGAAACCAAACCGACTGTTCTGGCTTGCCTTTGCAATGTCCCTCGCTCTCTCCTGTTCGGTCGAGACCACCTCCGCTCAAGACAAACCGTCGTCCGAAATCGGAACGCTGGATCCAGAAATGGCCCAGCCCAAGCCTTCTGCGGATGGCTTGGTTTGGTACGACGTCACGACGTGGGATGTCGAGGGACGAATCTTGCCAGACCAAGAACGCCTGCGATGGTTCGACCGATTGCCGGCCTCGGCACAGCAGTCTGTGACGTCGAATGTGTGGAACCTCAGCAGGCACTCCGCCGGAATGATGGTTCGATTCAAAACCGATGCGACCAACATTCACGTCCACTACAAATTGCTGAGCGCCAATTTGGCGATGCAGCACATGCCGGCGACCGGCGTTAGCGGAATCGACTTGTACGCTCGCGACGAAAATGGGAATTGGCGTTGGGTGCAAGTCACACGTCCAAACAGCCAAGAAGTAAAAACTGTCTTGGCGAAAGACATCGCACCCGGTGATCGAGAATTCGCCGCCTACTTGCCACTTTACAACGGTATCGATTCACTCAGCATCGGTGTACCAGCTGGAAGTCATTTTCAAACGCTTGCGCCCCGTTCCAAACCGATTGTATTTTATGGAACCAGCATCACGCACGGTGCTTGCGCAAGCCGTCCCGGAATGGTTCACACCGCGATTCTGGGACGTCGATTTGATCACCCTGTTGTCAACTTGGGATTTTCAGGCAACGGAAAAATGCATCAAGCCGTTGGCGAGTACTTGGTGCAGATCGATGCAGCGGTCTACGTCATCGACTGCCTTCCCAACATGAATGCAAAAATGGTCGATGAACGTTGTGTACCGTTGGTCAACCAGATCCGCGCCGCAAAGCCCGATACTCCGATTGTCTTGGTCGAGGATCGGCGCAACACAAACAGCTGGATCTTGCCAGCACGCGATGCACATCACACCGCGAATCACGATGCCTTGAAGCAAGCCTTCAAACGTCTGACCGATGACGGAGTCGAGCAGCTTTACTACGTTCCCGGCGATGAACTGTATGGGACCGATGGCGATGGCGCGACTGACGGTTCGCATGCCAGCGACCTTGGGTTCTATCGCCAAGCGGACGTATTCGAGCCCATTCTGCGTGCAGCGATCAATTGATTCACCTTTGCTACCAACACCCCACGGAAACCAATCGAGATGCGTTCAATCTCCAAACTACTCGCCACATTGACTGTGCTGACGGCCTGGCACCCGGCTATTGGACAAGACCGCGCCCCCGAGCCCAACGAACGTCAGTACTTGCTCGATCGCGTTGATGATGTGGCGATCGTTCAGTTATACGTCGACGGGTTCGAGCAATTGCCACTTCGCGAGAAAGCCCTGATCTACCATTTGTCCCAAGCCGCGATCGCCGGACGCGATATCTACATCGATCAGCGTTATCGCTATTCACTCACCATTCGAACGTTGCTCGAAGGTGTGCTGGAACATCCCCAAGGCATCGACAAGGTGACTTTGTCAGCGATCGAAAAGTACATGAAACTGTTTTGGGTCAACAACGGACCGCACAGTTCACTGACCGCGCAAAAGAACTTGATGGAGTGTGATCCAGAATCCTTGGAAGCCGCCATCGAGATAGCGATTGCCAACGGGGCACTGATGCCCGAAGGTACGACGGAGCTTGAACCGCTGTTGGATGAGCTTGCCCCGGTATTTTTCGACGAAGACTACGAATCCCACGTGACGCAAAAGTCACCCGCTGACGGCCGCGACATCTTGGTTGCCAGTGCCAACAACTTTTATGAAAACGTCACGATGCAAGACATCGAAGGTTTTCGCGAACAGTATCCGTTGAATTCACGCGTGGTGAAACAAGCCGACGGCCAGATCGTCGAACAGGTCTACCGGATGGGCTTGGACGAATACGTTCCGGCCGGGTTGTATGCGAAACAGATCACCGGAATTGTCGACCATTTGGAAGCCGCGATTCCCTATGCGACGCCACAGATGGCCCAGGCAATCGGTGCTCTGATTCACTTCTATAAAACTGGTGACGCGAGGGACTTTTACGAATACAACATCGCTTGGGTCGACGACAAAGACAGCCCGGTTGACACGATCAACGGGTTTATCGAGGTCTACGTCGACGCCCGTGGAATGAAGGGGGCGTGGGAAGCGGTCGTGTATTTCAACGATCCGGTGAAGATGGACATGATCCGCAAATTTGCCGACAACGCTCAGTGGTTCGAAGACCATATGCCTTACGACCAGCGATTCCGCAAAGCGAACGTCAAAGGCATCTCGGCCAAAGCTATCCAAGTCGTCATGGAGACTGGTGACTCGGGACCAGTGACCCCGATCGGAATCAATTTGCCCAACGATCCGGTCGTTCGGCAGCGTTACGGCAGCAAGTCAGTGTCGCTGAGTAACGTGATGGAAGCGTACGACAAGTCGGGTTCGAAAGCGGCCCGCTCGGAGTTCTGCTTTGACGAAGCCGAGGCCGCACGCGCTGACAAATGGAAAACCGAAGCCTTGGCTCTCGAAGTCAACATGCACGAGGTGATCGGTCACGCGTCCGGTCAAGTGAACGCGGGTGTCGAGCCGGCGGTTTCGATCAAAGAGTACTACAGCGCACTCGAAGAAGGACGCGCCGATTTGGTTGCGCTATACTTCATCGGGAACGAAAAGCTAATCGAATTGGGCTTGGTGGCGAACGAAGCCGATCTTCAAGAATTGCAATTGGCGGCCTATGAAGCGTATACACGCAACGCAATGACACAGCTGCGTCGCATCAAAACCGGTACCACGATCGAAGAAGATCACATGCGAAATCGCCAGATGATTGTCGGCTGGCTGGCTGCAAATACGAGTGCGATTCAAGTTGACCAACGTGACGGAAAAACGTTCTTTCGCGTCGCTGATGTGAAAGCGTGGCATGCCGGCGTCGGACGACTGCTGGCCGAAGTACAACGAATCAAATCTGAAGGCGACCGCGCGTCGGCCGAACGGTTAATGAAGGACTACGCGATCAATATCAACATCGATCTTCGTGATGAAGTCTTGGATCGTTATGCGGACTTAGATCCGCCCGCTTACACAGGCTTCGTCCAGCCGACGTTGACGGCGGTCACGAACGATGCCGGAGAGATCACCGATGTGCAGATTTCGTATCCGCTAGACCTCAAACAGCAGATGCTTGATTGGTCGCCAGAGCCGGCGAACTGATGGTCTGCGAATCGATGGCCGACTGTGACTAGAACAGGCCAATTAATCGCAATGCCGCAATTGCGGTGAATGCCAAGAGGATGCCGTTGAAAAGTGTTTGTGGAACCCGCGAGACCAACCAACGTCCGGAGAAAATTCCGATGGGAATCGCGGTCGACATCAATGCCCCGACGGCAAGCGACTTGGAAGTGATCAGCCCTAGGTTGTAGCTAAGCGGCAGCTTGAGCACGTTCAAAACCAGGAACAACCACGCTGCCGTTCCGATCAGTTCCCATTTTGGCAAACTGATTGCGATCAAGTACAGCGCGACCACTGGTCCGGCCGCGTTGGCAAGCATGGTGGTCACGCCGGCCAGAAATCCGAGCGCGATCGCGAAGGCTGTCGAATGCGGCACCTTGTCGAACCATCCCGGTTTCCACATCCGAATGACTTGGACACCGGTTAGCGTCAAAATGATGGTGCCGACGAGTCGCTTGAAGATCGTTTCGTCGAGCACTCCCATCATCTGCCAGCCGACCAAGATTCCCACTAACGTTGGCGGTAGCAGTCGCCGCACTTGACCCCAGTCGGCTTTTCGTCCGAAGACTTTGATCGCGAAAAAGTCACCGACGACTAGCATCGGCAGCAGCACACCGGTGGATTCTTTGGCACCGAAAATCGACGCGTAGACAACGACATGAAACATGCTGATGCCCGGGAATCCCGATTTGGAGATACCGATTCCCATCGCCCCAAGAAATAGCAGCGTGAATTCGAGGGCGGAGAGATTGGAGAGCATCGGTTCGGAAAACTGCGGGAGTCGGTCAGGCAAGGTTGGCCTGACGATAGCGTTTTCGCTCTCGTTCGTTAACTGGGATAGACCCAATCGCCGCGATAATCACGCCGCATCAACGCGGCGGCTTCGGGATCATTTGGGATCATTTCACGATCGCCATCCCATTGAATGCTGCGTCCGAGCTTCATCGACAACATCCCCAGCAGGCTGAGAGTCGTCGCTTGATGTCCGATCACAATGTCAGCAGCGGGTTTTTGGCCGGTCTCGATCGAGTTCAAAAAATCCTTCCACAGCAACTGGATGTTGTGTCCGTCGGGTTCTTGCAGTTGGTGGTCTTCGTGAATGACGGGTTTCTTGCTGTCCGCCGGATAGAACGTCCAGCCATCACGCCAGCCCATGTGGACGGTGCCGTTGGTGCCATAGAAATAACAACCGACACTTGATTGTTCGGGGCCGTTCCCGGCGAATTTGCGATGTTCCCAGTAAGCGGTGAAGTTATCAAACTTGTACGTCGCGATTTGATGATCCGGCGCGTCCGTGGTCTGTTCGTCGTCGGTAAGGACTACTTCACCGGCGATCGGTCGACCGCCACTGGAATACACCGAAGTCGGCGATTGCTGGTCCGCCCACCACAACACTTGGTCAAGCCAATGCACACCCCAATCACCAAGCGTACCGTTGGCAAAGTCGAGGTAGTGACGAAAACCACCGGGATGGATACGGCGACAGAACGGTCGCATTGGCGCTGGCCCACAGTACATTTCCCAATCCAGGTTCTCTGGCGGTTCACTATTGCGTGTCGGCCGTTCGGCTCCACCGCGTGAATGCACAAACATCTTCACCATCCCGATGTCGCCGGCACCGCCGTCTTTCAAGAATTTCATTCCCGAAACGTGGTGCGGTCCGATACGTCGGTGCAATCCGACTTGGACGATCCGGTCAGACTCTTTGGCCAATTTGACCATCGCTTGGCTTTCGCCGATCGTGTGTCCGGTCGGTTTTTCGATAAAGACGTGCGCACCGGCGTTGATCGCCGCGATCGTTTGTAGCGCGTGCCAGTGATCGGGAGACGCGATGATCGCGACCTCGATGTCTTCTTTTTCGAGCAGCTCGCGATAGTCGCTATAGGTGTTTGGCGTGTCGCCGCACAGGTCATTGACCTCTTCGGCGTTGATCTCCAATCGATCGCTATCGACATCGCACAAAGCGACAACCTTGGTTTGGCCTGCCGTCAAAGCTTCACGCAAGATGTTCATTCCCCACCAGCCCGAACCGATCAATGCGGTGCGGTACTTTTTATCTTTCGGCGCCGCGTGGACAGCGGGTGCCGAGGCCCAAGTTGCGGCGGCGGCGGTACCGGCTAGGAAGCTACGACGTTTCAGGTTCATAGTGACAATCGTGGTGGAGTGTTGCTTAGATGAGAAAGGTTTGAATCGCCGCGATAGTTTACTCGCGGCAATCGACGCAAACGACTTCGCCGTGAATCGTTCGGCAATAGATCTGATCATTTGAAAACACAGGGCTGGTCCAGCACTTGCCTTCCAAGACGTTCATTTCCGAAATCGGCTGCCAACCGTCGGGCGTTGCCGGTGCGGTGATCAGAACGCCTTCTTCGGTCAGAACTAGCAGTTGGTTATTGACCATTGATAGTCCGCTCGGTCGTAAGTCGTCGGTTGACCATTCGACTTCGCCGGTCGCCCAGTCCAAGCATTTCAAACTGCCGCCGCTTTCCATGTCTCCGTCGATTCCGTACAGCTTGCCTTGATAGAGAATCGAACCATGGATTTGGTTCTTCATCTCTTTGTTCTTCCAAATCGCATCGGGTTTTTCGCTGCTGAGGTCAAACAAGCCTGCACCGCGGTTGTATCCGGACGATAAAAACATCTGATTGTTGTTGACAATCGGATCGGCAGCGTTGCAGTTGAAGCTCGTCAGCCAGCGTACGGCCCAGAGTTCTTTCCCGGTTTCGACTTCAACGCCGACGTACGTTTTCCCAGATGCGATGATCACGGCTGCGGGATCAGAATTTGGAATCGGCACCGGGGAAGCGTAGCCGCATTCGCGGTCATCGGACTGCCAAATCAATTCGCCGGTTTGTTTATTGACCGCCATTCCGGCTTCGCCAAGGTTCAAAATCAGTTTGTCGCCAAGGACCAAGGGCGCGGCGGAGCATCCCCATCCTGGCAAGCGGACTTGGGCGCGATCGGCCAACGACGTTTTCCAAATTTGTTCGCCGCTTTTGAGTGTCAAGCAGAACAGCTCGCCCATTCGGCTGAACACATAAACGTTGTCGCCGTCGATCGTCGGCGTGGAAGTTGGTCCACCTTCAAAATCGCGATCATCAAGCGGCGCTGGGAACTTGAATTGCCAAGTCGTTTTACCGGATTCTTGGTCTAACGCGGTGACGACCGAATCATCGCCTTGGTGTCCCATGGTGATCACAAGTCCGTCGTGGCACACGAACGAGGAAAATCCGATGCCGACCGACGCACGCCAACGAATCTTGGAGTCACTCTTCGGTAGTTCTCCCGACCATTTTTCTGATTGGGCGATTCCGTCAAGGTTGGGGCCTCGCCAACGAAACCAGTCTTGGCCGAGTGACTGATTACACAAAACAACGAAAACTGCGAACAGCGAAGCGAGCTGGTGCGAAGCAAACATAGGCAGGGGCGGGGGGATGATCATGAGGCGGGGCGTCGGATCCAAAGTTTAATGGCAGTTCATCGATCCGACAAAGCATATCTGCCGCGAAAGCCGAGCCGGCCGTGGCTGTGTTGTGCGACTGGGAGGGTTTTCAAGCGAGTCGGGATGGACAAAACTCCTTCGAATCCAGTAAACCGCTGAATGGTGCACCCTCCATATAGTGGCCCCGCAGTGGGGGTGTGGAAACGCGAAATTTTCTGCGTCGTACTCATTCACCAAATCGAGCAGTGATTTGAATTTAGTTTTGATCTACATAGGATGGATCCTGATCGTCAGTTTGGGAACTTTCTTCATCTATGTCGCTGACAAACGGTCGGCTCAGCGGGGACGTTGGCGCGTTCCAGAGGCGACGTTGCACATTTGGGCGGTCCTCGGCGGGTGGCCCGGCGCCTGGATCGCACAACGAATGGTGCGTCACAAAACTCGGAAGTTGTCGTTCCAAATCGCGTTTTACTTGACGATCGTTTTGCACGCGTTGATTGTCGTGTTGATCGGTTTTCTGTATTTCAAGATGATCGAACAGCAGACTTAGACGTCGGTCCCACCTCAACGACACTGATCTATCGCTATTGCTTTCTGTCTAAGGTAAATTGCTGCCCTCTGTCGCTGTGGGCACAACGATATTGCCCTACCCGTCGTGATCGCGTCTCCCTTCCCACCGCTCTCGGCCTTCTGCATCTATGGATCGCCTGCCAGACACTTCTGAATCTGCCACGCGATTCTCCACTTCAATCGCAGGGATTCTGATCGGTGCAAATATCACCGGCGTGCTGCTGAGCTATTTGTTGATGCTGTATTTAGCTCATCGATTGTCCGCGCACGAGTTTGACGGATTCGTCGGGGCGATTGCGGTGCTCACCATGTTTGGTGCGCTCGCCGAAGCAGGGGTGGGGAAGTACGCCTATAAACGCATTCCATTGGCGGATCAATCCGATAGTCGCCGTCAACGGAAAGCCTATTTTGCCTTCGCAAAGCGAATGGTCTTCGTCGTCAGTGCACTGTTTGTTGCAATCGGTATTGGACTCGAATCGCAGTTGGTGCGGGGCGCTGTTGAGTTGACGTCGTTAACTGCGGTGCTGTTTATTCCGGCGATTGCAGGGTGTGGTGTGGCAGTCGATTTGCTGATCGCAAGTCGGTCGCCGATTTTGGGGACATTGATCGCGCGTGCCTTGGTGCCGACCGTCACGCTAACATTGATTTTGGCAAGCGCGCATTGGATTAAATCGTTTGATGCGACCCTGGCGGTCATTTGTTTCGGAATCGGCAGTGTCGTCGGGCTACTCGTTTGCTTACCGCTTTTGATTGAACGTTCGCAGCCGGACATCGGACCAGACGATTCCATCGCAAACGAATCGACGACAGGGATCCAGTGGGGGCATTGGCTGTATCGCAGTCTTTCATACTTTGCGATCGGGTGCGCGATCACGTGGCTTTTCAAAGCACCGCTCGTTGTGCTCCACCACTTGCCGCACTCTTCGGCGGAATTGGGGTTGCTTGCCCCAGCGTTTGAGACGGGCTGTCTCGTCCTGTTGCTTTCGAAGTCCGCCGACAAATACTACTTCCCGATGCTTGCTGTCGCGATTGATACTGGAGACATGGAATCTGACCAGCTTCTTCGAAGACGTCGTCAAGCTGTGATCGGTGGAGCGGCACTTGTGTTTTGGGTGATTTTGTACCAATTCGGCGACTGGATTCTGTCGTTGTTTGGACCCCAGTTTGTGACGTCGCACACGGCACTGATCTGGATCAGTTCGGGGGCATGTCTGTGGACGTTGTTTTCGCTTTCGCCTACCGCGTTGCTGTTCATGGGCCAGTCACGACAGCTTGCCGCCAACTTGATCCTGCACTCGGTCGCTATGGTCGGAATGATACCGATCGCGTTTCTAGAAGCCGGCAGCAACGGTGTCGCGTGCGTGTTTGCGATCTGCCTCGGATCGGCTGCGATCGTCGCCAAGTACCAAGAACACCGGGCTTGGCGTAACACGAAACTCGCAGTTTAGACTTCGGCAAGTGGTGCCGTTGCGTCGCCGAACGTCTCGCGATTGACCCCCATCACCTTCATCATGCTGAGGTACAAGCGACACATCTGGCGATCGGGATTGTCACTGTAGTCAAGATTTTGCCCGCCTTTGATTTTACCGCCACCACCGCCAAGCATGACGACCGGCAAGCGTGACGCATCGTGCTGCCCGTTCCGCATGCTCGAACACAGCATCAGCATCGAGTTGTCAAGCAAAGTTCGTTCGCCTTCTTCGATCGAGTCCATCTTCGCCGCCAAGTAGCGGAATTGTTCCAAGAAGAATTGATTGACCGTCAACCAATCTTCGTTGTCGGTGTGAGAGAGCAAGTGATGGATCATGTAGTCGATTCCCAAGTGCGGGAATCGCAACGTGCCATGGTCGTTGTTCAGTTTCAAAGTACAGACACGCGTTGTGTCTGTTTGAAATGCCAAGACAAGGATGTCACACATCAGCCGCATGTGTTCGACGATGTCTTGTGGATAGCCATCAACGGGACGAGCCATGTTGGGTTTTTCCAAGGTTGGACGCCAGCCTTGTAGTTCGCCACGCTGCCCAGCCCGATCCAAGCGTGATTCGACTTCGCGGACCGAGTGAAGGTACTCATCAAGCTTTTGTTGATCGCGGTGGCTGATTCCGCGACGGAAATCTTTGGCGTCCTCCAATACCGCATCCAACACGCTCTTGTCACCTTGCTGTGCGGCGTCTTTGAATAGCTGATCAAATGCGAGGGCCGGATAAACTTCCAGCGGTGTCGGTGTTGTCGGACTGCTCCATGAAATATGCGAGCTGTAAAGCATCGAATAATTTTTGTGGACCGACGGATTGGATTTCTCGCAGCCAAGCACCAAGCTGGGCAGTTTGGTTTGGCGACCGAGGTGCTGCGCGACGACTTGATCGACGCTGGTACCCGATCGGATTTTTCCGCCGGAGGACAGCGGGGCACCAGACAATAGGTTGCCTGTCTGTGAGCTGTGGATGTTGCCTTTCAATGCTTCGGCGTTGTACAAACCGTTGATGAAAACCATTCGGTCACGGAATTCATTCAGCGGATGCAAGACGCGCCCAAGCTTCATCTCGCTTCCCTGACCTTCGGCCCACCATTCGGTCGAGTGATAGCCGCAACCGGAAAACAAAATTGCCATTCGGGTCGGCGCGGATGCTGAATCGCTCGTCGATGTTGGCGATTCGCTCCAGACCGAGCGGGACTCCATCCAAGGCAACGCCATGCTGACGCCGATTCCACGCAAGAATGTACGGCGCTGAACTGATGTTGAAGGCATGCGACAATCCGAAAGGTGGGCGAAAGCAGGAGGGGATTAGGGTTGGACCCAATCGGCACCACGAATCCGCCGAAACGGCGGACTGGTGACAATCGATTTTACAGCAATCCGGACAAGATCATCATTTGAATGAAGCGTTTGCCGGATTTCATCGAGTAGGACTTCGTCGGACAACTGGACTTCACGACCGAGCGAGTAGCCCAAGAGTTTGCGGCAGAATTGACGGAGAAAATCGTCGCGTCGCTCGCCGAGCAGGTAGTTTCGTAAACCGTCGATTCCATTGAGTTCTGTGCCATCGGATGATAGCGCCGACGTGTCCGTGGGCACAGGACGAATACGCCCGATCGCGTCGTACTGTTCGAGTGCGAAACCATATGGATCGATTAACTCGTGACACTTGGCGCATTCCGGGGCGGAGCTATGGAGCTCGATCAATTGTCTCGCCGTCAAGCCTTCAGGAACTTGATCAGGAAGCTGTGGCACATTGGCTGGTGGTCGTGGCAATCGCTGACCCAGCAACGTTTCATAGACGTAATTTCCCCGCAAGATCGGACTGGTTCGGGACGCGCCCGATTGACTGGCCAAGACTGTCGCCATCGCCAGGATACCGCCTCGTCCGACGTCACCGGCGGCATCGACTTTCACCCAGTCGTCGCCGTGCACTCCATCAATGCCATAGTGTTTGGCCATACGCTCGTTGACGAAGACATGGTCCGCATCCAAGATCGCGGTGACCGGGCGATTGGATCGAAATAGGTCGTCAAAGAAGCGAATGGTTTCTTCGTACATCTCCTGACGCAGCACTGCAAACTCGGGATAGAGCTTTTCGTTCTTGTCGTCGTTTTGGTCAAAGTTTCGCAGGTGCAGCCACTGACACGCGAACTGAATTGCCAAACGTCGTGACCGCGGATCGTCCAACATACGATCGACTTGCTGTTCAAGAATCCTGTCGTCCAACAAGCGACCGTCGAGAGCAAGCTGCAATAGCTCGTCATCCGGCATGGATGACCACAAGAAGTAACTCAATCGGTTCGCCAATTCGATTCCGTTTACTTCCGCCGGTGCGTTGCCTGGTGGTTGAACCTCGCGGCGATATAGAAACGATGGCGAAGCAAGAACGCGTGCTAGCAGTAACTTAATCGCGGGTTCATGGTCCAATCCTTCGGCACGCAATATTTGGTAGAGATCGCGGATCTGGTCGAATTCTTCTGTCTCCAGCGGGCGACGCCAAGCCCGGTTCGCAAATTCAATTACTGAATTGACGTGCAACGGTTCTAGCTGCATTTGCCGCTGACGAAACGCTTCTGCCCGAGCGGTTACACCGGGTTTGAGTGGGTCCCAAACTTTGACTAAATCGGGGCGATCTTGCGTCGCAAATTCACGTAACTGTTCGAATGCGACTTCGTAACGCAGCGGTTCTTGGGCGACGAACAGCATCTCGTCCCACATGGCGTTCAGTGTTGCGATCTCATCCTCACTGAGTATCAAACGCTGAAGAGCCTCGTCTTGGCGATGGTACAGACTGAGTGTGACGACTTCGTCAACAGGGACGATTCTTGTGTAGCAAACTGCTGGAGGAAACAGTTCGCGAAATCGTCGATAGCTGTTTGCAATTTCTTCGAATCGTTTGGATCCCGGCACGGCAAGCGTCGGTTGTTCCAGACCCACTTCGGCTGCGGTAAGCGGAGTCGAACTGACCGCGATCCGAACACTGCCGGGGTTTCCATCGCTTTTCGCCAGGCTGGCTTGTGCTTCAAGTCTTCGGCCCAGTGACAGTTCATGTGGAATGGAAAATGCCAAGACAGCGGGGGCTTGGACAAGCAAGTCTTCCGGGGCGAGTTCATTGTCGCCCTTCGGGCCAAATCGTTCGTCAGGATGCTCTTCACGGAGCATGGCATCCAGTGACACGTTGCGTGCGACAAGGTGCGAAATCTGTTGGCAAACTGTTGTGTCCGCTGATTTCTCAGGCGATTGGTTATCGTTGGTGATGCGATCACATTGAGCTTGGATTTGCGATGCAAGTTGTTGACGACGATTTAAATCACTTTCGTCCAACCACTGAGCCAGCGTCGAATCCGGCGGGATTGCATCGGTCGGTGACGCCACCGATCGTGCGCTGGATAAGTCGCCTTGGTAAAAATGCCAAATGTCTGCGTTGCCGAATTGATCCGCATGAGGGTTACTGGCTAGCAGGTCGTCCGCGACGTCTTGGGCAAGATTCCAGTGTCGTTTTTCGTTTCCATTTTCGTTGATCGTCAGGTCCATTTCGGTTAGGTCGCAGGTGTATTCGTCACCGGGACCCAGCAGAAACGAAATCACGTCGCCTTTCCGAACCGTGACTTCCATTGTTTCAGACTGTGCGCGACCGCCGCGGCCAATTCTGCCTTGCCAAAGATTGCGGTCACCACGCCCGCTCAGGTGTTGAAGCCACCATTCCTGACCACCACCGCAATCAGCGTGGGCATCAAGTAGAGACGCTGTCACCTCCACCGTTCCGTCGAGAGGGCTTTGCCACCCAATCGCGGCAAAACGATCGGGTGCGGGGTGAGCGAAAACTTTGTGTGGGTTTGCAACGCCAGGGATTCGAACTTGGTCGTCGGACGCGTTTGAAGAAACGAAAGGCGTTGACCCTGATCCCCAGCTTTTAATGAAGGGATATGTCGGATTGGTTTCTGTGTTTTGAAAACGCCCGTTGACTTCGACCGTCGAGGACACGTTCAGCCCCAAATAGTCCGCCCACGCTTTCAACAAAATCGGATCGAGGTTTCGTTCGATTGCGACTGTTTGGAATTCCTCGTTGGTACTGATCGCTGTTGATTCGATCGAATTGATCGCACTCAAGTATTCCGTGACCGAACGCAGTGCCAATTTTTTCCGAGACTCGAGTGCGTTCGCTAATCCTGCCAACTTACTCAGCGGAATCGAGATGCCACTGTCTGTGGTAAGTCGTGGGTTCTTGAACAGTACCTGGTCACCTTCGGGTCCGTCACCAGCGTCTGAGACCGCCAAGTAGATTGTGAGGTCTTCATTCGGCGTGGTCGGCAGATCCAGACGAACGCTTTGTTTGGACTGGATCGGATTGAGGCCTTCGATCCATGCTTTTGGTTTCCCATCGCCGCCCATGTGGCCGATCGAATTAAATCGAAACGTGACGTCCTGCAACCGATTGATCGATGCGACGAACGAATCGAGATTGCTGACGTTGGTGATTCGCCACTGACGACGAAGCGAATTCATGATCGCGTCATCGGCGTTGTCGTCTGCGTTGAACGCGTTCCAAATCAGTGACAAGTATTTCGCGTTGACCGGTGTTCCATCGTCGGAGGCGGACTCGGCGATTTCTCGAAAACTGACGCTGCCTCGTTCTAGCGAGTCGCGGTTTTTTAGGAGAGTGAGCAGCGATTGACGAAGCGGTAGGGTTCCGCCTTCATTGGGAACGTCCCCTGCGCCGCTGACCTGCATTTCGACGTTCGCAGGGACTGTCCACCGACGATAGAAATCACGAATCGCTTGCACCCGTTCGTCAGTCCAGTCGCGACGGGAATCGAAATCGGAAAATCGGATCCCCTTGGGCGTCAGGACTGCATGGGATGCGACTTCTTTGGCCGCATCAAGATACTTTGTCACCAACGCGGGGGACATCGCTTGAGCTTCACCGGAGTTGATAAAGCCTTCGCCTGCCGCACCATCAACCGGAAACTCGCGTGTCGGATTGAGTGACGTTACACCTGTTAGGTCGCCAATGGTGTAGCGATATTCGTCATTGTTTAAACGACGCAAAACAACCGGTCCGGGATCGCCAGCACTCGCTTTGGCAAGGTTCGACAAATATCCGGTCACCCAAGATTCAAGGTCCGCACGTTCGGCATCAGTCGGCTGTACAGAGTCTTTGGGCGGCATCTGACCGCTGGACAGCATGGTGCGAGTTTTGATCCAGACGGTCTGGTCGCCGATAAGGTCGCCTTGATTTTGGTATAGCGACAAATCGATCTCCGCTTCGGCTTCATCGCCCGTGTGACAGTCAATGCAATACGATTGCAAAAGCGGTGCGATCGAGGCTTCAAAGTTTGCGACGTCATCCTCAGCGGCAGCTACCGGCGACGCGTGCGCAGTGGCGAGACCTAGAAATAGAATCCCATGAAAACGCAATAAAGCAATACAACGCGATACAAGCGTGTTTGACAGGCTCATCGGCTGGGTCCGCAGGAGGGAGGGCGTTGCGGTGGAGGCGGGGTGGCGCGGCCGGCACGCGGAGTGCAAGCGGCAACAGAAAACGCCGGGCGTTGATCAACGCCCGGCGTCATCCGTTATCAGTTTAGCAGACTACGACAATGAAAGTTTGCCGTTGGAGTCGCCGAATTCGTCAACTGGGATGCCCATCAGGTTCAACATGCTGACGTAGAGGTTGCTCATCGGCTGTTTTTCGGCTTGGTAGTAGCGGCCGGTTTCGATCTGGCCTCCGGCTTGTCCAGCCAAAATCACCGGCAAGTTTTCGTGGGTGTGTCGATTGCCGTCTGCGATTGCACCCCCGTAGACGATCATCGAATTGTGCAGCAAGCTGTTGCCATCGACATCTTCGGTCTGTCGCATCTTCTCCAGGAACCGGGCAAAGTGTTCGATGTAGAACTGGTCGATGCGAGCGACCTTTTGTGCAAGCGCCTCGTCACGTTGGCTGTGTGTCAGCCAGTGGTGGCCTTCAGGAATGCCCAATTGTGGGAACGTGCGATTGCTGCCGTCGTATGCCAAGAGCAGCGTTGCGACGCGCGTCGAATCCGTCTGAAATGCCAAGTGCAGCATGTCGTACATCAGCGTCATGTAGTCGCCGAAGTCGCGTGGAATCCCGGCCGGTGCGTCTTCGTCGGTTTCCGGTGGATCCTTGAATTGTTCGGCGGCTTCGATGCGTCGTTCCATGTCGCGGACGACCGAAAAGTATTCGTCAAATTTGCGGCTGTCTGCGGCGGCGAGTTGACGCTTGACATCGCGGCCTTCTTCGAGCACAAAATCCAGGACGCTCTTCTTGGTGGCTAGGCGAGCTTCGTAATTCTTTTTGCGATCCCCGCGTGAACCCGAGCCAAACAGCCGCTCAAAAACCAAACGTGGATTGGCTTCGGGCGTGACCGGCGTGGAAGGCGAACTCCAAGCCAAGTTGTACTGGTAAGCACATGCATAGCCGGAATCGCAACTGCCGGAGTTGCGGATCAAGTCGGACGTCAGTTCCAGCGAAGGCATGCGTGTGATTGAGCCGATGCTCTGGGCGGCGACTTGGTCGACCGAGATACCACATTCGATATCGCTGCCAGCCGTTTTACGAGCACGCAATCCGGTCAGGAAGGTCGCGTTGGCGCGGGCATGGTCGCCGGCGCCATCCGGCCCCGGTGTCGCATTGATGTGGTCAAGTCCGCTGATCACTTGCAGATCCGATTTCAAGCGATTGAGCGGCTTCATCGTCTCGTTCAGTTCGTTGTCGTCGGACGGGAACCAGTTTTCTTGTTGCACGCCGTTGGGGATCGACATGAACGCCATCCGCAGCGGCGCGCCGGTGGAGGTGACCGCGGTCGCTGACTGTGCCGCCGTTTCTGCGGCGACCGCGCGGCCACGCAGCGAAGCCATCGCTGGCAGGGCGAGTGTCAATCCACTGCCACGCAAGAAACCACGTCGACTTAAAGATCGCTTTTGTCCGTTACTCATTGTCCCTCTCCCCCCCTGTGAATGTCGCTCGCCTGATTCGCCTGATGGTCGACATTGGTCACGCGTTGCATTTGGAACGGTGCCGAGTCGATCACCGCTTTGACCAACACGCTGAACTTGCCATCGTTTGCCCGCAATTTGTCGACGATGATGTCGACGGTGTGTTCGTCGGAGTATTCCATGCCACGTCCGATCGCGAACACCAACAGTTTTTCCGTGACGCAACGGTAGAAGTCGTCGGCATGGTTTTCACGCAACAGTTTCTTCAATTCGCGAACGTCGTTGAACGTTTCGCCGGTGACCAATTCCCCTTGGGGTTCGATCGGAGAACCGTTATCGGTTTCACGCCACATACCGAGTGCGTCGAAGTTTTCGAGTGCTAGGCCGAGCGGATCCATCCGTGCATGGCAGGACGCGCACAAGGCGTCTTCGCGGTGAACCGCAAGCAGTTCTCGCAGCGTCGGTTCACGATCACCGAATCGATCGGCTGATTCTTCCAGTTCTGGTACTACACCAGGAGCCGGCGGCGCCGGGGTGCCCAAGATATTGTCCAGGATGAACAAACCACGTTTGACCGGTGACGTACGGGTTGGATTCGATGTCACCATCAGCATTGAAGCTTGCGTCAACAGACCACCACGTGGGCTGCCTTCAGGTAGTTCGACCCGACGCATCTTTTCGCCTTTGATGCCTTCGATCCCGTAGTGCTCGGCAAGCTGTGCGTCCAAGAACGTGTAGTTGCAATCGAGCAGGTCCAGCAGGCTAACGTCGTTCCGCATGACGTATTCGACGAACTCATCGGTTTCGCGGCGGATGGAGCGTTTCAGATCATCATCGACACGATCGACAATACGACGGATTTCACGGAAGCGATCGAGTTTTGCTTGGTCTTCAGCTGGCATTTCGCCTCGTCGGCGGAAGAACCCGCGCGGCAAGGTTTTGAACCATTCACGTAGTTCCTCAAGCTCGTCGGCGTAACCCAAGATCACATTCGGATCGACGTTGGCGTTGACGACGTCTCGTGTCCGCAGCCACTGTCCGACGAAGTTCGCGATGAACGCATCGGCACGCTTGTCGGCAAGCATCCGATCGACTTGCTGTGGCAGGTTCTCACGCAGCTTGCCTTGCTCGGCGAGACCAACGAGCTCATCGTCTGGCATTGATGACCACAAGAAGTAAGACAGACGTGAGGCCAAGGAGAGTTCGTCGACGGGGGCGAAGCGTTGGTGGGGATCGGTCGCTTCTGCTGATTCGATTCGGAACAAGAATTTTGGGGATGCCAGAATAGCGACGATTGCTCGACCGACACCGGATTCAAAGGTTTCGTTGGGTTGTGTGTAGACAGATTCCGCGATGTCCACCAAACGACCCACCGTGACCGAATCTACTTTGCCCCGAAAGGCGCGGGTGGCAAAACGCTGCAGAATCTCGGCCGCATAGTCGCGACGCTCTTCGGGACTTTCTGGCGGCGCGTCGCGGGTAAAGAACCGTTCGTAGTTGCGTGGGTGGACGAGGTCGTTTGTTTCCAGCGGTCCTTCCACGGACACTCGGTACACTTCGAAATGGACGTGCGTTCCGCCGTCGTCATCGAGATCTTCGTCCTCGTCGTTTTCTTGAACGACTGGGGTCACGTGGAACGAGATCCTGTGTTCGCCGGCGGGCCACCCTTTCACCGAGGTGAACTCTGTCAGCTTGTTTTCGTCCCAGCCCAACTCGGACTCGAAAGCAACCTCCCCATCGATTTTGCAGGTGACGTGATAGCGTGCCGGATCGAACTCGAAGGAACCGTGTTGTTTGGTCCCAATCGTCACGTTGTATTGTCCGTCCGCATCGAGCTTAAACGCTCGTTCGACCGTCGTCGTTTTCTTGCCGTCGATCGATCGACCCGTGCGGTCGGAGTCCGGGCTTGTGGATTTGAAATCGTCGCCGCGGAAGTCCAGACGTGGGATGATCTTGGTCACGCTGGGGACGGCACGGTCGGTAATCATCTCAGCCGCTTGCAGGTACTTGTCCAGCAGCAGAGGCGAAACCATTAACGCGTCAGCAACATTGTCAAAGCCGTGCCCCGAGTCGTCAGGCGGGAACAGCAGCTTCTCGTCAAAGTCGACACCCATCAGCGATCGTACGGTGTTGCCGTATTCTTGTCGGTTCATGCGGCGCACGGCAATCGGCCCGGGATCTGGATTTTCCGGATCGATGTGAAATGGTCCAAGCTTCACCCAACGTGTGATCCGGGCCATCTCTTCAGGTTTTAGCTTCGGCGAATCGACCGGTGGCATGACACCGGCGCGAAGGTTTTTCAGGACGCGCCACCAAAAGATCGGATCCGCGTTAGCCTCTTGGCCAGAGGAGAACTGGTCGAGAACGAAATTGCCTTCACGCTCACCGTAACCGTGGCAGTCATAACAGTACTGCTGCAAGATCGGCACGATGTCCGATTCATAAGCTGCAACAGGATCCGATTCGATCGACGGCAGTTCTCCACCACGAAGGATTGCCTGCGGCATGATCGAAACGATCAACGACAAAGCGATCGCGATTGCGAGTCGTTCGTTCGTTCGATTCACGATCCGGTCACGGTGGTGCGTGGCGCGGTGTGGCAGCCGAGAGACCTTACAAAACTGAATTCGATCGATCGAGTTCATCAGATTCAAGGCGGGGTGAGGATGGGCCTGGGTGTGTTCCAGGTGGGGTAGGTGATCCGGCACCATTGGAACACATTTCATTGGTCGTCGTTGCCACGAAACGTGCCCCATAAGGCATCGCAGACGCCATAGCATAAAAAAGTTGAGCCCAGCTGACAAACATCGAATTGGCAATGTGAGTGAATTCAGCAACTGGGAGAGGGGTGAGACTCCAGGTTAGCGGTGTTTGTGTTCAGTGGTGTGATTGCAATGTCACAATAGTTGGGGCGCGAGCCAGACGTTTTATGCCGATAAGCTTTTACGATTCGGCCGTCTTTTAGTAGGAATGTGCCAGGCATTTGGAATCCGTCGCCGATTAAGTTGCCGAAGCCGTGTCGATTGACAATCGCCGCTTGAAAGCCTCGCCACCAGACGCCAGGTGGAAATAGTTGGCTGGGGCCACCGCGTTGCAAGCCAAACGCTTGATACAAATGGCAGCTGGGGTCACTGATTCGGTGTACGTCGTCCAGTCCGTAACGGTCAAAGAACGTTGCCTGTTCGGTATTGTCACCCATGTGAACTAGCACCAACGTGATACCTTGGCGTTCAAGTTCGGCCCGTTGTTGCCGAAGATCATCGAGTGCTTCTCGACAAAACGTGCATCCGAAATGACGTAAGAAAACGACCAGCACTTCGCCTTGACTGGAAAGTGTTCGCAACGTTTCGCCACGTTGGCTCGCGAATCGCAAAAGCGCGGCGTCCAGTGTTTCGCCAGTCGGCGACGCATGGGGTCGGTTTGCAACATCGAATGCGAAAAACAAGATCGCGGCAAACGGGAACAACCAGATCAGGTCGTTGAAGATCGTTAACCAAACCCATTCCATTGACAGCGAGCCGGTCGCCAAGTTCCACGCGATCCCGATCGGGCCGAAGGTTTTTCCGAGAAACCCTACCAACACGATCGGCCAGTGCCGTGCCGGGTTTTTTGCCGCTATCGCATACCCGATACCGTAGACGCCGACGACCATTCCGACGCATTGCCAAATCTCGGGGTAACGTGGCAGTTCTAGATGTGCCAAGTTGAAAAAATCGCTCGGACGCATCACCACCCAGGCTCCCCAGATGAGGTTGTAGATCGCGGCGGCGAGCAGCACATGGTGCGCCCACTTCGGGGGATCGAGCTGGGGGCTTCGCGCGGTGTTCGGGGAGCTTTCGTTCAAGGTATTGTCCCGGCTAGGAATCTCGGCGACGCGGAAATCGAAACGCATCTCAGTAACCGCGTTTCGCCTTGTCGCAAAACAGTTGACATCTACATTGTTGCCGAATGCCGATTTCTTCAAGCGTTTCTCACCGAAAGCGATCCCCCATGTTGGAACACAGAATTAACCATCGCGTCCGTTACGACGAATGCGACCCAATGGGGTTCGTGCACCATAGCGTCTATTTGCAGTACTTCGAAATCGGGCGAACGGAACTGCTTCGTGCCAGTGGCGGGCGCTATCGCGACATGGAAGACGAGGGCCTGCTTGTGGTCGTTGTCAATGTAAACTGCCGCTACCACCGGCCGGCCAAATACGACGACTGGTTGGAAATCCAAACCACGATCGCGAAAGTGACCGCCGGAAAGATCGTGCACGAGTATGTCGTGTCTCGCGATGGGGAGAAATTAGTGAGCTCCGAAGTCACGCTGGCAGTGATCGACCGCAACGGTCAGGTACAGCGAGTACCACAAAGCTTGCGTGACCAATACGACAGCGAGCACCCCAAGTCCTAGTGGCGGGAGCGTCGATCGAAACTCGGATCTCAGGCAGCGGTTGTGGAAAGGGCCCCGTTGTTCTGCGACGCGGCTAACGCGCGCTTTGCAATCATGCGTTTGACCAGCACGTCGACAATCACGCCCGCAAGAATCACCAAACCGATGATGGCGAATTCCAGTTTGGTGCTGATTCCCAAAATGTTGATCGCGTTGTAGAGCACTCGCATGACTGCCGCACCGATGACGACGCCCAGGATGTTTCCTTCGCCGCCACGTAAGCTGCAACCGCCAAGGACCGCCGCGGCGATTGCGTATAGCTCGTAAAAATTTCCGAACCCGGAAGGCTGCACCGAATTGATGTCGAGTGCGAAAAGGATTCCGCCTAGTCCGGCGGCAAGTGAGCAAAGGACGTATGCGAGCAAGACCATTCGTTCGGTTTTGATCCCGCTGTACCGCGCGGCTTCTTCGTTGCTGCCCAACGCGAGCAAGTATCGACCGTAGACCGTTCGATTCAGAAACACACTGGCGACGACGGCCAGTCCGATCATCAGCAACATTGGCGTCGGTACCATCGTCGTTGCCATATCCGTTTGCCCAATCAGCGACAGGACGCCCAAGATGATCATCGGAAACGCAATCGCCTTGCTGATCGGGCTCGCTGCACTGCCCGCTTGAATCAACCATCCGATTGAGCCCATCGCCAACGCGACGATGACAAATTCGATCAGCATCATTGCCGTTCGAAGCGTACTTCCGGAAACAAGCATCGAATTCACACGCCATGTATCCGAAGGCGCGGCTTCACGGAAAATCGGTACGAGGTAAAACAAGCTGGCCAGCAGCAATGCCATTGTCAACGCGACGGCTGACAGCGGAAGCGTTACTTTCTTCGCGTGATGTTTGAACGCTGAAACGACAAAAACGATCAATGCCGGGACGAACATCACTGTGGCGGCATATCGCATGATCAGCGCGGGCAACTCGGCGCCGCCTTCCGCCGCCAGAACAAGCATCCCGCGAACTTGATATTCCCCCAACGGTAGCAGCACCGGTCCTGGTGCAGTCGTCCAGCCAAACCAAAAACGTGAACTGCCAACGACAGCGACGAATAATCCTACGGCCGGCAACGACCAACGCAAAAGTTGTTGTGCGAGCGGATTGTCCAACTTGCGAAGCGGCATCCGATAAGCACGCCAAAGTCCAACGATCGTCATTCCCAAGCCACCGATCGCCATCATCGTGGCCCAACTGGCCGGTTTTCCCGTCGCCAATAAACGCAGGCCGTTGTCGTAGCTTTGCCCAAAACCCAATGTCTGGTCATCGGTCAGCCAGCGCGCAAACCCGCGATAAAATAGCAGTCCACACAGCGTGACAACGAATGGCTGCAGATCTAACTTGGTGATCAGCAGCCCGTGCAAAAGGCCAATCCCCGCGGAACAAGCAAGCACGATCGCAATCGATGCGAGTGGCGAATAGCCTCGATCGACGACCAGCATGGGAAGCAAACAGGCGACCAAGCCGACGACCGATCCGATCGACAAATCGATACCTCCGGTGATGATCACAAACGAGACGCCGATCGAAAGGATGCCGAACAACGCACTCCAGCGTGTGATGTTGTTCAGATTTCCCTGACCGACAAAGCTGTCGTTCAAGATCGTCGTAAAGAGGCAAACGAAGATCAGCAGGCCGAAGATTCCAAGTACCTTATTCATCACACTCTCCGGCGCAGATTCCCGTTGCTAAATTCATGATGCGTTCTTCGTTGATGTCGTCGCCTACAAGTTCGCCGGTCAATCGGCCTTCGTGCATGACTAACGTACGGTCGCTCAGCGAGATCACTTCTTCCATTTCGCTGCTAACAAACAATACCGCCAAGCCATCGGCGGCTAGCGATTCCATGAGGCGATAGATTTCTTCTTTGGCACCAATGTCGATGCCGCGGGTCGGTTCGTCCAGCATCAAAACCTTGGGACGCATCGCTAGCCATTTGCCTAGAACGACCTTCTGTTGATTGCCGCCGGACAAGTAGCGTACAACCTGATCGGCCGAAGGTGTTTTGATTGCCAGGCGATCGATCGCATGATCAGTGTCGGATGCTTCTTTCGCAAAGTCGATCCATGTGCCCATGCGAGAGTTATCTTTGACGCTGGCCAAGGACACATTGCGTTTGACGCCGAAGTCGATCACCAAGCCCTGGGTCTTGCGGTCCTCAGGGACCAAACCAAGCCCATGGCGAATCGCATCACTGGGAGAGTGAATCCGCACTGGTCGGTTTTCGATAAATATCCGACCACCGAGTGACTCCGTAACGCCGAACAGGCACCGCAACAATTCGCTGCGTCCGGCGCCAACTAGCCCAGCAATGCCAACGATTTCGCCCGGACGAATGTCGAAGCTAATCTTCTGTTGGGGATGCTCGGGAACGACAAAGTCTTTGACTGATAAGACCGCGGGCCGATCACTCACCTCATTCCGAACGGTTCGGTTATAGAAACGCGATACGTCACGCCCGACCATCCGGCAAACCATCGCGTCGTGGGAAATTTGATCTTTTTCGAGTGTGCCCGCGTTCTCACCATCACGCATGACGACGACACGGTCGGCTAACCGTTCGACTTCCGCGAGTCGGTGTGAGATGTAGATCACGCTGACGCCGCGGTCACGCAACGATTCAACGACTTCAAAAAGTGATTCGGTTTCGCGTTGTGACAGACTACTGGTCGGCTCGTCCATAATCAGCACGCGTGCGTCAATCGACAACGCTTTGGCAATTTCAACCATTTGTTGCTTGCCGATCGATAGTTCACTGAGCAGCGATTGCGGCGAGACATCCAGGCCGACCGCATCAAGGTGCTGCTGAGCAAGCTGGTGGATTCTTGAGCGATGAATCAGCCCGAAGCGAGTCGGTTCACGGCCCAAAAAAATGTTGGCTGCGACGGTCAAATTGGTCGCGAGGTTCAATTCTTGGTGAATCAACGCGATGCCATGATCGATCGCGTCAGCAACACCATTGAGCTTGGCCGGTTTGCCATCGATCAGCAGCTCACCTTCGTCCGCCGATTGAACACCGGCAAGAATTTTCATCAGCGTGCTCTTTCCGGCACCGTTTTCGCCAACGATCGCGAGCACTTCACCACGTCGCACCGTCAAGTTGACTTGGTGTAGGGCGCGGACTCCGGGGAAACGCTTACACAACGAACGTACCTCCAGCAAAGCCGGGGCCTGTTCTGCTGCGGATGATCGCGTCGGTGCGTTGGTGTCGTTCACGTTGTGTTAGATCAAAAGCTGGCGGCTACTGGTCCGACGTCTCCGATTCGCCCGTCAACGACTTCAATTCGTCCCAGAACGCCTGCGCGTTGTCTTGGCGAATCGCACGGGCGGGGATATTGAGAACGCCGCCTTCGGGTAATGCGGACTCGTCGCCGGCGGCAAGTTTCGACAGAAGCTCTACCGATTGATAGCCATATTGATACGGGTTTTGCACGATGGTGCCGTAGCAATTCCCGTCTACGATTGCTTGAAGTGTGTGATCGTCTTCGTCAAAGCCAACGACTTTGATTTCGCCAAGCTTTCCGGCTCCGCTAATGGCTTCCAAGATGTTTGGCGGGTTATACGCGAATAAACCAACCATACAGCCGATGTTCGGATACTTGACGATTGCATCTTCCGCAACGCTCTTCGCTTTGGCAAAGTCGAAGTCGTCAGTTCTTGTGTCAAGAATCGTGTACTTGTCACCTTTTAGAACTGCATCGGACGGATCAAAGGGACGCTGTGAGTCGTTCGATCGATTGAGCAACTCATCGATCACACCTTGCCTTCGCTGGTCGGCGTTGAGCTGGCCTAGTCGCCCGACGAAGATCATTACCTCGCCACCGTCGGGCAGTGCCTCTTTGACAAGCTTGCCGCACATGCGACCGGCGTCGTAATTGTTCATCCCGATGTAGGCGAGTCGGTTTGCGTCCGGCGCGTCGGAGTCCTGTGTGATCAAATTCGTCGCCGCTGCGACGTCATTCAAAATCCCTGTTTGGTTTCCGGGATCGATCGGACTGACCGCAACCCCATCGACGCCGAGTGCGATCAGTTCTTCGAGGGTTCGCATTTGATCGGCGGCACCATCCGGCATGCGCACCGTGCATTCGACTCCCAGGTCCTTTGCGGCGGCCTTGCAACCGGCTTCGGCGATGACCCAAAACGATGCGATACCATTGGTGACATAAGCAACTTTGATGTCTTCACCGTCAGCCTTCTTGATCGCCTGTGTCTTGCTCGCTTGGGCCGTTAAAGTTTCGGACTCGGGTTCGACTTTCTCGATCGTGCAACCGGTTGCGGCCATCCCGACGGAAAACGCCAAGACCATGCACCGTGCGAAAGCCAAAAAGCCAAGCGGTTGTTGGCCGGAAAACCTCAGGCAGTGGCTCATGTCGAGAAACCGAAGGGGGGGTGGGCGGTGTGGGTGGTTAAACCGATTTGTTTCGGTGTTAATGCGGTTTTAAGCAACCAAGCAGTGTAAGTAGGGTTTTGGCCAGCCGCAAGCGATGTGCCCTCATCGGGCGGCTTTGACGTCGGAATGATCGCTACACGCGGCAGGGCCGGAAAACGGTGCCCGCAAAGTCAATGTGGAATTCGCAACCGGCTGATGTGGTCAGGTTTCGCCAGTCGATAGCGTTCCCGTGACGAGAGACCACGGCACGCTCTGAAGCGATCGGCAAGCCAACGAACCGCACCAACGTAAGGTAGGCTTGGGTAAGGACGCGATTTCATCACGAGCGTGGAAGCAGGCAGGACGCTGCTCGGTCATCTCCTCCTCCACGCAGACAAAGTAAGAGATCAAGGCCGTGACAACTTTTCAGCACACCAGCAGTCAACCAATGGGCCCTTCCCATCTCGCGACCGCTACGCCAACGGCCCACCGTTCGACCAAGCGAATGGGCGATGCGACAGTGAGGAGCGATCTGTCCAAAGCAGACATCGACGCGTCCTTCGAGATGGTCACCAGACTGATCAGCGAGACGGCGCATGACTTGCGATCTCCGCTGACAACGATTCGTGAAGCGGTGCGATTGGTCCGCGATGGCGATTTGGGACGCGTTTCCAGACAACAGCACGAGTGTTTGTCGGCGGCGATCGAGCAATGCAATTGCGCCGGTCAGATGGTCGACGAAATGGTTCAGTCGCGTCGTTTCGAAACCGGTTTCGGCAATATCCGACGAAGCTGGGTGTCGATCGATGAGATTCGTCATCAGGTCGAATCGACTCTGCAACCGTGGGCGTTGCCACGTGAGATCAGCTTGCTTTGGGACGGACCCTTTGGCCAAGACTTGATGATCTATGCCGATCCAGGATTGCTTCGCCGTTTACTCGTTAACTTGGCGAACAACGCGGTTCGTGTGACAGCCCCGAAGCATGCGGTCTTGATTCGTGCTCATCGATATAGCAACTCACAAATCCTGAATTGGTCCGTTGTCGATCAAGGTTGTGGGATCAGTCCCAATGATTTGGAACTGATCGCATCTGGAAAGGCACCCACGCAATCGGTCGGCGGTTTGGGATTGTTGATCTGCCGTCAGTTGGCCGCGGCGCATTTTTCGAAGCTACGGATCGAATCGCGTGTTGGCACCGGCACGGCGGTCAGCTTCCAAACCCCGATGGGCGGCCCATCTGCAGTGGCGGTCAATTTTGCCGCATGGCGTACTCAGTTGACCATGCCGGTGCAGACGCCCAAAACCGAACCGGATGAAATGGTTTACGAAGTCACTCCGTTGACCAGCCGGTCCGTTCATCGTTCAGCACGCCCCGAGTCGATTGCCGCCCCTCGTCGAGTTCGTATCGACGTGCCCTCCCAGGCGGTCGACCTCGGCGTCGGCAACGTGACTCCCGTGCATCCTCACCATATGTGCTTGACGACGGTCGCTCTTGGTGCGGCGGTTCCGAATGCCGCAGTCGATCAGTTTGAAACGCTGCTGCATCAATCGATGCGAATTACCGAAATGGCGTATCGCACCGGAGATCGAACCTGGGTGATCGTATTTGATGCGGACGCTCAATCGGCGCTGGCTCGACGTCAAAGTGTTGAACGCATGGTTGAGAATGAGATGCAACCTGTCCGCACGCGCTGGGGCAAAGGCATCGTTATTTCCAGTGCAATTCGTGACGAGTTGGCCATCAAACTCTCGTCGATGTTGGCCGACATGATCGTGCGGCAAACGTTGCTCGATGACCAACAATCGCCTTCCGATCCGAACACGGATTTCGACGGCAAAGCGGTGACCGCAGAGTCGATCATTCCGAGCAGCAGGTTACAGCGTGAGGTCGCGTACCTTCGCGGCTATTGAGCATGTGTTTGGGCAATCCGCAGTAAACGCTTTCTGGATCTGTGGCGGCGTTCCCACGCGTGAAACTGGAGCGTTTGCCCGGTCGCCTTTACCAATCGCTACAGGTTAACAGTTTGGCCCCCGTTTGACCCAACTGCCGATAGCGAATGTGCGGATCGTGACGGGGTTAGGTTCTTCCCTTGCCGATAGACAACCACTGTCAGATGGTATGTCTAGGATCCGTTTAGGCGGTAGGGAAGTATGGGGCGGCTACAGTTCAAACAGAAACGATGCTACGTGGCAGCGATCGCATCGGCAGGCGTCGTCGTCCTATCCGTAGGTGGTTGTGCACGATCAACCTATCGCCGCGCCGCTGACCGAGAGGCCTACTGTTTGATCGATAGCCGTCAAGGCGACGCCCGTTGGGACATTCCCAACCGACCCGTCGAGCCTGAGCGTCAATCCCGAATGTATCTTGCTGCGGAAAAGGACTGTGGCCCGAAGCCACCCGATGACCATGGCGCGCATCGCTACATGGTCCAGCCCGATTGCAAGAAACTGCCTTACTACCAGAAGATCGCGACCCGGCATGATGTCGAAAACCCAATCTGGTTGGATTACCTTCCGCAGTCGGATTCGGGCGAAATCAATCTGACGCAACCGCTCGTGATCGACCTCGCGCTTCTGCATAGCCGCGACTATCAATCACAATTTGAACAGGTTTATTTACGAGCACTCGACCTGTCGATCAACCGATTCGAATTTGACACTCAGTGGATCGGCGGCGGAGGATTGTCGTATCGTGCTGACGGTGAAGACTTGGGCAATAATCGTTTGCTGACCGTTTCCGATCGTTTGGGATTCGGTCGGAACTTGGCTGGTGGCGGGCAATTCGTCACCAGTGTCTTCAACTCGCTGACGTGGAACTTTCCCGGCAACACGGTTCAGGCCGGTTCTGCAGCCATCGTCTCGACGTTTACTCAACCGCTGTTGCGTGGAGCGTTCCGGCATGTACGACTGGAAAGCCTGACGCAGGCTGAACGCAATTTGCTTTACGAGGTTCGGGACTTCGCGCATTTTCGCCGCGAGTTCTACGTCGGATTGACAGAAAGCTACTTGGGGCTGCTAACGCAAACGCAGGCCATTCGAAACACCGAAAACAACGTCAGCAATTTGCGACAGAACCTGGCCGAACACGAGTTCTATGAACAACTGGAAACGGTCTCACAAGTCCAAGTGGATCAAGTCTTCCAGCAGTATCAAAACGGGCGGCGATCGCTATTGTCGGCACAGCAAGATTTGATTTCGCAACAAGACAATTTGAAGTTCGCGATCGGATTGCCTGCTTGGGTTCGCTTCGACATTGACGAGTCGTTGCTCCAACCGTTCGAGCTGATCGATCCTAACATCGAAAACCTCCAGGACGATGCTCAGCAACTGTTTATCGACTTGGTGCAGTTCTTGCCGCCTTCGCAGGCACCTGTAGAAACACTCAAGAAACAGTTCAAACGCTATCAGGAGCTGCATCAACAGACGTTGGTGTTTTTGCCGGAAGTTGAGGCTGAACTTAAACGCTGGCAAGAGCGCTTGGATCAGACCGACCAATCGAAGTTCTCTGAGGATGACCGATTGGACTATGAGCAACAAAAGGAACTTGCCGAGCGGATCGCCGGGAGCCTGGTTGATCTGCGTCGCGATTTTGAGTCTCGCGAGGCATTCGATCGGGACGTCTTGGCGAAGCTTGGAAACTACGAAACGAATCCTCCTACCGATGACGAGGCGGAAGATCAGAAGAGTTTTGAAGAGATTTTGAAGGGAGTCGACTCACTCGATGACGTTTCGATCGAAGATATTTTGCCGAATGAAAAAGACAACACCGCGATTGTGGCATGGAAAGCGGTGTCCGAAGCGGTCGGGCGTAAACTTCGAGAGGAGATCGCCGAAATCTATGTCGCGCAAACGCAAATCCGATTGTTTTTGATCGACATCGAGCCGTTTTCGATCCCCTCGGAAACAGCGATTTCATTCGCACTACAAAATCGCTTGGACTTGATGAATTCGAAAGCGTTGGTGATGGATCGTTTTCGAAAAGTCGAAGTCGCCGCCGATGCGCTGGAAAGCGATTTGAATTTCCAAGGGCAGGTTGCGTTGGGAAGTGATTCCGATTCGAACAACCCCTTCAAGTTGGACTCGGCAAACAACCAGTACCAACTCGGGTTGCAGTTCGACGGTCCATTGAACCGACGTGCCGAACGCAACGACTATCGCTCAACGCAGATCGCCTATCAAGCAGCGATCCGAAACTTTATCGCCGACAAAGATTCGATTGCGAACGATGTCCGTCGTATTCTTCGCCAATTGGAGTTCAGTCGACTGAGCTTCCAGATTGCTCGACAGCAAGTTTTCGCGGCAACTCGTCAGGTTGACCAAGCACAGATCGATCTGCGGCAAAGCCGAGCGGCGGATGCCAATTTGACCATCATTTTGTTGCAAGCGTTGGACGGGATGCTGAACGCAAAAAACAGCTTGGTGCAAAACTGGATCAACTACCGCGTCCAGAAGATGCGATTGTTCGTTGCTCTCGAAATGCTGTATCTCGATGAGAATGGACAGTGGATCAACGAAGACACAGGTCTGTCGGATTTGTTGAACTACGAAGTCATTGATACCGAGTACTTTCCTCTCAATGTTATCAACAAAGCCGATTCGAATTCGGTCGACGCACACCTTGCGCCGTCTGCCGCCGACCCGGTTTTGGGCGAAGAAGCGAATCGCGAGAAACCGGCCGAACTGGAACTTATCGAAGCTGAAGTTTTGTTAACCCCGCCGGCTCAGTCGCCAGCTGAATGAGGTAATTTGCTAGCCGACTATCCTTGGTAAAGTTGCGCAAAAGCCGGTTGGCGACTGAAAATTGCGTTGGTTAGACTGAAGAGTGAAAAAGTTAGACAAAAAGTCTCGTTTCGACACTCCCCACCGAAACCGACGACCTCAGCTATCAATATGAAAAAGATTTTCAGTATTGCGATCCTCGCCGCAATCCTGGCGTTAACCGGATACGCCGCCCTTCGCATGCCCAGTCTGCTTGGCAGTTCCGACTTGGACTCAGACGCGCGAGCGACGTTTGTCGTTCAGCGCAGAACGATCGAAGACCGGGTCGTCGAGCGGGGCACCATCGAAAGCCAGAAAACGGTGTACGGTAAGTGCGAAATACCGGGCCGGAACAAAATCACCTTTATCGTTCCAGAAGGTTCTCGCGTCAAAAAAGGAGACAAGGTCGCGGAGTTCGAGACCACCGAAATCGATAAAGACATCAAAGAAAAGGAAGTCGAGATCAACGAGGCAAAGGGCAAACACGCCGAAGCCATTCAATCGCTTTCGATCAAAGAGGACGAGAATGCGACCAACATCGCCGCGGCGCAATTGGCATTTGATATCGCCGAAATCGATTTGAAGAAGTATCGAATGGGCGACTTCGAATCGGAGAAAGCTGAACTGAACCGGGCGATCAAAGAAGCAGAAGCTGAACTCGAAAAGGTCCGGGATGAAAAAAACAACATCGAGATCCTGGTCAAGAAAGGCTACCGTACCCCACAACAATTGCTTGAATACCAACTTCGCGAGCAGAACTACTTGTTCCAGGTCGAGCGAGACAAGCAAAAACTAAAGGTGTTGGTGACGTACGACCGCGAAAAGAAGCTGATCGAGTTTGGCGGAAAGGTCGAAGAAACAAAGCTGAAACTCGAGCGGGCAAAAAAGACGGCGACTGCTGAAACGCTAAAAGCACAAGCCGCGATCGACAATGCCGCAGCAGCCGTCAGCATCTTGGAAGAACAACTCAAAGAATTGCGTCAGCTTCTGGATAAATGCACCCTGATCGCGGAGCAAGACGGAACCGTCGCGTATGCGAACGAACGCTGGTATGACGCATCGGAACGGATCCGTGAAGGCACCGAAGTTTACTCGGGGCGAAACGTTTACTATCTGCCCGACATGTCTCGGATGCAGGTCAAAGCCAATGTCCACGAGTCGGTCGTCGACAAGATCAAAGAAGGGCAGGCGGTGGATATTCGCTTGGACGCGTTTTCAGACCGAAAGCTTGTCGGACACGTCACGAAGGTCGCTGGAATGGCAGCGAGTAGTTATTCGAGCGTCCAGAACTACGAAACGATCATCGTGATCGATGCACTTCCACAAGACATCGATATCAAGCCAGGGATGACCGCCGAAGTCAATATCTTGGTTGGCACCTACCAAAACGTGATCTCGATCCCGGTCGGTTCTGTGACCGAACACTTCGAACAGGCCTATACCTATGTGGTCGATAGCGGTGATGTCTCAAGGCGGTCAATCGAGACAGGGCGTACCACCCATTCCTTCGTCGAAGTGACCGAGGGCTTAGAGGAGGGCGAAACCGTCACGCTTGACGCATACCAACGCGGCATCGATGACTTCGCAGATGCTGAAGACAACGCAGGTGCGACCGCTTCGACCAATGGCGGCGGACAAAGCGACTCGACGCCGCAGGCTTGATGCACATCATGTTGAATCGCTATCGAGCTATTTTTCGTACGTCCATTCGCGGCGTGCTGATGCATAAGCTGCGGTCTCTGTTGACCGTGCTCGGATTGGTCTTCGGCGTTGCGAGCGTGATCGTGATGCTGGCCGTCGCCGAAGGCGCCAGTCAGCAAGCACAAGCACAGATCGAAGCGCTTGGCGTCAGCAACGTAATCCTGCGAAGCAAGCAGCCCACCAGCAGCGAGTCGGACATCGATTTTCGCTCGTTCGAACAAGACTTTGGCCTGACCTACGATGATCTAAGACGGATCGAAGACACAATCGAATCAGTTACCAGCGTGACGCCGCTGCGTGAATTTCGCCAAGAGGCCAGGTACGCCGATCAGGTTGTTGATGCACGAATCGTTGGTGTGCACCCCAGCTATTTCGACATGAGCAAAATCGATGTGGTGTTGGGGCGTCCGATCGAGCCCGCCGACTTGAAAGCACGCTTGAACGTTTGCGTGATCGGTGAAGATATCGCTAAGAACGTGTTTCGTGGCAAGTCGCCGCTCGGAAAATCCATTCAAGTCGACAACACGCACTTCTTCAAAATTATTGGCGTTCAAGGCTACAAGACGCCATCGGCGGGCATCGGATCGAGTATGTCAGCGTCTGATTTGAATAGTGATATCGTCATCCCGTTGACAACCGATCGCAGTCGTATTGGTGATGTCATCACGCGAAGGCAGCAAGGCAGTTTCACTCGCCAGCGATTGGAACTGAGCCAAATCACCGTCGGGGTGGCCAATCGCCATCATGTAAAAACGACCGCAGTTGCGTTGAAAGGCCTATTGGCCAAATACCATCCGCGCGATGATTATGCGATCACCATTCCACTTGACTTGTTGGAACAGGCGCAAGCGACACAGCGTATTTTTAATTTCGTTCTCGGTGCTACCGCGGCGATCTCGCTGTTGGTTGGGGGAATCGGAATCATGAACATCATGCTGGCGAACGTTAGCGAGAGGACTCGGGAAATCGGGATCCGCCGTTCGCTGGGTGCCAAGCAACGAGACATCATTTTCCAGTTCGTGATCGAAACCGCTTCACTGTCGCTCTTTGGAACGGGGATCGGGGTGATTGTCGGCTTGGCTGCCCCATCATTGGTATCGTACTTATCAGGAATGGAAACTTCGGTCACGCCTTGGTCGGTCGCGATCGCATCGCTGGTTTCGCTTGCAGTGGGAATCGTGTTTGGGATCTATCCCGCGCGCCAAGCCGCTCGCATGGATCCGATCGAAGCGTTGCGGCGGATGTAAAAAAGCTCGCCGCGAGCGACGAGCTTTCATTGATGCTTGGTGCTGGATTGGAAGCCAGCTCTGTCTACGACGTCAGCTTAAAACTCTTCGATTGTTTCCGAGCCGGCACGCGACCCGAGTGCACCCCACACGCCAAATGGGCTGGGGGATCCTGGGGCGGTGAAGTCCGCACCAACGCGAACTTGTGGCAGCGCGGAGTTACCAGCGTCGATCGAATCAGTCACGAAACGAACTGCACCGTCGCACATCAGCACGTGACAGCCACCTTGGTGACGACTGCTTGCCGAAGTGTTGCCTTCGCCTTCCTGGGTCGTTTGGACGCAGGCTTCGGTGTTGGGGCCAAGGACGGTAAGGAAACCGGTGTAAAAAGGACGCGCCATCGCCCATTTCGATCCACGACGTTGTTCGGCGTCACCAGTGAAGGGAACCGTGCCGTCATTGAGCCAAAACTTTGGGCGTTCCGAATCAATGTATGGCTTGCAGGAAACCGCACCGTTCGCTTTCCACATATCGGGGTGTGGGCTATCAACGGCACGAGAACGAATGTCGTTGTCGCCAAGGTCGGTGATGATTTCGCCCATCGCCAACGTGTTCGAAAGACCGTCCAAGATATCGCGGAAGCGGCATTCTAGACGAGGTCGAAAAGCACCGCGAAGCGTTGTGTTCGCAATCGCTGGCCAGCCCGGGTCATAGACCTTGCCCTCATCGCTAATGTAGCCGATGTGGCTGAGCGTTCCCGAATCACCGAGGCATGCGGCGTAGTTTGTACGACCGTGCGAAGGCAATCCGACACCGGGGTCACTTGGGCAGCGGAAGGTTGGGATGTTGGACATCCACGGTTCGTACGGATTGGTCACGTGTTCGGCAAGTGAACGGTTGGGCCAAGGTCCAAACGGCTGGAATGCGGGAAGTGGACCGGCACCGTCGCCGTCGTAGGGATTGCTGATCAGATCCCACAAACCTTGCTGCTCGATATAGGGCAACATTCCGACAAGGATTGACAAGTCAGAGCGGTTGCTTCCGGGAGCATCCTTCGACGCGTTCGCCGCGGCGCTGACCGTCGTCTGATAGGTACCGGAGCCATGCTTCGGCATCTGTTTAAAAGAACTGTGATAGTTATGAATGGCCAAGCCAAGCTGCTTGAAATTGTTACTGCAGCTCATGCGCCGTGCAGCTTCTCGGGCGGCTTGAACGGCGGGTAATAAAAGGCCGACAAGAATTCCAATGATGGCGATCACGACGAGTAGTTCTACAAGAGTAAAACCGTTCGTTCGCCGGTAGCGATGTATCACGTACAGAACTCCACGCAAATAAGGAAAGAGGGAACCGGCGAAGTGATTTCACGCAAAATGCGGTCAACCATTGCGTCTTGCCGGAAGGAAGGGGCAGGAAAGAAGGAAGGGAAAACTATTCGCCGGTGAGGACGGAATTGTCGACCTCTGGCTTTGGTTCTTTGAGTTCTGGATGGTCCTCAAGATATTGCTTGATTTCATCCGTTTCCGTCGGTTCAGGAGAGCTGCTGTCGCCACAGCCGACCAGGAATGCTGTCGCAGACACCAACGTTAGAACTAAGAAGCCGTTTTGAAACTTGTGAAGGTTGGCCATTAATCGTTTAACCATCAATGAAAAATCAGAATGCTGGCCCACGGAACATCTCACAACGGATGTCGCTTCGATGGGCTAACTCGCAGCGGATCTCCCTTCAACTCTGCTCGCGGAAACAATCAAAGTCGACTGGCGAACGTTTGCAGCGAAATCCGGCACCTTTGCAATGTGACTCCGCTTGCCAGTGGGGGAAAGCCCCGGTGGTGAAAGGGATGCGCATACCGCATAAGTGTGGTGACGCCATTTTTCTAGGTTGGCGAACAGTTTGCTACAAAATTCCAAGGCGGAAATGTGCCCCAAAGCTAGAAAACGTGCGTGCACGTTGCGCTTTCAGCTCAAGGTGTTCGCTAATGCGAATCTTGCTGTCCGTTTAGGAAGAGATTGACGACGCGTGGAGGTCGTCTTACGGAATAGATAGTTTTAGATTTTTTGCCGTGATGAACGACAGCAGATCGATGCCAGACGCTTTTCCGACTGGCAAAGGATGAAGCACTGAGTTGGATTCACTTGGCACCATAGTGCTTGCGATAGTTCTCGATTGCGTTCTCGATGACCTCGTGTGCCTGATCAGAACCAGAGTAGTCCTCAACGACGACATCTTTTTCTTCGAGCGTTTTGTAGTCCAGAAAGAATCGTCGTACCATGTCCAAACGGTGAGGCGGCAGTGAGCTGAGTTCCTCGAAATCACAGTATTCGGCATCGCTCGTTGCAACCGCGATTACTTTGTGATCCAGCTTGCCTTCGTCGATCATCGTCATCAGGCCAATCGGGCGCGCATGCATCAAAGCAAGAGGGACGACCGGTTCTTGGCAGAGGACAAGTACATCGAGCGGGTCACCATCGCCGGCAAAGGTTCGTGGGATGAATCCGTAGTTTGCCGGGTAATGTACTGCCGAAAACAAAACTCGGTCGACCATCAGTAGCCCGGTTTCTTTGTTCAGCTCGTATTTGATTTTTCCGCCCTGCGAGATTTCAACAATCACGTTCACAGTATTCGGCGCGTCGTCACCGACGGGGACACCGTGCCAGGGGTGGGCGATCGTGATTGGTGTTGCCATTGAACTGATTCATGCGAGGACGTTGAGATAGATTGGGTACGGCGAGCAGCACCCAACGGAACGCTTCCTGAATCTAATTGTATCGCCGTGGCATCTCTCCCTAGAGTGGTTGAGGCAACTTTCGCAACGGCGAACGTGTCAGCGATACCAGGACGCTGGAAGCGGTCGCCGCAGCAGGTCTGCCAGCTCCCGGTTTGGAACCGTAAACCAGTCGGAAAGCAACGCGATTGTGGAATGGTCACGTGAAGGCCCCGAGACTGATCTCTCTGACGTGGGGCGTCGTTGATTCTGGTGACGCATTTCCAATGAGATCGGATCGAGACCTAGGAAGCGTTGGATTTCGCTAAGTGATTCCTCGGGGGACGCGGACCATTCTTCCAGGAATACCACTTGGATTTGGGATGCAGGGATTCTCGCATAGAGACGCAGGAGTTGCTCGGCATAGAGTCCGCGACGAAGCAGTCCACGATATTCTTCGAAAGGATTGCGAAGCTCGGCACTGATGTTTGCTGCGAGGTCGCCACCTGGACGTCTCCAGTCCCAGCGTTCCGATCGGGGAAGCACATCACTGTAGTGGCGGTAATGGCTAATCGCTCGCTGAACCGGATCACGTAGTGACACGATGTATTTTGCGTTCGGAAAAGAACTTGTCATACGTTCGACCGGTTGGCGTCCACAGATGTATTCCGGTGTGGAATCGAGTGAGATACCGGTGCCAGTAAAGTGGGAGCGATACCACTCCAATCCACGTGACCAATTTCCGGTAAAGAAATGCATCTCTTTGCGTTGGTGACCGGTATCGGGATCAACGGCGGAATGAATTTCAGGATGTTGGATCAGCGCGCGATGCAGTGTCGATGTGCCGCATTTTTGGGCGCCAACGATCATCGCGTGTCTGTCCATGTGTGGCATCGATTGCGGCGCCGCGGGATCAACCAGTCAGGGCTGTGTGAGGGTCGACTTTGCGGACCCGCATATAAGGCAGCCCCGAAGCGATCAGGCAAACGACAAAAACCAGAACGGCCGACCCGCCATAGAGTTCCGGCGGGATCGAAATCGTTGCACGAGGTGTGCTCAATAACTCGCGCACCCCAACACTCATCGCGATTCCAATGATAATGCCAACCGTCGCGACGATTGATGATTGGATCAGCAAGATCCGCAGCAGTTCACGATCACGTAGCCCGATCGCTCTTAGCGTTGCGAATTCCGAGAGGCGGTCGAGAACCATCGCGTAAAGCGTTTGTGCGACCATAATCAGTCCGACGAGGACACCCATGATCGTCGCTGCACCGAAGCTGAGCCCGATACCGGTGCGGGTCAGCCAGAAGTTGATGCTGACTTTCGCGTATTCGTCCGCGGTCATCGCTTCCACGTCCGGAAGCAGCTTTTCAATCTCGCGACAGACAGTGGCGGGGTCAGCACCCGGACTGACTTTGGCAAGAAGATAGGATGTCGAATCGGTTGGTAAGTTGGCGAACTCAGACGCTTGGTCAAAGCTCATGAAGATGTATGGCGAAATCAGGAAGCTCAAAACGCCTTCGCATTTACCGACCACGCGGACTCGTTTGCCGTTGATTTCACGGACGCTTCCAAGTTCGGGGTACAGCAGTTTGGCGTCATCGCAAATGTCCAGCACGACGCCATCGGGATAGGCGAGCGGGTCATCGATCCCTTCGACCAGCTCATACGGCTTGCCAAGTTCGGTGTCCTGGGTCACACCGACAATCAAGCAGTCTTCGAAGCTGCCATCGGGCAATGAGATTTCGCCAAATTCGATTCGCATCGGCTCGACGGCCGCGACCCCATCTACTGCACGAACTTGGTACTTCCAGCGTTCGGGGATAGGGTGTGCGAAATCGACATTGTGCATTCCACGGTGCCCGACCCAGATGTCTGCGTTTCCGCGGTCGACCAGCAAGCTCGCCTTTTGCAACAGTCCGATGAACAGGCCGCCTTGGACGTTGACGAGAACGACGGAAAAAATGACACCAACGAGCCCGACGATCAGTTTGCCACGATCGTGAACGAGCGTTCGATGAGCGATATTCCAAAACATCAATTTGACCAATCGGAAAGCGATTTTGGCGCCAGTCTATGAATCCGCCAGCAAGCATGTCTAGTCGAACCGGTCCCGGCCGAGGGGGCGATCATCCGAGGGGGAAATACGGAGTGGGGACCGCTGGTCGCGTAGTCCAGCAATTCAAAGTATCGAAGCGGAAGCCGGTGCCAGGCTATCACTTGTCGGAGTGGTGCGGGTAAAATCCAGGCGACGACCGCGTGAGGACGCAAATCAGGCAACGGGGGCTTATCCGGATTTCGACGCGCAACCGTCTTCGCTGACTGAAAGATTGCAATCGTTAGATTTGCTATCAATCAATGGAATTCGCGCCATGGATTCAATCGACATGACTTGGTGCGATACCAGACATTCTTTTCAACCTACGTAGCCGTTGAGTTTTGAATGGTCAGCATGACGTAACCTTGTCTACTTCTGCCGGAGCGGCGAAGCCATATCAACGCCAACAGGGGGGCGGATTATGTCCACACATTCAAAATGCCAGTCGTGCTTGTTGCCGACTGCAGTGCCGGGCGCCAATCTGAATTCTGACTCGGTTTGCCAATTCTGTGACTCGGAGAAACTCTACAGCCTGTCGGTCAAGGCGGAGTCGCGGCGCGTCGACTACAAGGCGGACTTGGAGCGGACGATTGAAGCCTGCCGCAATTCCGGTGCTCAGTACGACTGCTTGGTCAATCTGAGTGGCGGCAAAGACAGTTGCTTGTTGCTCTACAAGCTGAAAAAAGAGCATGGTCTGAATGTGTTGGCGTACACGACCGACATGAACATCCCCGAGATCGCTTGGCAAAACATCCGACGCACCGTGGAGTTGCTGGATGTGCCACACGTATCGTTCCGTCCGCCGACGGAGTTTTACAAGAAGATGTTCCGGTTCCTGCTTTCCCATCAGGAATCACGCGGCGCGGTGCGTACGGTTTGCTACATCTGTGCACCGCTGTTTGAAGGCTATTCATTGCAATATGCGGTGAACAACGATATCCCTGTTGTGTTTGCCGGGTATGCGCCCGGGCAACCCGAGCCGGATCGCATGGAATACGAGTTTTCACGCGACCTGCTTTGCAACCAGGATTGGACTCCGCCGGAACTTGTCGAATCAGGCTTGTTCGATGAACACGAGTTGTCGCTGTTTTGGAATCCACACTCGTACCCAGAGGGCACAGAATTCCCTCGCTACATCGCACCATTTCATGCATGGGATTACAGCCAAGAGGAGGCGATTGATCTCGTCGTCAAGCTTGGGCTGATCAAGAACAAAAAGAGTGCCAGTCCGATTCACAGCAACTGTCCAATTAACTGGCTGTTGATGTACTCCGACCTGAAAAATCTTGGATTCAATCCCTATGCTCCTGAGTTTTCGAAGCTGATCCGTGAAGGCAAGGCGAGTAAGAATTACTGGAAAATCGCGGGACCGATTGTGGATTTTATGATCCGCAAAAAAGTGTTCCTGGGACGCAACGTTGCCAAATCGTTGCAATGGCTTGGTATGAAGGAACAAGAGCTGGCGATCACGCGAGAAAGCCAAGGTGCAGAATACGGAGATCAAATCACGGGCGCGTCGGAGGAGGAGCAAAAAAAAAGCAGCCTCTCCAGCGTTTGAGCGTCGTTGATGTTCTTCGCAGCGGGGTGCAGGAAGTTCCCGATCGGCCTGCTGTCGGCTACCGAGATGCCGATGGGACTTGGCAAACGTTGACTTGGACGCAGTACCATGACCAAGTTCTGGCGATCGCAAATCAGTTGCTCCGAGCCGGAGTCACCGCCGGGGACAAGGTCGCCATCATTGGTCGTTCGACCGTCGGTTGGGGTGTTGCCGAGATGGCAACCTATTGTCTTCAAGCTGTCGTCGTCGGTTTGGACGCAAACTCGTCTGCCGCGGCAATTCAGTCAGCGGGTGATGCGGTCGATTTGTCTGCGATTGTTGTGATTGGCGATCCCGTCAAAGACTTCGATTACTCGCGGTTCGGAATCGAACTCTTGTTGATGGATGAAGCTGGTGGATTGGTCAACGAGCCAAATACAGGCTCCGATCATGCGGCGGGTCAAGAACTGGCGACACTTCCACAAGTATCAGGTGAAACGCCGGCAACGATTGTGTTTACCTCTGGAACAACCGGAATTCCAAAGGCGTTGCAATACACCCATCGACAAATGGTGTTGGCGATCAATGAAATCGATCGGGAGTACCCGATTATCAATGAAGGCGACTCCACGATTTGTTGGTTGCCGATGAATCATCTGTTTCAACGGATGACAAACCTGGTCTCGATGCTCCAGCACGCAACCATTTACTTTGAGCCCGATCCGAGGCAGTTGGCGCAAACGGCACAAGCGGTAAACCCGAAGGTCTTGTTCGCGGTGCCGCGATTCTTGGAGAAGGTTGCCGAGTCAATTGACGAAGGCTTCAAAAAGCTGCCTCCGCCGCTTGCGAAATATGCTCGTGGTGCCTTCACTTCGAAAGACGAAAAAGTGAAAGGAACCAAGCGGATGGTGCGTCGGCTCATCCGCAAGCAACTCGAAAAGCTGATGGGGCGAAACCTCAAGTACATCGTCACCGGTTCCGCACCGTTGGACGTGGGGGTCGCGCAGAAAATTCAATCAGTCGGCTGGACGATTTTGGAAGCCTATGGTGTGACCGAAAACATCGTCCCTATGGCAGCCAATCGTCTCGATTGCCAAAAGCTTGGCACCGTCGGCAAGCCGTTCCCCGCCAATACGATCAAAATCTCTGATGATGGCGAAATACTGGTCAAGGGTGAAGGCTGTATTAGTAACTACCTTCACTCAAGCGACAGCTTGCTTGATGAAGATGGGTTCTATGCGACCGGAGACCTGGGGCGTTTCGACGACGAAGGGTTTCTCGTAATTACCGGGCGCAAGGACAGCCAATTTAAGACATCGACTGGTAGAAAAATTGCCCCCGAAATGATCGAAAACGTCTACCGGCAATGTGATCTTGTCGGTGACATCTTGGTCGTCGGACAAGGCAAAAAACATCTCGCCGCCCTGATCGTTCCATCGACTTCTTTTTGGGATACCGTCCGGCCAATGTTCACGCTCGATGCTTCGCGCGAAGAAATCGCGAATAGTGAAGCCGCGCGTTTACTTCTACGCGACGACTTGGCGAATGCGGAGGGCGAGCTAAAGCCACATGAGCGCATTGTTGAATTCCACGTCATTCATCGCGAGTTCGATCTTCGAAAAGGCGAGCTCACATCGAGTTTGAAAAAGCGGCGCCGTACGATAGAGGCGAACTTTCGTGACGAAGTCGAAAAGATGTTTTGCTGTGACGAGCCAAGCCAAGTGCGAGGATAAGCCATGGGATTCAGCGTTTTCCTCACCGGGGCGACTGGCGTCGTCGGAAGCGAATTGCTACGGCAATTGCTGGCCGATCAAGCGACCGAGGTCTCCGTATTGATTCGTGCAAAGTCGGACGAGCATTTGTATCACCGCTGTTCGGAACTTTGTCAGAAGATCGGAACGGATGAGTCGTTGATCGGAGAACAAATCCATCCGATCCGAGGTGACATCAGCGAAGCCAGTCTTGGCATGACATCGGAAGCGTATCGATGGGTCGCGGATCATTGTGAATCGATTGTGCATAGTGCTGGTAATGTTCGGTTGAACCAGTCCATCGAAAAAGCACGTCAGTGTGCGCTCTCGCCGGCACAAGAAATTCTTCATTTGGCAAAGCAGATGCCGACACTTCGAAAGCTCGATGTGGTCAGCACCATCGGTGTTGCCGGTCGAATGGAAGGTGTGATACCAGAAACGCGACTTGGCACGAATCGGCACTTTCACAACACCTATGAGCAAGCAAAATCAGAAGCTGAGGAACTGTTTTGGCAAGCCATTGAAGCCGGCATGCCATTGTCGATCCACCGACCAAGTATGGTCGTGGGAGATGCCGTGACTGGCCAGGTGTATGCCTACCAAGTGTTTTATCACCTTTGCGAATTTCTATCGGGACGACGGACCTTTGGAATCTTGCCAAAGCTAGGCGAACAGATGCTGGACATTGTGCCGGTGGACTTCGTCGCTTCAGCAATTAAGCAGTCAATGTTCGGCCGCGATTCGGTGGGCCGAGTCTTTCATCTCTCGACGGGGATCGACCCTTACTTGCGTGTCGAAAATATTCGATCGATTGTCGAGCGGTTGTTTGCAGAGTTTGACATTCAATGTGTAGACCGGTTCAGACCGCCCAACGTAACGCTGCAACTCGCTGCCCGGGTGGGCTCGGTGGTTGGTCCGAAGCCGATCCGGCGAAGCGCCAAGGCATTGCCTCACTTGTTAGCATACCTGGGGCGACGACAGGACTTCTGTTCTGTTGAAACACAGGCATGGCTTGCAAAGTACGGTGTCGTTTTGCCAAGACCAGAAGCATATCTTGAAACCGTCATCCGACGTTATCTGACCGACAAGTATTCGAGCCATGATAACGACACAAAAATAGCCCGGTTGGCAGGTACGCCAACGGGGCTGGCTTCAAATTCCGTCGAGGTGAACCGGGCATAATTGATGCCCGGTTTCAATCACCCTGTCTATTTCTGGTTGGTCAGGTCAACGCCATACCGGCCTGGTGCGAGGATGTTGTTGGGGTCCAACGCTTGTTTGATCCCGTGCAAGGTGTCTTTCAATACGGGGTTGCAATCCAGTGCCTTTGTGGAGCTGGCAACGCTTGCCCGGTACGGAGGATAGCCACGCTCATGCGATAGCACGCGAATCGCTTCGTAAAGGCCTTCTGCTCGTGCGGATTCGTCCTCGTTCTGTTTGTCGTAGAACAGTCCAAACAGAGCGATCACGCTTCGTGGGCTTTCGATAATTAGCTCGACAAAGAAATCGAATTCGAAAGTTTCATAGAGCGGCTTCACCTCGTCTAAGAACTTGGTCAAGTGCGATGCAGTGAATGGAACGACTGGTCCGATCCAGACAAAGCCACAACCATCGCGTGCAGGTTCCACATCGCCCATCGATGGTTTTTCGGCGTGCGACTTGAAGTACACTTGGCGAACGAAGTAATCCGTAGGGATGCCTTGGAACAATCGAATCGCATAGGGAAGGCCTTCGAGCAGCTTCACTGTCTTGCCTTTCATGCGAAGCGCCGCGCGAGCAGCCTTCAGCATCATGCGGCCTTTGAGCGTGTCTTTTTCACACCCGCCGACGAATACGACTTCTCCAAATCGGCTGAGTTCTTTCTTGGCAATCTTGCGATGAAGCTTGACTTCTCCTTTCGTGCCATACATTCCGCATCCGAACGTCCAGTCAGACACGCCAAGTCGTTTCTTCCATGTTTGCATCGCCTCATGGCTGAGGTGGCGACGACCTTCCGGAAGCAAGTCGTTGGGGTACTGATCGACGATGCACAGCATCGCGAAGTCATTCGCTAAGTGTGGATAGGATCGGATGACACCTTGGAAAATCAACTTTCGGAACGTGTCCAGGAACTCGCCAAAGCGACTTTCATCTGCGGTGTACTCGAACACAAAGAAGTCGTACTTCTCTGGCGCGGGCATCAGCCAAATGCCGCTCTTCACGACGGTGCCAAAGTTGGACTGTGAAAATAGCCCATCGACGTACGGGCCCGTGCCCCATTTATAAACGTTCCACGCGGGGTAGTCGCCATCAGGGCCGGTTCCAGTCCGCAGCAATTCGCCATTGGGCAGGACAACTTCCATTCCACAAAGGGCACCAAAGTGATCCGCGTAGGGAGTCACTCCACGGCCGCGATCGAGCGCGTTGCCGATCACACTCGCGTCGGCTGTACTGCCCGATGAATCCGCCCACAACGACGGGTGGTGCTCTTTTAAGTAATCATTCAGCTGACCGTAGCTCACGCCGGGTTCGATTACGGCATAGCAGAGTTCTTCATTCACCTCGACGATCTTGTTCATACGAGACAAGACCAGGGTGATGCCGCCCGGGTAGCACGCAGACTTGGATCCGTAGCCCCAGTTTTTGCCTTGGCTTACCGGCCAAATCGGAACGGAGTGCTCGTTGGCGAGTTTCGTGATCTCTGCAATCTCTTCCGCAGTCTCAGGATAGACAGCAAAACTGGGAATGTTGCGACGTGGAATGTTGGTTCTCGAGACGACTTCAACGTCTGCGGCAGAGTGCAGTACGTGCTCTGCCCCAACAATGGATTCAAGTTGAGTACGGAGCACTTTCGTTTTTGTCTCTGAAATGCCTGGAGCCAATGTGTTCATTTGTGAGCATCCCATGGAATGGGGAAGATGGAGTGCATTGCCGAGCCTCTTCACCTTAGGCATTACGGCAATTGTCATTCACAGTAAAGGTGAATGCGTCCATGCTCGACGTTGACCGACGTCACCATTGCTGCAGTGCGTGGTGGCGGCAAACGTTTTCGGAAGTCCAAGCGATGCGGTCCAGGTAAACTGGACGGCCTTTTCCGATATCAGCATACATCGCTCGTAGGCGTGAAGCGGGGTAAGTGAAAGCGGCAGACAGCTCCCAAACACTGCTCCGCGCAAAATACAATCCACTCGTTTGCTCAAATCGATTCAACCGGTAGCATCGAAATCGTTTGGCAAATTGGTGACCTGAACGTTGGTGCGCTTCGTGAAATAGGATTTGGGCAAGTGATTGCCAAACCGGCGCACAAAAAAAGCGGGGTAACCAAGTTGGCTACCCCGCTAATCAATTTAGTTTAGGCGGCTGATCGTATTGACTAGCCGCTCTTGTTGGGCAAGTTCTTACTTGCGGCGACGGCGGCTGAATCCAGCCAAGCCCATGATGCCGGCGAAAGCGAGAGCGCTTGCAGGCTCAGGAACCGCATTCAAGCGGAATCGAGCTTGGTCGATGAAGTCCCAGGGTGAGGTTGGGCCCGCATCTTGGATGATCGCGTTATCGAGCACGACTTCGTGCGACGAGAAGCCAGTTTCGTCCAAACGCAGGTTCGAGACAGGCAAGAACTTTGCGCCAGTGAAAACTGAGTCAAGAACGGTGAAGCCACCACGCTCGGTTGCACTTGCAAGAACAAATCCGCCACCACCGTCCGGTTGGAAGGTTGCGTCGACGTGCAGGTAGTCATTCGAACCTGTGGCGAAACCCAGAGTCGCTTCGTATTCCCAGTCGGCAGACGTGAAATCTGAGATCGACGAGAACGAAAGTGGCTCAGGAGTCAGGCCAGCGTGCGACAGGATTACAAACGCAGCATCGCCCAAGCCGTTGTCAATTGGAGCGAAACCGGTTCCGGTGAGCAGGCTGCCCAGATCTTGTCCTGGTGTGGTAACACCACCGTTCAGTAGAGTGCCGGTGAGGTCAGTGCCAGTGACCTGAACTGCGAAAACAGCGACGACTTGATCAGTGATCGAAGTTTCCGAATTGGTTGGGCCCGCTTCGCTCATTGCTGCGAAACCGTAAACGACGTCACCAACGCTGATAACGCCGTTGCCGTCGTTGTCGAAGAAGCTCGAACGGCTATCGTCAACCAAGCTGTCCTCGACACCGTCGAAGGTCAGAAGGCTTCCGAGGACCGTTGCAGATGCAGATTGAATCTGCAAGCAAACCAAAGCCATGAAGGCTGCAAACTGTAGTTTTTTCATTACTAATTGAAACTCAAAATTAAAACCTAAAAATGTCGAACATCGTGGAGCACGACATCCGGCCTAGACAGGTTTTAAATCGCCTCGGAGATATGGCGACCTCGGCAATCGGTCATTGCCGAGCTTAATCGTTTCGTGACATCTGGCTCTTACGTAGACGTCAGTTGAATTCAAGAGCGGTGCATGTCCAGACGTCGAGCTGCGTACAGGTACTGGGGCTATGGTGCCCTTCTGTCCTGGTGACGCTTCCACATCGCCGCTTTGGTTGTCGTGATCGGAAGCCGCAGCAGACATGCAGCAGCTCAGATAACGTTCCGCCGAAATCTCTGTTTCACCCATGCCACTGAATATCACCCCGGCAGAGGCGACATGAGTCGCTCCGATGGCGAGAAGTACGGCTATGAGTATTCGAGGGAACATGCCGCTGATTGTAGGTGAATTCAGACAGAAATCAATCCAGTTTTGACGGTTTGTTACCCCCTCCCCTACGGGCCGGTCCGCTTCGAAACGCATGTTGGACTCAAAAACATTGGGCAACTCGCTTTTTGTGGTCATTGTGATCCCGAAATCCCGACGGGAGGCGTGCGCGATTGTGATGAGGGCGACTCAAAGTGTCCAAATGAGCATGTGTGAATTGTGATATCCTGGGTGGTTATGACAATTTTGATAACTTTACCGTTCAAGTTGCGTTTCCAAGTTGTATCTGTCGATCTGTTTCGAACAGTACCGCTTGCGCCCTGTGTGGCGGAAGAACGACGCTGTTTGCACACTCGCCGATCTTCGGGCTGTCGGATAGACGTCGATTGCAGCGACCCAGTAAGGTCCGTATGATCCATGCGTGCTTACTAAATTGCCTAATCGGAACCCCCGATTGGACGGTTGGCAATTACACTCTGTCCGTCCACGGCGGGATGCTTGGCACCTGCGATCGTTGACGCCAAGCAGATACACGATGAGAGCAGTGACGGAGTTTCCGGGGTGGGGTTCGCGTCTGCCGAAATCGTTGATCGCTGCGGTACTGAACAGCTTGAATCATCGTATCCCTAGAGCATTGTCATAATGGCTTGGAAACCCCTGAACCGTAAGAACGCTGCACCGAAGGCTCGACTCTCTCGATTCATTCCCTCGTTTCAGGTGATGGAATCGCGATGCTTGATGGCAGCTGACATGTCGATGACCGATGGCATGTCGGATGCTAGTGCGATGATGGATGACATGCACAATGGTCATCACATCATGGTGATGGATGACAGCATTGTGACTCCGCATGACGTGATTCCACGCTTTGCCGCTGATCCCGATGTAGTCGCGATTCGCGATGGCGATTGGTCAAATCCGAACACTTGGAGTACTCACCAAGTGCCTCGCCTTGATGCGATCGTCTCAATCCCGAAAACGATTGACGTGATTTATGACGTCGCAAACCCGACTCCGATCGATTCGCTCGAGATCGGCGGCTCGCTTTCATTCGACACACATGAGCATTCAAGCCTGTGGGTGACGAATTTGATGGTGCTACCCACTGGGGAACTTACCATCGGAACGGAAGGTGACCGGGTTGCGGCCAGTGCCGAAATCGTTGTCCGTGATACCGAGCTAGACCCGACCGACTATTCGGAGTTCGGCACCGGGGTAATCATTTTTGGCGCGTTCACGGCGCATGGCGCGGAAAAGACAACTGCCGTTCGGCTGACCTCCGGCTTGGAAACGGGGGCATCGACCGGTTCCATCGATCAAGTACCGAGCAACTGGGACATCAACGATCGGCTGTTGATCCCCGAAACCGTGCAATCGCTCACCCAGAAAAACGTGCCGGTGGTACAAGATTCGGAGGTTGTTGCTCTCACAGCGATTGATGGACAAGAGATCTCCTTCGCCCCGCTTACCTTTGCTCACCCTGGCACCCCGCTCAACCCATTTGGTGTCGAACGCTATGCACACGTTGCGAACTTGACGCGTAACATTGTCATCCGCTCGGAAAATCCCGAGGGGACTCGTGGCCACATGCTTGCAGCAGGAAACGCCTCGGTTGAAGTCGATTCGGTTGATTTTCAATCGCTTGGCCGAACATCGGCCGACGAGCCGATCGATCAAACCGTGATTGAAAATGGCGAGGTGGTCCACTTCGGTGATAACGCTGTCGGCCGCTATTCGTTCCATTTCCATCACGTCACTGGGGAAATCAGTTTTACCAATTCGGTTGTCGAAGAGAACCTTCGCTGGGGAGTGGTCATTCACGATACGGACGACGGGTACTTCGCAGGAAACATCGTTTACGACACCGATGGCGCTGGCTTCATGCTCGAAGACGGTTCTGAAACGGGCAACCTTTTGGAAAACAACTTGGTCATCAAAGTCGATGGTGGTCACCAAACGGATGATAAGCGCGCAGGCGTGTCTTGGCATCGTGATTGGCGGGACGAACGCTTTCTAGAAACCGGAACCGACGGCTCCGGGTTCTGGGGGCGGTCTAGTTCCAATTTGTTTGTCGGGAACACCGTCTACGATGCGGTTGGCTACGGGTACAACTTCAACGGCTACTATCGAAACGAAGACCGGCCGACCGAAGGTTTCCATCACCAGATCGAGTTGTTCCAGAACAACGAAGTCGTCGCCAGCAAAGGCGGTCTTTGGCTGACTTGGTCGCAGGGGCAGGGACGTATCGATCAATACGAGCGTCAGACCTTCGAGTCGCTTTTAGCTTGGAACGTGCAAGAAGGCGTGACTGCGTATCATGATGCAAAGGTCGATATGGTTGACTTCACCATCGTCTTTGACCCGGCATCCAGTAGTGTCAGTGAAAGCAGCAAGACGAATGCGTTTGTAAGAACGACCGAAGGGTTCGATTTCGGTCAACCGTTCTACGAAAACTTTGAACACCGAGTGATAGGTGCGAAAGTAAGCGGAGCGAACGTCGGATTTATTGGGCCGACAAATGCAGGCGCCAGTGCCGTTCTTCGCGATTCGATTTTCGCCAACCAAGTCAACGTTGCTTTTCGTGATGTTGCCGATCGACACATTTTGACATTCACCGATGTCGAGTTCGTCGATTCCCTCGTCTCCCCGCTACCGGATTCAGCACTTCCGGATGTGGTCGCGAACGTATGGCAAGAAGGCGTCGGAGTTCTTGAACAAGGAGATCTCGACGAAGCGGCGGCTGACTTGGCGCCGCCAGCGATGCCGTCGAACTTACGGATTTTCGATGACCGGTTGAAAATCGATGGCAGCTCGGGCGATGATCAGATCATCATCGATTGGTCAGAGGACCGTGAGTCAATTGTTGTAACGCAACGTGGTGTTGAAATTAGTGTTCCGGCCAACTTGATCAACTGGATCCACGTCGTCGGCTACGGTGGCAACGACCACATCGAGAACCGCACATCGTTACTGATGGTGGCCTATGGCGGTGATGGTGATGACACGCTAATCGGCGGCAGCGGTGAAGACCGTTTGCACGGCAACGAAGGAAACGACCGACTCTTTGGCGGCGGTGGCGACGACATCTTAAACGGTGGCGAAGGCGACGACTTCTTGAACGGACAAGCCGGAATCGATCGGCTGCGTGGTCGCCTAGGCAATGATGTCTTGATTAGCGATAGCTTGGATTTGGTTTCCGAAGAAGACTAATGCGTACGATGGCGACGAAGCAGAACAACATCGCCAGAAAACGCACGATCAATTCGCTGACATCGACGCGATGATGGAGTTCGACAAATTTTCCTACTTCGATCGTCAGCGAGATGGAAACCAGTGCGACGAGTGCGAGAAAAACGAGCAGCTTACCGGTCCAATCGGAACGGTAATTGATCGACGAAATGGTCCCTAACAATCCGCCGACGATTGCTGACATCACCACCGTGCGGAAAAGGTCGGAGAGGTAAAGCCAGTTCGACGTTCGGCGTGGCGTTAGTGGCGACTCGCGGAAGTTTGTCCATTGCTGCCGCAACGCTTTGGTGCTGTCGGCGTATTCATAAGGACGCCATTCGACAAAGCACCACGCCATGAATACGAACGCAACGGCGAGTAATAACGCGAGTTGCTTTTCGATCCGGCGGTCCAAGTGATTTGTGCGTTCGGATTCGCTGAACTGTTTGACGCACGTGATTGTGATCACCGCACCCACTGCGAGAAAAAAACTGTCCGTAGCAGATGCGACTCGGGTCGCGATCCCGATCTGAACGAGTTCGAGCAAGCAACTTGCCGAGATTGAGGCAACGAGCACAACAAGGAATGATCGTCGCGAGTAGGCACGAATCCAACTTCCCCACCAAATCCACGCGCCGATGATCGCGCCGATTCCCACCCCCAAGACCATTTCGCTGAATAGGTCGCCCCATGATTCCAGGGGACGCGTAAATGGCAGTAGTTCGATCTGCCCCTTTGACCATTTTCGAGCGAATTCCGGTGGCGTGACGAGTATCTGAAACGGCAGCAAGAACCACACCACCAAGCCTGCGAACATCAGGTCCGCAAAAGCTGCAGTAGGGACAGCTTGTGTTGAGCGATCAAGCCACGATTTGGTATCACGCAGTTGCGATTGAGCTGCGAATGCAAAGAAGGCTCCAAAAATCGCACCTCCGGTTTGCGCACCAACGTCGATCAGCGATTCGGTTCGCTTGGGGAGAAAGTGTTGCCCGATCTCACAGATCAGGCCAACGCCTATCGTTGTCACGATGGCTGCAATGACGCTTCCAACGATCGGACGCATAGATCGTTTGCTTGGGATGCCCCATCCAACGATGGCAAACGCCAGTGGTATGCCAAGAATAAAGTTGGCCGCCAAATCAGAACGTGAGATCCCACGCTTGGCAATGTTCGCGGGGAACCAAGTTGAAGAAATCAATTCCCACTGAAAGTCGAACGGAGCCCACGATCCGAGCAGCATCAAAAGTGCAGCTAAGAATGCGGCGGCAGCGAAAAGCCGGCTTGAAGTTGTCACGGTGACAAACGGCCCAAGCACGCTTTGAATGCGTTCTTGTATGCGGGGACAAAGAGAGGGTCATTGAGGAGTGAGCGTGCGAAATCAGCGATTGCGGAGATGCGTTGCCCGTTTAACGCACGTGCTTTGCCGCGGCCATTGTACCGTTTGGCCCATCCTCGTCGCGCGTCACGTCGTGTCACAGCATGAGGAAAACGAGCCATAAAGTCACGCTGAATTTCCAGGCTTGATTCAAAGACGGCTGTCTTGTTTTGGGTCAATTGTTCTGACCAGCGGCGATGTCGAACGAGTGGCTCGGCAACAAAGTCGAAACCAAAGTCGACCGCCGCTCGCAACCAAAACTCAAGGTCTTCTGATCTTGCGTACGTTGTATTGAAATTACCGATCGATTCGAAAACCTCACGTCGCATGACAGAACTGCTCATCGGCACAAAGTTCTTGATTAGCAGTTGGCCAGCGAGTCCGTGTCCTCGGTACGATTCGAGCGGATTCGACGGGATCACATGGCCGTTTTCGTCAATATCTTCTCGGCTGGAATAAACAATCGCGACATCCGCGGAAGCGAACCTCTGCATCTGTTTTTCGAGTTTGTCATGGAGCCAAAGGTCGTCCGAATCGAGAAACGCGATGAAGTCGCCACGCGATGCCGCCATCCCCGTGTTTCGTGCAGAGGCAGCACCACCGTTTGTTTTAGAAACACCGCGGACTCGCTGATCAGCGGATAACTCGCTGATGACTGCAGCAGTGCGATCCTTCGAGCCGTCGTCGACAAGGATGACTTCGATGCTCGCGTACGTTTGCTCAAGGACGCTTGTCACGCAGTCCTTCAAAAATCGTTCCGCGTTGTAGCACGGGATGACAACGCTAACTAAAGGTTCGGCCGGGTTCATGGGGAATGTGGTCTGATGAATAGAAAGTGATCCGCGATTTACGAAAGATTCGCTCTGTTGCCAAGTTGGTTTAGGCTATGATTGGCAGTTTATGTGCGGGGGGTGTCTTCCAGGCCAATTGAATGAGTGATCGGGGATCTGATGAATCGAACGATTGAAAAATTACGCCACCAGTACGATGTCGAACGTGAACTGGTTGGGCGGCTAAAATCTGCAGACAAAACCACCCGTCGGTCGGGGCTATATTCCGAAGTCTACAACGAATTGTACACACGGGTTCCCGACCATCCTGGGATGACAAGGCAAGTCTCGCCGGATCAGATCAAGCAGCGTACCGACGAGCAGTTAGGGTCGATTAATCCCTACATTCGGAGCGATGGCGTCTACTTGGAAGTGGGTGCGGGCGATTGTCAAACTGCGATGCGGATGACAGAGTTGATGCGGCGAGTCGTTGTCGTCGAAGTGTCTGCCGAAAAGGCACTCTCGCGTATCGACGCCCCAGAGAACTTCGAGTCAGTGATCAGCGATGGTGTCGGGATTGGGACCGACGAAAAGGATTTCGTCGATATCGCGTTCCACAACCAAGTCCTCGAGCACTTGCACCCCGAAGATGCTGTTGACCAGATCCGCGCCGTTCACGATGCACTTCGTCCTGGAGGGGTGCTGATCCTGCGGACGCCACATTGCTACATGGGACCAGCCGATGTCAGCCGGCATTTCTCCGAAACGGCGACCGGCATGCACATCAAGGAGTACACCAACGCAGAAATCGCTGATCTATGCAAAAAGATCGGCTACACGCGAATCCAAAAAGTCATTCGATTCAGCGGTCACCGCTTCGAGATCCCCATGGCACCCGTTCGCTTCATGGAGTTGCTGTTGCGTCCTTGGCCAGCGAAGCTACGCCGAAAGATGGTGCGTTCACCGCTGCTACGCCCGATCTTCCGGATCGAATTGGTTTGCCAGAAGTAGCCGTTGGCTTTGGCCGGGAACAACGCGTGACGCATCGAGAAGATGCGTGTAGAGAGCCCCGCGTTGAAGAAGAGTTGCCTTTGCCGGTCGCTGACTTACTGGCGACCAGGCAGCTGCGTTCGTTGCAGCAGTGCTAGTTGTTAAAACCGAGCGCCGATTGCAAGGTCGATGTCAGGCGTCGACAGATCCACCGTTCCCAGGGTTGGACTTTAAAGCGACTTTTCTTTCGCGAACCGATCGTTTGTGAGATCACCGATGCATCGAGTTCGCAATCGAGGTAGTCTGACAATCGCGAGATAATCGCTGGGTCCTTTGCCAGTTGATCGTACCGTACAAGACAAGCATCAAGCTCATCGGCGGTCTTCAGGAAAGAGTCCGCGAGATACGCCCAGTGTGACATGAATTTAGTCGCACTATCGATTCGGAAATCCGGGCGTTCGGTGAACCAATAGGATTTCCGCTTGTACGACCGATAGGCATCGATCGGATTACGAACCAGATAGATAATACGACACTGCGGGAAGATCCATTTCAAATAATGCGCGTGATATCCGGTCACTCGGACGTATTTGATTCCCCAATTCGTGTACCCACGCTCGGAAGCGGCGTCACCAAACTGAGATTGAAAGTAGCCGTGGTGGCCACGCCGCAACGCGTCGATTCCCGGATTGAGATTTGCAATCCAGCTTTCTGCGAGCGGCTTCTCAAGATTCTCGCAGGTATAGGTCAGATGTGGTGAATCTTCGGTGAGAGACTCGATGGTACGACACAATCGGTGAACGGGGACGAATTCTCCGAATGGCTCTCCCCAAAGCAATGTTTTGTCGCTTGAGCAGATAAGGCGTTGCAGCAATGTCGAACCGCTGCGCCAGCCAGCGCTCAACACAAAGACAGGACGATCTTTGGCCGCTGAAGATGCTGAGCACGCCGCACGGAGAAATCGCGCGGCCGGGACGATCCGTTCTCCCCGAAGGATTCGGGGAATCTGGCGATGGACGATCCAAGAGGGATAGGTTGAGCTCACCGCCAAAACTACAGGGCCGAAGGAACGGGATCGAGAAACTTCAACAGGTCTGCATTTTCGCCATTGATTCCCGTTTGGTCCGCATACCAACGGTGAAATGATGCGAGACTTTCGTCGAAATCAACCACGGGAGTGTAGCCCAACTGGTTCATCGCTTTTTCAATTGAGAATGTCAGGCCGCGAAGTTGTCGCCACAAACCGGGGCCATCCAATCGATCGGTCGGCTTCACACGACGCCGGACTTTTCCGCTGCCCCCTGAACCTTTCAGTTTGTTGATCACTGGGTTAGGCATCTTGAGGATCAACTTCTTCGCGGACTTTTCCGCTGATGCGAACCACGGGTCTCGTTTCAATGCGTCGCGTACATTGGAAGACGCGAGGTGTTTTGCTGCGGAAGTCAAACTGGCTTTTGGACCCTCGGACTTTTCAATGATTCTTGTCGCTTCTTCAAGTGAGACTCGCCCGATCAAGTGGTCGATCCCAAGTGGCTTGGCCAAGCCGTACGCCAGTTCGGACCATGTCGCTGTGCGTCCATCGGTAACGAAAACTCGGCCGTTCACCGCGTGTGTCGTTTTTAGAGCGCAAATGATCGCGTGAGCGACGTTCAGCACGTCGGCTGAAGGGAACGGTTGGTTTCCTTCGTCGACTAAAGCAAAGCGACGTGATTTGATTTGCTTGATCAGCCCTGTCAAGAAGCCAGCATGCACCCCTGTGATCATCGGCGGGCAAAGCGAAATGCAGTCCAATCCTTTCGAGACGGCGGCGCGTACTTTGCGGTCTTGTTCGGCTTTGATTCGAGAGTAGGCAGAGTGGATTTCGCCAATCGGCTGATCTTCGGTAACGTCGCTGATGTCTTTGATGTCCCCGTATGACGAAACACTGCTTAAGTGGACGAGACGCTGAATCTCCGCCTGTCGGCAAGCGGCAAGGATGTTCTCAATCCCTTTCAACATCACCGGTTCGGGACCGCGAGAGCAATTGACCACGTGCGTGCAACCTTGCAGCTTTTGGGTCAGTTGAGGCAGATCCATCACGTCTGCAGTTTCCAGATCGATTCCGAGTCTGGCCAAACGCCAAGCTCGCCCGGTGCTATGGATCAACGGAAGGATCTGAATCTCTGGATCAGATGCAAGCTGGCTTACGACGGTTGCACCGACAAGACCAGACGCACCTAGGACGGCAACTTTCATCATTTGAGTGATTCCTAAAACAATCGCGACTTGGCGGCCTAGGTGGAGAATGTTTGGTTTTGTGGGTACCACGCTTCCGGCATGGTTTTGCGGTTCGCGTACAACGCCTCAAGGAGACGCGCTGATTGCAACCCGGCGAACGCATCGACGCGCGGCGAAGTGCCGGTTCGGATCGAATGAAAAAAATCATCAATCAGGAGGTCAGACTCAACCTTGCCGTCAACCAAGTCCAAACTCGGACGCTTGATCTCAAATTCCATGCCGGGTCGATCCTTCGGATAAAACACGACAGGTGTATCACGACCGTCTTTCGATGCGAGATGTCCTTGGTCGGTCTCGATCACAATTCCGGGACTCATCGCAACCGTGCGGCTGAATCTGGCAGTTCCGGTGATCTGTTTGCTTGAAAAATTGAACGTGGCAAAAGCGTTGCTTTCCGGCCCACCTTCCGAGTCATCATGGAGTTCGAAATCGTCAGGGTATCCGAACCATGAGATCATACGATCCATAAAATGGCTTCCGTTACCCGTCATCACACCACCGCCCGCCGAAGAGCGTTGGAGGTTGTAACCGCTCAGCGGCGCCCAGCCGCCCAGCGACCCGAATTGGTATGCGAAACGGGTGACACGTCCGAACGTCTGGTCTTGCACCAGTTCGCGGATAATTTCTGATTGCGGCAAGAATCGCGTTTGATAGCCAACTGCAACTTGAACACCTTTTGCATGACTGGCATCAACAATTTCTTGGCCATCTTCAAGACCAAGTGAAAGTGGCTTCTCAACCAATACGGCAACGCCTGCGTTGATACACTTGACAGCTAAGTCGCGGTGAGTGTGGTTCGGAGTCGCAATCACCGCTGCATCGATTGAACCGAGGAGTTCGTCAACGCTCTCTGCGATGATCGGCTTGATCGCAAATCGTTCGGCAAGGTCTTCTGCATGACGACGAACCGGATCGACAATCGCCGTCAGTTCAGCGTCGGGACAGGCACGAATCGTCGGAACATGGGTGTGCGCGGCGATTTTTCCAGAGCCAATCATCGCAACACGGAAGCGCTCAACGTTGCGTTTTTGGAATGAGATTTTTACGTCGGTATGTGGAATCGTTTCTGACATTTCAGTTGTATTCTCGGACCCATGTGTCGTCTTGCTCGTATCCCTTGGCAATCAGAAATTCGGGCAGGTCGTTGATCTCTCGTAGCAATTGGCGGATACGTTCACGGTGTTTCTCCGCTTTCCATTTTTGTTGTGTCGACGGGTCCAGTGGCCGGACACCATTCATCGCACGTGTTTCCAAGGTCGTTTTATCGGATTGGTGAAACGACGAAAAAGGAGAACTGATTTTCCAGCCAATGAAGTTGGTTAATCGTTTTTCGACTTCATCGCATTCGGTAACCAGTTCACGGTAGTCAACCGTAATCGCATCGTCCGCTTGACTGGCGTACTCGATGTGATCGCGAAGTGCTTTCCAGCGGTCGATGGTGACGAAGTAATCGGATTTCTTGACGTGCAACGAAGTGAGCACCGAACGGGGATCGCGCGTCAGCAGCACAAAACGGCAATCAGGCCGCCGGTTGGCATAGTACGCTCGAATCTCATCGATCCAAAATGTGTCCAACGGGCGTTTGGTCACTGTAAATGCGCGTTGACGCTTTGCAGACCGGGCAACATTGATCGCCGACATTTCTTTACGAAAGACGCGAACGCTTTGGACACACTGATGGACCATCAAATACAGCATGGTCGATCCCGAACGCGGATAGCCAGCAATGCAGACGTGAGCCCGCATCGAATCGATCCCGGGAACGATTCCCGCGATGCGGTCGACGGCCTCCAGCGATGCTGTTCGCAACGCACCTTTGGCGGTCTGTCCAACGGGTTTGGGGATGTCGGATGGTACGGCGGGTTTAGTCAATGGGGCGGACAAACAAGACTCTCCTGCACTACACCGATGGGTGAGAGCTAGCGGACGTTGGTGCTGGGGCGCAAGAATGCAGCGTCGTCCAAACGGATTGGTCGATTTGGACCAAAGTATCCAGACGTTCCAAACGAGGAAGCAATTGGCTTTGGGCGTACGCGATCGCTTCGGTCATATCGACTGAAGAGCGATCGATTGCCACTGGTTCAGATACTTTGCGGCCCATCTTGCGAATTGACTTGGGAAACATTGGACCAATGCGGTTCCAAAGCGGTCCATGCCGGAATCGGTGGAGCCAACCGATTTTTTTGGTGACGACACCGGGCGTTTCATGCCGCCGACTTTGGACGGCAGCGGTAGGCAGCTTTTCGGGAGCCAAGCCGAGAAAACGAATCGATTCCGATACCGCTGCGAGTGGATTGTCACGCATCGACTCCATGGTCAATACGTGCACTCGGTCTCGTCCAAATCGATCAAGATATGGCTCGAGTTGCAATGCGTAATCGCTGTAGTCCAAGTAACAGTTTTCTTCGCGAAATGCGTCGAGCGGCGATCGGTTTTCTTCCACACGATGACTGCGGACACGATGCCAGTAGTGGCTGACCGCTCGCTGCACCGGATCACGCATCACATAGATAAAACGGGCATCCGGTGCGAATGCCGCAATTCGATCGGCGACGCCGGGGTGATCCGGCATGTGCGTGTAGACAACGCTTGATTCTCCGCGAATCACAGCATCGGCACCGTCTTCGAACAAACTCATGTACCACTCGAGCCCTTTGGTTCGTCCCAGTTCGGGAACGAAGTGACAGGGTTCTTTCACCGACGACATATAGATGTCCGGGTGCGCATTCAGGTAGTCATGCAACGAAGATGTCGCTGACTTCATCGCACCGATCACAAACAGGTTAGGTTTGGCAGAAGTTACCATCAGTTGGGCCGGTCGATGTCAGAGTCAGCAAGGCTGAGAAGCCAGTTGTCTTTCTTGATTGCCGTTTCGGCGGAGGCGGGGTCCAGCCCTTCGCGTCGAATCACAAGGAATCGCTCGGGTTGCCGCCGAATAAATCCATACGCAAGCAACGCGCGTTCGATGATCGGGTGAGTGATGTTCGCAATCAAGATAGCAGCACCCTGGCGCCGTACAGATGTCACGATGCCTTCGATTGCCGCGGCGATTGCAACTCGGTCATCCAAGTTCGCAATCAAATCGCCAAGCATTGCACGTCGGTAGGGGTAGGCGTGATCTGGTTCACGAATCGTCGCCGTTGCTGTAGCAACCGAACGTCCATTCTGGCGAACTTCAATGCAGTGAAAGTTTTGTCCTGGTTGATCGACATACTTCCAATTCATAAACGAAGCGTCACGAACGGTGCCACAGCCTACATTCTGCGACATTTGTTCCCAAAGCAGATCATGCTGCTCACCAAAGCGATCGATCGGAATGGTTTGATAGGACGCGGGTACCGGACTGGAACGCACGACGCGTTTCGTTTTATCGATCCCACGCCAAATCGTTGATGCCGGACCGGCCAACATCCCGATCGGAAGCTTCTCGTTGAAAACCTGCTTCGGGTCAACGATGTAAACGAATTGGTTCAAAGGACAAACAATATCCCAACCGAGCGCAACGAGAATGTCCCGCATCTGCTGTGTTTGGCCTAGTGACAAACTGAACGGCAATTGCCGCTCCGCTTGCTGCATCAGTTCCGGCCCGATGCCGAGTGTTTGGAACGCTTCCAAGACTCGTGTGTCGACATGCCATCCGGTTGTAAAATCACGTTCGCCGATTTTGCAGCGAACCGAGATCGCTAGGTTTTGTCCAACGATTTGGTCATTGATACGATAAAACCATGCAGACGGTGTGGCACCAAGGCGTTCTGCGGATTGTTCGACCATCCAGCGGAAGCGAACTTCGTTAAGTGATTCTGGTCGATGCGGCCAACCCGCTTTGTGAAAGGCTGCGATTTCTTCTCGGTTCGCATCCCCGACCTGAATGACGTTGCCAGTTGCTGCGGTTGAAACGCGAACGACAGGTGCCGGATCGGAGTCGTTGGCTTCCGAAGGCAAACGCTCGATAACTGATGCAGCGATGGAGTGAATTCCAGGCAGATTCAGATCAGCAAATGTGAACTCCGTTGGAAATGCACCATTGAGTCGCTTTAACAGCATCAATGCGGAAAGCGAATCGAGTCCGATCTGGAAGAGACTTTTTTCTTTTGGAATACGATCTGGTGAGCTCTGCCCCAGTACGGTAGCGACATTCGTTGCAATGCGTTCCACGATTGCAGCGAGACGCTGTTCACGATCCAATCCGACAATTGAATGCAGCCAGTCTTCACCGTCACCGTTCCCGCTACTGCTGGAGTTGCCGCTGGGGCCACTTCTCCCCAGTTCTGCTAAGTAGGGACGTTGTCGACGGGCTTCGAGGACCGGTTTGAAGATGTCCCATCGGACGTTTGCAATTGTTACCTGTTTGGCACCACGTGTGAGAACCCATTCGAGAGCTGCCATCGCGGGTCCTGGTGAAACGGGATCGTTCCCGATCGCTGCGAGCGCGTCGAGCGATTCATCCGATGCCATTCCGCCTCCAGCCCAGGGGCCCCAATTGATCGACAATGCAGGTAGTCCACTGCGGACGCGAGCGTCGGCAAGTGCATCGAGACATGCATTCGCGGCTGCATACACCGTCCGTTCCGCCGAGCCCCAGTTCGCGGAAATGGACGAATAAAAAATCATGAAATCGATCGGCATCGATTCCGTGATTCGATGGAGACTCCATGCACCGCTGACCTTGGCAGCAAGCGATCGAGCGACGTTGTCGCGATCAAGCGACTCAATTGGGCAAACCTGGTCAATCCCCGCAGTATGGATGACACCGCCTAGCGGAGCCAACGTTCCTGCCTTTTCGATCGCAGTTCGCAACTGAGACGTATCCGTCACATCGCAGGGGACGTGGACGAGTGCGATGCCTTGCTGACGCCAAAGGTCAAGTCGTTCACGGTTGGTTTCGTTGGGACTGCTTCGACTGACCAACACGATTGCCTTTGCACCAGACGCGATCAACCATTCGGTCGCGTGAAGTCCCAAGGCGCCCAGTCCGCCAGTCACGAGGTAACTGCGGTCGCATCTGATATCTGCAGCACGTTCGGAGTTTGTGTCAGGTAGACCTGGTACTAGTCGGGGCACAAACGTTTGCGTTCCGCGACGGATCAATTGGTCTTCGTTACCGTGTTGGCTTAAAAGCTCGCCAACTGACTCAACTGGGATGCTGGTGCACGAACTGGACAGGTCGAGAATTCCGCCCCATTGCGATGGGCGTTCCAGAGCGATCGAACGACAGAATCCCCATACCGCTCGCATCTCAGGACAAACGCAGTCATCTGCAGCAACAGAATGGGCACCGCGAGTGACCACCCAAATCGGCAGGTGGGAAGTGTTTTGGTTTTTATGAGCTGCTTCGAATATCTTTGAGAGCGACAACAAACACTCTGCGATCCAATTTTCTTTCGTTTCCGATTCACATCGGGGAATCACGACGACCAAAGATGCGAACTCTTGGTCTTGATCAGCAACAAGTCGATTCAACATCCCGGCCGGATCGGACCACTCGTTTTCGTTGACGATGTGATGAAACGGAAACGACACATCGGCGGAAAATTTGAGGTCAGCGGCGTTCAGGACAAGTAACGCCTTCTTGTCCGAGTCAGGATTTGCCGTGAGTTCTTGCAGCGTTTCCTGGTAGAGAAGATTTTGGAACTCTTCAGCTGCCGCTACAGAAGGAAGTGCTTCGTCGGATCTGGGAGGCGTTTCAAACCAGTGTTTCTGTTCGTCGAACGGATAGCCCGGCAAACTGATCGTAGGCACTCTGTTTGTGCTTGGGGCATTTCCTTGGTGATGCCACACATTTGGCAGCTTCCCACCTCGCACGAAGCATTCGGCGAGTGACTTTAGGATTGATGTGACTTCGCTCACGTTCTGATTGATCGAAGGCAGCCAAGCGGCAGAGCTTTCGGGCACGCAGCGTCTGCCCATCGAAAGTGAGTAGGGGCGCGGGCCGATTTCGATGTAGGCGTCAGGGTGCGATGTGTCTGCGCATTGCATCGCACCATGGAACGCAACCGGCTTTCGAATTTGTTCACGGAAGTAGGCCGGTGAAACCACTTCGATGTCGCTACCTGTGACGGTGCTGATCCAAGGGATCACTGGCGATTGCAAATTCGCATGGGACGCGACTTGTTCGAAGTCTTCGAGAATTGGGTCCATGCGGTGTGAGTGAAATGCATGTGACACCTGCAACATCGTCGCTTTACATCCGTCATTCTCGAGCGTCTTGACGAGCTCTAGAACCCGTGACTCGTCACCCGATATGACAATTGATTCTGGACCGTTGAACGCGGCGATGGAGATGCCTTCGGTTTGTTTGACCAAAGGTTCGACGCGTGACCGTTCTGCTTTCACCGAACACATCACGCCACCGCTTGGCAGTTGCTGCATTAATCGCCCACGAGCTTCAACCAGCTTTGCCGCATCTTCGAGGTTGAGTACGCCTGCTGTCACCATGGCGGCAAACTCGCCGATGCTGTGCCCTAATACAAATGTAGGACGCACACCCCACGACTGCCAAAGATTGGCAAGGGCGTACTGAATACAAAACAAAGCAGGCTGCGTGAATTGCGTTTGATGGATTCGGTCATTCCCAGTGGTCCGCTCGAATAGCAACTCGTGTATGTCGAGTTCAAACTCACTGACGAAAATTCGGTTGCATTCGTCGATCGAATTTCGGAAGACATCGAACGAGGTGTAGAGCTCACGCCCCATTCCAGCAAACTGTGAACCTTGACCGGTATACAAGAATCCGAAACGGTCAACTTTCGAAGCCGGCTGATCTCCAACGATGACGTGAGGATGTTCGTCCGAATTGGCAAGAGCGGTAAGGCATTCAATTGCTTCGCCAACATTGCAAGGCAAGATGGCTGCGCGATAGGCAAAGTGCTGACGGCCGAGACGCAGTGATTCTGCCACAGCAGAAAGAGGCAACGTCGGATGCTTGCGAAGCTGTTCGGCTAAAGATCTTGCCGCCGAATGCAAACCGGATTGGGTTGGTGCAGAAACCGGGACAATCCATTGTTGAAGCGGCTGAACGGGTTCGCCGTTCAGAATGACGGGGTCACGTGGTAGTTCAACGTCATGTGGCGCATCGATCAGTTGGCGAGGCGGTTCCTCGATGATCAAGTGGACGTTGGTGCCGCCAACACCGAACGAATTCACGCCTGCACGCAAGAGTCCGTCGCTGCTGGAATCGGGCGCGAGCCAAGGTGTCAGTTCTGTTTGAACTGCAAAGGGTTCACGGGCGAAGTCGATCTTGGGATTCGGTGCCGCCGAAGTCAATGAAGGGGCAAGTTGTCGATGCTTGAGTTGCAGCAAGACTTTGATAAGTCCGACAATACAGGCACCAGCTTCGAGATGGCCAATATTCGGCTTGATCGAACCGATTCGGCAAATCGTACGCTTATCGGATGGTTGGCTGGCGAACTGTCGATCGGTATAGGCAAGGGCTAGCCCACGGACTTCGATAGGGTCACCGAGCTGAGTGCCTGTGCCGTGAGTTTCGACATAGGAAATCTCACTGGGATCAACGCCAGACTTGGCCAAGCAATTGCGAATCGCGTCAGCCTGTGCTTGCGGGTTGGGCGCCGTAAAACCGACGGTTCCGGCACCATTGCTGATGCCGACGCCACGGATCACCGCGTGGATTCGATCTCCCCGTTCGAGCGCATCGTTCAGCCGACGAATCACAACGACGCCAACGCCTTCACCGAGGACGGTGCCATTCGCTTCGGAACCAAACGTCCTGCATTGACCGTTTGGCGAGAGGATCCCCAATCTTCCAAGCTGGACAAACCGGGCCGGATCGAGAATCAGGTTCAGTCCGCCCACAATCGCGGTATCACAATCTCCGCCCAAAAGCGATTGACTTGCATAATGGATCGCCGCACCAGAGGAAGAGCAGGCGGTGTCGACCGCAACACTCGGTCCGTTGACTCCCAGAAATTGTGAAAGTCGGTTGGCAAACGCAAAGCTTTCCCAACATCGATAGGGTAATTCAGATGCCGCCAGTGTCTGGTTGGCAAAATTTCGGTAATCACTGTACATGACTCCGACAAATACGCCGGTGGTCGGATCGCGTCGATCGCCTGCGTCTCCGGCATCTTCGAGGGCATGCCATGCGGTTTGCATAAACAGACGCATTTGCGGATCGATCAATGCGGCCTCGTGGGGCGCGATCCCGAAGAATTCTGCATCGAAACCGTCAACCGAATCCAGCAGCCCGGCCCAGTGTCTACGGTTGTCTTTCAGGGGACCCAGGAATCCGGGGCGTTGACGTGGAACCGGCGTAACCGAACTACGTCCTTGGCTGATTAGTTCCCACAGTTCCTCAGGACTGTTCGCCCCAGCGGTTTTGACCGAGTATCCGACGATCGCCAAGTCCGTATTCGCAAGATCACGGTTGCGGGTTCCGGTGATTCGCACGCTCGTGCGGGTTCGATCTGAATCGTGATCATTCGCTGTCGTTGCAAAATCGGTAATCGCGGCAACGATCTCTGAGACGCTGGAATGTTCAAACAAAAGCGTGCTGGGAAGCCACGGGTAAAGCGCCGACAGGCTGACCGTAATTTCCACGACTTTGAATGAATCACAACCCAAGTTCTCAAGGCGATCGTGGCGCCGAACTTCGTCAGGCGAAATTCGCAACGCATCGGCAAATGCTTGAACGACTTGAGGCTCAATCGTTTCGGTGTCGGTAACTTCGATAGCGTTTGTTGCCGCAACATTTTCTTCACCGAGAACTGCTGCATGAATTGCATCAATCTGGTGCAGTTCAGTCACGATTCGTTCTAGAAACGTCTCTCGCCAACGAAGCTGCGCATAACTGTCCGTCGTCGGAATTGATGTGTCGACTTTGGAATCGGTCGCTTGCTGTTTGCTAAGTTGTTGATCTGTTGCTTGCTGAGGTTCGAACTTGCAATCTTGCAGATCGTCAGTCTTAAAGACCACGTCAATGTCGCCATTGGTACTTGCGACAATGTCTGGCGACAAAGAACTGACGAAGGTTCGTGCTGGCGAATTGCGTTCGGTGACGAACGCTTGAACGCGAATCTCGTTTGCCGAATGCGTGTTCGCGATTTCGGCGACTTTCGCCATCATGCGATGCTCGACACCTCGCCCCATGACGCGACAACTTAGCATGAACGAATCAAGAAGCGGTTGATCAGCGGCAAAGTCGACGATCAGTAGACCAACAAAGCCGTAGTCGCCAAACCGATCGCGGACGCGGACGCTATTGACGGTGTAGCGGGAGTCCTCCAGCAGACGCCGCATTTCTGTTTCGTCACGCCTAACCGTCGTCAGGTTGAACTGATTGGTGCGCAAAGTCAGTTGGCTTGCACGAGCGACGTCTTCAGCGTTTAGTTCTCTGAAATCGATATCGAGTTCTAAACTGTCTAAGAATGACGCAAAGCTGCCGGACGACTGCCGCAAGGCTTGGCGGTCGGCTTCTTGGCGATACTGTTCGGTACGTGAACGGTCCGCCGATGTGATCGAGAGGACGTCTAGATCCCAAAGGTGGTCAACGATACGCGTTGCGGCATTTGGCTCGACAGGGTACCGCAAGGTCAGGACCGAAGGACAATGACTCCGTACTTCGCCGCATTCGACGGGGTTGTCATCTAAAAAGACAAAACTATCGACGCCGAGGTTTAAACGTTCGGCAAGCTCATAGAGGTTGCCAGATTTGGGTAGCCAATTGATTTGTGCTCCGACAATGCTCTCGCGTTGGAGTAGCATGTCTGAACGTTCTTCGAAGACCGGCCATACATCAGCTTCTTCGTTTTTGCTGCACAAAGCGACCAGGATTCCATGTTCGCTAAGGTTGGACAGGTACTTTTGCAGTCTCTGATGTTGTGCGTGAATGCGAATGCCATCAGTCCCCTCCTCGCCAACCACTCCTTCCCATAGCGTATTATCGCAATCGCTGGCGACCAGTTTTCGTCCGGGAGAATAAAGCCGGTACAGTCGGCGTGAAATGACTGTCGCAAGAAAGCTGAAGTAAGACGGCAGGTAGGGTATGTGTCCAATCTTGTTTCGCAGTGGGTCATCGATTTCGCGAACGGCGTAGACATCATGGAAATCGGATGCTTCGACGACGGCAACACCAGTCAGACCGGTTGCGGCAGCCTTGAGTTGTTCCTCAATCGTTTTCCATGGACCGTTTCCTGCCGAAGGACAGAGCAGCAGCAGCGTCTTGCCAGAAGAGATTGATCGATGTTGTTCGAGAGCAGCAATCGTTTCTTCGGCCATCGAGCTCAAAAACTGAAATTGCTCAGTTTCATCTGCAAGGGAGTCGCCTTGTTCACGCAACCAATCGGAGATGCGAATCATGACGACCGCGGTACCGGAAGTGGTGTTCGTCAGACTGCCAGGATTGAGCAGCGACTGTAGCACCTGTGCGTAGGGCTCGAATTTGATTTCACCTCGTATCCCAAGCATATCGAACCAAAAGTCTAATGCCTGTCGAATGGGCTCCGCGGTAAAGGTTGCGACGATCGATAAATCGATTTGTGCATTTAAGCCTTCATCCTCTGAACGCTTCTTTTCGAACTCCAGCGAGCGTTGTTTCTTGAACTGACTGATCAGTTCCGTTGTGCCTGGATCCTGCGGCGTAGCGAGGCGTTGGGCCAACTCAATCACGATGTCGATGGTGGGCCGTGCACCAGCGATAGCCATCGGTGTATCATTCCATGCCGTTTGTAACCGTGGCGGTCGGACGACGATCCCTGCGACTTTATCGTTTTCTTTGGTGAATACTGTCAGCAGACTTTCGGTTGCCGTTTTTAACGCGACATACGACGCGAAGGCGGGGGGATTCTCTTCAACGAAAGACGATGAGATAGCGATCGCTCGACCGTTACTGTCGCAAAGAAGTTGGCGACAAGCGAGCAACGGTCGACGCACGAGATTGAGGTTGTCATTGATGTAGGAACTAAAATGTGTTCCATCGAGGTCGTCACCCAGGGTAACGACCTGCGGAGGAGCACACGCGTTTAACACCAACCCGTTCAGCCGACCTTCGTCTGCTTTGATCCGTGTCGCTATCTCGTCGCACCAAGCTTGATTGCCCACATCACCGATCAACAGGTGAACCGTCGCACCGAGTTCCTGAAGTTCTGAGATTGTCTGACGGGTTTCGTCAGGAAAGCTTCGGCCTGTGGCGTAGACCGTTGCTCCGGCGAGAGCCAGCGTGGAAACGAAATCAGCACCCAAGCCCCGACTGCCACCAGAAACTAAGAACACCTGATCTCGCAAGGAGTCCAGTGTTCCGCTTTTTAGCAGTAGGCGTTTAACGTTCTCCGGTGATGTCGGCCCCGAAGGCAACCGGAAGTAGGTTCTGATAGACGCCTTAGCTGCCGGTGTCGTCTCTGTCGCTACAACACGGAGTTCGCTGTCGAGCATCCGCAATGCGGGGTCAAAGCGTGTCGTTTCGAACGAATACGAAATCGACGAAGCCTGATCGACAAGCTTTCCGCTTACGTCTGCTTGGTCGACTAAACCAAACTCGATTGACAGTTGTGTGAACAGCGAATGCAGACCTGGGATTTCCATCCCAACCAAATAACTCGTCAACGCAAGAATCTGGTTCCGACCAACGGTGTCATCCAAGGTCCAATCGACCGTGGAGGGCGAATCAACTTGGTACCGTCCATGGATGGCTATACCGTCGATGCACTCACGCGCTGTACGGTCCAGAGGACGCTGGCGAATCGGAACTTCGACTGAATTCGAAAGTTCCTGTTCAACAAATGTGAAATCGACGTTCGCTTCTCGCGTATCAGCAAGCAGGACCAGTTGCTCGTCGTCTAGCAAGCGAAGGCGATGGCTGTCCTTGGTTTTGACGATTTCCAGTTGATACGTTTGATCCGGGTAGACTGCCCCGCGAAATTCGACATCCAACCTCGCACGCAGACCGTGCAAGGCAAGTATGAGAGCATCTTGGACAACACCAAAATGCCATGGCAGATATTTCCGCCAAACGCAGATCTGCGTCCCGCTTCGACATCCACGTGCAATGGGTTGACGTCACGGGACCAACGTGCGTACTCGTGTAGCTCCGCCGCCGAAACCAGAAAGGTCGTGGATGCGTTTTCTTTGGTCACGGAGTGATCGGTGGTCTTGTTGACAGCGATGTCGTCTGAACTCGATGCGTTCATTGACTTCATTTGCTTTCGATGGTTCGTTGGCAGATGGCTTCAAACTGACGTGCGACAGCTTCCGAGCTAAACCGTTCCTGGACTAAATCGTAGGCGGATTCGGCTAAACGATGCGCGAGGGATGGATCGTCAAATAGACGCACGGTTTGATCCACAAATGATTCCGCCCGATCAGCAATCAGCAGGTGTTCATCGTGAGCGACGGGCAAGCCTTCTGCTCCGATGGTGGTGCTGATAATCGGTTTTTTCATCGACATCGCTTCGGGAATCTTCAGCCGAGTACCACCGCCAATGCGAAGTGGGACGATCACGGCAGTGGAGCTGGCCAGGTAAGGTCGGGTGTCGTCGACACTACCAGTCACTTCGACGCCATCCGTCGCTGCCAGCTTTTGGACCGCATCCGTCGGATTGCGTCCAACGATTTGCAGAGTCACATTGGGAGCGCGTTTGCGAAGCTTCGGAAACACTTCGGAGACAAACCATGTCATGCCATCGATATTTGGCAGCCAGTCCATCGAGCCGATAAAGACTAGGCGTTCTGGTGTCGGAGCGACATCTTGTGGGCGGAAATACTCGGTGTCGACTGAGGTGTCGATCACGTCGACATGGTTCCATCCATATTGTTCTTGATAGATTGCTTTATCAGATTGGCTGACCGCAATAACCCGGTCAAATTGATGGCCCGCTCTTCCTTCAAACGCCGCCATCTTTTTCCATTGCAGCCACATGTACCGCGGCGAACCATCCCCGGATCTGTCTTGAAATGTCGTTCAAAGATCTTTGCTTCGACATTGTGTTCGAAGAGAATCGATGCGGGCGAATCAAGACCGATCGAGTTCCTTGCCATTTGGACAAAGTCACAGATGAGCAGATCGATTTGAGATTTCGCAAGAATCGAAGCGGCCGCATTCCGGAGTTTGACGTCGTAGTCCTTGTTGACGTTGTAGGGGTACCTGGAAAGCATGTTGACTGCTAGGTCTTTGTAGAACGCCGGTGTATACCGCGGCGTTTCGGCCCAGGGAATTGTCTCAAGCTTTAATCCGAGGTCCGTCATCTTGGACCGAAAGTTGCGATCCTCTGGCCGTTCGTTGCACAGGTAGGTGACTTCGTGCCACTTCGACAGATGTCGAAGGACATTGAGCGTGCGGATCTTACCGCCGGTGTCGGCAGGGAATAAAAACCGCTTTTGCAAAAAGAGAATACGCACAAAGAATCCTGATTTTAGCCTGTGATTGGACGAATCCCGTCACGCACGGCTTGGATCCAGCGTGGTGATCCGTTCGGGGAAACTCCCAAAGTGCTCGATGCAAATTCGGCGGCCGACTCGATCGCCTTGAATCGAAGGCGACGCGAAAGGCTCGGTCGAGCGACACTCCATTCGGGAGGAAATGTATATCCCCATTTTTCCATAAAAGGACCAAAAACGTCCGCCACATGCCGCCGCACGTCCGGTGCGTATGCCTCGGAAATCGTTTTCTTGCCTTCTGTTTTATTGGTGTGCGGGATGGTCACCGGAGACGCGACGCCGACGTGGCGCATGACCTGTTCAAATCCCTCCTGCAACGACTCGTGACGCAACAGGAAATCAACATGCTGGCATCCGAGTAGGTAAAAATTGTGATACTCCCGTTGGAAGTATTTTTGCAGGTAGTCTGAAAACGTCAGCCCGGATTGGATGTCATTGAACATCTTGCGATGCTTTGGGGTCAAGCTCCAGGCTTGCCTACGCTCGGGTTCCGAAAAACGATTACGGTGGTCGTAGGTCATTTTCTGGAACTGCGTCATCATGACTTCTAACGGCGATCGAACGGTCGCAAAGACGGTCATGCCTTTCAGTTTTCGTCCAAACTCTCGTTTCAGTTCGTAGTAGACCGCGTGTTTGTGCAAGATCGAGCGCCCACCGTAGTGCTGGGTCAAGACTCGATTGATTGCCGTGCATCCCGTATTCGGGACTTCGACAAAAATGAGGTTGTAGTCTTCGCAGATTACCATTGCTTTTATTCGGTACGTGCCGCCAACCAACAGGATCAGGAGCTTTTCAGGCGACGTGACATGTTCCGTAGTCGAAGCTTGGCTTTATAGGCGTTGTCTTTCCAATAGTCGATGTAGGCCCACTTGCGGACTCGATTGTCCAGGCCGAAGAACAATTGTTTGGCGAGCGAGTTGTCGATTTGTTCGTTGTCGACAATGGTTTCATAACCATGTCGGCGAAGGGTTTCACAGGCGACGGTTTCGAACGCGACCCTTTGTTTTTGGGAAAGCTGTTTACGCCATTTGTCGAAGTTACCGCGATTCAGTTTCAACGGTATTTGCGTGCGAAGTGCTTCTCGGACGGATCCGTCGGGGTCTTCAATTGCCAGAAAGTCTACCAAACGATCCATTTGTTCTTCGGGAGATCCCAGCAAGCCTTCGTAGGTGACCTCGAGCACACGGTCAGCGGGCAACGTCGCGACAAACTGGTCAACCAAATCGACTTCTTTCTTCCAGCGTCGCGAGACGGTGTAGATGTTTTTTCCACCCCAGTAACGCTTGAAGAGCGACACGGCGACATCGCGGCCGTCACGAACCATGTGGATGTATTTCGCGTCAGGATAAAGTTCCCCAAGGACAGCAAGGTCCAATGTGTACTCGGGGCTTTTGTCGCCGTAACGCTCCATGCCTAGATGGTGTTGAAAACTGACGAAGATCGCGTCGAGCAACCCGCGGAAAGTCGGACTGCAGGTTCGGTCCAACAGATCTTCAAGACTGAGACTAAAGTCCCACTTGCGTTTCGCTTTTTCGAACCACCGTTCAGCCAGGACATGTTCTGCAAGTTGGCGAAGATTCTCGGGTTGCTTCAAGTCGCCATAGCGATCAAGTCGGCGGTAGTAATACACGAAGAATTGGCTCTCGGTCCCAAACGCGATCTTAAAATCGTCGCGAAGGATTTCGCCAAGAATGCTTGTCCCAGAACTGCCATGCCCAATCATCATCACCGGCGCATGATCTTGGTGGAGGATCTCAGGTTGCTGTTGACCCGTCGCGGTTTCTGTCATGGTTTTCGTTCGATTTTAAAAAAACAGTGTGAAATTTGGACGCCGGGCCCGGGGATCAGCCTGTTGTGCGTCCGAGAGCTTCGAACACCGAGAAGACTTTTTTCGCGGTCGCCCGCCAATCTTGTTCCGTCATGATTTCACGGATTTGATCTCGATCCCATTGTTTCTCAAGAGCATCGCAGATTCCCTGAGCGGCATCATCGGATGTGCGGTTATCCAAAACGATTCCAAGACGCTTGTCGGCGAGCACTTCTGGGATACCACCGATTGCGGTTGCCACAGCGGGAACGCCGCACGACAACGCTTCGAGCAACACGTTGGGAGATCCTTCACGGGAAGTCATCAAAGCAAACACGTCGGCTGCGCTGTACCACCGAAAGAGTTCCTCGTGCGGTGTTGCACCGACGAGAACGACTTTGTCTTGCAGTCCGTGTGCGATAATTCGTTCTTCGATGATCCGACCATAGTCTGGGCCGCTGCGTGCCGGGCCGCCGACAATTGCCAATATGCAATCTGGATGCTGTCGAAGGATCTCTGGCATCGCGTCAACCAGTAAGTGAAATCCTTTGCGTTCCTGGCGGTTGCCAACCGAGACAATGATCTTTCGATCGAGTGGCAAATTCAGCTCGCGGCGTGCACCGGCCTGATCGACTTTTTTGAATGACTGGGTATCAACACCGTTGGGAATTCGCACGACACGTGATGGTGCGGCGCCATTGGCGATTGCCGCGTTCGCAATCTCGTCGCTAAGTGCGACAACTCGATCGGCATGTTCTAGTGCCCAGCGGATCCGATTCCCGACTAGCGGAAGCGAGGGGAACCGGAGGATGTCTTCGCCACGACAGGTGATCATTACGGGGATACCGAGTTGCTTCGCCAAGCGAGTTGCGACAACACCGTCGGGGTAGACAAAGTGCGAATCAATAAAATCCGGTTGAAAGTCATGCAGTTGTTTGAACGCGCGTTGAACAACTGGAAACATCAAGTTGGACTGGAAGTAGCCGCCGATTTTTGGCGGCTGAATAAATCTTGGCCGGTGGACAGGTAGGTCCGCGATCGATTCACGATGGGGAATCTGAGAATACACGTACCACTGTTTCGCCGCTTTGATTGGCGGGAAATAGGGCACGGGTGAGATCACACGGATATCCGTTTGCCCCAGTTCGTTCACCGCGCGCAGACGCTCTTTAACGAACACGCCGTGAAGTGGCAGCGTGCTCGACGGGAAGGTGCTCGCGATCGTCAATACCTTCAGCGTCATGCCTATGATCCGCTCTTTCCAGCGGGCACCGTTTCTTGGGCCGAATCGTCAGTTGCCAAATCGGGAAGAGCCAGTGCACGACGCAAATCAAGACGCGGCAACTCAGAGTCTGTAATTGCCGGCTGGTCGTCACCAATTTTTGTACTGATCACGAGATAGTCGCTGGCATCAACGAGCGCGTCCGGGCTATCACATAGCAAATTTGCCAAGTGCGGCAGATGGCGATCAACGTAAGCGAGGTTTTGACCGTGCAGACGTGCGAGCGTAATGCCCGGATCATAGATCGAAAGTTGGAAGCCTTTTCCAAGCAGGTACTCAGCCAAGGTGACAAAGGGGCTTTCGCGAAGGTCGTCAGTGCCCGCTTTAAAACTCAGCCCAACCATGCCGATTCGTCGACATCCAGACGCTTCGATACGGCTGATCGCACGACGGAGGTGAGCTTCGTTCGAAGGAAGCAAAGATCCGAGGACTGGAATCCGAAGTGCTTCCAGTTCAGCAAATCGCGTTAAGGCGCGAACGTCTTTTGGAAGGCACGATCCTCCAAAGGCGAAACCTGGCTTCATGTAAGCCTTGGAAATGTTCAGCTTGTCGTCTTCGCAGACAAGCGACATAACGTCGTGACCGTCAGCACCAAGGCACCGGGCTAGGCTACCGATTTCGTTTGCAAATGCAACTTTCACGGCGTGAAATGCGTTGCAGGCATACTTGATCATTGCCGCGCTGCGTGAGTCCACAACGAATGACCGCGTCTCGACGTTGTGGTAAAGAGACAAAACCAAATTCGCATCCCAGTCGTCAGTCACACCGAACACGACATAGGGCGGGTTGTAGTAGTCTGCGATTGCGGTGCTTTCGCGAAGGAATTCTGGGTTATTGCAGACACGTAGCTCTGGTCCCAGTTCACGTCCCGATGCTTCGCACAATAATGGGACGAGCGTTTCTTCTAGGATGCCGGGCAACAATGTCGAGCGGATGACAACGCAGTGAGGACGGTCGTGCAGACGCAGGTTTTGCCCAATGGTCTCGATGACACTACGAAGTGCGTCAAGCGATACAGATCCGTCAGCTGCTGACGGCGTACCGACTGCGATCAAGGACACTTCGGTTTGTGCAACCGCCTCTGCGGCGCTCGTTGTCGCTGTTAAACGCCCAGCTTTGACCTGTTCGCTCAGCAATTCTGCGAGGCCCGGTTCGGCGACTGGAGATAGTCCGGCGTTGATCTCGCGGACTTTATTGGCGTCGATGTCGACGCCCACCACATCGAATCCATCTTTTGCCAAACACGCGGCGGTGACACAGCCGACATAACCGACACCATAAACGGCTACGCGAGGTTTGGAAGGGTTGGAAGAGGTCATGCGAGTGATCGGCTTTGAGCGGGGAGAGGTTTTGAGGAGCGAACGGTCAGACTGGGGACGCTGTCTACTGTCTCAGTGCAATAGTCACTGTTCGTAAATCACTGATCGTTAATCACTGTTCGTTGGATTCAAGCATCCGATGCGGACGCTTCGATCGTTATTGATCCAACACACGATTGCTTCGTCAAGCATTTTGAACACTGCGGTCCGCTTGCACCCAGGTGACCGGCTGCAGGTTGAAGATGCCTTTGCTGATTCCGACCAACATTGCCAAATTGCTCATCGTGAAATAGAACGGAACACCACCCAATCGGGTTGACCGGAACCGCAGTGACCAGGTGGCCAGCAACGCGATGACGTAGATACTAGTCTGGGCAGCCAGCGAAAACGTGTAGAACCAATGTTCGCTAACGAGGAACAGGTTGCTCACGTAAAGCGCAATCAGGAAAACTGGTATCATCCATCGCAACAGTTTGTGTGAGAGGTACTGCCAGAAAAACACAGGGGTCGATAATAACGGAAAGTCCCCGCGAAGGAGCGATTGCGCCGCTCCGGCAGAAACCCGCACCCGCCGCCGCCATTCTTGAGTTGCCAACGGCGTGCCATTTTCATCGGCGATCGCATCGGGTTCATAAACGACGCGTTTTTTCGCCCGCATCACCCGCATGCTGATGACGAAATCGTCCAAAATCGTGTCGGCTGGCAATGGTTGGTAAAGCGATCGCCAAATGACATACATCCCACCATCGACTCCGATCAGAGATCCGACAGATGATTCCGCCAGTTGGACTTGCCGCTCAAGATCGTAGTAGGTCGCTTCGCCTGAGCCAAAATCGCTTTCCTCACTGCGGAGGATTACCTGACCAGTAGCGGCACCGACAGTCTCGTCAGCAAGTCGATGCACAAGTCGCTTGAGTGCATCTGGACGAAACATGACATTGGCATCACAAAGACACACGATGTCCGCAGTGCTCGCGGCGACACAGTCATTGACAACAGACGCTTTCCCACGCCGCTGTTGAAAAGGGATCAGTTTCGCGCCGGCCGGCAAGTTGGCTTGGACGAATTCATTGGTGCCATCAGTGCTTCCGTCGCTGCCGATTAAGATCTCGAGTCGATCCGCCGGGTAGTCGATCCCGCGGATGTTTTCGAGTTTCTGACGGATCACTTTGATTTCGTTGTGCGCTGGCACGATCAATGTCACACGCGGCAGTTCATCAAAGTCGTTTTCGGCACGACGTTTCGAAAGTCGAGCGAACACGACCAAGACGATCGGATAGCCAAACAACGCATAGAGCAATGCGCAGGTAGCAATCCAGAAAACAACCATCATCGAGTATTCAGTCATGACAATCAGCGAGTCACAAACGGAGCGTTAAGTTGGCGAGGACGGTCTTGATGCATGCGATGTGTTTGCTGGATTGGGCGGTGCATCAATAACGCGTTGCGTTTTAAGAACTCTGCGCGTCAAGAATCTCGGAGTATTCAATCATTGTCACCGAGTCCATTTTAAGGTCGCCCAAGCAATACTCGAAGATGCTTTCCAGACGTCCGTAGAATTCTTCAAGCGATGCTGCATCGGGGGTGTAGGGCGTGCAACCATGTTTGAGCGATGAACTGTGGAACATGAGCATCAAACAAGGATGATTCAGATCGGCGTAGATTTTGGCGAGTGTTCGCAAAGCAGCCGCATCGCTTTGTTCGGGAGAAAACTTAATTCGACTAAGCAGCCCAAGGCGGTCGAGAATGCCGACAACGCGAAACTTCGCCAGCAACGATTCGGAGAGTCCCCGGTGAAGACGATCGCCGAATGCTTGATTCTTGCAAGAGTATCCGACACTGACTGGGACTTCCCAAATCACGCCTGAATCTGTTGCGGGCGTTAAGAGCGTCTGAGAGCTGGCACGGTAAGGCGTCGTTGGGCAACCAATGAAATTTGGACCAGACCGAGTGGTAAAGTCGGAATAGCTGATCACACTTGAGTCGATGACATAGCCCTCGTTAGCCAACGCATCGAGTGATTCAGCGCCAATGCCATAGCGACCCGCACGGAACGATTTGGGACGTTCCCCGAAGGCATGTTCCAATTCGTCGCCGAGTGTCTTTAGTTTCCGTGACAGCAAGTCCGTCGGGAGATTGCAAAGAAATGAATTTCTAGCGGTCAGTTCTTCTTCGAACGGTTGTGTGCACCAGGGATGTAGGTGACCGCCAATTTCACATCGATCGCTATCTGCAATTTCACGAAGGACCTTGGACGCCCTGTCATTGATCGCTACCGGGCTATCGACCAGATAGGTCGGACGGATCCCAAATCGATCACAGAGTGTTTGGAATCTGGGAACTTGATCGATATTCGTGACGGCATCGGTAACGCGCTGGTACTCATTGTTCCAGCGGCCTTCTTCCTCAGTATCGATCGTTACAATCAGTCGCGTCATCGAACTTTACTTGCCATCGCAGTTGGCACTCAATTACAGTTTGCTGTTACCGCAAGGTCCCGAGCGAACCCTGCATGAATGCGTCTTGGAGTTTCGCCATCATGTCGTCGCAAAGATCTGCGATCGCGGGTGACAACTCCATCGATTCGCCATGGCCGATCGACCGTGTGTCAACGAAGTTGCAAAGACGTGCCGTTCCAACAACTGGGACGTCCAAGACATCGTAGAGTCGTGAGACGTAGTCTTCTGGGCTGCGTACGAGTTCTTCGTAGCAGAGAACATGGACGCGAGGGTCTTTGTGAAGCCCGGTGCGGAAGAGGTGGTAGTTTCTCAGGTACCAGTACAATCCGGCGGCGTCTTGGCGGCGCATTTCGGGACGGTAGAACTGGCGGACAAGATCCAGCATTTCGTCATCAATGTTCTCGCTACGCCAATTGTCCTGCTCCTGCCGAACAATCGATTCGAGGTTGCTTCGTTGTGAATCGAAACGAGTCACGTGCGATCGGATTTGATCCGGGTATCGCCGATACATCCAAACAGCCTGCAGCCCGGGGATCTGGTCCAACCAGTAGCTCGCATTTTGGCTTTCAACAATCGGCTTAGCCACAACCAATCGCGCCGGCGAACGTTCTAGCAACTCGCGTACTTGTTCTACCTCGCGTAACCGAAGTCGATCATGTCCATCGCAAGTGATTCGACTCGTTTCGTACAGCACTTCTGTCGACAAGTCGCGGTGAAACACATCGCAAAGCATGCTGGTTCCAGAGCGTTGGCACCCAAAGATAAACAGCTTTGCCAGCGGAGTCGATTTGCGTTTGCAGACCCGTTGGTAAAGGTATTTGCGTCCTGCGAGTACTCGCATGGATAGACGCTTGCGAAGTTGGGAACCCCAGCTTTGGTTGCAATCGATTGACGTGCGCCGTTGTTTCACCCCAGGCATTGAAGGAAGCTTTTCCCCATCGTTCCGCTGGCTGTTAATCAAGTTGTCGACTGTATCGAACAATTCTTCCGGACAATTCATGACAGTCGCAGTCCCGCGTTGTCACGGACGAGGTTGATTCGCCAAGTGCCCTCGTGTGATTCAGTAAGGTCATCACCGAACTGGCAGGAATCGCCTTCGATTTGGATTTCAACATCCCGGCCTGACTTTACCCAACCGTGGACGATTGTGCGAGATGGACGCTTGTTCGAGTTTTGGCCGTGCACTTTGCTTGTCAAGTGACAATGGGCGGCAGTGTGGCCATAGCCCTTGGAAATCGACGAACGGATTGGGTCATCCGGTGTATTCAATTGTGCGACTTCGACTGAGCCACTCTGGGTAAACGTATAAAGTCGGTAGTCGTCAATTGTGTGACAGTAGGCGGTCTCTGACGATGGTTTTGTCTTCCGTTCGGGCGAGATGTGCCAGTGCCAGATCGCTTGGCTGAGCAGGAATTCTGGAATGGTGTCGACCACGATTAGCCCGAACTCATCTTTCACTAAGACACTTCGTTGGACTGCGTCTGTATGGGTTTTGAATTTTAAAGTCGCTTGGCTGCACCAGACTCCGTTCATAACCTGTGGTTCGTAGATCGAGCATTCGCTTTGGACGCGATTCCACATCAGCGGGCCGCAAACCGTCGCCGGCGGGTGTCCTTGGAACTCAATGGTATTGTGGGCCGCTATGCCTCGAAAATAGTCGGCTGCTGATTCGGACTGGAAGTAATGAGGCATTCCGGAGTCGATCAAAAACGGAAGCCCATCGAGTGAAGCTAGAACCTGTAATTGGTCAAGATGCCCGTGCGCCGTTGATGGGGTGTCATCGCTATGAAGTCCATCGGCAATTTCGCCACCATCAAGACAAACCCAGGTCCGATCGTTCGAATAGATCGCATAACCCGCATCAGGAAAGTATGTTGAGCTCTGGCGATGGAGATGTTCGAGTTTCTCGAAGTTGCGAAGACCGGATTCTCCAAGCGTCCAAAGCAACTCGCTGAAGTTTACTTGTTTGGGAAACGAGGTCTCGTTTGCCAAGACGCTTGCAAGTGTTGCGACGCCTGAGAAGTCCCACTCCGATTCTGGGAACACAGGTATGGCGCGCGCCGAATCGCTGTCTCCGATCGCCGCCCACTCGCCGGTTTCCGATTCAAAAGCGTTCCCTGCCACAACGGCCTTTCCTATTGCGGATTGCAAAGGAAACTCGGCAGAGTCCTGGGTTGCTGCAGCAGCTGTGAGCGACAAGAAGCCCAACGTGAAGTACTGGTAGCTTGACGATTGTTCCAGCGTAAATCCGTCTTCATAAAACTGATGGTCAATAGCCCCCGTCAATGTCTGGCGGGCACGTCGCATCCAAGGGCTGGTATCGAAGACATCCTGCAACGCAATCGCAAGCATGTAGAGCGCACAGCACTCACCGATCAAGTGGTTGTACGGGCTGCTGTAGTAAGAAAGGTTGCGGTGCAGCGCATGGCCATGTTGCCAAAGCGATTCGGTGACTTTGGTGAGGAATGTTTCCTCGACTGCATTGCTTTTTCCGATGCAGGCCAAGCACCAAATCCATGAGATGCCGCGAATCGCAACTTCGAGTGCACTCGTCCAGTGAATCCCCGTCGCATAAGGCTGGCTATCAATCCAACTTTCAATCGTCGCTGTAACTACCTGAGGTGATCGGTTGTCGCGATCAAATAGATATGACTGTGCGACCGGGACCAAGTACTGAAATCGACCGAGTTCCCAAGGGTGTTTGACATCGATCCGATTTTTTCCGTGTTGATGAGTCTTGACCGCACCACGAAATGCCTGCTCGAACGAATGCCCGGAACCCGGATCGAGATTCCAATCGGTTGGTGGTACGGTGAAGTCAATTCCGAGCAGTTGCACCTTTCCTGTGAAGACGTCATTTGCTCGTTGCAAAACACGTTCTTTTTCGGTTTCAATGACCGAGATAAAGTCAGTGTTCTCGGAAGCGCTTCGAGTGAGAAGATTGACACCTGGAACGAGATCCATGCATCGATCGACGACTTGGTGTGGGTTATTCCGACACTTCAGTCGTGGGGCTCGCTTCATGGCTACTCGCAACCTGTCTTCGAGGTCGGTCGCCTGTTGGCTACTCCGGGTCAGGATTTCCGCCAGCGGCATCCGCCGAAGTTTACGAAGCTTGTGAGAGATGGACAAAACAGGAGCTCAGAACTTTACAAGGATGCCGCGACAGTTTTGAGTCCTGGCAAGCGGCGAAGCTTGTTCGGGAGCAAGCGAAAAATGTCAGCTACGCCGGGCGGTGCGATCATGATCAAGGCAATTGCATAAGTGGCGACACCAACTGCCGAACCGATCGCCAAATTGACCAGCGGATGTGCGTTCCAACTTGATAATAGAAACGTGAGTGGTGTCAGGACGAGGCACATTACCAACGTCGGGTAAGCCGCTTGGAGAATCGTTACGGTCAGACGCCGCACGTTCAACGTCGGCAACGCATCAATCACCATCCGTAAGGACATTGGTGTTGTTACAAAACTTGAGAGCAGGAAGGCGATCGCAACGATCTCGATGTTCCACCAGCAGCCGATCGAGACAAAAATCCCACGTACCACCGCATTGATGATCGAGAGCCTGACCAAATGATGCGTGCGATTGGTCGCGATCAATAGTTTGCGATTCGTTGCGCCCACTGATTCGACTGCACAGGCGATTGAAAGTAGCCGTAGGACATTGATCGAGGGAATCCATTTCTCGCCGAGTACCCCAATGACAAACGGTTCGGCAAGGACAGCCATGCCGAACATCACCGGGAAGACGACCAGGCAGGTCACCGATCGCGATCGTAAAATACGTCTGCCAAGCGTTCCGGATCGTTTTGATCTCTACAGAACACAGAGAACAAGACGCGGTTGGCAATTCGGTCAACCAGGTCACGTGGCAGGCGCATGTACTTCGCGGCGATCGCGTAGAATCCGAGCGGCACAGGTCCAAGCAAGCTACCGATGGCGAACACGTCGATGTTAACGGCAAGGTGTTGAATGAGTCGTGCGGCGGTGACATTGATGCCGAACTTCGCACTCTCCCGCATGTTTTTCCAGTCGCAATCGCGACCGGGGATGAACGGGTAAATCAGGTGGATTGAAATGATCCGATAAGCCATCCCGCTTAGTTCGCCAAACACCAGCGACCAAACGCCGAACCCCATGATCGCCGAAAGGATGGTGGCTATTGCTCCAACGAGGATTTCGCCGACCTCTCGAATCGCGAGCCGATTGAATGCGAATTGCTTTTGCAGCATCGCAGACGAGACAAGCGTCAGGCCTGGTCCGAGCAATGTCAATGAAAGCGCGAGCGTGACCGGAAACAAGACTGCTTCACCAAACCACATTGCCGAAAGTGGCGCTGTCGCAGCGATAACCAGACCAATGCTACCGCAGAGCGCAAAGTTGGCCCAGAAAATCGCATTCAGGTAAGGACGCGTTATCTCAGTCCGCTGGATGATCGCCGACGAAAAACCCATTGTCTTGAGTTTCCCGGCAATCCCGACGAGTACATAGCCCATCGAGTACAGCCCGAAAACTTCCGGGGCAAGTAGCCGTGCAAGCGCAACGGAAACGACGATGCGAATCAACATCATCGCATAGCCGGATATCACGCTCCAGCGTACCGCTGACTTCGTAGACATCTCCTGAATCGGTTCAAATTCGGACTCGGATGACGACACGGCAGACATGTCCGGTTGCGTTGGTTGTTCTTCGGTAGGTGGCAGTTCTTTTGTCACAATGGTGAGCGAATGGGGAGCGAACGAGACGTCACGATTAATCAGTCGATGGTCGCCGCAAGCCGTTGCCATGGTTCAGAGGGTTCCACAATCTCCATCACATCACGAATGTCCTCGGCGGCCATCTCGTCCATCCAGGCGTCGGCTACAGATGCGGATTGTTTGTAAACGCTGAAGTATGCGGCTCGCTGTTTTTCTGAACTCGACTTTAGGAATTGTTGCGTCTGCGCATGGAAGTCCAGGCCGAGCGCCTTGAATTGTTCTTCCATGGCACCGATGTCCTTGGCGATCTGTTCGTAGACGCAAAGCTGGCCTCCGACAGAGTCAAGATCGTGGCATGCTTTGGTGTTCATGATTCTCCATTGCCACGCCAAACGCTGCACCGGTGTCATCTGTTTCAGCGATTCGATTGTCAGTCCGCTCGACTCGACAAGTCCACTTTCAATTGCCTCTTCGAAAAGTCCATACTTTTCACTGGCCGGCTTCTTCGACATGAAGGAACGGCCCCGAATCAGCGAAGCGATTTGACCGCATGGATGTCGAAGAATCAGTAACGCTTTGCTGTTGGGAAGGTTTCGGTTGACGAGCTCGATACGACCGGCCGATTGAATGGACTTCCAGACGATGACCAGGCCAGGGTGGTCAATTGCGGCAAACCGCGGCACTTGGACATCACTGAGGTGCTTCGAGAGTGCTTTGCAAACGTAAGCCGATCCAATCGCAAATTGGTTGCCCAAAAAATTGCGATATGACTTTCGAAACTGAGGCATCTTGCAGGTCACTCGAGGCGAACGCACTTCAAAGATACTTTCGAGGTGTGTCCGAATCAGTTCGCCATATTTGTCTAGCTCGGATGTCAATGGCAGCGTCGGAACGCCTTCCAGACGCATCACGGAATCCGGTTCGTGAAGGTAGTACGTAGCCGGGTGGCTATCGAGTAATTTGCCGATCCATGAAGTCCCCGAACGCGGCATTCCAAACGCAAGGATCACCGGCTGGGTAGGCAGATTGTTCTGCACTTGATTGGTCACGAAGTAGCTCCGTAAACAGAATTGGTCTGCTGGGGTGTCAACGTATCTGCGCCGTCAACGAACAGGTTTGGATCCGGTGGCGGCTGCCGGAGCAGCATTTGAATACGCACAATTGCAGGTGTGAGTGCAAGCGACCAATAGATCGGATCGACTTCATGGTCCGAGTGGAAAAGCCCACCGACGAGCCAGCCGATCAAGCCGACTTCAATCGACATTGCGAATGCTTCAAACTCGGTCACTTGTTTCATATTGGTCAGTTTCCGAACGCGACGCAGTAGCCACAACGCATACCCAACGGCGCCCATCAACAATGAAAAACCAACGATGCCCAGTTCACAAAGGACCGTGAAAAAGGTGTTGTGCGCGGCTCGCTGACCGCCGTCGGTGAGCCATCTGTCGGTAAGGTATCTTGGGCTGATTTGTGGATAGTTGCGATAGCCAACTCCCCACGGATAGTCTGCAAACATCTTCATGCTCGCGTCCGCAATGGCGAATCGACTTTGCGCCGAACCGTCGTTCTTGTTGTCGAGAATTGTCTTCATTTGTTCCCAATAGTCATCGGGTGAAAACACGAAAACGAAGGCAAGTACTCCGACCAGCATTGCAGGTATGAGGCGAAGGACAATCCGTTTCGGCAAAATGACAACGAGGAACGCCATTTCAACCAATAGTGCCACGAAGTAAGCACGTTGGTAGGAGTTGACGATCGCGTCAAGAATTAGCAGCAGGCCCACCAATGAAAACAGTTTCGTCCAGATCGTACGCCCATAGATCGAAAAGAGGACAAATAGCGGCACGTAGTAGGTCATGACCGACGCTTGCATGTCTGGGAGAATCCCAAACTCTCTCGCCAATTTTTTGGGAACCCAGCCGATGTTCGCCCCAACGATATACATGAAAGCGCAGTGGGCAACGCCGACCAGAATCGCATAGATAATCGTCCGAAATGATTTCTCGTCGCCGATCGATCGAAAGATTAGAAGCGAGACCAGAATCGTTTTGCCAATATCGATCGAGTTTCGCCAGGCAACATCTGGATCTTTGACCGCCCAGAGGGTCGAGCTTAGTCCGACAAGTCCATACGCGATCAAAAGATAGTTGATCCGGCCTTCGTTATGCACTTTTGGCAGCGAACGCATGCCGTGCATTAGCAGCCCAAGCATGAATGCGATCGCAATATTGAATTGAAATCGGAAGCTTAGAAGCTCTGGTGAAAACACCGTTGGTGTGAACAAATACGATTCGATGATCGCTACCGCGCCGTAGAGCGGATTCAATAGCGCAGCGATGACACCGACTATCCCCAGCGTCATATAGAGCCAGGTTTTTAACATGGGGTCAATTTACCGTTTACGACTGAGCGATAGACCCGTGAATGATTCTCCACCATGGCCTCGATCGTGAACTGCTGGTTGTATTTTTCCAAAGCTGCTTTTCCTAGTTGCACACGCTCGTCTTCATCGCTTGCGAGCCGAACAAGTCCTTCAGCCATCATCTCATGGTCGCGTGAAGGGACGACGATCCCCGATGGGACTGGGGAGCGGACGATCATCCCGTGATCTCCGACATCCGTGACAACCGACGGAATGCCCTTGGATAGCGACTCAAGAAGTGCTTGGCTGATTCCTTCACTGATACTGCAGTTGACAAACACATCAAACGCGTCGAACCATGCGTCGGGTCGTTCTTGCATTCCAGCGAAGATGACCTTTTCCGAAAGTCGATATTCTTGAACAGCCGATTCCAACGCGGTGCGGTTGGGACCTTCACCGACGATCGCAAGCTTTAACTTTGGCGATTGGCGCGTTGCCTTATTCATTGCATCAATGAGGCAGTGCAGGTTCTTAACATCGACCAATCGTGAGACCGAGCCGACCAGGATTTCATCCGGCTTGACACCAAATCGTTCACGGAGATCAGCACCGTCGTTGCTCAGTATTGGGTCAACCCCGTTGCCAATGACTTTGATTCGATTGCTTACTCTTGGGCAATATCGTCGTAGGACGTCTGCCGTGTGGTTGGCGACCGTCAGCACCTGATTCGTCCTTCGTAGCGCTGCGGTAGCCAGATGTGCTCGTAGTCGGACCTTCCATTCCGGTGCGCCGAGATGATTGAGGACCGTTCCTCGCTCGGAATGCACATGGTTGGTTTTGCTGAGGCGAGTTGCTATCGATGTTTCCAGCAAACTTCCCCAATTGTGCGAGTGAGCAACATCAATTTTGCGATCACGCAACTCTTTCGCGAGTCGAATGATCAGTTTCGGATTATTACCTCCGCCGAAACCAAGTCCGACGCGTTCGACACCTTCGGTTGTGATCCAGTGATCTGCCGAACCGATGGACGAAAACGAAATCACGGTTGGTGAATAACGTTTGCGGTCCAGTCGATTGCAAAGTCGACTGATACAACGCTCCATCCCGCCTTGTTCGAATGTGGAGACGATAAATGCGACACGTATCAAGTTAGTTGCAGGCACGAGCTATTGACGTCGAATTAGTCGCGTTCCGTAGCCCCGACCAACTCGATGAGGTAGCGACCATAGTCGTTGTTCATCATGTCGCCAAGCTGAGTCAACTGGGCCGATGCGATCCAATTGTTGCGCCACGCGATCTCTTCGGGACATCCGATTTTCAAGCCTTGACGCTTTTCAATGGCCGCCACAAAGTTGCAAGCGTCAAGCAAACTGTCACGGGTCCCAGTATCCAGCCATGCAAATCCCCGGCCGAACTGTTCGACGTGCAGAGATTGATGCGACAAGTAATGCCCGATCAAATCAACGATCTCTAATTCGCCTCGCTTTGAAGGCGTTAGATTGCGTGCGACTTCGCAAGCATCGGTGTCGAAAAAATAGAGGCCGGTGATGGCGTATTTCGAGCGTGGACTTTGTGGCTTTTCTTCGAGTCCGATCGCTTGTCCCGATTCGTCAAATTCGATGACTCCGTAACGTTGGGGATTGCTTACAGGATAAGCAAACACGGTCGCGCCACTTGATTGCTCACTTGCACCACGGAGTTGTGACGAGAACCCATGCCCGTAAAAAATGTTGTCGCCTAAAATCAACGCAGACGCGCTACCCGCAAGAAAGTCTTCAGCGATGATAAAGGCTTCGGGCAGTCCGTTGGGATTTGCTTGTTCGGCGTAGCTGATCGAGATACCCCATTGTTCGCCGTTGCCAAGCAATCGTCGAAATCCTCCGATATCATCAGGAGTTGAAATAAGAAGGATTTCGCGAATCCCAGCTAACATCAAGACTGACAGAGGGTAGTAAACCATCGGTTTGTCGTAGACCGGAATCAGTTGCTTGGAGATGCCACGCGTGATTGGATGAAGACGCGTTCCCGCACCGCCCGCAAGAATGATCCCCTTACGTGGGAGCTTTGGGTCTCGAAGATGCTGTTCGTTCAACATGAAATGGATGCGGTGTCGATCCGCAACAAACCTACTCCGCGATACTGGGCGGGTTGGTTCCGAGTCGCTGTAGACGGTATTCGCCAGATAAGATTCGATTGGTCCAAGCTTGATTGTTCAAGTACCAGCTGACCGTGTCTTCGATAGCGGTGTCAAACAAGTGCTGTGGTTTCCAGCCAAGTTCTGAGGTGATTTTCGTCGCATCAATTGCATACCGTTGATCGTGCCCGGGGCGATCTTCGACGAAGAGAATCAGCTCGTGGCAGTCGTGTGCGAGTTCGGGATGGGTCGCGTTGACTGCGTCGCAAATTGTTTTGACCACTTCGAGATTGCTGCGTTCGCAATTGCCGCCAATGTTGTAGGTCTCACCAATGCGTCCTTGGGACAGCACAGTCCGGAGCGCCGCACAGTGGTCGCTGACGTGGAGCCAATCGCGAACGTTGCTTCCGTCACCGTAGACTGGAAGTGACTCACCTGCGACGGCTCGCAAAATCATCAACGGGATTAGTTTTTCTGGAAATTGGTATGGCCCAAAGTTATTGCTGCAATTGGTAATCAGCACGGGAAGACCGTACGTATGATGCCATGCCCGAACCAAATGGTCCGCCGCCGCTTTCGATGCCGCGTAGGGTGACGAAGGCTGGTAGCGACTGGATTCGCTGAATGATCCGCTTTGGCCGAGGGATCCATAGACTTCGTCGGTCGAAACGTGCAAAAAACGAAACCGTTCTTTGTCGTCGGTTGAAAGCGATTTCCAATAGGAATTTGCCGCATTGAGCAGCGTGAACGTTCCATTGACGTTCGTTTCAATAAACGCTTGCGGCCCGTCAATCGAACGGTCGACGTGCGACTCAGCTGCAAAATGGACGAGCGCATCCGGCCGGTGAGTTTCGAGTAAACGTCTAACGAGCGAAACGTCGTTAATGTTGCCTTCGACAAAGACGTTTTCGGCACTTTCCGCCGGCAGTGAGTCGCGGTTTCCCGCATACGTCAATGCGTCGAGATTGATAATCTTGGCATATCGATTCGCTACTGCTTCACGTACGAAGCAGCTTCCGATAAACCCGGCACCGCCGGTAACAATCCATTTCATGGGTTTAGCGAAGCGTCCGCGCGGACTTCGTCCACTTGGGTGACAGCGAATTCGTTTTCGCAGTCAACCACACTGTCTTTGAAGAGAATTGTGTCATACCGTCCATTTTCATGTTCTCACCAACTTCCCTGTCAGCGACCGTTAACTGTGAATCCGCAGCTAGTTCGGATTGCCTGATTTCTGTATGCGTGCATCGCTGCACGTCGTGGAGATAGTCAGGCAACGTAGATTGCACTCGCAGCGTCGCTCATCGTCGTAAACGAGAAGTGCTCGAGTAGTTTGTCCAGCTTGTGCTCTGTCTTCTTTAATCCGACGTAGTGCCGAAAACGAGTCGTGCGACTTAGCCCATGCACTTTCGGTTGTTCGGGGTCGATTTCCCACGGGTGGATGTAAAACATTGCCGGATGGGCTTTCTTGGCAACCGAACGAATCGCCGCAAAAGTCAGGTTGAGCGAGAACAATCGGAAATAGCCTCCACCGATCGGCAGCGTTGCCTTTCCGAATCGACCCGGCGCGGGCGGGAACTCTCGGATTGATCCTGCTTCGGTCTCGATCGAATGGATCACTTTCTCCGCTCTGGCAACGCCATATCGATTATGACCGCTGATCGGGAACACACTGCTGTCGTCAGTAAAGCCGTGCTCTGCGAGTACTTGCAATGCCCACCAGCTTTTGTCAGTGATGGAAAAGCTTGGCGCTCGATACGCGGTTGGTCGGGTGCCGCACGCACTTGTGATGGCGTCGATACTGTCAGAGAGATCCTGTGCGAATTCTTCTGGCGTCTGCGTATAGATCAAGCGATGCCAAAAGCCGTGCGATGCGATTTCGTGGCCGGATTTAGCGATCCGCTGCACCAAGCTCGGAAAACGGTTGGCGACCCAGCCCAAAATGTAAAACGTTGCTTGAACATTGTGTCGGTCAAGTAGCGAAAGCATCCGATCTGTATTTTGGACAACCCGACTGTCCATACGATCCCAATCGGAACGCTGTACGCGATGTTCCATTGCGGAGACCTGGTAGTAGTCTTCCACATCGACTGTGAACGCGTGTTTGATTGGTTGAGACATTGCGGCGCAAAGTGCGTACGACGGCGTAAAAATCCGTGTTTCAGTCCAGCGGAGACTTCTTAGGATAGCTGCCAAAGGCTAGCACCTAGCAAGCTGAATGCGTGCCAGTGTTACGGGGAGTTCGGCCGGATTTCAGAAGAGACATTTTGCGTTGCCGCAGGATCTTCGCAACGTGTCACCCATCAAATTGGGCGGTTTCGCGAGGCACCAAGCGGAACAACCGGAACGAATCACAACCGTGGCCGTTTTGTCGATTGACTTCCGTGTTCAATCTTCACCTGAGGGGAGGAAACCTGACTAGCGGGGCGTGCGAGGGGCTTCGCCTTCCGAGCTGTCAGTTTGGATGGCGAATAGACGGCAGTCGTCGCCTGCACAGGGCTCGACGGAGTCGTGAACCAATTTGATCCTACACAATCCCATCAAACGCATTGCTACGCCGCCACGAATCCCTACGACGCGCAACATCGTTGCAACCAGCATGCGAAGGTCGAGAGACAGGCAGGCGTTTTCGATGTAGTTCAAATCGAGGAATTGTTTTCTACGTACATCGCCGACCGTCTGATCCGGTTCCAGGTTAATTTGCGCGAGTCCGGTGACGCCGGGACGAACCGTATTTCGTCCGTAGTAGTTGTCGATGATTACTGCAAGCTTTTCGCAAATCTCTGGACGCTCTGGCCGAGGCCCTGTCAAAGACATATCGCCTCGGACAACATTCCAAAGTTGTGGCAACTCATCGAGGTGAGTTTTGCGGAGAAACGCTCCAACAGGGGTAATGCGCGAGTCGTTCTTGGTGCACCAGACTGGCTTTCCGTTGGATTCTGCATCGACGTACATCGAACGAAGCTTGTAGACGTCAAAGACTTCGCCATGCAAACCGAGTCGTTTCTGTTTGTAGATTCCTGGTCCTTTGGATGTGACGCGAACCAGTACGATCAGCGCTGCAACCAGGGGGCCGGTACCGACAAAGAGAGCCGTCGCGAGGAATCGCTCAATGATGTACTTGCGACGAAAGTATCGAGCTCGTGCGACCGCAAGTTTGCGCGACGAACCGGCTGTTTGACGAGGCGGAGTCGGTGTCTCTACGCTACGTCGAGTAACCGTGGAAACCGCGGAATCTTCATCGCTTTCGTAGCGATCGTCGTCGTGTGGGGGAACGTAATCAAGCACGACTATTCCTTTATTGAATGAGTTTCTCTAGGTGGGGCAAAAACGCTTTCAGAAACGCTTCAGTAGGCTTCACTGCGGTGCCGGTGATTGGTCCGGCCACTTGAATCTTGAAGAGGTCATCTGTCAGCCAGAATCGTGGGTTGTCCGCCGCTTCAAAATCACCTCCACTCGACCAACCGTACAGCACGTTGAGGGAAGGGTTCGTTTCACCGTTCTGCTTGAAATCGATCGTCCAGAGCCGATGTTGCCCCGCATCGGTATTGAATGAGCGAACCGATCTTGGCGCCGCAGGTTTGGTTCCCTGCGAAACATAGCAAACATCGGGTGTGTGAACCGCAATCGGTCCCCGGGGACCGAATAGCACCGCGACTGTGACGCTGTCACCGGTGTTCAGGTTTTGATAAACGCGAGTTGTTGAACCATAGCAACGTAGCTGTCGTTGTGCATTCTCAGCGAGAGGCTTTTCGGTGGTTAACTTCCAATCGCCAAACTCAGTTGGAATTTCGGAAAGTAAATCCGCTTGCCCTTGTCGCTCGTCCATGCTTACCCACCGTCCGTCCAGATATCCGTGGACGACACCTGATAGGAGCGTCAAGGAGAGCAAGACGGCGATAACCGTTTGTCGGGACTGAAACGAAGGACGCATACTTTACGGGACTGAGGGAGGCGGTGATGGGAAGGACGGAGGTTGAAGTTGGTCGTAAGTTCGCCACGGTGCTAGTTCGTCGCGATAAACTCGACCCTCTCGGTGTAACGGTTAAAATCAATCATTGTGCTCGCTGACTCATCAGGAACGGTTGATTTTGTACCAAATCGCTTATGCAGTTCTCGCATCGATTGGCGTTCCGATTGCGTTAAAGCTTTGTTGTCTATCTTGGAAAAGTCGATTTTTCCCCAGACAAACTCCGCTTGGCTCTCTTTTCCAAGTTCCACGAGCGCTTCAACAAGGTGGAACATGTAGCGTGGATCTTTGCTTTGTCTGATCGCCTGCTTGAATACTTCTACAGCTTCGACGGGACGTGAGCTTCGCAACAGCACCGTTCCTTTCGTATCAAGTAGTTCCGCTTTGTCACCAGCGATCATAATTGCTTGGTTGATCCACTGGAGACCCTCTTTGGCACGTCCCGGTGTTTCCGCGAAAACCATCGCCAGGTTATTCAGCGCGCGTGGACGACGCGGATCTTGTTCAATCGCTTTCAAATAGAGTGCGATTGCCCGTTCAAACTTGCGTTTCTGCATCGCCCAGGTGCCGAGGCTCTCCAGCACAGCAGGATTCGTTCCGTAGTCTGCTTCTGCTTGATCGAAGATTTGCTGGTAGCGGGGCAAAAGGATATTTGGGTCGAGTGAGAGCAATGCTTCGACGAGTAAGACTGCTTTCAAAGGTGTTGGAGATTTTTCGAATTGCTCTGCGGCGATCTTTGCCGCCTCGTCGTACTGGTTCGCAATCGAAAGGGCAACGATATAGTTGCCGTAGGTCGATTCGTCTTCCGCGTAGGCCTTCTTAAACCAGGTAAGACCTTCGCGAACATAACCCGATCTCATTAACGCTTCACCAGCGACAATATCCACACGGTCGCCTTCACCAGCGACATTCTGAGCCCAGTCCTGGACCACCATCGGCAATTGATCGCTGCTCTTGCTTGCATTTGAAAGGAGGATCGACAATCGGAGCACTTCCAGAGCCGCGTCCGGATCCCGCTTCATCTGTTCGATGATCTCGCTAGCGATCTGCAAATCTTCCGGTTCGCCACTACGCAGCAAAAAGACGGCGTAATTCCGTCGGTCGGTGAGACCTGCGTTATCCCGGCTGGAGAGTCGTTGAAGAATTTGTCTCGCTTCGCTTTTCATTTGTTCCAAGTCGAGCTGGCCTCGTTGTTCGTCAGGCAGTTTGTTTGAGTTCTCGACCAGGTCGATCAGAAGTGCAGCCTGCATGCGAGCAGCTTCCGTGCCAACTTCGGTGCTACTTCCCGAAAGAAGTCGAAGTTGCCGAATTGCCTCCTGACGTTGGAAGAAATCCCCCTTGGACATCAACAGCATTGCGTAAACCAAACGGTTTTGCTCGGTCGCGTTCCTTTGGTCGTTAAGCAGGGTAGCGATTTCGTCCCAATCAATGTCCTTGCCGCTACTCACAATTGTCGTTGCCAGCTGAGTGCGAATGATTGGGTTATTGCGGTCATTCGCCAAGGCTTGACGCCAGATTTTGATCGACTCGTCGTGCTTTCCACTGGTTCGAAGCAATTGAGCGAGCATCCGTTGGACATTCAAGTTTTGCTCAAGTTCGTTTGCTTGTCTCAGTTTTGCGATCGCGTCATCAATTCGATCAAGTGCGACCAGGACTCTAGCTTCCAGTTGTAACCTTTGATTTTCTGCGATCGAAAGGTTCGCAATTCGATCAAGTTCCGCTGAGAGTTCAGCTTGGTTTTTGATCGCTATGACCAGGCCAACGCGAGTTGATTCGACTGCGTATTTCTCTTTTTCAGTTTTGGCAATCGATTCGGCATGTGCGATTGCATCTTGCGCGGTCTTTAGCAGTTCGGTGACGTCCTGTGACATCTCTGCATTATCCGATCCTTGTAGCTTTTCGCGGATAACGTTGACAAATTTGGCATACGTCAGCCACGCGTAGGGATCGCTTGGATTTTCTTCTGCGACTTTCTTAGATGCTTGTAAAGCCTGTTCAAACTTCTCGTTTTCGATCGCAATCTGGTTTGAGACTTCGTCGTAGGGGTCGACATCAGTCCGCGTAGCAAAACTGGCTAAGCGGATCTCTCGCTCTGCTTCATCGTATTGCCCTTCTTCCATCAACGCTCGCCACAGCATTTGGCGTGTTCGCATTCTTTGGTCGCCTGCGTTGATTCCGGAACGCAATTGATTGATTGCGGTCTTGAAGTTGCCTTGAGCAAATGAAACCCAGCCGCGAAGTCCAACGGCTTCACCCCAGTTTGGCCGTAGTGATTGCAGCCTTGTGATTTTATTGCGGACTTCTGCAAGTGTTCTGTCGTCGCGTTCAATTCCTTGTTGGCGGTCAAGCAGGGTTTCGATCGTCGATTTCGTTTCAATCAGTAGCGAATAGACCGCCGTGGTGTCTTGAATTGCACTGGGGTCGTATCGCTCGTGGCGTTTCAGTTCCGCGAGATAGGACTTGGCTTTTTCGTCGTCTTCGGAAGCCACCGCGATTTGATAGAGGTTGTAGATCAACGAAGGCGTGAGTCGCTCATCGGAGACAGTTTTTAGTGCTTCTTCTGCGAGCACAAAATCGCGTCCTCGCAGAGCTAATTCCGAAGCATACCGGGCAATTAACGGGTCATGAGGTGAACCATCTTTGAGCAATTCAATCAGGACTTTGGCCGCCTCCGCGTTTTTTCCCATTTCCGCGAGAACACGAGCTCGCATAACTGCTTTTTCGCCGTCAGAGACTTCTGGATCATCGACGATCGACGCCACCAATTCTTGAGCTTTGTCGATTTCCCCCGCGGCAGCGAATCGTTCGATCGCATACCGCTTAAGCTGTTTGTTGTCTGGGTGTTCCTCTGCCAGCTTCAGGATTTCGTTTGCCAGATCGACTGACTGGAGGTGATCGATCGCGGCAACGCCAACTGGAGGGAGCTGGGCTCTTAGGACGCGAAGTTGAAGCCGTTCTGCGGAGAGGTCTTTAAGGGCCGGATTGTCGGTCTGCTCCTCAGTTGAGTCAAAATACTTTTCCAGATCATCCAGGCTAGCGCGAAGCAATGCGATTTCGCGTTGTTCAGGCAACAGGCGAAGTTGGTAGGTGAATTCTGCCTCAAGTGCCAACAGACGGACGCGAGGGTCAACTGAATTCTGGATTCGTTGATACTGTTGTGCCGCTTGCATACGGTTGCCGGCACGAGTCCAGGCTTCACCACTCTGTTGGATCAGCGATTGTGCAAGCGCGGGATTCCCACCGAAGATCTCAGCTGCTTGGGCCAACAATGCGCCGACGAGGTCCCACGCTTCGCGACGTTGGTAAGCAGATGCGAGAAGTTCGATTCCTGCTTGTCTGACCTGTGGTTCCACGGTCGTTTCACGATCGACCAGGTTTCCGACGAGCATTTGTGAAGCGACTGCAAGGGGCGAATCCTTGACTGCGGCACCGGTCAGCAATTGGATGATCTGCCGGTCATTCTCGTCGTTGGGGGCGTCCGCAGACAGCAATGTCGCTTTCGCAACTCTGCATTTCCACTTGGCATTGCGGATTGTCTCGACCGCTTCTGCACGTCCGATGGCACCAAGTTCGTCACTCGTCATTCGATTGAGCAGGCGTTCTTTGCCAACAATCGATGTGGAGAATTCTTGGATGGCTTTTGTCGCCGCGCTCTTTCGGTCTTCCAGCTCGTCGCTTTTTTCGACGCTTGGATCATCCAAGCGTGCCGTCAATGCTTGTGATGCGAGTCCCCAAGCGACACTACCGAATAGGTCGAGGTTGTCTTCGCTGACCACTTTCAGACCGGCTCGCCAAAACTCGACAGCTTTATCGATTTGCCGGTCTGCTTGTTCAAGCTGTCCCGAAACAAGGTAAACGCGTTTTACGGCATCGGACGATACAGGGACTGTATAGATGCCAAGGCCACGCAGTTGTTCCAACCAAGTACGGGCAGCAGTCAGTTGGTCTTCAAAACCGTTGCTCCCACCGTTCGCATAGATTTGATTTGCGGTGAAACCAACGGCTTGCAACACGCAAAGATAGTCCATCACGCTGGCTTCGGCTTCCGGCGAGAGCTTTGCAGCTCGCTTCATACGGTCTTCGTCAATGTTTTGACCTTCATCATTGGAAGCGTCTGCAGCGGCGGCGATTTCAAGTTCGGAAAGTCTTTGCGACGCTTTCGCGGCAGCATGCATCAACACATTGCGGGCCTGTTCGATCTGCCCGACGTTGACGAGGTAGTTGAACAGCAGCAGTTTCGCCCGCGAGTTCTCTTGGTTTTCGAGCTCAACCCGAACTTGGTCAATAATCTCGAAATGTTGTTCGTCGGTTCGCCGAATCGCATCCAAGGTATTCTGAAAGACGTCGCGGTCTTCATTGGCCAAAACGACGCCGAACGCTTCGGGCGATTCAGAAAGTAGTGTGTATAGGTGTGACGCGAGTTCCAGATCGCCTGGATTTAGCGTCAGTGCTTTGGTGACGATTTCCCCAGGGAGTTGCTGCGACAACCACAGGTAATACTCGGAGTCATCTTTAACCAGTTTCCCAATGTCGGGCTGTCTGTAGCGGCTGGTTTCCACCATGCTTGCGATCGCACAAGCCATCCAGTAGTGCGCTTTCGGATCGTTTTTATTCGCATCGAGTTCGATCACCTGATCACGCGCGTCAGCTAGCGAGTATCCGCCACTTTGCAGGAGGCGGTTGATGTATCGCTTGCGGACGTCATTGCATTCAGCAACCAGTTCTTCGTCTTGGCCATTGGTCGCTTTGACTTTTCGGCTAAGACCGGACAAGGCGAGGGCGAGTCGCTTCCGGGCAACCATGACCCGTTTTCCGATGTTTTCACGAGTCGCCTGTTCGGCAGCAACGTCAGCCGCAATTGCCGATCGGAGCAACCTGGCATCATCTTCGGGGTGAAGCAACAGGTAATTTTGCAGCCAACGTACTTCCTCTGCTGGATTTCCATCGGCGGCTGCTTGATCTGCACGACTTAGGAACGTTGTTGCCGCGCGTCGGGAGTTAAACGCATAGGATGCCGCCGCGAGAATGAAGACTCCAGCGACTGCCGCTGCACCCCAGCCAAGCATGCGGTAATCGACGATCCACTTGTATCGCCGTTCATGCAGCTTTTCGGCATGCGAGGCCGAAATCACTTCGGACTGGCCGGTCGCATCCCTCGAATCTGTCGATGCGGAGTCAGGTTCGGCAACCGCAGCGTGAACAGAGGATCCGGTCGAGCTGTCTTGGTCGACCGAGCTCTCGGCGCCAGTTCGTTCGTGATCCAAATCTGAACGGTTGAGGGGCATATCGGGCAACGTGATTTAGCTATGCAGGAAGTGGGCAGTTTCAGGTGATTGTCGTCTCGGACGACTATTCGGCATTGCTTCCGGCGGGAAGCAAGTCGGTGTAGTCGCTGTATCGATAGTCTCCGTAGCGATACGCGTATTGACGATGCGATACTCCGCTGAAAATTGTTCCGACGACGTTGGCGCCCGATGCTTCCAGGCGATGTGTCGTGCGAACAACACTGTCCATTCGTGTTAAGTCTCGCATCACACAAACCAAGGTCGAGTCGACTGCCGATGCAACGGCGAGTGACTCTCCGGCCGACAGGACCGGAGCGGTATCGACAATCACGTATTCGTATTTTTCCAACGCTTGATCAAGCAAGTCTCGCATCGAACTGGTGGAAAGCAGACGGTGGGGGCTGGCTTTCAGTCGTCCTGCAGGCAAGACATGGACCAAGTCGCCAAGCTCCTTGTTGATCGCTTGTTCGAACGGAACGACTTCACGGAGGACTTCATTGAGCCCCGGTTCGAGTGGCAATCCGAAGACATCGTGTTGGTCAGGACATCGCATATCAGCGTCAATAATCAAAACCGTTTTTCCGCTCGCTTTCGCCAAGGAGATGGCGAGTTGGGAAACAGCGGTGCTCTTGCCTTCTCCAGACATTGAACTGACGATCGCAAACGTTCTGGCATCTCTGGTGTCTTTCGAAAGTGCAAGGTTGGCTCTCAGGCTGTCAACACTTTCCTCAAAGACGCGGCGGCCTTTCGAATTGCGGCTGCCCGTTGCACTCGGGGCTCGAGCGAGCTCACCGATGACTGGGGCGAGCATTTGGCTGCGTTCGAGTTCATGGCTATCGGTGATCCGTTTGACACGGAATTCCCAGAGCAGTCCGAGAAGGAAAGGCACAAAGAATCCGGCGCCGCCGGCGGCAAGCATTTTCTTAAAGGGCATGTCTTCGACCGGGCGCGTCGGCGGGGTCGCCTTGGCAACTGAGATCACCGAGCTTCCCCGTTGGCTCTCAAGCTGGATCGAATCCAAACGCTCGGTGACCTTTTGCAGCATCGCACGCGATTGTTGCAGGTCGGTCTTCGCGAATTCCAACGCAACATTGTTGTTGTCGCGTTTGCGCAGACGGTCGGCTTCCGCGTCGTATTGTTTTTGCAAAACGGCGAGTTGGCGTTCAAGTCGCTCGCGGCCCTGCTTGAGATTTTCCGCTTCGTGCTCAGACATGTAATCCGCGCGACGGGCCAGTTCCGCTTGTTTGATGTCGGCCAAATCGGCGAACTCTTTGCGCTGGCGTTCGATTTCGTCATCACGTTCGCGCAGGCGTTGTTGATAGTCGGCTTCAAGGTCCGCGTTCAGTACCGAGATGGCGCGAGCTGATGCTTCTGCACGGGCTTCATCAAGCTTCGTCTTCCACTCATCACGCAGTTTCTGTTGATCTGCGTAATAGGCTTGGGCGCGGCGCCAGCCCTCCGCGACTTCCAGGTTGACGACTTCGCGGCGATGTCGCTCATAGCGTTCGTTCGCCAACTTGACACTTTCGTCTTTCTCGATGAAGTCTTGCACGTCGGAATCGTCAATCTTTCCTTTGACGACTGGGATGTACGGAGGAACGAAATGCGTCATCGGCAGATCATCGATATTGTCATCTGCCGATGGGTTGCGGATGCTGACCCCGGCATCGATCATCGCTAGTTGGATCTCCAAGTTGGAAATCTGTGATCGCAACTTTTCGATCAACAAGAAAGATTCGGCAGATTCGATTTCCGCGACTCGTTCACCGGGAGCGGCGCCAGAAGCTTCCCGTGCAAATTTCGCAACCGCTTCTTTTTGCTCTTCCACGCGTCGTTTCAGTTCGTCGATTTGGCGACCGAGGTATTGGACCAGACGCGAGATTCGCAAATTGTCGTATTCGTCACGCTTCTGCAGGTACGCGCCAACGATCGCATTGCAAACTTCTGCGGAGAAATTCTTGTCCGCATCGGTGTACGTGACCACCATCGTCGATTTCGTTCCGCCACCGTGGATTTTCAATCGCTGCTTGAGGTGCTGTTCGCGTGATTCGGGGTCGGCAAGCGAGAACTGATGGAGCGTGTCATTAGCGAGAATGCTGGATAGCACGATCGGACTCGCAATGATGGGGCCTTCCGACTTTGCCAAATCGTCTGGGGTGGGCATCACACCGCGGTCAAGCAACCAATCCTTGTTGGCTTCAAGGCGATATCCCGCTTCGAACTGAGGCTCAAATGTACTCAGGACACCAAAGGCGGCAATCGAGCCGAGCACGAGACCGGCAGGAACTGCCCAGTGCCAACAACGGCGGAATGTGACCCAGATCAGCCACGGATCAAAGCCACCGGAATCAGGTCCGGAAGATGGCCCATTGAAGTGATACGGTGCGCCCTGATGCTGTCGCGGGGTGTGTTGTTGCATTCTTCAGTATCTGCGAAACGCCGGGGTGATCGACAACGAAGGCAACGATGTCGAATTGTCGGGGTAAAGCTTGTTAATTCCGATTCACATCACGTCGTGAAGTTCCATTGTTCCTAGCGACGAGCCAAATAATCGGCGTCGCGCCCAACAATCGAGGGAACGCTCGAGTTGCCCACCGAGCGATTAAACCTCACCACCATGCCTAACGATTAAACTAGTTACCAATACACTCGAAACTGATAAACAATTTCGATTCAAGTTAAGTGTTCGCGAGTTGAAGATCTGCATTATCCGCGTGATCGCGCTGTCAGACCTCCTACGCGTTTTCCCTTGAATGGCCCCGCACAGATTTCTGGATATGTTACCCAGCCTATGGAGGGTTTCTAGGCCGTCCTTTGGATTTTTCAGGAATGTCCTAGAGATCCACGCAAAGTATCTCTTGCGGTCATGACCGGAACTTTTCTGTAAACCTGACGCCAGTAGGCCGCGATTGCTCCAAGCAGTGCGAATGACGCAGCAATCATCAGGTAGCCAGAAAGGTCATGGATCATGTGTTGGCCAGTGGATGAATCGATCCATTGATAGAACACACCAATCACAACGATTCGCAGTGCGTTGACAAAAATGGCCAGCGGGAGTGCGGCCACGATCAGCACCATTCGGTCGGACCAGTGCCGGTCATTCAAAACCGCCCAAAAGTACGCACATGCCGCCATTCCTACAAAAATTCGCAGGCCACTGCAGGCTTCTTCAACCATCAGCTGTTCGTCGCCAATCCAAACCACGTGTGCTTCGGATACGGCCGGCAATCCAATCGCACGCAGCATAAAGGTGCTGAGTTCCGTCGCCACGCCCTGCAATTGCCAGCTCAGGCCACTTTCCATCTGGTACGGCAATGGGATCGCAAAAAACAAAAATCCGATCGCCGGCAGAGACCAAAACATCGCACGTAAGCCAAGCAAGCACCAAACCGCGCCAGCAGTCGCAGGAATAATCGAGTAAGCGTCGAAGAAGTCTGCGTAAGCCATTCGGCTGGCGACTCGCATCGCGAAAGCAAACGCGATCAAGCTGAGTCCGCCCCAGCTCGCGTTGGCCGCCACACCCGGGAATTTGTCGGCACGCTGGTAGCACAAATAAATTGCCAGCGGCAGAACAAACCAACCGTGTCCATAGTCCGGCTCGTTCTGCCAGTTGTCCACCACCCAAATAAGTGTTGGCCAATAGGTGTAGACGAGCATCACAGCGGCGACTGCAAGGAGCGCCCAAACTTTTGCGGGCCAGTTGGCCGGTCCAGCGACTTCGTAGAGATTGTCTTCTTCCGCGTTGGAGCGAGCAGAAGCGGGACGGGCGGCGCTTGAGTCGTTCGCTGCACCGGTGCGGACGGGGTCACTGTTTGTCGGCCGCTCGCGGCGTCGTTTTGTTGACGTGGTAGTCGTTGTCTTTTTTCTTTTCGACATTTCCAAACTGAACCAAATCCCGGGGCATGGGATGTAATCGCTGCGGCGTCATCACGACATCGTCATACTTTTCTCCGCCCCAAAATTGGGACGGTCTGTGACTTGCAGATCAGACATCAATTGGCGGCCACTGCTGTTCAGCTGACGGAGATTGCGGGTTCCGAATGCTGAGCTTAGGCCTAGGGCACGAGCCCTCGTTTTCGGGGGCTACAGATCGTCTGAGGATATGCGAGCGCATAGCCAAGTCAAGTGAACGATCAGAATGGTTTGAAAAGCACAGCCCGCCCAGCCCTCTTAATCAGACCGAACCCCCTTTGAGAGCTGGTTTTTCGGCTGCGAAAAACTTTTCACAAAAATGCGGCGAGATACCATGCGAGCAGGCGATCGATCGCCCGTACGCCCCTGTCCCACCCAGCGTTTTTCGCATGTTACACTTAGGGCTCACCCCCGAACCTTTCCTCACCAAGCGTCTCGTTCAATCCCCACCTATGGTACTTTGGCCTTCGAATCGCTGGGGATATAGTCGAAGCGACGACGCTGACGAATTCTTTGAGCTTGATCAGCCGTTTGCCTTAATCGGGGCCCATCCGCGATGCCAAATCCGGTTGGATTACAAACGGTTGCCAGAGGTTGTCTATTTCATCGCAATCATCGGTGATCGTGTGCAGGCATGGCCGCTCTGCGCGATCGCGTATCCGACCTGGGGAAATCTGAAATCTGGGCGGCAGATCCTGATCGGAAAACTGCGTGTCAACATTTCAGCACAAACCGGAGATCAGCCGTGGGATCATTCGCCGCTGTCGCCACCAGGCGATGCAGTCAACGATGTGAGTGAGCTTCCGCAGCCCGAACCCGAGAGTCCCAGGGGCACTTTGATTCTCGATTGGGGTGAAGAAACGCAAACGCGAAAGCTGACACGTTCGGTGACCATTCTAGGAAACTCCCATCCGAGTTTGATGCGATTGCACGGCGTAGGACTGCATGCTTGTGAATTGGCGATCGTCAGCACAGGCGAGCGGATCTGGGCGATTCAATTGAACCCTGACAGCATACGTGAGCAAACTCCGCTAATTCGCGAGCTTGCTCCGGGGGGCGAATCGATCTGGGTCGGTGACCTACACATTTGGGCGAAAAAGAAAGGCCATCGATCAAAGAAGCGGTTCGGGATTCCGACGCCGCCAGAACCACCGTCGAAAAGTATTCCGCCACCAACGATCTCGGGTGCGACGCCACAGTACCAGCCTGTGCGACCAAGCTTAGAGCATCTCGCTGTGACCTACACCGACCGTTTGCTTTCGGTGACCAGTCGTCGTGCGTCGCGTGATCAAATGGTGCGGTGGGCAGTATCCGGAGGGCTTTTAGTCTTCTCGCTGATCGTCTTCGCCTTCATCACATTGCGAGGCGTTCTTCCGATCGTGAAGTCGGTTTATTCGGATTAGACGGTCTGTTTGGTTTCGTTCTGCGGACTCGTGGAAGCTACGTTTCTGGCTTTAACGAAGCAACATCGGGACAGGCTGTGCGTGCGTTTCACTTTCGACGGCTTTGGGGAGAAAGCGGCTAAAGTGGTCCAGGGTGTCAGTAGACCAAGGCTTGGGTGTCGTGTCAGACGTCTGGCTTAGCGAGCCGAAGAAACGCTCATAGAGTTCGGAGCCGCGGTGATCATCGAATACCAATGCCAACATTACCGCGGGGTTCCCATTGGCATAGGGACAAGTTGCTTCGCAGCCGATCTGTTCAAAAGGCAAGATCCGCGAGTACAGCCTTGCATGTTTGGGGTGTGTCGCTGCGACGAGGCCGTCATAGCCGCGTGACATTGCGACCTGTGCCAGAAGTCGTCCCATGCCGGCGAATGTTTCAATGAAACGCACGGGCGAGTCACGCCGGTCAGCCAGGCTTCCGATTTCCGCCATCTTCAAGCCGCGGCGCCGAATGATTTGCACGTTGTGGCGATAGATTGATTCGAGCGGGAGTCCTAGCTTGCCGTCGCCGATCAAGGAGATGGTTGAGACGACAGTGTCTTCCAGTTTGGTGACAAAGACTTCGGTGGAGTCAAGCAGGTGGTATGGCGTTAGGCGGATGCCATTGTCGTTGTTCTGCACCAAACCCGCATGCAAGTAGGACTGATAGATTAATGCGAACGCATCGTGCAGTTCGTTCCGCTCATTCGCGATTTGATATCGCAGACCAGGCGCCAAGCGTTTCGCTTTCGAACGATCACTTCCCACTGGTAGGAGTGGGCAACTCGACGCAGATGGATTGGGATGAATGCCATTTGATATGGGTGCAGAAGTTATCGTCGGTCGCATGATTGCGGATCTGTGAAAAGAGATGCGAGCACACAAAGACAAGCACGTGCTTCAAGCGTCATCCCCCCGGACGATCAACGACCAAAGCCTAGGTCTTCCCTAGACGCGTGGCGAAATCGAGTCTCTGATCCCTCAAAACTGTGTCCATCTCTTCTCTGTAATCGAGCACGTCGTATCGACTGTACCGATCGTGATGGCGCCAATGGGGGATTGGGTGATTTGCAGTCAAGCTGACTAATCTTGGGGCGAACCCTCACCGTCGTTTCGCGAACCGTAACCTATGGTTGGTCATCGTTTACTAATGATGAACCGGGGGAACTAGTGAATCTGACGCACTGGCAGGGGCGGTTGATGCTTCGCCGCCCGCGAAGCGAATGGGCAGATGCGACCGTGATGTTAGGCGGTGGTGGTGCGCGAGGACTTGCGCATCTTGGCGCGGTCAGAGCAGTAGGGCACTCGGGGATGGGAATCGGTCGCCTGGTCGGTGTCAGCATGGGCGCTCTGATGGCTGCGCTGATTGCAGCTGAACGGGATGTCGAACGCGCCGAATCGCTGGCTCGGGAATTTTTGGTTTCCGATCGCTACAGAACTTTGCAAAAAACCGTGCTCGATGCCGCGATTGGTACGCACGGAAAAGATGAGACGAATGATCGTTGGTTGCGGCGTTGGAGGAGTGTCTTCTGGATTCAAAAAGCGGTCAGCCGCGCCGCCCGATCGGAGTCGTTGCTCCCCGGTACATTGCTGCAAGCGATCACCGAAGAATTGCTTCCCGACATCAATATTGAAGACCTGCGGACACCATTGCATCTCGTCGCAGTTGACCTGCGCAATGGCGAACGAGTTTCGATTGATCGTGGGCCCTTGCGCGAGGCGGTGCAAGCTTCGATGTCGATTCCCGGTGTCTTTCCATCCGTCGAAATCGATGGAAGGCAACTTAGTGATATCGGTGTCTATGACGCAGTCCCCTGCGACATGGCGATTGAAATGATGGAGGGGCAAGGGGAATTGATCGTTGTCGACGTCAGTCCGACTGAATCGAGTAACGCCGCTTGTAAAACAGCGATTCAATCGATCTTGCGATTTCAGGAGCTTGCCGAAGCTAGAATCCGGCAGCATCAACTTCGTTTGGCCGACATTGTTGTTCGCCCCCAAGTCGGATCAGTCGCTTGGTTCGACTTTACCAACCCAGATCCACTGATTCAGGCTGGGTATGACGCCGCGTCGACCGCCCTGCTACGGAAAACCTAACGTCGTAGCGAATGAGGCTGGTGACGCTAGCGGCCATTTCAGTCCACTCATTTTGAATGGCCCAAATTGGGGCGGGTGTTTGGCTTGGTAACATTCTCATCGGCACTCCTGGGAACCAAAGCTTTCCAATCGGTTCGCCTGTTCCCAAGCCAAGTTCGGTGCTAGCATTTGCTGGTATGATTTCGGCGTCCGTTGGCGGACGCCACCCCAGCTCGTCGCTACTTTCTCAATCAGCAACCATTGTCAAACATCACTGTACACCAGTCGACTGAGTCGTGGGTCGAGATCAGCGATGGGCCTTTGCCTCGATTGGCTGGCCACGAGAAACGCTGGATTGATGCCATTGCGCAAGGATTGAATCACAAGTCGTATTTGATTCAGTCTAAAAGTGATGGCGTTCCACAAGGTTTGCTTCCTCTACTGCTCGTGAAGGGACCAATCTTTGGAAAGTTTCTTGTCAGTCTTCCGTACATTAATACCGGTGGAGTGTGGGCAGAGAACGAGACAGTGGCGAACGATTTGGTTGGAGCCGCTTGTGATCTAGCCGACGAGCTCGATGTAAAGTATCTCGAGCTCCGCCATGAAGTCAGTTGTCCACACTCTCGATTGAATTTCGAGCGGACGGACAAGGTGCATATGCGGTTGTCTCTTCCCGCAACCGACGAAGAACTTGACAAGTCGTTCAAGTCGAAAGTCCGTAGTCAAATCAAGAAGTCGGGAACCTACGGCACGACAGTGCATTTTGGGTCGGAGGAGTTGCTGCCCGAATTCTATGAGGTGTTCGCACACAACATGCGAGACCTGGGTACACCCGTGTTCTCGAAAAAGCTGTTTCGATCAATCTTGTCGGAGTTCGGAAGTGATGCCGAGTTATGCGTTGTTCGTAGCGAGTCGCAGGCAATTGCGGCTGGCCTATTGATTCATTCGCATGGCGTTAGCGAAGTTCCCAGCGCTAGCAGTTTGCGTGAATTCAATCGTACAGGCGCCAACATGTGGATGTATCGTCATCTGTTGCGGCAAGCGATTGAGCGTGGTAGCCACACGTTTGATTTTGGACGCAGCAGCGAAGACAGTGGTACTTACAAGTTCAAAGCTCAGTGGGGCGCGACGCCTCATCCGGCAACTTGGCAGTACTACGTCCGCAAGGGCGATCCCAATGAGATGAGACCGGATGCCGGCGGAAAGAAACGGCTAGTCGAGACTTGGATGAAGTTGCCTGTTTGGTTGACAAAGCTGATTGGGCCAACGATCGTTCGTGGGATTCCTTAAGTGGCTATCTCTCCTGCTTCAGTAGATCCTATTGATCGTTGGCGACGGCGATTCTGGATTTTGTTTGTCGCAGTGATCATCGTTAATGTTGCTTGTTCGTTTGGGACGGTGCGCGGCATTTTGATTCAACCCTTGGTCGTACACGATCCGAACGCGCGTGGTGAGATCGCGTATGTGATGGCCGATGGTCCCGCTTATTGGGAGCGGTTGATTGCGGCATCGGATTTGTATCATATGCATCGCGTCGAGCAGATCTATGTGCTCGAAGAATTGCAGTCGTCTGGATACAACTTTGTTCGCCGAGCAAATGACACTCGAGTCCAGCGAGCGATTGATTTCCTGAGTGATCGTGGAGTCCCGCTGGACGTGATCCGGACGGTTCCACTTCATCAAGCGACTTGGTTCAGTTCTTACGATGAAGCGGTTGGCGTCTCCAACTTGCCTCGTCAATTTGAAAGCGTCGTAGTAGTGACTTCGGCGCCACATACACGCCGCAGCACACTTTGTTTTCACCGTGTGTTTGACTCGAGAGCGACGATCGCGACCTTCGCCGCGACTCCTGCCGATGGGAGTGTCGAAACGCATTGGCCAATTTGGATCGAATACGTCAAACTGGCCGTTTACTGGCTGGCAGTGTAAAAAGGGTAGCTGGCCACCGGGCCTCTCAATTTTCCGTGCTTAAATCCGAGGATCTCCAGGTGATTGATCACAAATACCGAGGAGCTGTCGCAGCGAGCGTCCTGACGCTTTTGTTGACGTCTGTGTTGTGGGGGCAAGGAAAGGAATCGGACGACTCAGAAATCGTTGTACCGAATGCGGCCTTGCTGACCGAGCGCGGGAAGGAACTGACCGAAGAGATGCGTGTGCTCAAGCGCAACTTGGCAGCGATGGGAGAACGGCACCCCAGCCGACCGACCGTCGAAGCCAAGATCGAAGCAATTCAGGAGCAACTGCAGGCATGGGAGCCCGCGTACGGCAACGAATCGAATCCGTTTCGGGCCGCAGAGGCGATGCCGCAAATGAACGAATACGATTTGCGTCAGTTGGTCATCCGTCTGAACAAACGTGTCGAATTGCTTGAGCAACGCGTTTCCGAGCTGGAAGCGAAAAAATAGCGGACGCGACACTCAAGTCACGTCGTGGCTGAAACTCCAGAGCAACTCTCTGCCGGCTACCAGTCTCTGGAATCGACATCTTTGAAGATCGGGGTGGACTCACCCCATCAGGCTTGGGTACCACCTCGTTTGCTCAAGTTTTCTCTGGAACGACCCGATGGCAACCTAGTGTGGGTTGGTATGTTCCCCTCACAGGCGTGGATCGGTGCATTTCGAATTGAATGGGCCAGTGACGGCAGCGAGATGACGACGATTAGTGCGGCTTCAACCTTTTGATTCAATCGTACGCCCGCTTGTCGGAATCCCCTCAATCCTAGTTGCTTCGATTGGCTCAATCGGGATGACTGTTGAATTGGTGACGATCATCATTTCTCAGACATCGTTGGGGCCAGGGGGGCAAGACGTTCGAAACTCAGAGTAACTCGCCAATTGTGAGCCTTGGTTTTGATTTCCGGATCTAGATGACGGGTCGCAAATTGCCGTGAACGCGGCACTGCACGATGAATGCACTTAACGCAACCGATTCAATGCCAACGGCGATTGACTCTGACTCCGCCGGCCCAACAGGCCGTCCGAAAGTGTCGCGCGCCCTGGCCATCAATGCGGCCAGTATTTGTAAGTCCTACACCATCGGTGGTGTCGCGAGGCCAGTTCTCGACGGAATCGATTTCCAGCTCCACGAACGCGAGTGCGTGTTCTTGGTGGGCCCGTCAGGCAGCGGAAAGACGACACTGCTTTCGATCCTGGGACTGCTGCTAACACCAGAAGCCGGTCAATTGCAATTCTTCGGTGAACGCGTCGATGGATTGCCTGAGGAAAAACGGACGTTGGTTCGTCGGAAAATGATCGGCTTCGTCTTTCAGCGATTTCAATTGATCGATGGGCTTGATGCAAAAGACAACGTCGCGATTCCGCTGACGATGCATGGGGTGCCGATTTCCGAAGCGCGTAAGACTTCGGCTGCATTATTGGAACGGATGGGACTGGGGGATCACACCGGTGCTCTACCGTCATCAATGAGTCCCGGCCAGTGTCAACGAGTCGCGCTGGCGCGTGCAGTGGTTGCCAAGCCAAAACTGATTCTCGCAGACGAACCGACAGCTGCCTTGGACAGCCAATCGGGCAAGGCCGTCATGGACTTACTTCGCGAACTTACAAACGAATTCAATACATCGACCGTTGTCGTGACGCACGATCCGCGAATCTATAGCTACGCCGATCGGGTATGCGAAATGGAAAACGGGAGGTTCAAATGAAACAATTGATCCTCGCTGGGGCAATCGCAGCGATCGGTACGGGGTTGATGATTGCGGTCGATCAGCAGCAATCGAACCCGCCGCCACGATTTCAAGCATTTCCTCCATCGTTCGAATCGGCGACCTTCGGTCCTGGCATCCACGCCGCCGGTCGAGTCGAGGGACGATCGGAGGCGATCGCCATCGCGCCTCACTTCGAAGGTCGAGTAGACGACATCCCCGTTAATCGGGGAACGCGTGTCGAGGCGGGCGCAACGCTATTCAAGCTGGATTCGAATCGATTTCAGGCACTGAAGGATCTTGCCGCTGCCCAATTGGAAGCGGCTCAGGCAAACCGCATGAAGCTGATCGCTGGTGCCCGACAAAGCGAAATCGAAGCGGCACGGCAAGAGGCCGAAGCGGCGATGGCGCGGTCCGAAGGCTCCCGCGCGCGATTCGAACGTGCGGCGAAGCTGTACCAACGCAATGCGATCAGTGCGCAAGCGTTCGAGGACTATCGAGCCGACCATGACTCGAACGAAGCGTTGGTCCAGGCAGCGAAACAGCGATTAGAAACTGTAAAAGCCGATCCGAGGCCAGCTGACCTTCTGGCCGCCGACGCCGAGATCGCTTCTGCGAAGGCACAATTGCGGATGGCCGAAATCGATCTGGAACGCTGCTCTATTAAAGCACCCTGTGATGCGATTGTGCTGGATATCGCCGTACGCCGTGGCGAGTGGGTCAGTCCGCAGGCAAGCACGCCTGCGGTCCGCATCGTCGACGCCAGCCAGTTGCGGGTGGTTGCCGAGGTCGATGAGCGTGATGCCTTGGGAGTGTTTATGGATCAACATTGCACGATCACCGTTGATGCCTTACCGGGGGAAAACTTCGCAGGCGTCGTGAGTGAAATTGAACCGCAGATGGAACCCAAAAAGATTTATGGCGGTTGGGCTGGCGAGCGAAATGAGACGCACACTCGGCGAGTTTGGATCGATCTTTCCGATTCGGTCGCATTGCCGATCGGTTTGCCTGTTGAGGTGATGATCGATCGTATTGAGCCTAAAGGCGATGAACTAAACGGTTAGAACGTTAGGGAACGTTCGGCAGGTCGAGTTCTCGGAACCCAAAGAAGATCGCGCCGTCTTGGCGATAGCTTGCCGGTGTGAGCCGGTGAAACGTTTGTGTCGTCGGACGTACGTTTGACCAGCGAACTGACCATCGCGGGCCGGTTTCGCTGATCCAAGGCAAATTGCCCGCGGGTAGCTCCGACATCAAGTACATGGCGGTGTTTCCGCCGACATCAGCGATGTAGAGGATCGGGTCGGTCAGGGTCGGCGCACCAACATAGACGTTGTCTTCTCCACGCAACCGCAGCAGATTCTGCTCGTTGGCGAGTGACGGTACGCCAATGATTTCGAAGTGCGGTTGTCCTTCGTCAACCAAAAAGACGCATTGGTTGGCTTCACGTTCGATCGCGACGGGATACTCTCCGTTCGGGCCCAACCGCATTCGTAATAGCCCGCGAGGTATTTCAGCGGTGATATTGGAAAAAGAAAGTTGGATTGAGCTGGAGATCAAAGAATTCGGAGGCACGACGGCGCCAGCGGTGTCGATCATTCGACCACTGATCGCTAATAGCCCATTGTTCCAAACCAATTGCAACGCTGCCGCTCGATCCATTTTGATAAAGTCTGCTTCCCCGCGAACGATCGTGTTGTCGAACACGAACGCCACCAGCGGCAAGGTGCCGTCAACGCTATCGGTGGCGAGCGGAGCAATCGCCGCTGGCGTGGGCGTTTTTACTTGGAAGAAACAGACACCGTCGTGAATCGCTTTGTTGACCAGCGTGAACGAGCAATTTTCAAACTCGGTCAACCGATTGTCATTGACGACAAACATCGCGCCGCCATCGACTTGTTCTTGGGCTAGCTCCCAGTGGAAATCGATATTTTTGAATTGGGTCCGGTGGTCTCCAATCACAATCATTTCGCTTCGACCGATCGCCAGTGTATCGGTCGAAACCATGCGAATTGTGGTGCGGTCGAGGGTTGATTCGATCACGAGGTTATCGCGCGGGATGGTGACCTTTCCGGTGACCAATCGCGGTGTCGCAAGTTGGATGCGGTCGACCTTAAATTGATCGGCAAGTTTCAAAGCGTCGTCGAGTGTCGGGCACAGCGCCGCGCCATCGGTGTCGCGGTCAATCCCATCGACCGGAATTGCCAGTGCCAGCAAGCTTGGCGGCACGACTCGGATGACTGTCGGGGCAGGGAGTGCCAAAGAGGACTCCTTCGCCGTCGACGTGCTTTTAGCCGATGTCTGAGGACTGATCTTTGAAATCGCGGTGCTGTTCTTTGGATCTTCTACCGCGCGTTCGGCTCGCGTCATTTCACCAGTCGTCGATGCGGTTGACGAAGGCGTGCCTGTGACGCTGGGCAATGGGCTTGTCGGTGCGGTGATTGGGCCGCCAACGATCTCGTTTGGGAAAGGAAGCTTGCCCGTGAAACGTGGAGGTCGGGCTGCTGCTTCGGAGAGGAGATCCGCGTCAACGATTGGTTCTCGTCCCTGATCGGAGGCATTGGCATCACTGGGAGTCTCCGTTGTCTCGGAGTCGATCATCGATTCAATTTGATCGCTTGTCGGCGACGGTTCCAGTAGGTCACTCCGCAGTCCGGTGGCATCGGGCAAGGCGTCTACGGGCGAACCGCCGTTTGATCGAGAGGCGCCTCGCAGCAGGCCTGGTGGGCGTTCGATGAGCAAGGCGTCTCGTGGGGCTGCGGACTGAAGTTCCAGGTAACCGGCGACCATCAAGACCAATAGCAACGCCAGCATCCATGGCAGATGGAATTGAAGTCGCTGCAATCCGTCATTTGCCGTTGGAATTGCAACACCGACGCCAGACCGGGCACGATGCAAATCAAATCGATATGCCAGTTCGCTCAGATCGGCTAGCAGGTCGCTTGCGGTTTGGTAGCGTGCCTTTGGATCCTTGGCCATCATGCGATGCATGACGGCGACGACTTCTTCTGGAAGATCAGGACGTTGTTGCCGGGGATCCGGCAGCGGAGCGTTGCCATGGCTGATCAGCTTTTGCAACATCGTTCCGCCTGTGTAAGGCGGTTCGCCAGTCAACATGAAATAGAACGTGCAGCCGAGCGAATACAGGTCGCTTCGAATATCAGCGTCACGCGGGTCGAGAGCTTGTTCCGGTGAGATGTAGTCGAACGTGCCGAGTGTCACGCCACTGGCAGTCATGTCTTCGCTCAACTCAAGGTTGTCGCTTCGCGCGAGTCCCATGTCGACAAGCTTGACTGATCCGTCTTCTGAGACAAGCAAGTTAGACGGTTTGATGTCGCGGTGGACGATTCCACGCTGGGCGGCATGATCGAGCGCCCGAGTGACTTGAGATGTGTACAGCACGGCATCGTCAAGTGATAGGACGCCGCGATCTTGAACGAGGTCGCGTAGGTTGATGCCGTGAATGTATTCAAAGACGATGTAGTGCCAATCGTCGTAATCACCCGCATCGAAAACCCGCGCGATCCGTGGGTGGTCGAGTTTCGCTGCGTTTTGCGCCTCGTTGCGAAATCGGCGTTGAAGTTCTGGATCGTTGCCGACAAACGGGATGACTTTGAGTGCGACGATCCGATCCAAGCGTTGGTCGTGAGCACGAAAGACCGCGCCCATCCCGCCGCCGCCGATCAATGCATCGAGGTAATACTGGTTCAGTTGTTGTCCGACCAGAACTTTTGCGATTTCGGCTGGTGTCCGCCCCGACCGCTCGCCTTGCTGTGGCCGTTGAATTTGGCGGATAATGGTCTTCGCTTCGTCGAGGCCATCGACCAGGACACCATCGCTGGTACGCAAAATGTCGTCTGACGTTGCCGACATGTCCGAACCAATGCGTCGACTTTCGCTGTCGTTCCGTCCGAGTTGTCGGTTCGAGGATCGATGGACGGAGCTACCCTGTGGCGCAGCAGAACCTGAGTTCTCGCGAGCTGCACTGCGTTGTGAGCCACCTTGAGAACCATTTCCGCGACGGATAATGGTGTCGTCGTCGCTTGGTGGTGGTTCGTTTTCCATCGAACACAATTGGCTTGGAAGAAAAGGGCGAGACCGATCGGGAGTCCTCGCGAGTGGCAGGCGCCGAACGATCCGTCATCCGTTTCGGTCAGCTACTACCTACTGGTTGCATCGTAGTCGTCGGGACAGCCATGGTCAACGAAATGTCGGCTTCGCCGCAGGTTGCTTGCATCGGTAATGTCGCTCGTATCGATCAGCCCCCCCAGCACGGTTATCGATCACAGCCAGCAAAAATCAGTTGACGCGACACGTGGCGTTTTCCCCCCGGCAAACAGCGAGACAGTTTTGTACAGCAATCGAGCCCATCCGTTCGCGTGTGGAAATCGTCGCGCTTCCCAGGTGCGGGGCCAAGACGACGTTTTTCATCGCTCGCAGTTCGGATTCCAGGTCCGGTTCGTTCTCAAAAACATCCAGACCCGCCCCTCCGATCTGCCCCTGCGTCAACGCCCAAAGAAGCGCCGATTCGTCGACGACCGGGCCACGAGCGGTGTTGATCAAGATGGCGTTTGGTTTCATCGATTCGAACTGTCGTGCGCCAATCAAATGATGTGTCGCGTTGCACAAGGCGACATGAACTGAAACGAAATCGCATTCGCCGAATAGCTTATCGAAATCGACGTACTCCAGACCGAGTTGCTGTTCTTCGAGTGGGGCGAGTCTGGTCCGGTTCCAGTAGAGCAGACGCATGTCAAACGCCCTCGCTCGTTTCGCAGTCGCTTTGGCAATGCGACCCATGCCGACAAAGCCGATGGTTGCGCCAGTCACCTCTTGTCCCAGCAACTGAAGGGGTTCCCATCCGGTCCAGTTGCCGCTCCGAACCAACTGATCTCCTTCGATCACGCGTCGAGATGCGGCCATCAACAAAGCCCACGCCATGTCTGCGGTGCAGTCGGTCAGCACACCTGGAGTGTTGGTCACAACGATTCCACGCTGGCTAGCGGCGTCTACCTCAATATTGTTGAAGCCAACAGCGTAGTTCGAGACAACTTTTAGCTGTGGCGCCGCGTCCATGACTTCGCCATCGACGCGATCGGTCAGCAAGCACAGCAGGCCATCGACGTCGGCAACACCACGCATTAGTTCGGATCGTGATAAGTCACGATCGAGGTCGAAGTGTTTGAGTTCGGCTTGCTCGTGAAGTGTCTCCATTGTTTGAGGAGGCAATCGACGGGTGAGGAATATCTTGGGGCGCGTCATTTTGAAAAGTTAGCTGATCGATTACAGAGAGGTTTTCGTCGCTGTGTATGCGTAGCGGTTATGCAGCGTATCGTCCATCAGGCCAACATGATTGAATGGCTGGATCAGACTGCGAATCGAATCGATCACGACATCATCCGGTTGGTCGCCGAAGAGCAACGATTGGCATTGATTGACGACATTGCGGAATTCGGTGTCTCCACACATCCAAAGATAGTCTGGTACTTCGCCGTCAATGATCGCTTCCTCGCAATTAATTGCCGCGGCAAAATAAATCATCGTTGCCGCCGTAAAACGCCTGAAAGAACGCATCGATCCATATGCGATATTGACCAGTTGATCAATCAGCTTTGCTTCTTCGACGACACTCGATCGGTACTGCTCCAATGATTCGGCGTCGTGAGCTTTTTGGCCGAGTATCAGTTCGGCGATCCGGTGAACTCCCGACAAAGCGTGCGCGATTCCGGTGCTGTGCAGCGGGTCGATCATCGCAGCGGTCGTTGGAGTCATGACACAATTCTGGCTGATGACTGGATCGTAGAGTCGCTGCAGTCGCGGCAGGCAAATCATATCGTCGCAGGGTTCGACGCGTTGAGCGTACTTCAAGATATGGTGAAGACTCGGATAGGCATCGAGCCTTTGGTCCAACAGCTCATAGCACTTGCGGCGAGCCTCTTGCTCTGATTCATGCGTTAAACCGGCGGATAGTGTGACGCCGACGCTCGTGATGCCGTTATTCATCCGCAGCATCCAGACCCAACCGCCATCGATCAAATGATGCTGGGCGGCGTTGTCAGAATCGAAAGGGACGCTGGCACGCTGGTCGCTATGAATCGAGTTGAATTCAGTTGTGAAAGGTTGGACGTTGTCATAGTGCGCGAAGGTCGCGCAGGTACGTGTTGTAAGTTGTTCCGTTATTGCAGATTGCTTCGCGAATCGCGCCGTGACCGTGCCAGCACCACTGGCATCAACGACGAATTCGCCGGTCGCCTTGGTCCCATTATTCAGCGTGACAGTCGCCGGCCCGTTCGTGTCTTCAGAATGGAAATCAATGACTTGGACGGATTCCAAGCAATCCACACCCGCTTCAGCTGCCATGCCGAAGTGATACATGTCAACATCTTTTCGGTACCAGTGTGTATCGCTCGATTCGTCACTTGGACTTGCCGCAACCAAAAGACTGCGTTCGCCCAACACTGACTCGCGACGAGTCGTATTGACTGGGCGATGGTCAAAATAGCTGAACCCGCGTTTTAAGCCACAAGCCAACTTAGGAAATCGCTGTTGCCATCCGTCGTAAGTCGACATGGAGACGAGATCGTCGAAACCATATTGTAGACCGATTCGTCGAAGCAGTAGATCGGCAATCGGCGTTGACGATTCGCCTATCACAAACCGGGGGTGGCGTGCACGGTCGATCAACAAAATCGACAGTCCACGGCTGGCTAGGATTCGTGCAAGAATTGAACCGCTGAAGCCAGAACCAATGATGATGACATCATACCGCATCTTGCATGATCGTCCTTTGTTTCAGGATTGCCTCTGACAACCAGCGTAACCGATTTTGATCATCGGGGAGTAACTCCTCTTCCTTGAACTCCCATAAATCAATTGAAATACAACTTCGGTCAGAAATCTCGAGTGCCTGTTCGAATAGTTCACTGAGGATGCTAAGACTCAGGTGTGGCAAACTAATTGAAGCATTTCCCCAGCCCGCACCTTGTCGTGCGGGAATCAAACTAATGTGTCTGGCGCCCTGTCGCGCAGCATGTCGAGCTGATAGAAGCGCCCAGCGAATTGCATCCGAAATGCTCATGTCTGGGGCGCCGACAATCAGAAACACTCTTAGATCAATACCGTGCTGTGACATCCATTTTGCGTATCGATCAAAGTCACCACGTGTCATCTGCTTACCAATTTTCGAAAGCAGCCGTGGGTGGACGGTTTCAAGTCCCACCGCGATCTCAAGTCGCGCGTCCAGTTTGTCAAAAAATTCGATGTGTCGGCCACGACCGATTCTGGGGTGATTCTCGACGATCACTCGATCATATCGATTGCATCGGTTCGCAATTGCGTCGTAGTCCGCTGTTGGCAGACTTGCCGCGTCAAAGAAGTTTCCGCTGTTGTAAAGCTTGATCCACGAAGCGGGTGGTAAGCGATCAAGTGCAAAATCGATTTGTTCGACGCTGGCGCCGACCGGAGGCGAATCTTCACGTGTAAATTGATGAAGATCGCACATGTTGCAACCGACCGGGCAACGACGTGCTGTCAAGAAGACGGTGTTCACATCGATCGCTTTCGTGACCCCTCGGTCTCGATAAGGCTCCTGTTCGGACAGGAAATCAATCGGACGTGAATAATCGAGCACTTGAACAACTGACCTACAGTGGGGCTTCGGTCGGGACGATGTCGATTTTAGCGGGGCCGCGAAAACACTTTCCAGCGGTAGAGTTCCCACAAATCGACGTTTCTTTTCCGTCATCGCATCTCAATCATCGAATCGATGTCTCAACCAAATCCAGATGAATTCGAAAAGCTCGCCTCGTTCTACTTGGGGCGGCAATATGACCTCGTGGCGAACAAATTGCTCGACCCACTCTTGATGTACGACGCGAAGGATTTGTGCACGCACGCATTGTGCGTCGGAATGACTGGCAGCGGTAAAACCGGTTTGTGTCTGTCATTGATCGAAGAAGCGGCGATCGACGGAGTACCAGCGATTTGCTTGGATCCCAAGGGGGATCTCGCGAATTTGCTTTTGACGTTCCCCGAATTGCGTCCCGATGATTTCAAGCCTTGGTTGGAACCGTCCGAAGCAATGCGCCACGGGCAAACGTTGGAGCAGTACGCTGGATCGGTTGCCAAACGCTGGCGTGATGGGCTCGCTTCTTGGGGGATCAGGCCGGAACGCATCTCGACGCTACGAAACGCCGTCGAAATGGCGGTCTACACGCCAGGCAGCCAAAGCGGTTTGCCACTTACCGTCTTGAAAACGCTTGACGCACCATCCTCCGCCGTTGTCAATGATTCCGATGCGATCGCAGAACATGCGACCGGAATTGTTTCCGCACTGATGGCTCTCCTCGGAATCAACGCGGATCCGCTAAGTTCGCCTGAGCATATCCTGATCGCAAGGATCCTTATCGATCGCTGGCAACAGGGCGTGGACGTCGAGATCGCTGAACTTATTCGTTTGATCAACGCACCTCCGTTTGATCGCGTTGGGGTCCTGGATCTCGAATCGTTTTTGCCAGCGGCGGACCGCAAGCAGTTGGCGTTGCGGTTGAACAGTTTGCTCGCTTCACCAGCTTTCATGCCTTGGCTGGAAGGCGATTCGCTTTCGATCGATCAATTGCTTTACACAAGCGATGGGAAGCCGAAGATCTCGATTCTTTCCATCGCCCATCTGACAGATCGTGAACGTGAATTCTTCGTCACAATCTTGCTGCAAGAATTGGTGAGCTGGATGAGAAACCAAGGCGGTACCAGTTCGTTGCGGGCAATGTTTTACATGGACGAAGTCGCCGGATACTTTCCGCCGGTCGCCAACCCGCCGACGAAGCCGCCCATGTTGACCTTGCTAAAACAAGCTCGCGCATATGGATTGGGTATCACGCTGGCAACACAAAACCCTGTCGACCTCGATTACAAAGCGATGTCCAATATTGGGACTTGGTTGATCGGGCGGTTGCAAACCGAACGAGATAAGGCTCGAGTGCTCGAAGGCTTGGAAGGCGCTGCGGTCACAGGAGGCCAAGAGTTCGATCGTGGTGAAGTCGAGCAGACGCTTGCGGCGCTCGGCAATCGGGTGTTCTTGATGAATAACGTTCATGATTCTGGGCCAGTCACGTTTCAAACGCGCTGGGCGATGTCATTTTTGGCTGGGCCACTTTCGAAAAGTCAACTTGGTGACTTGATTCGCAAACCGCCGGAAGTCGCTAGCGGCGAAGTCTCCACTTCAACTCGACAGGCGGCAAATCTGGGCCGGTTCGCGTCAGCATCACAACGCCCAGTAGTACCAGCCGGCGTGCATGAAAGCTTCTTGATTCCATCGCAATCTTCGTCGAATGATCCGCAGCGGTTCTACGCCCCCGCTTTGCTGGGCCGAGCTTCGATGCACTATGTCCATTCCAAGTCGGGACTGGATGAGTGGAAGGACCAAGTGCGGGTGCTCAAAGGAAGTGAAGGCAGGGTGAGCGAAGGGTGGGAATTGAGCCAGGTCTTGGGAAATGATTATGAATGTCAGTCGTCACCCGAAGATGGATTTGAATTCGCTGAATTGCCCAGCGAGTTTTTGAATGTAAAATCGTTGCGGTCGCTCACAAAGGATTTGAAAGAGTATCTTTATCGAGAGTGCCACGAGTCCGTGTACACCTGCAAGCAAGTGAAGGGTGTCGCGCCGGCTGGCAGCGACCCAAAAGACGCTCGCTTGTATTTCCGTCAATTGCTACGTGAGCAGCGAGATCTGCAAACCGAGCGATTGCGTGAGAAGATTGACCGAAAGATCGATTCGTTGCAAAAAAAGCTTCGCACCGCCGAAGAGCGAGTGGATCGGGAAGCAAGTCAATCCGATGCCGCGGTGCGTTCAACCCTGTTGACGGTCGCCTCGTCGGTGCTCGGAGCATTCATGGGAAGCCGGCGTGGCGGCGTGATGACCGTCGCACGTGGGATCAATCGAGCTAGCCAGCAACGCGATGACGTCAAGCGGGCCGAGGCGGCAATGCGATTGATCGAAAAGGACATCCAGGAATTGGAAAAGGAGTTCCAGCAGGAACGCGACAAATTGGTTGATCAGTTCGATTGCATGGACCTGGAATTGGACTGCCAATCAATCCCACCGAGGAAATCGGATCTAAAGGTCGAAGATTTAGAGATCGTATGGTTGCCGTACGAACTCGATCGCGAAGGCAGGTTGCGTTCGCTCGCGGAATTTTAAGCACCTGCAACTCGGTAGTTGTCGGGGCGGGGACTCATCGCTTCGTCCACTACTGGTTGTCCTATCAGCCGTTCGCGCTAGTGCCGCAGATTCTAATTCCTATGCCACTAGCGCGAGGATCTGCTGAGTCTTGGTTGATTGCGTTTTTTCACGCCAAGTTCGTGGGCGTTTGAGCCTCTCGGATTTTTTCCCTGTTCCGTCATAAGTCCACTCCACAGGCTTGGCGTAGGTGCGGTTGTAGTACTCGATAAAGCTCCGCAGTTTGTCCGCCAAGTCCTTCCGGCTCGTGAAGCTCCCGTGCCGCATCACACGCTTCGCAATCACGCCGAAGATGATTTCGATCTGATTTAGCCAAGAGCTGTGCTTGGGGATGTACACGAATCGGATTCGGTGGTCGGGATCGCTTAAAAACTGACGGCGTGATGCCGTTGACCCCAGAATGCCTTTC
>PPHI01000024.1 GCA_002901265.1 Rhodopirellula baltica | reverse complement strand
CGCCCTCGCCGGCCATCTCTTCATCGCGCGGTGGTCCCGCTTCACGAGGCCCGCGCGGTCCGCCGGGGCGTCCATCCGGGGGTGGGCCGGCAGGGCGGACCACGGCGCGGCCCCCGTGCCGTAGGCAGGCCTGATGGCGAACGTGGCGGTCAACCGCGAGGCGGTGCAGGTCGGTTCGGCATGATGGACCGCGACCCAGCCAGATGCTTGACCGACTGATGAAGCAAGACGAAAACGGCGATGGAAAGCTGTCTGCCGACGAGATGCCGCAGTGGTTACAGGGTCTTGTTCAGCGAGCCGACCGTGATGGCGACGAACTGCTTTCGCGTGAGGAGCTGGAAAAGATGATGGAAGCCCGTCGTGGCGGACGCGATCGCAACGGTCCTCCGCGCGGTGCCGGTCGACGTGACGGTGGCCCGCAAGACGGTGACGCCCCTGGCGGTGATCGGCCCCGCCGTCCACCGGCTGAATAAAGCGGTCGCCCGCCGGCCGAATAAAGTGGCCGGTATTTTTACATCCGACTTGGCGGCACGCGGAATTTTGGTTGCCGCCTTGTCGGATCCCGCTAGCTGCTCGATAGTGTTGCACGACTCCGAGTCCTCTCGGTGCCGCCGAAATTCGTTTTCGTTGGCCACAAGCGGCTGACAACCGGCGCCGAGACTCACGAATAACTTTCGCAACTCGCAATCCGAGCAGAATCCATGAGCGTTTTAGTCGCACAGCAAGCGCCCGACTTCAAAGCACAAGCGGTCATGCCCGACGGGCAATTCAAGGAAGTCTCCCTCAGCGATTACAAGGGCAAGTACGTCCTGCTGTTCTTCTGGCCGCTAGACTTTACGTTCGTTTGCCCTACCGAAATCATCGCGTTCTCTGATCGTGAAGCCGATTTCGCTGCCAAGGGTGTCCAAATCTTGGGCGTATCGATCGACAGCCACTTCACTCACTTGGCATGGACCAACACCGCACGTGATCAAGGCGGTATCGGCAAGACTTCTTATCCGTTGATCTCGGACCTCAGCAAACAGATCTCGCGTGACTACGACGTTCTGCTTGACGGCGGCGTCGCACTGCGTGGCCTGTTCTTGATCGACAAAGAAGGCGTTGTCCGTCACCAAGTCGTCAACGACCTGCCGTTGGGCCGTAGCGTCGACGAAGCATTGCGTATGGTCAAAGCACTTCAGTTCTTCGAAGAGAACGGCGAAGTCTGCCCAGCGAACTGGCAAGAAGGCTCGCGCACGATCAAACCGAACGTCGACGACAGCAAAGAATTCTTCGGCGCCGAATACGCTGGCTAATTCCACACTATCGTTTGCGATTGCGGAATTGTGATCGCGACAGAATCGTCGGGCCAACGTTTGAGTTTCTAGCAACGTTGGCCCGTTTGTTTTTTTGACTGAACATCATTTGGGAATTGGTTGGATGTGGTTGACGGCTCCAAATCGGATCGGCATCGCGGGTTGGCAATCGAACGACTCGGTTTGGCGATTCGACAGTCTCAATCACGACCATGTTTCCGCCATGCCGCTTGGCGCATCGCTAAGAGTTGGCGCGTACACCGTGGGACTTTGCCATCCCGGTGACCAGTCGCTGCCTGCCTTAGATGAACAATTTGTCCGCGCCGACGAATTGCACCAAGCTTTCCCGCAAACCGCGGAGCAACAGTTTGGCTATGGTTTGATGATTCGTCCCGTTGCCATTCCCGATTGGCAAGGAGACGAGAACAGATTGGCGTTCGAATGGGTGGTATCTGTTCAGACCACGTTGCTGGACTCGCACCCGACGATCGATTTGCTGACTGACATTGGCACCGGCCGCGTTCAATCAATCCCCAGCGCCAACGCGATGGCTTATGCAATCGAAGGCCAAGGCGTTTCCGCGGCAATCATCTTAGGGGCCCAAGACGCCCCCTTCACGGACCAAATTGAATCGCCCGGTGCGACCCGTCTGCGACTGTTTGGCCAGTTTCTTGAAAAAGGCGTCATCCGCCGTGCCCGACCGTGGGTTCTGGTCGATCGATCCGGCAACTCGATTGACAAAGCGACCTTGACCGCGGCCGCGCAAGCACTTGCGACAAGCCCAATACCGCTGAACTAAACGTTCTTGCGGCAAGTGGTCCGCCATAGTCATCGATGCCGCTGTCGTAGCGAACTTTTCTGCCATTTCTGCGGTAGAATGAGCAATCTGCGGTGGCGTCAACGTTGGTTGAAACAGCATCCACTTGTGACGGTTTTGCGGTTTTCGCTTTTAATCGCCTTTTGCGCTGCATGAAACATGGAATCCCTGCTCAGGATTCGCTGTTTCCGGCTAGGCTGTCTGCGTAAACTAGAGGCATGTCACAAACATTGCGGGGTGAAGATCGCCTGGAGCTACGCCGACCGCACTTATCACTTATCCAGACACCTAGCAGTTCTCAGATTCCGTGACGTGTCGCGATGCAACCAATTTGTGTTTCATGGCGTAGCGCATTACGAATCAACGACCTGTTGGGCAGCAATTCCACGGTTGGAGTTGCGGAAACCGCCACCACCAAGCTCTTGGCATCCCGGTAACGCATGGTTCGCCCAGACATCTGCACCGACTTTTCGGCTTTGTTCTCAAAGCCAATGAAAGTGGTGTTGTGTTGCGCGCTGATGTTCTTGACCGGAATCGTTTCGACAGTCAGCGCGCAGCCGCCCGGGACCTATCCCCCACCGGATGTGATTCTGCCTCCGACGCTGCCCCCGTCCTCGGAGCCTGGCAAGATCCCGATGAAAGGGATGATTGTGTTCGACATTTCCAAGTCGCCGATCTACCTGCCACCGATGACTTACGAAAAATGGTGGCAGCTTGAACAGGAATCCGAAAACCAATCGCGTCGATTTATCTTCGAGAGTGTTTTGATCGACGGACGCGTCGAAGGCAATCGTGCGGAACTCACTGTTGAAGTCCGGGTGGCGGTCGATGCGACGGGTGACGAAACGGTGGAGATCCCGATGGCGATGGATAATTTTCATCGCTTGGCTCCGGCCGAATTCTTTCTCGGACGCGACAATGAAAACAAGCTGGCGCTCGACATCGATCAACAAACCGGCGTGCAACAATTGCTGGCTGCGGTGAAGTCCGACACGACGGTGGCATTTCGAATGCAGATGTCGGCGCGGGTTGAGAACGACGGCTTCAAGGCAATTGAGTTTCGACTGCCGCCCGCTCCCACTCAAATCAAGTTACTGACCGATGCGAGTGATGTTGTCGGACAGATTCCGGATCGCGACGACGAAGTGATCGAAACCAGTGCCGATGCCAACGGTCGAACTCAGTTTCATATCGACAGTAGCGGTGGCAAATTCACACTTCAGTGGGGAAAACAAGACAACCCGATTGTGACGCCACAATTGGAGTCAACGAGTGACGTCTCGGTGACTTGGAACTCGCCGCAGGAACCGTTCATCCAGAACGTGGAAATGACGATCCGCGATCCGCGTGGGCCGATCTCCAGTTTCCAGCTTCAATTGCCCGAGAATGCGACGCTGACCGAAAATCCGCGTCTGATCGGTGGTGGCCAATTTGGCCAGTTGGAAACCGCCGAAGCCGATTCGGACCAAGGCGGCCTGTACCAAGTCAACATTCCCAAAGTCGAGCGTCAAAAAAGTATCGCATTGTCGTTTCGTGTCGAGTTAGCTAGCGATTCGCCGACCGCAGCAGACCCGCTGCGTTTCCAAGTCCCAACGGTTGTCAGCGCTGTACGAAGCCGCGGGACCGTTCGGATCACCGCGGGACCTGACTATCGACTGCGATGGCGCGAGCGTCCGTCGGTGACCAAGATCGCCGGCGGTGATGCCGATGACCCGGCGGGCGGTGAGAACGTCCACGAATTCCAATTTGTCCGCGGCGAATTCCATCTTCCGATCTGGCTCGACGCGACCCGACGTGAGGTTCGCATCACCGCGTCCACGTTTATCGAATTGCGAGATAATTACGCCAACATGGCGATGGACGTTCGCTCGGCAGGCAACAGCAGCCCCAGTCGATTACTGACGCTCGATATGGCCGGCTGGCAGATCCTGTCAGTGGAAAATGCCCGGACCGGCGCGCGAATCGCTCGCTATGATCGCGACTCGTACATCGAAATTGAAAATGCGTACACGGGGATGGAAGAGTCGATTCCAATCCTGATCAAGGCGCGACGTGTTTTTGATACGGCGATCGATGAACAAAGCATTCAGCAAATCGATTTGACGATCCCCAGAATTGTCGCCCCGAGCGACGGGCAAGAACCAGTCACCGTAACTGAATCGCTCGTCCAACTCAGCAGCCGGGGACGTAAGGCGTTGGTCGTTGATCTTGGCCGCTCACAAAACCTGCAGCGACAGCCGACCGAAGACTCCGAAGAAGACGAATCGCTGCGTAAATTTGCGATCGTCCCTTCGGATGCCGAAGCACGAGTGATCGGGGACCTTGTCGAACAGCCACCGCGATTGGTCTTTGATTCCTTGGACGCCAAAGTTCAATTGGAAGTCGAGCAAGTCGATACGGTGGTCCGTTGGAAAATACAGTCACAAACCGATCTCGAAGGGCGTTTGCGTATCGCGGTCCCACGAGTCACTGGGGTCGAGTCCAGCACGACCGCTACTTCGACGACAGAGACGACAAATTCAAACAAACCTGCGCCCTTAACGATCAGTGAAACTCCGACGAAGACGAAGCCAGACTGGAGCGTCCTCGTCCAAGGTCGCCCGGCTAGCTTGGTCCCAGTGAAGATCGATCCGGCGACAGAATCGATCGCTAGCGAATCAGTCGACGTCGACTACTTTGATATCGTTTCCGACACGTTGGCAGACGGCGCGATGGAAATTCGCTTCCAGCGTGGCTGGCCAGTTCGTGCTGCCGAAAAAGACAAATCGGCTTCGGCCGTTTTTGCGATGCCATATCCGTTGGTCGAAGACATCACGCTGCGCGGGGACATCGATGTCGAATTACTGGGCGACCAACAGAACGTCTTGGAACCGGTCGATGACTTTGCCGACGGTACCAACCTGAAATATCGCAACTTGCCAAAGGCACCAATCCAATTGCGATTGTCGCCGAAGGCGCAATTACAGAGTGAACTTTCTATTGGAAAGGTATTCACCCGAACGATTGTGAACGAGGTCGCACAGCATGACCAAATGATCGCAATCGTCGAGGGCGCCGGTGAATTGCGAGCCCAACTGGCTGCGGGCAGCAACCCAGACATCAAGGTGATGGTCGACGGCCAACCGGCCGCGTTTCGTGTCGCCGAACAAAAGCTGATACTGCGTCTTACGAAGGAAGGTCGGCAGCGTCACGTTGTCGACATTCGTCTGTGGAACGATCGTCCGGCCACCGGACTCATCGAAAACGTCGCACCGATCGCAACGCTTGGCCCGGGCGTGCAAGAAGTCTATTGGCAATTGACCACGCCGTTTAATAGTCACCTGCTGCGTGCCAATCCCTCGGTCGGAAGACTGATGAAATGGACGTTTGACCGATGGCTGGTACGCCAACCACTGCTGGGCGAAACGGCGTTAGTAAACCGAATGGTTCAAGCCGACGCAGAATTCGTCGAATTGACTCCGCTGCCGAACAGCGGCAACCGTTATCTGTTCTCGGCGATGGATGACCGTGCCTTTGAAGCGCTGACGGCGACTCGCACGTTGATCTGGATGGCAGTCGCAAATCTAATCGTCTTTTGCACCGCGATCCTTACCTATTTTCCGGCGACACGTCACCCGGTGACGTTGCTGTTGGGAATTGTTGCGATTGCTGGATTGCTATTTGTTGCTCCCGATGCGACGGTGCTGGTCGGACAGGTTTCGATGATGGCTCTAATCGTCGTCGCGGTGATGCTCGCGATACGCAGCTTGGTGATTCCGACGCCATCGCGTGTTCTCAGCAGCAGTCAAGTCTCTCGTGCAACCGCATCACGCTACGCTCCCTCGTCGCGCTCCGGACGCCCCGCTGAATTTCGCTCACCGAGCAGTATTGCGGTGACACATTCGATCGGCCCCGAAGACATCACGACGGCGCCGGACGAGGTTTCATCGTGATCGCCGGTCGTTTGCTGACCTTGTCGATTGTGGCACTGACGTTGCTCACGCCCGGTTCATTGCTCGGCCAAGAACCTCAGGCCCCCGAGAGTGATCCGACGCAAGCGTCAACGCCAGGCGGTAGCGATCCGGCAACGACGGTTGACGCTGAAGTCGAATCCCCGAACGACGAATCCGTTGGCGTGACGCTACCGATCGATCACTTTGACGGCCGGCCTTTCCGGCCGATCGGTGTCTATCAATCACAGCTCGTCGGCCTGATCCCGAAAGACTTCATTCCGGTCGCACTCGGTGAGTTGCATCAGTTGTTACGTCAAACCGAAGATCAAACGCAGCGGCAAACGCAAACGCGATTGTTGAGTTCGTTTTACGATATTCGACTCGATGACCAATTGCTAATTAGTGATCGAAGCGTATTGGTGTTTGAACACGCCGCCGACCATGGCGTGCGTCAAAACTTGGGACGTGTCAACTTGGCGATCACCCCGCGCCGCGCAATCGTCCGTGGCGCCGCGAGTCCGAGCGGCTTGGCACAGTCTCGATTCGAGGTTGACGTCGACGGCCAACTAATCGCCGTCGTTCCTGCTCGGGAAGCGGACAATAACGCCCCCGATCCGGCCAACGACGAATCAACCGCTGCGGCAGACACCGATCGCAGCGGCGATGAACTCGATGCGAGTCGGTTGGCAGCACGCCGGTCCGAGATCCAATTCGGTTGGACGCTCCGAGGCGAAGCAGTCGGTTCGGTTCGGAAGTTCGACCTGCGATTGCCGCGTTCGGCCCAAACACGTTTGATCCTCTCGGTCGACCAGGATGTGACGCTGGAAACGCGTCAAGGTGTACTTATTGAACGAGCCGGTCCACCTCCGGATGCGGACGTGCAAACACGATCAGGCGAGATCCGATGGTACGTCTTGGAAGCCGGCGGGCTACAGCGTGTGGAGATTTTCGCGCGGAAACGAGTCTCCGAATCTGGCGGCCACGCGATGATCGTTCGACGCGAATCTAAGCAGTACGAAATCGATGATTCTGGTGTGAAATGGACACACCACCTTTCGTTCGAAATGCCACAGCGACGCGATCAACTCCGCTTGCGTTGTCCCGTCGGCATGGTCGCTGACGTGCGATTGAATTTTGCAGAATCAAACTTCCAAGTGATTCGGCGAACGGACGGACAAGCGATCATCAACATTCAAATCCCCGGCAAGTTTCCGGAAAACGATGCGCCGCCGGTCCAAGAAGGAGTGCCAGACACGAGTCCCGATGAATCGATCAGCGAGTTAATGACGCTGACCGTGACTGGAAACTCGGCTTGGAATCTAGCCGACGGTTTGTGTCCGCTGCCGTCGGTTGTCCCCATGGACCAAAGCGTGTTCTGGAGTCCGACGACGACGACCGCACGTGTCACGATCAATGGGCCGATTGAGGTTGCGAAGTGGAACCTGCCGGAAGGCTGGCAACAGTCGGTGCAGCAAGTCGTCTCACCAGACCAAACAATTCTCTCCGGCGAAGGGCCATCGACCAGTATCGTTTCAATGTCGGACGGGACTTCGAACGATTTAGTTTGGTCCACGATCGGATTGATTCACAAACGGTCGCGTGTTACCGAACACATTTGGACGCGAGTGCGGGTCAGCGAAGAACCGGTTCATGCAATCAACGCGACCACAAGAATTCGCTACCAACTTTCCGATTCTGACCTGTCGCCGATGACGATCGATTCTCACCAAGATTGGTTGGTGGAGGAAGTCCGCATCATTCAATCGGGCCGACGTATCAATGTTGGTCCCAAGTCGCGTTCGTTCTCGGTTTGGCCCACGCCTTCGGAATCCAGACTACCCGAAATCGATTTGGAAATCGTCTCGCGACGCAACTTGCTCGGCAACCGCGAAAACCTGCGTGTGCCCTCGTCATGGATCGTCCGTCCGCATGATAGCCTGACGCCTTATGTGATTGCTGTTCAAGCACCGGGTCGACGGCGTTGGAACGGTGACAGTGTTCTGTTGCCCGATCGTGTCGACCTCAAGTCACTTGACGAACAAGCCGTCGCCTTTTTCCAACCCAATGCCGAAACGGTTTTGTTGCAATCCGACTCGGGCCAACTTCCGGCCTTGGAATTGGAACCTGTTGACGTTTCGATTGGCGTTTCGCTGAAACATGTATTGACCAACGAGCACGGCGGATTGGTCGAAACCATTGTGATTCGCTCCTTAACCTCGCAACCGATCCGTGAACTCGGTGTCTTAACCGGAACGCAACACACACAAGCATTCGACTGGTCACTTCGTCGGGTCGACCAATCGGCCACCGTTAGCTTGCCGCTATCGGACATCACAGTACCGGCCGACGATCCGTTGGGCACCTATGTCATTCGACTCGAAGGCCGCGAATTCACGGATTACGAATTGATCGGGCGACGCTTCCTTCCAATTCCCGAAAACCAAGTCAAATTGCAGCTACCGAGTGTTCGCGATGATAGCAGCCAAAACGCGGATTTGTTTTTGGCAGAGCCATGGGAAATCACCAACATCCCGGAAGGCGTTTCGCTTGTCCCCGGTGATGATGTCGTTCCGCCTACCGATGACGACACTGAAAACGACGATCTTTCACAGCGGTTGCGATATGACCCGGCACTTCGCCCGGAAATCACGATCCACCGTGTCCCGGCAGAATCACGTAGCTGCTTGATTTGGAAACAAACCACCGAAGTGATCGCGAACGGGCGTCTGGAAGACGTCGTCCAACTCTCTGCGGAATTGTCGACACGCAAATTGATTCATGTCGTTCACGACGACGATTTGGAAATCGTTAGTTTACAGCTAAACGGAAAAACTCCGCAGATCAGCCAATCGAATGACGGCATCTGGTTTACCCCCGAGCTGCCGACGGACAAAGTTTCATTGACCATGCGGCGGAGACACCAATCGGAAGGCTGGTTGCGAGCTTGTGTGGCACCACGTGTTGCGATCGAAGGCAACGTCCTTGAGCAGCAGATCAAATACGAGACTGATCCGACGTCGTTTCTATTGCATCTTTCGCGTTCTCCTTCGGCGGTCGAGCAATTGTCACAAGACAGCGAGACGGCCGGGACTTCCACGTCGAATGACAATGCAATTCCGATTGGATTAGAGACGACGCGGGTGACGCTCTGGATTATGCCGGGACAGATCGCTTTGGCAATCAGCTGGTTGTTCGCATTGGCCGTCGTTCAAATATCCTGGATGCTGGCCAAGTACCTGCGTCTGGGGATCAACCTTCTTTTTATTGGCGTTGTGCTCGCGGCCAGTGCGTCGGTGATCTTTTGGCAATGGCAACTGCCGATCATGATTTGGGTCGCCGTTCCGATCGCGCTCGGCGGGCTGCTGCACGTGATCACGGATCACCGAAAGTTTGACGTCCCAGACGACAATGTGGTTAAGACGAATGGAACAACACAACACCCGACCGGTGGCAAAGCGTCGCCGGACTTCTCGGTGACTTTATCGATCTGGGTGTTCATTATCGGTTTGGTCTTCGGTGTCGCGAATACGGTTTCCGCGCAACCCGCTCCCGTTGATCCTCCCTCGACTCAAGATGGTGGGCCGATCGAGTTATTGCTGCCACTCGACAGTTCTCATCAACCGACCGGAGACAAAGTTTACTTATCGAAGAGTGACTACGACCGAATCCGGAATCGTGTTAACCCAGAGCTTGCCCTCGAAGCTCAGTTTCAATCGGCAAGCTATCGTATCATCCTTGAACCGTCCCGAGAGTCGACGCGCGACTTGACCGCTGAAATCCAAGCGGAATACCAAGTCGTCACGCAACGCGAGTCGACGAAGCTGCACCTGCCATTGCGTCCCGATTCGATTCGTCGCATCGAAGTGCTCAATGGCGACGAAGCCCAAATCGCCCGCTTCACAATCGATACAAAATCAGGGGTGATTTTGGATACGCCGCGTGCTCGCCAATTCGGGCTTCGTGTCACGTTCGTTCCAACCATAGCGGTCTCTTCTAATGGAAGTAGCACCGTCATCGACAGCGATGCGTCATCGGCGGACGGAGCTTCTGAATCGGAGGTTGATACCGCAACCGAAAACGAGAGCTTGACACATACGATTCGCCTGGGAATCCCTACGGTTCACATGGCCAATTTGATTGTGGAGGCCCCGCGAGAAATCGTCATCGAATCGCTGGGGACGCCCTATGGAAAAACTCTTTCACGCCCCGAACTAGGACGCTATGAAGCGGACCTGGGACCGGTCAGTGAAATTGCGATTAAGTGCCATCGTGAACGTCGCTCCGAAACCGGTCGCACACAGCCACTTCGTCGGACCTATCGTATTGCGTCGGGCGTTCAATCGACGATCGTCGAATGTGAAATCAAATCGGATTCGCTGATCGAAAGCGGGCAAACACTTTCCCTGACCATTCTTGGCCCACCACCAACCAATCTTGACCCAAGCTCATGGAGATTGAGCCAACGCAGTCGCGCCGAAGGTCCACTTGATGAGCAATCCGCGCTCAGCACCGTTGGTGTCTATCAATTCATCAAGCAATCGGATTCCCCAGCCCCAATTCGCCTATTCTGGCGTTTGCCGTCGCTGTTGAACGATCCCACGTCGACCGAAGATCGCAAATTGCTTCCCGTCCCGGATGTAGTCGCAACTAACTCGGGCCAGCCGATGCAGACAATGTTCGGCATCGAATCTGCGCCTGCGGTCCGTTTGACTGAAACGACATCGTCCTCAGTAGCGGTCAGTTCTGACGAATTTTTAAATCGTTGGGTTGGGTATTCAGGTCCGCTCGCCAGAGCATTTTTAGTCGATGACGACTTTCCATCGTTCGCACTTTGGCGTGATAAAGATGCCGAAGCATCGCTGGTTTTGCAGCACCACCTGCACGTCGACTCACAATCGCTGACGTTGACTTTGAACGCCATCGTGATTGACCCAAGACCGGTCACCAACCGCGTTCTGTTGGCGATCCCAAAGCAATTTCAGTTATTACGGCAATCGATCAATAGCGAACCGATCACCGCCCCCGCTCAAACACGTTTGCCAGACGGCCGCTTGGCAGTGTCGCTCGGCGATCGGCGGATCGACGGTCAAATGGAAATCGAACTGGTTTGCCAGGCAGGGCTTCCGGGTGACGGCAAGGTAGAAGTGCCACTGTTTGACACGCTGGGCTCATTGCGACCTTCAATCAGCTACCGTGTAACGCGTTCCAAGCATGTACGTGTCGACGTGATTCGTGACTCGGAAGCATCCGCAATCCAACCGCCAAGCGTTGGACGACAAGAATTACTTGCCGGACAGCTTCCGGTCGTGGAATCAACGCCGCCTACGCTCGCGGCGACGACAAGCGACGACGGAAGATCGCAACTCGCATTCAATTCTTTGAACGTTCGCAAGCTGCCGCGAGGTGCCGCGGTCAACTGCGACCAAACTTCTCTGATGCGATACCTTGATGGCCAGTGGACTTGCGACACGTTCTTGCAACTGACTTCGAACCGTGTTCCAGATTATGTGGACGTCCAAATCCCGGGTGCGTGGGCGCGCGACGTGTTAGTCGAAAATGCGGATGTTTGGTCAGTACGTAACTCAAATGACTCCGTCGTCAGCGTGGCTCGTATCCATTTCGATAGCGACGCCAGCAAGCGTGGCGAGGGAACACAACAGCGAGTTCTGGTGCGTTGCAAACTTGACAACCGTGATCAGGGTCGCGTCACCGTTCCCGATATCAAGGTGCTGGGCAATGTGAACGGGCAGCGTGTAATTGCACTTCCAAAGCGATTGACCACCGAAGCAATCGATTGGCGTCGACGAGGAGTGCGGGACGGGCAACTCGGTTCAGAATGGTCACAGCCGTTTGGTGACCTGGTCCAGGAACCCGAAATGTATTCCGCCTACACCATTGTCGGACGAAACTGGTCGGTACAGTTGGAGCCGTTATCGCAAGCCGCCGTCGACCCCGTCGTATTGAGCTGCGATGCGAGGGTCTTTTTGGCAGGAGAGCGAGCGGTTGTTTACCAACGTTTTGATGTTCTTCCTGAGCAGGGTAAAGAGATCGCGTTAGCGTTGCCTCTAGAAGCGAAGTGCATAGGTGTTTGGGCCGCCCAACGCGAAATCGACCTATCGATGCAACTCGCGGCCAACAATTTACTCGATCAATCGCAACTGTCTGAGCAAAAACAGATTCGCATTCCGCTCGCATACAGTCGGTTGCCACAATCGATCGAAGTGTTCTTAGAAGTCACTGCACCAGAGCGAGAAATTCGCGATTACCTGTGTCAACCGTTCGGAATCGATCTCGGTACACAGTGGCTGACCATTTATCGCGCCCCATCGGTCGAAACACCACGCATCCTTTCGATCGCCGATTCGTCTGAACTTCGGCCAGAAGAGAACAACCTTGCCGCAAATGACATGGCGTTGTCACTTGCCGAAAGCGTGGTCGTCGCGATTGAGCGATCGCGAGACCTTTTGGCCGAACGCAGTGACGCCGAAATTTCGCGTTGGCTATTGCCTTGGATCGCCCGCTACAACACGATCGCCACGCTCGCCGGCCATCATTTTCGCCCGGACGCGGCAGCAGTAACCTCCGACAGTCCAGTTGCCGAGAGCCCGACACCCAAGCCAATCGGTTCCGCCGATGCGACAGCGGAAACAGACAGTGCGTCGGCGACAACTGAACCGCCATCGCTAAATCCGATCGATCCCCGCTGGACCGAACTTGACCGACGGTTGCTGGCGTTTGCCAGCCGGTTCATGACGGCGGACACCTCTTTGCCAAGACCTTTATTATCCCTGTCGAGATTTCGTGACTACGAGCGACTCGAAACGCGGCAATTGCAAACACTCGACGAAGTCCCCGTTCTGAAACTTCGATTCGCTAAGCATGAGATCCTGCAACGCAGCTTGTTCAACATGATTACGCTGGTCACGTTCGCGTTGGCAATTGTGTTGCTGTGGCCGTTCCGCGGCCGATACCGACGCTGGATCTTACACCCTAGCGTTTGGGTGCTCGCGATCGCCGTCCTGAGCACCGCCGTGGTACCGCTGCCGATTGCGTTGACGATTATGATCGTGGCGATCACGATTCCCGCATTTCGACTGCGCTCGCGACGGCCCGCGACCAAAAGCTCGGCCAACGGGCTCGTTCGTGATCAATCGCGAGGCTAGTTCGCAGCGAGCAAGCTAGCTTGCCGATTGCAGTTTCGCGGCCATCAAGGTGTTGTGCAACAACATCGCAATCGTCAACGGCCCCACGCCTCCGGGCACCGGGGTAATGGCCGATGCGACTTCACAGGCACCGGCGTAGTCGACATCGCCGACAAGTTTGTCCCCGACACGGTTGATGCCAACATCAATTACGACCGCACCGGGCTTGATCATATCAGCGGTGATCATTTCGGGGCGGCCGACGGCAGCGATCAAGATATCGGCGTCCCGGCAGGTCGCCGCCAAATCGGCGGTTCGACTGTGTGCCAACGTCACCGTCGCGTTCGCGACGTCTGGACCACAGGAGCCCGACTTTTGGGCCAACATCATCGCCATCGGTTTGCCGACGATATCGCTGCGACCGACCACACAAACCTTTTTGCCGCTGCACGAAATTTTCGCGCGATGGAGCAACTGAACGATCCCGTGGGGGGTACAAGGCAGGAAACGCGGGCGTCCCTGCATCAACAATCCGACGTTCACCGGAGAAAACGCGTCAACGTCCTTCAACGGGTCCACAGCGTCCAGGATTTCGCGTTCGTCGTAATCCTGACCACTCGGCAGGGGAAGTTGCACCAGGATCCCGTTGACGGTGGGGTCGGCGTTGAGCTGGTTGACCAGCTCCAACAGCTGTTTTTGTCCTGCGTCGGCCGGCAAACGGTGGGTACGCCCCTCGATTCCGGCTTTTTCACAGGCGCGAGCTTTGTTGCGAACATAGACCTGGCTCGCTGGGTCCTCACCGACGAGGACAGCCGCAAGGCACGGCGCTGGGGCTCCGCTTGCGACAAATTGCTTCACTTGCTCACCAACTTCCTCGCGAATCTCTGCCGCGACCTGCTTTCCATCCAGCTTCTCTGCCATCATGCCAGCCTCATTCGTACCTTGCCTGTCGCACCGCTGCCGCAAAAAACCATTTTGTCGAAGGTGACATCGCCATAGTGGGAACGCGGTGCTGCCGTTATAGTTTGCTTAGATTTGACAGTCCGCACACTGTCGAACCGCCAGTCGTTATCACACAGGATTTTTCACTCGATGTCTACCGAAGCGTCAAAGCTTAGCCCCGTTGAAAAGATCAAAGAAGAGAGCCAGTTCTTGCGCGGCTCGATCGGCGAAGAATTGGCTGCCGATTCCGATCACTTCAATAAAGACGATATCCAATTGTTGAAGTTTCACGGGACTTACCAGCAAGACGACCGCGACAAACGGGCAGAACTGAAAAAACAAGGTGGCGGAAAAGCGTTCTCGATGATGGTCCGCTGCCGCATCCCCGGCGGTCGAATCACCAGCAAGCAGATGCTGGCCCAACTGGACCTCTGTGACGAGCTTGGCAACTCGACCATCAAGATCACCACCCGCCAGACGCTGCAGCTGCACGGCATCCTGAAAAACGACTTGCGTGAGACGATTCATCGGATCAACGCGATGGAACTGTCGACGCTGGCAGCGTGTGGCGATGTAAACCGAAACATCATGTGCTGTCCCGCCAAACGCGTCGGTGGCGTCCATGACCAATTGGCTCAATTGACCGACGAAATGACGGTCGCCCTGGCCCCCCAGACTCCCGCCTACCACGAGCTCTGGGTAACCGATCCTGAAACCGGCGAAAAGACGCTCGAAGGCGGCGGCCCCGTTTCCGAACCGCTCTACGGACCGCGATACCTGCCCCGTAAATTCAAGATGGGCATCGCACTTCCAGAAGACAACTGTATCGATATCTATACCCAAGACCTTGGGTATCTGGCGATCGTTCGCGATGGCGAAATCATCGGATACAACGTCCTGGTTGGCGGCGGCATGGGGACCACCCCAGCACTCAAACGCACCTACCCGGCGCTGGCAAAACGCATGGCGTTCTGCACTCCCGACCAAGCGATCGAATTGGCCAAAGCGGTCATCAAAGTCCAACGCGACTACGGCAATCGTGAAGACCGCAAAGTCGCTCGGATGAAGTACCTCGTCGACCAGTGGGGAATCGAAAAGTTCCGCCGCGCGGTTGAAGAGTACTTCGGCGAACCGCTCAAAGACTGTGTTGAAGACGACGTGACCGGTGTCGACGATCACATGGGCTGGCAAGAACAAGGCGATGGCAAATTGTCTTATGGCCTGAGTGTCGAAAATGGTCGTTTGTACGACAACGACCAAATCAAGCTCAAAGCGATGATGCGCGAGATCTGCACCACGTTCGGCACCGAAATGCGGATGACCGGATACCAAAGCATTATCTTCACGGACATCGATCCCGGCGATCAAGACAAGCTGATCGCGATCATCAAAAAGCACGGTGCACCGACCACCGAAGAAACCAGCACCGTCCGCCGCTGGTCGATGGCATGTGTCGCACTGCCAACTTGCGGATTGGCAATCACCGAAAGCGAACGACGATTGCCAAGCCTGATTGACGATCTCGAACAACCGCTGGCGAAGCTGGGACTCGACAAAGAACGCTTTACGATCCGTATGACCGGGTGCCCCAATGGTTGCGCCCGCCCATACAACGCTGACATCGCTTTGGTGGGCAAAGCCAAAGACAAGTACACGTTCTTCCTCGGCGGCGGATGGCTCGGTAACCGACTGGCATACGTCTACAAAGACCTGGTCCCCTCCGACGAAATCGTTTCGGAAATCGTCAGCATCGCGAAGATCTTCAAAGCCAACCGCCAAGAGGGCGAATCGCTTGGCGATTTCTGTGATCGGATCGGCAAAGACGAACTACTCGCGATGACCGAAGCTGCCGAGTAGTCACGTCTCCGGCAAGCTCGTTCGAATGCAACTTGAAGCGGCGTCAATTTTGACGCCGCTTTTTTTGTTCACGCGCGAAACATTCGTCACCGGCAAACCTTGCCGTCAAAGCGATCCCTCGTTTAGCGAATAAAGAGGTTCCGCAATGCTTCCGCGGCGGCATCTTGACTATCACGTGGCCCCTTTGGGCGAAGGTGCTGGGGCAGCTTTTGTGGCCCATCGCCGGATTCAGTCAAATCGGTTTCCGATCGCTGCTGCTCCTCTGCGGTGGACTGTTTCGACTCGCTAGACGACTCGACTTTCGCTGCATCGTTGTCCTCCCTGGCATCCGATGTGGCTTTGGCGGTGTCGTCCTCTGCAGCATGCCGCAGGTTCGTCGTCTCGATCACACTGGAATTCCCGCCTCCCTCCAACCTTGATGCCAAGTCGTCAAGCTCTGCGATCAAGCGTTGTGCGTCCTGTGTTTCTGGGGTCGCGTCGACCTCGGCGCCGGAGAGCGTGGACAGATCGAGAAGCCCAGGCCGATAGGGCTCGTTGGTCTTTGAATCTCGAATCGAAAGCCGGAACGTGTACTTGCCGATCTGCAACTCGGTATGGTGCGAGAGTTGTGCAGGAGTTTCCGCAGAAACGGTCACGCCACCAACCTGTGTGCCATTGCGACTCTTGAGGTCTTTGATCAACACACTTGAACTGTCAAAGACAATCATGCAGTGTCGTCGACTGACCGTTCGCGATGACAGCGTGAGCTGACAATCATCGTTGCGGCCGATCAGGAATGGCGAGGTCTCGACGCGCCATCGCGTGCCTTTTCGAGAGCCATTTGTCTGCAAGAGCGAGATTTTGAGCAAACCAGAGAAGCCGACTTGGAGAAAAGTCCGTGCGTCAATTTGATGGTTTGCGAATATAGGCAACCCGAATGAACATTCGCTTAAGAAAGAGGCTGCCTTTGATGTTCATTCGGTGAAACTGAGAACGCTCTTTCGCCCGATCCACTCTGTTCGGTACCCTGCGAGGGTGACGCGTTCTGCACTCTCTCCTGAACCAACGATGAAGTCCCTCCCTTCGCTGATTGTGATTGCCTTGGTGCTCTGCAGTGGTGGATGCCAAGCGATGGTAGATCGTGGCTGGATCGCACCGCCTGGCCCGATGAATTACCAACAGGCCAACGCGATTGTCCACGATCCGTTCCCACTACCAGATATCGGTCCAGATGACCGATCAATGCGTCCACCGGATTATCAAAACCCGATCGCATTGCCAGTGCGAAACCAAATGAAGAATCAGGTCACGCCCTGGCTGGCGCCCTAGCACTTGCGAATCTTTTCGCGACCTTCGCTGACATTCTGTGTCGCGTTTCGCGTATCGACGACAAGCGAGCAGTGTTTGACGATCGCGTCATAGTCAAACGCCGTGTGATCGGTCGCGATCAGCACCGCATCGCAGCTTGCCAAGAACTCTGGCGTCAACTCCTGACTTTCCATCGCTGGCAAGTCATAGTGACGCATTGCGGGCAACTTCGGCACGTGCGGGTCGCTGTAGGTCAGGTCAGCCCCCTGAGCCAATAGCAGCTCCATCAACTCGAACGATGGGCTTTCACGGGGATCGTCAACGTCTTTCTTGTAAGCCATCCCCAACAAACAAATCTTGCTGCCGTTGATTGGCTTGCGTGCTTCGTTGAGAAACTCTGCAGTCCGCGAGACAACGTAATTAGGCATTGCGCGGTTAACTTCACCTGCTAATTCGATGAAGCGGGCGGTGCTGCCTTGCTTGCGAGCGAGCCACGAAAGATAGAACGGGTCGATTGGAATGCAGTGACCGCCCAACCCTGGGCCAGGATAAAACGCCTGGAAACCGAATGGCTTCGTCTTGGCAGCATTGATCACATCCCAAACGTCGATCCCCATTTTGTCAAACAAGGTCTTCAGTTCGTTCACAAGTGCGATATTGACCGCACGATAAATGTTTTCCAAAACCTTGGCGGCCTCGGCGATTTCACAGTTCCCGACCGGGATAACACCAGCAACCGCCGATCCGTATAGCTTCGCGGCACACGCTTGGCTGTCCTCGTTGATCGCACCGACAACCTTGGGAATCCCTGCCGCCGAGAAGTCAGGGTTACCTGGATCTTCGCGTTCAGGGCTATATGCGACGAAGAAATCTTTTCCCGCAACCAATCCACCGGCTTCCAGGATCGGAACCATCACATCGCGAGTTGTCGTGGGGTACGTCGTGCTCTCTAGAACGACCAACTGCCCGGGACGCAGTGCCTTGGCGATCGCTTCGCAAGTTCCAACGACGTATGACAAGTCAGGATCGCGGGCCGAATCGAGTGGCGTGGGAACGCAAATCAACAGAACGTCTGGCTCGGACAGCCGCGACATATCAGCACTCGCTTCGAACTTTTCCTTGGACAGCCAAGCTTGAATTTTTTCGTTGCCGATGTGCTTGATGTAGCTCTTGCCGGCCAACAGCGAATCGACTTTGCTGGCGTCAACGTCGAATCCAAAGCAACTGAAACCGGCGGTGATGAACGCATCAATCAGCGGCAAGCCGACATAGCCGAGACCGATGATTCCAACTTTACAGGTGCGATCTTCGATGGATTGAACAAACGCTTGGCAGGCTTCACTTGTCATGACAGTTCGGTCGCAGGACGACGTTAAAACGAGACTTCGAGGCGTGGGTAGATAAGACGGCGAATTCGGTGGTCTGACCCCCGGATGGACTGCGCCGCTAAAACCGCGCAGTGTATTCACATCATGGCTTATCGCTAGCGTCCGAAACCGACAACTCGCTCAGTAACGGCGGACACGATTCACCAAAATCATCCCGATCGCCCCAAGTGCTACATTCCCCAACCACACCCCATAGGGAGGGATCGCACCATCCTTCGCTTGATTGAGGCCAAGGATAAACAACGGGTAATACATCAGCAATGTGGGCAGAAAGCAGCGCCCAAACGTGGTCCAGTAGTCGCTGGTACGCGAAATCATCGCCAGCGGGGCACCGATCAAAACAAAGAAAAAGCAGCTGAAGCCCTCCGCCCAACGACGCCATGGGGCGATTTTCAAACGCATCAAACGACGACGACTTGCGTCTAGCTCAGCACGCCGCTCACGTCCCTTACCATCAACGATCTCTTCGTAGCGACTGGTCAGGATGGAGAAACTCGTTTGTGCGGCGAGTTCGCCAGCCGCCTCATGAGTACGCGCGTCTTGCCGCAACCGCTCGGTCCCAATCACTCGCAGCGGCAAATCTCCCGGGCGGGTCGACTCCTGATCCTCGCCGTCTGGCGAATCAGACAAGGGGATTGGATACTCAGTCGGACCGGGTGCAAAAATTTGCAGCGATTCGCCACGTACCCACCGACTGTCGACCAGTTTCAACATCAATTGCTCGCTCTCGGCATCCAAGACGAGCTGACCTTCACGGGCTTCAAACTTGATCGGAACGCCGCCGCTGCTAATCGTCACGGTCGGATATTCGAGTTTCTTGCCGTTCACATTTCGGACGTGAATCGAGAAGCCATCGTCAGTGTACGAATGCTGACTTCTCATCTTGCGGTACACGATGTCTTCGATTGACAGCATGACAACGCGATTGATTCCCGGACGCCCCCAAGAAACAGCCAAATCGCTGATATAAACCGCGAAGGGACTCAGCAAAAATGCGAAAATGAACGCTGGCTGCAGCAACCGCAACGGCGAGATACCCGACGCTTTGACGGTCGCGACCTCACCATCCCCCGCCATCCGCCCATACACGCAGGAAACGGCGAACAGAGCGGTCGCTGGAAAGGCGAATTGTAGCGAAACGGGCAGCAAATAAGGCAGTAACTGAACGATCGCCAACGGACCTAGACCTTCGCGCAACAGCGTCCGCCCGACACCGATCAACAAGATCAGCAGCGTCAACGCGATTAGCGCAACGACGAAAATCTTCAAGATCTCCGCCAAAATATATCGTGTCAGCCGTGTAGGCATCCTTCGTCCAGGGAGTCACTCAACGGTTCGGTCCACAGTGCTCGTTGCGGGAAACTAGCAAAGCGAAACGGGATTCAGGAAGGTCGATTTTTTGGCGAAAAACTGCCCAATCTGCCAACAAATCGAGACACAATGTCTATTCCAGTTCGTCTACCCTAAAGATGCACTGTTGAGTTGCATGAGCGCCCTGGAGCGGCGCCGTCCTTTCCCCCGACGACAACACTCCCCCTCATCTAAATGCGTTTACTGCTTTGCCTCGCAATCGCGATCCTATTGAAGTCGCCATTGGTATCGGCACAAATCCAAGTCATGGCGACGCCCCAAGGAGCGGTCGTACCGGTCGCGACTCCGAACGGCGTTCCCATGCCAGGACAGCCGCCTGGCCAACCACCCAACGGAAATCAGCCACAGAAACCTGGTGAACAATCCGCCGCACCAGGAGACGCAAAAGCCGAACCGCCAGAACCCAAAATTATCCGCCGAGGTGACCAAAAAGCCGACGACGCGAACCCCGAAGAATTGAAGGCCACCGTTGGTGAAGACGGCCGCGTCGCGTTCCAGTTCCGCAACCAACCCTGGGTCGAGTTAGTTCAATGGCTCGCCCAAATCGCCGACCAACCACTCGATTGGCAAGAACTGCCTGCCGACCGGGTCAACATGCGATCGCCCGGACGCTATACCGTCGAACAAACCAAGGACCTCTTCAATCGACACTTGCTCGCACGCGGATACACCTTGCTGGAAATGCCCGGTGGGATCACCGTTGCCAAAACGCAAGGCATCAACCCGGCGATGGTGCCACGCGTCAGCGAGGCGGAACTTGAAAATCTTTCGCCCCACAAATTTGTTCGCGTGTCCTTGGAAACCGGCTGGCTTTCGAGCCAGAAGATGTCTGAAGAGCTCAAGCCGATGGTCAGTAGCAACGGCCAATTGACGGCCTTGTCGACCACCAATCGGCTGGAAGCCATGGACGCGGCAATTAACCTTCAACAGATTGCCAGATTGCTTTCCCAGGAACGCAATCAATCAAGTCGCGAAGCCTTGGCACCGGAATTCCGACTACGGCACATCTCTGCCGAAGTCGCCAAAAAGATGCTGGAAGAATTCCTTGGTGTGGAGAAAAAACAAGCCGCACCGATGACGCCCCAGCAAATGCAAATGATGCAGCAAATGGCTCGTCAGAACGGTGGCCAACCTCCGGCCCCTACCAAAACCGCAGACATTTCGATCGTCGCAAACACACGTCAAAATTCCGTCTTCATTCGCGCCCCGGTTGATCGGATTGCCGTTGCGACCGAATTTCTCACCCGCATCGATGTCCCTGGTCAAAGCCTGAACTCACTTTCCGACGTCGAATCGCGCGTGGATGTCTTTCGCCTGTATTCGATCGATCCCGATAAGTTGATCGAGATCATCTCTCAGATGAACGTTCTCGAGCCTTCGACTCAGATTCAAGCCGACGACAACAATCGCGCGATCATCGTCTCCGGCTCCGCAGCGGATCGCTACATCATCGAACGGCTCATCAAACGACTCGATGGGAGCGGTCGATCGTTTGAAGTACTCCAGTTGCGACGACTCGAAGCATCCGAAGTTGCCGAGTCGATTTCGTTCCTGATGGGCAAAGACAAAAAGAAAGACGATGACAATAGCTCTCGTCGCTTTATGTACTATCCCTTTGGCGGTAACGACGACGACAAAAAAGACCAAGACGAATTCCGCGTTGCCGCCAATGCCCGCTACCGCCAAGTCCTATTGTGGGCGAACGATTCTGAAATGGAACAAGTTCGCAACCTCTTGATCAAACTCGGCGAATTACCACCACCAGGTGGAAGTAAAAGCATGGTCCGCCGCGTCGATGCGTCCTCCGCTCCCGAAACCTACGAGTACTTGCAGCGACTGAAACAACAGTGGGCTCAGATTTCTGACACACCGCTAGAACTGCCCAGCGAAGAACTCTTTGTCGATCCGGTTGTACCGGATACCAACACTGACGACGAAAGCCAACCGTCGGATAGCGAATCGGATACCGAAGCCGATGATGGCCTGGAGGCCTCTACGGGGCAACGGCGATCGGGTACGACCTTTACGGCAACACCTGCGGCCCAAGATCCCACCGAAGACGACTTGCAATCTGACAGCAACGAGATGCGTTCCCAAATCCGATCGGCGAGTGATTTCGATCGTCTGTTTGGCCAAAACGCGTCGCCGCAAACAAACGAGCCCACAGCAGAAATCGATGCAAACGCGGCGTCAACCGACGCTTCATCGCAAGACACCGCGATCAAGATTGAACTCGACGAAGACGGGAACTTGGTGCTGGTCGGTCCGAACACACAAGCACTCGACCGACTCGAAAACCTGATGCTGCAGTTCGCACCGCCCAAGCGGCCCTACCACGTTTTCAAAATTAAACACCAGTCGGCCGGATACGTACAACTGAATCTTGAAGAGTACTTCGAAGAGGAAGACGAAGACGACGATTCTGGTAGCAACTTTTATCGCTGGATCTATGGATTTGACCAGCAAAACGAAGAGAGCCCATCAGGGCTTGGAAAAACGAACAAGCTGCGATTCGTTTATGAACCGGACACCAACACGATCGTTGTCAGCGGGGCGACGTCATCCCAACTTAAAACAATCGCCGAGCTCATCAAACTCTGGGACGTCGCCGAACCTGTAAACAAGCGTCGAATGCGATACACCAAGCTGGTCAAAATCCAGTACGGGGACCCACAAAGCATCGCCGAAACGGTAAAGGAAGCCTACCGCGATTTGCTCAGCAGCAACGACAAGACTTTCCAACGTGGCGGCAATCAAGGCGGCGGTGGAAACGCTGGTGGTGGCGGCGGCGATAGTTCGAAATCCTCCGGGCGCGACCGGCAACAGGGAAGTGGACTCGTCGATACCGAAAACGGTCGCGATGGAGGCGATGTTGACTTTTCCTTTAAAGGCAAATTGTCGATGGGCGTCGACAGCATCGGCAACACCCTGCTGGTTAGCGCCGAGGGCGAACCGCTGCTGGAACTGGTTGTCGACATGATCAACCAACTCGACATGGCAGCCAAACCGGCTGGTGACATGCAGATCATCTCCGTGTCCGGAAAAACGAGTGACGAAGCGATCGAACGAGTTCTGCGTGCCTTCAACAACCAGGCCAAAGGAAACGCTCAACCAGCCAACCCCAATCAGCCGGGTCAACCGAACGCGACGCCAAACACACCCGCGACAGCGACTCCCAACGTCGGAAACGCTCGCCGCCGCGGTGGCGGATTCAATCGGCTGGGCGGATGATTTAGCAAGCTCGACTTGGTTTCTTAGCGTGCGACCGTTGCATACAAAACACGGTCCGCACCGGCGGCTCGGGCAATGTCGTATGCCCTTACCGCTTGCTCCATCTGCACGGTGCCTTCTGGATCAATAATCACCGGCGGCTGTACGCCCAGCGAAATGATCGCGGCCAGCCGTTCTTGCAACTCTTCGAACGACTCCACCGGATCGCCCGCCAACTGAATCGACAGCAGGCCCTCGCGTTTTCCTAGCCGGATGATGACTTCGTCATACGGCTCCACCGGCGGCGGCGAATCGGTATTTGCGGTGCTTCCGCCTTCGGGACTCTCGGCGATCGCACCGGGCAAATCGTACTCGGGAGTTTCAAAACTGCTGGTCCAGACAAAGAAGATCAGCAACAGGAAGACGACGTCGATCATCGGCGTCATCTTGACTTCCAATTCGCTGCTGGCACGGGACGCAGGTAAACGCATCAGCTAGCTTCCACGCGATTCTTTGACGGCCAATTTGATATCCACGACACCTGCGACCGCAGATGCGTGCAGCACCGGCTCGACGACCTGATACGGAACGACGCCATCCGTACGAATCCGCAGGGAAGCGGTTTCGCCATCACGATCGCGGATTTCAGCAAAGAGCGTTGCCAAGCCGTCTAGCGTGACAGGCTGGCCACCGGCAAGTAGCTGCTGGTCTTGGTTGATGGTGATCGTCAACGACACCGGATCAACCGAAAGAGGGTCATGAGTATCGGCTACCGGCAAATCGACCGGTAGCCGTGACTCTTGACGTGCCAAATGGCTTGAGACCAGAAAGAAGATGATCAGCAGAAACACGACGTCGATCATCGGCGTCATGTTTGCTCCGGTAAATGGGCGGTTCTGCTGATTCGGGACTTTCAATGATCAGCCACCAGCTGCTTTGACAACAGCGTCGGCGGTGATACCGAAGTGCTCGTAAACCAAGTTGTATGGTCCGCTGGCACCGTAGCCGTGCATCCCGACGAACTTGCCATCTAAGCCCAACCAACGGTCCCAACTCATCTGCAAACCAGCTTCAACCGCGACGCGGTTGGTAACTGCTGGTGGCAAGACCTGGTTTTGGTATTCGGCACTTTGCTGGGCGAACAGGTCCAAGCACGGCATGCTGACGATGCGAACCTTTTTACCAGCTTCGGTCAGTTTCTCAGCGGCGGTGACACACAGGTTCAATTCGCTGCCGCTGCCCATCAGGATCACGTCGGGGGTGCCTTCGCAATCCGACAGGATGTAACCGCCTTTCGCACAACCTTCGGCCGACGCGTATTTGGTGCGGCACAGGGTTGGCATGTTCTGACGCGACAGAACCATCGCGGCAGGGTGATCGGTGGTTTCCATCGCGGTGCGATAGCACTCAGCGACTTCGTTGGCATCGCCAGGCCGGAACACGTTCAGGCCTGGGATCGCTCGGCACGCGGTCAAATGCTCGATCGGCTGGTGCGTCGGTCCGTCTTCACCGACGCCAATCGAATCGTGCGTCAGGATGTACAGCGTTGGTTGATGCATGATCGACGACAATCGCATCGCACCACGCATGTAGTCGGTAAACACAAAGAACGTCGCAGCGTAGCCACGAAGACCGGTCAAGCAGATACCATTGACGGCACCGGCCATCGCGTGTTCACGGATACCGAAGTGCAGGTTGCGTCCGCCGTACTGATTCGGCAGGAACTCGCCCGCACCTTCGAACGTCAAATCGCTCTTGTTACTCGGTGCCAAGTCAGCCGAACCGCCGATCATGAATGGCACGTTTTTGGCGATTGCGTTGAGAACTTTGCCGCTGCTGTTGCGGGTCGCGTCGCCTTTTTCGCTGGCTTCGAAGACGGGAATGTCTTTGTCCCAACCGGCTGGCAAGCGTCCGCTGAACATTGCCTCAAGCTCGGCAGCTTTGGTCGGGTTAGCCGCTTTGTAGCTGGACCAAACGCCGTCCCACTGTTCGTAGTCGGCTTGCCCGCGTTTACCCAGGTTGTTGTCGAAGTGCTCGACAACGCCATCGGGAACGTAGAATTTTTCTTCTGGTGGGAAACCGTACGCCTTCTTGGTCAGTTCGACTTCGTCCCATCCCAGTGGAGCACCGTGTGCGCCGTGGGTGTTCGCTTTGTTGGGCGAGCCCCAAGCGATCGTGGTCTTGCAGATGATGATGGTCGGCTTGCCGCTACATGCCTTGAAATTTTCGATCGCGTCGCAAGGTTCGACAGCGTGTTGACATCCGAGACGTGCAGGACGTTCCAGCCCATACCTTCGAACTTCTTGCCGACGTCTTCGGAGAACGAGATATCGGTATCACCTTCGATGGTGATTTTGTTGTCGTCGTAGATCCAGCACAGGTTGTCGAGTTTCAGGTGACCGCCCAGCGATGCCGCTTCGCAAGCAACGCCTTCCATCAAGTCACCGTCGCTGCACACTGCGTAGACGTTGTAATCGAACAGCGTGTGTTCGTCGGTGTTGTAGTTTTCAGCCAGCCACTTTTGTGCCATCGCCATTCCGACACTGTTGCTGACACCGGCACCCAAGGGGCCCGTTGTCGTTTCGATCCCGGCCGCTTCGGCGTATTCGGGGTGACCGGCGCAAACGCTGCCGATCTGGCGGAACTGTTTGATGTCGTCCAATTTGATCGACAGTTCGTCGAGCACTTTGCCGTCTTTGCCGGTCGCTTTCACGCCGGACAAGTGCAGGACGCTGTACAACAGCATCGACGCGTGGCCGCACGACAAAACAAAACGATCGCGGTTCGGCCAGTTAGGGTGGCTCGGATCGTATTGCATCGTGTGATTGAACAGCTGATACGCGATCGGCGCCAGCGCCATGGGCGTGCCTGGGTGACCGCTGTTGGCAGTCTGTACCGCGTCCATACTGAGCGTGCGGATGGTGTCGACGGCAAGGGTATCGATATCGGTCGATGCAACACTCATTGGCGTGATTTCGTTTAAGCAAAAGTGGGACGGAATTAACTGTCGAATTTTCCAAAAGGTTAGCGTTCTCCGGCCATTTTCGGAAGGGACGTACCGCCGAACCGGTTCGATTGGCAATGCGATCGAGGACAGATTGCCCGTCTTACCAGCGCCGAACGGGCTCACAAATTGCCCCTCGCTACCTTTTCAACACATGGACACTGGCTTAGGGCAAACGCCAAGGCGGGTTAGACATTCTGTTTTGCGGGAAATTCCTGAGATTTTTCCCAACGCCGATGCACCGCGACTTCTTGAGCCAGCACTGACGCGTAACAGACGAGGTGGCCGATAATCAGCCAGCCAAACGAGGCCCGGAATCCCTCCGCAAGCCCCATCGAAGCGATCCCGATCGCTGCCCCAATAATCATCGGGTGTGAAATAGTTCCGAACGGGGCTCTTGTGATTCGCTGCGGCTTTTCAAACCCAAGCTCCGATGAATACAGCGTTCGCGTCATGCCCAATACTTTCGCAGACCATCCGGCCAACGAAAATCCTGCCATGACGCCGAACAACGAAAACATCTCCGGCAACCCAAGTTGGCCAGAAAAAATTGCAATCGCGTACAGCACGAAGAGCTGTCCTAGCGACAACGTTTTGAAAAACATCGCGTCACGCCGAAACCGCGCGAACGCGATCCGCGAACGCTCGTGCAGCGTCCCGAGATAGATCGCATAGTGAACGAAACTGGTTGCCGCCAAAAACATGCCGAGCGACGAAACAGAATCGACCAGCACCATGAATGCTGACACCAATCCCGCCAAAGCGACGTACGCCAGGTTCGTCCAACCGACGTGCTGCACTATCAGCTCAAAGATCTTCGTCCAAGCCAACACCCAACGCGCCTTGACACCGGCAAACCAGCTGTCGGGGCGAATGGTCTGCAAAAACAAATGCCTTGCCGAGATGTCGTACTTCGTCGTCAGCCATTCAAGTGTCTTCCCATACCAGCGGCACGTTTTGGGATACGCCACAAAGTGCAGCTTTAAATTGATCCGCGGCTCTGGCTGGTCGGGTCGCAGCTCACGAGTGATGTAGTGCAACTCGCGATTGAAATCGAAGATCGCCGCATCACCGTGTCGCAACCGATAACTGACCGGTTGCTCAGGCGACAAGCCGGCCATTGGATAGTGCGTCGTCACCTCCAAGTTTTCATTGAGCGCCAACATGCACCGATAGAGCGACGCCCCCGGAAAGACGCCCCAAGGCCCATCGACATGCCCCATGTAGAACACGGTGTCCGATGAGATCTTCTTGGGCGGTCCAGTGACATAAACTTCGTTCATCCCGTACGCCGGTCGAACTTCATATCCCGGCCCATGAAACCGCCGAATCGTTTGCAGTAGCGTTTCGTCAGCACTCAATCGCGAGAACGCTTCGCCCGCGTCACCTTCCAAATCGTGTTGCCACCAATGCGTACTCGATTCCAAGGTCGGCGTTCGCTGTCGAACCCAATTCAGCAGCGTATCGAAGTCTTGACGATGGATCTCGGGCGAGAGCTTCGCTGTCAGCACGGCTTGCCGGGCCACCAAAAGCCGCAGAGGCGTGCTTTTGCGACGTGTCGCGGAAACGATCAGCAACGGCAACAATAGAATCGTGTGATCCGAAAAATCACGCAGCCAGCGAACCGATCCGCGATAGCTGCTCTGAAAAGTCGCTTCGCCGGTGAACCAATGCGCGGCCTCCTGCCCGACATATCCGACCACCAGCAGCACGCTCCCCAAGATCACCTGATCTGGAAAAATCCACGCGACGCCGCTTAGCCCTGCGATCAATAAAGCACTTAGAGATGCCAACCCCGCCGGCGCGAGTGCCGCGATCCAAATCGCGTGTCCGATCGGAAGTATCGCCAATGCATTAGGATGAATCCAACTGGCAATCAGATAGACACCCAAGACCGCCATCGGCGTCGTCAAGCAATGCAGCGTCACGTTCAACGGACTTGCGTGATACCGAATAAAACCACGACAGAGTTGTACAAACGCGGAACGATCGGTCGGTGGTGTAGTACCGCTTGACTGAGTGTTCTTGGTGGAGACTGGTTGGCTTGTCGATACGCCAGCCACCAAAGTCGACGTCGTATCGAGTGTCGCGGAATCGGATGTCCTCCCCATCGCGTTTTAATGACCAACCTCTGGCTTTCGTCCAATAAAGGTGTAGTAAGGTGCACGGAGCAGCGGCAGATAAGGGACCTTGCCGAATCGCTCGCTCAGACAGCCCAGTTCAAAGCGGTGCTGTAGCATCGCCGGATGATCCGAGCTGAGATACACGCCATCGGCCGAAAACCAATTCGACCAAAACAACCGAGTCAGACTCGAGTGTTGCCGCTGCCCGCTGTCGGGATACTTTCGTGAGACATAAAAATCGGCCACCGCGATGGTGCCGCCCGGCTTCAGAATCCGGTGCGCGACTTCGATTGCGGCAAACCAGTTGGGAATCATCGTCAACGAATAAAAGAACGTGACGATATCCACGCTTTCATCGGGCAAATCCAACATCGTGACATCGGCGTGCACGCAAGATGCGTTGCCCAGTTGGCGTTGATTCAGTTTTTCACGTGCGACGTTCAACATCGACTTCGAAAGGTCGACCAAAAGGACTTCCTTCATGTCGGTGATCCGATCGGCGACACGCAAAACGTTCCGTCCGGTACCGGCGCCCATATCGACCCAGCTCATTCCGGGATTGAAGCAGAGATGATCGAGTACATCGTCGCGACCATGCAGCAACCGTTCGCGAAAGGAATCATAGTCGCCAGCCTGGCCCCCATAAAAACTTTCCAATCGCTCGGCGTGCGTGCGTCCTTTGACGGGACTGAGCATTAGATGCCAAAGCACTCTCAGGTCGGCCAACCGCCCCTTTCCCGATCGCGTTTGTGGAAGGTGTGCCGTGTCGCTCACGCCGCCGCTCCGATCAGGTCCGCGATATAGAAACTGCCGTAGGTGTGCACGCGGTCATGTTGGTGCAATTGATTTGCCAAGTCGCTTTGGTACCGAAGCAACTCGCCAAGTCTTGTTTGGCGACCGTCGTTTGCGACCACCAATGGATCAACGAAGTCGACATCGAATGCGGCGCTTCGCCAAAGAATCCTAGCGTCCGGCGCGGCACGCTCGATGATGCGTTGCCACTCGGCCGAAAGCGATTGCGGATGATGCTCGTACAACCAATCCATGTGATCGAGCAACACAAACCGCGAGATGGTTCCGTTGTGCCCACGTAAGAACGACTCGACCGTGTCGGTGTGCGTCGAGATGCGATCGGCCATTCCGCCAGACAGTCGCTCGTAGCCAGCTTCTGTTAAATAGTCAGGACAGCATTCGCGGGTGTAGCTGCCCGTCAAATAAACGCGCCAGAAATAATTATCGTGCAGAGGGATACGCGTAAAGACGTGCTCGATTCGGTCCTGAATGAACTTACCGATGCCGCCGGGATACCCACGATCGAGCTGCATCCGTTGGCTGCGTGGAACGCCGAGCATTGCCATTACGCTATCGCGACGCAGCGCCCAACGCATCGGCCGCGAGAACAGCATTTTGTCCACACCGCGGGCATGGTAAATCTGGGATTGCTCTTCGACCGTTTCGGCTTGCAAGATCTCATGAACGGCTTCACGTAATCCACGCGGCCGATTCAAGTATCCGTTGATCATCCAAGCAAACAGCCCGGATGTTCCGCGAAAGTAGAAGCTTTTGCGGCGGCTTGTCCCGTCAAAAAAATTGTGTCGCTTGTCCCAGATATCGGCGACGTCGCTAGCGAGATTCGGGCGAACCTGATCGCGATAGATCCTCGACCAATTGTTATGGTATCCGGTTCCGAAGACTTGAAAAAAGTCATCGAACGAAAGCGACTTGATCGCAGCTTTTTTGAGTTCCAACAAGGCATTTTGAAGCGGATTCATATCGACCGCATGAACCGCTCTTGGGTTTTGCAATGCGTAATCAAGCGCGTTGCACCCGGCCGACGTGATCACCAACACCGTATCGTCTTCAGAAAGCTGCAACGCTTCGCGATCGAGGCGTGGGTCTTCCCAGCAAGTGTTGTAGACCAAGTTGCGGCCATGAATCGCAGAAAAGCAACGCCGTCCAATCCAATTTCGAATCATGCGACCGACATCTCCATTTGTCCCACAGCAGCATCGCCGTTGGGCGCTTGTTCAAGATCCAAGGTGATTTCTTTGCCGTAACGGCTGACCAACTGCAACGCACCACAATGGTGCTCCACAATCCCGGTACAGTTCTCGACCCAATCGCCGGTATTGCAATAGAACGTGTCTTCGGAATGCTTCAGCATCGGGGTGTGAATGTGCCCACAGATCACTCCATCGCAGTCTTTCTGTGAGGCGTGGTTCATGATTTTTCTTTCGTAGCGACTGATGAACTTCACGCCGCGTTTCACCCGTCCTTTGATCGCCGCACACGCGCCATAGGGATTCCGGTGGTCGCCTAAAAATCGACGTTGTACCCAACGGTTAAAACTTAGGCATGCGTCGTAAATCGTCGAACTGCCTTTCGAAATCCATTGTGCTCGTGTTTCGAAAAGATCGAACAGGTCGCCATGGATCACCAACATTCGATAGCCACGTAGCGTTTCAAAGACGAATTCGTCAGCGATATTGACGTGCGGAAAACCTGCCGGCAACAACGTCCGAAATGCCGGCCCACGTAAGAACGAATCGTGATTTCCTGACGCGTAGTGAATCGTGGTGCCTTGTTCCGTCAGGTACACCAGATGATTGATGATCCGGTCGCAATACTCCGGCCAGTGCCAACCGGCATTGATTTTCCAAGCGTCGATAAAGTCACCGATCAAATACAGCGTTTCGGGGCGATAACCGGTCAAAAACTTCAAGAACTCCTCCGCCCGTGCATGCTTGCAACCGAGGTGCACATCGCTGACCAGCAGAGTCCGGACTGGCTTGGGCGACGAAATCGCGCTGGAGGACGTCACCGCAGTAACGTTGGAAGCCGTTGATTTGATGATTGGTGTTCCCGACAATTTGTCAGGCGTCACGGCTGCGGGAAGTGCGGTGGTCGTTGAAGAATCAGCGACCGCCACTGGCGTTTCTAAACGCATGGCACCTGCCCCTCTCCTCATGGAGGTGTAAGTAAACTGTCTTACGAGCTGGTGCAGAGCTTAGCGAACGATTGTTGATATCTTGTTAACACACCAAACAGGTTGCCGTAAGAAATGGTGTTGAAACCATCATCTTTGACCGGCCCACCGGGCACGTTTACTTGCCGTTAAGAACCCGCGAATTTTAAGAATTCGGACGCGGGACGGTGAATTAATCTCGTTGCAACTTTTCGGCGAGCTTTGATTGCGCGATGTCAATCAATGGCTTCAATTCGGAATTGTCACCGTAAAGCTCGACAAGGCTGTACCAAATTTTGCGAGCTTCGACGACTTGGCCTTCGGCGAGGAGTTCGTCAGCTTCTTCCAAGCGTCGCTGTACGATTTTACGAGCGTCACTGGCTTGTTCCGATTGTTCGCCCAACACACCGATCTTGTACCGCGCCGCATTGACAGCCGTTTCGTAGTCAGCGTCATCACCAAGTACCGTCACCATACTGCGATACTTATCAAGCGCCTGGGCAATGTCACCGTTCTCTTCGAATGCTTGCGCCTGCTTATGCAGAAGCTCGCCTTGGTCTTTGATCGGAAGGTTGTTCTTGATCTTAATTTTCAACTGATGCAAAAATTGCAACACGTTGATGCGATCGACCTGCTGCTGAGCCCACTTGGCATTGGGACCATCCGGGAACCGCACGATCAGCTGGCGTAGCGGTTGGTTCTCTGCTTCGGCGAGTGACGCACGCGTGTCGATCGCGATCAGTTTTTCGGCCTGAGCCCGCAGCGTTGCTTCACTTGCCGGCCACGCGACATACGCCAACAGAATTAAAATCGCCACCAAACCGCCGATCAAAAACCATGGCTGATCATGCCAGACCGTGGCGTCAGGGACTTCATCGTCTTCCTCTTCCGCAACGCTCAAATCAACCACGCCACGCCCAAGCAACTGACGGGCTTCGTCTCTCGCTTGTTGGTTAGTCACTTGCAGAGGACTAAAGCCACTGCTGACATGCTCGGCAACGCCGGCGCGAGAAAGGGCACGCTTGCGGACTTCGGCAAGTTGCAACTTGACTGCCGTGGCTGACGGGGGGCGGTTCGCTGGGTTCTTTTCCAACAGCTGCATGATCAATTTGTCGAACCACACCGGGCACTGCAACACGATGCTGGCCGGCGACTCTGGAACGAATGTCGAAGCAGTTTGCCGGACCGCTTCGATCGTGTCGCCATCAACCGGCAAACGACCGGTGATCGCGTGATACAACATCGCCCCAAGGGCATACAGGTCGGACGCCGCACTGTTGTGTTCGGAAGGATTGATGACGTCAGGGGCGATCAACTCCGGTGCTTGCCGCGCGAACTGATCGACACTCGGTGGACGCGAAGTACGAAAGGGTGACCCAAAGCGATCCAACCGCAAATCGACCAATACCGGCGCAAATCCCGAGACGACGATTTTGTCGGGAACGATGGCGCCGTGCACGACTCCTTGGCCGTGCAGATACTCAAGTGCTTCGGCGACACCTTGGGCGACTTCAAGGGTGTTTTCCCAGCTCAATCGGCCATTGCGTTCGATTTGGCTGGACAGCGTTTCGCCTTCGATCAGCTCATAAGCCAAGTAAGCATCGGCGTCTTCGAATCCGCCACCGTAGCAACGCGCGACGCCCGGATGAGAAAGCTTCTTGAGCGTTTCCCATTCGTTGGCAAAGGTCTGCCGCGCCTCGGGAGTCCCACCAAATGGCGCACTGAAGACTTTCACCGCCACCGACTTTTTCAACTGCACGTGAACCGCGCGCCACACCGAACTGGTCGAAGGATGATCGCCCAGTTTTGACTCGATTGCCAAAGGGCCAAGCCGGCTTCGTGGCATTGCAGGACTACAGATTGATGGACATCGCGGACAGGTTTTCGGACTTCCTAGCATATACACAACCACAGGCGAAGTGGCCCCGGAGTACCAGTCCGCAGCTTGCCACCGAATTCGCCGCCCTTGATGGCAGAACGATTGTGCTGATTGCGGGCTTTGACCATTCCGCACCCCTCAATTAATCCAAACCACAACCACCCCCGCAAGACGAAGCGTTACCCCCCGGTAATTTCGGCCACTAAACGTGACCTAGACTTCCGCAGACCCACTATGCCTGCTCCCGCACAAGCCTTCTAGACAACGTCATGATTTGCCGCTCCTTGATCACCGCGCCGCTTGCCACATCGTTAGTCCTGCTGTTGGTAACGGTCAGCGATGCGCAAACGAGTTGGGTGACTGCGGACACATCAAGTGACGCCCAATATTTGCATCCGGCCAAGCCAGTCGATCCGCAATTGGTACTCGGCAACGACGCTTGTGTGAAATGCCACGCACCCGAGATCACCGTGTGGCAATCCACCCCGCACGCGCAAACGTTTGACCAATTGCACCGACGCCCCGAAGCTCAGCAAATCGCATCAAAACTGGGACTCAGCTCGATAAAGCACTCTGGACGATGCGTCGCTTGCCACTACACACAGCAATCGTCTGGCGGCGATACCGTAAACGTCATCGCAGGGGTCTCGTGTGAATCCTGCCATGGCGAAGCCAAACAGTGGCTGGACTTGCATCACGATTACGGCGGACCGAACCTAACCCGACTCGCCGAATCGCCACAGCACCGCGAACAACGCATCGGCAAAAGTGTTGCCGCCGGAATGCGAAACCCGACCAACGTCTACTTGGTCGCACAAAGCTGCTTACGCTGCCACACGACTGCGGACGAAGAACTCGTCAACGTCGGCGGTCACTCAGCGGGATCAACCGAGTTCGAATTCGTTTCGTGGAGCCAAGGCACGATCCGTCACAACTTTATCGAAACCGAAGGCAAGTCGAACGTCACACGATCGCCTGAAAAACTCCGCGTGATGTTTGTCGCTGGCATGATCGCAGAACTCGAAGCCTCACTGCGTGCCACCGCCGCGGCCACCGAAAAGGCCACCTTTGGCATCACCTCGGCCCAACGTGCGAGCCGCGCGACCAAACGGCTGCAAAGTGTCGCTCAAAAAGTCGACGTACCGCTGCTGAATGAAATCCTAGACGTCGTTGGTGGCGTCCAACTAAAACTCAACAACGGGCAACAACTCAGCCAAGCCGCCGATCGCATCGCGATTCTTGGTGTCCGATTTGCCAACCAAAATGACGGTTCAAATCTGGCAGCACTCGACGCGTTTATTCCCCAAGGCCGCAAGTAACTTTTGCTGACTGGCTTGCAAAGACTTGGCTTGCAAAGACACAGTGATTGAAGATTGCGACTAGCGTCCCAAGACCACCGCGGTGGCGCTGCCTTCGGTCGTATGAGTGATGCACAGCACGACGCCTGCGGTGAACGGCGTCGTTTGCTTGACCAAGTTGACTTCTTTGGCGACATCACTGTGCCGCGCCGCGGGAATTGTTTTGTTGGCGATGATCAATACGCCGGTGGCAACTTCGATCATTCCAGCTGCGGCACCGGTGTGACCGAGCGAAGCGATCACGGGGAGCACTGGTGCGGTGATGTGACAGCGTTTCAGTGCTTCGATCTCGCCTGAGTCGACTTGTTGATCACCCATCGCATGTGAAACGACGACAGCGACGTCGCTTGCAGTGACGCCCGCCTGTTCGAGCGCCCCTTCGATCGCCAATCCGATCGCGTCGCCAGCGCCCCGTGAGTACTGCGGCTGGCGATCGTTGTCGCGACGCATCTGCTTCATCGATTCGGTCGGCGAAAACCTTGACGTGATCCCCAGGATTTTTGCCAACACCTTCGCGCCACGCTTTTCAGCGTACTGTTCTGTCTCGATCAAAATCGACGCCGCACCTTCGCCGCCGACAACGCCGCTGGCGTCCGGGTCAAAGGGCCGCGACGCATCAGCGATCGCATGATCGCCGCGTTCGACCGTCGGCAAGTCACCGGTATAGGCCATCCGCATCGAACCGATTCGGGTACCGGTCGCGCCAACCATACTGATATCGGCCAAGTCGCGGTCCAGGTACGAGCATCCTTCCAGGAGTGCCGCGGGACCGGAAACATCGCCCAGAATCAGCGAGTTATTAGGGCCTTGCGAGTTGATCGAAATACCGACCTGACACGCTGGCATGTTCGGCAGGTACTTTAACATCCACAACGGCACGACCTCTTTGCGGGCCGCTTCGCCAAACTGCTCGGGATGAAGTTCGCCGTCTTCGTCGACGCAGCGGCGAATCGATTCCATCAATTCGGTCGGCGGGTTGAAGTAGATTTCGCCACCATAGACGGTGCCCAACCGCTCCGGCTGAATGCCAGTCTGCTCGTCGGCAGAGTCACTTGCGGAAGCCACTGCTGGAATTTGATCCGCTAGACCGGCGTGCTCGACAGCCAACTGGGCTGACGCAAACGCGGTCTGAATCTCCCGACACATGACCTTCAGCGCTTTGCGTGGTCGCACGAATTGCTTGGCGTCAAAGTCGACGACAGGTGCGCCGATCCAAACGCCGTCTTCGGGGTCGCTATCGCCCGGCATCGCTTCGTCATCCATCCGATCGGCGAGGGTGCGAACCCCGCTCGATTGTTCAAGAAGCGCCTTGAAGAACGCTTCGTGGCCGATGCCGATCGAGCTGACGATCCCGACCCCCGTAATCACGGCAATTTGACGTGGCATGGCTATCGGCAGCAGACAAGGAGCTCGGAGGATTGGAAATAAAATGGGGCGTGAGTATGAAGCTTATCGGCAAGGCTGACCAGTGGTTGCCAGCGTTTCACGCCTTACCGCCCCAATTTGACAGTTCAATTACCGATCGCACCAAACACTACAACTTTCGGTCATAAATCCGCTGCGTTTTGGCTTTTCGCGCGCCGCCGCGCTCGATAGTGCCACGTGAGAGCGAATTGCTTTCCAGCACCCAGGAGAACTCGCCAGTCTCGATTCCGAATTTGATCGCGTCAGGCAAGATCCGGGCGAGCGTGACCAGCCCGAGGCCCCATTTTTGATATTCAGGCAACACATTGGTGCTGACCAAACGCAAACGTGTGATTTTGCGTTTGCCAAGCAGTAGCTTTAACCAGCCAAACGGCAGCAGGTGTCCGTTCATGGTTTTCAGGACCTGGTTGTAATCGAGCAGACCGAAACCTGCGCCGACCGGTTCGCCGTCGATTTCCGCGATGCTGGTCAGCTCGGGGACGATCAACAATTTCAATTGGTTGGCTTGGTGGACCAACTCCTCGTCGCTCATCGGAACGTAGCCCCAGGTCCGCTGCAGCGACTGGTTGTAGATCCGCAAAAACGCCTTGACGTCCGCGTCGAAGGTCTTGCGACTGATCGGACGGCATTTGACTTTGAACCGCTTCGTCGCCTCATCGATCACGAACTGCAACTTGGGGTCCAAATCATCGAGGTCATCGATACTGGCTTCGTAGCAGAACAGGTCCTGCGTTTTCTCGAATCCGGTCCCCGTGATCAGCCGTTCGTAGTAGGGCTTGTTGTACGAAATCAGGAATGTTGGCGGTGAATCAAAACCGTCGACTAACAACCCAACTTCGTAATTCAAACTCGGGTTCACCGGCCCACGCACATCCGTCATGCCTTTTTCGGCCAGCCACTGGCATGCCTGATCCAGCAAAACCGTCGCGGCTTCCTGATCGTCGATGCATTCGAAAAAGCCAAAGAAGCCACGTTGTTCGTCGTGGTACCGGTTGTGGGCACGATTGACAATCGCCAGCACTCGCCCGCACACCTTGCCATTTCTACGGACCAAAAATGCTTGGCTCTCGGCGTCTTTGTAAAACGGATGCTTGCCCGAGAAACCACACAACTGCTTGCGTTCATCCCAAAGTGGTGTCACCCAGTTCGGATCGTCCTTGTAAAGCTCTTTCTCCAATCGCATGAAAGCCTTCTGGTCGGCTCGGCTTGCGACGCGTTGACATTCGAAGGTTTGACTCATAGGTGATTCGATCGGGGCAGGAAAAGTCAGAGTTGGGTGGAGCAGGGCACATGTCCGAATCGCCCGAGTCTACCGCGAGCGACCGGTCCGGATCAGGTTAGGCCCCCAAGAAAGCCGTTTCCAATCCGCTCTGATGCGGCGAAATAAACGTCGCTAGAGCCACATTTTCCGCCACCATAGCGTCGCCTCACTCGTGTTTTCGTCCACGCCGGAGCAGTGAAACGAGCCAAAACGCCGCCCCTGAGTCGAACCGGATTAATTCGCATGACTGGCCAATACCAATGGCGCAGCATCTGCAAGGGTCACTCGGTTCGTCTTCGCTGTGTTTCGATCCACAGCCACTTTGAATCCCGCGCGATCGGCCGATACGACTCGGCCGTGCGGTGCCTGAATGGAGCAGCAATGGGTGACCGACCTGGAAATGATTCCCCAAACGTTTCGCCAACGAACAACATCCGGCAGCACGAAAGCCAATCGATTATCGAATCCGAAACGATCTTGCAGGGACACCGCGAAGTTTGGATCCGCCACGGCGCCGAACTCTATCGCCTGCGCCTCACTTCGGCCGGGAAGCTGTACTTGAGCAAATAGGGGTTCGCGATCGAAGCGACGAAACGGATCGACACACGACCTCCCCTGACTAACTGTCGACTCAATCCGAATAAACTGACAGATTGATTCAACAGGCTAATCGCGCCGCTGGCTGCACCACGAAACAACACCGACGTGAATTGCCTTCTGCGGTAGAGCTACGCTGAATGATTCCACACGGACCCTGGGTTCCGCATCACAAACCGAGACAACCGGAATCATTTCGCGCTGACCTCTGAAGCAACCGCGACAGTAGTGTTGCCGAGCTCTCCACTAGACGACTCTCGCGGTGACAGAACTGACCACCGGAGGATCAATCAAGACTTCGAACGCAATCTCAACTTGCGACTCTGGGACGTTAACGCGCGCTCGATCCATTGAGTCACCGGAAACCAAAGACCGCACCGGTGAATTCAAACATCGATTGGTCACCTGACGCCGATGGGCGTTTCGGCAGCGATCGTGGATTTGGCCAGACCAAATCGTGCTGATGAACTCAATTCCTCAGGAAAGATGGTGGGATAGGGGGCTTGCACAAGCTTTAACTACGAGCAAAGCTTAACCACCTACGCTTGGTGCTCGACTTCCTTCGGTAGCGGCACCTGTTTTCGCAACTTTGTTCCAGAAGGAATTACCTATGAAAAGCGTCTCGTTTGTTGTGGCAGTTGCCGCACTGTGTCTGTCGACTCTGGCTCCTTCGACCGCTGATGCCGGCTGCTGCGAACCAGCACCTGCACCATGCTGCGCTCCAGCACCTGTTTGCTGCCCAGCTCCTCCGGTTGAAGTGACTTTCTGCGTTGTCGATCCTTGCACTTGCTGCAAGTACCCTGTCACCGTTTGCGTTCCTGCAGAATGCGCTGGCCAAGTTCCTTGCTACGTTGGCTGCCGCCCCGGTTTCTTGGGCCGCAAGATCCTGACCTACAAGTTCGAGTGCTGTGGCAAATGCGTTGACGTTGTCATCACCAAGCACGGCCGCACCATCGTCCGCGACTGATCTTCCGATCAGCCCGAATGAAAAACGAGAACAGCCTCGCGTCAAAACGCGAGGCTGTTTTTTTATACGCAAACCGTAGTGGACGAAGCGATGAGTCCCTGGCTTCGATCCTTCGGCATCGCTGCCTCAACACAATCACACCTCAAACGCTCAGCAAGCAACCAGAATCGCCTAAAGGCTAGACTCCAACATCTTCCCGTAGTGGACGAAGCGATGAGTCCCCGGCTTCGATCGCTCGGCATCGCTGCCTCAACGCAATCACACCTGGAACGCACCGCAGGAAACCAGAATCGTCTGAAGGCTAGACTCCAACGTTTTAGTCTGCGGCGGGCCAGAGGGGGCGGCGTTCATTTTCGGGCAGGATGTTGCGATTGATTCGCTCGGGGTCCTCTTGACTGTACGTCTCGCGCATCGTCTTGGCGATGACTTCGCGAGTGATGTACTTGTCTTGCCAACGGACCATGAAACCTTCGCCCAGATGCTGCGGCCGCGGCAATTGCGAAGGGTGCTTCACAAGACGCCACGCGCGAACTTCAAACTGTTTGCTTTTGCGTGACCAGTCGTAGAACACGACTTGGCGAAAGACTTCACGCCCGTGATCATCTAAGAAATGATTCAGCTCCACCAGATCGACGCTGGCTTGTGTTGTCCCGTTTGTACCGAGCGGTGACGAGACAATCGAGCTTGAACAAGACCCGCTGGTACAGACGACCATCGCGAGTTGAAACAACAGATTCATCGGCGTTGACTCCTGATGCGTGATGCAGCATCCGGTACAGATCAACGCCAAAACGAACGCCTTCGACATGTCGCTCGTCACATCTCGATCCGCCGCGTTTTCTGCGGCGATCAATCAGCAAACGAACGGTCAAACGTCACGATCGACTGAGTGAACCGTACCTTGGCCTAGCGGTAAAAACTGCCATTGGTGCCTGGACTGGGGTAACCGCTGGTTGCTGGGTACCCCGATGATGCTCCAGTGCTACCGGGAGCGTAACCACCGAACGAACCAGTGTTGCCTTGCACGCCATTAGACGGAAGCGACAGCGAGCTGTCTCCCGTTGGCAGCGAGGCACTCGCGGTCGAGAACGATGGTTTGCTGTTTCCTGTGCCAACGGTTGCGGCGGGCGTTCCGCCCGGCATCGTCATGCTGGACGAAGCCGTTGCACCAGTGGAGGGCATCGACAGCGCGGACACTGCGGTCCCGGCTGGTTCGCTGGTCGCGGACGTTGGCGTGATCGATTTTGGCATGAAGGGCTGCGATTGCGTTGCCCCTGCCGAAGCTTGTTTGACGCTGTTCATGACGTCATCTGGAAGTGCAAAACCGGTGTTGCCGGACGCTGATGGCATCGTCGCACCGGTGCTTGCGATCGGCGAAGTCGCCGAGCTTGGCAACTGGTAAGCACTGCCGCCCATTCCAGACGGTGCACCTGTAGCGGGTGCGGTCGATGGTGCTGGGTAAGAACTCGGAACTTGATAGCCCGAGTTGGTGCTGGCAGTCATCGAGGCTGGCGAAGCGGCGGCCTTGGATCCGAACTGATATCCAGTCGGGATCGCTGGTACCGAAGCATTCTTGTCGGCCGTCACGTTGCTGCTAAGTGCATACTGCGGTGCGTCGCTCGCGTTTGCGGCAGACGTTCCGCTAGCAAGGGCAAAGCCGTTCGCCTGTGCGGCAGCCATGTTGTTGGCGGCAACGCGTGTCGCTGGCGAGATTCCACCGGCATCGGCAACCATTTCGGTGGTGCCCGCCGCGTTAGACGCGATCGCCATCGGAGTCGCCGACGCGCTTGGCGGTGGCGGATAAGTATGTGTGGGGCCGTTACCGGCAAGCATTTCCGCCGATGGAGTTTTACCAAAGCTGAACATGTTCCACTTTGGCATTGCACTACGACATCCGGTCGAACAGGCAACGATCGCTGCACATCCTGTGACCAACAGTTGCTGTCTCAGTTGCTTTTTATTCGGCATCCTTGCGGCCTTCTTCGTTCCTATTTGTACTTGCACACCATCCATGGTGATCGGCAATGTCAAAAGCACAGGGCCAGCCTTTCGTGGCAGAACCGGCCTTTTCGCGACAGAAATCATTATCGCCAAAGTCATCGTCAAGCGATCGGCCGTATCCTTGGGACTTCACCCATGCTTCGAAGCACCCTAAGACGATTGACAAAGCCGCGTCAAGAGCATTCGCAGTTCTAGCAATCTCCTCGAACGATTACGGCCAATCTCCGCTCCCGTCCGCTCGACAGATTTCCCCCACTGATTCACCCCTCTGATTCCACTGGCCGCTTTCCGATCGGGTACAACAAAGTACAGATTCCCCGATTCCCCATGATCACGAGGTTACGTATGAGTACGACGCTGCCCGAGGCGCCCAAGACGGCTGCGGATGTCGACGTCAAGCACACCGAATGCTTCATTGATGGCAAATGGGTTCCCGCTGTCAGCGGCAAGACCTTCGCGACCTTCAACCCCGCCACCGAACAGGAGATCGCACAAATTGCCGAAGGCGACGCGGCAGACGTCGATGCGGCAGCCAAAGCCGCCCGGCACGCTTTCGAAACCGGTGCTTGGCCCAAGATGGATGCCCGTGATCGCGGCCGATTGCTGTATAAGCTGGCCGACCGGATGGAAGAAGACATTCACTACTTGGCCGCCCTGGAAACGCTCGATAACGGCAAGCCGCTGAAAGACAGCTTGGCCGCCGACCTGCCACTGGCGATCGACGCGATCCGCTATTACGCAGGCTACGCAGACAAACTTCACGGCAGCACGATTCCGATTCGCGGCAATTATTTGTGCTACACCCGCCGTGAACCGATCGGTGTCGCCGGACAGATTATCCCTTGGAACTTCCCACTGCTGATGCTCGCTTGGAAGTGGGGCCCCGCGCTGGCCGCCGGCTGCACCGTGGTGATGAAGCCTGCCGAACAAACGCCGTTAACCTGTTTGGCGATGGCACAGATCGCCAAAGAAGTCGGCTTCCCAGACGGCGTGATCAATATCGTTCCCGGCTTTGGACCGACCGCCGGCGCCGCTTGTGTGAAGCACCCGCTGATCGACAAGATCGCGTTCACGGGCGAGCATCGCACCGCACAAATCATCACTCGCGATTCCGCCGACACGCTGAAACGGTTGACATTTGAGTTGGGCGGCAAAAGCCCCAACGTGGTCTTCGCCGATGCCGACATGGACGCGGCCGTCCAAGGTGCCTACATCGGACTGTTCCTCAATCAAGGGCAGTGCTGCTGTGCAGGCAGTCGCGTGTTCGTCGAAAAATCCTGCCACGACGAGTTCATTGAAAAGCTGACCGCGCTCACGCTGAAACGCAAAGTCGGCGACCCGTTCGCCTCCGACACCGACCAAGGTCCACAGGTAGACCGCGCGCAGTTCGACAAGATCATGTCTTACATCGACAAAGGCAAAAACGAAGGCGCCGACTGTGTCGCCGGTGGCAGCCGAGTTGGCGAACAAGGTTACTTTGTCGAACCAACGATCTTCAACAATGTGACCGACGACATGTCGATCGCGACGGACGAGATCTTCGGCCCGGTGATGAGCGTGCTGACCTTCGACGACAAAGAAGACATGATCCGCCGAGCGAACAACACGTTCTACGGATTGGCTGCCGCAGTGTGGACCCGTGACATCGCCAACGCACACGACTTCGCCGCGCGAGTCCGAGCCGGAACCGTCTGGGTGAACTGCTACGACGTCTTTGACGCTGCCGCACCGTTCGGCGGATTCAAGATGAGCGGCTACGGCAGAGAACTCGGCGAAGAAGGACTCAAGCCCTACACCGAATCCAAAACCGTCACCGTCAAACTCTAAGCAGCAGCACCTGCCGCCTCTCGCCCGATCCGGGCGAGAGCCATCTCAACATTCCCGTAGTGGACGAAGCGATGAGTCCTTGGGTTCGATCGTTCGGCATCGCTGCCTCGACCCAATCGCACCTGCAACGTTCCGCAGGCAACGAGAATCGCCTAAAGGCTAGACTCCAGCGAAAACCGTGAGCGCCCTCATCGCGTCAACTTCCGCTGCTTCTTCCCCGGTTGGGAACGTCCGCTCGCGTGGGTAAAATGAGGTTTGCCTTTTTCCCATCTTCCCGCCTGGTGATTGCTGACGTGCCCTCCTTCTTTCAGACTCCTGACAACCCCGACGAACTGATCACCCACGCGCCGGGGCCTTCGGGTTCGTTGCCGCTCTCCGATGAGATCTTGCGATCTTGGTCATCCGGTGACTTATTCGGACTGACCCAATCCGTTGGCATGGGATATGACCCGCGACGTGTACTTGGCGATCAGTACTTGATCCTGAGCACTCAAGGCGGACTTCGCGATGAAGACGGCACCGCCACTGCGCTGGGTTACCACACCGGGCACTGGGAAATCGGCTTGCTCGTTCGTGCCGCCGCCGAACAACTGACGACCAAAAAAGCCGTGCCCTTTGCCGCTTACTGCAGCGACCCCTGTGACGGACGAAGCCAAGGCACGCGTGGCATGTTCGATTCGCTACCGTACCGCAACGATGCGGCGATCGTGTTTCGACGACTGATCCGATCGCTTCCACAGCGCAAAGGGGTCATCGGGATTGCGACCTGCGACAAAGGCTTGCCCGCAATGATGATGGCACTCGCGGGCACCAAAGACCTCGCCTGCGTGTTGGTTCCCGGTGGCGTAACGCTGCCCGCGACCGTCGGCGAAGACACCGGGAAAGTCCAGTCGATCGGCGTGCGGTACACACGTGGCGAGATGTCTCTCGAAGAAGCGTCTTTGGAAGGCTGCCGCGCTTGCGGAACTCCCGGCGGCGGATGCCAGTTCCTGGGCACCGCGGCGACCAGCCAAGTCGTCGCCGAAGCACTTGGGATGACGGTTCCACACGCGGCACTGGCACCGAGCGGACTACCGATTTGGACACAAATGGCGCGTGACTCCGCCGATGCGTCAATGCAAATGGTTGCCAACGGCCAGACACTCGCCGATGTGCTGACAGACGACTCGGTGTTCAACGCGATGTTGATCCATGCGGCCGTCGGCGGCAGCACGAACCTGTTGTTACACATTCCCGCAATCGCGGCTGCCGCCGGACTGAAACGCCCCGACGCGGACGCGTTCAGCCGTGTCAATCGCATGGTGCCGCGTTTCGTCGACTGCTTGCCCAACGGCCCCGTCGGTCACCCAACGGTGCGGTTCTTCTTGGCCGGCGGTGTCCCCGAAGTCGCCTGGCACCTCCGTGAAATGGGACTGCTGCGCAGTGAAGCGAAGACAGTCGCCGGGATGACATGGAACGAGATTTTGGATCAGTGGCAAGACAGCGATCGACGCCGTTTTTGTCGTGAGCGGCTGGCCGAATCGGACGGAGTCGATCCCGATGACGTGATCGTTCCGCCAAGCAACGTCGCCACAAAAGGACTGACGCCGACCGTTTGTTTTCCGTTCGGTAATCTCTGTCCCGAAGGCTCGGTGATCAAGGCAACTTCGATCGACCCGACCGTGATCGACGAGGACGACGTCTATCGCAAACGCGGGCCAGCGAGAGTCTTTACGAGCGAGCGTTCGGCAATCGCGGCGGTCAAAGGTCAAACCGAACCGCCGATCAAAGAAGGCGATGTAATCGTGCTGATCGGACGCGGGCCACTGGGATGCGGAATGGAAGAGACGTATCAGATCACGTCGGCGCTGAAGTACCTGTCGTTTGGCAAACACGTCGCGTTGATCACCGATGCAAGGTTCTCTGGTGTCAGCACCGGTGCTTGTATCGGACACGTTGGCCCGGAAGCTTTGGCGGGCGGCCCGATTGCCAAGGTCCGCGATGGCGACGTGATCGCAATTGAAGTCAATCGGCAAACACTCGAAGGCACGGTGAATCTGATCGAATCGGCAGACGGAACGCCGGCGGAACAACTGCTCGCCGAAAGAACGCCGCATCCACAGTTGGCCGTCGAAAAAGACATTCCCGACGACACGCGTTTGTGGGCCGCCTTGCAACAGGTTGGTGGCGGCGCATGGGGTGGCTGCGTGTACGACGTCGACGAAATCGTGGAAACGCTGCGGGCCGGGATGGAAGCTCGGGCAGCGTCTGCAAAACAGCCCAACTAAAGAATTCATTGACTGTCACTTGTGACAAGGCTCCCGCCTTGTCACACACTGTCTTCCAGGCTCCCGCCTGACCAGCAACAACGGCCTCAACCAGCCACATTGAAACCGGCAGAAGCTGACTGCAAAGACCAAACGCAATTGCCTCATTTTACTTGTGACAAGGCTCCCGCCTTGTCACACACTGTCTTTCAGGCTCCCGCCTGACCAGCCACAACTGCCTCAACCAGCCACCTAAAATCCGGCAAAGGCCAAACGCACTCGTCTACTTGGCCGGTTTCTGACTTAACACGTTGCGATAAACAGCCGCGGTACCGGCGGCCATCGCATGATCGGAGAAATCACGCGCGTGACGTTTGAATGCAGCTTTCGACATCTGGTCCCAGTCGTGCCGCCCGGTCACTAGGGCTTCGATTTTGGCTGCCAGCGATGCGGCATCCTTCGGCTCGGCCAGCAAGCCTTCGATACCGTCGGTGATCGCTTCGGGGGTCCCTTCGACGCGAGTTGCGATCACGGGAACGCCAGCCGCCATCGCTTCCAAAACGACCATCGGCAACCCTTCGCCGTAAAGGCTTGGCAATACCATCGCATCGAGCTTGGCGAGTTCAGCGGGGACATCGTTGGTAAAGCCAACACGTTCGATCAGACTGGAGATTTGCAGATGAGCGATTTGGTCGTTGATCACCTCTTCGTATTCGGCCGTTTCGAAAGGGCCGATGATACGGAGCCGAACGTCGACTTGGTCACGCAGTTTTGACAACGCGTCGAGAACGATTTCCAAACCTTTGCGCGGCCGCATCAACGCAACCATTCCGATCGTCCAAGTCCCACCGACCTCGGGCCGATGATCACGTGGCGGACAGATCGCGGGTACGCCGTTGTGCACGACAGTGACGTTCGACTCGTCGGCGCCTTGCCGCATGCATTCCAGACGCAGGCTTTCCGAAACGGTGATCAGATGACTGCAACCGATCAGCGAAACGTTTTCGATGATCGAGTTGATTCGGTTTCCGATCGGATTGGCCGAATCGCGAGCCGCCGGACTGTGGACGTGATAGACCCAGGGGACGCCGGTCAAACAGGACGCCATCGACGCGATCATCGCGGTGCGCGGCGTGTGGGCGTGCAACAGTTGATACTGTTCACGTCGGATCAGTTTGCGGATGTTCCAAACACAACGCCAATCCAACCGGTGTGCCATGGGTGCTTCGTAACAGCATCCCCATTTGCCGTGCTGCTGCAGCAAGATTTCAGCGAATTTACCGGCTTCAGACAAACGAAATCAGCCTGGACGCCGCACTCGGGCAAACAGCGGCCGAGGTGGGACTGAACACGTTCGGCGCCACTAAAGTGCTCGCCGTTGACGAGGTGCAGCACCTTGACTTGATCGATCGCTTGCTCGACTTCGGAAAAATCGTCGGCGATCGAAGCGGTGCGAGATGCGGAAGGCTGGACGACGATCGGTTCCAGCGTTTGCCCCCACGACGATTTGGGCGTTCCCCAGGTCGATGCACGGGCCATTCCCCACATGGCTGCTTTGGGGGAGGGGTCATGAGAAATCATTTCGACGCGTCCCGGTTAGCGGATTCCAAGAGGGGCAACGGGTGTGTTTAAAGTGACCGTGCAACGCAGCCAAGCGAGTGACGTTTAAATCGGTCGTCTTCACCGCTCGGACGATGGAAAGGCAGCAGGTCGCGCCGATGTTGCGGGCGATCGCGGTTGTACCATCGGTGCCGAGGTGACAACTCCGCGAAGATTCCGCAAATAACGACGTCCTTTCGGCGGGCCCTGACAAACCGGAAAGCCCAGACAATCGAAAAACCGGGCTACCGAAAAAACAGAGTGGGTGGTGGCCAATTCGACAACAACATTACTTTTGCAACGCATGGGCGAACAACTTGGCAAGCACCACTGGGGAAAGGCGAACTCCTGCGTTAAAGTAGCGGATTCCTCGTGCATTACCGCGTCCCCGAAACTTCAAGCTTTCGTTGACACGCGGTACGAGTTGTCGCGTCCTATTGCGTCACCCCAGCAAAAAGACATTCGATCGACAGCAGCACGCCCCCCAAACGAACTTCCCCAACCGCACAAAGCAACCACCTTGAAAGCTTCAATCGTATTGTTGCCGGGCGATGGCATCGGCCCCGAGATTACCGCTCAAGCCCACCGTGTTCTGGAAAAGGTAGCCACCGTTTTTGGTCACGACTTCGAGTTCTCGTCGCATCTGATTGGCGGCATCGCGATCGACGAAACCGGTGATCCGTTGCCACAGGATACGATCGATGCGTGCCGCACTTCGCAAGCGATTTTGTTGGGTGCCGTTGGCGGTCCGAAATGGGATGACCCGAGTGCTAAGACACGCCCCGAAGCCGGCTTGTTGAAGATCCGTAAGGAGCTGGGCCTGTTCGCAAACCTGCGTCCGATCAAGTTGTACGACGAATTGGTCGATTCGTCGCCACTGAAACGCGAGATCATCGAAGGCACCGATATCTTGTTCCTGCGTGAACTGACCGGTGGCATTTACTTTGGTCCATCCGGGCGCAGCGGCAGCGGCGCAGACGAGTCAGCTTCGCAAGCGATGGTTTACTCGGTCAGCGAAGTCGAGCGGATCGTCCGCTTGGCGGCCAAAGCGGCTCAAGGTCGTCGCGGGCAACTGACCAGCGTCGACAAGGCAAATGTTTTGGAACCCAGCCGTCTGTGGCGTCAAGTTGCTGCACGTGTGATGGAAACCGAGTTCCCCGACGTCAAGTATGACGTGGTGTTGGTGGACTCGATGGCGATGCACTTGATCAATCGCCCGAAAGACTTTGACGTTGTCGTGACGGGTAACATGTTCGGCGACATCTTGACCGACGAAGCGTCGATGCTGCCTGGATCACTTGGTATGTTGCCAAGCGCTTCACTGGGAAGCGACGGTCCTGGACTTTATGAACCGATCCACGGTTCGGCACCCGACATCGCCGGCAAAGGGATCGCGAACCCGTTGGCAACGATTTTGGCTGGTGCAATGTTGCTGCGTCACTCGCTGGGCTTGGAAAGCGAAGCAAAAGCCATCGAAACCGCGGTCAGCGGTGTATTGGCGGCCGGATTGCGTACTGCTGATTTGGCGCGTGGCGGCGATTCGATCGGAACGGAAGCGATGGGTGACGCCGTTCTGGAACGCATTCAAGCGTCGTAACGCGCGGGGCCGATCAACTCGGACGGAACAAGATGATCGACAAACTTGGTTTGCTAATTCAAAGTGCTGCGGCGGCGCCGACAAACGGAGACATGTCTTCGGTGGCGGACGCCGCGGTGCGTGTTTGGTTGACCACGCGTTCGCTGATCTTGATCGCGGTGATTTTAACCGCACTTGGAATCGCCTCCCTCGTTGGTTTTTTGCTCGCCCGTCGCGAGACGATGGGCGTTGACGCGGCATTGGTCTCGCGATTCAACCAAAAGCTCCGAGTTTGGTGGTTGATGACGGCGATCTTTGTCGTCGGTTTCTTGCTGCAACGGATTGGCGTGGTCGTCCTCTTTGGCCTCGTCTCGTTTTGGGCACTACGCGAATTTATCACCATGACGCCAACGCGACGTGGTGATCACCGGACGCTGTTCTGGGTGTTCTTCATCTTTACGCCGCTGCAATACACCCTGATTGCTTTCGGCAGCCACCCGCCCAGTTTCGTTCCCCAGAACGATTACTACGGCCTCTACAGCATTATGATTCCGGTATACGCGAGTCTGTTCATTCCTGCTCGTGCCGCAATTGCCGGTGATTACAAACGGTTTCTCGAACGCAGTGCAAAGATCCAGGCAGGCCTGTTGATCTGCGTTTACGCATTAAGTTACGCGCCCGCACTGTTGGACTTGGACTTGGTCCGGACCGGCGGTGAAAAGTGGACCGGCAGCAATGTCAGCTTGCTAATTTTCTTGGTAGTGATCGCACAACTCGCATCAGTGCTGGAACGCGGCTGGAGCAAACTTGCCGGAAAGCATGTGATCGCCGAGCGAATCAACGGCTCGCGAACCTGGGAAGGCGTCTTGGGTTCAATGGTGACAACCGGATTGATCGCCGCGTCACTGTATTGGGCCACGCCGTTTTACCCCTGGGAAGCAGGTGTATTGGCCGCCGTCGTAACAGTGATGGCTTGTGGCGGGGCAATGACGATGAGTGCGATCAAGCGCGACCGTGGCGTGACCGATACCGGCACCCTCGTTCAAGGGCACGCCGGCGTGCTGGACCAGATCGACAGCGTTTGCTTTGCCGCACCCGTCTTTTATCACCTGACTCGATATTTCTTCTCAGCTTGATGACGCTACGACTGTTTGACACCCACGCGCACCTGAACACAGACGCCTTCGATGATTCGGTTCAGGACGTCGTCCAGCGTGCCCGCGACGCGGGTGTCGAAGGCATTATGGTGATCGGCATCGATGCCGAAACCAGTCGTCGTGCGTGTGACCTCGCCGCCGAATACCCAGGCTTTCTGTTTGCCGCTGTCGGCATTCAACCGAACTCGATTGCCGAATCCAAGCCAGATGACTTTGCGGTGATCGAAGAACTCGCCGGCTATCCTGGCGTGCGCGCGATTGGCGAAACAGGCTTGGATTGCTACTGGGACGACACGCCGATCGAGATGCAACACGACTTCTTTGATCGGCACATGGAACTGTGCCGACAAACTTCGTTGCCGATGGTCATCCACATGCGCGAAAGCATCGACCTGATCGTTGCTCAGCTGGACCGTCAAAGCACCGTGCCGCCGGGTATCATGCACTCCTACACGGGCGATTGGGACAACGCGGTCAAGTGCCTCGACCACGGGCTGCACATCAGCTTTGCCGGAATGGTGACATTCAAGAAAAGCGATGACCTTCGCGAAGTGGCCAAAAAGGTCCCACTGGACCGACTGCTGATCGAAACCGATTCGCCATACCTCAGCCCCGAACCGCTGCGTGGCAAGCGCCCCAACGAACCGGCACGTGTGGAGCACACACTACGGTGCCTCGCGCAGGCTCGCGGAATCGCGCCAGAACAGTTGGCTGAAATCACGACAGAGAACGCAAAGAAATTGTTTCAACTGCCTTAGCAGAAGTTGATTTTCCAATCTCGCCTTTCGCTCCGCGAACGTAGCGTTTTCTTCGGCTGCATTCACGGATCAGCAGGCCACTTAGAGACAGGACGGTCCTACCAATTCAGTTCCCCCGGTAGGAATTCGTTGATGAGTTCCATGTAGTAGGGCTTCAGCGCGTTGACGTCGGGACGTTGATCACTCTTGGTGTAAAGATCATACGGGTTGAACTTGTTGACCCACCGGAACATCCGCTGGTCATGATTGCTTAACAAGTGATCGTAGGCCGATTCGCGATGCTGTGGATAGAACGAGTGATACCGGATCATGTACAAGGCTTCCTCGGGCAAGTAATCCTTGACGACGTGATACAGGTATTCGTCATGCCCCCAAGACAACAGCACCCGATCCAAACCGACATTGGGTTCATAGACGCCATACTTGGTGTTGTAGCGTGGGTCATTCGAATCGGGGTTGTCGGCAAAGAACTCGGAAAGCACGATTCGATCAGAAAACTGACATCCAACAGGGAACGTATCGCCGACCACCGCCCATTGTGGCTCATTGAACAGGCACAGGATCTTGCCCAAGTCATGAATCAACCCCGTCAGGATCATCCAGCGTGGATGCCCATCGGCACGAATCCCTTCAGCGGTTTGCATCAAGTGTTCGATTTGCGAAAGGTCCGTATCTGGATCGCTTTCGTCAACCAACTGATTCAAGAACTCCATCGCTTGCCAGACCGTCATCTTGCGGCGGTTGAGGCCTAAGAACTCTTTCCGCTTTTGCGTGACAAAGTCATAGGTTTGAAAGCGGTGGTTTTGACGATAAAACTCGCGAACGCCGGGGCGTGTTTGTTCGCTGTAATCTCGAAACTCTTCAGTCGCCTTGCCTCCCGCAGGATAGCGTGCGGCCAAGTCGTCTTCCCAATCATCCAACGTTTCCAAAGGGCCTTCGGTCTTCATGTGGGGCAAATCCGATGCGGAGCAGGGGAGACAGCTAAGACAATCACCAACGCACTATGATAAGCATCACAGGAGTCCATCGGCGATGCGATTCCGTTGTAGTTTATCAAAACAGTTCACCGGCATTTTCTCGCCACTGTGAGGTATCGTGTCGGTCTGGCGGAATGTCTGCCGATCAACGACTAGCCGTTCCTGTCTCCTAACACATCTTCGATGTACGCCATCTTGATGATCGTCGACCCGGCAGCCAAGACAGGCGACGCGATCACGGCACCCAAGAACCCCAGGGCGACGGCCAAAAATGCTTGGAACGCAATCAGTAGCGCCGGTGGCATCGCGACTTGCTTCTGCTGAATCAACGGCGTGATCACATAGCTTTCCAAGAGCTGCAACCCGACGTAGCCGACCGAAACCAAGATTGCGGGCGTGGTGCCTTCCGGCAAGGCCATCAACAGCGACAAGCCGAACGCGACGGCAGCACCAATATTGGGAACGAAGGTTAATAACGCCGTCAAGATTCCAATCGTGGTTGCCATTGGGATCCCTAACACGGTCAGCAGCAAGAACGCGCCAAATCCAGTGATCGCCATCGTTGCGAGGCGCCCCAGCACCCATCGCCACAGCGTATGCACCGTTTCCGATGTGACTTCGGACACTCGCTGGCGATGACGGATTGGGAACAGCCGAATAAACCCTTCACGATACGTCGACGGCGAACTGGCCAAGAACACCCCCACAAAGAAGATCAGCAAACTATTGACGAAGAAACCGAGCGTAGTTTGAAAGAGTCGGCCAACAGCTTTTGCCGCGTTTTGGACCGGGGACTGCCAACCGTTCGACAGCTTGCCTGAATCGGAATTCGAATCGGACGATCGATCATCTTGCCCACTTTTACCGGTTGGCTCGGACGCTTGATCGCTCTCGTTCTTCGCTTGGTCACTGCGGTTCTTACCGCCTTCCGTTTGAGTCGACGAGTCTGTCCCCGTGTCGTTTGACTCCGACTCTTTCCCTTTGATGAACTCGCTCAGTACCGGCGTGGAGACCAACATCGATTGAACGGTCGGATAGCCATGCACTGTGTCCAGCAATCGATCAACGCCCTGATCAAGCGTTTTGGCCATCCGGTCGACTTGGCTTTGCGCTTGGACAAAAAAGATGGCCCCGCCGATTGTCAGCAGCACCAATAGCGACGTTACCACGATCGCTAGTGACCAACCTTCGGGAAGACGCAATGTTCTCGACACCGCATCGCGGCTGAACTTTAAAAAGATCCCAAAGATCAACCCTAGGAACAGAATCATCAAAACGTCGTAGGCAAGCACCAATGAAACCGCGATTGCGGCGACCACTAAGATCACGATGTAAAAACTGAGTGTCGGTGCGACTTTTTCGTTCATTGATGGGATTCAAGCTGAGGTGATGTCGTTTGTCCTTCGCAGCCCAAAGGGGGTTTAGCAACACGCTGCGTTATCCCCCAAGGCCTGAACTCTCCACAGTGCATCCGCTATGCCATTGTGAAAGTGTCACCATTCAAGAGCAGAATTGGCGATCGAAAGGCAACCAGCCTGACCGAAACGACACCACTTGACGCTCGTCTAAAGACGCCATCGAAAGAACGTTTTACTGGCAATTGGCACCCGTTTTGCGATTGGAAAGAAACGACATTGGAGCCCCAAAGCCAAGTTCACCCTTTCACACAAAAATGATCCCATGATGAACCCTTACAAACGATCTTTAGCGATCGCTGCGTTTGCCTTACCCTCAGTCTTTTCACCCGCGTTGCTCCAAGCGAGACAGTGGAGCGACCAATCCGGCGAGTACAAAGTTGATGCAGACCTCGTCGCCTCCGACGCAAAGCAAGTCGTGTTGCGAACCGCCGAAGACGGATTGCTGGTTTTTCAGATCGACCAGCTTTCCAAACAAGACCAAGCGTTCTTGGCCGACTCGCAAGCGAAGGCCAACATGGCTGCTTCTAAAGCGGTTGATACAGAAACCTCAACGGAACCATCGAATGAAAAAATCCCGCTCCCCTCGACCGATTCGAGTTGGCGATTGATTGACGGACACGCGATTAACGGTCGCTTACTGGGCTTTGGAACGCAGACGTTGATACTGAAACGGCGTGATGCTGAGGTCATGGTCAACAATATTCCGCTGAAAGAACTGCCGCGTGCCTATGCGGTGATCTTGCCAACGGTGATTCAGCAGATCGACAACGTGAAAATCAAAACGCCGGCCGACCTGGAAGATCATTTAATCGATCTTGGGACCGGCCCACTCGAATATGACGTTCGAGGTATCCAACTAGCGCTACCAGACGGTGGGAAGATCACGATCCCGCCAGAGATACTCGTTAGCGAGGACGCCGCGGCAATTCGCCCGGGTTACGATCGCTGGGTTGCAGCCCAAGCCGATACAGTCGATGAAAGTTCGCGTGACAGCACTGGGCAGTTCGAACGTTTGATGCTGGATAGCTATGGCCGAATGGCATCGAATGCGACGCAATCCAACGTCGTGTTAAACAAAGCACGTTTGATGGATCTACAGTTGCAAGCAGCGACCGCAGGCGTCACCGACATTTGGCAAGTCGGACTCATTCCGCGTGTCGCGTATCGGTACCCGACGACTGTCGTCGTTTACGGGCAGAACAGCCAAGCAGCGAGAATCGCCGCCGCAGCGAAATATCCAGGTTGGCAAGTCGGCCCGATTCGAAAGCTGAGTTATTAAGGCAATCGCAAGTCGCAGAGGCGGCAACCACGCCGCCGCAATCGGTCCATGCGACATCACATTAGCCGCATCGCGCTAGTGACGGTTCCGTTGCGGTCGGGGATAAGTTGACGCCGAAGAATTCAATGCCCGTCGGGAACCGTGGCTAGCGCCATTCGGCTGATAAGACACTTAGAACCGCAATTCTGCGTTCGCTTTAAACGGTTCGTGCAACGTCGCTTTGGCCGCATCACCAGCGACGGTTCACAAAACCGATGCGCTAGGCATTCGAATCGGCTTGATCGCACAACACCTGGATCTCTTCGATCAGATTGTTGATACGAGGCAGTTCCTTATCGAACATCGCTTTGCACTCGTCCAAATTGCCGCGGCGCGACATGGCGAGCATCTCTTGGATCTCGATCACCACGCCTTCTGTTTCATACGTGCTAAGCATGCCTTTGAGCTTGTGTAACGACGACGATGCTTTCGCACAGTCGCCTTCTTCAAGCTCATTCTGAATGCGTGCGATCACATCGGGACAGTCCGGTAGAGTGACCGCCGCCATTTCACACAACAGTTCAAAATCTCCGTCGAGACGTTTGAGTGCGCCTGCGAAGCGCTCCTTTACTGCAAGATGTTCATTCACCGATTCTTACTCCACTCTCGAGTCGGATATCGTAACTGGCGATACGGTCACGAAGCTTCCCGCGAGTGATTCCGAGAATAGCCGCCGCCTTACTTTGGTTGCCTTCAGTTTCGCGGAGGACTCGCAGTAGCAAATAGCGTTCCGCATATGCGATTACCTCCGAATACATGTCCGTTGACTTCTCTTCGAACAGATTGTCGACCAGGGCGGGCAAGCCCAGTCCATTGGGTTCATCCGCGTCCGAATCGTCCGGTGCGAAAGGCACCAATTCGGGATTTTGTGCATGAATCCCCGATGTTCCGCCACCCCCAACGGCTGGCATCACGCTCGCTGCGGAATCGGAATCGAGTGTGTTTGCCGCAAGGGCCGTCGAACCACCAGACTCAAGCATTGGTTCGCCAGCAGTTCCTGCCGCGTGTGACTGCCCATTCTTACTCGCCAATTCTTCTTTGATGACCTTCGGAAGAACCTCAGGCACCAAAACGGGGAGGGCCGAATCGAGTACACAGCGACGGACCACGGCTCGCAACTGGCGGACGTTCCCAGGCCAGGAATAGCCCTTCAGCATCTCGACCGTTTCCGGTGACGCGCCTTCCAAGTCAGGTTTGTTGAATTCGACTTTCGCTTGGCTCAGGAAGTGCTGAATCAGCATCGGAATGTCGCTGGGGCGTTCCCGAAGCGGCGGCAGGTAAATCGTCACTGCGTTCAATCGATACAGCAAGTCTTCGCGGAACGTCGACTCCGCCACCATCTCTTCCAATGGTCGGTTGGTCGCGGCAACAATCCGCACGTCCGTCTTCAGTTCGTTATTGCCACCGATGCGTTCAAACCGTTGGTCCTGCAAAACTCGCAACACCTTGGCCTGAACGATCGACGCCATGTCGCCGATTTCGTCAAGAAACAAGGTGCCTTTGTTGCACTGTTCGAACTTACCGATCCGACGCGAATCGGCGCCAGTGAACGCGCCTTTTTCATAGCCGAACAGCTCGCTTTCGAGCAGCGTATCGGGCAAGGCCGCACAGTTGACGGCCAAGAATGGTCCGTCGGCGCGATGGCTGTACTGGAACAATGCGCGAGCGACCAATTCCTTACCTGTACCGCTTTCGCCACGGACGAGGACAGGAACGTTTTGTTTACTGACACGGCCGATCGCTTTAAAGACTTCCAGCATCGGGCTGCTGCGGCCAATAAACAGCTCGCCGGATTCCTTGGCAAGCTCCTCGTCGGCAACGATCGCGACTGGAACGGATGCCAATTCGCGCTGCTCGATCGCACGAGAAATCAGACTCCGCAGTGCAGACACCGACAATGGCTTGGCGACATAGTCGAACGCACCGAGCTGCATCGCCTCAATTGCGGTTCCACTGGCGGCTTCAACGGTCATGAAAATGACGGGCAACCGGCGATCTTTCTCGCGGATTTCACAGTACAGAGCCAGTCCGTTGCGATCCGGCAGCATGATGTCCAACAAGACAGCGTCAAACTTCTGTCGATTGATAAGATCGAGACCTTCATCAGCGGTCTCGGCGGTGACGATATCAGCGATCCCGTCGAGCGCTTTTCTGGTCAACAGAAAAACTGACGGGTCATCGTCAATTACAAGTACGGTGGGCATTCGTGTCTATCATTGGTATGGGGAGCGTCGTTGCCGATCAAACCCTGGTTTTTTGCTTACTAAAACAGGCATTCCTGTAGCGATCAATTCTTCATCTGCTTTTAACTCGGTCCATTGTGATGATTGGATGTCGCTACGTCGACGGGGACGGCGTTTTCGGGGTTATTTCCCCCCTGAATCGCTAGCGGAACGGAGTCCGCGAAGGTCAGGGTGCGATACGGGAACGGAATTTCGATACCTTCACGGTCAAGTGCCGACTTGATGGCCGAAACGACCTCGTCACGACTCCGCCTTACCTCGCCGGGTGTCGACCCTGTCCACCAAGCGACTTCAAAATTGATACTGGAATCCGCAAATTCCTTCGCGAAGACCTCAACCAAGCGATCACCGTCGACGGTCAAACAGTGGCGAACTGCCTCGGCGATGACGTCCCGCGACCGATCAACGTCCTCGCCATAAGCTACCCCACAGATCAGGCGAACGCGGCGATGATGTTTATCCGTCAACACGTCGACCGTGTTCTTAAACAACGTTGCATTGGGCACCACCGACAGTTCTCCATCGAGACGTCGAATCATGGTGTTGCGGATCGTGATTTCTTCGACCTGACCGACAAGGTCATCACTCGAGATGAAATCTCCCATGTCGAACGGGTAACGCCACAAGATCAAGATTCCTGCAAAGAAGTTTTCGAAGATGTCTTTGAATGCGAAACCGATCGCCACTGACCCGACACCAAGCAACGTTAACGCTCTTGTGGGCGTCATGCCGGGAAACACAACGACGGCAGTGACGAGCAAGCCGGCAATCCAAACAGCAATCGTGACCAATTGGAAAATCAAGTCACGTAGACTGGTGCGAATACGCGACTGCTTCTCGAACAGCTTGGTTAACCCCCAAGCGACGACCTTTGACATCAGGGCGGTCAGAAAGATCGTGAAAACTCCGGCAATCAACAGCGGTGTTCGCCGTAAAAAATCGGTCCACAATCCGCCGAGGCTGCGTGAGATCACGTGCCAGTTTTCGGCGAAGTCGATCTCGTTTTCGATTTCATATTCTTCATCAACCACCACCACACCTTCCGTGCGTTCGGCGAGCCGAATCCCCCAATCCGCATCCTCTTGCGACGTGAAGTGGCCACCGAGTGCGACAACACCGCTTTCGACCGAAACGCTGACATCTTCAAAGTCTTCGCGAGCTTGAAAGATCGATTGCAGACGGTCTTCGATGGCACGATCACTCACAACCGAATCCACCAATACTGGAGTAGTCGGTTCTGATTGATCGGCGTCGACATCGGCCGATGCGTCATCCGCTGATCCCGATCCTGACAACGGATCTGCTGCCGAAACCGCAATCATTGGCTGCAGCAAAAACAGGACGATCAGCAAACGAAACAACTTAGAGCCTTTGGACAAAACGAAAAGAGATGGAAAAACGTGGAAAGGGAGTTGCCGATCAACGATCCGCAGCAACGGAATAGCTCGGCACATCGACTTCGTCTTTCTCAAGTCGCTTCGCACCGATACTGTTCAAGCAATACTCCATCACATCAATGATTCGGGATGGCGGACGCCCCGATCGCTTCAGCTCGGGGCTAAGATCCGAGCTGACGATCAACCCCGAAACGGAATCCTCCTTGTGCAGCGAACCATGGCTGCCACCGGGGTGCTGAGAAGTCTCGGGGACCGAAAATTCGGCACCCGGTACAGCCGTCACCCACACCGGCGAAGCGCCTGCAGTGAACGCACCTTCGATCCGTTCGCACGCGTTGGGGTAAAGGCCTTCGATCAGCTTGCCCGCTTCGTCAATTCGACAATCCAGCACATCGAGCTCGCCACAGAACGCCCAGCGATTTCCAAAGCGATCGGTCGCTTCATGAACCTCGTTGTAGCCATCTAAATCACAAGGCGTCGCTGGATTTTCCTGGTCAGCACGCCAAAACTCCAAACGGCCACGATCGGATGTCGCGACAACGAACTTCCGTGCGCCGTGGAACTCAAGGTTTTCCATGATCACTTGGTCAACATTGGGATCCTTCAGCACGTGATAAACGACCTCACGGCGAACATCTAAACAGTCGTCGGCGAAATAAATCGCTGCGGCCCGCATGTTGGGACAGACCATCAACTGGGCACCCTCTGTGATTCCCTTGGCGAAGTCGGCTCGCCGGTAGTCCGTCAGGTACTCGTCTAACTTGATCAACTTCATCTCATCGCCGTGGGGCTCCGATTGCGAATGATCCCCGACCATGATGAAGGTGTAATCTTCCCCAACGCGTTCCCAACCGCCGATCAGCTCGACAAACTCGCCAAGAAACTCGTCAAACTTGGTCAGTCGTCGCGATGCGGCAACCGTCAGCCCTTCTTCGTGCGCGTCGCTGTCATTCAGCGGAAAGTACGCGACGGTTACCGGCGGAAGCTTGTCCGCTGCGGCCATCGCTTTCATGCAAGCTGCGGTCGTGTCGTCATGAAAACCGAACTTGCCGAACATCCCGGTCTCCATGCCCTCGACCTCGCCAACGCCCTCTGGAAGGTCATGCACGAAGTCACCGAGCTTGAGATACTTTGGACCGGAAACTTCACTCTCCAAGCGTCCAGCGGCGAGTCGGATTCCCAGCGGCGTTGTTCGCTCGTGAACGTGTGGGCCACGAAACCACATGAAATTCAAACTTGCCGAATCGATTCCTTGCGCATGAAGCTGCTCATAGATCAGCGGAACCCTCAGACGCTCAAAATTTAAGCGGTCGCCAAAGTCGAGCAGGTAATCACGCATGCCTTCTTGAACGACCAACCGCAGGTCGTCACCGAAGTACGCGGTGTCCTTCGACTCTGCATCGTACCAACACGCGCCCTCGATCCCATGGTCTTTGGGGTAGCATCCGGTCGCGATCGAGCATGTCGCCGCTGGTGTGATCGAAGGGAAAATCGAAATACAGGGATGCAATGATCCCCCGTCGGCGATCACGCGTGCGATGTTTGGCAGTCGATCGTTGGCAAGCCAATCCCGGACTACATCGAACGCCATCGCGTCAATTACAAATAGAATGCTTCGCTTACTCACCGCTTACTCCACCATTGCTTCACGAAGTGCCCGAACGGATGCGTGTCCTTTTTTGACGGTCTGGTACTGCTGCAATAAAACGCTGTTCAGTGCGCTACCAGCGGTCCGCTTGATCACGTCTTCATAGGCCTGTTTGATGTAGTCCTCGCCGCGCTCGGCTTCGACCAAAATCACCTTGGGATCTCCGCCAGAGATCGATGCGCGAAGATCGATCCACGAGCGGTGAAGTGCAGCCAGCCAAGTGCCTTCGGTCGGCGGCTGGTCGCCAGAGATGACGACATGCTCCTGGAGCTCTTCCACCAACTTTCGACGCGTTTCTCCCATGCTTTGGAACAACTCCGCGAGCTGTTGGTCGTTCACGTCTTTGGCGATTTCCTGGAAGCCATTGGCCGAATCAATGCAGGCCTGCACCAGATTCTTTGCCGCTTCTAGCGTCGTCTTATCGAGATCTGTTTGAGTTTCTAGATTCATGTTTTGCGCCTTTCGAATGTGAAGCACAGTTTGTCACCGCTGTTGTTTGTTGTTCGCGATTCGCGAAAACCGGTGAACGGGACCACTGCAACGCAACAACTATGCCAACCGAAAGTTCGTTTTTTCCGAATCGATCTGGGCTGATTACCGTCGCTGGCAGACCACGCCAGAACGATGATCGCTCGAAAACACAACAATCATAGAAGTCCCAATGCGACAATTGATCGCTGACCAACCGGCATGGACGATTTGCATCCGGGTGCAGTTCGCCGGACGGCAGAAAGAGGTAATCACCCCAAGAGAGCACTTTTTGGCATGACTGATGCGAGACAGTGGCTCTACCGGATCGGCTTTCGATCCGATTTTCAGACCCCAAATTGCCACTCAGCCTAGCGAAATCCACTCGAAGTGCTGACAGGTGAATTCAAACCTACGGGAGAACCCAATGAGCGAGTCCATCACACAACATAAGAACCCACTGCATAAGAGCCCACTGCGAACCGATTCACGCCACACCAATCCGGATGACCATCCGTTGGAGGAACGTAAGCCGGCGGCACCGTTCGCGATTGTGGGTTGGTCGTATCTATTGGTACTTGCGATCATGACACTGTTTATTGCTGTCAGTGTCTGGCTAACGCGATAGTAAAACTGAAAGACGCTACCCGACGGTGAGGTGCTCATCGGACTGCATCGGCCAAGCCAAGCGTTCCAAAACCAAGTCGCAGACCTCCAACTTGGTACTTTCAGCGTAGATCCCGACCGCACCGCGATCAAAATCCTGGTTGGCGAGCGACAGTATCACTCGGTCGTCAATCGACAATTCGATGTAGCTGCCATGAGCGATTAGCTGCAACTGTGCGGTTCCGGCGATCGGGTTGTACCAATAGCCACCTTGCAGTGTTTTGAACTGCATCATGGTTTCGCCGACATTTTCCGCTCCTGTCCCCCACGATCGCAGTTGGGCGACTCCTTTCGTTAGGTCCAACGACAGGTAATATCCATCGTGGGTGGCCCGATTAATTCGAAAGACCAGTCCACACTTGCCTTGGTCGATCATCTTGATCTGTGCCGACAACCGAAAACAGTCTACATCGTGTTCGAAAAGAAACGCCTGGAATCCTGTTGAACTGTTAATGGTCGTTTTGCAATCGCCATAAACCACTTGATCCCCCGGGCGCGCCGGCTTCATCGGTGACAGCTGATCGGTCGTCATCGTTGAAGTAACACGTTCGTTAAACCCTTCGTATGACTGTACTCGCAGTCGCCCGTTGTCGGCGCAGACCAAGCGTTTAGGCGGCGGCATCAGATTCTGCACCGTGCGATCGGCACCATCGCGCCCGGGAGTGTAAAAACACCAAAGTAGGACGCCCTTGTCGTCATGGCATATCCGACCGGCGTAGTTCCCCGAAGCCATCAAGACGTTGTCATCGTAGCTCCGCCACGGTTTCCCGATGTTCGACGTATGCCAGTACCTGATCTTGGCGTCCTCGCGAATACTGCCAATCAAGTAATACTCATCTTTAAGACGCAACAGATTAGGGACTTCGATATCATCGTAAAGTCCGGGGTGGTGCAACGGCGGACGAGGGCTGAATTGGTTCGGCGACGTTTCTTCCATGACGGCAACACAACCGCGACGAACGATCGGACCATCTTTGATACGACCGGCACACAACAACCAGCCGCGGCCGTGCTCACGGTAGTAAAACGGATCACGCCAGGACACCCAGTGCCGGCCCTCGTCGACCGACGATTCGTAATACAGCGAATCGGGACCGATCGGATAAGTGCTTAGCTCGTCATATTCGTAAGGCGGCTGAGGCGGACGGCCGGGCAATTCGTAGGGAAGCTGCGAGCGTCGGTCGACCCAGTTCACGCCGGACTTTTTCCATTCATACAAATTGTCGCTCGTCGCCATACCGATCCGCTGTTTCAAACCGTGGTCGCGACGTGACAACCCCGTGTAGAACATCCTCCATTTGCCTGGATTATGCGGGTCTTTTCCAACGTGCATCGTCCACAACATCGAATCATCCCAGCTTCCGGGATCACCGATATGCAGGGCGTTTTCGACACGCCGCCAATGGAAACAATCATTACTGACCGCGTGCGCAATGTAGTCGTGATTGGGCAACACCAAGTGAAAGAGATGGTAGATCCCTTGGTGATAGATAATGTCAACATCACCGAGTGTCTTACGGCTACCGGTCGTTTCGCTGTACATGGATTGAATCTAGAAAGGAATCGAGGCGAATCAGTGCGGAAACGTGAGTTCGAAAACCACGCCGGAAGTATCAGTGGAACGCTGCAAGCGACTAGCGAACTTCACTGTGCCGAACGTCGCTCGCCTGATGAAAATGGATTAATCCTTCGAGCACACCGGCGGTCGCCTTTGATTCGGCGAAATAAACGTTGTCGGGATGCTCTGCTTCCATCGCCGATCGCAAGTGCTGATCCGCGTTACCGACGACGACTCCGTTCACACCACAGGCCATCGCGGCGGAATCGTTTCCGGAATCGCCACAATAGACGGCGCCCTGCAGCGGAATGTCGTGGTGTTCCAGCCACCACTTCAGAGCGAAGCCTTTGTGAACCCCTTTCGGCAACACGTCGATCAATCCGAGTGGCCCGTCGATTTGGCGACTGACGACGATCGACACCGGCGCTTGGTTCGCATCGATCCAAGCCTGGACTTTGCCGCACACCGAATCCTGTTGATCAAGTTCAAAGAAAAAACTGATCTTGAACTCTGACTGGCAATCATCCGGTTGTGGCCACAGCGCCGTGTCCAGTTCGTCGATCTGACGCAGGATGTCTTCCGCTTTCCAGCCGGACAGAATGTTCCGCAAACAGTCCGCATAGTCTTCGGAATGGGAGTAGTCACGCCGGTCCGTCGCACCAGCCGAAGTCCGAGTATCAGAAGCGACAAAGATCGAAGTTCCAACATCGCAAATCGCGGCATCCGGCCACGGCAAGTCGACCTCTTCGATCGCATTTCGGATCAATTGCCAGGACCGTCCGCTAATGAAAAGCAATTGCAGCTGGTGTTCTTGGACGTATAGCTTCAGCGACCGCAGAGCCTCGGCATAGCATGGTGAATCGTCGAGCGGGATGAGAGTTCCATCGAGGTCGGTTGCCAGCGTTTCAATCGAAGTCATGGAGTTAATTAGGTCTCGCGTGAGGTTCGTTGGTGTAATGGATGGGGGGATCTTATCCCGACATAGACACATTGGAGAGCAAATGTCAGGCCAGTGAGTATTTCGCGGCCTTATTCCCGTGGACGTTTACGCCAATCATGGCTGCCGGCGCGGTAAATCCGGCTATCGCCCAATCGGTCGGCAAGTTGATCCATCACGCGATCGACTCGGCGTTCGGCTTGTACATACCCGGGATCATCAAACAGCGACATCTGTGTCGGGGCATCCGCCCCCACCAGCGCGGAGAGCGATACTCCGATCAATCGGACAGGGCGAGGCTCCGTTTGACGCATCGTTGCCAACAACTCGGTCGCGACGCGAATGATCACTGCCGTTTCGTCGGTTGGCGTTTCCAAGACCTTTGACTTGGAAAAGGTACGAAAGTCTTCCCGGCGGTATTTTAGACCAACCGACTTCGCTTTGCGGCCGTGGCGTCGCAGCCTCATCGCGGTTTGCTCGCACAAGAAGCAAACGACCGAGTGCAGGAATTCAAAATCCGATTGGTCTTCGGAGAACGTCCGCTCGTGGCTGATCTGTTTCGCATTTCTGTCTGGGATGACTTCACGCTCGTCAATCCCGTTGGCCAACCGCCACAGGTGTGCCCCCCAAGCCCCAAGCTTCGACTTTAGCAGCGACTCGTCGTACCGTCGGATGTCGGCGATCGTACGAAACCCCAATTGATGCAACCGACGGGCGCCGACCTTCCCCACACCCCACACTCGTTCGACAGGCAGCGGGTCGAGGAACGAATGGATCTCGTCTTCGCGGACGACAACAAACCCGTTCGGCTTGTCAATGTCACTGGCGATCTTGGCAATGAACTTTCGCGGCGCGACACCAACGCTCGCCGGCAATTCCAGTTCTTCGGCAATTTCTGCTTTGATGCGACGTCCGATGGTTTCCGCATCACCGAATAACCGCAAAGTCCCCGACACATCCAAAAACGCTTCGTCAAGCGACAATGGTTGGACCAAGGGCGTGTACCGTGAAAAAATCTCACGGACTTGCCGACCGACGGCCGCGTAGTGTGAATGCCTGCCTTTGACAAAGATCCCATGCGGACAAAGTTGTCCGGCACGACGACCAGGCATTGCACTGTGTACGCCGTATTCACGAGCTTCGTAGCTAGCCGCCGAAACCACACCACGTCCATTTCCGCCACCGACGATCACCGGCTTGCCGCGATACTCCGGATGGTCACGCTGCTCAATCGAGGCATAAAACGCGTCCATGTCGATGTGCAGGATCATTAACGTACGGCTCCGAGTGATTCGCCCTTTTCCGTGCGAACGCCGGCCCCATTTGGGCCAATTGTGTAGTGTCGTCCGTTGACGATTGTATGCCGAACCCAGCGATCGTCCCAGGAATACATCAGCGTTGACAGCGGACAACGTGCTAATCGCCAAGGCACGTCGGGCTGGACGATCACAAGATCCGCCGGCTGCCCGACTTCGATCCGCCCGCCGTCTTTCCAGCGAACGGCTTCCGCGTTCCCCGCTGTAATTTGATACCACGCCTGTGGTGCCGTCGGTACTTTTGCGTAATCGATCATCCCGGTGCGGCGAAACGCGTCAGACTGAAACTGCTTTGCGATCGCCGCTTCAATCATCGCCCGTCCGACTCGGACCATGCTGCGTTCAAAACCGGCGCCAACGTCGCTGCCCAGCGAAAGGCGAACACCGTGTGCTAAATGATCGTTGCGGTTCATCGTTCCGCTGCCCAAAAACGAATTCGCGGTGGGGCAATGCGCGATCACGGATCCGGCTTGCACCAGCCGAGCCACCGAAAGATCGTCCAGATAAATACCGTGACCGAAGACACTGCGTTCGGTCACCAGTCCCATCTTGTCATAGACGTCGACGTAAGGCATTCCGTCAAAATGTTTGGAGACGACTTCGCATTCCCGTCTTGTCTCGGCGAGGTGGGTTTGAATCATCGCGTCGAAGCGACGGGCCAAATCAGCGGCCGCCAACAAAGCCGACTCGGTGCACGATAGAGCGAACCGTGGTGTGACCGCAGTTGCCATGCGCCCTGTCGGCGGAAATTGCTGAAGCGCTGCTTCGACCTGCTCTATTAACTGCTCCGTTGGCACCGTCAGCGACATCGGTGCGGCGCGATCCATCATCGCTTGCCCGATCACCCCTCGCAGTCCGACGCGTTGAAACATGTCCAGCGCGGTAATCGTTGCATCGTATGACGACGTGGCGTACGCACAAATCCCTGTCGTACCCACCGACAAGCACTGGTCGATTACGCGAGCGATCATCGACCGCGCGTAGTCCATGTCATTCCAATTTTCTTCCGCAGGAAAGATGACTTCGGAAAGCCAATCCAAAAGTGGCATCCCAAACGCACCAATGGAATCGAATTGTGGCAGGTGAAGATGAGTATCGATGAACCCAGGCGTGATAAACGTCTCGGCATCGCCCCAATCGACCGAGCCCGAAATCGCTTCAAAGCTGACTTCAACGATTCGATCGTCTTCGATCCGCACAACGCCTTCCCGGATCGAGCTCGACCGGTCGGGAGCTTGGCAAAGGATCTGTCCGCCGATGGTTGCCATGATTTAGCCGTTGGAGATCGAGAGTTGCGATCTGTGGTGATTTCGCGAGCGCGGTTTCACGACAGGCCGTTGCATGCCCAGACCAAGTCGATCCGTCCGATTGATGAACACGGACTTGCAACATCCTCTCGCTATCGGACGTTGCCGAACCGACCTCGACCGTCAGGCAAACTTTAACGACACCAAAACCATAACATGCCGTCACAGTTTTCCTATCCTACCGAAGCTTTGTGGTCGGTACGCATTATGCGAATGATGCCTGATTAGACGATCGCGTCCCACTATCGAGGTCAGTTTGACTGTAGCGAATGCAAGGGCAACGACGATCTGTCCTGATGGGCGGAGGAAGCGCTCTTGGAGCTCCGCAAATCGTCGAAATGTACCCAGATGAACTAAAGGTGTTACCCGTGCACCCAAACGCGATCTCCGATGACTGTCGCAGCCGACTGCGACAGCTTATCTGCCCGGTAACCGACCGGGCGAGAACGTTCGTTGTTGCGAAGATCAGTACGATTGTGGTTGCCGCCTGTTGCGGTCCGACGGCGATCGGTCAGACCTATCGTCCGCAAGCGACATACCCATCCGCCAACCCTTCGCAGCAGGTGCCCGGCCAAGCGGCTTCGTTCCGCATGCCCGCAGCTGCCAGTACCGGGGTCAACGCCGATCCCGTATCGGCACGCGTGGTTTCGCCCCAGGCCCAAGCGGCACTGGCTGGTCCCAACCAGGCCCCACAGCTTCGCAAGCTCGCGGTTCCCGCCCAGCACGTCGAATCGATCGCGACCGCACTCAACATGCGGTTCCAAGATCTGCCGGGCGTGACTATCGCCCCTGATCCAAAGAACAGCCAGCTGGTCGTGATGGCACCGCCCAGCACGCAAGCAACGATCGCAGGGCAAGTCCAAACCATGGTTGCCGGGGCGATTCGCCAAACCTCGTCATCGGTTGCCGCACCGCTCTCGATGCGTCTGGAAAACATTTCCTGGCGCGAGTTCGAACGCGACCTGAAACAGGCCGCCGGCAGCGACATCCCGATGACCACCCGCAACAACGGCAACGAAGTCACGTTCCAAATGAACGTCTCGCCGATGCGTGGCACGATGGTCCAAGTCGACCGCCGTCAAAATTTCATCACCGTGCACGCTCCCGATCCGGTCATCCCGGGTTGGGAAAAAATGATCCGTGCACTCGACCGTGTGCCCAACCGCTATGACGATGTCACGAAAGTCCATCGGTTGGAAAACGCCGAAATGGCGCCGGTTCAACGGACGATGCGTCTGCTGAAGGCACTTCGCAACGATCCGCTTCCGGCCGCCCCGCAAAGCATTTTCCAAAACGCGGTTTTGCAAGCCGACCAGTCGGCCGACACCACGCCGCCAGCCGGCGAGGTGATGGGCGAAGCTGGCGATGAACCGGCCGGACCTTTGGGCGACGTTCAAATCGAATACGTCCCGGAACTGGGCCAAATCATCGTCAAAGGCACCACACGGGACGTACAGCGTGTGATGGACTTGATCAAAGAAATCGAATCCAAAGCCGAATTGACCCAGCCCGATTCAAAGATCGTTACGCTGGAACATGCCGATGCCAATGCGGTCTCGGAGTTGTTGTCACAGCTCTACGATGACGTACTGTCAAGCCGCCAAGGGGACGTCAGCATCACGTCGCTGGATAGCCCCAACGCACTGTTGTTGATCGGACGCACCGAAGCGATCGCGTCGCTGGAAGAGTTGATCGCAAAGATCGATCTTCCGGTTGACCCGCGAAGCCGACTTCGCGTGTTCCGATTGCAAAATGCATCCGCAGTCGACGCCGAAGAAACGATTCGCGGATTCTTTGTCGAGCGTCCGGGTTCGGAAGAAGATCAACGTCCCGGTCTTGGTACTCGGGTTCGCGTCTCGGCAGATTATCGCACCAACTCGCTGATCGTCAGCGCTTCGCCTCGTGATATGACCGAGGTCACACGCCTGATCAACGAACTGGACGTCGAAAAGACAAGTGCGAAAATGGAACTGCGAGTGTTCCAATTGCAAAACGCGATCGCCGAAGACTTGGCGACGACCTTGCAGGACGCGTTTTCCGGCGGCGACTTGACGGCCAGCGAAGATGCGACCGCGCCATCGGCATCGCTGACGATCGTCTCGGTCGACAGCGAAGAAAAACGGATCGTCGAATCGGGCATCCTCTCCGGTGCAACGATCTCTGCCGAGTCAACCGGCAACTCGATCGTCGTCCGTGCACCTTCGACCAGTATGCCTTTGATCGCCGAACTGATTCGCCAATTGGACCGTGCCCCTGGCATCGATTCGCTGGTGAAGGTGTTTACGGTCGAAAATGGCGATGCGACGCAATTGACCGCCGCACTCGAGCAACTGTTCGGATCCGAAGCCGCCACCGGCGGAACGGGTGTGGGTGGGGCCAACCTGGCCGGTTTGCCATCGTCAACCGCAGCCACCGAAAGCTCGCTTGTACCGCTTCGATTTTCGACGGACATCCGTACCAACAGCATCGTTGCCAGCGGTTCGGCGTCGGACTTGGAAGTCGTCGAAAGCATCCTGATCCGTCTGGACAGCGAAGGCTTTGCCGAACGGATCACCGAAGTCATCTGGTTGAAAAACAACAACGCCGCCGACGTCGCCAACGCGATCACCAGCTACGTCAGCTCGCGGTTGCAATCACAAACCCAGATCCAGCAATTCCAACAGGGCCTCAGTGCTTATGACTTGCTCGATCGTGACATCATCGCAGTGGCGGAAGAATACTCCAACAGCATCCTGTTGAGCGTGTCGCCACGACTCTATGAAGAAGTCCGTGCCCTGATCGACCGCTTGGACCGACGACGCCCAATGGTGTTGATCAAAGTTGTCTTGGCAGAGGTTTCGTTGAATGACCAATTCGAAATCGGTACCGAACTGGGCCTACAAGACTCGCTAGCCTTCAGCCGTGACCAAGCCGTCGCGGACACGTTTGGCACACGAGCGACGGGGGCTTCCGGGTTTAACTTCAACAACGCCGGTGTCGCCAACGTCAACGACCTGAACCGCGAAGACGTTGTCGGTGGTGCGGTGTCGACATTCGGACTGGGCCAAACGAACCCATCGATCGGATACGGCGGTTTTGTCCTCAACGCGGCCAGCGAATCGGTCAGCTTGCTGTTCCGAACGTTGCAAGACGCCGGACGAGCACAGATCATCAGCACACCCAAACTGATGACCGCTGACAACACCAACGCCCGCATCGAAGTCGGTCGTGAGATCGCCCGATTCCGCGGCAACACGGTCTCTGGCAACGGTGTGATCTCGCCCCAGATTCAAGACATCCAAGTCGGCTTGATCATGGATATCTTGCCACGGATCGGACGTGACGGGACGATCGCACTGAACTTGGACATCACTCGTTCGGACCGCGATCAAGGCACCGGGACCCTGGTACCAACGGGTGTCGAAGGTGAAACGGTCTTGATCGAAGACATCATCAACACGACCGCACAAGTCACCTTGTCGGTTTACAGCGGCCAAACCGTCATCGTCGGCGGATTGATCCAAAAATCACGTGCCAACCAAAGCCGACGTATGCCGTACCTGTCGAACATCCCAATCTTGGGCAACCTGTTCAAGTACGACTATGAATCGGAAGCCCGTAACGAACTGTTGATCGTGATGACGCCGATGTTGATCACCGGCGACCAGGATCTCGAATACGTCAAACAAACCGAGTCCAGCCGAATGAGCTGGTGCTTGGCCGACGTTGTCGAAGCACACGGAGACGTGGGATTGAGCGGCGGCTACGGATTGTGGGGCCCAGCAATCGGCCCGACGATCTACCCCGACGTGCAACCGACCGTCGACGGTGAAATGGTGATCGGCAATGTTCCCGATGGCTTGGCCCCTGACCGTTCACGCGACTTGGAAGCCGAGTTCTCGACTTCTGGCAACGGGGCGTCAATCTATCGCGATCAATCGAGCGGACCGGTGATCACTCCGGCACCCGGTATCGCACCGGAGATTGCACCACCCGGACTGATTCTGGAAGAGGACGACATCGCGTCTCCGACCGATCAATCGGTGTTGCCAACCCCGGTCATCAACCAGTCGTCCTTTCAACGACCGGCCGGCACGATGAACCGCGAACAGACTCTGCCGGCCAGCTGGATGGCGCCCGGCAAATAAGTCGCTGGCATGTCGGCGGAAACGCCATCACAAGGCAGACAGGTCCCGCCCTGTCTGCCTTGTGGCTGTTCGAATATGAAACCTAACAGATGCGAGTCAGCTCGCGAGATCTCCGAGAAAGATTCAATCGGTTTGACCCATGAAACAACGCAAACTAAAAACCGCAATCATCGTCGCGCTGGCGGCCGGACCGTTGGCAATGACCGGATGCACTTCGCCCACGACTCGCGAAGACGTAAAGCTGGCCAAGTTCTTCAGTACGCCCCAGTGGATGACCAAGGCACCTTGGTCCAAAAAAGGCGACGAACCTCCAAAGCCATACCCAAACCCTGCGAAGCTCGCCGCGACGTGGACCAGCGACGTGTTGGTTCAAGGCGGCAAGACACCAACGCGGGGCTTCGGCGGACGGATCTTCTTCTTTGATGAAAAGTCGAAATCGGTTCCCGTCGAAGGCACGCTGACCGTACACGGTTTCGAAATTGGCGCCGTGGGCAAAGACACCGCAATCCGACCGTATAAGTTCACGCCCGAGCAATTTACCCGTCACTTCAGTCAAAGCGATTTTGGCGCCAGCTACAGCGTTTGGATTCCATGGGATCCGGTCGGTGGCAACGAGAAACGAGTCTCCCTGGTCGCGACCTTCCAAACCAAGGAAGGCAAAGTCGTCCAAGGGGCACCGACGACAATCGTCCTGCCTGGCAACAAAGCTGAAAACACCATGACAGACTCGTCGTTGGTCTACTCGCCAGACTATCGACGTCACCGGGATGCAATTGACAATCACGCGACACGCCCAACCGGGTTGGTTACCACGACAATCCATCGCAACCAATCCAATTTGGACAACGGCTTAGCTTCACCAATCGAACCTTCGATCCGCAAACGCATCCAAGCCTTCGCTTCTGAAAACCAGGCCTTGGCTGCCAACGGTCAGACACCGGCGATCGACATTCCGATGCAACAGCGACAGCCACGGATCATGGCAGCGAGTGCCGAGATGCCAAACGATGCCGTGAACGCATCGCAGGTTCGCCAAGCTGCTCCAGCCGTGACCGCACCACGTCGACTGCAAATCGAACCCTAGTCGTTGGTCGTACTAGGAATCGCCCGAACGGAGGCTGAGGTTGAGCAAGGCACCACGCCACACCCGTAAATCGAAACCGTCACAACGCCCCGATGGGCCGTCGTGGCGGGTGGTGATGCATGATGTCATCTTCGAATCGGACACCCCGGCGGGCTGGGCGTTTGATGTCGGATTGCTGATCGCGATCCTGTGCAGCATCACTGTTATCTCGCTGGAAACGATTCCCTCGATCGCCAGACGCGAACTCGCCGTTCTCGAATCGATCGAGTGGTGTCTCACGATCCTGTTCACGGTCGAGTATTTTGCCCGGCTCGCATGTGCGAGACACCCGCTGCGATATGCGTTTAGCTTCTGGGGCATCGTCGATCTGCTAAGTATCTTGCCGACCTACATCGGATATGTGTTCGTCCCGCAAACACAAACACGTTCCTTTGTGATCTTGCGGAGCATCCGATTGCTGCGTGCTTTCCGGGTGCTGAAGCTATGGCGGATGATGAGCGACGCCGATGAGCTATGGCACGCAGTCTGGAACGCGAGGCACAAAATCATCGTGTTCCTCATTGTCGTGATGGTGGCCGTCACGATTAGCGGCACGCTGATGTACTTTGTCGAAACGATCATGCCCGCACTCGTCGCCGGCGTGCCCCCGCAGGATTTCGACAGCCGCTTCGATTCGATCCCGCAGGCGATGTACTGGGCGATCGTAACGATGACAACCGTTGGATACGGTGACATCGTGCCGACGACGACCACTGGCAAAGTTATTTCCGCGACTTTGATCCTCCTGGGCTACAGCCTGATCATCGTACCAAGCGGCTTTGTGACGGCAGAGCTAACATCCCATGCCAGTGATAAAGAAGACGCCGGCGATAAGAAAGACCTGGACGCAACGACGACCGATCGCCCTTGTCCGCGATGCGAGACCCAAAAACACTTGACCGGCGCGGTGTATTGCCACCGATGCGGTGAACGCTTGGGGTGACAGCCCGCCTAACCGGTTCACCCCAAGGGATACTTCATTGAAATAGCGGACTCGCCGAAGGTCTGAATAATCACGAGCCCAATGATGACGAAATCAAGCGGTGGTCGAAAATTCCGCAGACTGTTTAAGACGCAACCGGGCGTTGTCGTTCGTTGACTTGGTTTGTTGCGCGTTTTTCTTGCGCTGCTTGCGACGCTCCTGATACTGGGACTTCAGTACCGCAATCGTGGTTGGGAACGACAATCCATGAACCGTTTGATAGCTTGCCATGCCGTCGGCAGACATAATTTGGGACTCCATCACTGAGAAATTCAACATGTGGCACCGCAACACGCGACGCCTCTTTGTTGCCCCACCGTTGATGCAAACGATATGCCGATCGACGGGAAAACTCATGACTCCGCAGACCGGCAGAGCGTTTCAGATGGATGTTAGCGGCCCCAATTTTGCAGTGACTCTTGCGTCCAGCTCACCTTCGCCCAGACGACTTCCCGTCCTGAAAACGACCAAGCATGTGTAATTTTTTCCAAGTTCGCCTGACAATCTTGGCTGCCGCCCTACTTGCCACTGGGCTGCTCGGGTCCTCGAAGTCCTGTCTGGCACAAGCGCCGAACTATCGCTACTGGACAACCGACTGGTCGTTTGAGGACATCGAAGTCGGGAAGCTGGCGTCGCGATTGGAACGCTTGGGGATTGAAATCCCCGTCGCAGTCGACGGTAACGTCACTGTGAAGTTCGAAGTCTCAGTCCCACTGAATGCGCTTCGAACCGGCAAGGCATACAAAATTCACGGGACCGTTTCGGGGCAAAACGTGCGATCCGATCAATTGATCTTCGATTCGCTCCGTGCCGTGCTTGACTTTCGCGATGGGAAACTGACGCTGCAAGAGCTCGATGCCAAGCAAGGACAGGGAAAGATTGCCGGAAACGCTTCGATGGAACTCATCCCGCGGGGGAATTTCGCAGGCAACCTGACTCTATCGGAATTGAAAACCGATGCGGTGTTCGACCTGTTAGAGAAGTTCGGTGGCGATTGGGCGAAAGCGTGGTCGATCGCCACGATCGATGGCCAGGTGAACGTCAAAGGACGAGCAACAGACTTGAATGCCCCACTGAAATGGGACATCACCGGTAAGGTCGCGGCAAAGAACGTCCAGTACGGCCCCAAATTAAACTTCGATGTCAGCGTTCCAAGCATCCAAGTCAAACAACAACGAGTCGACATCGGCGGCGCTGTAGTCGAATCCAAAAGCACTCCGCCGTTCAAGGCCGAACTGGCCGGATCAATGGACTTGGCGAACGCCCCCAAAGTTGACCTGCGATTCACCGCGGACGACTTTCCGGCCGGGTCGTTTACCGAACTGATCGACGGCAAGATCGACCTTCAAGGCAAAGTACAGGGAACGATTTCCGGCAAGCCCAACGACAACCCGTTGCAGATCGATGCCGCAATTGCCTCTCCCAGGCTTCGCTTAGCTGGCCTCGACCTGGGACGCATCGAACATGACGTCGTCCTCGCACCCAATGAAGTTAGACTGACGCCGCGCGAGCCGATTGGCGATTCAGACGACAGCGTCGTCCTGAGATCTTTAAAAGCAGACTATGCCATTGACGACAACGCCTTTCGCCTGACCGCACTCGACGCCAAAGTCTTTGACGGTTCGGTCACCGGCGACGTGACCTTGTCGACCGACTCGTTCGGTAGCCATCAATTTGACATCGACTGGGAATCTCTCGCTCCGAAACTGTCCGTCCAACTTCCAATCGCGTCGCGTCCCACCGTGCTGGCCGCAACCACCTCAGGAAAAGTCAAATGGCAAGTACCTGCTGACAAGTTGGATCAACCGTTTGCGCATCGTGGAAACGCCATCGTCCAGATCAGCCAGCTATCGGCAGGCGGCGAACCGATTGGGCAGCTCATGGCGGAAGCCAGAATTGATGGCCAGCAATTAGAAGCCGCCGTCGATGGCGAAGTTCTTGGCGGACGCGTCGCAATCCATTCGACTTCCGCTGCTACACCTCAGGCGAGCTGGAGCGAGTTGCTCCAGCGTGTTGTGATTGACCAATTCACGGTCAAAGACCTTTCGATCGAACAAGCAAGCGTTTTGGGCGGCCAGCGCGCAGGACTTTACAGCGGCCAATTGGATCTTACTGCAAACGAACTGTCGCTTTCCGATTCGGGTCAACCGATCACCGCAGAGATTGTGCTAAAAGCTGTTCGCGTGGCGAACACAGAGTTGATCCCCAACCTCACCACGTTGGTCGCAATTCATCCAGACCGTCTCGCGATTGACTCCATTCAAGGTGTTTATGCGGGCGGACGCCTGGCCGGTCAGGGGACCTGGTCGACAGGTGCCGGGCGCAGGACATTGCAGCTTCGCCTCACACGCGCCGACGGAAGCCGAATGTTGTTGCCGATCAGTCCCGATGCGTCGACTTGGTTGGCAGGTACGGTCAGCGGTCAAGTTAGCGTGACGGGTCTGGGAAGTGGCCCCCTGGATAAACTTCGAATCACCGGGAACGCGATGGTCGATGATGCGTCCACATTCAATTTGCCGGTCGGTGACGCGCACAGCTCGCTCGTCGTTACCTTCGACTCGAAAAACCTCCGCTGGACCGCCGATTTCCCGAGTGTGAAATCGAAGCTGGCTGGCGGTTTGGTGTCGGGAAAGCTATCGCTGTCTTCTCCCGCGTCCAACCGTGGTTCCATCGATATGGACAGCCGCTGGCGAATCGCCCATGTCGATTTTGAACGATTGCTCAATACCTATGTCGGCACTGCGACCATCGGGCAAGGTGACGTGACCGGCGATTTGACACTCAGTGGTCGCCGCATCGTCGACGCAAGAAGTCTGCGTGGCGATTTTCAATTCCGTCTAGGTGGCACGGATGCTTCCGCCGTACCGGGCCTTTCAACTGCCGGCGTATTGCTGGGGGCGTCGTCACTTGTCGGAACACGATTTAGCGAAGGGATTGCAGTCGGCCGGATCGCCTCCGGAGCAATTCACCTCGACGAGGTCGCGATGTTATCGGATCGCGTCGCGGTTCGAGCCGACGGCCGCGTCGGGTTGTTGGACACGCGAATGGACATCGGCATGGTCTTGTCGACGGGGAACTTCCAAGGCCAAGACTTCTTGGTCAACTTGGTCGGCCTCTCCGATCTTTTGGTCGCGTCGCCAATCGGCCAAGTCAACCGAATCTTAAGCGACCGAACGTTTGTGTTCGACATCAGCGGTACCGCCAAGACCCCCATCGTCCGCTTGTTACCTGGCGAGTCATTCCGAGCCACCGCCAAACGATTCGCACTGCAGGAATTGATCACGATCTCAACAGCGAACAGTTTGTTTTCGAACTGATCAAAAGCCCACCATCAACTGGTAAGCTGTAGTGACACGCTTGGTCGTTGCAAATATTCGTCGGGCATCGACCGATCATTCCTAGCATGTACAAGAAAATCCACCGAATCGGTCTGACGGCGTTGCTTCTCGTTCCGGTCCTTTGCTCGGCCGGATGCAGTGTACTCGGTTTTTCCGCGTACCCGATCGCTCATGTGATGACGCGGGATACGAAGGAAATTCTTGACAAGACCACGCGGCACCCGAACGTTCCGCGTGAGTTAGCGAAGCAGGTTCGCCCGACACACCACTTGGCCCCTGGCGATGAATTGTTGGTCGAAGTCCTTGAAACAGAGGACCTGACGATCCAACTGCCTGCCGACCAGCGAGTGATGGCGGACGGCACGATTGATCTCGGCCGATACGGTCGTGTGGTCGTTTCCAGCATGACGATTGAGCAAGCTGAATCGGCGGTTCAAACGGTGGTTAGCAACACCGAACAGAAATCGGTGCGTGTGAACGTTCGCTTGATCCAGCCGATCCATCGGTACTATGTCATCGGCGAGGTCAATTCCCCCGGGGCATACACCTTGACGGGACACGAAACGGTCTTGGACGCGATCATGGAAGCTGGCGGCCTGACCGCCCGGGCATCGGCATGCGATATTTTGCTTGCCCGACCGACCAGTCCGTGTTCCTGCCGAATCACCTTGCCGGTTTGTTATCGTGCGATCACGCAACTTGGTGACTCGACGACGAACTACCATCTCAAACCTGGCGATCGGATCTTCGTCGCGCGACAATCGTTCTGTGAAGAGATGTTGGCCTATGTCAAAGGCAGCCAGACCTGCGATCGCTGTTGCAGGAAGCAAGTGGCTTGTCGCGACCCGAGCTTGATCGAGTCGGATACGATGGACTTTATGATGCCCGGAATGATCGAGATTCCACCGGTCGACCCGCCGGCGTTTGACGCAGGTGTGTCAGCGACACTTGATCCCGTTCCTGCGAACGACGATACGACCAGTTCTCGCCGCCCGTTGCTGCAACCGTCGGCAGCCGAAGACTTGACTGCTCCGAAGAATTCGACACGTTCATTTGATGGCGAATTGCAGTTCGGTGATGTGATCGAAAGCGATCGTCAATAGGACGCTACGTTGTCCACGTAGCAGTTACACGCACTGATTGGAATTCGTCAACCGATTCCATGTTGTCATGGAAACACCACAACGAATCTTGGTTTGCGGAGCGACCGGCTATGTCGGCGGGCGTCTTGTCGCTCGCCTGTTGGAACAGGGATACGAAGTCACTTGCTTAGTGCGCAGCCCCGGCAAATTATCGAAATTTGCATGGCAGAATAGCCCCAAGCTTCGCGTGGTCGCTGGCGGAATCGATGACGCGACCAAAATGGACGAAGCGATTGGTGACTGCCAAGCGGCCTATTACCTAGTGCATTCAATGCAGTCCGCAGGTGGCGGCTATGCACAGCGGGATCGCGAGCTCGCAAAGTGTTTCTTGAAAGCCGCCGAGCGTTCGGGCTGCCAACGCATCATCTACTTGGGCGGACTCGGCGAGATGGGGCCGAACCTATCGAACCACTTGAACAGCCGACGCGAAGTGGCGGACATCTTACAAAGTGGTCGTGTGCTAGCGACCGTATTCCGAGCGGCAATGATTGTCGGATCAGGTTCGGCATCGTTCGAGACCTTGCGATACTTGGTCGAGCGACTGCCGGTCATGATTACCCCTCGCTGGGTCAAAACGGAAACACAGCCGATCGCCATTCGCGACGTGTTGCGTTACTTGGTGACTTGTTTACAAGTTCCCGAGACGTCTGGCCGAACGATTGACATCGGTGGCAAAGACATCATGACCTACGAAAATGTGATGCAGATCACGGCGTCAAAACTTGGCCTAGGACGTCGTACGATCGTGCCGGTCCCTGTCCTAACGCCAAAGCTGAGCAGCCTCTGGATCGGATTAGTCACACCCGTCAACAGCAGAATCGCGCGTCCGCTTGCCGAAGGTCTCCGCAATCGAACCGTTTGTCGCAACAAAGATGCGCTGCGTCTGATGCCCGGCGAATGCCTGGGGATTGAGGAAGCGATCGAAGCGGCTGTGGGACGTACCCGTGATGGCCTGATCGAGACCCGGTGGTCCACCGCCGGTGAGATGCCACACGACCCAGATTGGGCCGGCGGCGCGACAATGCAGGACAAACGTGAAATCCAAGTCAACGGTTCACTCGAAGCGACCTTTGCCGAAATCAAATCGATCGGTGGCCAGCATGGGTACTGGGGCGCCGGTCCGTTGTGGAGCTTGCGTGGCTGGATGGATCAACTGGTCGGTGGCCCAGGACTGCGCCGTGGGCGCCGACACCCTACCGAACTGCACTACGGCGAAGCTTGGATTTTTGGCGTGTGACCAAATTGGATCTCAATCGGCAACTCAGACTCAGGGCCGAAATGTGGTTGCCCGGCGATGCAGAACTGGACTTTACGGTTCGCCCAATCACTTCCGATTCGACACAGGTCGAGATGACGGCCCGTTTTCGTCCGCGGGGACTAATGGGGTTGGCGTACTGGTATTCCGTTTATCCACTCCATGGCTTTGTCTTTCCCGTCATGCTTCGCGGTATCAAGCGAGCCGTGGAGAGTCGATCGGGCGGCGACCCCAATCGTGTCCCTGAGAGTGCCGCGCCGGCTTCTTCGAAGACGGACGCTCGCACAAAACCCTAAGGTTTTTGCCGCGGAGACCGTTTCGCGCGAATTGCCTGACTTTGTTTGGCACATTGCTTGCACCCTTTAGTCCCGTCAACCGACGGGTCTGCGGTAGAACATTTCGATCCGTCGCATCGTTCCCCGAACAAGAGGCACAGAGCAATGGATAAACATGAAAAACTAATCGGACTCATCGGCGACTTTCGCAACGCGATGCTGGTCACTCGGACGAGTTCCGGTGAATTGGATTCCCGACCGATGGCCATCGCCGAAGTCGATGATGACGGAACAATGTGGTTCGTAAGCGACCGCAATTCCGGAAAAATTGCCGACTTGATGCTTGATCAAGACGTCGCGGTGACCATGCAAAGCTCCGGCAAATTTGTTTCGCTCACCGGTAAATGCCAGGCCGTCGAAGATCGGCAAAAAATCGACGAGATCTGGAACGAAGCGTTCAAGGTCTGGTTCCCTGCGGGCAAGTCAGACCCATCAATTGTGTTGCTCCGCGTAGACCCGGTCCGTGGCGAATACTGGGACAATTCAGGCTTTCAAGGTGTCAAGTATTTGCTCAAAGCCGGAAAGGCGTACGTGCAGGGCGAACGCCCCACGCCCGACGACTCGCTCAACGCGGCCGTGACGTTGTAACTATCGGCCCGAGGGTACTTAACAAGTCGCTCGGCGGCAGACGATTGGCGCAGCCAATGCCGCGTTCTGCCGCGACGTGCCGGTCGTCACCACCTTCGAATTGGTGGCGACTGGCGTTTCAAACCCACGCCCGCCCTAACAAACTATTTCACTCACTCTGCTTCGCACGTCGCTGGGGGCGAGATTTATTTGTGACCTAGAACGGCGGCAGCTTGATGGAAGTGGAGTCGGCCGCACCGGAAACCGCTTCCTGAATTTTCACCAGCGTTTCTTTCAACCGCCCCACCTCAAGCGGCTTCGGCAAACAGAACGTTAGTGGATCAGCGGCAATCGGATCTCGGAGTTGCGCCGGATCGGTTGAGCTGTGGATGATCACCGGACGGTCTCGAATCTCGTCCCGCCCGCTCTTTCGAATCCTCTGCGCCAGCTGCAAGCCGTCTAGCGCAGGCATCTCAAGGTCTGTGAGCACGATATCGAAAGGCTGTCGCGATACCATGAGGTACCATGCTTCCTCGCCATCAGCGGCAAGCGAGACATCGTATTTGAGCGCGGAGAAGACGCGATACAAAAGCAACCGGCTTGCCGGCAAATCATCAACAACCAGCACACGTGCTGGCCGTTGATCTTCCGGGCAATGCTTGTTGACTCTGTTTCGACTCATCGAATCTCCGCTCATTTGTGGGAATTCGACTGCACGCATATCGCATGCCATTAAGCGAAGGGCAGTACATGTTTGGGAATCTCCGCCCTCATTGCCGACCCAACATTTCCGCTGTGACTTGGCTCGATGCGTTTGAGCTCCTGTTTTGCTGCCTGATCGCTCCAATTGCCCAATGAAGTCTCACCGGCTGTTCGGTTTACCATCAAATCCAAATGGCCCGCTCGCGAGCCAACTGAGTCGGATTGCAAAGACTGGTTCAACAACGATCGGCGTTCCTCAACCTTCCCGAGCAGCCTGGTCGCAGATCGACCATTGACAACGCATCGAGGCGGCAAATCGTGGCATCTTGGATTCAATCTGAAAAATGGTCTGCTCATTGGCCCGGGGTTTGCGAAAGGGGATCTCCCGTTCGGCCGAAAGGCCATCCTCTCCCGGCTTTAAAACGTTGTGAACACCACAGTTGGGCCAGGAGCTCTCCAACCCCTTTGAGGAATACCATGCTTTACTGGGCCGCTGTCTTTTTCGTCGTCGCTCTGATCGCCGCTGTTTTTGGATTTGGTGGGCTTGCTGCTGGTGCAGCTGGGATCGCGAAGATCTTGTTCTTCGTCTTCTTGGTCTTGTTCATCGTCAGCCTGATCATGGGACGTCGCCCTGCCGTCTAAGCACGGCACGATCAACGCACCGTCTGCACACTGGCGAGTCGTCACGTTCTTTCTCATTGCTGGCCATCAGGCACAGCATTTGAGAGAGTTCAAACATGCGGCTCGCGGCGTGCGAACGTTGCTTTACTTAAATGACTAACTAACTCAGTCGCCGTCGAATCTCGCCGGCTGGATCGCCACCAAGCAAACGACGATGATTCACCTTCTGACGCAAAACGGACGACAATACGCTGCGCTCACATCATTGCTTTTCAAACACGGGTTTGCGGATGTGGCTCGGCACCTTGGATTGCGTCGACACGATGATCACGACGCGGACGCCTACCGGTCTGCGGAAGAGCTTGCCGAGGACATCGAAGGACTGGGGTGTGCCTATATTAAGCTGGCACAAATCATCAGCACACGCGATGACTTGGTTCCGCGTCAATACATCCGGGCACTCAGCCGTCTTCAAGACAATGTCAAACCGCTCACATGGGAAAAGATTGAATCAATCATTTCCAGCCGGTTTGACGCCAAACCAACTCAACTGTTCGCCAGTATCGATGAGCGCCCTTTAGCATCCGCGTCGCTTGGTCAAGTCCACCGGGCTAAATTAAGAGACGGTCGAGATGTTGTCGTGAAGGTTCGTCGTCCGGGCATCGAAAGCGAAGTCCAACAACAACTTCGCAGTTTGAAGCGAATTGCATCGCTGGTTGACCGTGAAACGAAGGTCGGCCGACAGTTTCGTTTCGGGATGCTGATCCAAGCGGTGGAATATGCGTTCGAATCAGAACTCGATTTCCGGCGTGAAGCAGATCACTTGATCACGTTGGGCGAAAACCTCGCCGACTATCCAACGCTCTGCATTCCGCGTCCCGTACCACAGCTAGTGGCCGAAGACGTATTGGTAATGGAGTACGTTTCTGGCGTTCCGATAAAAGATGCAAATGGGTCTGTACTGCTCGAACGCAATTGCGAACGCATCGCGAAAGACTTGGTCAACGCCTACCTGCAACAGATCCTGATTGATGGCGTTTTCCACGCAGACCCTCATCCGGGCAACCTCATTCTGTTGAACTCGCGAGCCGAGGAACGCTCAGAGGAACATTCGGCCACGCGACGGTGTTTGGAACGCGCCGATCTTGCCTTGATTGATGCGGGGATGGTTATCGAATTGCCTCCGATGATGCGCCGCAAACTGGCTGCACTTCTACTCGCGTTCGGAGAACAAGAAGGCGAGCGTGCGGCCGCGTTGGCTCAGGAAATCGGACACGCTGATGAAGAATTCGATGCCGAACGCTTCCGGGTCGAAGGCGCTCGGATTGTGGCGTCCTCCACTGGACGATTCGAATCAATGTCGGTCGGACACACGCTCGTTCGCTTCATGGCAGTTGCCGGTGAATGTGGACTGACCATGCCATTCGAGTTAATCCTGCTCAGCAAAGCGTTTTTGCAGTTGGAAACGACCCTTCACATGCTAAATCCCGACTTTGATATTCACCAAATGATCCGATCACGGACCGCAGCACTTTTGATGAGCCGTGCGAGGGAACAGACGAAACCGGGAAGGGTCGCTGCGGCGCTACTTGAATCAGCCGAACTGGCATCCAACCTGCCTGAACGGATCAACCGAATCACGAGACTGCTGAGCGAAAATCAATTGCGAATCAACGTCGACGCGATTGATGAAGCAACCTTGATTAGCGGCGTCCACAAAATCGCCAACCGAATCACTTCTGGACTGATCGTCGCCTCAATGATTATCGGTGCCTCGATCATCATGCAGTTGGAGTCCGAGTGGATGCTGTTTGGCTACCCCGCGTTGGCGACGCTGATGTTTCTGCTTTCGTTTTTGATTGGGTGTGTTCTGGTTTACCAAGCGACCTTTGCTGACAACAGGAAGTGATTAGAAGATGCCTGCCCAATCGCCCCACAACTCCACCGAACCAACTGATTCGGCAACGTCACTCTTGCAGCGGCAATTGAGTAGCAAAGCGAACATCGTTTGCGCGTGGATGCTCGTTCTGTACGCGCTGTATTTCGCGCGTTCATTGGTGATCCCGATATTGATTTCGGTGTTTGCCTATTTAACGCTGCGACCACTCGTGCGCCGCGGCCGACATCTCGGCATCCCTTCATCCGTAGCGTCAGGACTTATCCTCGGTGGCAGCTTAGTGTTAATCGTTGTCCCGAGCTACCTGGTGATGGAGCCAGCCCGTCAGACGTTGGTTCAGACCCCCGAGTATATCCAAAACGTCAAAAAACGACTGGGATTCGTCTTTGACAAGCTCGATGCGGTCAATCAGGCGACAACCGAATTCACCGCAGAAGCCGAACGCGAAGAGGCTGCCGAAAAACCCGTTCCGGTCGAAATCAAGCAGCCAAACTGGAATGCCAACCTGACGTTTATCAGTGGCACGGGCAATGTCGTCTCACTGGTAATTGTTTCGGCGGTACTGCTGTATTTCTTGTTGGCGTTTGGGGACGAACTGATCCGAAGCATGCTGCATTCGTTGCCAGACTTTAGGACAAAACGAAACTTTTTCGCGGCCATCGATGGGGTCCAGGATGGACTCAGCCTCTATTTAACACAGGTCACCGTCATCAACATCACACTGGGTCTGTGCGTCTCGGTCGCGATGTGGTTGCTCGGTATGCCGTCACCTTTGCTTTGGGGAGTCATGGCATGCGTGTTCAACTTCGTACCAGTTCTCGGCGCGTTTGCCGGTGCGACGATCTTGTTTGTCGTCGCGCTGTTGACCTTCGAGCCGTTCTACTACGCAATCGTGATCACTTCGACGTTCCTAACGCTAACCACGATTGAGGGGCAATTCATCACCCCGACGATTTTGGGACGATCGATGCAGATGAACCCAGTGTTGGTCTTTATCGCCACCGTCTTTTGGGGTTGGATGTGGGGGCTGGCAGGGGTCTTACTGTCCGTCCCAATCTTGATCGCGATTCGGATGGCGAGCGAGCACTACGAATGTTCCAAAGGCATCGCAGAGTTCTTGGGAGGAAAACGGCAGTCCGACGAAACTGCGAACAGTAAACAGACGCCCGATCCGGGCTTGGCCATCGGGCTGAAAGTGAACCCGGATTGTTAGGTGTCACACCGAACGAGAGTTCCCCTAGGTGGCCATCTCGTTCGACCTGCTTTAAAGTAAGTGTTATTGTTAGGCGTGCTTCGCCCAGTTCAGGGCCACTGCCATACGACCGAGCCTCTGTCAATCAACTGGATTGCTGGCTGACGAATCGTCGTTGGCATCCGTTTTCCCCGTGGTAAAAACAAAATTCGATGAAGCGTGATGGCGATAGCGGGGAGCTAATGCGGCAGACTTTGCTGCAACAGTTTGCCCCAGCGGCAGTCGTAATCACATCGTCGATGCAGATTGTCGATCACCACGGAAAGTTTGATGGGTTCACGAGTCAAACGATCGTTGGCCAACCGCTTTCCGACTCGCTTCGCCGCGATGTGCTCGCGATCTTGATGAAGCCGGTCGCGACAACACTCAAATCGGGAATCCAATCCGGTGCCAATGGCGCTTGGCATGATGGTCGTTCTCGTCGACATCTGCAGGTACTCGTGCAGCCGCTTGCAATCGATAACCCAGACGATGCGCGTTTCCTGATCACCTTCGAAGATGTCACTCAAGTCGATTCGCTTCGCCGGACGGTGGAAGACAAACGACGGCGTCTTGCCCTCGCAACGCAAGCGTCCAGTCTGGGTGTCTTCGAACTTGATCCAGAAACCGACCAACTGATTGCCAGCGAAGTCTTCTGCGCATTGTTCGGCAAACCGTCTGGGACGCTGAGCCGGGGTGAGCAACTGTTTGGGCAAATCCACGACAATGACGCGGCAGAGGTTCGAAAACGAATCACAACGGCATGCAATGACGGCACCGAATACAACGCAGAATTTCGTGTCCGCAGGGACCCGAAACGAGTTTCCTGGGTCGTCATGCGTGGGAAATGCATCCAAGATGCCGAAGGCAAGACAAGCCTAATCGGTGTCGCCTGGGATGCCACCGAACGAAGGCAGCTTGAGCGGTCCTTGGCCAGATCCAGGCGCGAAGTCGAAATTGCTTTGACCGCCGGCGGATTGGGAACGTGGAAGTGGGACGTCAACACTGACACGGTCACACTCTCTGATTCGCTTTACCAACTTCTCGGATACAAACGCGACGAATTTGACGACACGTTCAGCGCGTTCAAAGACTTCATTCATAGCGACGACATCGATAAGGTCGAACGCGAAATCCAAAAGACGTTTGTCGGACGCTGCGATGACTATCACATCGAATGCCGGATGCGTCATCAGACTGGCAAATGGCTTTGGATCTGCGGTGACGGTTCGGTCGAACGCGACGGCAACGGCAATCCGACGTTACTGATCGGTGCCATCATGGATATTACCGATCAAAAACGTACCGAACGTCGTCTCAAAGCGAAAAGCAGACAACTACGTTCGGTTACTGACGCGATGCCCGCATTGATCGCGTTGATTGATCAAGAGGAAAAAATTCAGTTCGCCAATGAAGCCTTCGCGGCCCAGTTCGACTATGAACCTGATCGAGCGATTGGTGTTTCGGTGTACGAACTCCTTGGTGAAGACGTCTATCGATCACTTCAGTCCCATTTGCTCCGCTCGCTTGCCGGTGAGCGATGCAAATTCGAACTGACACTTCCGAACGAGCTCGACCAAACGATCAAGGATGTGATCTTCATCCCCGAAGTCGACCCCGACGAAAATCAGATTGGCGTGTACGTATTGGCAACCGATGTCACCCATCGAAAGCGATACGAGCAACGGTTGAAAGAAAACCAAGTTTATTTGCTCCGTGAGACACAAAAGCTTGCTGAAGCACTCAAACAAATCCAATCTGCCGAAAGCAAGCTGCGTGTTCTGTTTGACCAAAGCTTCTTTTACACGTTCGTCATCGATTTGGACGGCCGCTTGGTCGACCTCAACGACGCCGCCACCATCCCCTTCGAAATCGAACGCGACAAAGAGATCGGAACTCCGTTCTGGAATTCGTCGTGGTGGTCGGGACAACCCGAATCGCAAGCCAAACTGCACCAACACTTTCAAGACGCTTTGGCGGGAAAGACGTACCGCGAAGTACTGCCGTTCAATGGTCCCAGGGGGGACCTACGCTACGCGGATTTCATTTACCAACCTGCCATCGGTGATGACGGTGAAGTCCAATTCGTTGTCGCCACCGGTCAAGACGTCACCGACTCCATTGTGCAACAGTCGGAGATTCGCAAGAGCGAACAACGCTTAAGGCTGGCGTTAAACGCCGCAAATTTGAAACTGTGGCAATGGAATGTCGGTGAGGACCGCTGGTTCTCCAGCGACACCAGTGGCGACTTCGGTGGAAAGCTCACCTCCCAACCGAGCAACTCGCTGGCCTCCTTTATCGAAAGCATCCATCCTGAAGACCGCGATCGCGTCGAAAAGAAACTCTGCGCTTGCCTGGAAGACCGCACCGCATTCCAAGAAGAATACCGAGTCGTACGGAACGATTCGATCCACTGGATCTTAGCGCTTGCACATGTCAGCATCGACGATGATGACTCACCGTTGCAACTGATCGGTGTGGAACTTGACATCACCGATCGAAAACAAACCGAGATCAAATTGGACGAAGCGCGTCGGCAGGCCGAAGAAGCCAACGTGTCAAAAAGCGCTTTCCTGGCCAATATGAGCCACGAGATCCGAACCCCAATGACAGCCATCTTGGGTTACACGGAACTGGCACAGGCTTCCACCGATGGTCGTGAACGTGATGAACACCTCAGCACGATCCGCCGCAATGGTTACTACCTTCTGGAAATCATCAACGACATCCTCGACCTATCCAAAATCGAAGCCGGTAAGATCGAAATCACTCGCCAACGTTTCGAACCGGCCAGCTTAGTCGCCGACGTGCAATCGATCATGAGCGTTCGCGCGGCGGAGAATCAACTGGACCTCAACGTCGCCTACGACGGCTTGATGCCCGAAGTGATTCGAACCGATCCCAAACGGCTTAAACAAATCCTGATCAACTTGATCGGCAACGCGATCAAATTCACCAAGCAGGGCGGCGTCACCGTGACCGTTCGCTACGTCGACGACGAAGACGGTTTCCTTCAATTCGAAGTTTCCGATACCGGGATCGGCATGACGCAAAAGCAACAACAACTGCTTTTCCAGCCGTTTACGCAAGGCGATGCTCGAATTAATCGTCAATTCGGTGGCACAGGGCTGGGACTGGCGATCAGTCAACGACTCGCCAATATTCTTGGTGGTGAGATTTCTTGCGAAAGCAAAATCGGCGAAGGCAGCACATTTGTGTTCCAGGTCAAAGCGCCGCCGCTACCAGGCGTTGCAATGGTCAGCCCCGTGAAAAATTCTATCCAAGAGCGAAGTGAGTACTCGATCGCCAACATTCGCCTGGATAAACACATCCTGGTGGTCGATGACCGCCCCGATATTCGGCTGCTGAGCAAACGGATCCTGACCAAGGCAGGTGCTACCGTCGTGGAGGCGTCGACGGACTCGACGCGATCGATCGCTATGAAGAGGCATTGAAAGCGGACGAGATTATCGATTGCATCATCTTGGATATGCAAATGCCACGTCTTGATGGCTATAGAACGGCTTCGCGATTGCGGCGAATGGACTTTACCGGCCCCATCATCGCAGTTACCGCCGAAGCGATGGATGGAGACTCGAACCGCTGCATTGCCAGCGGTTGCGATGATTACCTCAGCAAGCCGATCGATGCGAACAAGCTACTTCGTTTGGTTGATGGCTTGTGCTGTGACTGAACGCAACTGAAGCACGTTCACTGACGACCGGACCTCTCGATTGAGTCCGAGTTGGTTGAAAATCAACCAATTTCGCGTCCGAGCTGCGTTTTGCGCAATTCTTTTGGTGACAAACAGGACGAATTCCGCTTCTGTCTACCCGCCGACGTTTTGGCCCGGCCTTTGCATTTAGCACACGTCATCGCCAATGGCGAGCGTCCAAGTCGAGCCGGTTTTCCCCGTGGCTCTTCCCCTTGGCATCGCACGCCTCCCACACGCTGACCACCGATGCGATTACGACATGAAGGAGCCGAAACTTCGAATCTACCTTGCTCACGGTGATGATGCCTCGCGCAAAATCATCCAGGCAACGCTAGAAAAACTGAACCACTGTGTGGAACTGTCGACCGATCACCCGGCGACTTTGTTCCGGCGGTGCCAGGAAAACCCACCCGACATTGCGGTGCTGGGGACCGGATTTCGCAAAACGGATGTGTTCGCTATCGCAAACGAGTTGGCACGCATGGGCTCATGCCCAGCGGTTATGGTCATTTGTCCCGAGGACATTGACCGAGTGGAGCGGTTGCTATTGGACGATTTGACGGGCGTGATTGTCGCGCCCATTAGTGATCGAGATCTTCGCCCGGCACTCTTCCTGGCCGAACGCCGATTTCGTCAAGCCAAACTACTTGAACAACGGTGCGAGGAGATCAAACGCGAGATCAATGGTCTTGCCGATCAAAGTTCGGAGGATGAATCATGATAGACCGAGTCAACAAACAACAAACGATTTATCTAGCACACGGCGACTGTGCCGTCAGAGAGATCCTGGAAACGATCCTGCTTACGCTTGGTCACAAGGTCCCGATGGCAACGGACCGGGGGCACGAGTTAATCGAGAGGTCGATTGAGGCCCCGGCTGATATCTTGGTTGCATCTCCGAAACTGTCGGACATGGATGGAATCGAGGCTCTGATTCGCATCGGCAAAACGATGCCAACGCCAAGTATCATCGTGGCTCACGACGACGAACTCGATAACGTCGAACGGGCCATGGAAGATCACGTGATGGCCTACCTTGTCGAACCGGTCACTGCCGAAGCGATCCAGCCGGCGATCTATCTCTGCCAAAAACGTTTCCGTCATCTGCAATCGCTTGAAGAGCGAGTGGTGCACTTGGAACAGAAGCTTGAGGACAGAAAGCAGATCGAACGTGCCAAAGGGATCATCATGCAAGTCCGACAACTTGAGGAGCCGGAAGCGCACCGATTTCTGCAAAACACCGCGCGACAGTCGCGTCGCCGACTGGCCGACGTTGCCAAGCAGATCGTCGACGGCGGAACACTGCTCGGATTAGACGAGCACAGCAAAGACCTCGATGCGGATCTACGCTAACGCCAGGGGCGACGCGACAGACGGGAACTGGAATTGCAAAGGATTCCAGAAACTAAAACTCAGACGAATGTCTCGTTTGAGAATCCGTCATTTCATTCCGACGCTTTGGTCAGGAGCACCATCGCACCGGTGATTTCACCGCCACTTCGAAACGATCTAATCTGTGCTGAGTAGCGATCATTTTTGATACTGATGTGGCAGATAGATTCGCTGCCGATATCGATCGCGTCTAACAACCGAGATGTAATTGTCGCGTCGTCTATCCGACGCAACAAGGCATCCTCGCTGCCTCCAACGTACTTGGGATCGAGAGCTAGTAAATCGCTAGCTTGCGGTGACATTCGCCGAATTCTCAATTGGCGATCAACGATAATGAAGATTGCATCAAACAACTCCGTCAAATTGTTGATGTCCGACACCGCCTGATCGTAGAGCTGGATTGCTGATTCATGGTCACGGTTCACGATCACCATCTCTTCATTGACGCTTTCAAGTTCCTCCTGCGTGCTTTGAAGCTGTTCGTTAGCAAAGTGCAGGTCAGTCGTCACCGTTTGCAATTGCTCGACCGCGTAGTACAGCTCCTCGATCGTAACATCCAAATTCCTCCTCGCCTCGATCAACTGCTGTTGCACGTCGCTCTTGTATCGCCTGCCTTCCAAAGCTTCCTCCGACGAAACGTTCGAACCGTGATACCCTGAGCCGGTAATATCATCGCCTTTGATCTGTACATCGCCTTTGATCTGTACAAGGTAAAACTCACTTTCGTGCCCTGGAATTGCGATCGGGTACACACAAACGATCACGCTCGCGCCAACCTCCCGCGTTCGCATCATCGCCGGCATTTCCACTTCGGATTGACTTTGCGAAGCCCTGCGAATTCCACCTCGAACAGCTTCTTTGATCTCCGGTTCGATCAAGTCCAACAATTGTGAGGTGGTCCTGCCTTCAGGGAACTTGAGATAGCGTTCAAATCCAGGAAACGAATGCAATACATCAAGACTTTCAGAAACCAGAATCCCGGGAGGCATTGAATGTGCCAACACGGCGTCGTAGAGCGTCAGCAGCTTTTCGGGACGATCGAATGTTCCTTTCCGACGCGGCGTCGGCTGCATCCCAAGCTTTTCAAGATGTGTCGGCTCTCGAAATGTCTCAAAACTTTCACAGTTGATCTGTTCAGAATCGCCGCGACGATAAATCTTCCACGTCTTGTGCAGTGTTTCAAAGCCCGGTTTGAGTTGTCCCGTTGATTCACTTGGTCCGAGAAACAGCGTTCCTCCATCTTTCAGCGCAAAGTAAAACCGACTTAAACAGCGATCTTGAATTTCGCGGTCGAGATAGATCAGCAGGTTGCGGCAGGTTACTAGGTCTATCTGCGAAAACGGTGGTGTCCGTATCACGTTGTGCGTCGCAAAGACAACGTGCGTTCGCAAACTGCTGCTCACCGCGTATCCTTCGTCGACATCCACAAAAAAACGTCGCAGTCGCTCCTCGGACAAATTCCGAACCTCTTCCGCCGAATAGATTCCCGCGGCTGCCTTGGCCAGCGACTCTTCGTGAACGTCGGTTGCGAACACCTTGAAATCAACTTTCAGTTGTAGCTTGTCAATCGTTTCTTGGATGGCCATTGCAATCGAATAAGCTTCTTGACCGGTCGCACAAGCACACACCCAAGCTCGAAAGCAAGACCCTTGCAGATTCTCGAAAGACGAAGGCAACACCGAATGCTGCAGAAAATCAAATGCATCTGGGTCACGAAAAAAGCTTGTCACATTGATCAATAGGTCGCGATACAAGCGACAGGCCTCCTCGGTATCGATGATCAACCGCTGGGCGTATTTTTCGACGGATTCAATGCCGGTTAGGTGCATTCGCCGCGCGATTCGTCGATCGATTGTCTGGGATTTATAAGTCGAAAAATCGATTCCAAACATCTTTGTTAAACGCGAGAAGACCAATTGCAACCCGGTCTCAGCAACTTCCGATGAGTCGAAGACCTGTTGGTCGTCGACATTACCTTTTTCGCTCAAATGATTGCGGATGGCATCACCAATCCGATCTGGTTCCAAGATGACATCCTGAACACGTGCAGCAATCACACTTCGTGGCATCGATACAAACCGACAGCTAGACGGTTGTTGCGCGATCACAAAACCACCATTCTTTGAAAGACTCCGACATCCTTCGGTTCCATCGTTGCCTGTCCCCGAAAGAATCACCGCGATCGTTCGCGCCGTTGCCCGATCGGGAAGCGTCTTGAGAAGGCGGTCAATAGGGCGGCGTAGACCGTTGTCTTCCGGCCGTGCGATCACTCGCAAACACCCTCCGCTATAAAGCAAGTCGGTCATAGGGCTACCGACATAAACCGTGTTCGGTCGAATCGTCATCCCATCCACGGCAGTTTCGACTTTCATGTCGGTAACGCGTGACAATAACCGCCCCAGGTGGCTTTCATGCGTCGGTGAAAGATGCTGAACGACGATGAACGCAGCGCCGGTATGACACGGGACCGCAGAAAACATCCGTTCAAGCGCTTCGATACCACCTGCCGATGCACCGATGCCGACGATTGCCGGAAGACGCTGGTCCAATTCTTGGTTTCCACGCTCCGTCCCGGTATCAGCTCCGCCGTCGCATGAATCACCTTCCTCTGGCTTGGCAGCTAACTGGACTCCAGAACGCACCATCTTGCCGCTGTTCATTATTCGATGCCCGGGTTGCGATCAAACACTTTTTCCAATCGGCCTTCGCCAGCTTTCCTCTCGCCTAGTCCCAATCGATCCCAATTCGCCACAGAGGGGATCGCCACCTCCTCGGCGAGTAGATTCTGAAGATAGCGGATCAAGTGCTTCCAAAAGAGCGGCAAACATCGATTTTCCCAAATCACCGAGCGTTTTCTGGCGATGCGGCACCGCAACTGGCGTTTGTTGTCATCGAATCGCACAGCGAAGCAGCACTCTCATCCACTGATGGCCTGTTTCGTTCCAAGTTGGCATTTGAGTGACCACTCAAACGCAACTTTCGCAAACGAACGGCATTGGCACAGCCCTTGCATCTGCTGCCGTTTCGTTGCACCGACATCACTTCAGAGCGGTGCAATCGCCGACATCAACTTGCCGTCGTCGGCGCGGCATTCAGACTCCAACACCGTGGGAATTGAGATGAAGATTCAATTGCGAAATGCGTTTTTCTGTGCTTTGGCCGTGTTTGCTTTTTCCGGCTGTGACGTTGACCAAACGAAAGAAGGCGAACTGCCAGACGTCGACGTTGAAGTGACCGGTGACCCGGGACAACTTCCAGAATTCGATGTCGACGGACCCGATGTTGATGTATCGACCAAGACCAAAGAGATCGAAGTTCCAGATGTCGATGTCGACATGAAGAAGACCGAAATCGAAGTTCCAGATGTTGACGTCGACCTGCCAGAAGACGACGAGTAATCGCGACCAGGAAACGCGACTCTCCTCCTCCGTCTAGACACACCCAGAAACCTTTTTACCAATGGTAAACGACATGTCGACTGCACCGACAACAACAAACACTCTGTTAAAAGTCATCCTTGCTGTCTTGCTACCGCCGCTTGCGGTGTTCATGGACCGCGGCATGGGAACTCAGTTCTTATTGAACATTGTTCTTACGCTGATTGGGTTCTGGGTCATTGGCATCATTCACGCCTTGATCGTCATTTTGTAAACGACGATCGGTCGGAACATGCTCAGGTCGAGGTCTGCGAAATGCAGACCCGCTGTCGCCGGCCGATCAAGTGCAATACCCAACAAGTCAACTGCAACGGCACGGCCACGCCATGGACTTTCTGAAAAAAACGTTCAACGACTTTTCGAATGATGGCTGTACCACGCTGTCAGCCTCCCTGGCGTACTACACCGTGTTTGCTTTGCCGCCGCTGCTGTACTTGTTGGTCACCGTCATGACGTTTGGGCTGTCATTGACCTACGAATCAAAACAAGCCGAGGAGCACGCACAAACGCTGTTGCAACAGCAAGCCGCTCAGATGATCGGCAATCAGGCCGCGACTGACGAGATCGCTTCGATCATCGAAAGCGACCGTGAAACCGGGGGCCAGTGGTGGAAAACGGTAATCAGCTTCGCCGCAATTATCGTCGGAGCCACCGGCGTCGTCAGCGCAATTCAGGATGCGCTCAATCGCGTCTGGTCGGTCAAGCCAGACCCCAGCCGCTCTGGCGTGAAAGACTTCTTTCTCAAACGACTGTTGTCACTGGCGATGATCCTGGGACTCGGTTTTTTGCTACTCGTTTCACTGATCGTGTCGACCGTCCTGTCGGCAGTTGGTAACCAAGTGACCGGGCTGATCGGTACCGATGAATTGATCGCCCAATCGATCAATTACGTGGTCCAAGGTTTCGTGACCTACGTCCTATTCGCATCGCTGTTCAAATTCATGCCGGATGCCGAAATCCGCTGGCGAGACGTTGCTGTCGGTGCAGGAATCACTACCGTGCTGTTTTTGCTTGGCCGATTTGGGCTGCAGTTCTATCTCAGTCAATCCTCACCAGGCGCTGAACTCGGAAGTGCGGCCGCGTCATTGGCTGTGATTTTGGTTTGGGTTTACTACAGCAGTATGATCTTTTTACTTGGCGCCGAAGCGACGCAAGTTTACGCAGTCCAGTATGGCGGTGGCATTCGTCCGCAGCATGGTGCCGTGCGAGTCGTCGAATCCACACGCACAACGCCCTCAACAGCCACGTCCTAGTCGGACCTGCCGAGCACCGCACCGCAGCAGAGAAGATCAAATCCACCTTCGCAGCGATTGGTCAATGATTCGTCTTTGCTCGGTCGCCGATTGCCCAAAACGTGCACTTATCCTTCATCAATCGGCCAATGTTCAGAGAAATAGGCGGTTGGCATCGGCATTGCATCCTCTTTCTCCTACTACGACACGGCGTCGTGGTGATCACGCTATTCAAACAAGGAGAAAGAATGACTACTCAACGAAAACGATTGATGTTTGCCGCCGCACTTGCTGCTTCTGTTGCGGTTCCAACCGTAAGCAACGCTCAACAAGTGGCTACAACACCGCAAAGTCAATCGGAAGTAGGCAGCAACAGTCCTTACTACGAAGATGACGCTTGGTACGACATCACGGAGTGGTTTGATGGCAACGACTACAATCCAACGGACGAGGCAATTGGACGCTGGGATGATGAGAAGTTCCAATTCAGCGACAACGTTACTAGCTCCGACAGCGACAACGACTCAGGGTCTTACACCGCCAACAAACCAAAGCTCTCCGACCCGAAGACCGACACGGTGAATACGTCCCCATCGAAGGTTTCCAGTGATCCGCTAACGACGAATTTGCCGACCAGCGATAGCTCAAAACACCACCAGTACTTCGAACGATATGACGACGGGTACTTGTTCTGGGACGATCACAACCTGACGAACTATTACGATCTCAACGGCGATGGCTTGTACGATGCAATGGCGAGCTACACCGATGCGGACGGTGATGGTGTCTACGAGGAATTCGATTATGTATCGCTGAACGAAGCAGGCGACTCTCGCGATGCGAAAATGGAAGCGATGGACAAACAGAAGACGATGACGTCGGCACCACGAATTGCCACCGGCGAAATCGCTCAAGTGAACAAGGTCGACGTGCGAGACCAACAGCACTTTGTCGCAACGGTGAATACCGATCAAGGTCAGGAGGTTGTCATCGACCTGGGACCAACGAATCTATTCAAGCAAATGCCGGAGCCAAAATCGGAAGTCACGGCAGAGGGTCTGATCATGAAAGTCGAAGGTCAGCCGTTGCTTGTTGCCAAACATGTCGAGCTTCCGCACGAGTCGGTAACAGTCAACCGCAGTGGGCGAAGCTATCAAGGGACGGTTGAAAAAATAAAGACCGTCACCGTCCACGGCCAGGAACATCGACTGGCCAAATTGAAGACAAAATCTGACAAGAATTTGATGGTTGACTTCGGTCCAAGTCGCAATGTGCCGAACTTGAAGGAAGGCATGGATTTGGTTGTTCAGGGCGTTCCCGCGAAGGTCAAGGATCGTGTCGTATTGCTCGCCCGTGAGATGGCTCACAACGGCGAAATCACCGAGATTGATCGACACGTCGTTCGCCACCCGAAGATCTAGACAACAAAAGACTAGGCCAAACCTGCACAACGAAACTGTGTTGGGACAGTTGCCCTCCCGACTGACGAGTGTCTGACCCAGACACTCGTCTTTTTTCTTGTCTTCGTGCCATTTCGCAGGCGTCGCTTGGGCACTCCGACCGTAGGTCCGACACCGGGTTGCGATGCGAGGCCCCCAACGTTCAAACTGTGTCCCGAATTGCGGTTGGCCATTTGACGCGTGCTGCGTCTGCCGCCGCTGCTCCCATGATCTGATCGCCGATCCAAAGTTTTATGGCCGTTATTTCTCTCGACAGCATTTCCATCGGATTTCGTGGCCCGAACCTACTCGATGAAGTCAGTGCGAAGGTCGAATTGGGGGACCGGATTGGTTTGCTGGGACGCAACGGGGCCGGAAAGACAACCCTTCTAAAGATGCTGGCAGGCGAGTTGGCCCCCGACCATGGGGAAATCCAAGTTCCATCAACGGTTTCCGTGCGGCGTCTTGTCCAAGACGTTCCACAAGACGAATCAGGCACCATCGAGGAGATGGTCCGAGCCGGCGTCTCGAAGGAATTACTATCCGATCCGGCGTTGGCTTGGGAAGCCGACCACAGTGTCGAGCGGACACTCAGCGACATGCAACTCGATGGTGGCCTGGATTTTGGCTCTTTGTCCAGCGGAATGAAACGCCGTGTGCTGCTGGCACGCTCCATTGTCAGCCAACCGGACGTGTTGTTGCTTGACGAGCCTACCAACCACCTGGATGTTGAATCGATCCTCTGGTTGGAAGATTTCCTCTCCCGCTGGTCGAAAACGCTGATCTTTATCACGCACGACCGGTCGTTTCTGCAAGCTCTGGCATCGCGGATTTGGGAAATCGATCGAGGGCAACTGTTCGACTGGACCTGCGACTACGGCACGTTCTTGAAACGGAAAGAACAGGCACTCGAGGCCGAAGAAAAACAGAATGCACTGTTTGATAAACGACTCGCCGAAGAAGAAGCTTGGATTCGTCAAGGGATCAAAGCCCGACGGACTCGAAACGAAGGCCGGGTCCGACGCCTCAAGGATATGCGTGTCCAACGTCAACAACGTCAAAAGCAAGTTGGTACCGCGAAATTGTCTGTCCAAGAAGCAGAACGGAGCGGAATGCTGGTCGCTGACGTCAAAGACGTAAGCTTTGCCTATGGCGAACGTAAAATTGTCGAGTCGTTTTCGACGACGATCATGCGTGGCGACAAGATTGGCTTGATCGGCCCCAACGGCGCCGGTAAGTCCACCTTGCTGAAACTACTTCTCGGGCAACTGGAACCAGACTCGGGCAATGTTCGCTTGGGTACGAAACTGCAAATCGCATACTTTGACCAACTTCGGGATACCTTGGACCCGGAACAAACAGTCCAGGAAAACGTTGGCGAAGGCAGCGACCAACTGACAATCGGATCGGCCAAGAAACATGTCCTTGGATATCTGCAGGACTATTTATTCACCCCAGAACGGGCACGCACCAAGGTCAAGTTTCTTTCCGGCGGTGAACGCAACCGAGCGCTCCTTGCAAAATTGATGACCAAGCCTGCCAACGTGCTGATTCTTGACGAACCGACCAACGACCTAGACGCCGAAACACTTGAGCTCCTGGAAGAGGTCCTGGTCAGTTTCGAAGGCACGCTGTTGTTGGTCAGCCACGACCGGACGTTCCTAAACAACGTTGTGACGAGCACGCTTGTCTTCGAAGACGACAATGTGCGGCAGTACGTCGGCGGCTACGACGATTGGCGTGAAGCAGTTGAGCGTCGCAAGACGACCGAAGATTCGCAAGCTGTCAAATCCAAAGCCAATGTTCAGAGTACGAAGCCTCGTGAGCTCGATGCGAAGCCTGTTGAAACCACCGCCAACAGCACGTCTCCTGTCAAAAAGCTGAGCTACAAAGAACAACGCGAACTCGACGCGATCCCCGAAAAAATTGAAGTCGCTGAATCACAAATCGCCGAACTACACTCGCTGATGGCGGCGCCGGAGTACTACCAAAACGGCGGTGATCAGGTGGCAACAGATGCCGCGAAATTGAAAAAGCTCCAAAACGAGCTCGCTGATCTCTACGTGCGTTGGGAAGAACTCGAAAACTGACTTCGAGCGCACAATAATGCCGTGTCAGGCATCTTGTCTAGTCCTTCTGAGATTCCGTCGATCGCCGCAGTAATGCTAGCGCCGGAATACTCTGGCTGTAAAAGCTGATCGCCGCCAACTCATGACAAGCTGGCGGCGATCATGGTGGGCTTCGTGCCCCTTGAGGCCCATCCTTCGTGCGCAGAATTTATCGCACTTGCTTATTGGTGACAGTAGCAAAATGGCGGCTACCCGGCATTTTCAAACTTTTGCTCAAGATATTTTCAGAGAAGCTCCCAAGTTGCCATTGATTGTCGAACTTGCGACATCCGCTACCTGCTGCGGAGCACTCATCGAGCGTTGGAACTCTGCATAGCGATTCCAAATCAAGTCACTTCCAAAACGACCTTCGCCAAACCAATAGGCCTTATTGCTCCCCTCACCATTGCTACTCCTTTTGGTATTTATTTACCTCATCGCGGTGACAGCAGATGGCAGGAAGCCGGATTGGTAAACGCATGACCGTCACAAGTCTCGCCAAGCGAAGCAAAAGCAAAATAGAAAAGTCGTCTGATCGAGCGCTCCGATGAAGGAAGTTGTGTGCCTAGTCCCGAGCCCCCGAGTATCGACATGCTTGCCATTCGCTACAAAATCATCGCCGCTCTCGCCGCCGCCGGTATCGGCCCCTACGTTGCGACCGAGACAGAAATGGGTCAATCGGCAATGCAAAGCGTCAACGGGCTGTTTGCCGAAGGAGTTCCGGTCGAGGTGAAGCCGCAGGATTCACTTGCGCACGGAATTCCGTCAAACGAAGAACAGCGTGAACGGGGCTACGCGAATACGTCGCTTTACGAAATTGAAAAGCTTCGCGAAGTTCGACACAAAGAGTATCGCTACGATTCGGACTTGGCACAAAAGCTAGGCGCGATCTCAGAAAACCCCAACCAACAACCGACGCTAAGCGGTCATCAGGTCGAAGACATCGGGCAATTGCTTCGCTTCGACATCTCGCCGCACTGGGTGATCTCCCAGTTTTCGCGAGTGAGCACGGTTCTGGCGAACCTGAATTTAAAAGGCCTTCGAGTCCCGATTGTCACGGGGATTCGTGCCGACGATTTGGCCGGAACACTGACGTACTACTTTGACAGTTCCGACCATTTGCAGCGTGTCACGTTCCATGGTTTCACTGGTGATCCGACGAAACTCGAACGGCTGATGGTCAGCGGCTATGGGTTGCAGCGTGAACCCGCTTTAGAAGCTGGTGCATTTACGAAACGCTGGAACGGCCGTCCGACACACTTTTTCCGACTGACCCACGCACCAGTTGTCTTCAGCGATGCCGTTCACCACAAATACACGGTATTCTTCGAACTGAACCATCCGGACTTGCCGTATGGAATCAGCGCCGAGGCACGTAAAATTGTCGAAACGGATCACCACACCGGACGCTGGTAACAGACACCGGCCGCTTGTCGTACCGAGTGCGGATGGCCGGTGCTTGATTGAATGCCAACTTGACGACGGAGACATGACGTGCCATCACCCGAAGAGACGCCAAGCGGAACGCCGCCATCGGTCACACCACAAGCCGAGGTCTCAACCGAACTTGAAACGGACACTGGTAAAGGGCCAACACTTGCACTGACCGAGACGCCGCCTTTGTCGCGTGTGCTTTCAGTGGTTGTGCTGCTTGCCGGCATCCTGGTCGTTGGCATGCTGTTTTATAAGGTCATGGTCGGGTTCTTTATCCCGCTCTTTATGGCCGCAGCACTCGTGGTGATCTTTCATCCGATCCACGAGTGGTTCCTCGAACGACTCGGTGGTCGCAAGTCCCTGGCAGCGGCCGCCACGACGTCATTGATTCTGACGATCGTGCTGTTGCCATTCATATTGTTGATCACCGTGGCTGTCGGGCAGTTGACCGGCTTGGTCGGGCGAACGGACCTGGATGACATTAAAGCGGCAATGGATCGAGGCCGTGAAAAACTGGGCATCAAACTCGAGTACGCCGACCGTTACCGAAGACTTGACACACTCGCCAATTTGCTGGGTGATATTGAAAGACCCGATGAGACCAATTCGTATGTCGAAGAGTCCGAAGAGCTGATCATCTTCCTCGATCAAAAAACGACTGGTGAATCGCCGACCGGAAACACCAGTGAAATTGCTCTCGAACGTTTGTCGGAATTCGAAACGACCGTCGAAGAGATTGACAAACTCAATTCGACAGAGGGCGTCGATCCGGTTGATAAAATCGCCTTGGCAGAGCGATTCCACCGCCAGGGTGTCGTCGCGTCTGCGGCAATCCACAGCTGGATCAACGCCAAACTCGGTGGCTCGTTTCAGGCCCAAGTCAAGCTATTGACGAACCCAAGCGAGCGTGACTTTGCGGACGCGATTCGATCCGTGCGCGAGTTTATTCAACCTCGTTTCGTCAAGTTCTCAGGTGCAACGGGCAAAGCATTCGTGCACACCGCATTTGGGTTGTTGATCATGGTCATCGCAATCTACTTTTTCTTTGTCGATGGCCCAGCGATGGTCCGTACGTTGATGCGGCTGAGCCCGTTGGACGACAACTATGAACGGCAGTTGCTGACAGAGTTCGAAAAAACGAGCCGAGCAGTCGTCCTTGCCAGTGTCTTGAGCGCATTGGTTCAAGGTCTATTGGCCGCGATCGCGTATTTCTTTTTGGGCTTCGAATCGTACATCCTGCTGTTCTTGGTCACGACCGTGATGTCGCTCGTTCCATTCCTTGGCGCGGCATCCGTTTGGCTGCCGTGCACGGTGTACTTGGCCGCAGTCGATCAGCGCTACGGTGCGGCGATCTTCCTTTTGATCTATGGTGCGGCACTCGTTTCGTCGATCGATAATGTGATCAAAGCGATCGTGCTTCACGGCCACTCCGAACTACACCCCTTGATCGCCTTACTAAGCGTATTGGGTGGAGTCCCCGTTTTCGGACCGATCGGTATTTTGATTGGGCCGATGGTTGTCGTTTTCCTGCAAACACTGCTGGAGATCCTCAATCACGAACTGCAACTTCGTGACGGGGTGCCAGAAACCGGGGAACCGGTTGAGCCTGAATTACCAGCGACTTTGGCGTCAGAGTAATCGGTACGAAAAACAACCGAAGACGCTTCCGGCCTTAAAGCTCGACCACCCCATCGGTACTTTGAGCTTGCTGGATGACCGATTGGGTCGCGTCTTTATTGCGGTTGATGAAATCACGGAACTCGATGACCGCGGGCCCCACCAAAACGATGGCAATCGGCGGAGCCAGACACAAGATGACGGGCAACAAGAGTTTCAGTGACGCCGAATTCCCGGCACGTTCCACCTGTGTCTGCCGATCCAGTCGTATCCGCATGGCATAGTCACGCAGCGAACCGGATAGCTTGCCGCCCAACTTTTGACTCTGCCGCATCATCGCGCTCCACGCCGCGACCTCAGGCATATCGATTCGGTCAGCAAATGCGTTGAGCGCGTGCTCCGCCCCGCCAGACTCGGATTGCCGATCGATGACGCGCAGCTCACTCGCCAATGCGGGGTACAGCTCGCGGCAATGCTTCTCCGCCTGGCGAATGGCTTGTGGAAGCGGAACGCCACCATCAAGCGACATTGCGATCATATCGATCGCGTCTGGAATTGCCCGACTGAGTTCTCGCTTTCGCTTGGCCGCTCGGCCGCTCAGTGCCAAACGTGGGATCGCGTATGAAACCAAACATGCCGTACCAGCGGCGCCGACAAAAAACACTTCGTTGCCATCTGCAATCCCAAGTGCAAACCCAACGCATGCGGCCAAGAAGACGCCGAGTACGATTAGATTTCGCCAAGCAAGGAATTCGTCAAGGGAATGAGCCTGGTGTGCTCCGGATAGACTCAAGTCTTTCAGCAGTCGCTCACGCTTCGTCGCCGAGGTCGGAAACATTTCGGCAAACTCTTCTGTCCAGCTTCCAAACACCGGCCCCTGGAATAGCCGTGCGGCGGGTGCTTCGACCGTCTTGTCCGATGCACCACGGCGGCGAGCAACCAAGATCGTCAACGCGGTCAAAGTGACAAAAACGAATACGGAGGTAAGATCGTCCATCTTACAAATCTGACTTCAACGTGTATCCGACCCAGACCAATCCGACCAATTCCGAGACTGCCGCATACGCCAACATTTTATGCCCCAAACTGCTCTCGAACAAATTGCTGATGTAATCCGGTTCGGCCGTCATCAGATAAACGAGCACGAAAATCCCCATCACGACAATCGCCAAGATTGCGAATCGTCCAATGCTGGTCATTGATTTGATTTTCTGTTCGCATTCCGACCGGCTATGAATCACCGTCGAAAGACGATCGAGTGACTCTGCCAAGCGACCACCCAACTCGTGATGAATCGTGATCGCGTGGGACAGCAAATGAACGTTGCTCGAATCGACTCGCCGCGCCAGATCGCCAACCACCGACGTTGGTGACATTCCTAAATTCATCTGACGAACGCACTGCGACAGTTCGCTTTTGACAGGCTCTTCGCTGGACTCGGCAGCGATCTTAAAAGCGTTTCCTAGACTCTCGCCCGCACGAGTTGCGCGCGCCAGCAGTTCGAGCGATGCGGGGAATTGCTTTTCAAACTTGCCAAGCCGTAATTTCATTTTGACATACGCGACGATCAACCCGATCGGTACCACCGCTAGTGTTGCGATTCCCACTAACACGATCGGTAGCTTCAACACGTATCCTCCTGCAGCGAGGCTGACTGCGATTGCGATCAATAACACGATGTAGGTCACACAGTCGATCGTCATCCCAGACCGAATCAAGATCGACTCAAGCCATTGATCGAATCGAACCGTCAACGGTGCATCGGCAGTGTTCTCTAAAAGTCGCTTGTCGCGTCGAATTTGCAGGGTGGGTGTCAACGTCGCAGCCTCGGATGCTTCCGCACCAGATCGCTTCGCCAAAACAACGACCGTTCCCGCGACGGCCGAACTGATGCAAAACGTCGCGATATCGAGGGTAGTTAACACCATTTGCATCACCCGACGAGCGTTTCATTGAACAATGAGTCGTCGTAACAGACACCATGTTCTGCGAACGATTCCACACAATGCGGCCGACGGCCGATCACAAATTCACCAGTCGCGTTTCCGTTGTCATCGATCCCAGTCCGCCGCAGCGAAAAAACATCGATCAGTTCAAATCCGCTTTCAGTCGCATTGAGCTCCGAGATTCGCATCACACGGCGCCCGCCGCCTTGCATCCGAACAACATGGACGATTAACGAAATCCCGCTGCAGATATACGATCGTAAAACAGTTAACGGCAAATCCAGGCCTGCCATCGCGATCATCAATTCCAAACGGGAAACTGCGTCGACGGTATCGTTCGCGTGAATCGTGGTCAGCGAGCCTTCGTGACCGGTATTCATCGCTTGCAGCATGTCGAGAGCTTCTGGGCCACGCACTTCGCCAACAATGATCCGATCGGGTCGCATGCGCAGACTGTTGCGAACTAAGTCTCGCTGGCTGTACTCGGCGACGTTCTCGCTGCCGGCAGGCCGTGTTTCAAGCCGAGCCACATGACGGTGCTGCAACCTCAATTCCGCCGAATCTTCGATGGTGATGATTCGTTGGTCGTCTGGAATACAAGACGACAATGCGTTAAGCATCGTTGTTTTTCCAGATCCCGTTCCGCCCGAGATTAGGATGCTTTGACGTGCTGTGACGGCCGCTCGCAAAAACTCCGCGATCGATTCATTCATCGTGCCATTGGCAACCAAACTCGCCAGGTTCGCATGACGGTTGCCAAAGCGTCGGATCGAAAGTTTTGGACCATCCAATGCGAGGGGCGGAATGATCGCATTGATCCGCGAGCCATCTTCAAGCCTGGCATCCACCATCGGTGACGACTCGTCGATTCGTCGTCCAACCTGCGTCACAATGCGGCGAATGATTCGCATCAAGTGTGCGTCATCTGCGAACAGTACATCCGATGGGCGCAGGGTTCCGTGTCGCTCAATGAAGACTTCATGTGCCTGATTAACCAGGATATCGCTAATTTCCGAATCGTCCAACAAGTACTCCAGCGGTCCTGTTCCGAACATTTCCCAAGGCAGTTCGAACAGCAATCGCTCGTGCTCTTCTTCTGTCCATTCAATTTCGTCATCGAACATTTCAATGAAGTAACGCAGCTCTTCAATCAATTGATCGCGGTCCATCTCTTCCGCCGAAGACACATCCAAGCTTTCAACAATGCGATGATGGACCGCCTGTTTCTTGGCCTGGAATTGGATCTCACGATGACGATCCTTGTAGGGGGCAAAGATCGATTGTGGCATTTCCAACAACGTGCTCATTTAACCGCCTCCGTTTCGGCAGGATCAGCGGCCGCTGGTGAAGCGACAAATCCGCCATAAGGCGATACGGCATACGGCATCCCGTAGTAGCCTGGGGCAGGAACCATGGTTGGTACCATCGATGGATTCATCGCCGGATTCCCGACCATCCCAGAGGTTGGCTCGTTGGGTGAACTGAAAACGCGTTCTTTGATTGATCGATTGGATCCGAAATGGACTTTCGAAAGCGAGGTTCCCCGATAGATTTCCATCTCGTGAACCGTGTTATCAAAATCGATGATGTGGTCGAGCGTGACCGGATCAACCAAGCTGACTAGCTGATTGTCTTCGGGGCCTCGAAGCGTCAGCGAAAGCTCGCCGTGTCCGTCGGCAACACGGATCATCTCGGCCTGTTTAGGTGCGACGGCAAGCGTCACGCGGACCGTTTCGTCGGTCGCCAATGGGCTGGCCCAGTCCGTGGGTGTGCTGGCCATCCCGATCGCAAGAATTTCAGCTCCCTGAATCAAAGTCGCAGTCGCACTTTGGAACTCGGAATCTTCAAAACCGCCCGAACCTCCGATCCGGTTGCCACGATAATCGCGAAGTCCCGGCGGATTAAACACGTGGTGTGCGGGTTGAAATCCGCGTCCCGATTTCCCACCGCTGCCGGTCATTCCGTCTTCTTGGCCATAGTGAAACAACACGTCAACACTCTGACCAGGACTGGCAAAGCCCAGCAAGGCATTGTCAGGGCTCATCTGGATCGTCACCGCGCGCAAACCGGGCTTTAATCGACCGGCAACGCCAGGATACTTACCGGCGGGCAGCAGTTTCGTTGTGCTAAACGACTCGCTGCGTTTCATATCGACCTGCAAGACCTTGCCAATAATCTGCTTCGGGTTGGTCATAAACGAAGACTCACCCACCGACTCTTTGATTTCTTCTTTGGTCAATCGATAGATCGCCACATCGTCAAGCGTGATCTCGGTCCCTGCTTTGATATCTCGGCTTGCCAATGGAACCGTTACCCGAACCGGTTTCGGTGGTGGCTCGGGTTCTGGTTCGGGCTGTTCGACGACCACGACAGGCGGGTCTTTTTGCAACGCGATGCGCATCACGTACGTTCCAGCCAATCCGATCGTGACAGCGAAAACCCCGATCAAAATCGTTCCGGAGTTGGCTTTGCGTGGTGCAGTGGCTTTCATGGATCAACCGCCAAGATTTGGCAAACAAGACATCAACAGACAAGACAAGTGCGGGCCGCTTTGGCTAGCGTACAAGGTGAAACAGCAGCAACGACCAAACCGACAATGCGACCGGCAAGGCATACGGCACCGCATGTTTCAGCACTGCCGCAGACTCGTTGCTGTCTGCTGCCGGTGCCGTCTGCATTTTTGGTGATGCGGCTCCCCAAACCAACATCGCAACCGTACAGACGATCGCGTAGCCGGTGCTTGCCAGAAACACAATCAACGTTGGAATCGGACCAAGCCATGCGCCGATTGCTCCCATCATTTTGACATCGCCACCACCGCCACCACCGATCAGCCACAGCGTGCACAGGATTCCGAAACCGGTCGCGAAGCCGCCGAGCGACGTCAGCAATCCCGACAGGTGACCGGCGTATAGATTCCAAACGAGACCAAGAATCGCCGTCGTAACGGTCAGCCAATTTGGAATGCGACGGCTTTTGAGATCCATCGCGGTCGCGACCGATGTGAAAGCGATCATCGCGACCAGGGGAACGTAGTTGAGATCCATGTGGAATTCCGAAAGGAACGAGTAGCAGAAAAGGATGCGAGAGTTCAAAACCGCAGAGCGTGCGAAACTACGGATTCAACGCGACGTGTTGGTGACCGGCACGGATAAAATCGCTGGGCAACCCGCCACGCCAAAGCGCCAACGCTCGACCGGCATGCGACAAAAACGTGTAATTCTTCTCCACCGTCTCTTCATCCATGGCGATGATTTCACGCGCGAGCCACTGTGAAGCGCGAATGATGATTTCACGCGGCGGGACCAACTCTTGAGGTGCCATTGCCCACCACTCCAAAACGTGTCCCGTCGCCAAAATTCGACGACTGGTTTCATTCGTCGCCGGATCGGGAACCTGTTGCACGGCGTTCGGCCAATTGCCATCCCAGAACCCTTGGGCAGACTGTGAGCACAGCAAACGCTGGTTCATGACCAACAGATAATCGATGACCGATTGACGCGTTTCAGGGTGTAGTAACTGCTGCAGGCCTTCTTCACGGACCTGGTCATCAATCCGCAGCAACATCGTCAAGGTGTAAAGACGGTGTTGCCCATAGCAGACACCTTCAGGCTGGTCCTGACGCATCAATCGGTCGGCGAAGGTATTGAAGTCCACTGCTTGGCCTTCACGGGTAAACCAGTTCTGTCCGTCAATGGCATAGAAAGCGGTCGCTAGCGACGTCCATTCGTATTCACGTTGGTTCAAACGGAAATGCTTCAATCCGTATTCAAGGATTTCACCGACGGTCCCCATTCCGTTGACCGCCCGCAAGGGCTGGGAACGCGGAATGCCGATCTCACAAAGTGTCCCGATCATGTGGTCGACGTGACTCACCGAAGTCCGCCCAACTTGAGTTGAGACTGCAATTCCGTCTTCGACGCGTTTTAGCAAGGGCATCGTTGGATCCCAGACTTTTCCAAACGCTTGATGATCGAGCAACAACGTCAACATTTCCTTTCCCGACAACGAATCGTCATCAACGTCGACGCTGGGTCCCCACATCCGAATCGAATGATCGATGAAGTTGATCTTGGTTGGCTGGGTTAAAAACCTGGGACGCAGCTTGTAGAGAACCTGTTGCAGTTGCTCGTCGGTGACGGCCAATGGGTAGTCGTAAAGCGGTCCGACCACGCGAGGACGATCACGCAATTGGGGCATCACCGGGCGGTGATTGACTTGGCGTTGACGTTGAAAACCGATCCCGGCAAACGTGATCAGAACGGCAAACTGAATAGCGTAAAACTTTGTCATCGTAGCGACGAAGATTCCCAGAGGAGAGAAAAGAGAAAGGCTCGCGGCGGACCAATCGTCACTGCGGTTTTTGCAACAAAATCACTTGAGTGTCTTCATAGGCAATCGCCCATGGGCTGACACCGCGACGCACCTGGCGAACCCAGCTCGATTGATTCGTTTTGTCGATTACGATTCCGCCGAAGGCATACTTCTCGGCGATCCGGCTCCAAGCAGCATTGCCTTGGGCGATCGTGAAATAATCTTGTCGAACACTTTCGGGCACGTTAGTCAGATCGCTGCCAACCATGACAGGAGTTGCCACAGTCGTTTGAATCCAGTCACTCCATTTGTCTGGACAGTAAAGCACTCCGTTGATTTTCTTACCTTGCAAGTAGCTTCGAAACGCGATGGGGATGTCATCTCCAAGACACTGTTCGGCAGTCCGTGTCTTTCCGCCCAGAACGTACGCCGCCATCGGTGAAAAGCTGAAGCCCATCCAAAGCACGAGCGCGGAAACCAAAGTGAATGCGAATCGCAGCGGCTTTTCAGTCGCATCAATATTCGACGCAACTTCGGCGACGCCTTCTGTCCGACCAACAACGGCCGATATTGAAAGCAACGTGATGGGCGCGAACCATATCGAAAAGGCCGAATCGCAGGCGATCGCGATCGTCGCAATCAACATCGATGCTGCCCAAAATGCCATCCATTGGCCTTCGCGTTTCAGTGCAGACCAAATGCCCCATGTCGCAAAGACAAAGATACCTAGCGGGCTTGCCATCGCACTTGGATTCCAACCACCGATCGCATTGAACAGTGGATTATCAGGCCACCACAGCAGAGCTTCCCAAAGGTGCCAGCCTTGCGGATTAACCAAGGTTGCCAGAGCAGCAATCTCGACCAACAGGAAACGGCGTTTCGTTTCGCCGCATCCGAAAGCCGTCGCCCAACCTTGTTGTATTCCCGTTTGGACCAATGAAACGATCGCGAAGAGCGACAACCAAATCAATCCGACGATGAAAGACGCATCAAGGTTGCACCAAACAGCAAACAGTATTGCCATCGCGATCCACCGCGATCGGCTCGCTTGTTTCCAGCTCACCAGGCGTGATTCGCTTTCCGCGGGGGCGACCAACAGCGATGCACATGCCACCAAAGCGATCTGTCCAAACGTTTGACTTGTCAGTCCGCCCAACATCGGAATGCAAACGCCCGCCAAGACGATCGCCGCCAAAGACGTCCACCATCGACCACTCAGACGGACAAACAATCGGCTCCACCCAAACAAAATGACTGTTTGCAAACAGGCAAACCCGATCGAGAGCAGTTCCGCCCCACCGAGTTGATACAGTCCCGAAATAATCGAACTGGAAAGCCAGTCGAACTGGAAGTTTCGGATACCTTCGGAAAGCGGCACTCGTTCGGCAGCAGACATCACCGACGCGCCACGTACGACCTGATTCCAAGTCGCGGGGTTGGCAACCGGTACGTAGCAAAAGATCAGAAACAGACTGACAAAGCCAACACACTGCGCAGCATGGGTCCAGCGCAATACGAAACTGTCTGGAAGCACCGCTTCAAGCTGATAGCCGGATGCGGTCTGCCTAAGATTGGTAGACACGGCGACGGATTTTGGGGCATGTGGGGTTGTGGGGTGCCAGCCAATGTTTCACGAGCGAGCTGGCGAAAATGTCTTCGTCCAACGACGTTAGAAAATCTGACCGAAAGCGAATAAATTCAGATCCGGTGGACCTTGCTGAACCTGACGGTCATAACGATCAGGCCAATGTGAACGTTGTGCAGCGAAATCGGGCGTGGGAAATCGTCCCTTTCCCAAGCCGTCTACAACGATTCATCCAGGCCATAGACGGCGGTACAAAAAGAAACGTCGGAGGTCTCGACGTCGACTCGATCAATGATCCCGGAACCGGACGTTGAGGAAGCTGCGCCCGTGGCACCGTTGGCTTGATAAGACTGGTGCAATTGCTGAACGCCGCGGGCGACATCGGTTAATTCCGAAACGACCGCATCACGAAGGGCCGTCAGTCCCGCGATCAAACCGATAACCAAGATCGTGACAATCAGAATCAACTCGATCGAAATCACGAAGCCACGATCGTCTTGCCACAATGCGACGAGACGTCGGGAAACGGATTGTCCGACGGAGTGACTTGGTTCTGCCAACATAATCCCAATCGCTAAACCGCCGGTTGTTGCGGACGATCGAAAGGTCTTGCCACGGATGCGATAAGTGTAAAAAAACAGACTGGAACACCGGAGTGCACCAGCCTGTCGTTGTGCAAGCTTGTTCGAATCAATTCGATTAAGCTTCGTCTTCAGGCAGACCGTCGAAGGTGATGCAGTTGTCTGCTTGACCCGAGATGTCTTCGGCGTCATCGCAGAAGTCGGTCGCGTCGATGAAGTTCGATCCGCTGGTCGACGAAGCGTGACCGGTTACACCGTTGTAGCTGTACGACTGGTTCAGGTCCTGAACGGCACCCGCGGTGTCCGACAGTTCGCTGATCACGCCATCACGAACAGCAGTCAAACCGGTCAACAAACCGATGACGCAGATCGTCGAGATCAGAACCAATTCGATCGAAACAACGAAACCGGCTTCGTCATTCCAAAGTTTTTGAGCAGTGGCTTTCACTGTTAGAATCTCCAAGGAATAGAGTGGGAACGACCAAGTCTTTAAGCTGACCAACTCAGTCGTGTGTTGAGTGAATTGCTTCCACTCGACAGAAACCTAGGTCGAAAAATGAGGGATGACCCTCACGCCACTAAAAAATTGAAGAAAGTCACTAAAGAGTTGACTTCAGCTGCCCACCGGGGGCTGTTCGCGCTGTTCCACACGCGAAAATTCGGCCAGGGCTTTGGCCGCTTTTTCTAGATTTGGATCCAGTTCCAATGCTTGGTGCAAGTGATGTTTGGCCCGATCCAAGTCACCAGTCGTCGAATAGACAAATCCCAAGTTGGCTTGTGCTTCTGCTTCGCTGCCTACACGCCGGAAGAGCGAAAGGCATTCTTCGGCATGTCCTTGTTCGCCCAGAACGATCGCCAAATTGTTGACGATCCGTTCGTCATTTGGCGAAATCAAAATTGCTTCTCGCAGTTTCTCTTCCGCCAAACCCAGGTCCCGATCCAGGTAGTACGCGTACCCCAAATCCCCCAATAATTCGGCCGAGGGCTTCGGGGCCTCCGCTGCCGCTTCGAGATACCCAATCGCTTCGGGTAATTGCCCAAGCTTGATGCACACGACGCCCAAACGATGCTGAGTGTCGCGATGATTGGGAAACTGTTCCAGGATGGATGCGTATTGTTGCTTTGCCCCGCTGGCGTCTCCGTTACGCTCAACCATTCGGGCAATCCCAAATCGGATGTCGACGCGATCGGGATCCCCGCCGTCATTTGACGTGATCGCCAACAAGTCCATTTGTCCTTGCGTCAATGAACTACATCCTTGACCGCACGGACAAGCAAGGCTGACGAGCAAAACCAACAGAGCCTTCGTCAATCGTTTGGGCATCGCTTAATTACCTTGACGACTTCGCTGTGTATTGTTGCGATAGCTGTAAATCGAATTTTCGAACGCAGCTGCCGCTTCAGTCGCTTCGATTCCGGTCGGATATGCGGGTGCGACGACAACGATCTCGTCGGCATGCAATACGCCATAGCTTTCGAGCACTTTCGCGACGACTTGACGCCTCAATTCGTCAAGTTGCTCGTTGTAGTGAACCGGATAGTGATGTTCGGTCGTCCAAAGCTTGCTGGTGTTGCTTCGCTCGACGACCACCTGAGGCGTGATTTCGTGTGGTTCGGTCTGTTGAACCCACTGAGCAATCTGACGCACATGATCTTCACCGGCCGGCGTCAAACGCAATCCGTGTGCACGAGGTTCGCCAACGTAGTCAAAGATGCTGTTCGATTTCTCGCCCGCAGCCCGGCGTGATGGATCTTCTTGAAGATTGATTTCGAATTCATGCGAATAGACGATGTACTTCGCCAATTCAGCGTTTTCTTCCTGAGTCCGGTTAATCGAATCGACCGCCGTCCCAAGCACTTCAGGCTCGATCACTTCTCCCATCGGCGTCGGCACACGACACCCCAGTACAAAGACGGCAATGGCGACGACCACGACCATCGCATTCACAGCAACCGACGTTTTCCTGAATAAGTCTGATGCGCTCATTTGGAAACCCCGCTTTCACCGGAAAGGTAAGTTTGCTGTAGCGAAAGCGTTCGTTTGAGCGTTGTGTGGACGCGATCTTTTATCGTGCGCGGGTCCTGTCCGACGCGCTGCTGGACGACTTCTGGCCAAACCGTGCTTCGATGCTCAAAGCCTTGATAGCCTTCGATCAGCTGTCTGGCGAAGAAGTCCGTGTCCGTCGGATCGGTCACATGCACGCCAGGCAAAAACAACGGCACCTCTTCCGTCTCAAGCGGATGGACCAATTCAGGACTCACCAGCACGACCAACTCGGTTTCGAATCGCGACGTTTGTCGGTTAGAAAACAACTGTCCGACGACCGGCAAGTCACCGATCACTGGTACACGCGTGCGTTGGCCGCCTTGTTCTTCTTGAATCAAGCCGGCGATGGCAAGCCACTGGCCTTCGCGAAGATCGACAGTGGTCTGAACGCTTCGCAAATTCAACCCTGGGATACCGCCAACGGTCGCATCAGAATTCAGCGTGCTAAACGAAGGTGAAACTTCCAGTCGGACAAGGTCCTTGTCGGTGACCGTCGGCGTAAAGCTCAATTCGGTGCCGAAGCCGCGAAACGTCGTCGTGGCGGCACCAACTCCGTTGACGCCAACCGTGGTCGGCACGGCAAATTCGCCCCCCGCCAAAAAACGCGCGGGCTTGCCGCTGATCGTCACCAAGGTCGGCTCAGCGAGAATCTTTCCATAGCCGTGGGTCGAAATCGCCTTGAGGAAAAACTCCACATCACCGTCATCCAAAATGACTGACAAATTGCCAGCCCCACCCACCGAGCTGCGCAAATCCAGGGATCGAATCAAGGTGGTGAAATCGGCACCCGCACCACGACTCGAATTGCGCACTAACTCTGCGACACGAACTTTTAACATCACCTGCTGTTGGCCCGGGACACGCAACAGGTTGATGAAGTTGTTCGAATCCCAATCGTCAAAGTGATCATTCAATCCGTCGTTGTCTCGGTTGACGGTGTCTCGATCGTAGTACCCATTGTTTCCGTTCCGTCCGTAGGGGTTGTCGCCAAGCAATCGCATGATCTCCGCCGCCTCTTTTGCATCGCGGGCCTGCCCCCGCACAATGACCTTGTCATCGATTGGGAACAAATAGATCTGGCTGTTTGGGAACAACTCGTTGATTCGAGATTGCAGCGATTTGTAGCGTGCCTCGCGACGACGCTGTTCTTGTTGGGCGTTGTCAACTTCGACGTAGTAGCGCAGCACTTGAGTGCCTTTTCCTGGCACGTCAAACCAAAACGTGATCGTGGTCTCGCCTACCTCTTTGCCGATAATCTCGATCTCGTCATCGTCAAAAAGATGAATGTCTAAAATCGCTGGGTTCGTGATCGCCGTTCGGCGAACCGGTACTTTGGTGCGAATGATCTTCGATTGAGAAGGTTCCACTCGCAGCAACATCTCGGGTTCATAGATCTCCTCGATCAGAGAGTCTTCTTTTTCGATCGAGATCTGCGAAGGGTTTTCGAGCGGCCCTGTCTTATCAGCCACCGGGCGGTCGGCAAGCACCTGTGCCCAAACGTTCGCCGGCATGACCCAAACGTTTGCCAAAATGACACAGCACAGCGCGATCGACATTGCGATTCCTCGAATCGCAAGTCGCGCGACGTGCAGCGAAATGGAATGGCAATGCATTGGGAATCAGGTGGACAAAAATGCTGGTTTATTTTCACGGAATGGCTAATGCGTGAAATACGCAATCGTTTCGCCAGGGCGATAGGGCAAATCAGTCAAGACCGTGAAACAGCGTTTTTCAGGCAATCCCGCATCCAAATACCGCTTCCCCACCACAAAATCCAGCGTCTGTTTCTCCAAAATTTCGATCGGATCCTTCACTGAACCAGCAACGCCGCAATGCAAGCATTTGCTTTGGATTGCAATTCAGAGAGACCGGGCAGACTGGACAAAATGCTAGATCTCAAGCACCGCGGGATAAACAGAAACAGTCGGCAAAGCAAACTCGTTCGACCGATCAGTTCATTGCTCTTACCAGTTGCCCCGCTCGATTTGCCCACACATGAATTCCGCCGCAATTCAGATTCGCCCCGCCAAGCGGTTTCGACCCAACGCTTTCACGCTGGGGTTGTTGTGCTGTGCCGCCGTCTTTGCAGGTCTCGCAAGCGCTGCCTCCCCGCCGTGTTGCGATCAATCGCAAGCGTCGACCTGCCGTGCCGTGACTGGTGAGAGGTGGCCGATCTCCGAACCGATCGGGACGCTCTATCGCCGTGTCCCCTACGAAACATTGCGGATCGATTACTACCACCGCCCCTATAGTCCGCATACGGTTCACGAGCACTACGCGCAACCACGCCCGGTCGATGTGAAACAGCCGTATCAAACCAGTCAGCTGCAATCGATTTATGAATCCGTCGAACAATCGGTCGTCTATTCCGAATCGAACTCGTTTCGCAAGCGAGCGATCGATGCGATGAACGATGTTTTGAAACAGGACCGCCCACTCGAATTTGTTGACTGGAAAGCCCACGAGAAGGCGCGATTGCAGTGGGAGCGCGAACATGAACCACTTTCGGCAAACGTCCACGCGATGAATCCATCGTCAAGTGAGACGTTGAAGGCGACGGGGCAACCGGAGTTGATCCTGGGGACAAAAATTCGCCTGCACGATGCGCGAAACCAAACGCAGTAACGTCACCTCTATCCGCAATCGCGATCGTAAGTTTTGGGATGCCGCCCGGCGGCTTACTCCACGATCTGGCTAACGGGTACGGTTGAGAACCGAATCGACTCATAGGGGCTTTTCAACCCGGCCTCATACAACACCCCCAAGCTGCCATCGCCAAGCGACACCATGTCACTGTATGCCGCGGGTCCGGTGAAGATGGTCGGACCGTCATGCCAGCTTTGTGCTTCGTCGGTCGAGTAGCGCAGCCGAAGGTCACTGCGTCCTTTTCCAGAAACGCCATCGCTATCTGGCCCGGAGAACAGGATTAAGTCCTTGTCTGCACGAAGCAAGCTGCACTGAACGACTGGCGGATCGATAACGCCTTCTACGGGGCGAAAGTACCGATAGCGTTCGCTTTGGCTATCGAACGTTTCGCCGCCATCTCGACTCCAAGCTTCTCCTCTTGTCCCAGGAGCTCGCCCGTTCTGGTCTCGAGTATTGACATAAAGCGATCCGTCGGCCAGTTCAATGACGGTCGTCTCGTTCGAATCCATCCCGTCTTCGTAATCTTCGTCGATGGCCCCAATCTGCCAGGACTGGCCATGATCGTCGCTATAGATCAAGTGAGCCCCGAGTGCACCTTGGTCTTTTCCGGCGGCGCCCAAGCGATGATCCGCTGGAATCACCAGTCGGCCGCGATGTGATCCGTGCAGCAGTTGAATCGAATGCACGGGTCCGGTCGCATACCATCCCCAATGCTCCAGCTTGATGTCGGAAGTGATATCCCGTCGCGGCGACCAATGTTTCCCATGGTCGTCGCTGTAGGCGACAAAAACGCGATCATTTTCAAGCGTGAAGGGCAGCCAAATCCGGCCAGGGTGGTCTTCGTCCAACTGATCAACAACTGGTGAGGGATTTCCAATCGTGATCGCCGGAACGTCGTCGCCAAAGAGCTCGCGAAACGATTCGCTTTCTTGGATTACGGTCAGCTCACTCCACGTCGCACCGTTGTCGACGGACCGCTTGAGCACAAGATCGATCTCGCTCGCATCGCCTCCCTGTCGGGCTTCACAAAATGCGAGCACATCGCCGTTCGCGGCTTTGATAATCGAAGGGATGCGAAAAACTTTGTACCCCTGCTCGCCGGAACGAAAGACGACGCTGGTCGGGAACGCCTCTTCGGGCGTATCGGCATTTGAACAAATTGGCGTGGTAGCTAGGAAACAGCAAACCAGACAGATCGATTTTACGTGTCGAATCATTGAGCTTCAAAAGAGGTAGGCGTTTGTGGCGGGAACTGGCGATTTGAACTGCCAATGCATCGATTCTAACCAGCCGAGCGTTCCCTCGTGCGATGCGTGGCCGTGGTTCGTCTAGAATGTTGCTCCACACTGTGCCGCGATTCGCGTCCGCGACTGCTCCCACCTGCCATCCCCTGCGACTGATGCTTGATTTAAACACCCCACGGGTTGTCGTACTCGCAACCCTTATCTTCTTTTCCGCCCTCATTCAATCTCCCGTTCCACTTTCAGCTGACGAAGGACCGTCAAATGAAAAGACAGTTCCCCACGTTCGTGTTCTGGCAATCGGCAATAGCTTCACCCGCAACGCGACGGAATACTTGGATGACATCGCAGCTGCGGCGAACTGCCCGCTGACGATAAAGAAACTGGACATTGGTGGCTCGCCATTGCAATTGCATGCGACAAAAGCATTGGCCTTTGAAAAAGATCCGACCGACAAGTCCTCTCGCTATTCCAATGGCGAGAGTTTGCAAGAAGCCTTGCAAAGTGAACCTTGGGACGTGGTCACCATTCAACAGCTAAGTATCAAGAGCCACGATCTGCAAACCTACCGTCCTTATGCGGACCAACTCGCCGACATCATTCACCGCTTTGCTCCGCAAGCTCAACTGGTTGTCCATCAAACATGGGCCTATCGCAAAGACGACCCGCGGTTCACATCTTTCAACACCGGCCCGAACGAACCGAAAACTCAGCATGAAATGTATCTGGGACTGCGTGACGCCTATGCCGCAATCGTCCAAAAACTGAACGCCAAACGCTTTCCCGTCGGCGACGCATTTTGGGCCGCGGATAACGACCAGCAATTCGGATATCGCCCAGACGAGCAATCACTCGACACCTTCGTCGCACCCGCACTGCCAGACCAAACACACTCGTTGCATGTCGGATACCGCTGGCAGAATCGGAACGGCAAGCAAAGCATCCGCATGGACGGACATCATGCCAATGTCGCTGGCGAATATCTGGGTGCCTGCGTTTGGTTTGAATGCCTTTTTGATCGTAGCGTGATCGGCAATGCATTCGTGCCAAAGGGAATCACGCCAGAGTACGCGTCATTCTTGCAACAGACTGCACACGCGGCGGCAAATCGAGGCGGAGACATTTTGCGTGGAATCGCGACGGATTCAATCGAGCCTTTTGCTGATCCGACCCCGCAGCGTTACCAATTGAAAGCGCGTGCGAGTCAGATTGATCCACGTGCGAAAGAATATCCTGAAATCGGATTCACCTTCGGAACCGACGAACGCCCGGCAGATATGCAGCATGCATCGGTTGACACTCGTGCCGCGTCTCGAGGCAAGCTGATGATCTGGCTGATGGGGCACAACGAAGGACTGTTCCAAACAGCCAATACGTTGGGCATCCATGCGATCGGTGTGAGCTACGCACGCGGTTGGTTCGGCAAGTTGTGTCGCCCCAAACCGTCCGATGCGTTTGCCCGAGGACGTGTCCGATTGGAAGCGGCAAGTGGGTTGGATTTCAGCGACGAGCTTGACTTAGAAGTGCCCGACGGGATGGCCGAGCGTGCCAGACAATTTGTGATTTGGCTTGCGAAGGAAAATCCGCAGGGAAACTGGGATCAATTCCTCGCCGACAACGGCTCACGACTGCGTTGGGATAAAGTGATTCTCGCCGGAGCGTCACACGGCAGCACCACAGCAGCAAGATTTGCGAAACACCAGCAAGTCGGTCGCGTCGTCATGCTTTGTGGGCCTCGCGATCAAGATCAAGACTGGCAACAACTCCGGTCGGCCACCGCGCCACGTCGCTACTTCGGATTCTCGCACGTGCTCGATGGAGGTTGGACCGGCGACCACTACTGCCGATCATGGGAAATGCTTGGTCTGAATCAGTTCGGCCCGATCATCAACGTGGACCACCGTGATCGACCGTACGACAACACGCGACGACTGATTTCATCGTTGGATGTCGGAGGCGATGCCAATCGAGCACACTCTTCCGTCACACCTGGCGGCAGTTCTCCAAAGAGCAACGACGGAACGTTCAAGTACGAACCGGTATGGAATTACCTCCTGACACACCCGGTCGATTCAGTCGGCGTTGCCACCGATGAGGATCCGTCTTGCCAGCGTGTTCACGTGACTTATGACTGATAAACACTAGCCGACGTGGGCGTCGATCACGCGAGTTCGGCCGACGAGCTGGCAACCATCTGTTGCAACTCAACGACGACTTCTTTCATCCGTTCGCGAGCCCGCGACAGTCGGCTGCGCACGGTGTTGATCGGTATGTCGAGTACGTCGGCAATGTCTTCGTAAGCGAGATCATCCATCTCGCGCAAAATCAGAATCGCGCGGTGGTCGTCACTCAGTCGCTCGAGCGCGGTATGGACGAGCTGCTTCTGCTCTTCGCGAATCATCGATTCCTCGGCATCGTCGAAGTGCGGATCCTCAAGATCAAACGCATACTGCTGCTCGTCGCCATAAATCGAAACCGATCGCCGCCGACTTTGACGGTTCGTGATCGCGGTGTTGAATGCGATTCGGTACAACCACGTCGAGAATTTGCTTTTCCGTTTAAACGATTCGATACGCGTAAACGCCCGTACGAATGCTTCCTGTAAAGCTTCTTCGGCATCGTTAGGCGAATTCAGAAAGCGGCAAAGGGACGCGAACAATTTGTCTCGGTTGCACTGAATCAACCTTGTGAAGGCTTCGGAATCACCATCACAAGCACTTCGAACTAAATTCGGATCATCACAGGCAAGGTTTTCGACGTCTTTCATCTCTCCGCCTCAGGCATCTCGTAGGGGCATCAGGGGGCACCGCGTCGAACAAAGTCCAATCCAGCGGACAGCAATCATTCACGGCCGTCAGATGGATTGTTCAAGCCCAACCAACAAGAACGTTTTTCGTCCAGCTTTCCGCCAGGACATTGGACTGACTCGAACCCTCATTCGGACTATGGCATCTCATCCAAACATTCGACGAACGGTTGCTCGATGAAAGAGAGCAATCTTCATGCCGGACGATCTGGCAGGTTTTTCATCGCATTTGACACACGAAAGTAGGATGGGCACACCGGTTGCTAAGGGTCACAGGAATCGCAACCAACGTGTGGTTTGCGACAGCCAAGAGAGACACATCGAGATTAGCCTGACGAATCATGACATCGAGCGTCGAAGCGATCACCCCGCCCAGCAGCCAGTCAGCCAGCCAACTGGGCGGACGCCCCATCACCAAGACTCAACCGTCATTCGTACAACGCACTTGGTGCGTCTTCAGGGCTTGGATGCAGAATCCTCGGCAAGTTGCGACGGTCTTGCCAAGCTCGGCACAGTTGATGAATTGCATCGCGAATCGCCAGTGCATCCGTGAAGCAAGAACAGTGATCGAGCTCGGACCAGGTGCTGGTGGAACGTCGTCCGCATTGCTTGATCAGATGCCGCATTGTTCTCGACTGCTCTCGATCGAAAAAACCGAAGTCTTCGGGGAAGCATTAAGCGAGATTACAGATTCGAGATTCGCGTATCAAATTGGGGATGCGTTGCAATTGAAATCGATCGCTCGCCAGCACGGAATTCGCAAATGCGATGTCGTTGTCTCAGGCATCCCGTTCAGCGCAATCGATCCAAAGGTTGCGAAACAAATTACGCGGCAGGTCTACGATATCCTTGACAACACCGGTGTCTTTTTGGCCTACCAATTGCGCGATGATGTCACCAAACACGCCCACCCCTTGTTTGGAAATCCGCGAAAGCAAACCGTCTCTAGAAACCTGCCCCCCCTTCGAGTTTACAGTTGGACGAAGGTCGAGCAGGGCGAAAACAAAGGCTGGCAGCGTCGGTTCGACTCCGTCGCCTGACCGATCGGACGAAGACCCTGACCAATCGGACGAAAACGCTGCCAAGTGCTGACCAACGGGTTTCATAGGAGCGCTCGTCAGGCCGCATGGTGGAAGGTAAGATTCCCTGGCAACTCCGGCCATCGTTTTTTACCACGTTGAAATTCCGCCTCCAAACGCCATGTCATCTTCCGATTCGAACGACCTGCGGCAACTCGACCTACGGCTGTTGTCAATCATTCGGCAGCGTGACGAGCTCGTCAAAGCACTCGCCGAACGTGGGCAACTCCCTACCGTCGGCCAAGAAAACATCATTCTCGCCCAAACGATCCGAGACTTGATCAGCGAGGCGGGGGATTCGATCGATGACGTGACCTTGTCATCGCTGGAAACGACACTGCGACAGATTGCCAGTCACAGCCGCGGCCAAGTCCGCAATGCCGCCGTCGCCTTTCTTGGCCCCAAATACAGTTACAGCCATCTCGCTGCGATCAAACACTTTGGCGAAGCAGCCACCTTCGCGCCGGTCGCGAGTATCCCCGCCGTTTTCGATGCGGTCCATCGTGGCGACGCAGTCAGTGGTCTGGTCCCTATCGAAAACAGTACCGACGGCCGAATCGTCGACACGCTCGGCATGTTCGTGCGACGGCACATGCAGATCTGTGGGGAAGTCTTGCTTCCGATTCACCACAACCTCTTGGCAAGCGGCAGTCGTGACGACATCACCGAAATCCACAGCAAACCGCAAGCGTTGTCGCAATGTCGCGATTGGTTGGCTTCGAATTTCCCGGCCGCTCGGCTGATCGAAGTAAGCAGCACGACTGCTGCTGCAGAGTCCGCGTCGACGTCACCACACATCGGCGCCGTCGCCAGTTTGGCCGCCGGACAAGCCTATGGGCTGACCGTGATCAACGCCAACATCGAAGACCGCCAAGACAACGTGACTCGATTTGCCGTACTTGGTCGCGACGAAACGGAACCGACCGGCGATGACAAAACATCGCTGCTTTTCCAAGTCGAACACCAACCGGGCGCGCTGGCCGAAGCGATGACCGTCTTCAGCGAAGCACGGTTGAACTTAACCTGGATCGAATCGTTCCCGTCACCCGACTCCCGAAACGAATACTTGTTCTTCGTCGAATTCGCTGGCCATCGGGCTAACCAAGACGCACAACAAGCGATCGCCAATTTAGGGACCATGACACGCCGACTCGAAGTCCTCGGGTCCTATCCAGTCGCTCGGCTCTAACCGTCCGCCATGATCCCGCTTTCCACTTCGATTTACTCACGAGCGGCTGGCGTGATCTTAATCGATAACGTCTCATCACCACGTTTCACCTTGATCGTCGTTTCCTCGCCGATCTTGAGTGCTTCGATCGCATACGTGTAATCGTAGATGTCTTCGATCGTACGTCCGGCTAGTTCAACGACGACGTCTCCGCCCTGCAAACCCGCTTCGTCGGCGGGAGTACCGGGCCGTACACCGCTCAGCTTTTGCCCTTTGATTTTCCCCGATCCGTAGTCGGGCACCGTGCCCAGTGATGCGGTCAGTCTGGCGCGGGGCACCTCTTCTTCGTCACGTGGGCCTTCGTCCAGTTTAAACTCGGGCACCGAGTCATCCGTCAAAAAGCCGCGAGACAATAGAGCGAACAGCTTTGCCGTATCGGCGGCGCCGTCGTAATTGAGTTTTTCCTTGGTATCACGCGGCGTGTGGTAGTCCTCGTGAGCTCCCGTGAAGGCCGACAAAATTGGCACATCTCGTGAAACGAATGCCGACGCATCCGTTGGTAATCGGGTGCTTGTCTTGTCAAGCGACAGGGGCAGCCCGACGGGAACGTTGCGGCGGTTGACCAAGGATTCGAACGTCGGTGACGAGCCGATTCCTTGCACAATCAACTTTTCACGCAAACGGCCAACCATATCCAAATTCAGATACACGGCGACCGCACCCGTCAAAGGCCGCGCATCATTCGTCATTCCGTGTGCCTGTGCGATCTGCTGCTGTTCCGGATCAACGTCCGCCAAGGGGGCGTCCTCGAACAGTTTGTCGAACGAATCGACAAACGATTGCGATCCGTACAACCCAAGCTCTTCACCACTCCACGCGGCCAATAACAAATCGCGTTTCATCTTCAATCGTCCGGCATGCTTTTCGGACGACAAGTATTGTGCGATCTCCAACATCGCCGCGACGCCCGAAGCGTTGTCGTCGGCACCTTGATGAACCTGGTCGAGCTCGTCTTCTCGGGCAAGTGAGTTGCTTCCCGCCCCAAGTCCGAGGTGATCCACGTGGGCCCCGATGGCGACAAAAGGATAGGTTGGTTCGCTGGCCGAATCATCAGCCGCCAAACGTGCAACGACGTTTCGGCCCACACCCGTTTTGCGATTGATTTGGACCGAGGTGCCCACCTTCGAACCTTCGAGCAGGTACCCCAAGGCCATCTCACCGCCATCAAGCGATTTCTGTTGTTCGGCTAGGTTTCCATCGGCTTCGGAAAACAACGCGGCTGCCATCTCATTCGTAATCGAAATGGCGGGAATACTGACCCCGGACGCAGACGCTGCCGAATCGAAATGGATCAACTGGTTCTTCACCTTGCTCGTCGGCCCGGCGACGAAGATGATCCCTTTGGCCCCCAAGTCACGTGCAAAGGATGCCTTGCGTCGTGGCGAACTGTAGCGAGCCATCTGCTGGCGACGCTCAGGAGAAATGTCTTGGGGCATGTCACGAAACACCATCACCCAGCGTCCTGCGACATTCAAATGCACATAGCTGTCGTATTCCTGCACGTCCTCCGATCCGGGGACCCGCATTCCATAGCCGGCAAACACGACTTCTGTCGGATCCAAATCCATGTCGGCTGAAAACGCCAGCGGTCGCCAATCGCGATCGAGTTTTGCTTGCCGGTCACCGATCGTCAGAGTGCTTCCCTCGACGATTTCGCATCCGGCCGGGAATTCAAACTCGTCAAAAAAGGTTCCGTTTTCGCCAGCGGGAACAAATCCCAGACTTTCCAAATAAGCCGCGACATAAGCCGTCGCACGGCGTTCGCCTTCTGTTCCCGTCAAGCGACCTTGCAGTTCCGGACGTGTTAAATAGTCGACATGTCGGGCAACATCTTGCGGCGTAAATTCGGGGCGTGATTGTTCCGCCGCCAACTTCGCGGCGTCTGACGCATCACGCGGTCGATCGCTTGTATCCAATCCGAGTCGCTGCCGAATTTCGGTATCATTCCACTCGCCCATAAAAATTTGCGAGCGTTTTTCAGCTGTCCGATTGCTCGTCCAAGCAAGGTGCTCACCATCAGGCAAGAACACTGGCAATCCGTCAAACCCGTCGGTGAACGTGACGCGAACCGGTTCGCCTTTCCCATCAGCCCGAACACAATACAGTTCGAAATTAGCGAATCCGTGACGGTTCGTTGTGAAAATCAAATAGTCGCCGCTGGGATGAAAAAACGGCGCCCAACTCATCGCATCGATTTCAGTCAATCGACGGACGTCATTGCCATCGACATCCATCGTATAGATCTCAGCCTTTAGGCCGTCTTCGGTAAACCGTCGCCAGCACAATCGTTTTCCGTCTGGTGAAAAGAAAGGGCCACCGTCATAGCCTGGAACATCGGTGAGCTGCCGAACGTCCGAGCCGTCGGCATTCATGATGTAAAGATCGATGAAGTATTGCTGATCTTTCTTCAGCAACTCCGCTTCGCGTTCGGATAGTTCTTTTTGATACGCCGATCGGTTTGATGCGAAGACGATTTTGGTCCCGTCCGGACTGTAGCTCGCTTCCGCATCGTATCCACGCGCATCGGTCAAGCGTTTATACGAACCGTCCGGCTCTCGTTCATACAGTTCGTACTCGGGATCGTAATTCCATTCATACCGGGGAACATCGCCAGTCAGGCGACGCTGAATCAAGTCCTGTTGTTGTTCAACCGACGTAGGGTCATGGTGCGTGCTGGAAAACAACACACGTTGACCGTCGGGATGGATCCAGGCACAAGTGGTTCTGCCTTGCCCCGGCGAGACTTTTTCGATGTCACCGGTTTCCAGATCCATCAAATAGATTTGGTAAAACGGGTTGGCCGGATCACGCTCGCTTTGGAACACCATTTTACTGCCGTCCTTGCTGAAATAGCCTTCACCCGCACGGCGTCCTTCGAAGGTGATCTGCCGCGCCGACGAAATCAGCTCGGCTTCCTTTTCAGGTGAAAACTCGGCCTCGGTGGACGACGATTTCGCGGCGTCTTGTCCGACAGCGACCCCGCCGATTCCGAGCAGCAGGACCAACAATGGCTGGTGAATTCGCATCACGATGTCTATTTATCAGAAAGGAAATGGTGTAGGGGAGGACGCCTGAAACCAACGGTAATCATCCTGTTGATTTTCGAATTTGTTCTGTCCCTGTGTCCCGTTTGGTTGCGCAAAAGCAGCGGTACAGAACGCTATTTTTGCAGAACGAAAGACGACACTCGAAAATCAACAGGCCGTTATCCCAGCCCGTGCGCCCCACGCAGCTCGATCAAGCCTTCCGCCCAGCGGCGGTACAGCTCGCGTCGCTCGGCAGGGTGCTGGAAAACGCGGACGATGGTCATTTTGTGACGAATGTCGTCTTTGACCAACCCATAGAGTTGATGATAAACCGGATCGGGATCGGGGCCATCACTTTGCTCCACTTGAAGCCGCGCCGTGGCATCGAAACGATAAATTTGCAGCCAACCGGGACGCTGGACGGCTACCAATCGAACATTTTCCAGTTGGACCGTCCCACCAAAATAGCCGTTCTTGGTCAGATGCTTGCGGATCGCAAGCTCCATCTCATGGTCGCCGGTCCAGTTATTCCACTTTTCGGCAAGGTACTTCAGTAGCGAACGCATCTTGATTGCGCATGGTGCAGGCAGGCGGGAACGACGGCTAAAACACCGTCGATGGACTGACTATTGAACCGTGCGGCAGCGTGCCAGACAACCACCAACACGTTTCCATGTCACGTCCACGCTACGGTCCCCACGAGATCGACTTGCCAAACAACGAAATCAAGCGGGCGGCGAAATCATCACTAGCCCGCCAAAGAGTACTTGGTTCTGCCTCGCATGGATCGAATCGATCGCCGTCACACGCCCGTCCCGATCGAGGTCAAAGTCGTTCGTGATCCCCACCGAATTTGGAAGCGCTGACTGATTCGCCCGAATTCGCAACGTGTCCACTGCCGTCACCCGGAGCGTCTGCCCAGCAGCGGCGCCATCGGTATCGGCAACTTGGTTGCCAAAGTAGAACACGGAATCGTTCAATAGACGTGTCGTTTCAGTTGCCCGTACGGTCACCTGCAGCCATTGATTTTTGATCGCTTGGTCGGCCCATGTCACCGTCACACGCGTGGCCCCGTCGGTCCCCACGCTGGCTTCGGTTCGGATATCGATCGGTGACGGCGCGGCCGTCCAGTTGTCGACGTCATCTGAATTGCCGATACGAAACTCGAAGTCTTCAGCGGATACGTTCTCGTTCGCAGCCCCCGCCAAGTCGATCACGACGCGATTCAAACCACGGACATAGTTGGTGATGTTTTCATAGGCAGCCGTTTGCCCCGGACGGAGCGGCAGAATATCTGGCGCGACCGCATCAGGACCGAACGCTGCCGTCGCTCCCGCATAGGCGACGCCGGCCAAGACAACTTCGCCAGGCGATGCAACGGAAACGCTTGACGTCGCGATTGCGGATAAAACGGGCTCGCCGTCATCGGTAACTCGCAAGGCGATGTTGGCCGTCCCCTCGCCATCAAAGGTGACGGTCGGTGATTGCCCGACCGCGTCGACTTGGAAAGTGCCGTCAAAGTCGAGATCCCACTCGTACGTCAATGACTGTCCGTTGTCGACATCGCTACCAAAGCCGGCAAGTACCAATGGCTGGCCAACGACAGCCGCGTAAGGTCCACCCGCGTCCGCCATCGGTGCCTCGTTCAAATCGTTGATCAAAATCTCAATCGCTTTATCGAACACCGCACCCGCTGAATCAGTCACACGAACGTTAACCGTTCTCGATGCGCCAGCCTCGAAATCCAAACCATTGCCCCCGACGTACAACTCGTTGCCAGTCAAGACAAATGCGTTGGCATCAGCGCCGGGTAGTAATTCAAATTCAGCCGTTTCGAAATCGTCGACATCCACCGCGGTCAAGCTTAAGGCGAAGGCACCTGACAAGTTCTCGTCCACTGATCCGCCAGTGACCAAGATGTCCGATGGCGGATCGTTCTCTTCCATTCCCGGTGTTCCGTCGGAAGCGAAGCTGGGACGCCAATTCGTTCCTAGATCGTAGTCGCCGTTGGTGCTGAGTATCGTTAATGAGGGGCCGTCACCATCGGTGGTCGGATGCCAACCATCGCCACCATCGTCATAGGTAAACGACTGGATGGTTTGCCCCAGTGCGTCTTGAATCGTGATCGTTTCACCACCGTTGCTCAACGACGTATTCAAGTACTCGCCCGCGATGGGCAACCCTGTCCCGTAGCGAGCTTCGAAGGCCTGGATGTTTTTCACGACCAACGCGATCTCACCACTGCGTAGCCAAGGAAGACGGCTCCCATCGAACGTAAAGTCGATTCCGTCAGTGAACGTCACGCCTTCAAGCGAAATCGTCTCGTCGCTGACATTTCGCAGTTCAATGAATTCGTAGCTGTTGTCGTCATCCAGCGGCGCGGGCAGGCCCGCCGGCGGTGCGGCTGGGTGGTAGTGCAACTCCGTCACACGCAGATGCTCGGCCGCTGCGGGAACGAGAGGAACTGAAAAATCCGCTTGTTCCAACGGGGACCAATTCACACCGTCAAACGCACGCGTCAGAATTCGGGCCGAGTCATCGATTTCGATTGGCGGCGCGTCTTGTTGACTGATCTGCAACTCTGCGTCAAAGGAGATGTCGCTGCTCGTGCCGCTGATCTGATGCACCTCGACCGCGATCGTGTTGCTGCCGTCGTGAAAAAGTGACGGATCAATCGAGTACTCAAAAAAGGCCGATTCGCTTGCGCCACCGACAACGGAACTGGCCAATGTGCCGGCCGTCAGCGTTCCGCCAGGCAGGTTGTCGCGTACGACTTCCGTTCCGTTGATGTACACCGCCGCTCCGTCATCACGCCGCAAGCGCAGGCTGACCGCCGTGACCATGCCGTTTGAAAAATCAATCTCAAACTGCTTTCGAAAATACGTCGTGATAAACTTGTTGCCCGCGTCGCTTCCGTAGGAGACAACGGTGTTCTCGTCGCCATCGCCATATCCCAATTCGGCATCCCCAGTCGACCAAGCACTGTCATCATATCCCTCGCTTCGCCAAGCGGATCCCAAGTCGACTCCGGTATCTTGATACCGCCACACCGCACCAGCAGCGATGGGCGTCGTGTTCGTCGTTTGCGGGTCATAGACCGAAGCGTTGGGATTGATTCCACCGCCGAACTCGCGTGGATCACTCCCATCCGTCGTGTAGTAAACCTGACCTTGCGGTGCGCTAAAGGCGAGCTCGCTTTGCGGGGCGATGACTCCGCCATGTTGGAACGCCCCGTTGATCAAGAACTGAGGTGCAGAAATCGTCGGAAACAGCGGTGCAGGAACATTCACGCTGTAGTTGCCCTGATCATCTTTCAGCGTCAACACCGTGTTCCGTAGTTGGTCGATAACGATTGGCGTGCGTCTCGGCAAATAATCGTTGATCATTTGCGCCACCGCGTTCAGAAAGTCAGCCTGTCCCAATGGGATCGTACGTTTGGCGTCTCCCCAACGGGCCGATTCGGCGATCACGGCCTGTTCAATTTTGGCAACCTCCGCTTGCCATTTCGCAATTTGAGCGGCGGTCGTCAACGTGCCGTCGTTGAAGAATTCTTTTTGAACTTTATCGGCAAATCGCAAACGATACTCTTCGTTCGCCATCAACTGCTGATGCAACCACTGCGGATTAAAGTAGCCAACGTCTGATTCAAAGTTGGGGTGGTTGTACGGCCCATTGCGGTTCTCGTTGACATTGCGAAGCGTATGTTCCGCGTCATGTTGAAAGAACTTGAATCCGACACGTGACGTCCGATCACGGATCGCAAAGTAGTTATTGGTTCGGTTGTTTCCCAAGAAGTTCGAGATCGGCGCGTCCAGGTTGCCGCCGCGGATAATCCCGATCATGTAAACGATCAGCGAATCGACGTCCAACAGCACCGGATAGTCGAGGTTCTCGGTGCGATCTGGATTCAAGCCTTGAGCTCTCAGGTATGCCGCATTGTCTACGAACGCGGGCGTGACACCATCGCCCGCGCGTGCGGTCGCCTGATTCCACAGATCCGTGTACGCGTCAAAGTTGCCATCGGTGGCGATCGCTCGATAGTCGCCTCGTTCGGGTTTCAGAACGTCATAGTCAGACGCATTGCCGCCGAAATACGAGGCCGCAAAATTGGCATCGGCGCGCTCCTGAGTTTGATACATTCCCCAGTACTGCCCGTTGAGATACAGGTGCACCCATTGGCTGAGTGTGGACGGCTGCCCCATGTCTCGCTGGTTGATTCGCGCCATGACTTCGGCGACAAAATTGTTCGACGCATTCCCATCGAAACTCCACGAGTAGTTCTGTGGTGTCCGCAGGTCGATCTTTTTGAACTCGGAAACTCCGGCATCCCCATGAACCGGATACTGAAGCTGTGAATCGCCATAGGCACTTCGGAAAAAGAATTTCAGCGCATGCTTTGGATTGTTGTCTGAACGACTGAAACCGCCGCGAATGCGGATTCCCGCGTTGACCTGCGTGCCATCCGATCCGTCCGCGTTAATGATTTCCAGCGATACAGGGCGTTCCCAATCGCGTCCGTCTTGTTGTGCGTTGGCATAGACGCCAGTGGTGCCGAAAAGATTTTCGACATCCGTGGTCACGGACCAAGTCGGAAGTGACAGCAGAGCGTCTTTCACCGCGCCGGCCGTTTCGGACGCGATCACATCCGGATCCATCCCGTAGTCCACCACGTTGGTGTTCCACGTCAGCGGAAAACCGTCGGGTGCGGACCCATCATTCGATTGCAGTAACACGTCGTCGAGAAACAGATACGTCCAGGTACGACTCGGCAGTGAGTAATAGCCCGGCTTGAATGCCGCGACACGTAAGTTCGTCGTCGCGTCGATCTCCAGCGGCATGCTGTAATCAAACCCATTGGTCAAACTGGGCTCCGTACCGTCCATGGTGTAACGGATGATCGCGTCTTGTGTTGCTGAGTCCAGCGAAACGGATAGCGGTGAATCGTAAAAGCCCGCCGGCATGTCCGCAGTGACACGCTCGACAAATCCTTCAACCGCATCGACGTTCGCTGCCAAGGGGGTCGGTGTGGCAAAGTGACTTGGACTGTCGCCCAACAACTGAATGCCCTGAAGCGTCGTCGCGATCAGAAAACGGTCGTCGTCGAGCGAATCATTTAACCCATGAATCGCCAGCACGTTGTCTCCGTCCTGCAATGATGCAATTGCGTTATCATCCAACAGAATCCGTTCACTTGTCCGAACGTCTTCCAACGAACGCGATACTGTCGCTGCGGAATCGAAAGCGATGTTTTCTGGAGCGTTACGCCGAGCAACTTCGAGTCCATTTAGATAGACCACAAAGCCATCGTCGTACTGTATCTCAAGCAGAAGCGATTCCACTTGAGCGACGTCGCTGACTTGGAAAGGCACTCTCAGATAGGCTCCCGAATTGACTCCTTGAATCTCGGCTTGCACGTCGGTTTCGATCACATCGCTTTCCGTCGCGATATACGCAATCGCGGCTTCGAGGCCGCCGGAGTCGATATCTCCGACAAGCCGGAATTCGTCTGAAAAAGTTTGAAAGGTCCCACTGGCTGCGAACAGTTCAACGCTCGCCCCGCCAGTGGCTTCGAACATGACCAGACGCGCCTGATAGTCGCCGGCAGCTGGCAAATCAAACGTCGCGATCGTATCGTTCGCCGCGCGTGGTGAAGGAAACGACGAGGCATAAACCTCGCCATCACGCATCAGTTCCAATCCGAAGCCGTCATCGCTATTGACGCCAAACGACCACGCACCCGCACTAGGGATTGAAATCGTCGTTGTCGCTTCGATCGCGAAATGGTTGTAATCGTCTCCCACCGACTGCGTGGGAAATGGCAAATCATCACCAAAGTGACCTCCCGGCCCAGACCCCAACAAGTTGATCACAGGCACGGTTTCGGTTGTCGACAATGCCTGGTATTCCGGAACGGACAACACCAATTCCGCTTCGGTCAAGTTACTGACAGTGCCATCGAAGCCAACGCCCGCTTGGGCACGCACATACCGAAGTGCGAATCCGGGAGTCCCGACGCCATAGCCGATGCCAAGATCAACGTTCTCAAACGAAGCGTCGTCAAAGCCTTCCGCATACCAAGTCTCGCCAAGTGAATCGTCGGTCGGGACATGCAATTTCGCCGGGCTTCTGTCACCGACAAATGTGTCGATAAGAAATTCGAATCCGAAACTGACATTCGTGGTTTGCGCCGGATAAGCCGGCGCGAACGATGTCGTTGGCGTGCCATCCGGCATCAATAGTGCCAAGTACTCGCCATCGCTCGAGAGATTAAAGTTCGTGTGCAGTTCGCCTAATGGGTCCATTCGATTTTTACTTGATGCGAAAACCAATAAGAAATCATTGGGATCGATCGTTACCGCAGGAAACACCCATTTATTACTGTCGCCTTCCTCATCACTTAATGCCCAGCCTTCAAGATCAACGGGGGCGGACGAAGGGTTATAGATTTCGATCCAGTCACTACTTTCCCCGTCCTCATCTCGCAAACCGTCAGAATTCGACGCGAGGAATTCGCTGATCACCGGAACGGATGCCAGCACACGCCGTGATTCCAACACTTCCAGCTGAAAACGACGTCGCTTCTTAGTCCGGCGGAGAGACTGCTGGGAGCGTGCGCGCAGGTGACGCATGATCGGGCGGGGTGAGATCATTGATGTGTGACTAGCGAGGAGGAGGGAAATCGCAACGACACCATGGGCGATTTCTCAAACAACCTGAAAGTCGATTCCGCCAGATGTCCTGCCGCTAATATCATAACGGATCAAAACACAGCACACATCAATCTTTAACGAGATTATAATCCGCATCCCCTGGACTTTTCTTCCACACCGGATCCGCACTTCTCAAGAGCAAACGCATGACTATTTCGTCCAAGCATTTGATCGCCGTCCTACTCGCCGCAACCGTCTCTTTCATTTCGCCTACGACTTCGCAAGCTGCGATTGTGATCACCGAAGTGATGGCAAACAGTGCGCATCCGGGCAGCGGCGGAACCAGCAATGCCGATTGGTTCGAAATCTATAACAACGGGACCACGACGATCGACTTGACCGGATGGAGTTGGGACGACGAAAGCGAAGAAGCGGGCACAGCCAACTTCGGCTCGGTCACCTCGCTTGCCGCAGGCCAGGCCTTGATCGTGACCGGAGAACCGGAAGGCACCGAAGCAAGCTGGCTGACCGACTGGGGCAACCCGACCGTCAATCTTATTCACCGCGACACATTCCCCGGCCTCGGCTCTGGCGGCGATGGGCTACGCCTGTTCGATAACACGGGTGCACTCGTTTACTCGGTCGACTTCGGCGTCGCGACCGAAGGCGTTACCTTTGCCTACGACTCGTCAGGAAGCTATCTCGGACAAAGTGCCGAAGGAGTCAACGGTGCTTTTCGAGCAACCTTCGATGGTGCGGGCGGCGCAGGAATTGACATCGGCTCACCAGGCTTTGTCGTCACCGCGATCCCAGAACCCTCAAGCCTGGCAGGATGTCTGATCCTTGCCACAGGCATTTGCTGTGGACGCCGTAAGCGATCAACGGTCCGATAAAATACGCAGACTCTCTTGCGATCAAGATCGGCTTGCATTGCCAACCGCAGCGACGAATCACTTGGACTTCAGCATGCTCGGTGGATGCAACGTCGCTGGCGTCGCAAAACAAATCCCATCGCCAAGAATGCCAGCCCGCAGCTTGGCTCTGGAATCGCAGTGATCGTGAACTGCAACGGCGTCGACCCTACCGCGATGGGGTTCAGGGCAGGGTCAAACAACACCGACGTCGTGTCATCGAAGGCCAATTCGTAAGTCCCAGACGCCAGTGCCGACGTGTCAACTTCGATTCGATACAACAGCTCTGGCGTGACACTTGAAATCGATTGCGGATTGTCGAACTCCTGGTTCAACGTAAACAGGGTCGCACCGCCATTGACGATTTGAGAGGTCAGTAAGTTTCCGGCACCAAAGAAACCGGCGGTTCCAGTGCCCACCGAACTGACTTGACCGCTGCTGTAGCTTCCGCCACTCAACTGAAAGTCGGCGATAATCCCCAGCACTTCGTCGGTATCGCCAACGGTCTGTGAAATATAGACATCGAAAATCTGATTCGTTTTTGGAGCCCCAACATCAATGCTTGTTGAGCCATCGGTGTCGAAGGAGAAGATTACTTCCGCTTGGCCGTCCGATGGACAAACGAAGGCAAACAAGGACGCCAGCAGCAAAGTAAAACCAAGACGTTTCATCATGAAGCGAAAGATCAGAGGAGGAAAAGAGCGATCACGTCAGCGTAATGCAAGCCAACACTGATCGGGCGGGAGCTACATTCTATCTCGACCGCATCAAGGGTGTGGAAGAGAACTACACCAAAACTTCATCTTTCTACCAGCCCTAAAAAAGCGACTGTGGCGAAACCGATTCCGTGCGTTGCCGGGCCAACTCAGCGACTTCGTGACGAATCTGCCGCAGCAACAACCAGCGTTTCACAAAACGACAACCTTCCAGTTGCCCAGCATATTTTTGCTCAACCTCCAAACGAATCTCCGCCTCCACGCCCTCGATCAAACGTTCAAACCCATCCGGCAAGAACTGATCGTTAATTTGTTGGTCCCCCATCACATTCCCACCCAAGCTGTTCGGTAATTAAACCAACACCAATCGAACTCGTCGCGACACGATTCCTTCCCTACAAAGCTTCTGAAAGTACATCCACGCCGATCTTTCCCACAATAAGCTTGGCAAGGCCGAGTTGCACCCACGAAAATCCGTGAAGAACCCCCAAAGAAGATAGCGAACACTGCCTGGGCACACGATGACCTCACCGAACAATCCCTACGAATCATCGACCATTTGTATTTCGCAAGAACACGATTCCGAAATTCGACGGATCGTGCTGGCGTCGTTGATTTACATCTTGTCGGCGTTTGCAGCTTCTTGGGTAGGTACCGCATTTTTTGTCGGAGCGAACATGGTCTTTTTTGTTTGGGGAATGCAGTCCTTCTCGGATCACCTCTTGCAGACGACGTTTTTTCTAGCTGGTAGCATTGGTTCGTTTTTTGTCATTCGCCAATTGATAAAACCGAGCGGCCTGAGCGTTCTGCTTTTACTTTCGGCGCTCAGCGGTGCTGCGTTTGGTGCGATGCCCTATGCCTTTGAACCAGTCATTGAGATGGTGCCGATGAGCATCTTCCCAAATGCGGGACGATGGTTTGACTCCATTCCATTAACGATCACATCGATCTTCTTCTTTGTCGTCACGACGTCGTCCATTCTCGTAACGGTTTGGACCGTCCGCGCGATAGCAATGCTGCTGCGGTCGCGGAGGTGAATGCAGTAAAGAGTGCTGGAAGTGACGGTGATCCAGCTTGCCCGAAGTTCGACGCATCTGCATGGCGATGCACGCTAGCGAATTGAATGGCTTCCGAGTATCCCAAACGCTGGTCAATGGACATCATGGTGTTGGGCTTCGGCTGATTGTTGATTTCCATTCGCTGCGTTTGCCTGACACACAACGACATTGGCAGAAACCTATTC
>PPHI01000052.1 GCA_002901265.1 Rhodopirellula baltica | reverse complement strand
GCGTTGCCACGGGCCTGGTCAGGAGCACGTTGCCATTTACCAATCCGCGGGCGGCCAAGCGGTGGACGGCAGTTTGATGTCGGCGGGATCTGTCAAAAACAGCAAAATTGTGAACCCGACAACACTTGGACGCGTGCAGCTGGAATCGGTTTGTGCCCAGTGTCACCTGCAAGCGAAGACCGTGGTTCAGGCTCCCGGAAAGACGATTTGGGATTTCCGACCGGGGGAGGATCTGGCCAAAACACAGCTGTATTACAAGACCGAGCCTGCCGGTGATTTCGACAAAGTGTTCGTCGGACACTTTGATCAAATGTGGAAGAGTCCTTGTTATGTCCAGTCCGAGACATTGACTTGCGTGACTTGTCACGATTCACATCGGGATTCACCGATTGACGATCCGGTGGCCTACCGGCGAGACCAGTGCAATCAGTGTCACCAAGACCATGGTTGTTCGGTCGAAGTCGCAACCCGACAAACTGAAAACCAAAACAATTGCGTTAGCTGTCACATGCCGACATTGGGCAGCGAGGTGCCTCACACGAGCACTACCAGTCACCTGATTGCGGTTTACGAAGATCGTGTACCACAGCGAATTGAGTTCGATGAGGCTCCGTTCCGGCGGATCCAAACCCAGACGACATTGAAGCAAGCGGAGTTGGCACGAAGCGATCGCCTGGCACGGATTTACGCCGCTATTGACCACAAGCTTGAGAGTGACGACTTACTCGATCGATGGAATGAGCCGGAAGCGATTGAAAGCTTGATCGACGGTGGTGAGGGTGATGCCGAAGTCTATTCGCTGCTTGCACGCTTGGAGCATCTTCGCGCGGACCGTCTTGCGTCGACAAACGTTGCGTCCCAGACGATACAAGAGTTGCAAGAGCGGTCACTGCAATTTGCGAGTAAGGCGATCGAATTAGAAAAACGTCCGGTCCGGTCGCGTGAAGCTGCTGTCGAACTGCTGGGCACAGGTTTGATGGAAGCTGGACAGGCACCTGCGGCTGTGCGATTCTTGGGTGAACTGACACAAGTTCGTCGCGTTGCGAGTGATCACTACAACCTGGCGCTCGCACTGGCACGATTGGGGCGCGTAGCCGACGCGGAGAAGTTGTTCCGCGAGGCAATTCGCGTGGATGGTAGCTATGCCCCAGCGTATCGATCGCTGTCGGTGCTCTATCGCTCCGTTGACCCGGTGGTTTCAAAGCGTGCCGCAGAGATGGCCGAACGCCTGATGGCGATGCCGTCAGAGAATTGAAACCGTGGATTAGTCGTTTTTGTCAATTGCCTCAAAGGCTTGACCTTCGATTAAGATCGACGAGCGGTTGATGGGCAAATCGGTAAACGTTTGGCGTTGGCCGGAGGGCCATTCAACGACGACTTGATCGATTGTTGTTGCCGCTCCAACGCCGAAGTGATTTGCGGATTCGTTCTTACAAAGGTAGCCGTCACCCGAGGTGACCCATTGGTGCCAGGTCTGTGCCCCGCTGATGACAGTGATGTGAGCTCCGATCGAATCACGTTCACTGGTCGTGCCGATGAGTTTTATTTGAATCCAATTACCTTCGCTCACCGATTCGTTGATCATCACGCTTGCTTGGTCGATGAGATCCGTGACGACAAAGTCTTGTTTGCCATCGCGGTCGAAGTCCAGCATCGCGACCGCGCGGCCGAGACTGGGACGCGTCCAGTAGGGATCCGTACCGGCGGCGATCAGCTCGAACGTTTCGCCGTAGTTCGCAAACAATTGTGGTGGTTGATCAAATGCGACGCCGGTATGTGACAAATCATCGACATGTCCATTTGCGACAACCAAATCTGGCCAGCCATCGTTATTGAAGTCGATCGGTTGAGTGCCGAAACCGACCATGGGAACACTGTCTGGGCTAAGTCCGTAGCGAATGCTCAAGTCGCGAAACATTCCGTCGCGACCGAGGTAGAGGCTGACCGGTTCTTTCGAGAAGTTCGTGACATGGAAATCAAGGGTTCCGGAGCGATCGAAATCGGCGACCGCGATGCCCATCGCCGCCGTCGCCAAGCTGTGTGCTCCATAGGCACAACCGGTCGCAATCGCCAAGTCGTCATAGGTGCCATTGCTGTTGATTTTCCACAGTTGGTTCTGCAACGCATCGTTGCCGACGAATAGTTCGTTTGTTGAGTCTTGATCGAAGTTAGCGATGATTGCTCCCAGGCCGGTGCAGGCATCTTCGGGAGTGTCGCCGAGTGGTGCCGCCGAAGGCAGACCAGTCGGTGCGTTCTGATACAAGACGTCATGTGCCGGCTTGAATTCCAATGGTGGTAGCGAAGCGGTGACGTTTCCTGCGCTATCCAATTCAGGGAGTTTTGCGAGATTGGGATCGCGGACGTAGTTGAGCACAACTAAGTCGGGTAGCCCATCGCCACTGATGTCACCCATTGCCAAAGAAGCGGCACAGCGGAGGTGGTCTGGTTCGGCATCGAGGTTTTGCATGGTGAATGTGCCGTCGCCTCGATTGATCAACAGTTGATTCGTGCCGATGTTGCTGATTGCCAGATCAGGAAAACCGTCTTGGTTCCAGTCCCCGGAAGTGACGCCGATGGTGTATTGGGATTCCGTTAATTGAGCCGAGTCGGTTTGGTTGATGAGCCGGTGATGGTCACCGATGGTGTGCCGATAGAGCGTGTCGGATTGTTTGGCAACAAACTGGGGTGGGGCCGCGTCGCCTTGCGCGAAATACAGATCGCACCATCCGTCGAGGTCATAGTCGAGGACGGCGACGCCTCCGCCGAGCTGCTGGTAAATGGCGAATGCTTTTCGTTTCTCTGTTGTTGCGACTCGATAGGTTTGGTCGAGGCCGATTGCAGAAGCAATGTTTCGAAAGGATGCTTTGGAATCCGTCCAAGGCATAGCTTGTCCCGATTCGGTGACGCCTTTGTCGGCGATTTGAAATTCGGAAGCGGAGAGATCGGGTTTGTCAAACTCGGACAAATCGATACCGCACCAACGTTGCGAAGTAGAGGAAAACGCATCTGGAGAATTCGCAATTTGTTTTAGCGAGATTCCTAGCTGTTGCAGTTGTGCCTGCGGATCAGGAGAGGCACCTACGGCGAGCGACTTCCAAAGAATGGCTTCGAGAGGCCTGCCCAAGTAAACCAACTCATCGGCGAGTTGATTCATCTTTTCGGTGTTTGCATCGCTGCTTGCGGCAATGTCATTTCCGAGGGTAATGACGCGATTGAGCGCTTTATATCGAGTTTGGAATGCCTGCTCGGCGGGCTCATCGTCAAGGGATCGAAAACACTGGATGAGTCGGCGGACGCTCCGGTTGTCAGTAGGGTCCAAGCGGATCGCTTCAGCGAGCGCGCCTACGGCACGAGCGTATTCGGTTTCGCGTACGAGGTGAAAACCGATCGCGGCCCAGTATTCGGGGAACGCTTTCGTGCGATCGGTGACCTTTGCCAACCACGTTTGGAATTCGTCTTCGTGTTGACCCTCGACGAGTGCCAGCCCATAGAAAGCCAGTGTTGCGGGCGAGGCGTTTCCGGATTCGATCACGGGACGTAGCAGCGACAACGCCGACTCGTAGTTTTGTTCGGTGAATTGGTGTCGTGCTTCACCGAGCGGACCGATAGGCCAGTAAAGTCGCTCGCCTTCGTCGACGGTCAAAGTTGACGACGGATCATTTGGCGTCTGAGGCGCGTCATACATTGCGTCCGTCTCGACGATCAGGCTGAACAGTTCGTCTTGCATGATATCGCCGGCGCGGCACAGTTCGCGAATCAACTGGTTGGCTTCAAAACGTCGGCCTTGTCGGTTGAGCAAGAACGCAAGTCGCCGTCGCGCCATTTGAAACTGTGGCAGCAGTTGCAAGATTTGGCGGTAGCGTTGCTCGGCGGTTGAAAAATCGCCGAGCTGCAATGACCAATCGGCGGCAACACCGAGAGCGGGCAACCCGGAGTCAGGATCGGTTGGTGGGATTTCGGAAAGCAGATCGATCCCGCGTTTCAGGTTCCCACGGCCGGCTTCTGCGTTTGCCATGTGGAACATCGCGACGTAATCGTGCGGGTCCTGAAGCAGCAGTTGCTGTAGGCTTTCGATCGCTTTGTCGAATTGTCCGTTGTCTTGCGCCGCGAGAGCTTGATCGATTTGCTGTTCGCGACTAAGCGACGGTGACGGCGATGCTACGGCAGCTTCTTCTTGAGCTGACGGGAGTTCTGGTTGCGAATCGATCGGCGGTTCTGGAGGTTGCGGTGGTCGGTCTTTTTTGCAACCGGGGACCCCGAATAGCAGGATCGCGATGAGTGAAGCCGCGTAGAGCAGACAATTCCGTTGACCGGTCCGGCAATCGCTGGCATCCAAGGGGCCAGAGGTGTTGGGGCGAGATTGCATGTTGACTTCGTCGAATTGCCTGCGGGGAGGAGTGTGCCGCCGGATTATACGCGTCCTAGGATTGTTTGAAAAAGCACGAAACGAATCACAGGTTTTCTCGCTTGGAAGTGCGTGCAGGCTAGGCCAGCCGATTTCGCGTTAGTAGTGACCTGAGTTTATAAAGCGGCATTTGGAGTTTGAGATGGCAAGGTATGAAGTCCCCGGGATGAAGCTGATTCCCCAGCAATTGGATTGGTCCTGTTGGTACGCGAGTGCCCGCATGATTGTCCACTGGCAAATGAATCGCTGTCGTCAAAGCTTCACGGACTTGATCCCGCCGGAACTCGATCAGCGTTGCCGACGAATTCGTGATGCGGACACTGGGATTACTAATCCGGCGATTTTGCAAATGGCAAAGCGATTGGGGCTTCGCGAGGAGCCGCAGATGCCAGCCTCATCTTCGGCATCTGGTGAAATCGAAATCATGTTGCGGCTGCACGGCCCGTTGTGGGTCAACGGCGACCAGCACATCGTTGTGATTGCCGGAATCGATGGCGATCGAGTTAAGGTCTATGACCCGTGGCCGCCTCGGCGTGGGGCGATCGAGTGGCGGTCATTGTCCGGTTGGCTATTTCGCGAGGTCGCCGGGATGTACACGATTCAAAAGGGTGATTCGTTGTCACTGATTGGGCGAGATCATGGTGTTGATTGGCGGAAGATTTACAACGATCCCAACAACGCAGCGTTTCGTCGCAAATTTCCCGATCCCAATCGCATTGCTGTTGGGGAGCAGATTTTCATCCCGACGGCGTCCTCGGACATGGATACCAGCGCGACGATTTCGTTCTTGTATCTGCCGACACGAACGTGCTCGCTTTAGACGAGCTACGTTCTAAACAGCCCCCTCTTGTGAACCAACCATCGCTGGAGCGTTGTCTGTTATGCGCCGAACGTTCAAACCTTGTCTCCTTTTGATTGCGATTATTGTTGCCGCCGCTTCGATCGTGATAACCAAACGGGCCGTGTCGTTCGGATCCGGCCAGGGGGTCAGTGGAGAAGCCGTCAAAGGTTGGTTGGATGACGCCGTCACACTGGCATCGGCGAAGCGTCGGTGGTGGTCGGCAACTGGCCGCCTGTAAAGGGACAGCCGTTTCCAGAGCTTCAACTCGCCGACCAAAACGGTGATTTGATCCGTTGGGCAGAATTCAAAGGCAAAGTGATCTTGGTGGAGTATGTTGCCTCCTCCTGTGAGGGGTGCCAGGCGTTTTCCGGCGGTGCCCGTGTGGGAGCGTATGCGGGTGGCAGCGTACAACGGGAGTTAGAGTCGATTGAAACGTACAGCGAACGATACGCGGGCGTTCAATTGGGAAAGGATGTCGTGTTCGTACAAGTGCTGTTGTATGGGGCTGGCAATCGAGCACCGACGGCCGAAGAGGTTTCGGAGTGGGCCAGTCATTTTCATTTTGACCGCCGGCGAAACCAGATCGTGTTGCGTGGGACAGCCGCGATGCTCAACCGAGCGACCTACGAAAAGATTCCCGGGTTTCATTTGGTGGACCGTCAGTTCGTTTTAAGAAGTGATTCATGTGGGCATCACCCGGTCGATGATCTCTATCAAGAGTTGCTCCCTCTGATGGGCAGGCTTGCACGTCACTGAGTGCACTGTGTTGGCGAGCGGCGTTAGCAAGCGGCGGTGGCGAGTATTTGACTTCATGATTCGCCGCAATTATCGTCGCGGGCTGCGCTCGGTGTCCCAGGCAGCTAATCGCGCACCGTACGGCAATCCAAGCAACGGATTGGCCCCCCACAGAAGTCATTGAAACGTTTTCTCTATGTCGCTTCGCATCTTTTCGCGACGTGTTGCAGTTGCACGTCATCGTCCGGCTGGCAAACGCCGTCAGTTAGGTCAGGCCATCCAAACGCTGGAATCGCGTTCAATGCTGGCCGCCGACGCAGACTTTTTGCAGCAGTTGCCGACGGCCGAACAAGCAAAGTTCGGTGAGGTGATTGTCACCGACGATGGGCGAAGTGCCTGCCCAGCCTTTCGTGCGATGTCGTCTGGCGAAAGCGAAGGCCAGATGTTGACTAGCCAAAGTCAGTTTGCGGCAAACGAAGCAGCCATTGAAGTGGCCGGTAGTGTGGATGTGTCTGTCGCGATCAGTCAGGCCGCAGGGCCAGTGCTAACCGGGCAGGCGTTTACATCGGAAGTCACCTTCGAAAACGCCGGGCCGGGGTCGGCAGAGAACACCGAGCTGGCTGTGAGTTTTGATGCCGGATTGATCGATGTGCAATGGGAACGAGAAGTCCAGCGAACGATTCCGGCGACGATCAAACTCGAAGACATCAACGGGACGACGGGATTCAGCGTTGGTGGTGCTGACGCGGCGGCGCCATCAGGTTCTCCGGTCACAGGAATCGGCGATGTCAACGGCGACGGCATCGATGACTTTGCCGTGGGCGCTTCGAACGCGATCTATGTGATCTATGGATCGTCAGACGGATTTGATTTGGGGATTGATCTGGATGACATCGATGGCTCGAACGGTTTCGTGTTCAGCGGCTTCGATGGCACCGGCAATTTGATTAACGTCGCGGGTGTCGGCGATCTCAACGACGACGGGATCGGGGATGTCGTGTTGGGGCACTCCACAGCCGAACCAAATGGTCTGTCCTCTGCTGGCGAGGCGTACGTCGTCTTTGGTTCGTCGACGTTCGGCGCGAACTTTGATGTCGCCACACTCGACGGCACCAACGGGTTCGTATTTCAAGGCGAAGCACAAGGGGCTTTGTTGGGCGCGAATTTGGACGGCGCCGGCGATGTCAATGATGACGGGTACGATGATGTTATTCTCGGTGCGCCCGGCGATTTGTTTTCGGGAACCGAAGGCAAAGCTTTTGTGATCTATGGTGCGCCATCGTTTTCGGAGGCAGTGATTGGCCCCTCCAGTCTTGATGGGGCAAACGGCTTTAAAATCACGACCGATGCGATCGGAGCGAACCTTGGTGAAAGCGTTGCCGGTATCAATGACTTTAATGGCGATGGCATCGATGACATCTTGGTTACCGCGTCGTCTTTCTATTCCGACTTTCAGCCCGGTTTGGCTTACGTCATCTTTGGCGGCGACGAACTGGGGGCATCTGTCAGTGTGGATTCGCTTACCGAATCGACAGGCATTATGATCTACGGCGCGGACTATCCGACGCTGGGGATCGATGGCAATGGCTTGGGTGATTTCAATGGTGACGGACTGTCTGATCTGGTTGTCGTCGATGGCGACGGGTTCAATTCCAATGCCTATGTTGTGTTCGGTACGGATTCGGTACTGGACGGTTTGGATTTGACAACGCTGGACGGATCGAACGGGTTCGTCCTTCCGTTTGACTATCAGGTCTACTCGGGAAAGGCGGGCGATTTCAACGGTGACGGGTTGAGCGACGCTGTGTTTGCGAATGCCGATTTGGTTGGTGGGTTTGTTGTCTTTGGGAATGACCAAACGATGGCATCGTCGGTCGATCCGTTGGCGTTCGATGGGACGAATGGGTTCAAAATCGAGGCGTCCGACTTGAGCGATGTGCCGTTCAGCGGTGCGTTTGCCGGCGACATCAATGGCGACGGATTTGACGACGTGCTCTTTGGTGCGCCTTACGCATTAGCTGGCGACGTTGGAAACGCTTTCGGACGTGCGTTTGTGGTCAATGGGCAAGGCAACTCGGTGACAAACGGGGCTGGCGACATTGCGGATGTCTTTGATCTGCAGCCTGGCGATCGTGTGATCTATCGCGTTGCGGCAACGGTTGCTGACGACGCGGCGGGGACCACGACGGTATCGGCGGTTGCGACTGTCGATGACAGTGAAACCGAAGATGATTTGACCAATAACACCGCGTCGGCAACAACGACAATCACACCTGCAGATACAACAGCGCCGACGGTGGTCGATGTGATCGTCGCATGCGTGGGCGGGGCTTTTCCTTGGACGCCAACGTTTATTGACAGCGTCGATGACACCGGTCCTTCCGGTCCTGACAATGGACTTGGGTTCTCGGTGATCGGTGTCGAGCGAACGATTCCCTGGTACACCGTCGATACGATCTACATTCGTTATAGCGAGACGGTCGCAGCACCGACGGATCTAGAGCTGCTCGGAGTTTCGATCGCAGACTACGCCGGCAATTTTGTGGTTACACACGAAGGCGACCTGACAACGATTTCAATGACATCTGCGTTCGGACTGCCCGAGACGGATCGGGGGGCAGCGACCACCGGGATCGATCGATTGCAATTGAATCTGAATGCCGCAGGAGTGATAGACCTCGCGGGGAACACGTTGGCTGATTCATTCTCGCAAGCGATCAACGTGTTGCCGGGTGATGGCGAAGGTTCCGGTCGGGTGTTGGGGAACGATGTCGGTTTGGCGAACCTGCGGAACTTCACAACGTTCGGGGGGGCGGCGAACGTTCGCGGCAACACCTATGATCCGTTCTTTGACATTACCGCCGATGGCAGCATCTTGGGGAACGATGTCGGATTGATCAATTTTCAAAACTTCGACGAATTACCGCCGGTTCTTGCCGCTCAAGTCGACCAAGCGATCGGGGAACTGTTTTAAAATCCTGGTGCCAGCAGTGAATTCAATTGAGGCGAATCGCAGTCTGATTAGCCTGGGGCCGGAACCGTTGTTGGGCTGCTTATCTGGAAGAAGTCAACTTATCTCGGCATATCGATGTCAAAATACCTCTCTTTGATCTGTCTTTTCGCTTGTTTGACGGCACCGTCTGTGGCCCACGCAGATTTGGTATTCAGCGGGGAATCGACGTTGTTTTCAGGTCCTGGCGAGTATTCGCTAGGTATCTTCGCGACCGCGACAGGGACCAGCGAAGAAATCGGTTCGTACAACATGACGCTTAATTTCAGCGATCCGACATTTGATTTCCAAGGTGTGACATTTGACGCACCAGAGCTGGAGGTTACTTTCTCCCCGCCGTTTACCGGCGAAACCAACGTTCAAGTGGGCGCGACCGATGGGGACATGGTAGCGGGTGGCGGTTTGAATATTGGGTTGGGGGAAACGGTGCGATTGGTCACCGTCTTTTTCAATGCCACCGGTCCTGCAGATGCGTCGTTAACGGTTGATGCAGTGTTTGACGCGGAGTTCGGGACTCTGCCATTTAGCGTCAGCCCCAGCGCAGCAAGCTTGTCGGTTACAGCAATTCCGGAGCCTTCATCGTGCGTTTTGATGCTTGGGCTAGCGGGGCTTGTTGTATCGCGGCGTCGCAAACGTTGATCGCGGGTGCGAGAATCGAACACTAGAGACCGCCCAGGCCATACCTGGGTGGTTTTTTTATGGGGATCTCGGTAGCTTTGAATCAGCTATTTCATTCCGCTGATACTGGCCGAGACCGATGGTATTGCTGTTTGTTTACTTGTTTGTCGCGATCGGGTTTTCGTTTTATTGCAGTATCGCCGAGGCGGTCCTGCTTTCGATCACCCCTTCGTTTATTGCGACGCTGGCCCAGCGAAAGCCTACTGACGCGGCGAGGCTAGAGTCGCTCAAGAGCAATATCGATCGACCATTGGCGGCGATCTTGAGTCTGAACACGATCGCGCACACGATTGGTGCGGCGGGGGTCGGTGCACAAGCGGCCGTGGCAATGGAAAACGTTTCGGTGGGAGTGGTCAGTGCCGTGATGACGTTGCTGATCCTTATCTTTAGCGAGATCATCCCCAAGACTTTGGGTGCGCTTTACTGGCGAAGCCTTGGCCCGATCGTTGCCCAAACGGTGATGGTGCTGATTTGGGTTTTGTATCCGCTGGTTTGGTTGAGCGAGCGTCTGACCAAGTTGCTGTCGGGAGGCAAGGGGCACCACACGTTGACCCGAGAAGAGCTCGGCGCGATGGCGGAAATCGGCGCCGAGCAGGGCGTGTTGGAAGAAGGCGAGTCGCGGCTGTTTCTGTCGTTGATGCGATTTCCTGAAATCACTGTGGCCGACATCATGACACCACGATTGGTCGTGATCGCGTTCCCGGAATCGTTGACAGTTGGCGAGGTGATGGAGCAGCAAACAGAGCTGTTTGTCTCGCGAATTCCGATTTACAACGGCAGCCTTGACCACGTCGTCGGGTTTGTGATGCGGTCGGAATTATTGCTTGCCGCAGCGAAGGATGAGGACAACGTGAAGCTGTCCGAATTGCGTCGCGACATGATTACGATGGAAGGTGGGACCAGTGCGAAGGCGGCGTTCGATCAGTTCATCGAAGCTCGCCAGCATATCGCATTGGTCACCGATCAATACGGTAGCACGCAAGGAATCGTCTCTCTGGAAGACGTGATCGAGACCCTGCTTGGGTTGGAGATCGTTGACGAGCACGACAAAAGCATCGACATGCAGAAGGTTGCTCGAAAGCGTTGGGCGGCGCGGGCTCGCAAAATGGGATTGCAGGTTCCCAAGGGTGAGGAGTAATCCTGAGTCGACGTGATCGTGATTCCGCCCTAGGATGTTCGGCTGACGACACAACCGAGACTGCTGCTTTTGCCCACGAATATCGAGTCCTGATGCGATGACCGAGCTTCCCTTTGCCGCAACCTTGTTTCTTGCGTCATCTGCGGAGGGCGAAGCGATCGAGCCGGCATCGCCAGGGGTGATGTTGTTGTTTGCGGCGGTGATGTGCGCGACCTATGTCGGGGTCGCTGTGGAGCGATTTCACAAAACGGTTGCCGCGTTGAGCGGTGCCGCCGTGCTGGTGATTCTTGGCCTCGCGCTGCACTTGTTCGAATACCCCAAGATCTACGAGTTCTTGAAAGAGGATCTCAATATCTTTGGGGTCATCATCGGAACCGGGATTCTGGTCGATGTGGTTGGCAAAAGCGGGCTGTTCCATTTCTTGTCGATGTACATCGTACGGTTTACCGGTGGTTCGGCGACGAAGTTGTTTTTGACGCTGTGCGTGGTGACGTTCTTGTTTGTCGCCGTTTTGACCATTGTCCCAGCGATGTTGATCTTGTCTTCGCTGGTTTTGGTGATCTGTCGGTCGTTGAATTACAAGCCGATGCCGTTCTTGCTGAGTGTCGCGATTTGTGCGAACAGCGGTGCAATCGCGACATTTGCGAGCGGATTGCCGAACATCATGATCGGGACCGCTGCTGGGATTCCCTACGCGCATTTCTTGCAGGTCAGCCTGCCCTATGCGGTGGTCAGTTTGGTCGTGGCGGTAGTGATCCTGCGGTTGTTTTTCCAAAACGACTTGCCTTGGAAACAGACCGACGAGCAGCGCCAAGAACTGAAAAGCCAGATCGAGACGTTTGACCCATGGGCGATGGTGGAGGACAAGCGGGTGCTCGTGCGTAGCGCGACGATCCTGTTGTTGACTGTCGTGGGATTTGTCTTCGCGCAGCAGCTTGACGTTGGGATGGACTTTATCGCGATGGTCGGTGCAACGGCCGCGTTGGTGTTCGCCGGCAAGGGAGTCGAGGACGCGATTCACAAAGTCAATTGGACTGTGATTCTGTTTTTCATGGGCTTGTTCATCATCATTGGCTGCGTGAAGCAAACAGGTGCCCTGGCGTGGGTGGCGCAGCAAGTGGTTCAGCTTTCGGACAACAAGATGGTTTTGTTGGTGCCGCTATTGGGTGTTTTTTCGGCGATTGCCAGCAGCATTGTGGACAACATTCCGGTGGCTGCCACATTGATCCCGATCGTGAAAGACATTGCGGCTGATCCGAGCGTTTCGATCGAGACGCTTTGGTGGACATTGATCATCAGTTGCAACCTCGGCGGCAATGGCACGCCGATCGGATCGATTTCGTGCGTGATCGCGATCTATGCGCTCAAGAAAGAGGCTGGCGTGCACGTCGGTTGGGGAACGTTCTTGAAGCTTGGCGGGACGATCATGTTGATCCAAGTGGCCGGGGCGATCGCGTATGTGCTGTTCGCGTCCGGCCAAGGTTGGTTGCCAAGTTTAACCCCTGCAGGCTGATCTATTTCAGCGATCGGTAACGCTCGATCAGTTGGTTGGTGCTACTGTCGTGCGCCAAATCGGTTGAAGCTTGCAGTTCGGGAACGATCTTTTTGGCAAGTACTTTGCCCAGTTCAACACCCCATTGATCAAACGGGTTGACGTTCCACACGACGCCCTGGGTAAAGACGCTGTGTTCGTAGAGTGCGACCAGTTTGCCGAGCACGGCTGGCGTCAGTTTTTCGATCAGCAATGTGTTGGACGGGCGGTTGCCTTCGAAAACACGGTGCGGGGCGAGTTCCTCTGGGGTGCCTTCGTCGAGTACCTGTTGCTTGGTTTTACCCATCGCAAGTGCTTCGCCTTGTGCAAAGACGTTGGCGGTCAGTTTGTCATGGTGATCGCCAAGCGGATTGAGTGACTTTGCGAAAGCGATGAAGTCACAGGGGATCAGGTGCGTGCCTTGGTGGATCAATTGATAGAACGAGTGTTGGCCGTTGGTGCCGGGTTCGCCCCAGTAAATCGGACTGGTGTCGTAGTCGACGTGGTCGCCGTTGAGTGTGATCGACTTGCCATTGCTTTCCATCGTCAGTTGCTGCAGGTACGCAGGAAAGCGTTTGAGGTACTGGTCATACGGCAAGACGGCGGTGGTTTGCGATCCGAAAAAGTCGGTGTACCAAACGGTCAGCAGTCCCAGCAGCACTGGCAGGTTTTTGTCGAGTGGTGCGGTGCGGTAGTGCTCGTCCATTTCGCGGAATCCGGCCAGCATTTCACGAAAGCCATCCGGGCCGATCGCGAGCATTGTCGACAGTCCGATCGCACTGTCCATTGAATAACGGCCACCGACCCAGTCCCAAAAACCGAACATGTTGTCGGTGTCGATTCCGAATTGGGAGACTTCGTCAGCATTGGTCGACAGCGCGACGAAATGTTTGGCAACGGCCGATTGGTCGGCACCGAGTTGGTCGAGCAGCCATGTTCGCGCGGTGTGCGCGTTGGTCATGGTTTCTTGTGTCGTGAAGGTTTTCGACGCGATGATGAAGAGAGTTTCTTCGGCCTTGAGGTCTTGTGTGGCTTCGGCAAAGTCGGTGCCATCGACATTCGACACAAAGCGGAACGTCAGGTTGCGGTTGCTGTAGTGGCGCAGGGCTTCATAGGCCATGACGGGGCCCAGGTCTGATCCGCCGATGCCAACATTGACGACGTTGCGAATGGGCTTTCCGGTGTGCCCCGTCCATTTGCCAGAGGTGATCGAATCACAGAAGGCACTCATTTTGTCCAGAACGGCGTGGATCTCTGGAATCACGTTTTCGCCGTCGACGAGTACCTCGGCATCGGCCGGCGCGCGAAGGGCGGTGTGAAGGACGGCTCGGTCTTCGGTGATATTGATTTTTTCTCCGGTCATCATCGCTTCGATCCGTTCAGGAAGCTTTGATTCTCGGGCGAGTGCGAGCAGCAGTTCGACGGTTTCGCTCGTGATTCGGTTCTTCGAGTAATCGAGGAAGATCCCGCAGGCTTCGAGCGAGAACTTTTGTCCGCGTTGATTGTCCGATTCGAAGAGCTCACGAAGGTGCTTGGATTTGATCGAATCGTGGTGGGAGGTCAGCTTTTTCCATGCGGTCAGGTCAGTCAAGCTGGTCATTATCAATTGCCCGAATGATGTGAAGGTGTTGGTCGCGAGTGCAGTTTAGCGAGGATCCCTGCTGGCGAGGGCGGCAAGCCCTCGAACTCAATTGTGTGCGTTGCCAGCCCGTTGGATAGGGTGGCTTTGAAGATCTAGGCCATCGGCGGGGTGATGATCGCAGGGAAACGGTTTTGGGCTTGATTTCGGAGCGTTTTCAGCCGAAAAATACCGGTGAATTAGCCCTGTACGCACCTGCAGTCGGTCGATACACTCTGGGGCCCGAAATCGAACAGAATTACGCCCTCGGTTAAAAAACGAGATAAATGTACGCCATTATCGTTGACGGCGGTCGCCAGTACCGCGTCGAGCCAGGCATGGAAGTTGACCTGGACTATCGTGAAACCCCCGCCGGTGAAAGCTTGACTTTTGACAAAGTCCTTGCTGTCAGTGGTGACGCGGGATTGAAGCTGGGCGCCCCGACTGTTGACGGTGCAAGTGTCACCGCTTCTGTCGTTGGTGCAAAGCAAGGCAAAAAGCTTTACGTGCAAAAGTTCCGTCGCCGTAAGCACAGCAAGAGCCGAATTGGTCACCGCCAATTGTTCACTCGCGTCAAGATCACCGACATCGCGGGTGCCTAATGCCTGCCGACCGGCTCACTGATTACGAGCTGGGCGATGTTTTAGGCGTCGGAACCGTTGGCACGATTTATCTGGCCACGGAAAAAGAATCGGGGCGCCAGGTCGCGCTTAAAAAGCTCCATCCTAAGGTCAGTCAGAACACGCTGATTCGCGCACGATTCAAGCGTGAGATGACCATTATGGAGCGACTGCGGCACCCCAACGTGGTCGCCTATCTTGGTGGCGGCCGTGACGACGGCGACCAGTCGCTGTTCTATGCAATGGAAGTGGTGTCCGGGGGCACCATTGCCGACTTGCTGGAGTCTGGTGGTCCGCTTCATTGGACTGCCGTCGTCGAGATTTCTCGTCAAATCTGTAGTGCGCTGCAGTGTCTGCATAATCACGGCGTGGTTCACCGCGACCTCAAGCCAAGCAACCTGTTTTTGACGCCAGACGGCGTCGTGAAGCTTGGTGACTTTGGGATCGCGCGCGACTTAACCGCGGGTGATCTAACCGTTGGTCAAGTAACGGTTGGCACGCACGCGTACATGGCACCGGAGCAGATTACCGGCGATCGTTCTGTCAGTGGAAAGGCTGACTTGTACGCCCTCGGTTGCTGTATGTTCGAAATGCTGACCTGCCGGAAGGTGTTCCTGGGCGAAAACTATGCCCAGTTGTTCGATCAGCATTTGAAGCAAAAGCCGCCTTCGGTTCGGGACTTCGCGGAGTGTCCGGTTGCGGTCGACGAGATTATCTTGAAGCTGCTTCGCAAGGCGCCGGATGATCGCCCGTTTAATGCGCGTCAGGTTCAGGCCGTGATGCTGGAGGTGGCTGATTCCTATCGCCACGACCACGGTGAAGCGTTGTTGCCAGCAGAGGAGCATGTCTTTCCGGCTGGGCGAAGTGAGCTGGTTGAGCGGATTCGCCGCCGTATGGAGCCGCAGACTCGAGAGATTGACGGCACGCGTCTTGCCATCGCGGCGTCTGTGATTGCTGTGGCGATCGTTCTGTTGATCGTGATCGCTTCGGTCACCGGCTAGTGCTCCCGATTGCACCGGGGTCCGGTCTTCAGCAGTGTTGGTTTCAGTCTGTTCCGGTGATGGCTGTGCCCAGGTGGTGTTTGTGCTGCGTTGGCAGTTGAGGTCCGGTGCAGCGCAGCAAAAAACCGGCTTGCACTGCGAAATGCTGTGCAGCCGGCGATTGTATTGCTGCGGGAGTCGATTTCCCGGTTTTGCCGCTTTCGAACTAAGCGGTGACGACGTTGATACGGCGTCCTTTTTGGTCGAACATGACGTTTCCGTCGACCAAAGCGAACAGTGTGTAGTCGTTGCCTTGGCCAACGCCACGGCCGGCGTGCCATTTGGTTCCGCACTGGCGGATCAGGATGTTGCCAGCTTTGACTGCTTCGCCACCGAATTTCTTAACGCCACGGCGTTGAGCGTTCGAGTCACGACCGTTGCGGCTCGAACCTTGTCCTTTCTTGTGTGCCATTGCTCTGTCTAGTTCAGGTGTATCTGAAAAATGGTGATTTGTATTTCGGGCCCAGAAGAATATCGTCCCTGGGATCCGGCATCAAGACGCATCCGGGGGGCGAGCGGCAGGATTTCTGCCGCTTTGGGGGCGCATTAAATGGTGGGCGAAGCAGTGATTTCGCCCAGGCTTCGGTCCTTTCCGGTTTTAGATCGAGCGCCGGATAGCGGAACTTTAGCGATAAGGCTCGTCCGGGTCCTTAGGTTCGGATGTGGCCATCGCCTTTGACGATGTATTTATAGGTCGTCAGTTCGCGTAGGCCGCATGGCCCGCGGGCATGGAATTTGTCGGTGGAGATGCCGATTTCAGCGCCGAGGCCAAACACGCCGCCGTCGTTAAATCGCGTGCTGGCGTTGACCATTACGGCCGAGCTGTCGATGCCGCCGGTGAATTTTTCGGCGGCCGCGAGGGTATTCGTCACGATCGCTTCGGTATGGTGCGAGCTGTAGCGGTTGATGTGTTCGATCGCTTCATCGATGGAGTCGACGACGGCGACGCTGATGGTGGGGCCGAGGTATTCGGTCCCCCAGTCTTCCTCGGTTGCCGGTTTGCAGTCGGTGAGGTGCTTCTGTGCTCGCTCGTCCGCGCGGATCTCGACGGAATGCTGGGCGAGTTTTTCGGCGATCAGCGGCAGTGATTTAGCGGCGACGGCCTGATGGATGACCAGCGATTCGCAGGCATTGCAAACGCCCATGCGCTGGCACTTCGCGTTTTCGATGATCTTCGCGGCCATTTCGAGGTCTGCGGTTTCGTCGACATAGACGTGGCAGTTCCCGTCGTAGTGCTTGATCACCGGCATGGTGGCTTCGGCGGCCACGCGGCGAATCAGCCCTTCACCGCCGCGTGGGATCGCGACGTCAATCAGTTCCCCGAGTGAAAGGAATTCGCCGACAGCGGCTCGGTCGGTGGTGTTGACCAGTTGGACGGCGTGTTGTGGTAAGCCGCATTGTTCGGCGGTTTCGCACATCAGTTCGACAATCGCTTGGCTGCTGTGGATGGCTTCCTTTCCGCCACGCAGGATCACGGCATTTCCGCTTTTCACGCAAATCGCCGCGGCGTCGGCAGTCACATTTGGGCGGCTTTCATAGATAAAGAAGACGACGCCGAGCGGGACCCGTTTTTTGATGATCTGTAGGCCACCGGGTCGGGTGAACCCGTCGAGGACCTCACCAACGGGGTCTGGCAGCATCGCGATTTCGCGGAGCGCCGAAGCGATTGCTTCGATACGCGTCTGGTCCAGACGCAGGCGGTCGATCGCGGCATCGCTCAGCCCATATCCGGGGGCTGCTTCAAGGTCCTTTGCGTTGGCGGCGACGATGCGGTCGACGGCGCCAACGAGTGCGTCGGCGGATTCATTGAGCCAGCGGTTTTTGATCGCGGTGTCGAGCGTTGCCAGCTGAGCCGATGCCTTTTTGGCATTCTTCGCGGTTTGGGTGCAATACGTAGGAAGGTCGGTGGCCGTAGCGGCGGTGTTCATGTCGGTCTTCGTGGTGGGCAGCGTGCGGTTGAGACGAGTGGTTGGTGTCGTGATCGGCTGAAAAGTTTGGAGTCGTGCCGTTTTCGGAGTGACCATTTTCGCCGTGAAGTGGTTCGTGGCAACACCAACGAAGGAAACTCTTGCGTGGTTCACCGAATCGGTGTGGTGGCGGTCGCTGAAGTCGTGCAACGCTTGGGCCTTGGTTGCGATGGCTGGGCGTTGGTATTGGACGTCCGGTTGAGTTCGCTCCAGCAGAGATGTTACGATCCACGCTCCTTCGCCGGTCGCGATCACGTCGGTCCACCGAATTCTATTGGCGTGTGAACCGTTGGCGGCATGTGAAGGTGATTTCGCAGATCGATGTCGCGATGCGATCATTCTTCCTTATCCTCGGGCGTGACCACCGGTTGTTATGAAGTTCTTATTCCTCGGGGATATCGTCGGCAAGCCGGGAATGAACGCGGTCTTGCAAAACGTCCAGCGGATCCGCGAGGAACTGAGCTTAGATTACGTCGTTGCCAACGCGGAGAACGCGTCCGACGGATCAGGTTTGATGCCTAAGCAATTTGATCTGTTGATCGACAACGGGATCGATGGCGTAACGCTTGGCGATCATATCTACCGCCGCAAAGAGATCATTTCGACGCTGCAGAAAAGTGACCGGATCGTCAGACCGGCGAACTATCCCAAGACAGCCGCGGGGCGACGATGGGCGTTGATTAAGCGATCCGGTCGTTCGCCACTGGGGATTGTCTCGCTGATGGGGCGAGTGTTTATGAAGCCGGTGGATTGTCCGTTTGAAGCCGTCGACGAAGTCCTGGACGAGGTCGGTGAGCACACCGATCACATTTTGGTGGACGTTCACGCCGAAGCGACCAGTGACAAGCAGTGTCTTGCAAGGTATCTCGATGGACGCGTCACGGCTGTGCTTGGAACGCACACTCACGTGCCAACGGCCGACAGTTGTATCTTGCCTGGCGAAACCGCGTTTCAATGTGACGTCGGAATGTGTGGGCCGTACGAAAGTATCATCGGTCGTGATATCGAGCGAGTGATTCACACGACAAGAACTGCAGAGCCCTGTCACTTTCATGTCGCGACCGGCGACGTAAGGCTTTGCGGTGCCATCGTGGAAGCAGGTGACGATGGCCGTGCGTTGTCGATTGAACGATTTCAGCAACGCGTCGTTGTGCACTGATCACGCCGTGCACTGATCACGCCGTGCACTGATCACGCCGTGCACTGATCACGCCGTGCACTGATCACGCCGTGCACTGATCACGCCGTGCACTGATCACGTGATTCGCCACGAGAGCAGAGTTGCTGTGAGAAGGGCGATGCATACGTCTTTATCGTATGCAGGGCTCGTGTGTGCTGGCTTGAGCGTTTAAGTAGCGGTGCTCGTCTTGCGTCACGAGGTGAGGCGGTTTTGTTGAGCCCGCGGTCGGCGAAGACCTTGATATCGTTTCCCGTGTCAGCCGGTACGTACGTTGTCCCGGCACTCTCGTCGTGTCTTCAGTTTTGCACGTCGACGTAGTTGACTACTTGTTTGCCACAGGCAAGCGGAAAGATCGCTTCCTGAGCAAGTTGCTTGTGGTAAAAGCTGCGTACGCTGCCATGAAGCTGAAGTTCATCACATTGTTCGTCGACGCGCAACGTCCGAAGTTCTGGCACTGAGCTCGTTGCAAGTGCATGCGATGCCGCAGTGGCGATGTCTTTTGTGTCCGTAGTTTCCATCTTTTGTCCGAAGGAGATTCGTTAAGAAAAAGAGGCTGCCCCAATAACTATTCACACTTCAACTATTTCACACGTCAGCACACCGGACCAATTGATTTCCGTATTTTCTGAGCGTTGCGAATTCGTTGAATGACAATCGTTACATGCGACTGAAACAAAGCGTGTGATTGATCCAAACCAACCGCATTGAGTTGGCGGCGCAAACGATACCACACCACCGAAATCTGTGCAGGATCAGTTGTTGATAGCAAATAGATTCAAGAAACAATTTTTGGACTTCGAATCGATTTGCCTTGACCCCTGCCGTTGGGCTCACGTATTCTCCGGCCATCGCAGCGAGGGCAAGCGAACGACCTTCGGGAAGGACGCAAACCACGTTGTTGATAAAGCCAAACGACTGGCGAGATCCTGCATTGGCGCCTTCCCACTTGATGGTGAACGGTCGCTGCGGACGCAACGCGAATGACCACGAGACGGATATCGATTGGGCATCGCGGGAGCTCATTCATCTTGGCTTTATTTCAGTGTTCGACCGGCGACCGCAAGGATGCAGGTTGTCCAGTCGAACCAACCATCCACCGGCTCCCGGTCCGATAGCACGTTATCCTCCGCCCCCCTTGGATCTCGTACTGGACCGGGGGCTTTTTTTATGCGCGCGGGAGGTTTTCCATCAGTTGATGGAGGTCTAGCGACAAGTTGTTGATGCCCTGATTTGTGTCTTATGAAATCGTTTGTTGAAGAAAACACGTGGTCGTTTACCGTGGATCCATTAAACGACCCATTTTGTGCAGACTATCGCATTCACGGTTTTCCCGCCGTACCGTTGGCGATGTCGATTGAGTTGATGGCACAAGCGGCTTGTCGTGGGTTTCAAGCGGACAATCAAGGCGAAGCTTGCATGCCGGCGATCGCTGGTGTCCGTGTGCATTCACACTTAGTTAGCCAAAGCGAAGATGCATTCGCGATTGAGCTATCGCCATCTCGGCAGCTTGATGGGATGTGGACGGTGCGACGAGATCACCGCGATAGTGAAGGCGTCGTGATGGAACGCAATGTCTGTCATGTGTCCTGTGTGATCGATCGGCATCCGGTTTATGAATTGGAATGTCCGGCTTGTTCGATCGAAGAGTTGAAGGTGATCGACTCTGTGGGAAGAAACAGGCAGGGCCGAGCCGAATCGAGCGAAAGCAATCGATGTCGCTCAGCGTCGGATGCGCCCGTATACCGGGGACCCGCATTGCCTCGCTTTGAGCAGATCAAGTTCGGCGACTATCTGGGGCTGGATCAAGTGCCGGTTGCGGTCGCAGACTACCGTGCTTGTAAGTCGGATCCACTATGGGGCAAACGCAAGTTAATCGGCATGCCAGTAACGTCGCCAGCGGTCGTTGACTTAATGTTGGATTTGGCATCCAGTTTGGCGAAGCATGTCTCCGGACAGGAGGCCCTGCCAGTCGCGATCGATCAGCTAGTTTTAGGTCGAAGGCCAAACGTTGACGAGCAGGTCAGCTTTTTGGCGAAGTGGTGGGTGTCGCTTCACGAAGGCGACGGCGCGGTCTTGTCTGTCGTCGCGATGGGCCAGGACGGTGCGATGATTGCAAGGTTAATTGGTGTGCGGGCGGTTGCTTTGGTGGCTGGTCTTTAGCAAAAGCTACTTGGTGCCTTAGCGTGATGCCGGTCAAGTTGATTCTGGTTGTGTGGTTTGGAACGATCGTTCGCCACCATTTTGCGTCACGTTTGACGGGCAGCTTCTAATTCGTGTCCTAGGGTTTTCTAGGCAAATGGCGCCACGTGAGATTGCGCCCAGAGCCAGAGTCCCACGAACTGAAGCTGATGAAATGGCCACAGTCCACGCCAAACGCACCCGTACGCTTGTTGATTCTGAGGTTCAAGGCAGCCTGATTCGACGCGTCGCGCTGCACTGGATTCTCTTTTTTGTTTGCAACACGATCGCGCTGACGTGTTGGATTCGATTGTTTGAACAGCCCGATGCCGATTGGGGCCAAACCTTTGGCGACACGGTACGACGGTTTCTGCCGTTCTTTATTATCACCGCAGCGCTTATCCCGGCATTTGTCTGGGACACGTTAAAGCTTAGCCATCGCTTCGCTGGTCCGATCACGCGTCTTCGCAATACGCTCAAGGACATCAAGGCCGGCCGCTCGGTTCCGCCATTGAAGTTTCGCGAAAACGATTTCTGGCAAGAGATCGCTGTGAACTTCAATGATGTGATGCAGCTCCGCCGCGGTGACGCGGTTCAATCTGGCGATGTCGAGCCCACTCGTGGAGGCGAACAACAAGATGCCTAGGCCGACAGGTTCTCTGACTTCCGGTTCATTGTCCTCCAATTCATTGACCTCGAGCTCCTCGCCTTCCGGAACACGATTGCGTGATCGCAAAGACGCACGAAGTGGCGTGGCGGCGGTTGAGTTCGCCGTCTGTCTTCCGATTTTGGTGCTGTTGGTCTTTGGTGCCATCGAGGCATCGAGTTTTATCTTCTTGAAGCAATCGATCAGTGTTGCTTGTTATGAAGGGATTCGTGAAGCGGCAAAAGACGACGGAACGGCGGCGATCGCGACCGCGCGAGCGCAAGCGATTTTGGATTCTCGTGGTGTGAATAACTACACCATCGAATTTCCAACTGGTGTCGAAGGCCTCGATCGCGGTGATCAGGTCGTCTGTGAAGTCTCCGCGCCGACCAATGTGAACAGCCCGTTGGCTGGTGACTGGATCACCAATCGCAACTTGACCGCTCGTGTCGTGATGCTTCGGGAATAGATCGATGATCGAGACTATGAATCAAACTTTATGCAGCCAGAGAGACGCGAGCACGAATCGCCAATCGGCGATTTCGAAGACACGCCGGCGACGAGCGACGCGACGTCGCGGTGCGATGTTGGTGCTGATCCTTGTCATGCTGGTCGGCTTCATTGCGGCGGTTGCTTTCTCGGTTGATATCGCACACATGCATTTGTCTCGAACCGAGCTGCGTTCGGCAACCGATGCCGCTGCACAGGCGGCTTCGCAGGAGTTGTCGGATACGTTTGATCGTGACAGGGCGATTGCCAAAGGGCAAGAGATCGCCGCATTGAATATGGTCAACGGGCAACCCTTGCTGCTGGAAGCTGGCGATTTTCAATTCGGTCGTAGTGAAGAAAACAACGACGGGCGGTTTCAGTTTCGTGAAGGTGTCACGCCATTGAATACCGTGCGTGTGACAGGACGTCGTACGGCGGATTCGCCATCGGGTGCAATTCCACTCTTCTTTGGGAACGTACTTGGGTTCAATACCTTCGAACCACGAATTTCGGCTGCGGCGACCTACATCGAACGTGACGTGGTGCTTGTCGTTGACCGCAGCGGTTCGATGGCTGGCAGCAAATTCTCTGAGTTGCAAGCCGCCATCGGAGTGTTCGTGTCCACCTTGAATACGACTCCTGTGGAAGAGGAAGTCGGGCTGGCATCGTACAGTGACACCGCCAGTGAAGACGTTCAGCTCACTCGAAATTTGAGCAGCATCGAAGCAACGCTCTCACAACTGCGGCCCAACGGGTTCACCAGTATCAGTCGTGGGATGGAAGCGGGGGCTTCGATCATGAGTCGAAGTCGTTCGACGGAATTCGTCGAACGCACGATGATTGTGATGACAGACGGTTTGCATAACCGGGGGCCTGAGCCTCGCGCGATCGCACGGCGTTTGGCGTCGGAAAGTGTCCGGATTCATACGATCACATTCGGATCCGGTGCGGATCAAGCCCGGATGCGAGAAATCGCAACGATTGGTGGCGGCAAACACTTCCATGCGTTGAGTGCAGCCGAGTTAACCGCGGCTTATCGCGAAATCGCATTGACACTTGGCACCGTGGTTACCGAATAAGCAGCGTCTTTTAATGGTCGGAATTGGAACGACTGGGCACACCTTCATGAAACCATCTAGACAAACCAAATCGAAGAGGCGACGACGGCGAGGAACCGCGATGGTCGAATTTGCGATCGTTGCACCGGTGCTGTTTTTCTTTTTCTTCGTCGCGTTCGAATTTTGTCGGGTGGCTATGATTCGGCATACCGTCGACAACGCCGTCTATGAAGGATGTCGCGACGCAATCATCCCCGGGGCAACCGCAAACGGTGCCCGTCAGAAAGCGGAAACCATTTTAGGGACGCTCGGATTGACCGCATACGACGTCACGGTCACTCCTGCTGTTATTGACAATCGCACGCCAGAGGTCACCGTCGAGGTCGACGTGCGTTTGGACGCAAATACCTTCGTGCCACCGCAATTTACGGGCGGCAAACACATCATTCGGACGCTGACATTGCAGCGTGAAATCGTGAACTAAGAATTCACAAAAACCACGTCCCCACTACAGGGGCGATTGAGTTTGTCGGCGATAGTCAAAATCGCCATACTGACCGTTTCGAGAACTGAACGGTCGCATCGAGTGTGCCGCCGTTTGATCGCACACTCAATCGGACTTCGAATGACGATGTGTTTCTGGGCACGGACCATCTCCGCCACAACGCTTCTTGCGTTGGTCGCGACGGGGTTGCTTGTCATCGCATTCTCGACGTCCACGTTCGCCCAATCTTCGCCGATCGATGAAGTCGCCGCGCAGCGCTATCAGATGATGCTGCTTCAGCGTCCACGCAAAGGCATCGCTTTTGATCGATTGTACGCGTTTCATCTCAATCGACAGTCCATTGACGAATGGGTGAAATCGCTGCAAACCGAAGCCGCCACAGACGCGGATAGCGGAACCCTGGCACTGCTCGGTTTGATTTTTGAACAGCGCGGTGAGTACTCACGTGCCGCAGAAGCCTTGAAAACGGCAAGTCAGCTCGAGAGCGACGATGCATCTTATTTCGATACCACGCGACCACACTCGCGAAACTCGAACGCTTTGACGAGGCAATCGAGTCATTGCGAATTGCGACCGAGCGAACTGCGACTTCACCAGAGATGGTCGAAATCTATTTGGAACTCGCGGCGATGCAATTCACGCAACTGCAGGACGTCGCCGCGCGGGCAACCCTTGCGAAGCTGCAAGAACGTGTCGGACAGAGGCAAACGGTTGCGGGCCGATCCGCACGTTTGCTCGCCCAGTTCGAACAGTTTGATGCTGCACTTGAACTCTGGAAAAAGATCGCAGAAGCATCGCCCCGCGGGGAACAGCAAATCGAGGCGCTGCTTCAGGTCGCCAATCTCTATGAAGTCACCGGCGACAATGCACTCGCGAAGCAGACCTATGAAGATGTCCTGACAAAAGTTCGTCCCGGAAGTTGGCTGTATCGCAATGCATCAGAACGGTTTGAATCACTGTTCTTTGCGGCGAACGAAGTCGACCAATTGATCGAGTCTTATACGAACCATGTCATGCGGGATACCTCCAACTTTGCCGTTGCTCTTCGCCTTGGACAGCTTCTGGCTGGCACAGACCAATTGCAAGAAGCCGAAGATGTGTTTCGAAGTCTGATTGCCCGGTCACCGAGTTCGATGGAAGCACGTGATGAATTGGTCGGCGTGTTGCTTCGGCGGCAAGACTCGCGGGGTGCAATTAGCGAGCTGCAGAACGCCTTGGAACTTGAGCCTGGCAACATCGATCGACTGTTTCGACTTGGGAATTTGTATTCACACCAGGGGACTGACGACGCGATTCAAGAGGCGATCAAGGTTTGGGAGAAAATCGCTGAACGTTACAAGGACAGCTCTGTCCAATTGGTCGACGTCGCTCGGAAAATGCAGTCCGTCAGTCATCGAAAACGTGCAATCGAACTTTACGAGCGTGCGATCGAGTTAGAACCGGACGCGGCGCAGTACCGGGAGTACTTAGGGCAGTTCTATCATGGGCTAGGTCAACGTGACGAAGCCGTTCGTGTCTGGCAGACGATTGCCGAAGCACCACGGCATCAAACGACCAACTTGATCCGTTTGGCGGAGGTCTTTCGAACATTTCAGTACAACGAGGAGTGTCTTCGTACTTGGCGTGAGGTTGTTGGGTTGGATCCGACCAACGATCAGCGAATGCAGTTCAGCAGTTTATTAGTCGAATTGAATTTGTTTGACGAAGCATTCGAACAGCTTCGCCTTGTCCGTGAATTGGCGGATGACGCAAAAACTCTGAACCGTTGTTTGCACCAAGAAATCGATGCTTACGTCAAGTCGAATCGACTTGACCAAGCGATCGAAGAAGTTTCAACCGAGGCAGCAACAGCTGATCATTGGCGTCGTTTTGCACTGATGTCTCGTGCAAATGGTGACCTCGAGCAATCGGCCGTAGCAATCCGTAGAGCCGTTGAGCTTGATCCCGAGGACCGATTCATTTGGGAAGATGCGGCGAACATCTATTCCGCGGTTGACGATCTCGAACATGCAATCACGGCCTACCAAAAGCTTGTGGAATTGAGTCCTTCGCAAGCTCCCGTCTATTTGCGACATCTCGTTGCGTTGCATCGTACACACGGGCAAGACGAGGATGCGGAGCGGGTCGCTACGGAGTTGGTTCGGCGACTTCCGACATCTTTGGAAAGTTATTGGCTGCTTGCTGCGATTCAGAACGATGCGGGGCGAGCCCCCGAAAGTGAAGAAACACTGCGTAGCGCGTTGGTGATCGATGCGAGTTCCACACAAACGCTGAAACTACTCGCCGACGGTTTGGCCGATCAGTACCAAACCGCAGAAGCAATCGAACTGCTTTGGCAAGCGATCGATCATTCATCTACCCTTTCGAGTCGGATAGCGATCGTTGAGCAACTTGTGCCGCTTTATCAACGGCGTGACGAATTGCAGCGATTGGTCGATCGTTTGACGCAGCATCAGCAACTAGGACTTAAAAATCGTGCTTTGCTCGTTGCGACTGTTTGGCAATCCGTTGGCGACTTGGATGCCGCGATCAAAGCACTTCGCCTTCCGCTTTGGCAAGATCCTGGCGATCAAGACGCACTGCGGATGCTGGCCGGGCTTTCGCGAGCAATCGCAGACTTTGAAACGGCGGCGAAAGCGACTGAAACGCTGAATCGCATCAACCCAACTCCGGAAGCCGCAACGGAGCTTCTGGACTTGCGGGTGCGAACAGGGGAACTTTCATCGACCGATGCGGCAATTGCCCAGCTCGCTTTCGCGACGACACCCGAGCAATCAGGCAAGCTGATTGCCAACGAACTGAAATCGAATCCGCTTGGTGCGATTGCTGTCTGCGAGGCAGTGCTCAAAAACGATCCCGAATGTTGGGATGTAAAAGTCTGTCTTGCGCAGTTGTACTTGCGAGTCGAGTTGGCGAAAGGCACTCCTGATTTTATTGCGGTGCAGCAGTTGATCGACGAAATCGAATCGGTCGACCATGAGCCACAGCATCCGTCACCGCGATTCGCCACGCGTCGTTTGCGGCCAGTGAGTTGGGATCCTGGTACGGAGGAAGGCTGGATCACACCACTTTTCAAAGCGGAGGCTCAAACGCACTCACTGCGTTCGAACGATGGTGTCGTTCTTCCGGAGAACTATTTCCAAGCAGTGTGGATCGGGAGGCGTTTGCGTTTGTCGATCGCATTTCACGATCTCCCCGAGCGGACAGAACGTTCGGTGAACCAAGTCATTCGGCGGTTGTTTGTGAATCCTGTTGCGAAACTCGATCGGCGACAACTGCGTGATTACGTTTACTACTGCAAACTCGCCGAATACATGACGTCCGTCAAAACCGGTGTGCCGGATGACGTCATGTTGCGAATCGCGGAACTGGACTTGCAATCCGGAACATTGGAGAGAGTTCCCCAAGAAGTTCTTCAGTGGTTGGTCGATCGGGCAGACCGGCGAACATCGCAAAACCCACCGCCGCCATTGAATGCGAATCACTTGGACACGATGGTTCAGCTTAGTTTGCAACGATCTGGTGAGAGGCCAGCCCCAAGCACCGAGATTGAATTCGTCCGGGACTCGTTGCAGTTCCGTCAGCTATTGATCGCGGAAGCTCGTCTTGCCGGGCAAATGAGCCCCTTCGGGGAGGGGCGGACTGGCCAATCAATAAGTAGCGTATTGATTGATCCGGCCAATGCTGAGTTGGCGTTCAATGCATTGGTGCACGAACTGAAATTGGCGCTGAAATTTAGGAATTACAGCGAAGCCAATCGCTTGGTCGCAGAAGTACGGCAGTGGTTGCGAACTCGTTCGTCCGACAAAAGCATTTCATTTACACCCAGTTGGCAAACGTTCCACCAAGCAATCTTTAGCACGCCTTCTGAGTTTTTTACTGAACCCGAGCTGATCCTTGACACCACGATCTTGTTCGCGAGTCGGTCTATCGAACAATCAAAGGAGACGATGCCTGTCACGTTGCGTTTGGGGGAAGAACGTTCGCAGGTCATTGCGTTGGATCGTCGGCGCGATGAGAAAGGCTTAGCGGATTACCTCTTTATGCAAGTCGAAACGCCGTTCGCAGGACGTTTGTTGTCGATCGAGACAATCCGATCATTGGTTATCATTTTTGACCGTTCGGAAGGTACCCAATTAGGGAAACAGTCAGAGGCAGCAGGTGCATTGATTCGGCAGTTGGACATCGATCAACAGGACATGAATCCGGACGAGCAGCGTCTTCGCATCGTTGCCGCTGCATTTTTGTTTTGGTGGAACGACCAACGCGAAGAAGCGTTGGCGATGATGGTGAGAGGGACGGAGCGATTTCCTGCGGATCTTGAGTTGCAAATCGAACACGCGCGATTCGAAGTAATGTCTGGATTGGCTCAAGAGGGGATGGCTCGATTGAATTCCTTGGTCGCGAGTACCGATACGGAGCAGGTCTTGCTTGCGTATGCCCGATTGGTCATTGCGATCCTTGCGAACGATCGCGAGGCGATTGATGCTTTTGCAAACGAATTGGTGGGACTGCCAATGGACGAAGCGACGATGCGTTTGCTTGGCGAACGATTAAAAGCTTATGACAGCAGGCACCCGCGAATCGTGCAGATTCGATCCGGTTTAGCGGCTCGACTGGAACGCGGACAATCGATTGCGGACACGCCGGATTCGCCGTCTGCAGCAGAAGAACGGTTCCTGCATGCCGAAGAAGTGTTGCGGTCTGGTCGACCAGTAGCCGCCGCGGAAATGGCATTCGACATCGTCAATTCGATTCCCAGCGGCAACCCTTACAGTGAGCATTCCATCGAATCGAAAGCAATCGGGTTACTGATTCAATCCGGCAAAACACTTGCCTTGTCGCAGCGATTGTCCGATCAGTTTGATGCAGCCCCATCGCTTGAATCCCTTCATCGTCTGGTCGATTTGATGTTGCGTACGGGGGCGGATGCAAATGCGGAACAACAGATCACAAGCTTTTTGGACAGCAATCATTGGGGCCTGGATCGGCACCAAAACTACGCAAAACGAATGTCTCAGCTTGGAGAGAATCGCTTTGCCGCGATGTTAATGAAGGTGCTATTCGACCGAGACCCAGACCGCTGGAATACGAACGGCAACTTGATCGTCGTAACAACGTTGCGATGCGGGATCCCTCGATATCAAGAGCGAATCTTGCAAGCAGCGAAGTTCGAACAACTCGAAACAGGGGTTTTGCTTAGCCTGTTGAATTTAAATGGCGCGTTGACCTATGACGATTGGTATCGCGAGATCGCAAATGAAGTGGTGATTCAACTCAATCGTGATGACGTCCCGCCGTTTGCGATCATCGATTCGATTCCGATTGCCGAACGGCAAAACCTGCCGGCTGTTGAGCAGTTGCTCGATGGGATTCTCTTGAATCCGACCTTCATTGATCCGAAGTCGCCGTTGTGGCTGTCTGCCGGTTTTGATGACGATGGTAAAATGAAAGGTTTGCTGGAGCATGTCCTTTGGCGATTGAAGGCAGTACCCGATGCGTCAGACCAATCCGGCGTCGCGATTCATGCGATTGTTGATGGAGGCGATGCTTCCAACAATCAGATCGCTCAGCTGATTCGGCTGTTGTGGCGTCTTGAGAAATCGGCCGACCGTGACCACGTATTGAATCGCTTGAAGGAGATGTTTCCGGTCACTTGGGGGCAGGTCGATGCGGAATCGGCATCAGGGTTTCCACACGCGTTACTATGGCAGGCTGGCCAAGTGATCGAAACGTTTGTCGATGGCGACGATGGGATTGATCAGAAAGCCAATGAAGTCTTGATTGGGGTCTATCAAGCAGCCGTACGGCACAGTCCACCTTTTTGGCGTCATTCGCATCGGGTCAAGGTTCCGACGGATCGATTGTGGAAGGCGTACGAACGCGCCGAACGAGTTGATCTGGCCGCTGCGGCCTGGATTGAACGGCTCGACGAATCCGTCGTGTCAACCGTCACTGGCGCGGCAGAGCATCGGCGTGTTGAACTCGCCCTGCACGTCGCCGGAAATCTTCAACGGCTCGGCTATCCCGCAGAAGCGGTTGCGGCTTGTGCTGAAATGCTGGGCCAACCAGTGGCGGTTCATGTGGCGAGTCTATTTGACCGCCAGTTTGATCACCGTGGGGAGCTAGAAAAGCGTCAGCAACTTGCCCTGGAAAGTATCGACTCCGATGAAGCGACAGCGTTTCTACGTCGGCTATGCGATTCGCCCAATGCGAAAGAGGACGCTGACTTTCGATTGGGGACGGTGAGCCTTGAGATTCCCCACGACGGAGCGATGCGCAATCTGTTTGGAACAATCTGTAGCTTGGCTATCGAAAGTGATACGGGGCGTGATACGGCCGATCGACTACTCGACTTATTGCAGATGCCTTCACCGTCAAGCAATGCGAAGTATCAATCGGTTGCGATTGATCAACTCCGCAAGGCCATCGAAACGCACCAAGCGGCACCGTGACGGATACCAAGCCAAGTGCTTTCGCTAAGCGACATAAAATCGATCGTCTGCTGTCGTTGCACCGGCGATTTGGCAAACCCTTGCCGAAAACCGAACTGCCTTGGCCAAGGTTTCGGGCCGAAATTCGTTGGTCGCAATCCCGGCCAGGACGACAGCCATGAAGGCGTCACCTGCGCCCACTGAATCGATAATGGAATTCGGATCGATCGATTCCGCTTCTTGCTTAGCATGTTCGCCAGAATGGTCGATCCAGTAGGCACCGGATGCGCCGTCTGTTACCCACAGCTCACGCACGGTCGAATCTTCAAAGAATTTCCGTGCAACGGTCAAGACGTCGTTGTGCGTTTTACAAGGCTGACCCGTAATCAAGCTCAGCTCATCACAATTGCATTTGAGGACGGTCGCACCATCGATCAATTGATTCACAATCTCGGTGGTGTAGTGGCCTTCACGCAGATTGATATCGACGACAATGTGGTCGCTGAACCGTTTTCGCAGTTGCAGGATGGTGTCGAAAGATACCGGTGACCGACAGCAAAGCGAACCGTGATACAGGATCGGTGATTCTGCCGCGGGAAGGTTTTCGACAAACGTTTCTGGAAAGCGAATGTAGTCATAAGCCTGTTCGCGGGGCAGGTCGTACTCGGGACCGTTCCCATTGTCATAGACGACTGCTTCACCTGTCGGCCGATCAACATCGGTTTGGACCAAATCGGTTGCAAGTCCCCACTGTTCGGTCGATTCGAGAACTCGTTTACCATCCTCATCCGCGCCAACGGCGGTAATCAGATACGGGTATTGCTCCAGGCCACGCAGATTCCAAGCCACGTTCATCGGGGCGCCACCAATGACACCTTGCCCATCACCAAGTCGGTCGATCAAGACCTCGCCAAAAACGATGATGGGCTTTGGGGGAGGGCTTTGGTGCAGCGGTGACGATTCCATTGTGGCCTATCAGGAAGAAGGGAAATGTATGCGGCGTCCTGGTGACAGTTAATATGACGCAGTTGCAAATCTCAGGCCAGCCTGCATGCGGGCCGTTGCGACCCGCGAAGATAGTTTCAAAGATCGACGTGACTTTCTACTAGACGCTTTTCAGCCACAGCAAGTCGTACGGATCAAGCCGGATTGGCAGACTGGTCGAATACTCGGTATCGGTCAGGAGATTGACGAAGAAACGTCCAAGGCCTGCCGTACGCAGCGTGTTGCCATCGATCGACTGCTCTTCTTCAGAGAAGTTTCCAATCACGACAAGGCGAGATCCGTCACACTGGCGGATGTAGGAAAGCAAGTGTGGATTCGAGTTCGCGATCAACTTCATCTCTTGACCGGCAAACGCACGATTCGACTTGCGAATCGAAATCATCTTTTGCAGCGAACGGTAAATTCGTCGGCGCAGTGAATCACGAGCCTTGTCTTCGTCGAGTTCCTCCAGGTATTCCCACTTCATTTTCGGGCGGTGGATCCAACGCGAGTCACCTGCTTTGGCGGGGTCACGAACGAAGTCATAGTCGTTCAGCATGCCCCATTCTTCGCCCATGTACAGAAGCGGGATTCCGCCAATGCTCAACGTGACACCGTGCAACAGCATCATGCGGCGAACCGACAGTTCCTTTCCCCACTCGTCTTCTTCTTCGATCGCTTTCTCAAGTCCCGCGAGGGAGGCCATCGTTCCAGAAATACGCATGTCGCCGGTCAATTCGTTCTCTTGGAACGGGACACCCCGAGCGAAGGAGCCTTCGAATTGGCCGGTATAAAAGCGGTTCAAAAATTGTCGGTGATCATAGGCATTGATCCCAAGCGTCCATGCGTCGCCGTCATCGAACGTCCAGCCGATATCGTCGTGGCAACGCAAGTAGTTCACCCAAGAGGTGCCTGTTGGCAGCGAGAACCGACGTGCGATGGTGCGAGTCAACAAAGTGGTCCGACGTGTCGCAAGCGATTCCCACAACAACGCCATCAACGTTGGGTTGTACGAAATTTGGCATTCGCCGATGTCGATGTACTTGACGACTTCGTCGGGGTGCACGATCGCTTCGGATTTGAAGACCAAGCCTGGCGCCGCGATTCGCGTGGCGTAGTTGAACGCCTGAATCAGTTCGTGAGCTTCGGGCAGGTTTTCGCAGTTTGTTCCCAAGCGTTTCCAAACGAATGCGACTGCATCGAGCCGCAAAATATCGACGCCAAGGTTGGCGATGAACAACAGTTCGTCCAGCATCGATCGAAAGACCGCCGGATTGCCGTAATTCAGGTCCCATTGGAAACTATTGAATGTTGTCCAAACCCAGCGGCGTGTTCCTTCGTGCCATGTGAAATTTCCCCGGCGTACCGTCGGGAAAATCTCACGCAGGTTCCGCTCGTACTGCTCGGGCATTTCCCGGTCGGGAAACATGTAGTAGTAATTCTGGAACTCACGTTGGCCCGCCTGGGCTTTCATGGCCCATTCGTGATCATCGGCAGTGTGGTTGAACACGAAATCCAGCACCAAGTTGATACCGGCTTCGCGCAGTGCGTCGGCCAACAATCGAAGGTCTTCGACAGTGCCAAGACTCGGATCCACACTGCGGTAGTTGCTAATCGCATAGCCGCCGTCGTTGTTGCCGGGGCGAACGGCAAACAGCGGCATGAGGTGCAAATAGGTCAGACCGAGTTCTTTGAAATACGGAACATGGTCGCGTAGCTTGCACAGGTTCTCGCTGAACAGATCCACGTACAACGCACCGCCAACGATCTGTTCCGATTGAAACCAATCCGGTTCGATCACACGTCGGCGGTCTGTCTCACGCAGTTCGTCGGATCGCTCCGCGAACGAACGTGCGCAGGTCACCAGAACCTGTTCGCAGTGATAGAAAAAATCGTAGCGTGAACCGTAAAGCTTAATCAGTCGACGAAACAGCGGACTCCAGTATTGCTGCAATCGCTCGTCAAAGAGTTCTTGCTCGCTGGCACCAGTGCCTATCGTCTCCCAAACCTCTTGTAAACGTGGACGCAGACGCTGAAGCGTTAAGTCGGCCTGAAACTCGATTTCGTCTCGGTAGTTCTGCTCGATCTCAATTACTTCATTCAGTCCGATCATTTGGAATGGTGATTTTGTCAAAGAAGTTGTAGTACTCGATGCCTTCCAAAATCCCGCCTGCATGCGGACGCTCGGCAAAGTAAACACGCGGCCGATTCTTGTAGCGATTCAATTCGCGACTGTGGTTCGCGACGACAACGCCAAGCGTTCCGCCCAACAGCATCCCCGCGTCATTGCCAGAGTCGCCTGCAACCAAAACGTTACTTGGCGAGAATCCCCATTTCCACAGGACATGACGCATCGTGAAGCCACTGCCGCCGCGAACGGGAATGATATCGAGGAACATTCCCAAGGATTGAACAACTCTAGCTCGCAAGCCAGCGGCACGCAGACGCTTTTTGAGTTCCGTGACAGGTGCCTTGCGGGGATCAAAGTCGTAGCTGATTTTGAACTCGGATTGTCGGTCTTCCGTTTGCATCGTCAATCCGTCTACCCCTTCCAAACAACGCCGAATTTCGTCGGGTTGCCACGCAAAACCGATTGATTTTTGCCATGTACGGTCCGCGATCAATGATTCGCCATAGTGCAGTTGCGTCCCCGCATCGGTATCCATCAAGTCGGGTTTTGGCAAACCGAGTTGCTGAATCATTTCGAGCGCGCTGTCCAACCGTCGGCCGGTCGCGATGCCAAAACCGATGTGTTCGTTATCATTCAAAAAATCGATGAATTGTCCGAGTGCTTCGTCATCGCCCGTCAAAGTATTGTCCAGGTCGGTGATGATCAAACGGTCAAATTCGGGAAGCCGTCGAGCGGGGCGGTTGACCATTTTGTTCGATGTCGAACGGTCAACGACTTCGCGCACGTCGCGAACATAACGTGCCGCATGGTTCTTCCACGCATAGTGCTTGCGAGTGCCAGCAATTCCGTGCTGCGAGAACCGCTCCCAGACTTCAGGCTCTGTCAATACTCGCAATAACGCGCGTTCGATGTCGTCACTGTCGAGCGGATCGATCAGCAAGCCGTTTTCGCAGTTCGCGACGATATCACGCGGTCCGCCGTCATTTGTCGCAACGATCGGAAGACCTGTCGCGCCCGCTTCCAGTAGCGTTAGCCCGAACGGCTCGGTCAATGCGGGATTGATAAACACGCCCTTCGGCTTGGCTGCCAAACGGTATAGATCCGGGACGTCGGATGGGCGATGTGATTTTGGGTAAGCAACTTTGCCATATAAGTCGTACTTATCGATCAAGTGCAAGATATTGGTGATGACGTTCTGCTGCGCTTTGGGCAACTCGCTGAGATCATCACGTGTTCCCAGAACGAGGACCAAGTTGGCTGCTTCTTGCAAGTAGTGACTTTCGCCGTAGACCTTGACCAACATTTCGAGGTTCTTGCGTTCGTCAGGCCGCGCCATCGCAAGCACCATCGGCTTTTCCGGCTCACGCAAGAACGCTTTGAGTGAAGCTGCGATCTGTGGCTCGTCATCGCTTGGCGGCGTCGGTGTAAACGACGAAAGGTCAACGCCGGGCGGGATCACTTCCATCCGATCGGGAACGTAATGATCGTACAGTTGGTACTGCTGCTCGACTTCTTGGTGGGTACTGGTCACGACGATGGAAGCCGTTTCCAGAGCTGTTTCTTCGGCCTCGATCCGTTGTCGGAATCGATAGCGTTTCTCCAACTTATCGGACGCGGTTTTATGGTGGGACATCCGCTCGCGTTTGACACGGCCAAGCGAGTGACCGGTGAACACGTAGGGCACATGAAGCAAGCGTGCCAGGTGAGCACCTGCGAGTCCGGCATCGGCGTAATGTCCATGGATCACATCCGGGATTCCATTCCGTTTAAAATGGACCAGGGCCTGATCGATGAACATTTCGATGAATGGCCAGAGCGACTCTTTGCGTAGGTACCGCTTCGGGCCAAACGGAATGCGGACGATTTTCGCCCCTTCACAAAGCTCTTCTTCGAGTACGGCGTAGTCGGTCGAGACTTTTGGATCGACGATCTGGCGCGTCAGCACTTCGACTTCCGCGACGTCGTTTCGCTGGGCTAGCTCACGAGCCAGTTCGACAACATATTTGATCTGGCCACCAGTGTCGGCATCGCGTCCCAGCTCCGGCTCGTGCCCTCGGACGAGGCCGTGCAAGCTGATCAGGCAGATCTTCAAGGCTCGGTTTTCTTGGTCCCGACCTGCCGTGTGGTCAGGGGATTCGGAAGGGCTCGGCAAACTCTCTAGTGATTGTGATTCAGGCTCGATGACGAAGCTCATGAGTATGCGAATTAATTGGGAAGTGCAAAGCTGCTGACAGTCCACCTATCAACGCAACTTTCGACGCTTGATTAATCGCAACGCAGGATGCAATCGATATGCCAATCACTCTGTGAGGGTTCCAGTGCCCCTGAACGCTCCCTTATCAACTTCTACCGAGAGCGGCGATTGAACCACCAAGCGCTGCGCTCCCCAATCTGGCACATGGATCGCAGTCGTAACACAATTCGTGAATGTATTCGGACCCAAGCATTAACAAATCTAATGCAATTGGTCGGTAATCGACCAGCGTGGGTGGTTAACGGCCATCCTGGTGGGTGGTCTGGTTTTGTTACCTGGTCCTTTGAGCAGACGGATTTCCGGTTTTGCTCTGCCCGATCTATTTCGCAGCGGCTTTCGGCGCTTCTTTTACGGCATCTGCATTCTCGACCAAAGCAATGATGGTCTGTTTCGAATGTGGATTCAGCGGTTCGCTGACGGTGTCAACGATGAGCCGTTTTTGCTCGTCAATGACGCAGAGCAATTCGACTTGCTGCCGCTGTTCGACAAAGTTTTCGAAAGTGAATTCGGCGCTCAACTTGGTTGTCTTGAGTTGCCAGCCGTTTTTAAAGCGTCGTTCGATTTCTTGAAATTTCAGGCCTTTGGCGAACAAGTCACGACCGGTCAGTGATTTGTCGATCGTTCGTCCTGCCTTTTCATCAAAGGTCAACTGATAGACGTTCGCCCTGCCAAAGAGGTTCCGGCACTCGCGTACGGCGAACGTGTTGACTTCGTTGTTGGACGTCATCGCTAAAATCTTGCCGATACCACCGAGAGGGAGCGAATCCCGCGCGTGCTCATTGGCGATGTTCACGCAGTGCGCATTCAGGCCAGCCATCTTTGCGATCGAGACCTTGGCAAAGTTCGTGTCGACAATCACGACAGGAACGTTCGCCTTTTTTAGCTCCAGCGCGAACTCACGAACCCACGGATCGGCACCAACGATCAGGACTCCGCTGGAATCTTTGTCGGCCAGTCCAAGCCAATTCGCAAGCGGAGTCGCGCCCAATCCGTACACGGCGACGGTCCCGATGATTGTCATGAAAATCACGTTGGAAAGTTGTGCCGCATTGGATGCCAACTCTGTCGAGCCCTGGCGTTGCAGTTGAAGTGCGAACACGGTGCTGATCGCCGCGGCGACAATCCCGCGTGGTGCAAGACCGGCAATAAAGCTTTTCTCTCGCCAGTTCAGCTTGCTTCCCGCGAGTGCCGTGAAAACGGAGAGCGGCCGCACGACAGCGATTAACAGTATCACGAACAACGGACCGCCAAGGCCCAGGTCCAGAATGCCTGTGAGTTCCATCCGAGAACCCAGCACAATGAATAGGCAGCCGATCAAAAGCGTGACTAAGTGCTCTTGAAGTTGCACAATGTGTTCGATGTCCATCGGATGGCGATTGGTCATCCAAACGCCCATCACCGTGACCGTGATCAATCCGGACTCGTGAGCCACATAGTCGCTAAGTCCGAACAGTAGCAATGCGACAGCGAGTGCCCCGACGCCGTGCAAGTTGTCGGGTAACAGAAACCTGCGGATCAACTCGGTGACAAGGAAGCCACCGAGGATGCCTGCGACGACACCAACGATCATGGTTTTACCAAGCATGAACGCAACCTGTGTCGTGCCATGCCCGGCGTCGATCAGCAATGTTTCAAAGAGCAACACCGACGCGACAGCGCCAATCGGGTCGATCACGATGCCTTCCCACTTCAGCGTGTTGGCGACACGGTTGGTGGGTCGAACTTGTTTGATCAGAGGTCCGATGACGGTGGGGCCGGTCACCATCAAGATTCCGCCAACGAGGCAGCTCATTCGCCAGTGGAATCCGAGGCAGTAGTGCGACGCGATCGCCGCACCGACGACCGTGATCAGCGCGCCGAAGGTGCAGAGCCGAAGTGCTGGAACACCGGAGTCTTTTAGTTCGGTGAACTTTAGCGAAAGTCCGCCTTCGAACATGATGATCGCGACGGCAAGCGAGACGAGCGGGAACAGTAAGTTCGGCCCGGCTGTGTCAGCATCGCCACCGGTCACTTCGGCCAAAACCGTATCCGGTCGAAAGACGCCCCCAAGGGCCAATCCGAACAGCAGCAACAGCAAGATGCTTGGGAGCTTTAACTTCCATGCGAGCCACTGTGCCGTCACCGCGAGGATGGGGATGAAGACCAAATAGACCAAGAAATAGTCCATAAGCAGAACGTCTTTAGGCCGAGGCAAACGGGGGTGAGGTGTCGGACCAGTGTAGGCCGCCGTTACCCCCTAGGTCGAGTTAGTTGACCGGAACAATGGGAACCCGCGACTTGTTGCCCTCACAAAGGCGTCGCAGTGGCGTTTATGCCGGTCTTGTGACCGACTGACACAACCTATCGGGAGCTGCGAAAACAAGTGACGCCGTCGAATCCGATCAAACGGGCGATGCTTCGCTGGTCAACAACTGGTCGACTTCGTTGCTGACGATGACGCCATAGTTGATCGCACCCAGCCAGCCGCTCATGATGATTCCGACGCTGCCGGCATGGAACATTCCGCCTACTTGGTTGGGCAGTTCGCGACTGACCTGGAGGCCTTCGAATTTCGTTCCGAAGCTCGCGCCCATTTCGTGCCGGGTGTAGTGATGGAATGTGCGTGGCGTCGCCGCTTCGGCATGCGCGATCTTGTCTCGCACGCCGGGAATGTATCGCTCGAGCGCGTCGATGGTTGTTTCAACCAAATCTTGTTTACTCTGTTGATACTCTTCTTCGCCGAGCTCGCTCCAGTCTGACCAGTTCGCATTTGTGCTGCTGACGATCGCATAGCGTTCTTTCTTTTTCCACGGACGGGTGCGTGGATAATAGAAGCTGAACGTTCGCGACGTGATGTCTCGGCTAAGCAACGACGCGGTATTGAAGTCTTTCGCGGTGCTGGTGAAGAACAGGTCGCCCGATGACTCATCGATCTCTTCACCTTCCTTCAGTGCCATGTAGACCTGCGTGCTGCTGTTGTTCAGACGCACGGCGTTTGCTTGGTCGACGTAATCGCGATCCAGCTTGTCTTCGCCGATCATTTTCAAGATCGTCGTCTTTAAGTTGGCATTGCTGACAATCGCACGACAACGGATCTTGCGTCCGCCAACATGGACGGCACTGACGCGTCCGCCGGCAAGGTCAATCTTATCGACGCCGCAGTTAATCCGGATGTCGACATTGTTGGATTCAAGCTCTTGCTTCATCCGCTTCACGAGATCGTCGGTGCCGCCTTCATAGATAAAGACACCTTTGCTCATGAAGTTGCTAAACACGATACCGTAGGTGATCGCGGGGTCTTCCAGCGTCGAACCGTTGGCATACGTGATCGGTTCCATCAACAATCGGACGATGTCGTTGCGTCCTGGGAAGAACCGCTCGAATAGCTGACCCGTCGTGGTGTTCTGGTCGTCGTAGAAGTTCATTCCACGCGCGGTGTCGAAGAACTCTTTGACCGTTGCCGGTTCCTGCCCGAATCGTTCGACCAAGAGACGCGAAAAGTCTTCGCGGTCGAATGTCGTTGTCAGCGAAAACTGTGGGTTGTCGAAGCGAATGTTCTTGAGCTGAACGATGCGGTCCGAGATGTCACGGTTCCAGTAGCGACGGCAGGATTTAATCATGCCATGCGGGAAACCGTGAAGCGAGATATCAAACGTGTGGCTTCCCGGCCGGAGGAACCAAGTAGCCAAACCGCCCAGTTTGTAATGCTGCTCCAACAGCAAGACACGGTGTCCCGCGCGTCCAAGGATGTTGGCACTGGTCATTCCGGCCAATCCAGAGCCAATGACGACGACATCGTATTCGTCTTGAACGCCTTTTAAATGATCACGCGGCATGGTGAAGCGAGCGAATCCTGAATTGATGAATGGCCTGGTCCGATGCACGGGCGGTGGGGAGTGACACTGCCCCACGCCGAGATCCTGCCGGCCCTGTAACTGGTGGCCTTGCAAAGCGGCGCTGTAAAGCGGAACAGCAAAGCGGCCTTAATGTTGGGTCCCCGGGTTCGAGCTTTGCCCGTCAGGGAATTAGCCGATCACCGTACAGGATCACGGCTATTTCGCCAACCAAGTCACCGACCTTAGACAGCCGTTTTAACACCTTGCAGGGGTGTTTTGACCGGTTGTTGGTTAGGATTGCGCCATTGGGCCAGACGCTGGCCGATTCGCTTGGCCGCGTGTTAAGCCAGGGCGACCGCTTCGGCGACAACTTTGCGAGATTTCTCCAGACCTTCTTTGGCGACTTCCAGGGCGTCGCGGTTCCAGTAATCCTGGTTGAAGAGCTCCAAGGAGAACGTTCCTTTGAACCCGTGATCGATCAACATGCGAATGATCTTTGGCAGTGGGCAAATCCCGTCGCCAGGGAAGACGCGGTGTTTGTCGGCGATCGATTCGCGAGCCGGGGCCGCAGGGTAGTCGTTGATGTGGAAGCAGTGCATTTTCGACGCTTCGATCATCGACAAGCCTTCGAAGTCGCTGCCGCCTTTGTAGATGTGATAGAAGTCCGGCAGGACACACGCCATTGGGTGGGCCGCTTCGCTGGACACGTACGCCAGTTCGCCAAGTTTGCTGAGGGTGGGAGAGAAGCCCCACAATTCCAATTGTGGCGCGACACCGGTTTCCTGACCCAGCTCACAAATCTTGCGGTATCGTTCGGCGATCACCGGCAACGGCGGAGGGACGCTGTCACCACTGTGTGCGCCGATTGGTGGAGCCGCGATCAGTTTTCCGCCCAACGCGGCGACCAAGCCCATGTCATGTTTGGCCGTTTCCAAACCGCGTTGACGTTCGTCGTCATTGTCCGAAATCCAGTTCGCAAACCCGATCGCGCTGGCGACGTAAAGCCCCGAATCTTCGATCTGTTTTTTCAGGTCGGCGAGGTCGCCACCACCGTCAACATACGCTTGGATGTCGCTGATCCAAGGTTCGATCGCATCATAGCCAGCCTGCGATGCGACTTTGACCTGTTCTTCGATGGGCAGCTTTTGTCCGCGGATGGTGCTGGTATTCAGCGAGAAACGGACGGGCAGTTCGGGAGCCGAATCCTGGGCGACGGCGAGGCGGTCACAGCTTAATGCTGCGGCGGTTGCCGCGGCGGTCAGAACAAATTGGCGACGGTTTGTCATCAGTACGGAATGGCCTGTGGGGTTTCGATCAAGTCGTGTCCTACTGACGCACAACTTTTCGGCCACATTTTAACTGGCAAAACCGAGCAAGAAGAGACGCCCACCGGATTTTGACCGAATGGGCGTCAATGAGCTCACGTGACTGTCCGCGTGACGTGGTGAAGGTCGCCACGGGCGGCGGGTCGAACGCCGAGATTGCCTACTTGAGGTCTTCTTTGATCTTGTCGCCGAAGTTGCGATTGAACTTGCGAACTTTATTGACGACGACCGCTTGGCAGTAACCGTAGTTAGGATTTTTGCGGAAGAAATCTTGGTGGTAATCTTCGGCAGGATAGAACGTCGTTGCTTTTTCGAGCGTGGTGACGATCTTGCGATCGAATTCGCCGGAGTCGTCGAGCTTCTTGATGTATTTTTCGGCCGCTTCGCGCTGTTCTTCGTCGTGGTAGAAGATACTGCTACGGTACTGTGGGCCTTTGTCGGCGCCCTGTTGGTTCAAGGTCGTTGGGTCATGCGTTTTGAAGAACACCTCGAGCAGTTCTTCGAACTTGACCTTGGAGGGGTCATAGCGGATTTCGATCGCTTCGGCGTGTCCGGTGGTCTTAGTGCAGACCTGTTCGTAGGTCGGGTTGGCGACTTCACCGCCAATGTAGCCGCTGATCACATCGCCGACGCCTTCCATGCGTTCGAAAACGGCTTCGGTGCACCAAAAGCATCCGCCAGCGAGCGTGGCGATTTTTTCTTTTTGTGGTGACGATTGGGACTCTTCAGAGGACAACGTCGCGTCTCCATTGACAGGCGGTTCGGCCGAAAGCTTGCACCCGGTCATCGCACCGATTGCGAGGAGGACGAACAAGATCCACTTTTCCAAGTGACGTTCTTGTGGCGAAATCGCAACAGCTTTAGCGATCGTTTTCATCGTGATCCTCTGGTGGTTTAAACCGCCCTGCAATCGGTCGGCCGGCGCGCGGATTTATGACGCCCCTAGTATACGCCCTGGGACAGGCATCGTGAAATCGTAGAATGTCGATCGGGCCAGATCTTCCGCCTGATAAGGTCAATCTGCCAAGGTTTGACCGCAAATGCTCGTTTCAATTTGTCCCTCAGCCATCCCCCCACGCTATTTGTGACTGATTCGATTCCTACCCACCCGTACTTTGATCTCCACCACCGCGTCACGGCGGACGAAATCGACTCCCAGCAGCACGTTCATAACTTGCGTTATTTGCAGTGGTCACTCTGGGCAGCCGGAAAGCACACCGCAGCGATCGGCTGGGACGCTAAGCAAGCCTTGTCCGAAGGAGTCGGCTGGGTGGTCCGAGAACATTCGATCCAGTACCGTGTGGCGGCGCTGTTGGATGACGAAATCGTGATTCGAACTTGGGTGTCCGACCTGCAGCGGTTTGCGTCGCGGCGAAAATACGTGATCTTTCGACCTGTAGACCAGGCCGTGATCGCCCGGATTGAGACCCGCTGGGTATTCGTCGATTTGACGCGTCACAAGGTCTTGTCGATTCCCGATGAGGCAAAGCAATCGCTGGTCGTTTTAGATCAAGCTCCCACGTTGCCGTGGGAAGCTTGATTGGTCCGCAACGCGATTACTGGATCATTGCTTGGTCGATGACTTCGCGACTGTTACGCGTTCCCAAAGCCCCGATGACACCATAGGGGCTGATGTCGCCTTTCATCACACTGTCGGCTTGACCGGCCGAGGTGTTGCCAGAATCGATCGAGTTGGTGATGAACTGGATCGCTCCGTCGCCCATCAGGATGTGCGCGCCACCGGAGTGGTAGCTGCTGATCGACCAGTTACCAACACCGGATTCATTTGCATCGCCGATGCACAGTTCGGTGTTGGGAGCACGGTTTGTCGTGACGCCGGTGTAGATTGCGGAATAGCTTGCCCAGTTGAAGCCGCGACGAGTGCCGGCTTCTGCGATCGCCGGCAGTTGGCTGCCACCGAGGTCCAGAACATTGTGCGCCGGATAGATCGTTGAGTTCCAAAAGTTCGGGCGAGCGGGGTCAACGAGGTTCGCGTTATTGCGACAAGCCATCGTGCCGCCACCGGTGGTCAGCGACACGTCAAATCCGTCGACAGCGGTGACATTGAATGCGGCACGGGTTCGGTTATCGAAAGTCGACAGGTCTGTCATGATTTCGCCGGCGCAGATGGTGTTCGACAAACCGTCTTTAACTTCGGCGAAATCCATCTTTTTGCGAGGGACGAACATGCCGCGCAAATAGCGTTTGACGAGCTGTTCACGATTGGTGTCTGGGTTGGTACGTCCGTTGGGTTCGGAGTAACCGAGTTCGGCACCAATTGAACTGTCACCCAAGCAAGCGGCGTAATTCGTTCGTGCCATTGCGGGCAAGCCGGTCCCCGGATCACTGGGGCAACGGAGCATCGGCAGCTCAGTTTCCCAGGGCGTGTATCCGGTGTAGCCCGCTTGCGGTTTCGGCCCCATTGCCGGATAGGTCGTTCCATTGACAGTCAGCGGTGCGCTGATTTGGTCCCACAAGCCTTGCTGCTCCATGAACGGTAGCAAGCCGACGAAGAAGCTGAGGCTGGACTGATTGGTCCTTGCCGAGAATTCTCGTATGTCGCTTGAGTCGAATGCCACTCCCGTTCCGGAGCCTTGCATCGGCAATCGCTTGAACGAGGTGTGATAGTTTTGGACGGCAAGCCCGACCTGGCGGAAGTTGTTGCTGCAACTCATCCGACGCGCCGCTTCGCGTGCCGCTTGAACGGCCGGTAACAGGAGGCCAACGAGGATGCCGATGATCGCAATCACGACAAGCAGTTCGACCAAGGTAAAGCCAGCGCGGTTTCGTCTAGACATCTTAGACGGCTCCTGAGAACGAAAGATTAGATAACGAATGGGTGAAGCTGAAAGCACCGGCGGAATCTTGAATCGTTCGGATTACCGCGCGACTGGGGCGCTTGTCACTGTACTACAGCCGGTCATGAGCCACAATCTGCACAGTCACGATCAAGCCAATGATGACGGTTGACCGCGAAGGCTACATCGACCAACGACGCTGTGTGCTGCTGCGGGCAATCTGGGCCACGAATAAGACGATTTTCATAGTGCTCTCCGAACGCTACCGCTGCGATCGGTGCAAACCGTTATTGTTCGGTCGTGAATCACCCTCGCGATATCGTACTAGCCCTTCACACCCAGTTTTTCCGCAAGGAACGGCGCACTCGGGCCATCGCTGGTCCGTGCGATTTCTTCGGGGGTGCCCTCCCCGATCAGCCGGCCTCCGCCGCGTCCGCCTTGGGGGCCGAGATCGATGATCCAGTCACAACACGCGAGTAAGTCAAAGTCGTGTTCAATCACGACGACGGTGTTTCCGGCGTCGATCAATTTTTGCAGAACATTGATCAAGCGTTTTACATCGACGAAGTGTAGCCCTGTTGTCGGTTCATCGAGGATGTATAAGGTCTTGCCCGTCGAGACGCGTGCCAATTCGGTTCCAAGCTTGATTCGCTGTGATTCGCCACCGCTTAGTGTCGTGCTGCTCTGGCCAAGGTGCATGTAGCCCAGCCCAACTTCTTGGAGCGACGACAACAAACGCAAGACGTTCGGTACGTTGGTAAAAAACTCGCACGCTTCATCAACGGTCATGTCCAATACATCCGCAACCGTCGCACCTTTGAATCGGACTTGCAAGGTTTGCCGGTTGAATCGCTTGCCGTTGCACCGTGGACAGGTCACGAACAAGTCGCTCAAGAAGTTCATCTCGATCCGTTCGACACCGTGGCCTTTGCAAAGTTCACAGCGACCGGCAGCTGCGTTAAAGCTAAACCGGCTTGCGGTAAACCCACGTGTTTTCGCTTCGCGGGTCGCCGCATAGACCTTGCGGATTTCGTCCATCACGCCGCTATACGTCGCCGGGCAAGATCTAGGCCCACGTCCAATGGGCGCCTGGTCAATCGGAATCAACTTATCGACCAAGTCGGCGCCTTGGATCGAATCGAATTGCGTGACCGAATCCTTGCGCACGGCCAGCTTACGCCCGTGCTCGAGTTGGTGCTTGACCGCAGGCAGTAACGTGTCGCGAACGAGCGAGCTTTTGCCGCTTCCCGAGACGCCGCTGACACCGATCAAACATCCGATCGGAAACCGTGCATCGATGCCTTTTAAGTTGTGCGTGCTGACACCGCGAAGTTCGATGAACTGGTCACGAGCGCGACGCGTTTCGGGAATCGGGACGTGATCGGCACCCGACAGATACCGGCCCGTCAGACTTTTGCGTTTCGCTTGCACTTGCTTCGGTGTGCCTTGCGCGACGATGGTCCCACCGCCCGCACCAGCACCCGGTCCGACATCGATCAATCGATCCGCTGCACGCATGGTCGCTTCGTCATGCTCGACGATGACAACCGTGTTGCCCTGGCGCTGAAGCTCACGCAAGCACCCGATCAAGCGATCGTGATCGGCGGGATGCAAACCGATCGACGGTTCGTCCAAGACATAACACACGCCGACCAAGCCACTGCCAATGCTGGTCGCCAACCGAACTCGCTGCAACTCGCCACCGGATAAGGTGTCGGCGGATCGATCGAGTGTTAAATAAGCTGCCCCGACGCGCTGCAGGAATGTCAGCCGTTTACTGACCTCGGTGACGATCGGATCGGCAACCGCTTGATGAAGTGCGGAAAAGCCTTTGCCCATGCCGGCCAGCCATTCCAAGGATTCGTCCGCGTTCATTGCGGCAAGTTCGGCGATCGAAATCCCGTCGATCGTCACCCCAAGCGACTGGGCATTCAATCGCGCACCGTTGCAATCCGGACACACACGCGGGTTCGACTTTGCGTCGACGATGCCCAAGCCATCGCAGGTGGGGCATGCGCCATAAGGACTGTTGAACGAGAACGAACGCGGTTCGATTTCTTCGATACTTGAACCGCACTCGACACAAGCCATCGCCGTGCTGTGAATCTGATCGTTCCAGTTGTCGGCTTCGCCTTGAATTGACGTCATCACCAAGCCTTCGCCCAAACGCAAAGCTAAAGACAACGAATCGGCGAGCCGCGATTCAACTCCTTCGCGGATCACCAAGCGGTCGACGATCGCCTCGATGGTGTGATTCTTGCGAACGGCCAACTCGGGGACTTCTTCGAGCAAGTAGACCTCGCCATCCACGCGAGCCCTCACCAGCCCGGCGACTTGGATGGATTCCAGTACATCCCGATGGGCACCTTTGCGGCCACGCACCATCGGCGACAACAGCATCAGTTTGGTGCCTTCCGGATAGGCAAGCAGCGCATCGCGAATCGCGTCTGGCGATTGTCGATCAACACTTGCGCCGCAATTACCACAGTGCGGTGTGCCGACTCGCGCGAACAGCAATCGCAAGTAATCGTAGATCTCGGTAACGGTCGCGACCGTACTGCGGGCACTCGTCGAACCGCCCTTTTGATCGATCGCCATCGTCGGCGCCAGCCCGTCGATCCAGTCCACGTCGGGGCGTGGCATCGAGTCGAGAAACTGCCGCGCGTACGCCGACAAGCTGTCGATGTATTGTCGCTGGCCTTCGGCGAACAAAGTATCAAAAGCAAGCGAGCTCTTGCCGCTTCCCGAAACACCAGTGATCACCGTCATGGCGTCGCGAGGGATGTCGACGTCCACCGATTTCAAGTTGTGGACACGGGCACCGCGGATACGAATGCTATTGGCAGAAGTCGACTTGGGCACCGCTGGGAACGCTTTGAGAGAAAGGAAGCTTGCCCTCAATCGCGGGCCGCGTGTTAAGCCGCTTTGGCAATTCGTTTGGCGATCTGTTTCGCAATGCGAGGTGGCGGTTGACGCCAACGTCGATGCAACCACCAGTACTGCTCGACCGCTTCACCAACGCTGTAGGCAAGTTGTCGATTGTACCACCGCGTCAAAGTCTGAACGGACTCGCAATGTCCATCGGGATCATCGGCGGGGTCGGCCACCCCAATGCAAGCCGATTCGAACTGCATCGGTTGGCCATTCAATCGCCGCGTCGCACCGGCAATCATCGGAGCACCGCTGCCCAAAGAGAATAATGGCAAAGCCTTGTGACATGAAGCGTGCACGCCCAGGAATCGCTCCCAACAACCTTTGGGACCGGCATGTTGGTCGGCCAAGATCGCCAGGGTGCCACCACTTGCCAAGTGTTCGTCGACTTCGTTCGCACAGCCGTCCTTGTCCAGCAATCGCTGGCCTTTCGCACTGCGGAATCGCTCCACCCAGCGGTGCAAAAACGGATTGTCCAGCCGCCGCGCGATCGTCGTTGCTTCGCAGCCCATCAACCCGGCGGTGTACCCGCCGATTTCGAAATTGCCGTAGTGCCCCGAAACCATCACCGCCGGACGACGCGACAGACACCCACGTAGGATTTGTTGATGGTTCCGAAAGCGAACGTATTGCGTCCAGTTGGTCAGATGCAATCGCCGACCTGCCCAAGCGATTTCGCAGATCATCAACATCAGCGAATGCCACATCGCCAGTTCCAGAACGCGAAGCTCGGCTTCGCTGGCATCGGGAAAAACTTGCGACAGATTTTCGCGGGTGGTGCGTTGGCGAATCCGAAACACGCGGCAGGCAACAAACGCCAAGCAGCGGCACATCGAATCCCCCATATCCAGTGGCATCGCTTGCACGATGGCCACAAAGCAGCGGACCAAGAGGTACGAGCTGAAATGGCCAGCCGTTTGAAACAAAGATCGAAACATCGTGGTCGTGCGGGGGCGACGTTGAAACGTTTAGGCAAACAAAGACGCGTCGATGATTTCCGGTTCGTCAATTTCGGCGAACACTTCATCGCGATCCGCGAAGGCCGACCGGGCAGGGTTTTCTGACCGTGCAGGGACTTGCTGCGGTGCTGCTTTCGCGGCCGGCGCTGGCTTCGCGGCGTGCGCCGCAACTACCGGTGTTGTTTCGGCAGTCGATTCGTCCGGCTTGTCGGCGGAGTACGAATCTAAAATTTCGGTGATCTGAGACAACTGTTCCGTCGTGGTCGCAGAAAGGTCCAGAAACAGAATCCGGCGAGCGCCGACTTGGCACCAGCCTGGCTGTTGATCCTCAAGCACAATTCGTCGCACATCAAAACCTAGTTCTTTGGCGCGGCGGATGGCTTGCTTCAATCGTTCGGCGACGTTGGGCTTGCCGTTGGCTTTCGAATAGGCGTTGGATGACATCCTGTTCCTCGATTTGTCGTTCCGATGACGGTGATTGCCGCAGGTTGTACCCGCTGCATGCATTCTTCGCTAGCAATTCGATCGACGACTTTTCCGGTTGCGTGGGCTCGTGAAGCACGGAAAAGCTGCACCTGCGCACAACAGCTAGGTATAGCAGCACCGTTGTTCTGGACGATAGGTCAAGTGAATCGAACAAGCACCCAGCGAACTCGAGATGTCTTCCGAAGACCCAGCGGAAAAAATGACCCAGTCAACTCCCCAGCCTGTCGCGTCCATCACACCACATCGTCTACACGCTGCAGCGAAGCCGCCGGCATCCGCCCAATCAAGCGAGGCCGAACTCGTCGAACAGATTGGGCAACTGAAGGCACAGCTGCGTCAAAACCAAGCGATGGCATCGTTGGGGGAATTGACCAGCACCGCGACGCACGAGTTCAACAACGTGCTGATGACGATCATCAACTACGCACGCTTGGGGATTCGTAACCGTGACGACGCGTCGCGTGACAAAGCGTTGTCAAAAATATTGGAAGCGTCCGAACGTGCCGCACGGATCACGAGCACGATCTTGGCCCAAGCACGCAATCGGTCTGATTCGATGGAACCGACCGACTTGGTTGCGTTGGTCAAAGACACGATGGTGTTGCTTGAACGCGAAATGAACAAGTACCGCGTCAGCGTCTGCACCGAATTCGCCGAAGACACTGTCAAAGCAATGGCAGCTGGCAATCAGATCCAACGCGTGCTGCTGAACCTGCTGATCAACGCTCGCCAAGCGATCGGCGAAGCCGGGCAGATGTTCGTGATCGTTCGCAACAGCGACGACCCAGCATTCGTCGAAGTCGTGGTGCGTGACAGTGGCTGTGGCATCCCGGCCGAAACCTTGCCGCAAATCTTTGAACCGTTCTTTTCGACCAAGAGCGGCCCTGACGATTCGGGGAAAGGCGGCACGGGACTGGGACTATCCGCGTGCAAAGAAATCGTCGACGCACACAAAGGAAAAATCCGCGTCGAAAGCAGCGTCGGTGTCGGCACCGCATTCACGATCCGCCTTCCCAAGGCACCGTGCTAGTCAATCGCGAGGGCCGCAGGTTTAGCCCAGGCGCCGGACCGCTTTCTGAGTCAACTTGGGAATCGAACGCTGGATCGTTTTCCAAGTCGGACGCGCGCCTTTCTTTGGACGCACGATAAAGTCATACCCTTCAGGAACCTTGTCCTGTTGGGTACGGAATGATTCGCGGATCAGCCGTTTCCAGCGATTGCGTGCGACCGCGTTGCCGGTCTTTTTAGGGATCGTCACCCCCAAGCGTTTGCCATGTGCCGCAGCGCTGGTCGCTTGATGTGATTGTGCGACGGCGAACACGACCAAACAATTGTCCGCCGCGCAAGCACCTTGACGCAGGATGATTTGAAAATCGCCGCCACGGATGACGCGTTTCGTTTTGGGAAACGATTGCGTCGCCTTCGCTTGCCCGGCTGGATTGTCCAACGCTAGAACTCAATCTCGTCACGCGGTGACATCGGATTGCGCTCGCCGAACGATTCCAGCAATTCGCGAGAGGTGTCATCGACGGACTCGGGAACTTTGATTTGCAACTGGACAATCAAGTCACCGGCATTGCCGCTGGCCGATTGAATCCCTTGGCCCTTCAAACGCAGCTTGCGACCGCTGCTGCTGCCGGCGGGAATATTCAACGACAACGAACCGGTTGGCGTCGGGACTTCGACTTTCGCGCCCAACACCGCTTCGGTGATCGTGATTGGCAATGCGAGTTCCAGGTTCTGGCCGTGCCGTTTGAAAAACTTGTGGGGCGTGGTTTTGATCACCAGGATCAAGTCACCGCGTGGGCCACCGTTGGGTGACGGGCTGCCTTGTTCGCGAAGCCGCATCTTGGCGCCTTCGGCGACACCCGGCGGGATGTTCACCGCCAGTTTTTCGTTGTTGAGATAAAACTCGGTTTCACCACCGCGGACCACAAGCTCCAGTGGCAGTTCCAGTTCGTGTCTTGCGTTGGCGCCCTTTTGCGGCGCGCGTTGACGTGTTGCAGAACCGGCACCGGGTCCCCTGCCGCCGGCACCACGACCGCCACCGCCGAGAATCTGTTCAAAGAAATCGCCGAATCCGCCTTCGAAATTGAAGCCTCCTCCGCCGCCGTTTCCACCACCGGCACCGCCGCGACCAAAGATTTGATCCAGGTCCAGACCATCAAATCCTGCACCCGCGGCCCCCGCACCGGGATAACCGCCACCACGAATCTTTTCAAAGTCCGATCCATAACGATCGTACGCGGCGCGTTTTTCGTCGTCGCTGAGTACGTCGTAGGCTTCTTGGACGCGTTTAAATTTTTCCTGAGCGTCTTTTCCCGGATTTTTATCGGGGTGAAATTTCAACGCGAGTTTCCGGTGCGCCTTTCTGATCTCGTCCTTCGACGCGTTTCGGGATACCCCCAGGGTCTGGTACAGGTCTTCTGACACGGTGAATTAACGCTATGCGGTTGAATGGAAGTCGGTCTCGGTGAAGCCCGCCTTTATACTGCAATGGAGACAATCTTGGCAGGACAAACAGAACCTATCGACAAAATGCAATCTTTGCGCCAGTACGAACTTTTTCATCCGATCGGCGGAACTCATTCGGCAGCATTTCGTGTGTTGCTGGGCTTTTTCACGGTCAGCGTTTTGGCTGCAAACGTCTGGGCAGTCGGCGGTTCGCTGACGCTGCATCTGGAAGACGAATCGACGCAAGAACCGGTGATCTCGCGTGTCGAATTTTTTCGAACCGACCCCGGAAAAAAAGATCGCCCAATGCCAATTCGACAGACCGTTTCCGCAGGGATCGGTGTCGTCGTTGACCGCAGCGTTGTGCTGGAACTGCCCGACAGTTCCTACCGTTTTCAAATCGTACGCGGCCCCGAATACCGCCTCGTGGGAGGGAACTTTACGCTTGAAAAAACTAGCTTGGACGAAAAGACGGTCAAGCTGCCACGAATGGTCGACATGCGAAACGAAGGCTGGCTGTCGGGTGACTGCTGTGTCGTGCCAAGCTCGCAAAGTTTGCCGCTTCGGATGGCATCCGAAGACCTGCACGTCGCGGCAGTGCTGGACGATGTTCCCTCGAAGCCGATTCCACATCGCGACGCCGATGACATGATCGACAATGACCCGAGCTGGATTCGCAGTGATGTTGCCGTGAATCAAGGTCTGATGTTCTATCACGTTGACGACACTTTAAAGCAATCGATCGAAGCCTGCGGGTCATCCTCCGAAGCGTTAGTCGCCGCAACGACGAGTGACACGGACAACTCGCCAAAGATCGCGATCGAAAACCCATTTGCGTGGGAACTACCGATTTGGTTGGCCAGTCAACGCGTCGATGGCGTGTTTCTGTTTGGCGACTGGTTGCGGCTGGATAAAACGATCTATCAAGTCAGCGACGGTCGCGGCGAAGAAGCGTTTCGATTGCGTGATCCGACGCAGGTGGGGCGATATGCCGAACGCGTTTATCGTCAGATGCTGGATGCCGGGATCGACATTGTGCCTTTGGCTGGCGGTGGCGATGAGTCTGCCGCAACCCCGGTCGGATACAACCGTTTGTATGTCGCCGACGCAAAGCCCGCGTCGTACGATTCGGAACTCGATCAACCACACGTCCCCGGCACCGCCGACCGCTGGTGGGAACAGGTTTGGAATGGCTGCAGCGTGGCGACGAACGGGCCGTTGCTACGACCGCTGTTGGCAGGCCGGCTTTGCGGGCACGTTTTCGAAGGCAGAACTGGCGAGGTCTTGCGGCTGCAGCCAGAACTGAATCTGACCGTGCGAGATCCCGTCGACTACTTGGAAGTCATTCATAACGATCGAGTTCACTACAGTGCCCGCTTGGACGAATTCGCCAAGGCCGGCGGCAAGATCCCACCGATCGACGCGAAAGAAAGTGGCTGGGTGATCATCCGCGTGATGACACAATACGAAGGCCACTATCGTGCTGCGGTCACGGCACCGTGGTGGATCGAATTTGATGGCCAACGTCGCGTTAGCAACACCGCGCTCGAATTTTTTCGCGAGTGGCTGTCCGACTATGAACAGCACTTGATGTCAACGCGACCGGATGATGTCGCCAAGGAAGCACCGTTTGTTCGCGCCGCCCGCCGGTATTGGCAACGGAAGGCGACGACTGATAACTAGTCGTGATGACTAGCCAAGCGTGACGATCTTGCCCGTCTTGGCGCTTTCATAGACACCGCAAATTACTTCGACGCTGCGGCGGCCTTCTTGTCCGTCCAAAATCGAAGGTCGGTTTTCATTGATCGCGCTGATCGCTTCTTCGAACAACATCGTGTGACCGTGGTGGCCGATCGCGGCCGGGTCGGCGGCACCGCCACCGGTTTCCGTTTTACCAGCCATCTCGTCGCGGATCTTGGCGTCTTGTTCGGTCTCGTTCGCGAACTTCCAGAATTTGATGTCTTCTTCTTCCAAGATCGCGCTGCCTTCGCTGCCGCTGATCTCGATGCGTTTGAGTGCCCCCGGATAAGCGGTCGTGGTGGCTTCGATCACGCCCAATGCGCCGTTCTTGAATTTCAGCGTTGCGACAGCGACATCTTCGACTTCGATGCGTTCGTGAGTCATCGTGCTGGTCATCGCGCTGATTTGCTCTACCGGGCCCATCAACCACAGCAGCAAGTCGACGCTGTGAATCGCTTGGTTCATCAACGCCCCACCGCCATCAAGTTTCCAGGTTCCACGCCACGCACCGCTGTCGTAGTACTCTTGGCTGCGGTACCACTTCACATAGGCGTCGCCCATCGTGATTTTGCCAAAGCGGCCTTCGTCGACGGCGCGTTTCATCAATTGACTGGACTGATGAAACCGGCTTTGGAACGTCACGGTCAGACGGACGCCATTTTCTTCGCACGCTTTGATGATTGCGTCACAGCGTTCGGTCGTGATCTCCAGTGGCTTTTCCACGATCACATGTTTGCCAGCCTTGGCGGCCGCGATCGCCGGGTCCATGTGCAAGCCGCTGGGGGTGCAGACCGAAATGGCACCGATCGAATCGTCAGCCAGCATCTCTTCCAACGTCGCGAAACTGCGGCAACCGTGCTCGGCGGCAAAGGCTTCGACCTGGTCAGGACGTCGTGCGGTGGCGCCGACTAAATGAGCCCCTTTGGCGTCCTTAATCGCACGGGCATGAAAGTTGGCGATCATGCCACAACCGACGATTCCGATTCCGATGCTCATGCTGTTTCACTCTGGCGATGAAAAAGAGGTTGGCGAATGCGATTCCACTTCCGACGACGGTGGGATCGCACAATGGGTGGTGGGAAGGCGGGCCATTGTCGCCGCTGGGGCGGGGCTTGTGAACCCTGTTGGCGGCACTCTGCTAACTGGCACGGTGGGCGACGACTTTCTTTGCCGCTACGATCAACAGCACTCGTTTTTTCGTCCACGCATGCCGGTTTTGCCCGTGTCTGTCGCCACACCGCTCCATACCGAACGCCTTCAAGAAATCGTTGAATTGCTGGACAACGATTGCGGGCTCAGCGCGGCACTCGGGCAAGCGAAACCGGGGGAACGACTCGCGTTCAGCGGCGTTTGGGGGGCACTCCGCGCGGTGCTTGGTGCGGCGGCGGCCCGGACGTCCCAGAACATTCTGATGCTGTTGCCCCAAGCAGCCGATGCGGACATCGTTTCCGGCGACGCGATCGCCTTTGGCGTCGAGCAATCGTTTCCGTTGCCGCTGAGCGTCGGCCGGGGCGGACCACACTCCTTGGCCGATCCGGAATTGGCCGAACGATTGCAAGTGCTCCAGCGTCTGCGAGCCCGGCGGCCAGACGACGTTCACCCGATGTTGGTGACGGCGTACATCGGGGGTGCGTTGCAGCTGGTTCCGACACCGACTCAATTGGATTCGTCGACGCGTGAATTCAAAGTCGGCGTCGAAGTGCCGATGGAAGAAGTCGCCGACTGGCTTCAGCAGAGCGGATTTGTGTCGACGACCGCTGTGCAGTTGCCTGGCGAGTTCGCGATGCGTGGCGGCCTGATCGATGTCTATTCGGTCGATCATTCCAGCCCGATCCGGATCGAATGGTTTGGCGACGAAATCGAATCGATCCGCCACTTCGATTTGGGCAGCCAGCGAAGCGTCGGACAGGTGCAGTCGATCGAGATCTCTGCGGTCGGTGTCCACGACATCAGCGACGATGCCGAAACCGCGTTCGATTCAAGCATCCAGCTCGGACCGATCAGCGACTACCTTCCCGAAGACACGTTGGTGATCCTGGTCGACCCGCACGACTGCAAGCTGTCTGCACAGTCGCTGCTCAATCGTTTGGACGACCAGAGCGGTTTTACCGATTTCGAGTCACTCCTCGCGTCGATGGGGCACCTGCGGATCGTCACGGCAACGACGCTAAACGAAGGTGGCGAGAAAAACCTCGACTTGCGATCCACCAGTGCAGACGGGTTCGCGCTGGCCTTGGACGAAACCCAATCGCGTATCGATACCGTCGCCGACGATCATGAGATCTTGCTGGTTGGTGACACCCCGGCCGACGCGCAGCGATTGATGGAGCTGTTGCAAGACACCAAGGCCGCCCGCCAAGGACATTTGAAGCCGGCGGTCGCCCAGATCAGTGGCGGCTTTCGACTGACATCCAGCAAGGTGTTGGTGCTGACCGGTGCAGAGCTGTTTCATCGCAGCCCCGTCCGTCGCGGAAAGACGCGGGCGCAGGGCAAGCCGATCACCGCTTCGATGCAGCTCGAACCGGGTGACTTGGTCGTGCACCTGTCCCACGGGATCGGGCTGTACCTGGGGCTGGACCATCTGGAAAAGAACGGCCAGCACATCGAACACTTGGTGTTGGAGTACGACGGCGGTTCAAAGATTTATGTCCCGGCCTCGCGGATCGGATTGATCCAGCGTTATGTCGGCGGGACGAAGGGCCAACCGAAACTTGCCAAGGTCGGCGGACAGGCTTGGGCTCGCCAAAAAAGGCAGCCGAGAGCGCCGTCACCGACATGGCGTCAGAGCTGTTGGAACTGCAAGCCAAACGGACCAGCCGACAAGGGATCGTTTTTGACCACGATCACATCTGGCAACAACAGTTCGACGCGAGTTTTCCGTATCAGGAAACGCCGGACCAAGTGACGGCAATCGCGGCCGTCAAAGACGACATGGAAGCGAACAAGGTGATGGACCGTTTGATCTGCGGTGACGTCGGATTCGGAAAAACGGAGGTCGCGATGCGGGCGGCCTTCAAAGCGGTAACGAGTGGTTATCAAGTCGCCGTCTTGGTCCCGACCACCGTACTTGCCGAACAGCACTACCATAACTTCAAAAACCGGATGGCAGAATTTCCGGTTCGCATCGAAAAACTTAGTCGCTTTTCAACGGCCGCCGATCAACGGCAAACGATCAAGGATCTGAAAAGCGGCAAAGTCGACATTGTCGTCGGGACACACCGCATCGCTGGCAAAGACGTTGACTTTCAACAGCTTGGCTTGGTCGTCATCGACGAAGAGCAACGTTTCGGTGTGGCGGTCAAAGAGAAACTGAAAAACAAGCACACCAATGTCGACGTGCTGACGCTTTCGGCAACGCCGATTCCGCGAACGCTGCACATGGCACTCGTTGGCGTCCGCGACATCAGCAACTTGGAAACGCCACCCGCCGAACGCCGCAGTGTGGAAACGGTGGTGTCACGCTGGGACGACAAACTGATCCGTACCGCGATCGTTCGTGAATTGAACCGCGGCGGTCAGATCTACATGGTTCACAATCGCATCGGTGACATGGAAGCGATCGTCGAACGACTGCGTGGCATCGCACCGGAACTGCGGATCGTGATCGGCCACGGGCAAATGCCCGAAGGTGCACTCGAACAAGTGATGGTCGACTTTATCGATCACAAATACGATCTTCTGCTCGCGACGACAATCATCGAAAGTGGCTTGGACATCCCCAACGCCAACACGATTTTTGTCGACGACGCCGATCACTATGGGCTCAGCGATTTGCACCAGTTGCGCGGTCGTGTCGGTCGCTACAAGCACCAAGCGTTCTGCTACTTGCTCGTTTCGCCACACAAGCACCTCTCGCCCGAAGCGACCAAGCGTCTTCGCGCGATCGAAGAGTTCAGCCAAATGGGCGCCGGCTTCGCGATCTCGATGCGTGACTTGGAGATCCGTGGCGCGGGCAACTTGCTGGGCAGCCAGCAGAGCGGCCACATCGCGGCAGTCGGATACGAGATGTACTGTCACCTGCTCGAAGATGCTGTCCGCCAAGTTCAGAATCTGCCGCCGGAGCTATCGGCCGATGTCGACATCGACCTGCCGGTCGAAGCGTACTTGGATCCCGACTACGTGCCGGACCTTCGGCACAAGATCGACCTGTACCGGCGAATCGCGAAGCTTAAAGACGCGAACGAGATCAACGCGATTCGCGAAGAGTTGCTCGATCGTTTTGGACCGCTGCCATCGGCTGCCGAGCGAATGCTGGAACTGGCCGAACTGCGGCTCGACGCGGCCGCCTGGCAGATCGGTTCGATCACCAGCGACGCCCGGTTCTTGGTGCTGCACTATTCGGACAAACGCCGCATCGAGCTATTGGCCAAGCGTTCGAAGTACCCGGTGCGTATTGTCGATGGGCGCCGTGCTTACATTCCGCTGCGTCCGCAGAAGAAACCTGGCACCACCGAGCGTCCGCCGAAGAACTACGCCGGGATCGATATGGACGATCCTTCGGGACGCGGCTTCGTCAAACTCGCCCGCGGTGCTTTGGTGCTGCAGTAGGCAAACTTGCGTTACAAATACATTCCGACAAAGCCGTCGCCGGCTTCGTTTTCGGCATTCAGTTTTTCCATCCGCTCGTGCGTTTTGGTCAGGTCGCCCGCCGCGATGTAGCGATCGAACTCAACCAGGATCGCGTGCTGGACGGACTCGGCAAAAAAATCGACGATGGGCTGAGAAAGCCAGCCGCATGTTTCGCGTAGCAACTCGACCGTCAGATCAACGCTGCGGGTCTTTTCGTCTTTGCTGCCGGTCAGCGCCGTGCCTTCGAACTTGAAGGCGATTTCCCCGCGGCTTTCGGCATTGGTCAAGCGGAACACACAGGTGCCACGGTGGAGGAAGTACGTGTTGTGCGAACCGTGCTTGTCCATCGCTGCTTTGACGCGTCGGACAAACGCTTCGTACTTGGGTGACGCGTCGAGAGGGATGTCAAATCGCGAGACACTTCGCAGTGGCAAGCAGTCAAATTCGATTTCGACCCATTGGCCTTTCATCTGTCAAAACTCCAGCGATTGTGAAAAGAATCACGAGTATTGTGAAAAGTATCACATGACGTGGAAAGGGCGGTGTGGCGGTAACACCCGTCGGTTTTCCGCTCGCAAAACCGTTGGGTTTCGCTTGGAAACGCCGTGCTTTGCCAAAATCAGGGGTTTAAAAAAGTCAAGTTACTGGCCGTTGCCCGTCGAACTGACGCCATCCGAAGTACGGCAATTTTTCTTGACGGACGGTTACGAGCGAGAAAAAACAGAAGCGTTCGATCTGTGATCTTTTCTCTACTCTGAATTAGGAGCGATTGCGATGATGCCTCATACATGCGCACGCGACATGATGGTTTCGAATTTGAAGACACTGTCCCCGGAGATGGACGTGCTCGAAGCGTTGGACGTTTTGTTGCACCATCGGATCAGCGGGGCCCCGGTGGTTGATGAAGATAAACGGTTCCTGGGGATCTTCTCTGAAAAGTCCTGTATCCGCTTCGTTGTAGACGTCGCCTATGACCAAATGCCGATCAACGGGCTGATGGCATTCGTCGATGAGAATCCGCCGACGATTCGTCCGGAGACCGACTTGCTAACGATCGCTCAGACGTTCTTGGACGCGGCGTGTCGTCGGTTGCCAGTGCTCGACGACCACGGCAGGTTGATCGGACAGATTTCGCGGCGGGATGTGATGCGAGAAGTCCGCGAAAACTTGACTCCTCAAACAGCAGCAGCGGCAACGGGCTCGGGGCTGTACCTCAGTGCCGTCGTGGACGGGATCGATCGCCCGTTCCGAGCCAGCGGTAAATAGCAGTGCTGATTAGGTCTTGGTCAGGTTTGCGTCTGCTGCAAGTTGCTTGATCTGAAGCATCATGCGGTAGTTATCCTTGAAGAGCGCCGAGGAGGCTTCTTTGACCTCTCGTAGCTCTTCACGGATCTGGCCGTAGTACTGCTGAATCGCGGCGTTTTCGACTTGGTACTGGGCGACGTCTTGTTCAAGTTTCAGCTTTTCGTCCTGACGCTTGGCGAGCATGTCGACTGTTGCCGCGATCGCTGTGTTGAGGATTTTTTCCTGGTACTGCATTTCGGTGATGCGGACGTCCATCTCGCGGATCTGCAAACGGATCTTTCGCAGGATGTAGCGGTAGTCGTTCAGCGGACGCAAGTAATAGGTGTCAACCAACGAAGCGACTTGTTCTTGGTTGATCAATTGGCGGGCGGCTTCTTCTTTGACAATGATTGTGTCACCAACGGCGAATGCGACTTTGCCGTTGTCCGACCGTTGCAAGCGACTGTCGACCGCGCGGCCGGTGTTGTCGAAGAAACCGCCTTCGAGTGCACCGCGCTGTTCTTCACTGTCAACGTCGATTTCGTACTTCTTTTCGAACTTGATCTTTACCCAGCGTGCGGCGGGGTCTTCAGGTGCTTCGCGTGTCCCGTCACGGAGGTAAGCGTCGCGAGTCTCTGGCTTGGAATTCTTGAACAGCATGTTGACCAAGTCATCATCGACGCGGCCAAGAGAGTTGTCGTCTGACGGGCGGCTGCCTTCGGCGATAAACGGTGCATGGCCGTCCAAAGGAAGCATTTCGTAAAGAGACCAGATTCGGGCTTGGCCACTAGAGATCAAGTTAACCTGGTTCGCTTCCAGCTCAAACGTTGGGGTGACGGTGACGGCTTCGTTGGTGCTGGCGGTGACTTTGAACTCGCCCAGGTACGCAATCGGGACCGTTTGTTCCAAGTTAGGAAAACTGCCTTCGGCGAAGGCGTAAACGACAAGTCCGACGGGAACCAGTGGGCCGGCATTATTTGCCGCCGCGGCGGCATCGGCGTCCGGTGTCACACCGGGGATCTCAGGAACAGCGGCATTGCCGGTCGAACGGAGCATGATTTGTCCGTTGCCGTCGTTGCCAGCCATCTGCAAACTGCGCCAGCGACGCCCGGCTTCGGTTCCGATTTTGGACAGCTCGAGTGATACCGCTTTGACCCCGGGAGGCGCTGACGGATCGGTCGGGTCGCCGTACTGCAGCGATTGGTATTCAGCTTTGACCTGCGCCAACCGGACTTCCAATTCCTCTTTGATCTTGTGCCAAGCTTGACGGCTTTTCAGCGAAGCGGCGGTCGGGAAGAGAAACAGAATCGCCAGCAACATCGTGATCACGGCCGCGGTAATGTGGTACCAACGCCAGTTCTTTGCGGCCTTGACGACCATCACGATGAAAGCGATCAGGATCGCCAACAAGACTGCCAGGAGTACAAATTTCATTTTGGATTGTGGCGTTGCCGGACGAGTGACCCGGGGGAGGGAAGGCGATCAAAGATCACCGATTGCGAGTGCTGACGGGCCTGAGCGGCGGAGTTGGATCGGAAAAGTTGCAGGATTTAGACCGATGGATACTAAGTTGGGCAAGATAGACCGTCAAGCTTTTCTAGGTATTCGGCTCGGAACAGCCGCCCGAAACAACGATCCGATCTCGTTGAGGGGTAATTCTGAGGGTTTTGGGGCCGGTTTTAAGGCCGTCTACCTGTCGGATGCCCCTCTTTCGAGCCGCTGAAGTTCAAGTGGCTTTAACGGGAAAATGAGCCTTCGAAGTCTCGCTCCTGGCCACTGTTCAATTGTTGATTGCTTCGTCGATGCGGAAATTCGCGGCCTTTCCCCCCATCCCAGCACCGAATCGACGCCCTGAATCTTCGGAGAGTTTGTGCGAAGTCGAATAATCGTCACAGCCTGAACAACCCGTCCGTGCGGGGTCGCTTTCAGTCGCGGATGTGCCAACGGTGCTGATGGTGACAAAGGGGCCGGTCCGATTCGATGGTTGAGTCATTCCGGCAATGAGGGCTGGATGGTTCGAATCGTAAGCAGCGGTTTTGGCAATGATTGCAATTCGCTGCATCGTCAGCATTGAATCGATGGGTTCCAGAAGGCGTGACACAGATGAGTAGAAAGGGAAGTCGAACTCGTATGAGTAAACGAAACCGGCTGTTGGCCTGTTTGGCCGGAGTCTCCACTGCTGCGGTGTCGCTGTTTTCGGTGCCAGGCTGTCATCGGCAGTACTATCGTAAACAGGCCGACCAAGAGGTCAGTTGTCTGCTCCAGGAGAAATCCTCGCACCTGGCCCGTCGTCCCACCGCAGACTTTAACGTCTACGCCGATCGTCGTAGTCGGATGTTCAACCCATTCGACTTGGACTTTCAACCGATGCCGCTCGATGACCCGGCGTCGAACCGCTACATGCAATGCGTCGATGGGCGACGTGGTTACCCGATGTGGGAAGCCGCTGGCGTGACTAATGCGGCGGAAAGCCCCGACTGGTGGCAGTTCTTGCCGCTGGATGAAGACGGCGTTTTGGTGCTCAACAACGACACCGCCGTGCAGTTGGCTTTGTTGCATTCGCCCGACTATCAACAGCAGCTCGAACAGCTCTATCTGTCGGCACTTGACGTCAGCAGCGAGCGTTTTCGCTTCGACACACAGTTCTTTGCCAACTCCGGGGCAAGCTTTGCTGCCGCGGGTTCGGGGGCCTCGGCGATCGGTCTCGACCGTGGTGTAACGATGAACCGGGCATTCGCGACGGGCAGTGAACTGGTCGTCGGATTGGCAAACGAGATCGTTTGGACACTCGATGGGCCGAATTCACAATCGGCATCGTCGCTGCTGAATTTTTCGTTCGTCCAGCCGTTCTTGCGGAATGCCGGTCGCGACGTCGTGATGGAGCGATTGACGTTGTCGGAACGTCGGTTGCTTGCCAACGTTCGCGCATTTGAACGTTATCGTCGCAGCTTTTACTTGAACATCACCATCGGGCGAAACACCGAGAGTACTGTGTCACGAAGTGGCGGTGTCTTCGGTGTCGGTCTGCAAGGATTTAGCGGTGTCGGTAGCGGCTTTGGTGGACTGGGCGGCGGCGGCGGCGTTAGCGGCGGCGGATTCGCTGGTGCCCAAGCAGGCGGATTCTTGGGGTTGCTGCAATCGCAGGTTCAAATTCGCAACCAACAGGAAAACATCGCACGGCTTTCCGAAACGCTGTTGGTCTTGGAAAACACGTTGGTTGAATTGCTGACCACGATCCCCGACGACCCGCAAGAAATTGTCAGCCAACGATTGCAAGTGGCTCAGCAACGCAGTGAATTGTTGCAGCGGCAAACAGTTCTCGTTGGCGATCAGCGAGATTTCCAAGCGTCAATTGACTCGTTCCTGACAGACCTCGGGTTGCCACCGTATATCTGTGCCCGACTTGAAGATCAGTACCTGCAACGTTTCGAATTGATCGATACCGACCTGCGTTCACGTCGAACAGAGCTTGTCGAAATCCGTCGCAACATCGGTGTCCAGAACATTGCGATCTTGGAAGAAACTCGCCAAGAAATCGATCCTGATACCGGCTTGCCCGTATCGACGATGTCTTGGTCGGACAGCATTGGTTCTGCTTTGGAGAAAATCCATAGCGAACTGGGGCCGCTGAAAGACTTCCTGAATCAGTTGCAAACCGAAGACGCCGAACGTGTTCGTGCCGACATCGCGTTGCTCGCCGAAGCGGTTCCCAAACGACTTCAGCAGAACGAGCAGTTGCTAAAGCTGTACGAGACAGAGCGTGAAAAGATCTGCACGCTTTTGAATGTCGACAGCATCGACGAATCATTGTTCGATGTCGAACCGCTGCGAACACTGCAAGCTGAACTTAACGAAGATCTCGATACCTTGCTTGTGCGGTACAGCGAGTACCTAAAGAAAGTTGACGTGATCGAAGCCCGCTTGGAAAACATGTTGGCGACGAATGCCAATCAAGCCCAGGGCAAAGAGCTGGCTGATAAGTTGCGTGAAGACGTGATCTTGGAAATCCAAGACATGATGCTGCAACTTGGTGACGATGTGTTGCAACTGCAGCTCTACCAAGCTCGTGCACGGACCGAAAGCGCGTTGCTGCCGGTGGTTGATATTGAGCCTACCGAGGCGTTCGAGATCGCTCGTCGCAATCGCCGTGACTGGGCGAACAGTCGAGCCGCACTGGTCGACCAATGGCGTCTGATCGAGTTCAACGCCGACGCATTGGAAAGCGGTCTGGACCTGACCGTCTCCGGCGGGATCGGTGGCGATGGTAACAGCCCTTGGACGTTCAACAATGACAACACGACACTGCAGATGGGCTTGCGGTGGGACGCGCCGATCACACGTTTGCAAGAACGCAACACCTATCGACAAGCGTTGATCTCGTTCGAACAAGCTAAACGTAGTTACTATCAGTACGAAGACGGAATTTGGCGTTTGTTGCGAAACCAGATTCGCCAGCTGCAAGCGAACCGCATCACGTTTGAGTACGGACGCCAGAGTGTGCGTATCGCGACCAGCCAGATCGAATTGAACGAAGACATTCGGGAGCTACGCGACGCCCGAGGACTGAGCAGCGGGCCGACCGCCGCTCGAGATACGATCACCGCGTTGACCGCCTTGCTGAATGCACAGAACACGCTGTTGAACGTGTACGTCAACTATGAAGTTCTGCGTCGCAACTTGCAGTTCGACCTTGGCACGATGGAGATCACTCCAGACGGAATGTGGATCGATCAAGAAGAACTCGATCCGCAATACCTGATGGGGCTGTCGGGAACGACGGTCGATGGGTTACCGAGTGGGAACTGCACGAATTGCTGCATCCCGCTGCGTCAACAGCCGCAACCGCCAAGCTACAACCGGATGATGATCGGCGAGCCGGCATTGATCGAGTTTGATCAAACGCAGATCAAACCCGTCATCATCGACGACGTCAATATTGACCAAGTCAACTATGTTCCTGGCGATTCCAAGTAGAACGCCAGTGCTTGGCGAGGTTCGCTAGCGTTCGTATGCCATTGCGATCAAGTCGGCCGCCCGGTCGATTTGTTCGCTGCTGGTGGTCCACCCGATCGACAGGCGGATGGTTCGGGCGATTTGGGCATCACTGCGTCCGATCGCTCGCAGGCTGCGTGTGAACTCGTCTGGCGGCGAACTCGTTTGGGCATACGCGATGGCAAGCTCTCGGGCCGAATCGGTCAGGGTGCGGACATCGCCTGGCAATTCCATCGCGATCGTATTGGGCAACCGTTCGGAGTGTTCGCAAAGCACGATGGGCGGGTCGCTCATCTGCTCGTAAAGTCGTTGAATCAGTTGGTCGCGAAGATCCGACAATGACTCGGTACCGCTGGTACAGAATCGTTCGGCGAGACTCGAGGCCGCGCCAAGTCCGATACATGCCGGGACGTTTTCGGCGCCGGGACGCAATCCCATCTCACGCGGTTCGCCGAAGGTGATCGGGTCCAGTTTCAGACCGCGGCGGATGTAAACCGCACCCGATCCTTTAGGGCCGTAAAACTTATGCCCGCTGATCGTGACCGTGTCCGCACGGAGTCCTTTTACATCAACCGCGACTTTGCCAAACATTTGCGTTGCGTCACAGTGCAACGGGATGCCTTGGTTGTGACAGCGATCAGCGATCTCGCGGACGGGCTGGATCGTCCCCAAGATCGCATTGGCACCTTGAACGCAAACCAAACGCGTGTCTTCGCGAAGCAGTGATTCGACGGCCAGGGGATCGATCGTCCCGCAAGGCCGACAAGGAATTCGCTCGATCTGCCAACGTGGGTCGCGGTGAGCTAAACCGCGGATCGGCCCGAGGACGGACTCGTGTTCAATCTCGCTGACTAGGACATGTCCGGGGCGTGTTGTGCCTAGGGCCCCGAGGATGGCGAGATTGTTGGATTCGGTGCCGCCACTGGTGAACACGACTTCGAATGATTCACATCCCGCCATCGACGCGACCGATTCGCGTGCGTTTTCCAAGGCTTCGCTGACCGCATGCGCGTGGGCGTGCTGCTGGCCCGGCAATAAATAGTGCGTCGACCAATACGGCTGCATCGCCTCGAGCACCGAAGGTGCGAGCGGCGTAGTACGGTTGAAATCGAAATAGAGCAGTGACACTCGGCAGGCGTGTCCCAAGGAAGAGTAGCGAATCGGCGGGCTGGTGAGCGGACTAGAATAATCACTCTCAGGCCCGATGAAGGTCAGGTGACCTTTTCGTGATTGATACAGCTTCGCATTTTCCGCCAAATTGCCAAAGGGGCCCCTCTTTGTGAGGGTTTTCGCCGGGTCGGATTTATTGTTTGCAAGATCAGCGATTAACGGCGATAATGCGGCTCACCACGGCTAGCGGATGCCGATTGAATGAACTAGGTGCCAATGTGACGACCCGTTCGCGCATGAACGACCTGAAGATCAGGTTGCGGTCTCTTCTCTTCTTTTTGTCCGGAGTGCGAGCAAATGAAACGTCAAAGACTTGGTTTTACCTTGGTCGAGCTATTGGTCGTCATCGCGATCATCGGGATCCTCGTCGGGCTGTTGCTGCCGGCGGTGCAAGCAGCTCGCGAAGCAATGCGAAACGCCAGTTGCCAAAACAATCTCCGGCAACTTGGCTTGGCCGTCCACAATTTTCACAGCGACAAGAAACGGCTGCCCGCCTACGCGACGTCGTACGGTGTGTTCAATTTGAACAACGCATCGGGGTTCTTTGACCCCGCGGATCCAGATCAACGGGATGTTCCAGGTCACGCCAAGATCGGCGGATACGCAGTTCCATTGCTCTCCTATCTCGACAACCAGCCGCTTGCCGATCGCTGGCAAATGGCGAAGTATCCGATCCTTGATTCAGACGGGAACTTCAACGAGATCTCGACTCCGACGCTAAGCGTGTTGCGATGCCCAAGTAGCACGGTTGAGAAAGGTATCCGTGGCTGGAACACGTACGTGATGAATACCGGATCCGTGGACAATGGTTACGTCAACGGAAAAAACAAAACCCCTTACACGTTCATCTCGCAGGCAATCGATAACTATTCGACTAGCGGTGCAGCGGCCGTTTTCGCTCGTGCGGAAGATGACAACAACGGCCTGTTCAAATTGGGCGAGTTCACTGGATTGCTGGGTGGATTTACATCCGGGGCCAAGATGACACTCGACGACATTCGCGACGGTAAATCGGGAACCGCAATGTTCGGCGAAAACGTTCAGTCCGAAGCCTGGTTCAAAGCGGGTTACCTAACCGCCGCTGACTTGCAAAACGTTGACACTTCGACCGGTAACCTTGTTTGGAGCGACGCCGCTAGTGACACACCTAGCAAATTCCAATCGCTCCTCCGCGGCAAGTTCACAACCGGTATGGTATGGCACCTTGAAGATCGCACGATGCAGCTGCCTGACGGCTCGGGCAACTATCCCGATGTCGCACCAGTCCACAAAATTAACGGTGGTGCGACAAACAACGCTGCTGACCGTATCGATGTTGTCGAGATGAACCCGACCAGCTGCCGCGACCTTGCTCGGCCTTCATCGCTGCACCCAGGTTTGGTCAACACATGCATGGCTGACGGTTCTGTCCGCAGTTTCAACGAATCAGTTGATTACCTTGTGTACCAAGCGGTCCTTACTCCGAACGGCGTGAAGAGCGAAATGCCCAACCAAGAGTTCATCATCACGAACCAATTGGACTAAGGCATCTTTTCCATCCGCAGAAAATGAAAACGCCCAAGTGCAAATTCACTTGGGCGTTTTTCGTTTGGCGAACCTGTTGCCCGCCGGCACATTATTCTTGAGGCGGCTCAGCGTGCAGCACGGTCGAGTTGGCTTCAACGCTGATCTCGCATTCGCTGATCGCCGCTGGCAACAAAATTGATTCGCCTCGCGACAGCACGGTGGTTTCGCCGTCGCAAACCAATTTGGCCGACCCTCGTGGCACCGTCAGGATATGAAAGCGATTGTCACCGCCAACACGGTCACTGCCACGTTCCATCGCATCCAACGTGAATTTGTCGCATTGGACCAGTGTTTGCCAACCGCTTTGGTCTTTGTGACTTTTGCGTGCCGGTACTGGTCCGCTTTCATAGTCGGTGACTTCGAGGGATTGCTCGATATGCAGCGGCCTTGGGTTGCCGTCAGCACCGACGCGGTTCCAATCAAACAATCGGAACGTCGTGTCACTGGACTGTTGGATTTCCGCGATCACCAATCCTGCGCCGAGTGCATGGACGGTTCCGGCGGGGATGAAAACGCAATCACCAGGTGAGGGGCTGAACGAGTGCAATACCTTCTCGGTTTCACCCGTAGCAACGGCTTCGGCAAGCTTGATTTTGTCGACTCCCGTTTTCAGTCCAGCGTAAATCAGCGCCCCAGGTTCTGCGTCAACCACATACCAAGCCTCGGTTTTGCCAAGGTCGGGAACAGGCATTGTCGCCCCATAGGCATCATCCGGATGAACCTGAACCGAAAGAACACGATTGCAATCGAGGTATTTCAGGAGCAGCGGGAAATGCGGTTCGCCATTCGATTTTTCAAGTGATGACGGTCCTAGCAACCAAGCAGGGTCAGCCTCGATGAGCTCCGCCAATGACTTGCCGGTTAATTTCCCATTCTCGACGATACTTTGGTCTTTGCCATGATCGACCAACTCCCAGCTTTCGGCGTAGTCACCCGCGTCCTCGATCGGCTTTCCGAGCATTGTGCCGAGCTTTGACCCGCCCCAGATGGTTTGCTTGATCAACGGGCGAAATTTCAGCGGGTAGCCAGGTGCGTTTATCATGTCTGAAAATCTGGGAATGGCCTGGAAAAATTACATTCACTGGTGACAAACCAGCAGAGGATTGGTTTTAATGTAGGACAAGCGATCCTCACGACCGGGTCTTTGCGAACACCGGACGCCAGTCGTGCTCTCGGAGCGTCTGCTCTTTTACAGACGTCTGCTTAGGCTGCCAGCTACCGCGATACCCCTCCTACGCGGCATTCTATCTGGCAGTCAAAACTCCGTCACCCTGTCGCATCGAAGCCCTCGGCTTGCAGAGCGTTTTGGTCAGGCGTGCCGCCCTCGCCCTGTTGCTACCGTTTCGATTCCGCACCGTATTCGCTCCCCCCACCGCATCGATTTTCTACACTCAGGTTGAATTGCCATGGACTCCGCTGCCAAACATTCACCGAACCTCTCGAATAAATCTGGTTGTGCTCAGGACGACCTGTTCGAAAACTCGTCGATGACGTTTGGGGAACACCTCGAAGAACTGCGCTATTGTTTGATCCGGGCAATCTTGTCGTTGGCAGTGGGCCTCGGTATCGGCCTGACGGTGGCGAACAAGGTCGTACGCTATGTCTCCGAACCGCTCAAAGAAGCGATTCTGGATTTCAATGCCAAGAAGAATTTGGCGATGCTGGGGTACGCCGATCAAACCGACCCGAAAGTCCAGGCGTTGTTACCGAAGATGATCGAGCAATCTCTGAAGTGGCAGGTCGTCTATGAAATCCCAAGTGAGTTTCAAGCTCAACCTTCATCAAAAACGAACACCAGCAAGCCGGCCGCTGACACCACCGGGCAAGTCGCCAAAGACGAAAGCAAGGACCCGCCCACGGTTCAGCCTGTTGCCGTTGCCGACGGTACCACGGTCAGCAAAAGCGACTTGGCCGCGATCCTTTTGGCACTGCCCAGCCCAGACCAACTCGTTCCCAAGGTCCAGCTGATCCGCGACACCGCAGGATTGACGACTCTGAAGGTTGAGGAGTCGTTCATGATCTGGGTAAAGGCTGGTCTGATCGTCGGCGCAGTCGTTTCGTCGCCGGCCGTATTCTACTTCTTGTGGCAATTCATTGCCGCTGGCCTGCACCGGCACGAACGCAAATACGTCTACATCTATTTGCCTGTCAGCGTGACGCTGTTCGTCAGCGGTGTGGTGCTGGCGTTCTTCTTGGTGCTGCATTACGTGCTGAACTTCTTGTTGGAATTCAACGGCAGCATGGATGTCGAAATGGAACCGCGGCTGACTCACTACATCAACTTTGTGTTGCTGTTGCCGCTCGGGTTCGGCCTGGCGTTCCAACTGCCTTTGGTGATGTTGTTCTTGCAACGCATCGGGTTGATTGAAACAACTGCGTACATCGGCAGCTGGCGGATCGCGATTTTGGTGATCTTCTTTTTGTCGATGGTCTTAACACCAGCCGACGTGACCAGCATGATTGCGTTGGCGATCCCATTGATGTTCTTGTACTTCTTGGGAATTCTGATGTGTCATTTCATCCCGCGTGGTCCCGGATTGGGCAGTGGGGCATACGACCCGGCATAACCGGCTTCCCTGCCGTGCCGATCGTTAAACGAATGGGGTGGTCAAGCCAAATCATTAGGCAAGTCGGTCACCCAGCAACGCGGCCAAGGTATCTTCGCTTAGCGGCGAATCGGCACCGAAGATGGTGTCGTTTCCGCCTTCACCGAAGATCCAGTCGTTACCACTTCCGCCGAAGATCACGTCGTCGTCGCTTTCCGATTCAGTGACGGCAACGGGTGTCGAATCGTCTTCACCGACGGTTTCCACGCTTTCTTCTTCGGTCGTATCAACTTCATCGCCGCCGGCTTGTGGCTGATCGATCACATCACTTGGCGTGCCTTGATCGTCGCTGGCGTCTTCCGCAACGGGTTCGTCGGCTGTGTCATCGGCGGCGTCACCGACGACCTCGCCGTTGGTTTCTTCGCTGCCTGCGTCTTGGCTACCATCAACTTCATCGCCACCGGCTTGTGGTTGATCGATCACGTCACTTGGCGTGCCTTGTTCGTCGCTGGCGTCTTCCGCAACGGGTTCGTCAGCTGTGTCATCGGCGGTCTCACCGACGACCTCGCCATCGGTTACTTCGTTTCCTGCATCTTGGCTTCCAGCGTCCAAGCTGCCGTCTTCTTCATCGCTGCCAGCTTGCGGTTGATCGACAACGTCTGTCGCTGGAACGTCGGATTCGGTTTCGTCGACGACCTCTTCGACAATGTCGTCGGTCGCGTCGTCAACGACGTCTTCCATCGAATCGTCAACGGTATTGACGGGCGTTTCCACATCATCGACGACATCGCCATTGGTCACGTCACTTCCGACAGCATCGTCAACGATTCCGTCCAGCACATCATCACTGGCCAGCTCTTCCGCAGTGCTGCCGTCATCAACCACTGGTTCTTCGTCGGTCGAATCGGCAATGAATTCGACGTCACCCGAGGTATCAACGACGACATCGGTTTCATCGGTGACTTCGTCCGCAGGCATCGTGCTTCCGCCACCGCCGCAGTTTGCACCGCCTTGTCCGCCCGAACCACCAACGACAGGATCGCCATCATCAACGGGATCACCCGTGTCATCCAGGATATCGACAGGCACGTCAACAACGTCGTCGTCGCTACCGGTCAGGGGATCGTCACTCGTGTCCGTCACTGCGGTGTCGTCTTCGGCAACAGGAGCGTCTGCGCCCTCATCGACTGGAGTCTCGGTATCCACTGGCGTCTCGGTATCGCCTGCATCCAACTCACCCGAACTTGAGTCATCTGTATTCGATTCGTCAGTGCTCGAGTCATCGGAGCTCATCTCGCCAGAGTTGTCGTCGCCGGCCGTTTCATCACCTGTAGTGTCACTGGCATCCGCGGAACCGGGGTTCGAATCGATGACGATGTTATCCCCGGTTCCACCCAGAATGATGTCGTTTCCGCCCCCGCCAAGGATCACATCGGATCCGGCACCGGCCACGAGAATGTCATTTCCCGAGCCGCCCATCACGACATCGTTGCCACCACCGGCTCGCATGATTGAATCGATCGAGGTGTCATTGACCAGCAAGTCATCACCTTCGAACGCTTCGAAGATAATCTTGTCGATTGCCGCCGCATCAAACGTTTGTTCGGCCGAATCGGTCACTTGACCTGCGGCGTCCATGGTTTGCAACTTCACCACGACAGAATCTTCGACGGTGTAGACTTCGGCGATGTCGTTGCCGGTCGTTCCTTCGATGTGCAAAGTGGTGTCGATGAGTCCGATGTCGCCGGCCAAAAGCTTTCGACTTTCCAAAGCCTGAACACTTAAACGTTTCATTCCATTATCCCTCAACAGGTCGAGACAGTCGGGCAACGGTTTCGTCTTCCATATCGCGAAATCGTGCCCGCGAAGGTTCGACGCGAATCACAATTCGAAGTCCGTTGCGATCCTCGGCGAACGGAACTCCGCTTACGCATCGAGCGGACCAATCCGGCCGCGATCGCCCGACGAATGCCTCCAAAACCAAGTAAAATGCGGGGCGAAAAACGTTTCGGAATTTTTGAATCCGGGCTAAAGTCGTCGGATACTCAAAGGAATGATTTTCAATCTCGTGTGTAAAACGTTCTTCTGACTGCGTGAAATCCATTCCGCACCACCCAACAGATCCACGATGAAGAAATCCGAAGTGTTAAAGCTGCTCAAAGAAAACACCAATCCACGGGGCGTCGAGAACTGGGAGAAGCGAGGGAAGAAAGATTCGGGGCTGAAAAGCTTCGGCATTGGGCTGACTCAACTTCGCAAGCTTGCCAAACAAGTCGGACGTGACCATGACTTGGCAACACAACTCTGGGTCAGCGATGTGTACGACGCCAAAGTCGTCGGTTTGCTGATTGACGAACCAAAAAAGCTCACGCGTGAACAAGTCGAACAGCAGGTCGAAAACCTGCGAGGCGGCTACCTGGCTCACGTGTTCGCGTCATGCGACGCAACATTGGCGAAGGCACCGTTCGCATTCGAACTCGCTTGTGACTGGATGGATCACGACGATCCCGTGCGGCGGCAGTGCGCGTATGGATTGATCTACGAACTGTCCAAGAAAAATCCAAAGGGCATGGACGATGCCTACCTACTGAAACTGATCGACCGGATTCGCGACAACATCCACGGCGAAACGATGTGGGTACGCGAATCGATGAATGCGGCGCTGATGGGGATCGGCAAACGCAACAAGCAACTCAACAAAGCTGCGCTGCGAGCGGCCAAAGCGATCGGCCCGGTCGACATCGATTACGGCAGCGATAACTCATGCGAACCGTTGGACGTGGTCAAACACCTGACCAGCGAATCGACTCGAAAGAAGCTTGGCATCTAAAAAGACTTGGGGGCCGGCGGTTGTTGCCAGGCACTCATGCCGCCATCGACATAGATCGTTTGCCCGTGGATGTGATCTGCCGCATCAGACAAGAGAAACACCACCGTTCCCGCACAGGCATCCGCAGGAGGCACTTTGCCATTCGGCGTATGCAGCTCCATCCAGTGTCGCATGTTGCCTTCATCGATTGCGCCTCCGGTCAGCGGGGTACGGACCAATCCCGGTGCCATCGCGTTAACGCGTATTCCGTGTGGTGCCAGCGAAACACACAAGCTGCGGACCATCGCCGCGACAGCGCCTTTGCTGGTGTCGTACGCCGTGTGGTCGGCTTCGGAAAGCAAACCGTTGATCGAGCCGGTAAACACAACACGGCCTGCGATTTTGCCCTCGACCCAACGTTTCGCAATCGCCTGAGTCAGGAAGTACCCCGCGCTAACATTCAAGTGCATGGTTTTGATGTAACGCTCGAAGTCCATTTCAAAAAAAGGCACGTCCAGATAAGTTCCCGCGTTGTTGACCAGCAAGTCGACGTCTGGCATGGCAGAAGTGATCTGCTCCACCAGTTTGCCCGTGTACTCGACCGGCGGCCGAGACAGATCACAGCAGATCAAGTCAGCCTTTACGCCTTGGTCACGACAACGATTCAGTGTCAGCTGCGCTTGATTGTCGTCACGAAGCCCAATCAGCAGCACATCGCCCCCTGCCTTGGCAATCGCAACCGCTATCTCACCGCCAATCCCCTGCGTCCCACCAGTGATCAAAGCATGTCGGCCGTCGAGCTGTTTCATATCGAACGTTTTGATTGCCAGCGGTGAAACCAAGTAAACCACCAATATACCGGCCCCATACCCACCAGGTCACAGCCATCACCGCGCTTCATAAATTCTTCTGGCGAGACACCTTCATCAGCGACGTAATTTGACTATTCGCACCGTCCGAATGCCTGCATCTTGTGTGAGCCAGCGAAAACCGGCAGACTAGCCCTTTCGCGTTTGATCGAGTGTCCTTGATCGCGTGTTTCCGTCCCCGCTCCCGTAAACTTTGCTCATGTCCAACGAAGCCCGTTTTGAATCTCTCGGTTTGGAACTTCCCCCTGCTCCCAAGCCGGCCGGTGTCTACAAGCCGCTCGTCATTGTCAACGGTATCGCCTACATGTCCGGACACGGGCCGTTGCAAACCAACAAGACGTTGATCACCGGGCGTCTCGGATTGGACTTGGACATCGAAGCTGGCTACGACGCCGCCCGTCAAGCTGGCTTGTGCATGCTGGCGACGCTGAAAGCCAACTTGGGTTCGCTTGATAAAGTGAAGCGAGTCATCAAGCTGTTTGGATTGGTTCAATGCGTTGACGGGTTTGCCGATTCACCATCGGTGATCAATGGGTGCAGCGAACTGTTCCGTGATGTCTTTGGTGAAGACAACGGAGTCGGTGCCCGCAGTGCGATCGGTACCAATGCTTTGCCAGCGAAGATGGCGGTCGAAATCGAAGCGATCTTCGAAGTCGAAGCTTAATCACGCGTCGTTAGCCACTGACTGCTTTGGCGACCGACTGCGTTGGACAGGGTCGCCTAAGGAGGCTCGAACGGGGCCTGCATCCGCCCAATTCTCGTGCACACGCATCCGAGGGGTGCACAATGAGAATGCAGTGCCCGCCCTCTTTGCTCGTCTATCAGACGGGTGGGTCCAGGGGGCACGGTTTTATTGGTGTATCCAAATCCGCAGCCACCGCGTTGTGGCTGATAATTGTCCGGTGCATGTCCTAACGCATCGGACGCGAACTCCCTTTCGGTCTGTTGGTGTTTTGGCGCGATAGATGCGTCTCAATCTTAGGTTTCGCCGGACTTCACTGGCTGCAGGAGATAACGCCATGGGATTTTTAGAAGATTTGGAAAAGGAGCAGGTTAAGGATCTGCCGCTTCGCGACGCGATTGTGATCAATGAACACACGATCGCCCGGGCGGCAATCGCCTTGATGCGTTCCAACGATCTGGGCTGTTCAGTAATCGTTCAGCGCGAGTGGGAGCCAACCGGGATTTTTACCGAACAGTCGGTCATCCGGATGTTGCATGAAGGTGCGTCATTGGATTCGAATCCTGTTTCGAAGTTTCGTGATCCTTCCTACCGCTGCGTCGGATTGACTGACTCGATTCGGACCGTGTGGGATGCCGTCGTCGAAGAAGGGATGCGTTTTATGTGCGTCGTCGATCACGAGGGCCAGTTGGTCGGATTGGCCGGACAACGCAGCTTAGCTGACTACGTTTGCGATTGTTATGCACGCCAAGTCGCGGTTCAGCGATTGGGAAGCAAACCTTGGATGCTCGAACGAGAGGGGGCGTGAGCGATGACTGAATACAGAAGATTCGATGCCCCCGCTGATCCGCTCAGCAATTTCGAACCGCCAACGTATCGCGACACCACCGCAGAACTGTTGGGCGAACACCACGTCGGCAACGTCGCTTGTCAGCCTTACTTGTCGGTCGAATCGACCTGCACGGTCGAGGAAGCAATTCGAGAGCTTTACCAGAGCGGTGTGTCCAGCTTGCTGGTCGTCGAGGAAGGGAATTTGGTCGGCATCTTTACCGAGCGTGACGTCCTTGAGCGAGTCGCCGAGCGCTACAGCCGTGTCAAACACTTGCCGGTTGCCGAATTCATGACATCGGATCCGACAATCGTGTATTCCGAAGAACCGGCTGCGGCTGCCGTGGCTGCAATCGCGATCGCCGGTCATCGGCACGTCCCCGTGCTCGATATGGATGACCAGATCGAAGGCATTGTCAGCCCTCGACGTGTATTTCAATTCATCGAGACTTCTTGGGACTAGGCCAGCCGTTTTGTAGGACCGATTGCATCGCGTCCAGCGTCTCTTTGCTGACGTGATGCTCGATTCCTTCGCTATCGATCGCCGCGGTTTGCTCGCTCACGCCAAGCTTTCGCAGAAACGCTTCCACGATTTCGTGACGTTGCTTGGACCGGGACGCAAGCCGTTTGCCAGCAGTTGTCAGTTCGATCGGACGATACGGCGCGGTGACTACCAAGCCGTCTCGCTGCAGCCGCTTGACCGTGTTGTTGACCGTGGCGTGAGTCACGGCGAACTGCTCGACCAAGTCAACCGCTCGGCAGACGCCGTTGTTTGCAATCGCTTCGGCGATCGCCTCGACATAATCCTCAGCCACTTCGCTGGCATGGTCGCGGCGGGTTCGTTCGTGAGTTTTCTTGCGCAATGGGAAGCAATCGGGCGAGGGCGAATAAAAAAACGAAGCGACAGTTCCGTATCTTAAATCAATTCGCCCCTTCTCGGCGAGGTCTCGCCGAAAACGGATTCCTCAGAAAATCTCTTGCATCCCACCCGACGCCTCGATATTGTTAGTCCATGCTAACTTAGTCGTAGCTAAGTTGTTGGCGAGCGGTTTTCGCCGCTACGGAACGAAAGCTATGCGAACTGCGGCGTGTCCATGCGACAGAACTTAGTGTCAGCTAACTTTGGCCCCGCGAGAAATTAGAGGTCTCGATGATTTTCAAAAGTAGACGGCCCCGAAAAGCGTTCACGCTGGTCGAGTTGCTTGTCGCAGTCGCGATCATCGGCGTGCTCGTCGGTTTGCTGACGCCTGCGGTGCAAGCATCGCGAGAAGCCGCACGGCGAATGTCTTGCGGCAACAATCTTCGCCAGATCGGATTGGCGACGATGAACTATCACTCGGCGTTCCGGCAGTTCCCGGCTGGTTATGTTTCGCACCCGACAACCAACGGAGCCGCGCCTCCGAACGTTCGCATCGATCCGCTGACCTGGGACGCGTCGCCGGGCTGGGGGTGGCAAGCTGCGATTCTGCCTTTCGTCGAATCGAATGCGATTTTCGAAGCCTTGCAAATGGACGAACCGATTTGGTCCGAACATAACCGGCGAACGGTCGCAGCAACCTTACCCTGGACGTTGTGCCCATCGGCAACCGGCGGCGACGATGCATTTTGGGTTCGCGATGCGACGGGAAATAACCTTGAAATTGATGGGCAACCACTCCAACTGGGACGCAGCCACTACGTCGCCAGTCACGGCCAAGAGAGTTGCTGGGGCGAGTGCGGGTCGGCGGCGACGGGTGAAGTGTTTAGCAATATCTACACCGGCGCGACAAAGATCGTCGCGATTAACGGAGATGCCAAGCAGGTTGCCGACGGGCCGTTTTTCCGAAACTCGCGAACACGGTTTCGCGACATCCTTGACGGTACGTCCAACACCCTGTTTTTCGGCGAACATAGTTCAGCGCTGAGCGAGAAGACTTGGGTCGGCGTCGTGCCGGGGGCCTACACGCATCCACAGTTTTCGAGCCCCGAGAACGGCCCTGATGCTGCCGCCACGTTGACGCTCGTGCACAGCGGGCCTTCCGGTGGCGAACTCGATATCACCGGTACCCCGATTATTCACCCGGTCAATTTCCCGACCTATCACGTGGGGCAAATGTACTCGCAGCACCCCGGGGGCGGATACGTCGTGATGGGAGATGGATCGGTTCAGTTCGTCACCGAATTTGTCGATCTGCTGATTTGGGCGGAAATCAGCAGCATGAGAGAGAACGAAGTGATCGACTGGGGGAGGTTCTAGTGAGCGCACCATCGCGAAAAGGGCGGAACGTTCTGCTGGCGTTTGCCGTCGCTGTGACTGTGGGGATCATCGCCTACATGTTATTTCCCGAGAATTCGGTGACTCTCAGTAAGCCAGGGTTCGACATCACGCTAGCGTTGTTCCGGACCTGCAACCAAAACAGCGACGTAGGGCTGGTCAAGGTTGAAGCACTTGTCATGCAGATGCAGGATCAACTTCATGAGGAAGAAAGGCAAGCGATTGGCTCAATCATCAGCTCAGCAAGAGCAGGCGAGTGGCAAGCGGCGCAAATCGATTGCCGTCGATTACTTGATTCGCAAGTCAAGCATTAAAGAGCCGATCTTGAATGGCAGCGAGTGTCTAGCCATCAGGGCCCGGCGGTCGCTCGGGCCCTTGTTGCTGTTGTCAGGAAAAGCGATCAGACGTTCTTCCAAGCTCGCTCGCTGGCACTCGCCAACACGGCGTCACAGACCTTTTGTGTTTCCAGTGCGGAGCGGAACGTTGGCTCGCAAGGTTCGCCCGTTTCCAACGACTTGAGGAAGTCCGCGACTTGGTGGATGAAGGTGTGTTCGTAGCCAATGTTCAAGCCAGGCACCCACCAGTGGTTCATGTAGGGCTGGTCGCCATCGCTGATGTGAACGCTACGCCAGCCGCGAACGATCGAATCGTCGCTGTGGTCGAAGTATTCCAAGCGATGGAGGTCATGAAGGTCCCAGCGGATCGACGCGTTTTGGCCGTTGATTTCCAAGGTATAGAGCGCCTTGTGGCCACGAGCGTAGCGGGTCGATTCGAACAGGCCGAGCGATCCGTTTTCAAAGTGGCAATGGAAAGCACAGGCGTCGTCGATTTTGACCTCTTTCTTTTCGCCGGTTTCGGCGTGCAAGCGTTCTTTGACGAAGGTCTCGGTGACGGCGGAGACATCGGTAATGCTTCCGTTGAGCCACAGTGCCGTGTCGATACAGTGTGCCAGCAAGTCGCCGGTCACGCCGCTGCCAGCCGCTTCGGCATCGAGACGCCAAGTGGCTGCACCGCCTTGCGGCACGTCTTCGGAAATCGTCCAGTCTTGCAAGAAGTTGGCGCGGTAGTGATAGATCTTGCCCAGGCGACCTTCGTCGATCAGTTGTTTCGCCAGCGAAACGGCAGGGACACGTCGATAGTTGTACCAAACGGTGTTTTTGACGCCGGCCTTTTCAACCGCTTCACACATCCGTTCGCCTTCGGCGGTGTCCATCGAGATCGGTTTCTCGCAGAGGACCATTTTGCCAGCTTCGGCGGCCGCGATAGCGATTTCGGCGTGCAGGTTGTTTGGGGTGCAAATATCGATCGCGTCGATATCGTCACGCTTGAGCAACTCTCTCCAATCGGTTTCGACGGACTCGTAACCCCATTGGTCGGCGAATGCTTGGGCTTTGTCTTTGTTGCGAGCACAGACTGCTTTCAGAACTGGCTTGTACTCGAGATCGAAGAAGTGATTGGCTTGGCAGTAGCCGTTGCTGTGCGTCCGGCCCATGAAGCCATAGCCGACCATTCCGATATTAAGCGATTTCATGACGAAGTGATTGAGGAAGGTAGTGGTGGCGGGTGAAGAATTGAAAAGCGGTGATTAGTTTACGAGATCGATTGGTCGACTTTGATCATGGCGTCCAAAATCGTGTTCCAAGTCTCGGGCTTTTCCAGAGTCTCGTTGGGGAACATGCATCCGTCCCAGCAGATGTGCTTGATCCCACGTTGGTCGGCGTCTTTTAACCAGTATTGGGAGCAGCGGACGATGTCCAATTTGCCGTTGGGATCATCAGCCGGGCAGTGCTTGCCGGTCTTGTCGTGATCGCCGGCGCCGTGGACTTCCCCATCGTTTTGGGCAACATGGAAGTCGATCGTCCAAGGGCGAAGTTTGTCCGTCATCTGCTCGTAGGCGGCATAGAACTCTTCCTCGCTATAGCCGTCTTTCAACAGCGCGTGCTCGGGAGCGTTGTAGCCCATCAGGTACAGATACGTGTGTGCGAGGTCCGCTTGGAACCCGAGTGATTCTGGCATGCCGACTGCTTCGAGCAGATCCAACATGTCTTTCCAGCTGTGCATGCCCGCCCAGCAGATCTCGCCTTCGGCAGCCAGACGCTCGCCATGGTCGGCTGCGATTTTGGCAGCTTCGCGGAACGTGTTGGCGATCTTTTGGGTGTTGGCCTTCGCGTCTTCACGCCATTTTTCGACACCGAATTCGGCGCTGTCGATACGGATGACACCGTACTGGCGAACGCCGTGTTCGTTGAAGATCCCGGCGATCCGGCAAGCGAGCTTGACCGCGGAGAGGAACTTGTCGACTTGTTCTTTGTCGCCCATCGCGGAATCGCCAACGGTGCCTGGCCAAATCGGGGCGACCAGCGAACCGACGGAAAAACCCTTGGACTGGATCAGGTCCGCGATCCGTCGCAGCTCGTCATCGCTCGCTTCCGGGTCGGTGTGGGGCAGGAACAAGAAGTAATCGATTCCGTCAAACTTGCGTCCATTGACTTCGGCAGCGGCGGTCAAGTCCAGCATGTGTTCCAGACTGATCGGTGGCTCTTGATCGGGGCCGTCACCCTTGCCAACCAAGCCGGGCCACATTGCGTTGTGCAGTTTCATCGTTATCTATCGCGTAAGAATTTCGAGTTTAAGAAAACGTCAGTGCCAGCGCGGCGTTGATTAGGTCCCACCTTTGGGCAGGTTATCGTGCGTGTCTGGGCCGAAGTAACGCAGCCCGACCAACGGCTCGCTGCCGAGGTTTTCAATTTCGACTCCGCCGGTCGCCGCGACGTGCGAGATAAACACCTCGTCGGTGGTGTTTTCGCCAAAGTGAATCATCGCGGGCGTTTGCAAATCGAGAGCGCCCATGCGACCGCGGCCTTGAACGGTGATCCAGCTGCTCGCACCTGGATCTTGCAGCGTGCACTTGGCACCGGGTTGCAAGGTCAGTTCTTTTGCGCTGAAACGCTGCACGCCGTCGACGGTGCCATAAACGATCCACTTATCCTCGTACCCATCGCCGCTGCGGTTTTCGTCGACGATCGGTTCCAGGTAGTTGCTTTCTTTGAAGTGCGTGTCGACGTTCTTGTCCCAGTCCAGCTGGCCGACGATGAAGTCCAGGTCCTGGTGTTTTTCCTCGGGCATGTCTTTGACCAACAAGTCCCAGGGGACATAGCGGCCTTCGACGATCGATTGGTACATGCCGAACACGTCGCTGCCCCACTGGGGTTCGTACGTGCACAAAGAACCTGGCGCGTGCAAGACACCTGGAGGAATCAACCATCCGGTTCCACGTTTGAGGCGATACGCACGGCTTAGGTCCAAGATGCCGTTGTCGCCCGCGTTCCAGTTTTCCAGGCAGCGACGGACGTCTTCGGGTTGGGTTCCCGGTTCGAGGCCCATGAAGGTGTAGGCAAAGTTGTTGTCGACGTTATTCAGCTGCGGCGGAAAGTAATAGCTTTCCGGTTTGCCTTCTTGTCCGACCAGCGCCGCGTCCTCATACGTTTGGTGCATGTGGTGCGGGATGGGGCCCATGTTGTCAAAGAACTTGCTGTAAACGGGCCAGCGGTCGTACTTGCTGAAGATGGCTTCACCGACGACGTCATTGCCACGTTCGGCGACGGCGTCTTTTAGCATGAATTTCTTGCCTTCGAACAAGCAGAAGCTTTGCCCTTCGTGCCAGACACGTCCGTCGTTCGCAGCGTCCGTCGTGCTGCCAAACCATCGCTCATCAATCCCGCCCCGATCGGCACCGAATCGGTAGTAATCGTTGGGATGCAATTTGATCCGGCGTCCCGGGTGCAAAAACGAACGTGGGACCCACGTCGGGGTCAGTCGAAGCAAACCGCCACCGGCATCCATCGCGGAGTCCAAGATGGATGCTACCGAATCGCCTTTGATCAGACCGTCATCGAGTTTTACTTGCGTCATAGAAGCTGACTAACTGGGGGGATGGTGGAGGGAAATGCGGGCGCCAATTATCGCATGTTTGCGGCGGCAAGTCTGCCCGCATGTTGTATGGACTGTGCGCGCCGGAAACAAGATTGCAGGGGTAGCAAGGGGGGCAAGAAAGCGGGTGATTGACGCCCTCTGCGGCGAAAAATCGTGCTCGATCTTTCCCGTTCGTCGATCGGAGCATCGATTCGATGACGACTTGTCGCAGCACAACACGTACAACGCTGCCATCTCACTTAACCGGATCATGTGTGACAGAATTGTCTCACCGCTATCACAGGCCATGAACTGGCCCCTGGTTGGATCTATCCAGATCATCGACACTGATTGAATGATCTGCAAAGATCTGCCGCCGCTTTCGAGCTTATCAATCACTGACGAGACACTGACGCAATGGTGAAAACGCGAACGCTTCGTGCGATCGACGACCGAACGCAAAGCATCCTTTGGTACGAGAATTCTCCACTGGCCGTGTCGGTCGAATCCTCCGACGGCACGATCACGACCAAGCACGGTCGTTTCGTCGGTGGGCGATCCGATGGCGTCGAAATTGTTCGGATCGATACCGGTGCGATCGTGATGGACGTTCTGCCAACACGCGGAATGGCGATTTGGAAAATCGATTCGCGTGACACCCGTTATGGTTGGGATTCCCCGGTCGATGGCCCCGTGCATCCGTCGCTTGTGCCGACGTTTGATCCCAGTGGTCTCGGTTGGCTCGAAGGGTTTGACGAACTGTTGACGCGCTGTGGTCTGAACAGCAACGGTGCGCCCGAACACGACGACACAGGGAAACTTGTCTATCCGCTGCACGGCCGAGTCGGAAATCTTCCGGCCGATGGGTTGGTGATCGAATATGACGAGGTCGCAGGCCGCTTGGAATTGATCGGAGAGATCCGCGAAAGCCGGCTGTTCTTTCCAAACCTGCGCTTAGTCAGTCGTCTTCGCGTGCACGCCGGCAGTGCCAAAGTGGATATCTTGGATGACGTCACCAACGACGGTTCTAAACCTGCCGCGATGCAGATGCTTTACCACATCAATGTCGGCAGTCCAGTGCTCGAAGAGGGGTCACGGGTTGTGATGCCGATCGACGAGTTGGCACCCAAGGATCAACTCTCGGCCAGCGAAATCGACCGCTGGGACGAATATGACGCGCCGCAATCCGACTATGCCGAACGAGTCTACTTTGCCAAATTGCGAAGCGATGATCTCGATCAAACCACGGTCATGCTTCACAACGCTGCGGCTGATCGTGGCCTGGCCGTCACCAGTTCCACGCGAACGCTACCACGCTTCATCGTCTGGAAAAATACCGCCGATGTTGCCGATGGTTACGTGACAGGATTGGAACCGGCAACGAACTATCCCAATCATCATTCCTTTGAAGCAGAACAGGACCGAGTGCTGGCGATTGCTCCCGAACAGACGATTTGTTTTCGGGTGTCACTGGAGCCGCTTACCGACAGCGAAGCGGTGAATGAAGTGCGTGATCGTATTGATATGATCACCGGTGCCGATCCACCAACGATTCATGACGCGCCTCGACCAGGCTGGTCGCCGCAAGCGTAGCGTGAGATCACTCGTTGGAATGACTGAGACGAATCCCGTTGCCGTGCCACAAGACACGTAGGTCGTCCTCGCCCCAAAGCTCGATTCCACGCGACGGGTCGCCAATCACCAACGATGAACCGCCACCCGGTGCGCGGCCAAGTACGACGACGCTGTGCCCCATTCCCGGAATCCAGCCCCATTGATCAGCGTACCGTCGGTCCTCTGTGCCGTACGGCAGTTCAACGGCAAGCAGCGCCGGCCATGCGTTTTCATCGAGTAACTGTTGTAGCGTCGCATCGATGACTTCGGCGCGACGTCCGTTCGCTTCCGCAACCAATTTGATCCCGCGGTACAGGCCAAGCGTTGGTGTTCCGTCGGAATCGGTCAAGCAAAGCGGCACCATGTCGGCTTCCGAAACGGCGATGCCTTCGGCGTTCAGAAGTGTGGCCGCGGCGGCAGGGCTGCAATTGGCCCAGGAGGTTTGCATCGCGACGCCATCTTTCCAGTAGTTATGACCAGGCTCGGGCGGTCGAATCGCGATCGAAAGCATTGGCCATAAAATGATGGCGAACGAGCTTGCCGCAAGCAGGCTCGCGAAAAGCACGCGGCGCCAGCGTGGCGTGTCAGGCAACTGCCATGCGCAGCCCGCGGCGACCGCTGCGAAAAGGCAAGCGACGTTCGTGTAGATGATCGCCGCGGAGTGCGGAACGAACTTTGCCCACAGAAGCTGACCCGCCCCATAGAACAGGAAATAGATCATCGCCAAGCTCGATAGCGCGATGCCCAACATCGGGATCTGTCCCTTCGTTCGCGACGAAAGCGTTGCCGCCAATACTCCCAGCACCAAACATGCGAAAGACATGGTGACGATGGCGGTTAGCAGATCCGATCCTAGCATCCAGTTGGCTCATCAAGTAGCGTCGACGTCGGGCACAATCATTGTTACCACACTGCAACTGGTGTTCCGGGCAGCCGATGTATCGGCAGAAAAATACACGCGCCTCGACGACTCGCGAGACGCTAATTCGCCTCGGAGCTTTCTGCGAGACCGGGATCAACGGTCGACAAGCATCTGCCGACGATGATCGCGATACAGCCGGTGCAGGTGACGACGCCCGACGCGGGGCTGGAGGTCATCCAGCTGCAGCCGAGGCCTCCCAGAATGACGCCTGCTCCGATGCCGGTTAGCAGGGTTGAAATCTGTGTAAAATCAAGACTTCGAAACATCAAGCGTCCTTTGGAAAGGCAAATCAAGGGAGTGAGATCAGCGTTGCAAAAGCCATGGATTATCACGATCGGATCGATCGCGCGAGGTCGTACGATCCGTAAAGGCGATTTCAGCACGGATCGGCGGACCTAAGAGTTCTTAGCACAAGAATGAAGTCCGCGCACCCCCAGTGTTTCGTGTGCCCACAGAGGCAAACTTCCCAGAGCCCCAAAAAGGTACCTGACACCTTTTTGTGGGGTTGGGTAGATTGGTTGGACTTTGGAATTGACCTTGGAGGTGAACGTGGTGATGGCTCGGCAGTTTCGTTTGGTTGTGGTGCGGTTTGCGGTGTTGGTTTTGGTTTCTTGCGGCGTGGCAGCGTCGGCACAGGATGATGCGAGGCCAAGCGGTGCGGATTCTCCTGTGATCACGCCACACGTGCAGGAGGCAACGCAACGATGGGAAAAAGACATCGCGGCATTTGATTCGCTGAACGACGAATTGGAGCCGTCGGACGAGGCGATTCTGTTTATCGGGAGCAGCAGCATTCGGCGTTGGGAAACGATGCAGCGCGATATGTCGCCGTATAGGACGATCCGGCGGGGGTATGGCGGCGCGAAGTTTACGGACATGGCGGTCTATGCCGAACGAGTGATTACGCCACATCAGTATCGCGCGGTCGTGATGTTCGTCGGCAATGGGATCACTGCCGGTCCTGACAGTCACAGCCCTGAATTGATCGAGCAAATGACCCGTCACATTGTCGATGTCGCTCATCAGCATCGACCAGACGCTCCGTTCTTTTTGATCGAGATCACGCCGACGCAAAGTCGTTTCGGAATCTGGGACAAAGTTCGCAAGGTCAACGAACGGCTGCGTGAAATTGCTTTGACCACACCCAACACGTACTTCATCGAAACGGCTGGCAATTTCTTGCATAGCGATACCAAGCCACGCACCGAATTGTTCGTCAACGATCAATTACACCTTAACGAGGCCGGCTATCGATTGTGGTCGGATCTGATCCGCCGCCGCTTGGATGATGTGTTTCGAATGATCGCCGCCGAATAGTTGGGTGGCGAGATCGATTCTGGGGTGATGACAGGGTTCCGGCCGTGTCGGTCACGCCGGACAAGACGATTGTGGCGATTAAAGGTTGGTTGATCCGTAGCGGCGGATCACAACGCCACACTCTTTGGCACCTATGTTTGCACGACAACTGTTGTTCATTCGATCGTGCCCCCAGATCGCATCGCCCTCATTGAAAGGGGCGAGCGAAGCTTCTTATGTCGTTCCTGGCTCTTCTATTCGCGTTTGCCTTTGCCGTCTGGTGCATCCCGCTAGCCAGATACGTGCAGATGGTTCACATGCTCCTGGGTCTGCTGTGGGTCGGAACGATTTTCGGGCCTCCATTTTTCGCATTCGACGGGCCGATCCAGATCAGTCTCGATCGGCTGTTGCTCGCGATTACGATCGGCGTGGCGGCGTTCCATTGGTGGACGGGCGCGATCACGTTGCCTTCGCTAAACCGTGTCGACGTCTGTGTTGCCGCTCTGGTCGTTTATATCTACTGGAGCAGTCGCGGATACAACATCGCCGAAACAATTGTCGACCCGACCGCGCGGTGGCTGTTTTATATCTTGGTGCCCGCCATCGTTTATGGACTTGCCCGCATCACCCCGTTTTCGTCAGCCGATTTCAAGCTGCTGATGCGGGGAATCATTGTGCTGGGTTTGTACCTATCGGTGACCGCAGTTTGTGAAGTCAAAGGCTTTCATTCGCTTGTCTATCCAAAGCACACCTTGGATCCGAAGGTCTGGATGTTTTTAGGCCGTGGTCGTGGCCCTTTGTTGAACCCGGCGGGCAATGGGTTAATCATCGCGATCGCAATGGCTTCGGTTTCGGCGCTGTTTGTCAAAGCGGATCGCCAAGCACGCGCGGTGTACGCGGCGCTCGGAGTCATTTTGTTTTTGGGCTGTTATGCAACGTTGACACGCAGTTGTTGGCTAGGAATTGTTGGTGCAGTGGTGGCTGTCGGATTTGTCTTCAGCCCTCGGTGGATGCGCGTGATGGGCATTGCTTCGGTCGCCTTGCTGGCCGTCGCCATGTCGATGGGACTGAAAGAGCAAATCATGTCGTTCAAACGCGACAAAGCGTTGTCAGCTGAAGACGCAGCCAAAAGCGTCGAGCTACGTCCGCTGCTAGCGGCTGTTGCATGGGAAATGTTCAAAGACAAGCCGCTGACCGGTCATGGATACGGGCAGTACCTCCAGCGTCATACCAGTTACCACAGCATTCGTGAGCTCGGTTTGCCGCTTGAAATGGCGCGCCCTTACAGTCACCACAATGCGTTTTTGGCATTCCTGGTCGATTCAGGCCTAATCGGGCTGGGACTGTATCTGGCGATTTTGGGGATGACAGCGGTCTATGGTTGGCAGCTCGCCCACAACGGGGGCTTGCCGCTGGAGGCCCGGCAGTTGGGGTTGTTCAGTCTCGCAACCTTGGCGGCCTACCTTCCGAATGCCATGTTTCACAACATGACCATCATTCCCATGGTCCAGATCTTTTTGCTGACCACCAGCGGTCTGGTTATCACCGTTTATCAGCGTGGGCTGTCCGGTGCTAAGCAGGGCGAGCGACGTCGGGTCGAGCATCAACAGACGCGATCGTCGTTCCCTGTCACCGGATAGGGGGCAATGCGGTCGCCTTGATGTCCGAGATACGACAAGGGGGTGAAAGGCAGTGTTTCGTGGGGGTGTGACGTCCGAATGAGGAAATGGTGCGCCAATTGAAGCGGTAGTGGAATGATCAACGACCTAATGAACAATCGTCTTGCCATTGTTCCCGGAGACGCGAAATTGGTGGTTGGCCTGATTGGCCCCTCAGCACGCTCCGCAGGACCCCAATGCAAGACGCATCGAGTGGCTATCGCCACACCAAGATCATCGCAACGATCGGCCCCGCCACCGAGTCCGAGGACAAGCTGACGAAGCTGATCGAAGCCGGTGTCGATATCGTTCGACTGAACATGGCGCACGGTACCGGCGAATGGGTTGCCGAAACGATTGGGCGAATCCGGGCAGTCTCGCAAAAAATCGGTCGCCATGTTGCCGTGATGATGGACGTCAAAGGCCCCGAGGTTAGAACCGGGCCCGTCGAGAAAACGATCGACCTCTGCGTGGGGGATCACTTGGAATTGCACACCGGTGATTTCGAACAAAAGGACGACGGCATTCACCGGGTGAGCGTCAACTATCCCGATCTGCCAAAAGACGTTCGCGTGGGGACCACCGTATTGATCGATAGCGGTTTGATTCGAACCGAGGTGCTGTCGAAAACCGAGTCAACGATCCTGCTTGAGGTCAAGACGCCCGGACCGATGGGATCGCGGCGACACATCAATTTGCCCGGTACGCTGATCAACCTGCCAGCGCTGACTAAAAAAGACGAACGAGATCTGCAGGCAGGAGTCGAAGCCGGGATCGACTTCGTCGCATTGTCGTTCGTACGGCAAGCCGCTGACATTCGCACGCTCCGCGAATACTTGAAATCGATTGGATGCAAAGCTCGCATTATCGCCAAAATAGAAGATCAGGCGGGTGTGCGGAACATGCATGAAATCATCATGGAAACCGACGCCGTGATGGTTGCCCGCGGCGATCTCGGTATCGAAATCGAGTACCACAAGCTGCCGCTCGTCCAGTCAGAGTTGGTGCAGTCCTGCCAAGCACACGGTAAGCCGGTCATCATCGCGACGCACCTGCTCGAGTCGATGGTGACGTCGCCGATGCCGACCCGCGCAGAAATCTCCGACGTTTCAAACGCTATCCGCGAGCAGGCTGATGCGATCATGCTGTCGGGGGAAACCACGACAGGCGCTTACCCGCTCGAATCGGTCGACGTCCTTAAAAATATCTGTCACAGCATCGAGCCCTCCGTCGCCGGCCACATCAACGACCGCATCGAACTGCACACGCCCAAGTCGAAGATGCTCCGTTCGAGCGTCAAACTCGCCAAAGAGCTTGGCAAGTCAGGCGTGGTCGTGTTCACGCGGAGTGGATTTTTGGCATACGTGCTGGGAGCGATGCGGGCGCAGAATGTGCCGATCTATGCCTTCACCGATGTCCCGTCGACGTTCCATCAACTGATGCTGCCCTGGGGCGTCGAGCCGTTTCTGATGGAATTTGACGAGAACCCCGAAATCACCATCCAAAACGCACTGGGGCAATTGCTGGTCAAAGGTTGGTGTACCGAAGAGGATTGGCTGGTGGTGATTACCAATGCGCTAGCTGACAATCAAATCATCGACACGTTGCAGCTCCGCCAGGTGAAAATCACCTGTGATGTGAAGTTCTGAATTCGCAGCGTTCAGTATCGCCTTGTGAGGAGAAAAGTCCGGGCCGTCACTTTGGGCGGTTCAGTGCGTCCCCGCGTCGGCGGCAGCCAAGGAAAGCAGAGTCGCCAGTTGGTAAATCCGATCAAATTCGCTGCGCAGGCGAATTTATTGCCAATTGGACAGCGGAACCTCTTCCGAATCGCCGAGACAGTTGATACGCTTCGCGATCCCTCACGAGACAGCGAATCTCGCGGTGTTTGCTAGCAATAGCTCACATTTTCCTGTACACCCACTAATGGAACGATGGGAACTAAGATCAAGACCCACAAGGGTACGAAGAAACGATTTCGGTTGACCGCTAAAGGCAAAGCAATGCACCGCCAAAGCGGAACCAGCCACTTGGCATGTGGTCTGAGCAAAAAACGTCGCCGCAACTTGCGCGGAACGACTGCTCTGGACACCTGCATGGAAAAGACCATTCACGCTGCATTGAATGGCAACAGCTACTAAGCTGCCTTAAATCAAACAAGTTTTCCCCAATTGGATGGGCGATCGAACATCAGCTGAACGCGTTTGGCGAACAGTTGGGGCCTGATTCCAATACAAATCTGAAGGAATGCACCGATGCGTGCAACTAACGGTGCCGCTCGTCGGCAATCGAAGAAACGTCTTTTCAAACGTGCAAAAGGCTATCGTGGTGGACGCGGTAAACTTACCCGTACCGTCAAAGAAACGTTGCTGCGAAGTGGCGTGTACGCTTTTCGTGACCGTCGTGTCAAAAAGCGTGAATTCCGCCGCCTGTGGATCACCCGTCTGAACGCTGCATGCCGTATGCACGACATTCGCTACAGCGAGTTCATCTTCGGTCTGAAGAAAGCGGGTATCGAAATGGACCGCAAGACCTTGTCGGAAATGGCGATTCACGACGCCGACGGTTTCAAGGCTGTTGTCGACAAAGTCAAAGAAGCTCTGGCCGCCGCTTAATCGGCAGCAAGCTGACTTTATCCTGGGCGTGAAGGAATCGGTGACGACCAGTTCATCGACGACCGCACGCCCAGTCCTGTTCCCTCGTTCTCGCGAACGATTTCAGGCTTGGTTGCATCTCAATTTGTGGCGAATACGTTTCGCCACTTTGTGATCGAGGTGCCTCTCACCAGCCGGCCGCGATGAAAGCGATGCCGGGGTGCGTTGTTGCAAGGGATGTTCTATTCTGCTGCACGCGTTCCCTGAACGTACGCCCCGATCCCCAACGTCTTCGCGTTCAAACTCTAGTGACCCATGTCTCTCAAAGACTTTCTATCGGCACTCGATTCTCTTCAGTCTGAAGCCCTTGGCACCCTCGAAGGTGTAGCTGACGCAGAGACCTTTGAGGCCGCGCGAGTCAAATACGTCGGCCAAAAGAAAGGCGCCCTCAAAGACATCCAAAAGCAAATGGGTGTTGTCGCTCCGGAGGATCGCAAGTCCGCCGGAATGAAGCTGAACGAGGTCAAACGAGCAATCGAAGATGCCGTCGAGCAGGCACAAAAACGTTTAAAAGGCGGCGACGATCAGTCGGGTGATCCGACCTTTGATCCCACGCTGCCAGGGATCCGGCCGAGCATTGGTCACGTCCACCCAATCACACAAACCATCAATCACTTGATGGAGATCATGGGGCGGATGGGGTTTGAAGCGGCCGAAGGTCCCGAGGTCGAGGACCCGCACCATAACTTTGTCGCGCTCAATATTCCCGAAGACCACCCGGCACGTGACCCGCTGGATAACTTTTATCTAGCGACAGCCGCATCGGGAGCCGAGCGTCAAAATGTGGAAGGCACACGGTGCTGCGCAGTCAAACCAGCACGGTGCAGATCCGTGTGATGGAAAACAAGCAGCCGCCGATCCGCGTGATCTCGTTGGGACGCGTCTATCGTCCCGATGCGCCCGACGCCACGCACTTTCCGATGTTCCACCAGATGGAAGGGTTGTACGTTGACACCAACGTGACGATGGCCAACCTGAAAACGGTGCTACGGATCTTCGCGACGAACTACCTCGGTGGCGACGTCGAGATCCGCTTCCGCCCCTCGTTCTTTCCGTTTACCGAGCCCAGTGTCGAAGTTGACTTTTACTGGGACGGCAAATGGATCGAGTTCGGTGGTGCCGGAATGGTTGATCCGAACGTTTTCCGCGCCGTCGGCTATGACCCCGAAAAGGTGTCCGGGTTCGCGTTCGGCCTGGGCGTCGAACGGCTTTGCATGCGGCGCCACGACATCAAAGACATCCGCGACCTTTACAGCGGTGACATGCGATTCCTGTCGCAGTTTTAAATCCTTCGGCGCGACGGTTCGCTTCGCAACCAGTTGCGCTGATCTTGATGACTCCTTTCCACTAGCGATCTTAGATCTCAAATGTTGGTTTCCTGGAACTGGCTCAGCCGCTACGTCGACTTGTCGATGGATCGAACCGAATTGGAAACCAGGCTGAGTCTCAGCGGACTCAACCACGAGGAGACCGACTCGTGGAAAGACAATCCGGCGCTAGTCGAAGGCGACTATTGCATCGACCTGGAAGTCACCAGCAACCGCGGTGATTGCTTGGGGCACATCGGCGTTGCTCGCGAAATCGCGGTGTTGTTCGATCTGGATTTGAAAGTCCCTGATCCGAAGCTGTCGACTTCAGCGACTGACGTGAATTCGTTGTTGAAGGTCGACAATCGCTTTGCGGAGGCTTGCCCACGCTACACCGCTCGAGTGATTCAGGGCGTCAAGGTCGGCCCCAGCCCTGATTGGTTGGTCGAAGCGTTGCGTTCAGTATTTTGGCGTCGCAACAAAGACCAAAAGGTCGAATTGCCACAAAGCGTCAATAACATCGTCGACGCGACTAACTACGTGATGATGGAATGCGGCCAGCCGCTGCACGCGTTCGATTATGCGAAACTCGCAGGGCAGCAGATCGTCGTCCGTCCTGGTCAGCCCAAGGAAACGATCACGGCGATTGACCACCGTGAGTACGAATTGGACGAGTCGACCTGTGTGATCGCCGATGCCAATCATGCTTGTGCTGTCGCTGGCGTGATGGGTGGCGCGGATTCGGAGGTGACTGAGTCGACGACAGACCTCGTGATCGAAGCAGCCATTTTCACGCCGCTTTTTGTTCGCCGTTCCGCACGTGCTTTGAAGCTGCACAGCCCTTCGTCGTATCGCTTCGAGCGTCGCGTCGACCCCGTCGGACTCGATTGGGCCAGCCGACGTGTGTGTGAGTTAATTGTTGACATCGCAGGCGGCAGTGTCGCCGAAGGTCTCATCGACACCGCTCCAGACGTCCAGCCCAACCCGCCGGTTGTACTTCGTTTGTCGCAGATCGAGCGAATCCTTGGGATCAAGGTCTCTGCTGACGAGACAACGCGAATCTTGAACGCGCTGGGCTGTGAAACGAAAATCAAAATTGGCAGCGACGAAGGCTCATTCGTACCGCCGACTTGGCGTCATGACCTGTCACGCGAAGCCGACTTGATTGAAGAAGTTGCTCGGGTTCACGGGTATGAAAAGATCCCGGAAGACAGCCCGATCCCGGTGGCGCCGAGTAGCAAGCGTCCATTCGATGTGGCGGCCGAAAAGATCCGCCATACGTTGACGGCCTCCGGGTACAGCGAAGCGATGACGCCAAGTGTTGTTCGCAAGGTGCTTGATGACGCGCTCTCGGTGTGGACCGAGCGGCCTGCGCTTGTCACGCAGACCGCGATGCTGAAAGGTGCCAAGACGATTCGGCGGTCGTTGCTGCCCAGCTTGTTAGAAGCTCGCGCGAACAACTGGGCATCGGCATCAATCGAAGCCAACCTGTTCGAAATGGCTCACGTTTATCTTCCCGATCAAGCCGCCGAGGGATTGCCAGAGGAGCACTACAGTGTCGGCATAGTGTCCGGCGAGAACTTCTTCGTGGTCAAAGGCGCTGTCGAAACACTTTGCCAATCGATGGGCATCGGACAATCATTCGGTGTCAAACCAAAGCCAATCAAAGGCTTTGTCGAAGGCCAAGTCGTTGAATTGACCCTGGGCGATGATTGCTTGGGGTACTTGGGTGTTGTCGATCCTAAAACGCTGAAGCAATGGAAGTTGCCCGGCAATGTTGTCGTCTGTGAACTATCGATGTCGACGCTGATGGACCATGCTCAGCTGGTGCCTCAGCAACAATCGGTGAGTATGTATCCGTCGGTCGAACGCGATTTGAACTTCGTCATGAAAGAATCGGTTCGCTGGAATGATTTGGAATCGATCGTTCGCTCGGCAGTCGGCGATCAATTGAAGGCGGTGACCTATCGCGAAACGTATCGCGATGCCGAACGCGATGGCAATGACAAGAAACGCATCTTGATGACGGTCCAATTGCAACGCGACGACGCGACGCTGAGTGGCGACGAAGCGGACGCACTCGTGCAGGCCGTGATCGGCAAATGCAAGAGTGAACTCGGCGCCGAACTGTTGGGTTAAGATGCCCGTCAAAGTATTCGCCTACTGCACCAACCGCGACGCCGCATGGCCGGACTTTCCGCATCAGCCGGAGCAACGTCGCGATCTTTCAACGCCGGGTTTCGATCAGCATTTGATCGAGATGGTCACGCAGATTTTCGAGAAATCGGGCGGCGAGATCAGCCAATCGGTGTACGGCGTTTGTCGTCACTTGCAACGGACCAATGTGATCCTGACCTTCGATGTCGAAGCGGAATTCTTGGAAGCGATCGCGCCTTGGGCTTGGAATGCGAACGCGATTCTATTTTTGCCCGATGGCAACATTCGTGATCCCAACGGTGCGGTCTTGGTTGAACGGGAAACGATGCAGCCCGACCCGAGTGCGCAGTTGCCATACCCGCAGGACGCTCGGCAACGTAAGGCACAGAATGAGCAAGAACTACGCAACCGCCAAATCGACACGCCGGATGCGTTGCCGCCGGTAGTTGGGCTGAATGAAGTTCACTTGCGAGCTGCTGATGACGTCGCTTGGCGGGCGCTGGCACTGTTCGTGGTGGCGGTCCGCGCCGAATCGTTGGCAAGCGGGAATCCGATTTCGGAAGAGGCGTTGCGTCAGAAACAACCGCTGGCGTTCCAAGCCCTCACGCCTTGGGAACAGCAGTTCATCAGTGATGATTCTCCTGCAGAAGAAGACATTTCGGCGGCCGGTTGGCGTTACGAATCATTGGCCACGCTCCAATGGGTGCTGGGAATGACACCGTCGCTGCCTTTCCCAGATGTGATTTGTGACGTTCCTGCGGCAGCGACATTGATGATGTCGGTGTCGGCGCGAGAATTTGTCGCGGGTGCAAAATTGCGACCGGTCGACCAAATCCTTGACGCGATGGATTTGAATTACCGATTGCTTTGGGCGGCGCGTCAAGCAACGGTTCAATCGGTCGATCCGCCATCCGGAATCGAGGGCGGCGTCATTGCCGAGAGGCAGCATTCGCTAAACTGGTTGACCTGCTTCGAAAATGCAGAATGGGACAACGTGGACATTCCGAGCTGACAGGCTCTTACCGTCCAAGCGATATGCCAGCCAGATTTCTTGAAAGTCGGGGATTCTGGCGTGCCGGTTGCAGCGATGCTTGCAGCGTATTTGATTGATTGAAACCGAACCACAGCAGTAGGTCTGTGATGATGCCAACGACAAAGGTTGGGCGATGAGTGAACTGAAAGGCGAATTGCGTCCCATCCCTGACGAAGAACAAGAGCTCGAAGACGGCGAAGGCCCTCCGTTGTCGGCAAAAGACTTTCGACGCCAAAAACGTCGCCGCCGTCGGAAGCTGATGTTGGCGGTGCTGCCGACAATGTTGACACTCGGTAACGGGATGTGCGGGCTAGCGTCGATCGCGGTCGCCGTCAGCGGACCTGAGCTCGGCCTGCCGCTGGAGCAGAAATTGTTCGCGTCGGGATTGCTGATCTTCGGCGGAATGTTGTTCGACGCACTCGACGGCTCGGCGGCCCGAATGACAGGGCAGGAAACCGAATTCGGTGCCCAGCTCGACAGTCTTTGTGATGCTGTCACGTTCGGCACCGCCCCGGCGGTGATCATTTGGCGGATCAGTGATGCGTTACCCCAGCGATTTTTGTGGGCCTGTGGCGTGCTGTTTACGCTTTGCGTCTTGATTCGCTTGGCTCGGTTTAACGTCGAAACCGGCGAAGACGACACCCACGAAACCTTTGAAGGGCTACCCAGCCCGGCGGCCGCCGGGACGTTGGCCGCCTTCGCGTTGGCAATGCCGGAGCTTAAAAGTATCGCCGAAGAAGCGAGCTATTCAGAGCACCTGCAATGGGTTGCCGAGAAGATGTTGATCGCATCGCACTATGTGATTCCAACACTGGCGGGTGTGTTAGCATACCTGATGGTGTCCCGATTCCAATATCCACACTTGGTCGCCCAGTATGCTCGCGGGAAGCGGTCGCTGCATCAGATCGGTCAGGCATTGTTTGTCGTGGTGGTCGCGATCTTTATCCACTGGATGGTCTTGCCGATCGCGTTCTGCTACTACTCGTTTGGCACTCCATTGAAGTCATTGTTGTTGTCACGCAAAGATTCCTCGCCACTCGATGCGGCGACCAATCATTCAGAATGACTTCGGCAGGGGCGGCAGCGACAGCGCGTCAGCATCTTCGCGTGCCGAAACTGTCCACTGACTAGCATTTAAACGCTGATACGTGACTCGATAAATTCGATTCGAGTTATCGATGTCAGCATCAAATCGGAAATCAAACGATGTTGCTGGCGGGTCACCAGTTTCCAGCCGTTGGCACGCGATTGCCAAAACGCTTACCGGACCATGGACGAATGCTTCTCGCTTGATCCGTGCTTGTTCGATTTGCAACGCGGTGGTTAAGTAACGCGAGTGAACCGCTGCCAGAGCACTTGATGTCAGAATCAAGATCATCACCACCAGTAATGCGTACCCGCGTCTTGTAGAGCGTTTCATTGCGAAGGCTTTGAGGTATCGAAGGTATACGTTTCGGTGAATCGCCCCAGGCCTAGGGTGAGCAAAAGCTGTACGTGATCGCCTTGGTCATCAACTTGCCACGCTTGAACGGAGTGTGTCAACACATTCGAATGCGACCCGAATGGATCGGAACGGATTAAGAGTTCTTGCTCCGATTCGTAAACGATGACACGGTCTGGCGGCATCCAATCGGCTCGGTTGTTTTGATCGCCGTCAAAACATAGTCGAAGGGTCGTGCGATTGGTCGATTCGATCCCAACCAGTGTTCCAACACTCCGTTCTCCCAGCGGCTGGTCCGGATCACAGCCGGAAAGGTCACGTCGAAGTGATTCGACTGTCAAGCGAGCTTCCGTGGCCAATCGTGTGCGGGCAATGTTTTCGCTCATTCCCCGTGACAAATCCACGGAGATCGAAGCGGACACGACCGCCAGCATCGCGACTAGTCCGGTTGCGATAGTGACTTCAAGTAAGCTGGTCCCGCGTCGCCGCATCAGTTCAGCTCCACCGTCACGGAGACGCTTCCATCGGACGACTGGATCGGCGGGGCCACAATGTCAAACGACCGCCGTGAGCGCAGACGCACCGCGTCACACACAATCGTTGGGCCGGAGCCAGGTGTGTCGATGACTTGGACCGCAATCATCGATCCCCGCACGTGGTACACGCCCAATCGCTGCCAATAGAGTCCGTCGATTTCGGTGTCACGGGTATCGACCGTTTGATCGACATCAATTGTGTCGGCAAACGATCCTGCGAAATAGACACGGTGCCGTACGGCCACGCCAAAGTCGGGTGATCTTGGGACGTGCAGAAGCAGTTCATATTCGCCATCAGGTACATTTGAAAAAACGTAGGCAGCGAACGATCCGTGCGATTGATCCGCAGAGAGTCGCGTGATGGTGTTTCCAAAACTGTCTGGTACGTTGCTCTGCGTTTGCCAAGGCTGACTGTCTTGGGCATGGTGCGAATAGAAATTCGGTCCACTATTGTCGACGACTCGATCGAAACCGGCTTGGAAAGGGGTTGGCATTTTCGCGATCCTTCGCTCATCGACTTCAAGATCCGCGAACACACCTAACTTTCTCGCCCAAGCTGCTTCGGCAGGCTCTCCCAGCGAATTCGGGTTGATGGAGATCGTTTGCGATGGTGGCAAAGTGTTTTGCAGTCGAACACTTTGACGCGTGGCCACCACTGAGAGGCTAAACAGACCACTGGTTGCGATTGCCAACAAGACCATCGCAACCTGCACTTCAAGATAGGTTGCAGCCAGACGTGACCTTTGCGAAGTCCTGCGGTGTAGCGGAAGTTGCGAGCCAGTCATGGTGATTACACCCCTGGCGTCAACGTTAGTGGCTTTCCTAGCCAGTTGCCGGAGGATCGAGCGACCTCGCCGGTGACTTTTCCGGTCTCGTCAATGCCGAAGCTTCCGTGCCAAACACCGGAACTGCCGGACGAACCGCCCCTTTGAAGATTGCGACGTGTCGCTCGGATCGAAAAACTCTCTTGATCGGCCATGCGGATCGAAAAATCGTATCGTCCTGAGCCCTGAAGAAGATCTTCGCTTAGCAGATCCGCGTCGACCAAGTCGCTGATGTCGTTGGCGTAGCTTCGGTGATCCAGCCAGTAGAAGCGTTGTGCGCTTGCGATCGATCGAAGATTGGCGATGGCTAGATCTGCATGTGACTGTTCCATCGTGTGCATGACGCTTGGTGCGGTGAACGCCAGTAACACCGCTAAAATGGTCATCGTGACAACGACTTCGATCAACGAAAACGCGCGAACGTATCGGCGACTCAGAAAGGAACTGTATCGACGAGGGATCAATGGACATTCCCCGCCATTTCGAACATTGGAATATAGATGGCCAGCATGACCACGCTGATAATTCCGCCCATCACCATGATGATGATCGGTTCGGTCAGCTTGGTAACTCGCGTTACAAAGGCTTGCGACTTTTCGCGATAGTACGGCGCGATCTCCTCCATGACTTTGCCCAGTTGAGCTGACTCTTCGCCGACACGAACCGCGTTGATCATCATCGTGGTAAACAGTCCGGATTCTTGCAAACCGTCGGCAAGGCTGCGGCCGGCGGCGAGACGATTACGGGCATCCAAAATCGCTTCACGGAACGGTGGCTGCGCGGCAAAGAGATCGGCAACCGTCTGCATTGTTTCCAGCATCGGAACGCCGCTGCGCAACATCAACGCGAGATTGGACGCAAAGCGGTACATCGACGACTGAATGACAAGATCGCCAACGATGGGAATCGCCACCAACAGACTAGTCGCGTAGTGCCGTCCCGGTCCCGTTTTCAACCAGCGACGGAGCGCCCAAACGGAAAACACGAGGACGCCGAACGCATACAAACCGTAGGTGGCTAAGGTGTCGCTAATCTCCAGCACGAACAGTGTCACGCCGGGGAGTTTGGCACCCATTTCATCGAACATTTCGCCAAACGTTGGTACGACGAACCACAGCATTGCCAGAACGACTAATACGGCAACGAAGATCAAAACGCAGGGGTAGATCATCGCCCCGACGACCTTGCGGCGCGTGTCGGCCAATTCGCGAATCTGTTGGTTCAGATCGGCAAGCACTTCATCCAATTTGCCAGTTGCCTCGCCGGTCGCAATCATCGCGTTCCAATGCATCGGAAACAGATCGCTGGACGATTGCATCGCGATATGAAGCCGAGTGCCTGATGCGACACGGTCGGCGACGTCGTCCATTGCCTGTGAGAGGGTCACGCTTTGGTTTTGTGCCGCCGCAAGCCGGATCGCTTGCAGCAACGGTGTTCCCGACGACAACAGCGATCCTAACTGTTGGAAAAAGGTCATCTTGTCGTCGAGGTTGGCTCGTCGGTGTTTTTGCGAGGCGGTCCGCGCCCGTTTTAGGAACCAACGATCGAGAGACATGATGAGATGGTGGTATGGTAAAGAGTTTGGATTAAGGATCACTGCAGAGGCCGATCGCCTCTTCGAGACTCGTCATCCCGTCAACGACTTTCACTAATGCGCTTTGGGCTAGCGATTTCATACCGCTTTTCGCAGCCAAACGTTTCATGTTCCCGACCGATTCACCGGACTGGATCATGTCTTTGAGTTGCTGGTTAATGCGGATCACTTCGAAGACAGCAACGCGGCCTCGATAACCGGTTTGTCGACAGCGCTCGCAACCCACGGCACGAAAGACTGGAACGTCACGCGGAATGTGGTACCGCTTGCTGGTTTCTTGATCGAGGTGATACGGGATTTTGCACTCGTCACAAAGTCGACGAATCAGACGTTGGGCAACAAGCAGACGCAACGTATTGGCAAGCAGGAACGGTTCAATTCCCATGTCTTGCAGGCGAGTCACGCTGCTGAGCGCGTCATTGGTATGCAAGGTGGAAAATACGAAGTGCCCCGTGAGTGCCGCTCGCATACAAATTTCGGCGGTTTCCGTATCGCGGACTTCGCCGACCATAATCACATCGGGGTCTTGGCGAAGAAATGCACGTAACGCGCTGGCAAAAGTCAGACCAACCTTGGAGCGTGTTTGAACTTGGTTGATTCCTTCGAACTTGAATTCGACAGGATCTTCCACCGTACAGATATTCGTTTCGCTATCGTTTAGTGCGTTCAAGCACGAATAGAGTGTCGTACTTTTCCCGCTCCCGGTCGGACCGGTAACAAGCATTAAACCGTGCGAACTTTGGATCGCTTCGACCAGATCTTTGTGTTGGCGTCGATCCAAGCCAAGCTTCGTCAGGTCATGTGGCAACGCATTCTTGTCGAGTACACGCATCACGACTTTTTCGCCATACACCGTTGGGCAGGTGTTGACGCGCATGTCGACGCGTTTCTCGCCCGAGCGAAGTGCAATCGCGCCGTCTTGTGGCAACCGACGCTCCGCGATGTCCATCTTGCTCAATACTTTGAGGCGGCTGATCACGCTGCTAAGTAGTGACGTCGGTGGGGGCGAAATTTCGGATAGGATGCCATCGACGCGCAACCGCACGCGACACGCGTCCTCATAGGGTTCGATGTGAATGTCGCTGGCGCCGTAGGAAAGAGCTTGTTCAAAAATCCCGTTGACATAGCGAATGATTCTGCCATCTCGGCCCGGCGGTGGGGCTTGGTCAAGGTGAATGATCTCGGTGGCTTCGGCTGCTTCTTCGTCGTCGAGTTCTTCAATTTCCTCGACTTCTTCGAAACTGGGGGATGACGTCGTCGGCAGAGAAGCGTTCCAGCCTCCTTCCTCGTACAGCAAATTGAGAAGTCGTTCAATCACCGAAAGCGGTGCAAACATCGGACGCATTTGGCGACCGGTCAACAGCTTGACTTCGTCCGCAAGTAACAATGAATCCGGCGAAAAGACGGCGACCTCCAACACGTTGCCATCATCGTTCAGTGGTGCGATCAAATGGTCACGGCAAAGTCGGTTGGGAAGGATCGACGCGATCGAAGGATCGATCGGCGGCGGAGTATTGATCGGCGGGTCGAATAACGGAACCAAGTAGTGTTCTGAGTAGCAACTCGCGATTTGCGTTTCGTTGGCCAACCCACAACGAATGATTTGCTCTTCGATGGTTGCTTCGCTTTTGCCAACCGATTGCCACAACTCTTCCAAGCGTTCAGGATCCAGCGACTCGATACGATCGAGTAGCTGAATGATCAGCGGATTTCGGTTGGAAGGTAGTGTCGCCGTTGACATGTTCTTTGCCGCTTTCATGATTTGGAGTGCCCCTTTTCCAAATGTTCGCGATGACAGATCGTTGTTGCTGCGGATCTATTGAAGCGTGAGGTCAGGTGGAATGTTGTGAGTGTGTACTAGGTGATTTTGATCACCGATCGAGATGACGACCGAATCGTGATTGATCTTTGTCAGGGTGCCCGCAATGTGGGACCAGCCTGGGATGGAAATTGCATCGCCGAGTTGATGGACTCGACCATTGAGAATGCCCCACGACTGTGAAGCTGTTGTGCCGATACCGTCCAGCGAGACGGCCTCGCGAATTTGTGAGGTACTTGGCATTTTCAAACTCGACTTGGCCTCGCTACGAGTTGCCAATAGCGGTCTGTCGAGACTTGAGGGTTCGCTTTCGCCACTGGTCTTTTCGCCAGTCTCGGTCACGACGAGAACCTCTTCGAAAGGATCGCGTTCACAAGGAATCGGTTCGCGGAGTGGCTCGATCGCGTTCGGCTTCCAGCGGACCGCTTTCGCACGAACGATATCGTCGTCGAGATTCAACGGTTCTTCCGGTGGCAAGCTGAGGTAGCCTGCGAAGCCTGCTACCGTGACCATAAGCATTCTCGCGATTGGTGTGATCGATCGAGCTTTCATCGCTACGCTTGCTCCTTCAAGACGCGAAGGGAAAGCTGCATCTGTGGTCGATCGCCGCCGCGATTGTTCGGCTGAATATGGATTGTTTCGACTCGAACCAATTGAGGTTGTGATTCCAGCTGAAATACCGCCTGGCTGAGTTCTGCGTAGGTGCCGGCGAGATCGATTGCGACCCGAACCGTGTAAAGCGTCCCGAGACGTTGCGGTGGATCCGCATTGAGGTGTTGGATCTCAACGGGCAGGTCGCGAAAAAGTTCGATCAGTTGGCTGTTGACGACATCATTGCCTGGTTCTTCAACGATGGCAGATTCGAGCGGCTTTAACGCAGTTTGAAGCAGTTCGACTTCTTGCCGCAATTCGCCTTGGTCACGGAGCAGAGTGGTTTCGCGTTGTGTGTCACGGATGTGGTTTTGCAGCGGATCGTAAACCACAAGACACATCAGAAACAGCGTCACCAACGCGATCGCCAACCGCATTCTCAACGGGTCGCGTAGCGAGCGCGACAATTGTCGCAAATCGTTTCGCCAGTCGCTTTGTTTTCTTACTTGTTCCATGGTGCGGACGTGATCAACCCTTCGTAGGATCCGAAGTTAATACGATTGAAAATTGCGTCCCCTCGACGCCGGTGGTTTGTGAATGTGTACGACGGATGTCAGTCATTTCGACGCTACGAAAGGATTCGCGGACGCTTTGAAGGTTTGCGATCACATCGGAAAGCTCTGTCACCGACTCAGGAAGTTGCCCGTCGGAGGCAAGAACGCATTCGGCATTTAAGACTAGCTTGGTCGGTGTTTCTCGGACTTCACGTTTCCGCTTTTGCGGCATCATTGCGGTGCCGCGGACTTCTGTCAGACGCGTTCCATGCGGAAGTGCCGAGGCGATTTCCGCGAGCAATGGGCTCCAACGAATTCGTTTTTCAAGAAATTGGCTTACAGCAGACGCACGCGCGTTCAATTGATCACGTATTTGCCGAGGGTTTACCCTCTCGTTGTTGTTCAGTGACAGCTTGTCATCCAGCACTGCCAGGCTGGCGGCGATCTCTCGTCGCTCGGAACGATGATGCCCCAATCTTTTGACAAGAACGAACGCCACGAGGCAAACGGCCGCGAGGTAAACGAAGACCTCTTGGTATGGGATCAGCTTGATCAAACGTGTCGCTGGTTCGGTCTGACGAATGAAATTGAATTCGGATGGGTCGTTGTCCCGTCGACCTTCGATACATGACCGTGCGATGTTCGGGGCCTGCATTGATGGCGTATCGAACCATGAGTAGCCATTCGGCAAATTCTGGGCGAGCCATTGTTGGTCATTGAGCGATTGCAGTTCCTTGCGACCGTAAATCAGAACCGTTTCTGGAGGTTGCTCGACACCACATGCACGGTGCCCTGCTTCGATCGAACGGACGATTGAAACGATGCCTCGTGCTTCGTCGCCTGGTGGCAGCGGAATGCTTTGCCAATGAATAGGGCGAACGCCTTTCGTCATTACACCCAGCACGCTGTTTTCCCCCAGGAAGATTCGGGTCGCGATGCGATCGCTACGATCATTTCTGGCGCTGTCGGCGGCGCAAATCAAAACCGACGCCGCCGGACGTAGGCAGCGCAGTTGGACGCCGCATCGCTGCATCGCCGCAGAAATTTCACCAACGCGATCATTGGACACGGCGACGATGCTTACCAAAGGCCTGCGGTCCGCTTGCCAATTCAAGACATCGATCGATAGCTGATCCAGTTTGGCAGTTGTGCTTCGTAGCGATTCTCGAAGCAGTGTCCTTGGGCTTGCGTTGCCGCCACCACTATTGACCGGTCGAGTCGCGAAGTAACACTCGCTAGTCGGGATTGCGGCGAAGACTTGGACGGCAGAAGGCGATTCGATTTCAAGGCCGACCAACAGCTCTGAAAATGCGGCGGAAAGATCTTTTTGATGCAACGAAACGTTCGCTGCCGCAGTTTTGGCTTTCCCCCAGACTCCGTCTTTGAGCCGGCAGCCATACAAGTGCTGGCGTCCAAAGAGAACTCCGATGGCAATGGGGTTCGATTTTGAAAGAAGGTGGCCCATCGATTGCAATCTCGCTACAAAGCCGTTTGCCGGATACGAAATTGGGCGGCCCACAAAACAGTGGTACCGCCCAAGACCAATCAAATCGGGCGTGATGCCCTGTCCAACTCGCGATCAAGTACTCTGCGGGTTGATTTCGGTGTCGATCGTACTCGTTGCCGAGTCGTAGCCGTCTTCGGTAAACGTGACGGTGTAGGCGCCATACCCAGAGCTTGCGCCGGAACGGGTGAGTGTCAACGTCCATGAGTCTTCGAGGGTGCCGGTGGAACCTGCACCGACAGATCCAACGCTAAAGTATTTCGGCGGGGCTTGTTCCATGTCCAATTCAGTCAGATCAGACGCATAGGTTCCTTGGCGTGCTTGGTAGCGTTCTTGTGCCGCGCGAACACTGGCAAGGTATTTGAACGATTCCGACGCTTTACTGCGTTCGACGCTCTGCAGCAGGCGAGGAACGCCGAATGCCGCGAGCACGCCGATGATGATCACAACAACTGACAACTCGACAAGCGAAAATCCCTTGCGGGACTTCTTGGGGAAATAGATGAATTTGTCAGCCACAACGGGCCTCCCACGAGCAAGTGATTCTTCTTTACAAATGGCCTCCTTCGGATTCGTCCCTGTCGTTAACGGCGGCGAATCTCGTTGAGTAAGAAAGTGATAGGACACCCCTGGTAGAGTGTCCGGAAACCCTTCCGGAAAAAATGGGACCGGGCCTAGCGAGGGGACTCACCGGTGTGATTTTTTTGGGTTGTAACGATTCAGGCAATCGAGGGAGGCCTTTGAGGACTGGGCACGGATCGCCCAGGCAATTCGCCAAGAAAGTCCAGGCGGTGCGCCAGAAAAGAAGGGGGCAACGAAAACGCTTTCAGCTCTGTACGTCAGCCCGTTGCCCTGGCGGCCTCAGCAGGCAGACAGACCCAACCCGTCCAAACATCTGGTGTCCATCGAACCGTCACGGACCGAAAAGATGCCCGGAAATCGTTGTTCCCAGCCACGGTTCGCTGCCGGGCAGTACTGTCTGGAATTGGCTTCGATCGCGGCAACACCGGGAATGTGCGCGGCTAGGCCAGCCGAATGGATCAATGATGCGCCGGGACAAGTGAGGTCTTGGACACACAAAAACATGCCGAGCTTCTTGATTGCGACAGCCATCAATAGCGATTGGGTTTGCCCTTTGCAGGCTTTCAAAGCTGCCCCGGTGTATCCCATGTCACGGGCGAGCAGTAGCGTTTCCAGGTCCGTCAGTGATTCATCAATCACGACCGGTTTGATTGCCGCGGCGCGATGCATTTTGTTGTCCGGATGGGCTTGCAAGTCACGCGCGGTCGGTTGTTCGACGTATTGAATTCGATCAAATCCTTGGGGCGATGCCGCTTTGATTCGTTCCAGGACTTCGATCAAGTAATCGACATTCGGGCAACGCTCGTTAAAGTCCAGTGAATAGTGCCATGTATCGATGCCGCGTTCGGACTGGACTTCTGACGCGATCCGATCGACTTTGACAACACGTTGAACATCCCAGTTCACATCGTCGCCATTTAGTTTGATCTTCATATGAGTCAAGCCGTTATGCCGAATCCACTGGGCCAGCGTGTTTGGCAATCCGTCATCCGTCGGCGTGGTCAGCTCCATTTCGTCGAGCGGGTCGAGAGCGCCGACGAGGTGGTAAAGTGGCATCGAAGGTTTGGCCGTTTCGCTAACCGAATTGGAGATCCATTCACCACGATAGTCTTCACCGAGGTAGTGTCCCGCATCATGTGTCATCCACTCGGGACCATAGGTTTGGTAGCAGTTCACACCATGCAGTTTGCCGTATGCGTCGTGGATCGCTGCGTCGAAAGGGCTGCCAGTGACGAGCGCGGCCAGCTTTGGTATCGGCGGATCAAGGTTCTCCCGATTTGATAATGCCGTCGCGTTTTCGAGAAAGCGATGTTCGAGTTGGACTCCCAGATCGACGGGATGCCCAAAGTCATCGTGGTCGCTAGCCAGTTGCGCGAACTGGTTGGCAAGCGTCGTCATCGAGCCTAGCGTTTCGTCGTGACTGCGAGTTTGGGACGGATAGGCCCAAATGTTCGACAGTGGCATCGATCCAAACCCACGCCCTGTTTTTCCTTCGCGTGAAACGACGTCGATATGAACATTCAAAATGGTTGCCTGGTCGACCTCGACCCCACCAAACTTCATCACCGTCCGATAGTCATAGTGTTCGAAGTCAATTGTCACACGAGTGATGCGAATGTCCGTTTGCTTCATCGGTCGTTTCAGGGGAGGCAATCAAGGGGGGAAGGTTCCCAACGAGTTTACAGTTCCTGCGTCTTGAAGTCGTGACGTGGCAAAGAAATATTCGCACCGACCAGCATTGCGAAGCATTGAGCGGTCACAAGAGTACGTCGGTTGGCCTGCTCGAACGTGGGTGTTCGATCGGTTAAGCTGTGTTGTTGCCAATATCCTCCATCGATTGCAAATCCATGACGACGCTACGAGTCGAACATCTTCGAAAGACCTTCCAATCGGCGGGTGAACCGTTGCACGTGCTGCGTGACGTTTGTATGGAAGTCTCGGGCGGGCAGTCATTGGCGATTGTCGGCCCGAGCGGAAGTGGCAAGAGTACGTTGCTTCAGATTCTAGGTGCTTTGGACCGTCCCGAGGGCGGAGCATACACCGTGGATGGTGAAGACCCCTTCCAGCTTGATGATCAAGCGATAGCGCACTGGCGGAACCAAAAGATCGGCTTTATTTTCCAAGACCACCATCTGTTGCCGCACCTTTCGGTCATGGAAAACGTTTTGGTGCCCACGCTTGCCGGGGGACGTGCGACAGAGCCCTTGATTGAGCGGGCTCGGGAGCTGCTCGATGCGGTCGGATTGTCACAGCGGGTCGACCACCTGCCGGGAATGCTCTCGGGCGGTGAACGAGAACGCGTGGCGATCGCGAGGGCGTTGCTGATGAGCCCGGCATTGATTCTGGCAGACGAACCGACCGGGAATCTGGATCGCAAAACGGCCGAAGCGGTGACCGAAGTTTTGCAACAGTTGCAAAAAGAAAACGGTGCGATCTTAATCTGCGTGACGCACAGCGAAACGCTCGCGACGGCAATGGATCAGCAGTATGAGTTGATCGATGGCAAGCTGGTTGTACCTGCGGTCGGCTAGGCCCAACCAAAATTAGAACAGGACCACTTCACCGGCTTCGACGTGTTCTTCTTCTTGTCCGTCATGGCCGACTTCTTCGCTAATGTCTGCGAGACAAGAGTCGATGACCTCGCGATTTTCGAACAGTGCGAGGAGTTTTTCGATGTCGTGTTCGGCGCGTTTGAGTCCCTGAGCGACGGGGTCTTGGAACTGGAGGTAGGAAAGGGTTTCGCGTGACCGTTGCAAAATTTCGTTGTTGCGTGTTTCGGTTGTTTCCAAGACGCGGCTGAGTAGGGTCGAGATCGATTGCGTCTCACGTCGAACGTCTGTCATCTCTGCCCGAAACTCTTCGGAAAACTCCGAAAGAGATTGTGCGATGGCGACCGTTTCGGATTCGAGCAGCGGCATACCTTCGACAAACTCAGCAACCGATTCGGCGATCGTGTGGTTGGCTTCTTCGACACATTCGCTGAAGGATTTCATTTCTTCGCCCAAAATCGCGAATGCCCGTCCGTGCTCGCCCCCAAGTCGACTCGCTTCGATTTGTACGTTGAACGCGAGGACTTGGCTTTTCTTCATCAAGTGCGCGGTTTGCTTTGCCGCGTCATGGATTCGCCTGGACGTTTGATTGGCCATGCGGACGAGATCAAGTTGCTGTGAAAAGCAGCTTTCGACGCGAGTCACTAGCGACTCGATCATCTCGGATTGGTGTTCGATCGCCTCGGCGATGGTGCGTTGATTCTTGTCGGATGAATCGACGTCTTGATCGTCGTCACGAGCGTGTTTGGGATCGGGCTCGGTGCGCACAAATTTCGCCAGCGAGGACCGCAGTTCGTCATTGCCGGAGGTGGCGGTCTCTACAATCGCGATGACAAGTTGTCCGATGTTTAGCGCAGCGTCCTCGGTGGTCGAACGCATCTTCGTCAAATCTTTGATGATTCGCGCAGTGACTCTTCGACAAAATCTAACTTGACCGAACGTCGCGGTGAGTTTTGAAAAACCGAACATGATTTACCTAGTTCGTCTTTTCGTATCGATACAAGATGGAGATCTCATAGGTTTGCGAATGGATTCCTATCCTTGCAGACACGGTGGGTGGTTCAGTTGGCATTGGTCAATTTCTTGACCGCGGCGACAAGCATGTCGGCTTTGAATGGCTTCACGATCCAGCCACATGCGCCGGCCGCTTTCGCTTTCGCGATCAAATCCTTAGCCCCTTCAGTGGTCAGCATGATGATGGGAAGTTTGGCGAACTTGACGTCTTTTTTGACTTCAGCCACCATTTCGATTCCGTTCTTATTGGGCATGTTGACATCACATACGACGCAATCGACGCCTCCAGATTTGATCTTGGCAGCACCGTCCACGCCATCGACAGCTTCACTGACAGTCAATCCCGCTTGGGACAGCGCTGCACATACCTGCTGGCGAACGGTCGCCGAATCATCAACAACTAGGACGTTTGTACTCATGGCGTCTGATAGGGGTAACTAGGAATAGTAGTGGTCGTAGAATTCTGGCTTACTGCGATGGGAGTGCTGACTAGAAAAAGTGCAGACTTCCCTCATCAGCCGATACCAAATCAGGGTGGTGTTCCCACGACAGCGCTGGATCGACATTGACGTGTAGAAGCACAATGACAACTCCAAAGTCCAAACGGACGGCTTGGATAGTTTGTTGATCACAGCCGGTGGTGAACCCGAGTTGTAATCCGCGAACGGAGACGGGAAGGCCCATCTGGCAACTCACGTCGTATGCGGCAATACGGTTCTTGAAGCGACCGGCAAGCTGGTTGGCCAACTCTCCTGCCCAGTCGGTCGGGCATTGCGCTGACCCTTGACAGAGCTTCGAGATTGTTTGGGCATGGGTCAGCAGACCGATGGAACAACGGAGACCGGAACCGCAAATCCCGATCGACGAAGTCACCATTTCTTTGTTGGTACAGCAAGCGTCCGCTTCGCAATGCAGCAGCTCCGCGGATTCTCTGCGCGTCATTATTTTCGGTTGAATTTCCGAATCACAATAGAAATCGAATAGTTCGGAAATCGCATTGCTGAATTCCTCGTCGATCACTTCGATTGCAGGTCGTGACATATCTAATCTCTTTTCGTCGTGGAATCCTTCAATTCGCTCGCAGGTTTAAGCTGCGGTGATTTGGAAATCGGCTTCGAGTCCGTATGACGCTAGTAAACGCTGCGTTTCTGGAGCCATCGATTGAAGCGGAAAAATGAAACGGTATTCGGTCCCTTCGCCTTTTCGGCTGCTGATTTCGATGTTCCCTCCCAACGCTTCGGTCGCTTCTTTTAGTGCCCCCATGCCAATTCCCCGTCCGCTTACTGAAGTGATGGAGTTGGACGTTGAAAGGCCGTTGGCGAACACCGCGTTGAGCAGATCCGAGTCGGATTGATTCGGCAAATTTCGGTCTTGGGCGATCTGAGCAACCTGTTGCCAGTCGATTCCTCGCCCATCGTCGGCGACGCTGACAATGAATTCACTGCCCTCAATCAATGTTGTCAGAGTTACCGTTCCGCTGTCGCTTTTTCCCATCACCCGTCTTTCATCGGCTGCTTCCAATCCGTGATCGACTGCGTTGCGAATGGCATGGATCAAGGCCGACCAGAAAGGGCTCCAGTGCGTTGGCTCCGTACGCAGATTTCCTGCACGGATGATGACGTCGATGTTGCCTTTTCCCAATTGCTTCGCAATCCGTTTTGCCTGATTGGACACACGATGAAGTCGCGTTTCGGTCGGTTCAAGTTTCCATGCGGCGACACGCATCGCGAGTGTTTCAATTGGCTCTCGATTTAGCAGCCCTGAAAGTAATTGGTTATATTGTTGATCGGTGAGTCGATATTCATTGCCAGTGTCGCTGATCAGCCTTCTTAAATTCCCCCGAACCTGTGCCCAGCAGCTAAATAGTTCGGTCCACACCTTCCCCTGAGGGATATCGTCCAATTCAGCGATTGCCGATTCGACCTTGTGACAAGCATCTGAAAGTCGGTCGAGTCCAAAGATCGCCGCGTTGCCTTTAAGGGTGTGCAGACGGCGTTTCATCAGGATCAAATCCTCGCGACATTCACTGCGTAGACATTCGATCAATTCGGACGCTTCATGGAAGAATTCAAGGAAGCCCGTACGGTCATTCGTGATTCCTTCCAGCATCCGAATTAATTCTCGGCTATCCGATTCGAGCTTTTGACGTTCGACTTCGGCTGTGATGTCTGTGATCACAATCGTTAGGTGAGAGAGTTCGTTTTCTTCGACTGGGTGGTATTGCAGCGACAGCGTTTGGCCGGTGAGATTTAACCGTTTGGGAAGCTGGTCAATGGTTACTTCGACGGGCATGATTCCGTCGAAGACTTCGTCGAGTCCGAATGCCAACCACTCGGCGGCTTGTGCGTCTACCTTGGCGATCACGTCCGATAGTTTCGCTTTGGTTTCGAACCTACCAAGCAGTCGTGTCACTGCCCGGGAACGCTCGTCTTGGATTCGTCCCTGGCGGTCAATCGTTAAAAAGCCTTGGTCAACCGAATTTAGAATCATGCTCATGTCACGATTGCGTGCTTCCAGCTCAGCTGTCCGTAGACTGACGATTTTTTCTAAGCCAATCACATTCTCGAAGAAACTGCGCGCGATAAAAATCGCGGCGACTGATTCCAGCACGACAAATGCGGCATGCACGGCAACAACCCACAATGGGGCGTCATAATTGAAAACGCTTGACGGCAGGAAAAACCAAAGCATCAAGTGGTGTGTCGTCGCGGTCAAAGCCGCAGCGATGATTACCATCGGATTGGCGAAGACGGCCAACAACGCGATCAGCACAAAGAAATAGAAGTGCATTTCGATTTGCACTGGCCCTTGGCCGAAATGGGCCAATAGGCCGCCAAGGAACATCGCGGAGATTCCAATGACGACCGATATCGCACGTTTGGACTGGAGGGTCCACAACGCGGTCAACGGACCAAGCACCGCTAGCGTTGTTAGCACGGTTGCTTCGATCGCCCCGGTGTCGTTGAAAAAGGCGATCGTCGCGAACACCGGAATGTGAAACGCGAACACAATTGCGAAGATCCGATTCATGCGCGCAAGGTATGCGTCTTCGAAGTCGGAAACCGTCGCCGGCAACACGATGTAGCGGGCAAGTGAAGCAAACATGATGTGAACTACTCCGGTTTGTATTTGAGTCGCAGTGGATCGACAATGTCTTGCAGATCACGCGAAATCGCACAGCCGTAAACCGGCAGCGATTCGATCGTCTCGCCATTTTGAAGCGAGGCGATGATGGATTCGTCCTGGTATCCGAGGCCCTGTTTGCGAGCCGTATAGCCTCCCGAATACAGGAGCTCGCCATCGGTTCGGAAAGCCAGCAGGAGCGGACTCGATTCGATTCCGTACTCGGCCGTCAGTTGTTCTGGACTGACGAGTGTTGTTCGATAGCCTCGCGCTTCGGATTGAGACTTCCATTGACGATCCTGTCCGACCAACAACATGCTTTCGTCGACGTCCGCCGACGGAGAACGATCAAGGAGGTGACGTAGAACACGACGAGAACAAGGGCAGTCGAGGTTGATCACATGAATCACCTGCAATTCGTTATGTCGGGAAGCGATGTCAGTCAACAATGCAGGCGAAAGTTTTGAACCGGGTTCCGGTTTCGGCAAAGCGACCCAATGAGCAACCATCAATAGTGAAGTGATCACACTTAGCGCAACTGCCCAAATCGTGATCGCGAACTTTCCGCCAAGCGATCGCAGGCTGGTTGTCCAGGTTGGCAGCTGGTCTTTCGACGCCGTTCTTTCAAACGAATGGGTCATGTGAGAAAACAAAAAACGGGAGGCAAATCTGCATCGGAGGGTCGTTCGGACTCCAGTGCCGGTTTCAACGGTTGAAGCGTTCATGCCACGATCGAAGAGATTGCCGGAGGTTGCCCACGCAATGGTTCAACGCAACTAACGCACGGGCGCACGCAGAGAGGGTGAACTGACCAAAGAGTACGTAATTCTCGCGAGGACTTTCCCCCGTCGATCAGCACTGCGCACCAACGCACTTTCCGACCGAGCAATGACGCACATCAGGATTGGCGATTCTTGGGTTGCGATTGGTGTATAACTCGGGCTGAGTCTTTCGTTCTGTTGGCCCGATCTGTTGTCCCCGGTGCCGAGCCCTGCAACATTCAAATCCAAGACTGAAAGGACAGTTGATGGAACCTGCGATCTACGCCATTGCGACGATGGATACTAAAGGCATCGAGTTAGATTTCGTTGCGCAGTTGATTCGTGACGCGGGGGTGTTGGTACGCACCCTCGATGTCGGGACGATGTCAGATCCCACGGTATCGCCCGATGTCGATCGAGCCACTTTGTTGGGGAGTCGACGATTACCGCAAGGAGATCGCGGTGAAGCGATCAAAGTGATGTCAGCCTCGCTGCGGGACTACCTCGTTGACGAATGGGAGCAAGGCCGCGTTGCCGGCGTCATTGGTCTGGGGGGCAGCGGGGGAACATCCTTGATTACGCAGGCGATGCGAGCGCTGCCAATCGGATTGCCAAAGTTGATGGTGTCAACGGTCGCCAGCGGCAACACGGCGCCCTATGTCGATTGCAGTGATATCACGATGATGTTTTCGGTGGTGGATGTGGCCGGACTGAATGTTGTTTCCAAGGCAGTCTTCGCCAACGCGGCCGGCGCCATCGTCGGTATGGTGCGACGCAACGGAATTGAACGTGCGAGGAAACAGACTCTTGCGATGACAATGTTCGGCGTGACAACACCTTGTGTCACCTCGGTTCGTGAAGCGTTTGAAATGAGTGGCTACGATTGTTTGGTTTTCCATGCGACCGGTACCGGAGGTCGTGCGATGGAACGTCTCGTAGGTTCCGGGATGATCGATGGTGTCTTGGACATCACCACAACTGAAGTGGCTGATCAAATCGCCGGCGGAGTCTTTCCTTGTGGAGAGCATCGTTTCGAAGCAACTTTGCATGCCAGATTGCCTTTGGTGCTAAGCCTCGGCGCTTTGGACATGGTCAACTTTGGCACCAGAAATTCAGTGCCGGATCGCTATCAAGGGCGTTTGTTTCATGTTCACAATGAACAAGTCACGTTAATGCGAACGGACGAAAACGAGAATCGCCAATCTGCGAGATGGATCGCGGACAAGCTCAATCGTTCGACATCGCCATTGACGGTCGTCATCCCAGAAGGCGGCGTCTCCGCCCTCGATGCCCCAGGGCAAGCGTTTTACAATCCAGAGGTCGATCGAGTTTTATTTGATGAACTCGAAGAGTCGCTCCTGGTCAGCGAGTCACGGCGGGTGGTGCGATCACCGTTTCATATCAATGATCCTGAGTTTGCCGCATGCTTGATCGATGAATACAACAAGCTGATTGCCAGCGATCGATAGTGGTACTCGCTCGAGTACCCTTCACGCTACTTTCCCTACACCCTCCAAAGATTGAATTCCATGGCTGAATCAAGGACGTCCATCCTGCAACGTCTGCGCACGAAAGTACAACAAGGTGACTCAATCATCGGTGGCGGTGCGGGGACCGGAATCAGCGCAAAATGCGAAGAGGCAGGCGGAATCGACCTGATCGTGATTTATAACTCCGGACGATTTCGAATGGCCGGTCGCGGATCACTGTCTGGGTTGATGCCATACGGGAACGCAAACCAGATCGTTAAAGAGATGGCTTACGAGGTCTTGACGGCGGTTGACCACACCCCAGTGCTCGCCGGTGTCTGTGGGACAGACCCCTTCATGCTCCGCGATCAATTCTTGCGCGAGCTAAAGGACATGGGATTTGCGGGAATTCAGAATTTTCCTACCGTCGGTCTAATCGACGGTACCTTTCGGGCGAACCTCGAAGAAACCGGAATGGGATTTGGACTGGAAATCGAATGTATTGCCGCCGCACATTCGATGGACCTGCTGACGACACCCTACGCCTTTGATGCCGAACAGGCCAAATTGTTGACCGAAGCTGGTGCCGACATCGTCGTCGCGCACATGGGGTTAACAACAAGCGGGACAATCGGTGCGCAAACCGCACTCACCCTTCAAGATAGCGTCAGCAAGGTCCGCGAAATCGCCGAAGCGGCAAAGTCGGTCCGCGAAGACGTGTTTGTCCTCTGCCACGGCGGCCCGATCGCGATGCCGGAAGATGCTGAGTTTGTACTGCGCCACGTCGATTCGATCGAAGGGTTTTATGGTGCCAGTTCGATGGAACGATTGCCAACCGAAGTCGCGTTGACCGACCAAGTCAAGCGGTTCGCCAAGATCCGGCGTGCTTGATCAACGTCGGCCTTCTTTTTTGCAACTATGACTTTTTGCGACGCTGCGTGATCAGGGCGTGCATCACGTCACTGCGACGAACGACGCCTTTCAATTCGTGTGGACTGCTCTTGCTGACAACTGGGATGCAGTCGTCGGTTTCGCCTTGGAACAATTCGAACGCTTTGGTGGCCGGGTCATCCAGGTGCAAGCAGGACTGCAGATCGCTGACCAGGTCTTCTGCCCGCACGAGTTTGGCCGCACTGTGATCGAACAAGACGTCGCTCAGGAGCGGATAGCGAATCACACCCACGACGCTCAACCGATCATCGACAACGGGATAGGTATTGTCGTGACTGTGTTCAATGTGGTCGACGACTTGGTCGAAGTCGGCTGATTGGTGGATGCCCTTGGTCTTACGAAGCAGGTCGCTAACTTTGACTTTGCTGATCGCTGATGGCGTCGGTTCGCTGCGACGAAGCGCCGATCGGAAACGGTCGACGACGTTCCGCAATTGTTCCATCGGTGTGCGGCTGGTGTGGTGAATCGCTTGGGCAAGCGGCACTTCGCCGGTCTGCAACAGCGATTTGCGAATGAACAGAGGTCCGATGATTTCGAACAGCACCACCGATCCCAGAATGATGTCTTGAATCGGTTTGCCCAGTGTCTCGTTGCGACCGACGGCGATCGTGGATAACGCGATCGCTGCGCCGGCTTGGGCAAATAAACATGCACCGCCCCAGTATCGCAATTCACGCGGCTGGCGGGTCAGTTTGGCAGTCGAATAAACGCCGATCCACTTGCCCAAGATTCGGAACACGATGTAAACCGCACCAAGCTTTCCGGCGGTAATAAATGCACCGAGGTCCAATTCGGTTCCGTGCGCGACGAAAAACAGAACCGCCAGCAACCCGGACAAGTGGTCCAGTTCGTCGACAATCTTTTGTTTGTAATCTGACGTGTTGGCAACCGTCACACCCATCATCAAGAACGACAGCATGTAGGGGACATCAAAGGACTCGTTGATGCCCAGCAAAAACGTGATTGCCGCGACCAGCAATACCAGCCAGCGTTTCATGCTGAGGAACCCGCAGCCATAGCTAACAAACAAACCGGCAATGATTCCCAAGACAATCGATCCGGCGATATTGGTGACCACCTTGAAAAGTTCGCCGCCCAGGCCGACTTCCAGAGTGCCCTGTGAATATTCGATGGCCAAAAAAGCGAATTCGAACAACACGATACAGGCAAAGTTATTCATCGCGACCAGAAAGCCGGTACTCTCGGTGACGGGGCCTTCGGAGCGGAATTCCTTGAGGACCAAGATCGTCGTAGCCGGTGCCGTCGCAATCGCCAAGCACCCCAGCAGCAACGCCATGCTGCTAGAGCTGCCAAAGAGCAGCAGTCCGACAAACACGAATGAAAGTGTCAGAAAAATCTCGCCGGCAGAGATCATCAAACAGTGTGCGGCGACGCGGCGAACTTTTGAAAACGTGAATTCGCAGCCCAGATTGAAAAGCACTAACGCCATCGCCAACTTGAGTAGCGGTTCAACAACGGTGACGTGGTCACTCGGTACCAAGTCGAGCGCACTTGGCCCGACCAATAGTCCGACCAACAGATAAGCAGTGACTTTTGGGCAATGGACAAGGTCAGCGAGTACACCCGCGCCAAGGCAGGCGGCGAGCAGCAGGCCGATCGTGCTGGTAATATGAATGTCTCCCATGGAGGCAAAGTTTAGTCGATTGGCTTGGAGATGGGGGCCGGCAGGGGACGCTTCCTTGTGGCTCGCCGGCGGATCGGGCGGTCGCTCCGTTTGTGACTGTCCTGCGGACGGAATGGGGCGCATTGCGATCCCGATTTGAGTGCGGCGCCGGGGTGTTTGAACCGCTAAAACGCTTTTCGGCGAATTCTCTTGACACTTATAGACTCGATGTCTAAATTGAGGTTGTCGTGGCGGGGGGGACCTACCTCGTCTTCGTGAGTTCGGCTACGAACGAGAGAGAGCGATGGACAAGTGCATCCGGATTGGGTTGGCCTTTCTGATCGGCGGGGTTGTTGGCAGCGTTGAGATTCCGTCTCCGCTCCGGGCGAAAGCGCAGTCCATCGAGCAGTCCGCCGGAGCAGCTCAGGGAGAGCCGGAAGGCAAGGTCGAAGGCTTCGAAGCTAAAGAAGCTGGAACGGCGGCCGCAGCGATTGAAAGTGGTCCGATCGCTTCGAGTGACTCACGAGGCGAAGCGCTGTCCGACTGGATTGACTCCCGTGGCGAGAATGCTTGGGGGACGCCGCCTGAATCTTGTGACGATCTGACATTTGCCCGCCGAGCCTATCTGGACTTGGTCGGACGCGTTCCCAGCGTTTCAGAAATTCGAGACTATCGCGAGCTCGGTGAGAACCGTCGCGAGCAACTGGTTGACGAATTGATCTTTGGTGAAGGTCCCAGGCGCGACGCGTACATCCGGTTGTTGGCTTCCAGTTTGGCGCGGCAGTGGCGGCAAGTGTTGCTACCGCCTGGGACGACAACGATCGGTACACCGGAGACACTCGAGTCTTGGCTTCGCGACGCGTTTTCGCAGAACCGTCCCTTCGACGAGATCATGCGTGATCTAATCACGCTACAAAGTCCACAAGATGGTGGCGGCTATTATCAGCTGGTCGGGGCAACGCCTGAAAATTATGCGGGCAATCTTTCACGTGTCATGCTCGGTGTCCGAATCGACTGTGCCCAGTGCCATGACCATCCCTTCACGGACTGGAAACAAGAAGACTTCTGGGGGCTTGCCGCATTTTACGGAGACCTTCAGAACGTCGGTGTCGGGGCGGACGCTTCACGCAGTACATCGCGAGGCACGATCACTCACGAAGGGACGACATATACGGCAAAGTTTCTTTGGGAAGATGACACGCTAGACGCCCCTGCAAGGACACCTCGCGTTCGCTTGGCGACTTGGTTGACATCCAAGGACAACCCGAACTTTGCCGCAACGGCGGTCAATCGATTTTGGCAGTTGCTCGTTGGTCGTGGCTTATACGCCGATGTTGAAAACCTCGATCTCGCCGACGAGCAGGAGCGGGCATTCCTTGACGAGTTTGGCCAGCGATTCGCGGCTGAGGGATTTGACGTCCATCGCTTGGTTGCCGGGATCGTGAAATCGGATTGGTATGCTGCCCAGGCGATGGCCCCGTCGGAGAGTCTCGACAGTTTTCAACGCGATTTAAAAGTCATCAGTCCGGAGCAGGTGTTCGATTCGCTCGAGCAGTCGTTGCATCTCCCGATCAGTCGCATTGACCCCACGGCACCGCGATGGACGGGCGTTCGCGATCAGATGGTCAATCGCCTTGGCGAGGCGATCGGTGCCTCGCCAGAAGACTATGCCTCGGGAATCCCGCAGGCGTTGATGATGATGAACGGCCGTGTGACCAGCGAGGCAATCAGCTTGGAAAGTAGTCGGCTGTTGCGAGCGGTTGTCGAGTCACCTTTTTTTGACGAGACCGCCCGGATCGAAACGCTCTATCTGGCAGTGCTCACCCGACAGCCATCGGATGAAGAAAAAGAATCTTTAGCGGAATACTTAGACAAAAAATCAACTCCCGAAAGTCGTCGTAAAGCATTCGGGGAAATCCTTTGGGCCCTCCTCAACAGTCCGGAGTTTGTGCTATGTCGATAAAGCATTCGTTTGAACGGTTTTCGCGGCGCGACTTGGTTCGCATCGCGGCCGCATCGGCAGGCGGGGTCTGTTGTTCGCCGTGGTTGCCACGGCTGGCCAGTGCCGCTCAAGGGAAACGCCCACCGAAGAGCTGCATCCTGTTGTGGATGTCGGGCGGTCCAAGCCAGATGGAAACCTTGGATCCCAAGCCTGGTCACCGCAACGGCGGTCCGACCAAGTCGATCGCAACCGCCGTGCCGGGAATCGAAATCTCCGAGAACCTTCCGGAGGTCGCCAAGCAGATGAAGGATCTCGCGATCATCCGATCGATGAAAACGCGGGAAGGCGATCACGGGCGGGCGACACAGTTGATGATGACTGGGTATCGTCCGATGGGCGGCATGACCGATAATCCGGTGTTCGGCTCGATGGTCTCGCACCGGCTGAAAATGGAGGATCATCCGCTCCCCGGATACGTCTCGATCGCGCCGTTTCAGCGCAATCAATTGGGCGCCGGTTTCTTGGGGCCTGATCATTCGCCGCTCTTGGTTTCCGGTGTTAGTAGTGATCCAAACACACGAGCCAATCTGACGATCGAGAACCTTGCGGTCGCAGGTGGCGACACCAGCGTACTCGCCGAACGCCAAGCTTTGTTGTCCATGATGCGCCAGGGTGCCCCCTCGACGTCGAATTCGGCAGTCAAGCATGCCTCGGTTTATAACCAGGCGATGCGGATGATCGAATCTCGCGGCGAGGGGGCGTTTGATCTCGACGAAGAATCCGTCGAGTTGCGTGATGCCTACGGCCGTAGCCGTTTCGGTCAAGGATGTTTGCTGGCCCGAAGGCTTGTCGAACGAGGCGTCCCGTTTGTCGAGGTTACACTTGACCAAGCACCCGGAGGAACGTGGGACTCGCACGTCGATAACTTCAACACGGTTCGTTCAATGTGTGAAGTCCTCGATTCCGCATGGGCAACGCTGATCCGTGATCTCCGGGACCGTGGCATGTTGGAATCGACCATGGTGGTGTGGATGGGTGAGTTCGGCCGTACACCTCGGATCAACGGAAGTAGCGGTCGCGACCACTTCCCAGACGCCTGGAGTGTCGCGCTTGCCGGTGGGGCGATCGCTGGTGGTCAGGTCTATGGCAAAACGAGCCGCGACGGAATGGAAGTGACCGACCATCCGGTCCATGCACAGGATCTGTTTGCGACCATGTTGGAAGGCGTTGGGATCAACTCCGCTGACAGCAATATGAAAGGCGATCGACCGATCCCGTTGGTTGACGAAGATGCTTCGCCGATCAAGGAGCTTGTCGGATGAAGATGACGACCGTCGACGTGTCCAGTGTATCGTTGGTTGCTGTTGCCGAGGTAGCATGCAATCACGCGACAACTTTGACGTTCCCAGGGCAACGGTCTTGTGGAAACGGTTGGAGTTTCGTCGTCCGGACGTTGTCGGTCGCATTGATCGTTGTTTTTTTCGGTCAAGCCGAATTAATGGCAGTCTCGGGTGAATCGACCGTCGACAGTTCTGGCGAGTTTGGCACGCATGACATGTTCATGTTGGCGCCCGCCGGGCCGGTCCACTTGCGCTTGCTGATTACCAACGGTGGCAAATCATTAGCCGGGACTCGAGATGCTTATCTGAACCGTTTGACGTCGGCGCTTGATAGCGACAAGGATGGAAAGGTCAGCCGTGAAGAAGCTGGGGCACACCCGCTGTTTGTGAGTAATACAAGATTTACGGGCAACAAGTTTCTCCAATCACTCCGCAGCAGACGGCCGTTTTCCAAGGAAGAGTTAGAACTTGCTGTCGATCGTGCCGCGGGACAATTGGTGACGTATCGCCAAAATAATTCATTGGCCGAACAAGACATGAATGTGTTCAACGTGCTCGACCAGGATAAGTCGGGTTCGATCGAACGCGCCGAAATGAGACTGGCGGCGGCGAGTATTGCCGAACGTGACACGGACTTTGACCAGTGCATCACGTTCGACGAATTTTTGGAACAGCCCACGCAGGTGCTTCCCAATGTGGTCGTCAATTCGTTAGCAGATGATCCGCCAGGTTCTGTCCATGCGGATATGTTGCGTGATGCTACCGAACCGGTGCTTGCCGCACGCCTGATTCGCACCTATGACCGCAATCGTGACCGACGCTTGTCGTTCGACGAATTGGGGTGGGACGTGTCTCGCGCGAAACCATTGGACATCAATTCGGACGGGCAACTGGATCTCCGCGAACTTGCCGCGATTTCGAGTGGGGAACCGGAGATGACACTGGCGGTCGATTTGGAACAGTCTTCCGCCGGGTCGCTCCGGCTGCTGGCGAGCAGTTTTGGTGACGTCAAAACGGATAGCGATGTGATTCGCATCCGGCATGACGCGCTCAATCTGTCGATCAGCTATCGCCATCGTGATCCTGTTTCCGAAGCGGAAACCAATGCTTCGGAGGCGTTCAATCAAATCGATGTGGACGCAAACGGGTATCTCGATCGCGATGAAATTGCCGATCACCAACGCTTCGAACGCTATCTGTTTGACGCGATGGATCGCGACGGAGACGACCGGGTGTTTTCCAATGAAATGCTGGACTACGTGCGCGACTACACCGAACCGGCATCAACAACCTGTCAAATCACCTTGATGGATTCAGGCAAAGGATTCTTCCAAGTTTTGGATGAGAACGCTGACGGTCGGATATCGATCCGCGAGTTGCGTGCCTGTGAAGAGAATTTGCTGAAATCCAATCAGGGGCGTCCACACATCGATCCGGAACAGATGATGGCATCGTTCCGGATTGAGATAAAACGAGGTGGGACCAGTCTGTTTGGACGCGTCGATCGGCCAACGATCGAAACGCCGGCCGCGCTACTGGCAGCACCTGAAGGACCGATTTGGTTTCAACGCATGGATCGCAACAGTGACGGTGATTTGACATGGGACGAGTTCTTGGGCAGTCGTTCGACATTCCATCAACTCGATCAAGATCATGACAGCCTTATTGACAAAAACGAAGCTTCGTTAGCGAGTAAGTTAGACGGATGAGTACGACAACGGACCAAAACCAATCGACCTTGCAAAGCCCTTCGAACAATGGGCAGTTACTCGACCAAGTCGACAAGCTTCGGCAATCTCGTGAACAGCTTCGGGCCGAAGTCGGCAAGGTGATCGTTGGGCAACAAGAAGTCGTTGACCTCTTGCTTCTGGGCCTGCTTTGCCGCGGACATGTGCTACTGCACGGGGTGCCCGGACTGGGCAAAACTCTGATGGCACGCACGCTATCGTCGACTTTGGATTTGAAATTTAAACGTGTCCAGTTCACACCCGACCTAATGCCATCGGACATTACCGGTACGGATGTGATCGAAGAACAAGAAGGCGGAGGTGGTCACCGATTGAAGTTTGTTCCCGGGCCGATTTTCACGAACTTCTTGCTTGCCGACGAAGTCAACCGGACACCCCCAAAAACGCAGGCAGCACTTCTGCAAGCGATGCAGGAACACGAGGTCTCGGTCGGCAATACGACTTACCAGTTGGACCCGCCGTTCTTTGTCGTTGCCACGCAGAACCCGATCGAGATGGAAGGCACCTACCCACTGCCAGAAGCTCAGGTCGACCGGTTCATGTTTAATATTCGGGTACGGTATCCCAGCGTTGTCGAGGAAGCCGCAATTATCCGCGGGACGACCGGCAACGAGTTTGTCGAACCGCAAGCGGTGCTTTCCTCCGAAGACCTATTGCAATTGCAGTCGATCGTCCGCGGCGTTCCGGTTTCTGATGATGTCGTGATGTATGCCGCCCGCCTCGTCGCGGCGACCCGTCCGACCGGTGGCGAACGCGGCGGCAGTGCGGCAAACGGAAAACCGACCGACAAGAACGCTCAAGACATCGAAATGGTACGGAAATACGTTACCTATGGTGCCAGTCCTCGGGCAGGTCAAGCATTGGTTTTGGCAGGCAAGGCGAGGGCGATCTTAGAAGGTCGTTATCACGTCGATTTCGCCGATATCGCGGCGCTCGCCCACCCCGTGTTGCGTCACCGCTTGGTCATGAATTTTCATGGCCGTGCCGATAACGTTGACTCCGATGATGTGATCGATGCGTTATTGCGTGAAGTAAGCGAGGAATCGCCGTGATCGCAAAGCAAGCCGCACGAGAGGATCGACCGCGTTGGTTGCAGCCAGACGAACTGGCACGTCTCAGTTCGATTGAGCTGCGTGCTCGCGGCGTCGTAGAAGGATTTTTACAAGGTCTGCACCGCAGTCCGTTCATCGGATACAGCGTCGAGTTTTCGTCGCATCGCCGCTACGGTCCCGGCGATGATTTGCGGCACGTCAACTGGAAGCTGTTTGCCCGTCAACGCAAACTGTACGTTAAAGAATTTGATGCCGAAACGAACCTGAACTTGTACCTGTTCGTTGACGGCAGCCGATCGATGCAATGCAAAGTCGGCGGCGCGATGACAAAACATGATTATGCGGCGACGTTGGCGGCCGCGTTTGCTTCGCTTGCGTTGAAACAACGCGATGCGGTCGGGCTGGGATTGTTTGATGATGGCGTGAACCATTACCTCGATCCTTCGGCCAAACCCGGACGTTGGGAAGATTGCTTGGCGATGTTGGCGAAACCGAACCAAGCAAAAGTCACCGCTCTGTCAAAATCGTTGGAACAGGCGGCCGCACTCGCCAAACACCGTGGAATCGTTGTGATCCTGAGTGACTTGGTGGATGACGATATGGAAGGCCTCAAAAAAGGCCTTCAACAACTACGCCACCGTGGTCATGAAGTGATCGTGTTTCATTTACTCGATCCATTTGAGCGGCACTTGGCGGACAGTGGGCGGTACCGTGTCTTGGACATGGAAAGCTCCGCACAGTTGACAACCAATATGGAAAGCGTCCGCAGCGAATACCTGAAAAAAATCGACGCTTGGTGCGAGCGATTGGATGACGCGTGCTTGCTTCAGGGCGTCGATCGTGTCGAGTTGACAACGGACATTCCCCCAACAGCAGCGTTGGTGGAATACTTGGTTCAAAGATCAAACTGATGAACTTCATTCAAACCGGATTTTTGATCGGCGGCATCGCACTGGGGATCCCAGTGTTGGTCCACCTTTTAAGCCGTTGGCAAGTCCAGCGTGTCGAATTGGGCACGATGCGTTTCTTGCAAGAAGTGATGCAGGACGGGGCACAGCGAAGAAAGATTCGTCGTTGGCTGCTGCTGTTGACGCGACTCGCTTGTGTCGCCGCATTGGTATTGCTTTTTGCTCGGCCGTACCTGCCGGAATTTATCCGCCGCGACGGGGACCGGTTGCGGATTCTATTGATTGACCGTTCGGCCAGCATGGGAATGCCCGGCGAGAACGGACGTTTGATCGACGATGCGGTTGCCAAGGCCGGCGAGATGGCCGAGCAACTCGGAACCGACGCGAAAATCGTTTGGGCATGGTTTGATTCGTCGGTTCATCCGATCACCTCGGAATCCAAACGCGTCGCCGCACCGCGATCCGTTGTCGGCAGCACGGATTATCTTGCGGCACTCAGTTGGGCACGTGACCAAGTCGATGCGATGCCGGACGCGATCGCCGATGTGGTTTTGATTTCCGATTTACAACAGTCCGGTATGGCATCCGAATCGGCCGAAGTCGCCACACTCGCGATGCCAGAAGATCTGCCTATCCGATTGATTGATGTCGGACGGGTGGCTGCGAATAACTTGGCTGTCACATCAGCCATGCCAAACATGATTCGGACACCCTCGGATCAAGACGCAATCGTCAACGTCACACTGTTCAACTACGGGACGTTGCCGATGGAAGAAATTCCGATGATGGCGATTGCTGAAAACGGCGAACGTTCGGTGCGACTGAAAAAATCGATCAATATTCCGGGCGAACAAGCTCAAGAATTGACGTTTGATTTCGGCAAACTTGATCCCGGTATTTGGAAAATCATCTTGCAGTTGGATGTCGAAGACGATTTGGCGATCGACAACCAACGGATCACGGCGATCGAAGTCGGTAATGCTTCGCCGGTGGTCGTCTTGGATGGGGGGACGCGTGACGAGACTCGCGTGGGCGAAAGCTTTTATCTGGCCGCCGCACTGCGTCAATCGAAGACCGCATCAATCATTACTCCCGACGACACCGAAAGTCTTGAAAGCGCGACAAGCCGGTTCTCACCGCAAGTGATTTACTTGTTTGACGACTCGCTACCTGACCTCAATCCACAACAATTCCCCTTAGTGGTGATCGCCGACAGCGCATCGGTCACTCGGGCGATTGTCAATCGGTTGGAATCCTATGTTGGATCTGGCGGGCGGCTCTTGGTCTTTGCTGGCGATGGTGTTTCCCAGAATGGTGAAACGGCCGATTTGTGGGACGGATCACCATTGATCCCAGGTCAACTGGGGCCCGCTCGGTCGAGTGGTGTCATGCCGTTTCATATTGACGGGTTTGATCAGTCGTCTTCGATGTTGATGATGTTCTCTGATCCGCAGCAAGGCGATCTCGGCCGACTCGCATTTGATCGGGTTTTGCCCGTCGAACCTTCCGAATTGACCTCTGTCTTGGCGTCATTTGATGGAGGATTGCCCGCGCTCACGCGGCACGGATTCGGACAGGGAAACGTCGTCTGGTTTCTGTCGAGCGCCGACGCGAGTTGGGCAAAGTGGACGACCAGTCCGTTGTACTTGCCGCTGGTCCACCAAATGGCTGCGGATCTATTGAACATGACGGGCGAAGGCCGAATTCGCTTTCGGGCTGTCGGTGCCGCTCGCGACTTGGTCGCCGTCTCCGCACCTGGGGAGCTGTATTCAGAACAAGCTCTGATCCGTCCGGTCAGCCACGCTACCACGGACCCGGTCAAAGCGAACCTTTTAGATTTTGAAAGCCCCGGTTTCGAGGCGACCGACAGCGGCGTGCTCTACGTCGTCAACCCTGCATCAAAAGAGTCAGACACGACTCGTATTCCTGTTGACCAATTCGCGTCGCACTTCCAAATCACCCTGGCAGATTCGGACTCCAGTGAAGTTTTGCAAACGGTCCGAGATAGTAACAAGCGTGAACTGTGGCCCTTCGTCGCCGCGCTCGCTGCTTTATTGCTGATGACCGAATTCTTCCTTGCCAATCGGACGACCGCATGAACGCTCCAGATGTTGCCTATCAAGTCGCTCGACAATTTGCGGTTTTGCGTCGACGGTATTTAACCGTGCGGATCGCGACCTTGCTTGGGCTGGGCGCCGCGACGTTCTGCCTGTGGATCGCTTTGCTCGTTTGGGCAGACTTCAAATGGGAGTTAGCGGGCGAGACGCGATCTCGCGGCTTGTTGGGTGGCGCGGTCGTGGTTTTCTTCGCGATGAGCTGGCGACTGTTCGTGATCGTCAAGGAAACGCGGAAACGAACGTTCGCGGGAATTTTGGAACGTTCCTATGACGATTTTGGGCAGCGTATCCGGACGGTTTTGGATACGGTCGATGGACGCATCTCGGGGCCTGTCGAGATGCTGCGTGCGCTAGGAAACCAAACCCTGGGACGCTGGGATTTGGCGATGCCCAATCGGATCGTTCCGTTCAAATGGATGTATCTCGGCGGCATTTGCTTTCTCATTGCCGCTGCCGTCCTCGCATCACTGCATGGGGCAGGCGGCGAAGCGAGGCTAGCCTTGCACCGTGTCTTGGGAAGCCAGCAGCCCTACACAGAATTGGAAGTCTCTCCAGGCGATAAAAAAGTTCTTGAGGGGACGCCGCTCAGTCTGTCACTTGATCTCGTTGGACGGACCGATCGTGAAGTCTTGATTCGCTATCGAGAAGTCCCGCTTGATTTGGATCCTCAGACAACGGATGAAAACATCGAGTGGATCGAGTCAAAACTTGCGGCTGACAAAGTGCAAGACGAATCGTACCCGTCGGAAGGACGTAAACGCTTCAGCCTGAACTTGGGCAATGCGATCAAGCCAGTGGAGTATCAGTTTGTGTCTGCTGGCCGAACGACAAAGATGCATCGTATTGACATCCAGCCATTGATCGAACTGAAACGCTTGGCGATCGATGTCACGCCGCCGGAATACACCGGGCTTCAACCACGTCTGTTTGACCGATCCGAAATCACCGTGTTGGAACGATCGGAAGTCCAGGTCACCGTCGAAGTCAATCATCCATTGGCATCAACAGAGTTGCTGATCGGACCAAAGAAGTCCCAGATGCAGCCGGTCGAACTTGTGCCCGGCGATGACCCGCGAGTCTGGACGTTTTCACTGCCAACCGAGGATACGGTGCGTTGGACATTCGCCGGGGCTGGTCCTGACGGAACGCCAATGGACCCTGTGGAAGGGCGATTGGGTATACGGCGTGATCGTGCACCCGAGTTGCGCTGGACGGAGCCATCCGATGAGCTTCGTGTTCACACCTTGGCCGAGGTACCTCTGACTGTCCAAGTCTCCGATGACTATGGAGTCGTCGAATCAGGCATCGCCTTTCAGATCGGAAGTGACGTCGAATATGTGTTGGTCGATTGGGTCCCCGATTCGGAAGGCGATCATTCTGGAAGCATGAAAACGCGATTGAAGCTCAGTGAGATTCTGCCACTTGAGTCGTTTCGCCTGACCGAACGCGACTACATTGCGTACTACGCCTATGCCGTCGACAACCGGCCCTGGGGAGCTCATCGAACCGAAAGCGATGTTCGGTACATCGATATTCGACCTCTGCGTCAATTCTTTCGAGAAGCTGAGATCGAACCCATGCCGGGTGGCAATGGCCGAGTAATCGTTCAGCTTGACGAACTGATTCGTCGGGAACGATTTGTCATCAACCGAACGCGAAACTTGATTCGGAAAGGCGATGACTTGGCCAGTGAGCTGGGGGCAATCGACCGATTGGTGAAAAACCAAAGCGAGCTCGCCGACCTCACACGATTCCTCGCCGAATTCTTCCTCGAACGCGGAAACGATGATGTCGAAGCGCTCAGTCGTGCCGAAGCGTCGATGTTGCAAGCGGCCGATTCGCTTGCCGCAGGAGCGATGGAGCTTGCATTCGCGCAGGAAGAAGACGCACTGCAATCTCTCGTCGAGGCACGACGCGAACTGGAAATCCTGCTGACCAACATGCAGTCGCCAAGTCAACGACGTGCAATGAATCAGTTGGCAAGGCAACTACAACAAAAACTGCGACGCGACCGCCCGCAAACGCCGCAAGAATTGGTTGATACCCTGAAAAGGATCGCTTCCGATCAGCGCCAGCTCGCACGTCAGTCGCGGCAAATGCAAAACGGAAGCCAAGGGTCTGGCGGAACAAGCGGCGGCAAACCGACGGACATGCCTGCGACTGAAGGTTCCAATTCGGACCAACCGGCAACTGAGCCCCAAGAAAATGCGGAAGCCGAAATGCCCACGGACCAGAACGCTGAGGGCCAGAGTGCTGAGGACCAAAGCGACAACGCTGGGCAGGGTGGCGAAGAGACCGAAGAGACCGCTGACCCGGCTGGCGCTAACGATAGCACTGCGGACGACAGCGACGCACCGTCTGAGGAAGAAATGTTGTACGAAGCCCAAGTTGAGTTGCTGGCCCGTTTGGAGGCGGTGCGTGACGAACTTGATCAGGAACTGGAGTCTTCGGAATTGCTGTCCGGACGAATGCAAAAAGCACTTGAAGAGATGGATACGCTCGCCGACCAGGCACGCGAACGAAACTTGCCTGCTTTTTCTCGTCAGGGAAACGCGTCGAGCGATTTACTTGAGGAAATGAGCAATCAGCTTGAGTCGATTGCGGCAACCGAACCGGTCACTCGTATCTCGACACTCCGTGATTTGACGGTCGGCATGGGGATGATGGAACGCCAGCTATCGGATCGGCTTCGCGGTGGGCAAGGTGGTCAGGGCGAGGATGAAGCAGGAAACGATGAGACGCAGCTGGAAAGGACGTTGAATCGGATTGCCGCGCGTGGCGAAACCTTGAAGGAGGTGCTTTCAAGCCAAGCCGAAATCGGTGATATCGAGATGAGCGAAGTAAACGATCGGCTTCGCCAATTTGCGGACGAAGCGGAATTCATGGGATTGCTCGCCGACTCACGGCAGGCGATCGGGGAGGTGAATCTTGAAGACCAAACGCAGCAAAATTTGGCTGGCGAAGCGGCGATGGATCGTGCCAACGATTACGTCGACGCGGCACGTCAGTTGGAGCGGCTGTATCAACAACTGGTGACGCCGCGTTTGGCCCGCCTGCGACAAATGGAACAGCAAGCGACACAGCTGTCGCAACAATCCCAAAATGGTTCCGGCGAACCTTCCGAACAGCCACCGGAAATCAAGGCACAAATGCAGCAGCTCGCTCAAGACCTACGCGATGAGAGTCTGCGTGAACTGGCCGAGCTTTTGGAAGATGGTTCCGGCGGAGTAGGCGATGAGCCGATGGAAAATGAGTCGCAGGGTGGTTCTTCTGAAGCCGACGATCAACGAAATGGGATGCCGGCGAATGCTGACGGGAGCATTCAGAGCCTCTTGATTGGGAGCAACGGCGGTGGAGGAATCTCGTTGCAAAATCGAACCTCTGGACGCTTGCAGGTGATCGCTCAAGAGCTTCGCCGCCGGATACAGCAGGTGATCTTGTTGGAAATCGCTGCTGATCGGGATACACCGGTACCTTCGGAATATCAGCGGGCGGTTGACGGTTATTTTCGCACACTTTCGAGCGATGACGCTTCCACGGCTACCAGCGGAGCGGCCCAATGAGCTTGAACATGATCTTGCCGTGTATCACGCAAATGGGATTCGGCGATTCGAACAGTTTGATCGCCGAAACGTTCGTCACTTGGGAAACACCACTGCAACAATGGGCTTGGCTGGGATTGGCAGGCGCCGTGATTGTTGTCTGGGCGCTGTTGCGGATCTGTTGGGGCAAGACATTGGTACGAGACCGCTTGGGACTCGTGCTGTTGCGTGCCGCTGCGGTTGGGATCGTTCTTGTGATCATGCTGGGTCCCAAGATCGTCGATCAGCAACCAGGTGAAACGACACGCCCACGGATGATTTACCTGTTCGACGGTTCGCAAAGTATGCAGCTCGGCGGCGATCAAGATCGCTGGCAACAGGCGATTCAATTCACACGTTCGGCACAACAGGGCGCTGGCGAACATGATGGCGGCGATGTCCAAGCATTTCGATTTGGGCACCGCCTCGAACCCTTTGCAAAATCGGACGGCAACCAGGCATCGATCGACCAAATACCGGAGACTCTTAAGGGGCGACCGGAAGGCGATCGCATGGCACCTGCCATTCGGTTGGTCGCGTCAGGCGACCCAGCTGACGACGCAACTTCGATCGAACCGCCCGCCGCATCGGACTCACGTTTGGCCGATGCTTTGCGTCAGTTGTTGCCCCAGGTTCGCGGTCAAACATCGGCAGGCGTTGTCCTGCTGTCCGATGGTCGGGTGCGTGCATCGGAATCGGTTGAACATCTCGGCGAAATCTTTGGCAAGAACAAAGTGCCGATTCATGTGGTACCGATCGGCCACGCGGGAGGCTCGGGGGACATCGCAATCGTTTCGTTGGTCGTTCCTTCAAGAGTGAGGAAGTTTACAGAAAACGAACTGCAAGTCTTCCTACGCAGTTTCGGCTATCCCGGCCAAGAGACAACGGTACGTGTGTTGCGCAAGTCGACAACGATTGACGATGACTATGCCGAAGTCGCTGCGATTCCCATTACATTGACTGGCGGGGCACAATCGGCGTCGCTTGTCTTTCGGGTGGACGACCGCGCGGAGGACTTGGTGGTGGTCGTTGATCCGATCGATGGCGAGCTTAGCACAAAAAACAACCGTGTCGAAACGCATGTCGAGATCGACCGTACCAAAGTTCGTGTGCTAAGCATCGAGGCGAATCGGCCACGACAGATGCAACAGGCTTCGTTTCTTGGTGGGCTGTTTAGCAATTTGGGAAGAGAGCAGTCGAGTGAAGAGGTCTCGATTCAATCGGCGTTGCAGGCCGACGAAGATATCGAGTGCACCGTTTTGCAAAGTCTTGGCGGGCAAAGCTTGCGTCGAGTCGCTACCAACGGGTCGGTTCAATCCAGCAGCGGCTTTCCATCGACACGCGCGGAACTGTTCGCATACGACTGTGTGATTTTCAATGAAGTCACTGCCGATGTTCTCGACGAGGAACAACAGCGTTGGTTGGCACAATGGGTTGACGGTCGCGGTGGCGGTTTGATCCTGACAGGTGCGGGTGCGATGCGTCAAACGGGATGGCAGGACACTCTTCTGGAGGCCTTTCTGCCGGTTGTGCTGGAACCGTCAAACGCGGTCTACCCTTTGTCGACCGCCGTTCAAGTGACCGAACCGCTGCACCCGATTTGGCGATTGCGAATGGAGCGATTGCTCAACGAGCAGATTTTGAAAACGTTGCCCGAACTCGGCGTCGCGGTCGGCGACATCATCGCAAAACCCGATGCGACGGTGTTGGCACAAACGTCCGAGGATCACAAGCCAGTGATTGTCGCACAGCGAGCCGGTCGGGGCCGAGTCCTGGTGTCGACGGCTTCTTTGTCTGGTTCGTATCTTGAAGGGCTCGCACAAAACTGGGGTGATCAACCAGAGCGAGTCGCGGCAAAGTTCTGGCGCAATTTGGTTTACTGGGCAACGGAAGAATCTTCGACAGGTCGCCGCCGATTAGTCGTCAGTAGCAACCAACGTTTTTATCGACCAGGTCAGCGACTGCAGATTCGAGCGACGTCGTATGACGAGGCCGCGTTGCGGACAACAGGCTATCGAGTTTGGGCCATGTTCGAACCTGAATCGCTCGACGACATGTCGCTTTATTCGCCTGTCCTATGGCCTGACAATGTGGTCCGGGAAAGTGGCGAAGTTGGGCCACGGATCGCCTGGGGGGAAGAACTCCCCATGAAGATCAACGCCGAAGAACAGGTCTACGAAGTCAACTTGATGCTCAGCGAGTCGGTCGCCGCATCCGACAGTGGGATGCGGATTGAATTGACTGCCTACGAGGGCGAAGACATGGGGATGGCGTTCAGCCATGGAACACAGGTCGATAGCACTTCGTTGGCCGTTCAAATCCTGAGTGATCCGTTTGAGCAACAGAACCCGTTGCCCAATCATGAGTTATTATCGCGGCTGGCTGCCGTTTCAGGCGGCAAAGTGCTTGAAGATCCCGATCAATTGACTGAGCTGCTTCGAGAACGCCAAGAGCAACAGGGGCCGGCGAAAGTCGAATCGACGCCGGCCTGGAACCGAATTTGGCTCTGGTTTGCTCTAATCGGACTGCTCACCACAGAATGGATCTGGCGTCGAACCACAGGTTTGGCATGATCCTACTCGGCGAACGAACTTGCTTCATAAGAACACCTTGAACGACAAAGACATGAAACGATGGTGAAACCTTCCAAAGACGTCACGGCTGCCGAATTAGCAATTCTGGAGAAGCTGTGGGAGAACGAACGGGCTACTTTGAAACAGCTCTCCAAATGGCTCTATGGTGCCGAAACCCCATCGGACATCGCGACCGTTCAAAAGTTGATCTCACGGCTGGAAACCAAAGGCTTTGTTGGACGGAACCGTGATTGTTGGCCACACCAGTTCGCCGCGATCGTCGGCCGCGACGAATTGATTAGCAACCGATTACAAGCCACCGCAGACGAGCTGTGTGACGGCACCATGGGGACGTTGCTGACACACCTCGTGAAGTCGGCCAAGTTCAGTTCGCGCCAGCGAAAACGACTTCGCAAAATCCTGGACGAAATGGATTCCGAATGATGCCATTGCTGGAGCTGGTTATCGGTAACTTGCTTCTAGCGACGTTGATCGCGGTCATCGCCCTTTGGGTCGGTCGTCGTGGTAAACGCGCGGCGCTTGCCCATGCGCTGTGGATCTTGGTCCTGGTCAAGTTGGTGACCCCACCAATCATCTCACTGCCCGTGCCGATCCCTTTGCCAGCTCAGGCCTCCGCTTCTACAAAAACGACAAGTCAAACACAAACTTCTTTGCAAGACGGATCAGGGGAGAACGTTCAGAGAATTGCCAACCCAAGCGGCGAAACACTACCGCGACCGTCTCAAAAAACGAATCGCTCTGAAATCCTAGCGAGCGAGATTCCGGACAGGGGAAATCTGGCGAGTCATCCAGACGATGACGCTTCATCTAGCGAGGCGTTTTCGTCCGCCGATCGCGACGCGTTTCAAACAAGCTATGCGGCGATGGTGACGAATTCGCCATCGAGCTTGTCAGAGTATTTCGATTCCTTTGGAGCCAAATTGACCGGGTGGTTGGTAACCGTCTGGGGCATCGGGTTCCTGCTGATGGCTTCTCGCGGACTGGTCCGATTGATCCGCTTCCGAAAACTGATTACCGAATGCGGCCATGACGATGAAGCTGCCGCCGAGATCGTTCAGCAATTTTCCTGTCGGCGTCTGTCCTCGCGATGGGGCTCGAAACCGCCCCGAGTCGTGCGGATGGATGTCCACGTTTCACCGATGCTTTTCGGGTTCGCGACCCGACCAATTATCGTTTGTCCCGAAGACCTTTGGCAGGCAATGTCCGACGAAGACCGTCGGGCATTCTTGGCACACGAAACGGCGCACTACTGCCGGCGAGACCACTGGGTCCGGTGGCTGGAATGGTTTGTGACGTCTGCCTATTGGTGGTTCCCCGGTGTCTATTTTGCAAAACAGCAGCTCGAGCGACATGAGGAAGCTTGTTGTGATGCGCGGGCTGTCGAATTGCTCGAAACCAAGCCTCGACGCTATGCAGAAGCTCTGTTGCGCGTCGTGGACTTTATCAGTGAACACCAAATTGGGCTGCCCAAGTTCGCATCGGGAATGCAACCGACCGCAACCCTAGAAGAACGGCTGCGGTTGCTGATGCGTCAAGAAGGCAACGCCCCGGCTTCGCGAAGTGTCCGAATGGTTTGTGGTGTGATGTGTTCGGTGATCATCATCCTTCATCCACAGCTGTATCTGATGCCCCTTGGTGAACGCCCCGACTTGGCAAGTCATTGGTCGGTCGCGCCTCCATCGTTTAGCCAGGTGATCGAACAAACTCCCAAAGCTCAGATGCAGGCTGCCGAAATCGAAGCTGCCTTGCCACCGGCGCCCTCGGGTTTTTGGAATCTTCAACCCGCACAACGTTGGGCGAGTTTTACGTTAAAGACGTCTGGCTATCGACTTCGAGCGGTTACCGACCGTGGGATTTCCATCGTCGGTGAGCGAACGCATCTCTCATTTCAGCAGGACGAATTGACAGCGATCTCGGAGGTGTCTTCAACGGGACGTGTGATTATTGGAGATACCGATGGCAATGTCCGCCTTTGGGATTTGGACGCCTCGATGGCGGTGTCCCTACTTGGCAGCCATCAGAACGAAGTGACCAGTGTCTGTGTTGGCAACGACGGCGGCGTCTTTTCTGCAGACGCTGTCGGGTCTGTTATCCGCTGGGAAATGCAATCCGGGCAAATGATCGCGCGATGGACTTCCGATGGCGATCCGATTCAGTCCATCCGAATGTCCGATGATGGGACCTACCTTGCCGTAGTCTGCGGTGACTGGCAAAACCAACGTGTCGCGCCGACCTTGCACTTATTGAACGCGCAAACGCTTTCTCATCACGGCCAACAAATGCTGCCAGCCGGTGCGGCATTGGTTCAACAAGACAGCCTCAATCGTTGGTGTGTGATCTGCTGGGATGGAACGGTGCTAGATCTGTTTAGCGAATCGAGTCGCGGTTCGATCGACAAAATACAAGTGTCGGCGCTTCTGTTGTCGCAACACGCCGAGTTTGAAATCGAACGATCGCAAGTGATGCAGTCACCACTGTTTGAATGATCCTGTTCGAGTGACTCTGTTCTCTCCTCTCGATAAACGTGTAGGAATGCTATGTACCGTTTGCCGCTTTTCGCCGGTTTAGTGATAACGCTTGTCTCAATCGGAAGCTCACAAGAGGCGGTGGAGCCCGCCGCTGATCGGGCCCCGACCGCGTCGCATCGTCATCTGGCAATCATGGTCGGGCTGCCCGGTGACGACACACATCGCGAACAGATGACAGCCGCCGCAGAAAAGCTGATTCGGAATGTAGAGCAAACCTTGTCCGTCAAACCAGAACATCTCACGGTGCTCGCAGGTGACGCTGAAATGCAAGAAACACTTTCTGCCGCACACGAATCAGTCGGAATCAGCAATGCAAAGACGGTCGAGCAAACGCTGCGTGAAGCGTCAGAAAAACTGACACCAAGCGATGCCTATTGGGTGATCATGATTGGGCATTCCCATCTCAACGGAATCGAATGCCAATTCAATGTGACCGATCGAGATTTCAATCAGGTTGACTTTGCAAAGTGGTCAGAGCCGGTCAAATGCTCGGAGCAAGTGTTCTGGCTTACACAGCCACTGAGCGGACTTTGGATCAAGCCGATGGCCAAACCGGGGCGCGTAGTCTTGACGTCGACGGAAGCTGATCTCGAGTTCACCGGAACTGAGATGCCCTATGCCTTGGCAGACCTATTGGCCGGGGAAAGCTCGATAGCACGTTGGGCGATCTTGATGGGGACTCCAAAATCAGCTTGCTCGACTTGTATCTGACGACTTGCGTCGACGTCACCATGCGATTCCGCTCAATCGATCGGTTGCAAACCGAACACGGACAACTTGACGACAATGGTGATGGTCGCGGTACCGAAGTCCAAACGGAATACCTTCCTCCTGAACCTGTCGATGAGGATAAGGAAGAGGAAGTGGACGAAGAAGAAAGCGAGGAAGAGGACGAGAATAAAAACGATGCCGAAGTTGAAACAGTTACAAACGCTGAGCAGCCAAATGCCGAGCCTATAACACCTCCCAAGCCAGAGCTCATTACCAGCCGCAATCTCGATGGCTTCCGTAGTCGCTTTATTCTTCTTCACCGCGACTAGCGGGCCGGTCCTGGCGAAGTGGCTCGCTTCATCGGCCCCACAGTAGATTGCCTAAACTGCCCAAAAGGTACCTGACACGAATGGCACGTAGTTAGTCGTAACTGATTGTTGCAAAACGATTTCGGTTGGGTTTCCGCGGAGTTTTCATCAGCTTGTAGCTCTTTGGCCTTTTCTTTACCACTCGCTCTTCTTGGCGTCCAGGACG
>PPHI01000039.1 GCA_002901265.1 Rhodopirellula baltica | reverse complement strand
TGAGTTCGTCTTCAGCAAACTAACATCAGGCAGGGGAAGGGAATTTTTTGCATCATGAACTAGGGTAGCTGGGAAAGATACGCAGAACTTTCCCTCGTGGCACCGGAAATCCAATCCGTAGCACTAGTCGGCAGTGTTGCAGCCAGCAGTGTTGCAGCCAGCAGCGTTGCAGCCAGCAGCGTTGCAGCCAGCAGCGTTGCAGTCGGCAGCGTTGCAGTCGGCTGTGTTTCAGCCAGCAGCGATTCAGCCAGCAGTGACTTATTCAACCGTGCCGTTCCAATCGACCGTGACGATCTTCTGCTCTGGCAGCCAATGCCGGAGCTGGGCGGCGTTGGTTTGACCGGATTGGTCACTCTGAGGCTGCGTCGCGGTCAAATAGATTCGGTCGATCGCAGCGGACTGTGCTATGGCTGCTCGGACGGTCGCCAACGTTTCGTGGATCACGCCCAGCCGATTGGGGGCGACGAGCACCAGTTCAGTTTCGAATTCTGGATCGGTGCGAAGTTTTAAGAACAGGTCCAGATTGAGCAGTTCGTCGGCGATGGGGCTGAAAAGTCCGCCGGCGCCTTCCACCAGCAAGTGTTCGCACTCGGTTGCCCAGCGTTTCGCACCTTCGAAAAGTAGATCAGGGTCGACACGGCGGCCTTCTTGGCGAGCGGCTTCATCGGGGGCGAGCGGGGCGAGGAATCGCTGTGGGCAAATGAGATCGGGATCAACGGGACGCTGTAATGCGGCCGTCAGCTGGTCTGCGTCAGAAGAGATTCTTTCGCTAGAATTGGTGTCTGTCCCGATACACCCGCTGGCCACGGGTTTGTAAACTCCGGCCCGCACGCCACGGCGTGCCAATGACAGTGCCAGTTGTGCGGTAACATAGGTTTTGCCGACGTCGGTGCCGGTCCCCGAAACAAAAGTTAGTTTCATTTCAACGAGTCAGGTTTCAGGCAAAGTGACATCACTCAAGAACGTCAAAGTCGGATTGGTTCAAAGTGTTTACGCGGGGGCGCCAGCAGCGATGTTGGACCACACCGAAGGGATGGTCGAAAAGGCGGTCGCGGAAGGCTCCAAGATTGTTTGCCTGCAGGAAGTCTTTGCAATGCCGTATCCTTGCCAAAGTGAGGATCATCGCAATTTTGACTATGCCGAGCCGCTCGATGGCCCCACCGTTCAGCGGATGCAAAAGCTGGCCAAGCAATGGGAATGTGTGATCGTCGTGCCGATGTTCGAGCGACGCGCCCCTGGCCTTTATCACAATAGCGTCGTTGTCGTTGATGCGGACGGATCGGTGGCTGGCGTGTATCGCAAGATGCACATTCCGGACGACCCGTTGTTCTATGAGAAGTTTTACTTCACACCCGGCGACTTGGGTTTCAAGCCAGTTCAGACCCGTTATGGGAAATTGGGCGTCGGGATTTGCTGGGACCAATGGTTCCCCGAAGCGGCCCGGTTGTTTGCCTTGGCGGGAGCCGAAATTCTTGTTTATCCGACGGCAATCGGTTGGATTTTGGAAGAAAAAGACGAGTTCGGCGCCGGGCAGCGTGATGCTTGGCAAACCGCAATGCGAGCTCATGCGATCGCCAACGGACTATGGTTGGTCGCCCCGAACCGGGTCGGGATCGAAGGGCAAATCGAGTTCTGGGGCTCATCATTTATCGCGTCTCCGCGTGGCGAGATGGTAGTGCAGGGCGGTGACAAAGAGAGCGAAGTGCTGTGCACCGACTGCAACTTGGAAGAAATCGACGTCGTGCGTACTCACTGGCCGTTCTTGCGTGACCGCCGGATCGATGCGTATGACGGTCTGCTGAAACGCTGGATCGATTGATTCGATTTCTAAGTCGGCACTTTCTGGGGACCAGAGGTGTCGACGAATTTGCGATCACTGCGGGTATGAACTGGATCACACAATCAACCAAGCTCGTTGACTGCGGCCGAGGAATCGAATTCGAATCGGTTTCTGGTCCCTACCGCGAGCTCTTTGTCGTCGAAGGCGATTCGGCATCGCAGTCCGTCGCGCGTTCGCGTGATACACGTTACCAGGCAGTCCTGCCGATGCAGGGTAAGCCGATGAATGCGGTGAAAGCCAGCCGGTCATCGGTTCGAAACAACCAATGGTTCGACGCGTTTGTCGCCGCTTTGGGAATCGGATGGAATCCTGCGGACTATCGTCAAACGCGGTACAGCCGAGTGCTTTTGCTGTTCGATCCTGACGCCGACGGAATCCATTGCGGGGCGTTGATGCTAATGTTTCTTGAGCGATTCTTTCCCGGCTTGCTCGAGCAGCGACGAGTCAGTCTGATCAAGGCACCGATGTTTCAAATCAATGGTGCGACCAAAGGCGATCATCTTTACGCGGCAAGTGAAGAACACCTGAGGAAAATTCAGGACGCGCTCGATGCCCAGTCGATCCCGTACACGTATCAGCGGTACCGTGGGCTGGCCAGTTTGGGCGATCAAGCGTTGGTCGAGCATTGTTTGGATCCGAACAGTCGCACGGCATACTTGATGGGGATGGAAGACGCCGCGATGGCACGGCGGGTGTTTTGTTCTGGCGGCAAAGTCCGCGAGTAGGGAAATGGCATGCAGCAGTCACGACTAATCAGCCGCAAGATCGTTGCACGATGGATCTGCGGAAGTATCGTCGGGACGCTGCTAGTCCTCCTGACATCCCCGCTGTTTGTCAGAAGCTACTTGCCGCGCGAAGTCGACTCGCACCGAGATGCAATTGTATTGCAAGTAGGGGCCGGGTATCGATGGCGAAGCGAAGGTTATGCGACGACGATTATCGGACGTTGGGGCATGCCGGGTAAATCGTATCTGCCAGCCAATCATGCGAGTGAGAACTCACGGGTGATCGCGCTGTGGGGGGATTCACAGGCGGAGGGCGTTTGTGTTGACGATCGTGAAAAGCTGTTTGCTTGCTTGGAGCGGGCGTACGCGAAGGCTGATGAACAGGTGACCGTGTTGCCGTTTGCAAGAAGCGGCGATGATTGCAACGACTGGATTCACCAAATCAAAACCGTTGAATCCGCACAGGGCATTCCTGAGATCGATATGCATCTGTTCCTCGTGTCGGAGTGGGAGGATTGGAGTGTTGCGGCAAAGACTCCAAGTGAAGTGATCGATCCCCGGTTGAATTGGGCGTCTGCAAATCTGCCCGCCGCCTTCGTTCAGGCAGCTCGCAATGTGCTGACAGACGGCCAGACCGACAACTTTCGGAAGTTGAGATTTAGCGTCGGTCCAATTGCGAAATCAGGCAAGCCAAACACCGTTGTGGGGCAAGATTCGCTGGCCAGTCAGGAGGCCGAGTTTCAACAAGCTGTCGCAAAGCAGTTCGAGCGACTTTGCAAAGCAACCGACGTTCCGTGTGTGATGATCGATGCGCCGCTATTTCCAACCATCACGAACGGAATCGTCGTATGGGGGCCGACCGATGAACGACGGTCGTCAGCAATTCATCGCCTTGCCGAGCGAAACGGGTTAACAGTGATCAATGTCAACAACTCCCTGCAGAAGGCTGCGATGAATGGGCGTTGGCCGCGTGGATTTCACAATGGCAGGTTCGGAGAGGGGCACTACAACGGGTTTGGGAATGAGCTAATCGCAAATCAAGTCGTTGAGGTGCTCACCCAGAAGTCTGAGGCCGATCAGCAGACTGGCCGTCGCGGGGATTGATGCAGGATGCAGTTCACGATCACCGAATTCTTCATTTTCTTTGCCGTTGTCTTGGTTGCCGTCTGGCAGCTGCGTACGCGTTTGCAACGCAACGTGTTGTTGCTGGTCGCCAGCTATTACTTTTATGCGTACTGGGACTACCGCTTCTGTGGTTTGTTGTTGCTGTCGACGATCGTCGACTTTGTCGCCGGACGTCAGATCGAGTTGGCGACGAGTCAGCAACAACGTCGTCGGTGGCTGGCACTCAGCTTGTGTGTGAATCTTGGGTCGCTTGGCTTTTTCAAATACTGCAACTTCTTTATCGAGTCTGCGCAGGCTTTGTTGGCGCCGATCGGCTTTGACGTCAGCACGCTCGAAATCGTCCTGCCGGTTGGCATTTCGTTTTATACCTTCCAAACGCTTAGCTACACGATCGATATTTACCGCGGGAAGTTGCGAGCGAGTGACTCGCTAGTGGATTTCGCGTTGTACGTTGCGTTCTTCCCCCAGTTGGTCGCCGGGCCGATCGTTCGTGCGGCGGAGTTGTTACCACAGCTTGCCGTTGTTCCAGCGTGGTCATCACGCCGGGCCTACGGCGGATTTCAAACGGTGTTGCGTGGGCTGGTGAAAAAGGTTTTGATCGCCGACCGTTTGGGAGAATTCGTCGATGTCGTGTTTGCGGGGCCAGACTTGTACAGCGGCGCGACGGTCTGGTTGGCAGTCATCGCTTATGCGGGGCAGATCTATTATGACTTCTCGGGCTACTCGGACATCGCGATCGGTTTGGCGAAGTTGCTTGGCTATCGCTTTCCCAAGAATTTTCGCCATCCGTATCTGGCACTGTCGCCGGCACAGTTTTGGCGTCGTTGGCACATGACCTTGTCACGATGGCTGCGGGACTACCTTTATATCCCGTTGGGTGGCAATCGGATGGGTGAACGCAGGACATCTCTGAATCTATTGGCGACGATGACGCTGGGTGGACTCTGGCACGGTGCCGCGTGGACGTTCGTGCTTTGGGGAGTTTGGCATGGCATGGTGTTGTGCGTCGAGCGATCGTTCGCGTCGCATACGCCTTGGCGCGTCTGGCGTTCGATTCGCTGGGCATCGACGATGGGAATCGTCATGTTCGGGTGGATCTTGTTCCGCTGCGACAGTCTGAAACAAGTCGCCGAGGTACTGGGGCAACTTGCGTTTCTACACACTGGCATTCTGTGGTTGCCACCCTTAGCCCTGGTTGCGATGGCATTGATGTTGGCGGAGTATGCCGTTTGGATGTCGCGTTATCGATTGATGATGCGGTTGCCTGCCGATCGATTCTATTCGGCGGTCGCGACGACGGTCATGATCTGGTGTCTGATTCTGTATGCACCGCGAGGATTCACACCGTTCGTGTATTTTCAGTTTTAGCGCACAATCACTTCGTCGAAACGGTGGTCTCGATTTCAAGGAAGAACAACTGGTGCTGGATCCACTTGGGATCTAGTTCGAATTCCCAGGCGAGTGAACGTGTCGCGGGGGGCGAAGAATTGAAGTTGTGAAATTTACCAAGCAATACGCGTTGGCTCATTTCGGGAACTGGATTTCCAAATCGAACGACACTCGGTGACATCGCCACGCTACGAATGGTGCCGCCGATTTGCAGAAACGCTCCACGGTCGATCGCGTCAATGGCGATCGCGGCAGGAAGGGAAAGAGGCGGGTGTGATTGCGTGACGAGCAGCGTGGCTTCAACGTGTTCACGAATCAAAGCCGGGATTTTAGGTGGCATGAAGTGTGAAGCGTAGCTTTGGGAAAAAGGGACCCAGGAGGCTTCACCCGCATTCATTGGAGGAAAACTTTGCCCGGTTCGAACTAAGGTACCCACTAAAGAGTTCGCCTCAATTTCGAGCCAATTGTAGGGCAGGTTTGAATTTGCTGGCGTCAGCGGACGTACGCGTGGCGATTGATTGAGGTAGATAGATGGCCGATCAGCATTGGTCGGCTTCATCGGCTTACCGGTCAGATGATCGAGCTCAAGGTAGTCTCGCTTTTTTTGTTCTGATTGCTCTGCCGCCCGTCGTTGCATCCACAACATTGGTTGCTTGACCGCCTGATGATAGGTTGAGACCGCTGTTGTCAGCTCGGGGGACTGATTGGTCCAACGGTCGAACGCGGGCTGTAGGCGTTCATTCAAAGAGTTGCCGCAGTGGCTGTTCAGTCGTACGACTGCTTGAACGAATTCTGCATAACGAGCGATTGTTGGCTGATCACTGCCAGTCTGGCTTGCCACATCGATCAGCGCTTCGAGCATCGAAATCGCTTGTTGATCGATCTGATGAAGAGCTTGCTGTTGATTTGCGGCGGCATCGCCAGCGAGTCCGAACGCGAGCGAGATGGCGCGAGTTTTGGAAATTGCCAAGTTGTCTTGTGACCAACGCTCGTCGAGCCATCGAATCGCTTCGACGGGGTCTCCTTGTGCCGATTTTAGTTCCGCAATGACGCGCTGACTGTCGGTTTCAAAATCGGACACAACGCTCGCGGACTGAGCGACAACGGCTTGCGCTTTCTCAGCGTATTGCTGTTGGCGTTCGCGATTCAGGTCATCAATCAATCGATTGTGAACTGGTGCGACTTCGTTCTCGAAGTCGCGGTAGCCGGAGTAGGGCAAATAGAAAACGCTCAGCAACTGACGTAGATGCAAGTCGCGGACGGATTTTTCGGCGTTTGACAGTTGACCGCTTCGGGCCATCTCAATGGCCTTGGCGAGTGTGTCACGCCGCACTTCGGTCAGGGCTTTTAGTTTGCTGAGCTCTGCCTGATGATGTTTTTGCAGGGAGTTTGAGAAGCCTCCCAACGCATTTCGAAGAAGCGTGAAGCGTGTTTCTAAATCGTACCCCGCCGGTTCGCCCATGGCTTGTAGTTGCTTGGCGTACCAAATGCCTTGATAGGAACGCGCAAATGCCTTGGCAAGTTTTTCGTGCGGGATCGAATCGCCGGCATCCATTCTTGAAACGCTGTCGATGGTGAGCTGCTCCCATTCGGAGAGTAACTGGTACATCAATGCGATTTGTTTTGCCGCTCCGTCAATGACACCGAGAGGTCTGGTGGAATAGTGCTCGCCAGAGATGGCGGCATGCGTTTTGGGTGACAGAACCGACAACGCCGCCAACCACATCGCCAAAGCGATTGCTCGCTGGCCAATTCGGACAGATCCCAACAACACGACTTACTCCGAAAGCATGATGGCGGTGAAGGTACCGCCAGAGAGTTCGACCATTTCGCCGTCAGGCCGCTTTAGGGAGCAAGGCAAGATTGTCCCGGTGACAGTTCCGGCGGAGAAATTCATCGCGTCGAAACGCACTTCGACGGGGGTCTCAATCGAGGTCGATAGGACGGGGCGGTTGTAACCGGTGGCAACAAATAGGTTGCAGGCGAGCGTTTTTCCGACGAGCAGCGCGACGGTTTCGATCTCTGTTGCCGCTTCGATCAAGAGCCCGGAATCCGGTAACCGATCGGCGCTCGCATCATAAGTGAGCAATTGCAGTGAATTGGGACGCCCGTAACCGACACAAAAGACTTGTACATTCGCCGCTTCGAAACGAACGGGCGTGTCAAATTGCAACTCGAGTTCACCGGTGGGCGTAGGAGGCTGTTCAGGCTCGTTGACCAAGGAATCGGTGAGCTTGCGACTTTCCTTAACGAATGACTCGCCCTTTTCGGAGATCGAGTCAGCGATTTCGGAGAGGTCTTTTTTAGAGCATCCTTGTCCGATTGCGGTTGTGATAAGACAGACCAGAGTGATCAGCGTCAACGAACAACCGTTGCCGTTAAAAACAAGAGGAGCGTGCTTCATAGTTAGTGTTCGCGCGTGCGAATCAGTAGCAGCGAAGTTCGTCGCCGACGCGGATGAGCAGATTACCATCTGCAAATGCTGGGGTCGCACCGATACTGGCACCGAGATCGACTTGTCCGATCTTTTGGTAGTTTCCGGTTGCACTTAGTACCGTGCTTCGCCTTCCAAGCTGGTCAGCAGCATTTGATCGCCAACGATGATCGGCGATGCGCTAAAGTTGCCGCCAATCCGTTTGGTCCACTTCGATTTTCCAGTCTTGGCATCGACACAAGACGCAATGCCTTTGTCGTCAACAATGAAAAGCATGCCGTCTTTAATAACCGCGGTGGGCACATACGGCGCGTATTTTTCAACGCGGTACACCTCGGTTGGCGTTTCACCTGGTTTCGAGGGAATTCGAACGGCGACCAAATGGTTTCCACCACCACCGCTGCCACTCGTTCCGATCGCCAGATCGTCGATGATCAGTGGTGAGCTAACGCAACGCATCTTAAACGCTGGCAAACGCCAAAGTAGTTTTCCGTTGTCGAGCGAGAGTGCGAAGACGCCGTCACCGGTGTTGGCGCCGATGACTTGGTTGTTAATCACAGCGGGGACGCCATAGCAAACGCGGGTGGATGTCACTGGCGTTGACCAGCGGGTTTCGCCGGTTTTGCGATCGACGGCGATCATCCGGCTGGTTCCTGGTTCGCCGTCGCGGACTTGTTCGTTCTGCTGGGAAAAATTCAGCAGGACTGTATCGCCAACGACCGTTGGGGACGTTGCAAAACCGTGCTGGCTTTGCGCAGGACCGAAGTCACGAGACCATTGCAGGTTTCCGTCATGATCGAGGCACCGTAACCAAGTGTGTTGGCGATCGCTGTTGGCGATGTAGACGAATTGTTCGTCGGTTGCTGGCGTGCTTGAAGCAAGCGTGTTGCGGCTGTGCAGGTGATTGGCCAGCTGAGGGTACTCTTGCGACCAAAGTTCTTTTCCCGTGGCAAGTTCAGCAGCGATCAGGCGGATCGTTTCTGACTGGGGAGACATTGCCAACAAATAAACACGCCCATCTTGTACGGCGACGGAACCAACGTCACGCGACTTGAGGTCCAATGACCATTTTGTTTTCTGTTCCAACAGTCCTGCTGGCAGTGTCGCATTGGAAACGACGCCCGCTTTACCGAGCCCGTGGAACCCAGGCCAATCAGCCGCATTGGATGGCAAGCTGGTTGAACATGCGGTAAGAAGCAATGCGGCAATCCGATGGGAAAAGGCGATTCGCATGACTGGGGTGGGGCAATCGGATGGGGGTGTCAGTTGATTGTCAGACGCAAAGTTCATTCGTTCCGAAATATCGATACCGGCTGTGTCTGGCCGACCGAGGAGTCAATTCTAGCCGAATTGACTTGTGCGGTGAGATGAAGATACGCGAAAAATTCGCCTTCGCGGCCGGTGTTAGCGTCGCAAGAGCCCGTATTTCATGATGCAGCGAAGCGCGCTCACGCCGTCTCGCCATCCAATTTTCTTTCCCTCGTCGTACCAGCGGTGTCGGTAACGAATCGGGCGTTCGGTGAATCGAAGTCGTTTGCGGGCAAGACGGGCTGTCAATTCGATTTCGATTCCGAAACGTGATTCTTGCAGTTGCTCCTGGATATCGATCAGGTGTCGTCGTGGCACCATCTTGTAGCACGTTTCAACGTCACTGAGTCGGATACCGATCGCAAGGCTGGCGAGCCAGGAGATCAAACCGTTTACGGCTTGATGCCACCAAGGGGAAAGTTGTCGGTCGTAATGGCCATATCGGGTGCCGTACGCGACGTCAGCTTCTTCGGCCAGGAGCGGCTGTAACAGGTACCGAAAATCGGAGGGATCGTATTCTTGGTCGGCGTCCTGGATAACGACGATGTCACCTTTGGCGTGCTTGATTCCCGTTCGGATCGCCGCCCCCTTGCCACGGTTGTGCGAGTGGGTCAACACGACAACGTGCGGACGTGACGACAGGCTTGCGAGCGCTTCGGGGGTTCCGTCTTGGCTGCCATCATCGACCAGAATAATTTCCATCGGCAAGCCAGTGTTGGTCAAGCGATCGACAACCGATGAAACGGTCCCGCCTTCGTTGTAAACGGGGACGACAACGGAGAGAAGAAAGTCGTTGGGGAGTTCGAAAATCCCAAGCTTGCGACAGACATCGTTCCCAAGCAACGAACGCATCTTTTTGACATACTCCGTTGTCCAAAAATGCGAAGGCGAGTCACCGGAAGGATCGGATGGTTGTTCAATCGAAACGTCTTCCAACGAGCTGTCTTTCACTAGGCAATCCGAGATCGATTGAACGTTCGATGAGAAGAAAGGGCTGTCATTGGTGACGGAGGTAGTTGCAACCCGTGCTAGACCGACAGACAAAACGCGCACCGGGATTGGGACGGCGAATTGCCGTGGCATTCGATTCATTCGCCAATGCGACCGACGCAGTGTATCAAGATCCGGAGGACGCGGCGGAGAACTAGTTGGTTGATCCGAAAAATTTTTCGGATCGCTTTCAGTGGCGGCAATGATGACATTCGCAAATTGCTTGCGAATGTGAATCGAAAGATCGACCGAAACGCGGATGTGTTTTGCCGCATCGTTGATAACTTCGTCCGTCGTTGCGCGTCGAAATCATGTTCGAAACGAACGCGAGATGCGCGATGGTAGTTGGCATTTCTAGACATCGATTTGAAAGTCAACTCGCCAGTCGCCACGCGCGTTCGTTGGCGTCATTGCAAGTGATGTTCAACCGGTTCAATTGGTCACAACAAACCAAAAAAATTTTGAGTCCATTTCGCATCGAAAATTGCCGACGCTTTCCATCTTGGTGCTTTGCTACATCGCTCAGTCGTCAAACTTTGTTGTTGACATTCGGTGCAACGTTGGCAAATTCCTGCTCGCTCGGGTTGTGGAAAAGTTGTTCTGCTTCCGAGCCAAGTACTGCTCTTCACTCGTGCACGGGAGACGCTTTGTCGTGATTCGACAAACGCTTTTGCGAACTATCGATTCGCTTTGTGCTTCCAGCTCACGTCGGTCGCGTGACACAGCTTCGTCCATTGCGACCACCCGCCCCAAGGCATTGCTTGAATTAGCCCCGGACGGCTGAATTTTCATGTTCAGCGACAAAGCCATTTTGGGATAGCGTAGGAGACGTTGTTCCGGAACAGCCGCAAGGATCTGCGGTTGAAAATTGGAAGTCGGCTCGTACGGATTGCCGGCAAGTCAAACCCCGATTTGCGACTAGGAAAGTAACTTCCGTTTTGTCACTTAATTCGGTTGGACTGGGTCAATGCCATGGACGTGCTGCGCCATCAACTACGTGACAAAACTCGAGACCGACCTTCACGGACGAAGGGCGGTCTTTTTTGATTGGTAGATCTTACACGTACACATCGGATCGATTTCTGTGGCGACGTGTATTGGTTGAAAGCCTGCGCTCTCGATAAGCAATTCCATCGGTTGCAACGTCCGGGTGGGATGTGCCGTTGCGGCTGCAAAGAAACGATGCATCAGATAGAGCAGCAGTTGGAAACGGAAGCGGCCTGTTCGCGTGATTGTTTCGTTACGAACGTCGGGAACGCAGAAGTCAACGTAGTACAACTTCCCATCCGGCTTGAGCGCGGCAAGCCATCGTGGCAACGATTCACGGAGTTGTTGCTCGGTAAAGCAATCCAAGAAGTAGGCGCTGACAATCAAATCAAATGATTGTTCAGGTGGCTTGTAATCGATCGCGTTGGCAAGTTCGAAATGGATCTGCCCAGAGTGACTGAGGCGATCAATCCGACACCTCTGGCTCGCAAGCATCTTTGGACTTTGATCAATGCTGGTCACATCGGCATGTGGTTGACGTTTGCAAAACGCTTCAAGCAGTCTGCCATCGCCGTCACCTAGGAACAACGCGGTTTGGATCGATGGCAATTGGTCCAGCAATGCGAGGCGAGTTTGATGTAGTCGAACTCCGAACATCGACACCTCAAGCATTCGATAGATCGGTGCAAGGCGATCGTATCCGCGTGATGATCGGGAGGACTTCATCGTTGTAGAAGTGCGATGCAGGTCAAAGGGGCGACGGCGATTGCGGCGTCGGCAAGTGACGCCATCCAAGCCGACGGTGACAGTTTGCGAACGCTGCGCCGCTGTTCCAGGATGACGTACGAAACGAGCAATGCATCGCTGGTCAAGATGCAGAGTCCGATGGTCATCGGTATCTGAGCCGTCGTCATGGCGATGATCGTGACGGCGGTGTGTAGAGCGATCATCAAGATGAAGCGTTCGGTCAACTTCGGGTGACGCCGGGCGAGCGAGTCGTTCCCTTGTCCTACGTCAATTTCCGATTCGGATGCCGACACGATCAAACAGTTGATTGTGAACATCGCGGCGCAGAGGATTGTGATCAGCAACAGTGGCTGCCAAGCGGTGGTCCGGTGATCGGACCAGGCGACGAGTGAAACGCCGAGGGCAAACAGTGCACCGGCTCGAACCTCTTTCGGAAATAGCGTTTTGATCGGGTTCAGCAATTGCGCGCTCACGACGTAACAGATCGCTAAACCAACGGTAACGATTCCCCAGCGGAGTTGTGTCTCGGTGGCGTGGTAGGCGGAGCACCAAGCGACTACTGCAACCGCGGTCAGCCAAGCCATTAAAAGCTTGGAGCTGTGTCGCGAATGAAATTGGTGGCGGTCAGTTGCCGGTGTGTCTTCGGAAAGCGTTCGCCCGTCGAGTAGCCGGTCGATCGTGTAGACGATCCAAATTGAAGTCCCGATGATTAGGAGTTCGTGCCACGCGGGAAGTCGGCCCGTAAATTCATTGGTAATGACTGTGTTCCATGCCAATCCAACCGTGACGGCGTCGAGTGACAGTCGATTGGGCAGCGCAACGAGCAGTGATGTTTTGCCAAGGATGCCCAGGTTCATCGCACCTTTGGCGGGGCAGGAGCGATGAAAAGGGTGGTAGACGTGTCGTGATTCATTCGGAAGTCCAGTGAAAGGTGGAGAGAAGGTTGCGACAGGTGTGGCGTTTCACCCTCAGTGCACGGCCGGCGTGTGTCATTTTTCTCGGTCGGCGAATAAATGGGAACTAGGGTTGCGCGGCGATTGGGCTGTCAGCCGGTTTGCCATTTTTTCAATCACTTGTGCACAGCTTTCAAATCTCTGGGGCAGAAAGAAGATGTCGAAGCCGAAGGGCGATCAGCCGATTCGCGAATTCCTATACAGCAATTCAATGTTCTTGGTTCTCGGATCGCTACTCGCCCTGATCTGGGCAAATGCGGACGGACTGTTTTCAGGGCATTCGTATCACAACTTTGTCCATGTCAATCTTTGGCCCGTGGCTAGTCACGGCCACGATGCCCATGGTTTGACGTTCCACTTCCTCGTCAACGATATCCTGATGGCACTGTTCTTTGCGATCGCGGCAAAGGAAGTTTGGGAATCGATCTTGCCGGGCGGGGCTTTGTCAAACATCCGGACTGCCGCGACGCCACTGTTAGCGACTGCCGGAGGAGTTGTCGGGCCATCGATCGTTTACATTATTGGTGCCCTGATGGTCGGCCAATATGGTGAACTTGGCAATGGCTGGGCGATCCCTTGTGCAACGGACATTGCGTTTAGTTACTTGATCGCGCGCCTGATTTTCGGCAATGGTCACCCGGCAATCTCGTTCCTGCTGCTTTTGGCGATTGCAGATGACGCTGTCGGGTTGGGGATTTTGGCGGTGTTCTATCCTTCGGGCGATGTCAACTTGGGGTGGTTGGGATTGACCGCCGCTGCGGTTGCGATGGGGGTTGCGTTCAACCGAGCGGGTGTGAAGAACTTTTGGTGGTATCTGGCGATCCCCGGCGTACTGAGCTGGATTTCGTTCTACATGTCGGGCATTCACGCCGCGCTCGGTTTGGTGCCGATCATCCCAACGCTTCCTCACGCCAAACGCGATGAGGGTCTCTTTGCCGAAGACGGCAGCCAATCGGACACTTTGAACCAGTTTGAACACTGGTGGAAGGAGCCGGTGGAGCTGATTCTGGGCTTGTTCGCATTGGTAAACGCGGGGGTGGTGCTTTCAAGTGTCGGTGCCGGAACTTGGTTGGTAACGCTGGGCTTGTTCATTGGCAAGCCGGTTGGGATCCTCGCGTTCAGCTACTTTGCGGTTCGTGTGTTGAAGTTGGAACTGCCGGGCGGAATGAATTTGAAGCACGTTACCGTAATCGGGTGTATTGCCAGTCTGGGCTTTACCGTGGCGTTGTTTGTCTCAACCGCTGCGTTCCCTGATCCCGGTCCGATTCAGGACTCGGTGAAGATGGGCGCGCTGTTGAGTTTCTTGGCGCCGGTGAGTGCAATTATTGCCGCCAAGGCGTTGGGAATTCGCTTGGCGTTTCTCAAACAAGAGCCGGCGGCGAACTGATCGCTGGCAGTTGCGAGGGCCGCAGCCCGGAGTTTCCGTTGGATTGCGGCCGAGCGGCGATGCGTGATTGGGCGTGCCGGAAGGCGCGTCTGCGGCACCATAGGGCGGTTTCTACACAATCCCGGATTTGATGTGGGGGCCGCGGTGTTGCTCGAATTGGCCCTCTTCGCCTATTCTTTTGGGTTCTCTTGGTAGCGAATTGCTGCGTCCGTGCGAATGGTTGCTCGGTTGCCGCAGGTTTTTTGGACGCAAGGTGGCGACAAAAGCCTCGCTTGGGAGGAAGCCTCACGTAGGGTAGGAAACGTCGCGCATGGGTTGGTATATCTTTGGGTTTGTCATTGCCATTGTCTTGTCGATGGCCGGGTTCGCGTTGATCGCGCCGCGTGTCTTTGTTCGCGCGTTGATCCGCCCTCTTTTGTCACTTTTGTATCGGAAGCATGTTGTCGGGTTAGAGAATCTGCCTGCGGAAGGCGGCTATCTGATCGTCGGCAATCACGTTTCTTGGATCGATGGTGCTGTGCTGCTTTGGATGCTGCCTCGAAACGTTCGTTTCGTCGTTGACGGCGGAAACTTTGCGACGCCATTTACGAAGTGGGTAGCCGCAGCGTTTGGTACGATCCTGATGCTGACGAATCCCAAGTCCATCGCGCGCGCACTGAAGACGGCCCGCGAAGGTTTGAAGGCCGGCGACGTCATCGGGATCTTTCCCGAAGGAACGCTGACACGCACGGGGCAGTTGCAGGGTTTCAAGCCCGGGTTCCGTAAAATCCTTCAGGGCAACGATGCTCCAATCGTTCCGTTCTATTTGGATGGGATGTGGGGGAGTATCTTCAGCTTTTCCGGCGGCAAATTCTTCTTGAAGTGGCCAAACAAATTTCGTCGACGTCTGACGCTGTATATCGGCAAGCCGCTTGAGCATGAGACACCAACAGAAATCGTTCGCTCGCAAGTCGCCCAGCTCGCGGCCCGTGCACAAGTCGAGCACCGCAGCGAATTTCCTCTGCTAAGTAAGTCCTTGATTCGCGCCTGGCGTCGACGAGGGAGTCGATTGCAAATCGCCGATTCGATGGGTACCGAGTTGAAGGGGCGTGATGCGTTGACGCGAGCTCTCGCGCTTCGTCGGATGCTTGCCCGTGAGGTGTTTTCAAAAGACGAACAGAACATCGGCATCTTGCTGCCGCCGAGTGCTGGCGGAGTGGTCGTCAACGTCGCGCTCGCTTTCGATCGTCGCGTCGCGGTGAATTTGAATTACACCGTTTCGAGCGAAGTCATCAACTACTGCATCAAGGAAGTCGGCATCAAGCATGTGCTGACAAGCGAACGGTTTCTAAGCAAGATCGGGTTAGAAATCGATTCGGATGTGATCACGTTGGAATCGGTGCGAGACAAGGTGTCGACGGCGGACAAGGCGATTGCGTTTTTGCAGGCGAATCTTGTCCCGGCTCGAATGCTGTTCAAGATCCTTGGTTTGAACCGTGTCAAGATCGACGACTTGTTGACGATCATCTTTACCAGCGGATCGACGGGGATGCCCAAAGGCGTCATGTTGACTCAGGGTAACATCAGCCACAACGTCGACGCGATTGAAAAAGCGATTCGTCTGAATGATGACGACGTGGTATTGGGTGTATTGCCATTCTTTCATTCATTCGGATACAGCGTCACTCTGTGGGCCGCGCAGGTGCTGGGGCCTTGTGGCGTTTATCACTTCAATCCATTGGACGCGAAACAAGTTGGAAAGCTTTCGCAGAAATACGGTGTCACGGTAATCCTTGGGACGCCAACGTTCGTCCGAGGATACATTCGTCGCGTCGCTCCCGAGCAATTCGCAAAGCTTGACATTTGCGTGGTCGGGGCCGAGAAGATGCCAGGCGAGTTGTTCGAAGCGTTCGAAGAAAAGTTCGGCGTGCGTCCTGTCGAAGGGTATGGCACTACAGAGCTAAGTCCGTTGGTGTCAGTAAACGTTCCGCCAACGCGTTCGCCATCCGTTCACCAGCCTGATCGGATCGAAGGCTCAGTCGGCCGTCCGTTGCCGGGCGTTTGCGCGAAAGTGGTCTCGCAAGACACTGGTGAGGAGATGAAAGCTGACGAAGACGGCATGTTGTTGATCGCCGGTCCCAACGTGATGGCCGGATACGCAAACCGTGATGACCTGACGGGAAAGGCGATCCAAGATGGCTTTTACATCACCGGTGACGTTGCCCACATCGATGGCCAAGGTTTCATTCACATCACCGGACGACTCAGTCGATTTTCGAAAATCGGCGGTGAAATGGTGCCACACGTCAAAGTCGAAGAAGAGATCTGCAATGTGATTGGCCGTGTTGGCGGAGGCGAAGAGGCCGCGGACGCTGACGAAGGCGCGATGCATGTTTGTGTGACCGCGGTTCCAGATTCAAAGAAGGGCGAGCGACTGATCGTACTGCATCGTCCCCTTGCGGTTGATACCGAAGCAATTCTGGCGGGGCTGAAAGAAGCGGGGCTGCCAAACCTTTTCATTCCCGGTCGTGATTCGTTCTACGAAGTCGATGCGATCCCGCTGTTGGGAACTGGCAAGTTGGATCTGAAAGGTGCTAAGGATCTGGCGTTGGAATTGACTGGCAGCACCGGGGCTAGCTGAAGTTTCGCTAGGTTCAGAGTGTTCTTTCGTAAGCATAAAAAACGCCGTGCAACTGAAGCCAGTCGCACGGCGTTGTCGTTTTCCAGGGAGTCGAGTTGTCCGCTAGTTGCGGAGTAGTTCGCGAATCCCGTAGGTGAAGAAGGTTCCAAGACCGAAGTTGAGAACTTCTTCTTCTGGTTTGTACTGCAGGACAAGCGTGTCGCCCGCTTTGATCAGCGGTCGAGAACTTGGTTCGTTGATCGCCTTGGCGAGGTCGACTTCGATCGCGATCTGGCCATTGCAGTCCGTCTTGCGAAGGATGTAGAGGCGACCTGGTGGGATTGTCGCGATCGCACCACCGAGTCCGCCGATGCCGCCGGAGCGTTGCGATTGGCTTGACTGTCCGTAGACACCATTTCCAACCATCGCCATCGCGCCAAGGACGTCAAGGTCATAGTCGCGAGGCAGTGGGAACTCGCCACCAGGCAGCAAGCCGCCGGTATAGAAGACTTCCGTTTCACGTGATTCGATGTAGACGATGTCGCCTTCTTGCAGCGTGATGTCTTCTTGAGTCAGGTTCGGCGATTCTCCCGGTGGTAGACGCAGCGGAATTCGCATGACCGTGGGGTCTTCGGGAAGCTTTGGCAGGCAGGCACAGGGGTCAGCCATCGCGGCGAGGCGTTGTTTGCGATACTTGGCCAAGAACTCTTCACGGGCTTCGCGATTTCGGGTGCTCGCACGCAAAACCTTGACTTGGTTCTTGGCGTTCAAGCCGGGGAGTCCACCGGTTTCGACCAAGGCGTGCAGGATGTCGTTCTGGTAGGCCTTTAGTTTGACAAGACCACCGCTGGCACTTCGGTCCGAACCGCCGCGAAGGAAGTCGGAGCTGGCTGCGTTTCGCAGCAAGCCTTGTCCGCCGCCGCCGTCTTCACGGACGACGATGACGTCGACGGTGCGTTCTTGGATGATCGTGACAATCGGGCGAGCTTTGTCGGTGCGAAGGATATCGTTGTCGATATAGGCATCGCGAATTGCGTCACGGACTTGATCAAGTGTCAGTCCGTTGACGTTCAGTGGTTCGATCAAAGGCAGCGATAGTGAGCCATCTTCCTGAACGGCGATTGGGTAACCGATCGACGGTGGCAGGGTGCTTTCCGCGTCGGGAAAGTTCACTGGCGGCGGTTCGGGTGGTGAGCTCGGTGGATTGAATGGCAACACACCTTCAATGTAGACACCCAGAATGTCACCCGCACCGAGAACGTACTCGCGTGGCGGCTCGAGTGTCAGCAGCGAGATGTCGACGGGCACCAAGTCGTTCTTTGGCTCGGCAAAGTATTGTCGAGGGACCCGGCTGGCCGGGATACCATCGATCGGTTGTGTCAATGCCGAGCAACCGGTCATTGAACCGGCAAACAGGGTCGATGCGGCGATCGTGAAGCCGAATCGCTTGATCTGGCGCCACAGTTGTGCTCGTCGTCCGTTGCCAGCGTCCTGCTGGCTCTGAACCAAGTTTGAAGGGGTTGTATTCATCCTTGAACTTCTCACTGAGGGTATTCAGCGTGGATTCTTGGCCACGAGCTGCTTATTCAAATTTGAAGGGAATGTCGTTGCCGTCAGCGTCAGCGGTTGCAGCCGCCGGTCCAACTGGGGGCAACGCGAAATCGGCAGGACTGTGACCAGCGTTGGTCGGCAAGTCGATACTGCCAAAGATGCCTTCGATCGCGTCTTCGGGAAGCTCTTGCTCGGGGCCGGTTTGTGTCGCCTGGTCGTTCAGCGAGTAGGATTCAACATCGCTTGGTAACGCCGGAGACGACTCAAGGACGAACGTTTGAGCTGGCTCTTGGGGCAGGATCTCTGCCGAGTCCAGATTCTCGATCGTGCTCGATTGAGGCATTGGCAAGGTTTCGCCGCTTTCTGGCGACAGCAGCAGTTCTTCCGTCGGCAACGGTGTGTTGCCTGGGTAAGGTTCGCCGTTGCTTGGCATGATGACTTCGACTTCACTGCCAGGAACGATGTATTCCTGAAGCGGCATTCCGTCTGGACCGTACATGACCGGAGCGGGCGCGGGTGTCGCTTCCGTTGCCGGCTCGGCGTCTGGGTCGCTTGGCAGGCGGTGCGGGCGAACGTTTGACCAATTGCTCAGGCCGTCTTGTTCTGCCGCTTTCGCACCATACGGATAGCCAGCGAAAAACGCTCCAATCGCAGCTTGTCCGCCTGGGGATTGGTATTTCCACCCCCAGTATTGGCTGGGAGCGACGGAGGGCGTGCAGCCGGATCCGCCGTTGGCGACATCGATGTAGCCCTTGATGAAGCCCGCTTTGAACTCGGACAGGTTCGCTTGGCCAGCATGGCAGCTTGCTTCACGGAACCAGGCGCGTTGTGCAAAGACCTTGTTGCGATGCGATAGCATGAAATCGTCCAAGCAATCGGACTTTCTCGCGTAGCTATACGCATTGGTAAGGATTGAGCATCCGGCAGAACCGGTCAGGATGAGGGCCGCGGTGCCTGCCAGCGCAAGAGACCTCATCCTAAGGCGTCGTTGCGTTTTCTGGCGGGAAATCGAGTCGTTTTGCGAATGACCCGATAGAACGGAATTTTGTTCGGGTGCGTTGGACGCACTGTCAGAACGAATCGCCATTTGGCCCCCCTTGGCTGCTGGCGGAATTCGAAGTCGCTTGTTTAATCAATTCGGACGACAAGCCCGATTGGGGCGGACCGTCCTAGGGGTGTTTATCGCCGTAACGGTGAAGAGGATTTAATGAAAACTGACGGAATCGCGGCTTGTGCGGGTTCTAGCATTTTTGACAGACGTTCCAATTACAATGAACTGCCATAGTTGCCTCGGATTTCAGGGTGGGCTTTCCCTCTGATCGTTGCAAAGGCAACCCAATCGGCAGAAAGAAGGCATTCTGATTTGACCTTTCGCTTTTAGACTGAGGCGGTCTGAAATCGTCGGGTAGACTTTACTGACGAGCTCACCCCAGAGGTGCGAGTCAGAAAGTCAACAGGCGGTATGAATCTCAACGGTGGTGCAAAACGACATCTATGACTTCGCTCACTCTGATATCACTAGTCTTTTCGATCGCAGCGGCCCTCGTTTTCGTCCCGGCGGTTCGCGGGTTCGCCCGTTTGGTCGGAATGGTCGACAAGCCAGACGCAGAACGAAAGCTGCACAGTAAGCCAATAGCTCTCGGTGGGGGGCTGGCGGTTTTAGCGTCTGTGCTCGCAGGTTTTGCCGCGACGATTCTGTACGACCGCCATTTTGGGGCATTCGAGTTAGGGTACGTTGCCAATCAGTGGTACCGGCTCGTGTTCGCGGGATCGGCGATCATGTTGGTCGGTTTAATTGACGACGTGTGGCTGATGCGTGGTCGCCAGAAACTGTTGATGCAGATCCTGATCATCTCGGTGTTGGTCGGCAGCGGAACGGTTGTTAGCAAGATTGGGTTGATGGGCTTTGAGATCTATCTCGGCTCGCTGGCGTTTCCTGTCACAGTGTTGTGGCTGCTGGTTTGTGTGAACGCTTTGAATCTGATTGACGGCGCAGACGGAATGGCGACGACCGTTGGTTGTTTCATTACATTCGGACTGGCTGTGCTTAGTCTGACGCAGGGATCGCCCTTGGGAGCCGCGTTCGCATTTTGTCTGACTGGCAGCTTGATTGGCTTCCTTGTATTCAATAAACCGCCCGCTTCGATCTTCCTTGGTGATGCGGGCAGCATGACAATCGGTTTGTTCATTGGAGTGCTGTCGGTCTGGAGCAGTGTCAAGGGATCGACTTTGTTGGCATCTGCACCAATCGGAATCTTGGCGATTCCTTTGTTCGATTCGACCGCGGCGATTGCGCGGCGGTGGTTGACCGGGCGCAGTATCTATGCGACCGATCGTGCGCACTTGCACCACCTTCTGGACAAGAAATACGGCCACAAAGGGATGCTTGGCATCGTGGCATTGCTCAGCGCGGTAACGACAACCTTGGCAGTTGCCTCGGTGCATTTCGAAATGCCCTGGCTGGCGATGTTGGGTATCGTGCTTGCGGGCGCATTCCTGGTGGTGACCCGTTCCTTTGGCTATGCAGAATGCCAGTTGCTGATGATGAAAGCGACTCACATGACGCGGTCATTCTTCATCACACCCGCACAGGGGCTGACTGAAAAGAACCATCGCTGTGTCCCGTTGCAGGGTACCGGTGATTGGGGAGTCGTCTGGGAGCCCTTGGTCGACTTTGCACAAGTCCACAACTTGGCAAAGATCAGTATCGATTTGAACCTTTCCTGGATTCACGAGGGCTACCACGCAAGTTGGTCCGCGGTTCGGATGCCTGACCGATTGAACCAAATTCAAATGCGGTGGCCGATCATCATTCAGACCGAAGGCAAGTCGCTGGGAGTGAATATCGGAACCTTGCACGTCGTCGCGGCGGCGGACTCGCCCGGTATCCACGAACGCATTGCTGATTTGACGATGCGTCTCGCGGATCTTGAGCCACAGGTCAAGTTGGTAATCGACGAACTAGAACGCATGCATGTTGGTGGGGCTGAAAAGGCTGTTTCGACGCCTTCGCCACGGTTTAATGCTCCCGAGCGTCACAGCGATACGTCAACGATCCTGACTTAATCTCGCCGTGTCTATTTTGAAACATGGGGCAGTGTCCGCACACCGGACACTGCCTTTTTTGTTTGCCCCTTCCAGTGCTAAGCCACCGCCTGCGTTGCGACTCTTTTCGCGGCTCTATCGTGGGCATTCGCCGAGCGTTCTGTGATGGATTAAAGAATGCTCGATGAACGCGGTAGCGGAATCTTGGGACGACGTCACGTTGTCTGTGACGGCAGCTGTCATCGGATTGGCGTCGTGGCTGTCGGCGTTATGGTCGCTCGCAAGCTCAATTGCGAATATCGGCAAAGCAGGCACAGGTCTCCGACTTGTCGGCCTGTTCGGGAATGTCCGATGAACCGGGACGGCCAAAGTGATTGAGGGTAAACCTTTGCGCCGACATCGATCGTAGCCAATAGGTATTTGGGAAGGGTTAAGTTAACTTGACCGTCCAAAGTGTCATGTTGGCGGTCGGGATGGAAAACCGCGTTGTGGGTGAAACAAAGGCTCGGATTTGAGCGAAGGTGTCACCCAGGTGGACGAAGTCCGCGCTGCCCGTTCAAATGGTGCCGGTCTTGACGAAAACGCTGGTTAAAATCGTTGAGACACGCGGTTCGAGACGCCACTTGAAGCGGCTTGATTTTGAATGCGTTGGAGGCGACTCGACGCATACTCTCGGGCTGGCGTGAACGGCAGTTCGTTTAGTTTGATGCGATCACACCAAGGATTTTGAGTTCGTGCCCATTCTTCCGAAAGAGCCCGATCGGTTTCCGCTGAATCTGTTGGAGTCAGACGTCGCGTCAAGTTCTGCGTGGTGGTTGCTGTATACGAAAAGCCGCCAAGAGAAGCAGTTAATGCGACAGCTGCGTGAGATAGAGGTCGCGCATTACGGTCCGCAAATTGAACAGCGTCGCCGTTCGCCGGCGGGACGCGTGCGAACGAGTTACGTCCCTCTGTTCGCCAACTACATCTTTCTTTGCGGATCGGATGAATCCCGATACAAAGCCGTCTGCACTGGGTGCGTCCAAAAGGTCACCGAGATTACAGACGTTGACATGTTGTTGACTGACCTATCGCAGGTGAGCGACTTGATCAACATCGGCGCCCCGATGTCGATCGAAGAAAGGATCTCGCCCGGTCAGCAGGTACGAGTCAAGAACGGACCATTCGCCGGATTCGAAGGCGTGGTGATTCGAAGAGACCAGGAAACGCGGCTGCTTGTTTCCGTGCGATTTATGGATCAAGGCGTCAGCGTCAAATTGGATGACTGCCAGTTGGATCCGATCGGTCCTGCCCCGGATGAGACGGCGACCTCTTGAGATCCTGCCGGTTGATTTGTTTTGTTTAAGAGTGACTTGTACTAAGCCCTAATTAGCGACGATTCGTATTCATGAGTGTTACCAAGATTTGTTGCATCGGTGCCGGCTATGTTGGCGGACCCACCATGGCAATGATTGCCTATAAGTGTCCCGATATCGATGTCAAAGTCGTCGACATCAACGAACAGCGAATCGCCCAGTGGAACTCGGACCAGTTGCCGGTTTACGAGCCAGGCCTTGATGACATCGTCAAGCAATGCCGCGGAAAAAACCTGACATTCACCACCGAAATCGATTCGGCGATCAAAGAAGCCGACATGGTTTTCATTTCGGTCAACACTCCCACGAAAACGTTTGGCGTCGGTGCCGGGCGAGCGGCGAACCTCGAGTTCGTTGAAAAGTGTGCACGGCGAATCGCCGAGGTCTCTGAAGGGCACAAGATCGTCGTTGAAAAATCGACGTTGCCGGTGCGTACGGCGGAAGCGGTCAAGCGAATCCTATCGAACGCAAGCAACGGCTCGACATTTGACGTGTTGAGCAACCCAGAGTTCTTGGCGGAAGGCACCGCAATTGAAGATTTGCTTGAACCAGATCGTGTTTTGATCGGCGGCGAGCGTCAGGAATCGATTCAAGCACTGGTGGACGTGTACGCTCACTGGGTTCCGAAGGATCGCATCCTGACGACGAACCTGTGGAGTAGCGAGCTATCCAAGCTGACCGCCAATGCATTCTTGGCGCAGCGTGTGTCTTCGATCAATGCGATCAGCGCGCTCTGTGAAGCGACCGAAGCGGATGTCGATGAAGTTGCCGCCGCAATCGGTACGGACTCGCGCATCGGTTCGAAGTTTCTCAAAGCATCTGTCGGTTTTGGTGGCAGTTGTTTCCAAAAGGACATCTTGAACCTCGTGTACTTGTGCGAGTATTTCGGGCTTCCCGAAGTCGCCCAGTATTGGGAACAAGTCGTCCGCATGAATGACTACCAGAAAGAACGCTTCGTCAGCCGCATGGTTCGGACGATGTTCAATACCGTCTCGGACAAGAAGATCGGCATCTGGGGCTTCGCGTTCAAAAAGGACACGAACGATACTCGCGAGTCGGCCGCAATTTATGTTTGCCGCGATCTCTTGTTAGAGAAGGCTCGCGTCTGCATCTACGACCCACAGGTGAGTCCTGAACAGGTCATTCGAGAACTGGAATACGTTTTCGCTGAAGGTGACAATGGCCTCAGCCCCGCAAAGAAAGCGTTGATCGAAAGCCACGTGACGTTCGCATCGAGCAGTTATGAAGCGGCCGAGGATGCGCATGCGATTGCGGTTTTGACCGAATGGGACGAGTTCGTCGACGTCGAGTTTGACAAAATCTATGCCTCGATGAAGAAGCCGGCATTCGTCTTTGATGGACGCAATCGCCTGAAGCAACTTGCTTTGGGTGAGAGCGGATTTGAGTACCACGGAATCGGATTCTAAACAAAGATGAACGCAGTCAAACTTCCTAAGGGACGCGTCTACGTCGCCGGCCATCGAGGGATGGTCGGTGGTGCTGTGGTCCGCCTGTTGCAAGAGCTTGGAATTGCGGATTCAGATTTGCTGACTCGTGATCGCAGCGAACTGAATCTGACCCGGCAATCTGAGGTCGAGCGTTTTTACGCCGAAGAACGTCCGGACGTCGTGATTTTGCCGCCGCCAAAGTCGGTGGGATTCATGCGAACGACACCTATCCGGCAGAGTTCATTTACGACAACTTGATGATGGCCGCCAATTCGATTGACGCGGCTTATCGAAATGGAACTCGCAGATTCTTGTTCCTTGGCAGTACATGCATCTATCCACGCATGGCGCCCCAGCCAATGCCAGAAGATTGCTTGCTGACAGGGCCGTTGGAATCAACCAACGAAGCATACGCGCTCGCCAAAATCAGCGGGCTTAAGCTTTGCCAGCATTACCGGACGCAGTACGGCGCTCTGTTCCATTCGGCGATGCCGACGAATCTTTATGGCCCCGGTGACAACTATCACCCCAGCAATTCGCACGTGATGCCGGCGATGATCCGCCGCTTCGACGAAGCAGTGCGTACGAATGCCGAAGAGGTCGTGATTTGGGGCACAGGTACGCCGCGCCGCGAGTTCTTGCACGTCAATGATTTGGCGCAAGGTTTGGTTCACTTGGTGAACCTTGATGATCCACCAAACTTGGTGAACGTCGGGACTGGAACCGATATTTCGATTCGTGAATTGGCAGAATTGATTGCCAAGGTGACTGGATTCACCGGTAAGATTGTTCAAGATCCGTCAAAGCCGGATGGGACCCCCGTAAAGCGGACTAATACCGATTTGATCCAATCAACGGGGTGGAGTCCGAAGATTGACCTGGAAACAGGGATCAAAAGAACTTACGAAGACTATTTGCAAGCTACCGAGTCGGGCTGTTTGCGAGAAGTCTAGCGGTCATGTCGAGCCCGCGTTGGCAGGCAGAACCAGTTGTTTAAAAAATCACCACCGAACCCATCAACGTGGCTATGACGAAAAAGGCACTTATCACTGGCATTACCGGACAAGACGGTTCGTACCTCGCCGAGCTGTTGCTCGAAAAGGACTACGAGGTACACGGGATCGTTCGTCGTAGCAGTACGTTCAACACCGATCGAATCGAGCACATCTACATCGATCCGCACGACAAGAACGCGAAGCTGTTCTTGCACTACGGCGATTTGACTGATGGTCAGAGCTTGACCAACTTGGTGCTGAATGTTGAGCCGGACGAAATCTATAACCTTGGGGCGCAATCGCACGTTCGCGTTTCGTTTGATGCACCGGTTTACACCGTGCAGACGGTTGCCGTCGGTGCGTTGAACGTGCTCGAAGCGGCTCGCCAGCTGAACCAGCAAAAGCAGGTTCGCGTCTATCAAGCATCGAGCAGTGAGATGTACGGCGACGTCTTCGAAACGCCTCAAACTGAGAAGACACCGTTCTGTCCCCAAAGCCCGTACGCCTGTGCAAAGGTTTACGCGTTTCACCAAACCGTGAACTACCGTCACGCTTACAATCTGTTTGCTTGCAACGGGATTTTGTTCAACCACGAATCGCCACGCCGTGGTGAAACCTTTGTGACTCGAAAGATCACGCGTGCGGCGACCCGCATCAAAGTTGGTTTGCAAGAAAAACTGTATCTTGGAAACTTGGATGCCAAACGCGACTGGGGCTACGCGAAAGACTATGTTCGTGGCATGTGGATGATGCTCCAGCACGACACGCCAGATGACTATGTTCTGGCGACAGGTGAGACCTACACCATTCGCCAGTTCTTGGATTACACGTTCCAGTACTTGGATCTGGATTGGAAGGAGTTCGTCGAAACGGACCCACGGTACTACCGCCCAACGGAAGTTGACTTGTTGCTTGGTGATTGCAGCAAAGCAAAAGAGAAGTTGGGTTGGGAGCCAGAGACGAGCTGCAAAGAGCTAGCTGAACTGATGGTCGACCACGACCTCGAACTCGCCCGCAGCGAAGCATCGCGCCAAGCAACCGCTTAGTATTGGATCTGGTTGGATAGCGGATTTGCTTTCGCAACGGCGCGCCGGCTTCTCGGTGTGCCGTTGGTGTTGTGATGGTTGCAAACGCAACTCATGTCTTATCTTAGCCAATCGAGAGTAAGGTCGCGCTCGCAAACGATCGTAGCCATTGCTAGCTTCTTGCTGGCAATGGTTCCGGCGGCAGTGGCGATCGATTTCGGGGGCGCGCTCAACTGGAGCCAATATGTAGGCTCAGTGGTGGCTGCTTCGATTGCCAGTGTATTGTTTATTGCGGTGTCTGTTCACGGCCTGCCGCGATTTCGAGTGCCTGTTGTTTTCCTTGTGTTCGCTTTGTGGAATGCATACGCATGGGTGCAGGGAACTTCGTTTCCAGTCTCCATCGCTGAGAGGCTTTCGCCTGGCGTAGCAAACGAATTCCTCGATTCTCTTGCTCCAATCGAAAAAGGTGTTGCTCACGCCGGGCTTTTCGTCGATCAGTTGCCGCTTTCGGTTGATGCTGATTCGACGTTTCATGCGGCGGCGCTTTGGAGTGTCGCGATTGTCATTGCTGGAGTCTTTCTAGCCTGTTCGAGAATGCCGTCTGTTGTCCCCGCGGTATTGTTATCCCTGTCGCTTTCGGTGTCGATTGTTGATTTCGTATCGCTGTTGGACAGCGCGTTTTCAATTAGCGGTTGGGCTCGCGAAGGCTCACTCGGTTTTGGGCCGTTCGTTAATAGGCATCATGCCGGGCTCTTCACTTTATTCGGACTTGCAGCGACGCTCGGAGTCGCCCATTGGCGCTACGCAAAAGTAAATCATCGAGGTGAGTTCTCGTCCGGTTTCAGCTTTGAGGGTTTGGCTGAAAGTTTTCGAGACTCACTTTTCAGCTATTCGATCGCGGCGATCGTGTTGCAGGCGAGTGCGCTACTCGCTTGTGGATCCTTGGTGGCGGTCGTTGGCTTGGTTGGTTCATTGCTCTTCGTCGTCAACCGGGGGCGTTATCGGAAATTGATTGCCTTGGTAGTTGTCGTTGGGGGACTATCGGTTGCGATTATCGGTTCAATTTATGCGTCGGAATCGAGCCGCCAGCAGGCGTTCTCATTGGTGTTTCGAGGAGCGGTGGTTGAAGATGCGAGTCAGGCGGAGGATCAGCGATGGGATCATTGGTATGACGCAATGCGTTCAGCAAAAGCGTATCTTCCCTTTGGCGCTGGGACGGGAGCCTACGCTTACGCCTATTTGCCATATCAAAGCCGAAGCGCGGAGGCATGGTTTCACCATGCTGACAATTTGTGGATCGAGACAATTGTCGACCAGGGCGTGATAGGTGGAATTTTCTTAGTCATCGCGATTGTTGTTGTCTTTCTCCAACTCGATCGTCTGAATACGGAAGAGGCTATCGCAAAAGGCGGGAAGACGGCGGGGTTGTTTGCTTTCGGAGCTACAGTTTGGACGCAGACCTTTGACTATGGATTGGTGCTATTTGCGAATTTATTCGCATTCTCTGTGCTGATGTCAGCTGTCCTCTCAAAGAGTAATTTTGGGTTCGAGGCAGATGGCTCACGAAGCGTCCGGTTTTCGAGAATGGGTTGTAAGGTCTTAGCAGTCGTTTTTCTCCTGGTAGCGATAGGGGCTTCGCTTAATGTTTTGCGAGACGATGCGATTGTTGAGAGCGAGGTTCGATCGGCAGAGGCTCTAATTGGTCAGGCAGCTACTGATTTTGCGGTGCTTGATCGTCGGATTGAGCGTATCGAGCAAATTCTCACCAAAGATGATTCGCCGGCGCTCCACCGCGTTGCCTGTTCATTGCTACAGCAACGCGCGCGATTCAGTGAAATCGAGTATTTGAATCCGACAAACGCGGAGGAGGCGGAGCAAGCGATAAGTTTGACGTCGAAAACCGGTCGCAGGCTTCGTCCGCTAGCGGATGCCTCGAGTGCGCCGAAGCCGAGTTACCAGGAATTCTATCGACGAGCATATGCACATGCGGTGCAAGGCGCCGTCGATTTACCGCTTGATCCAGATCTGCTCAGTAAGTTGGTTTACCTTGACTTCGTCGAACCTGATCAGGTGGATTCTTTGGCATTGGTGTCTCGACTATTTCAACTGCAAAAAAGGTTCCCACGCCAGCTATTGCGACTTGGTCAATTAGCAGAGCAGTCTGTTGGAATCGATTCAGAGCAGATTGCGATTAAGTGCTACTACATGGCCTCTCTGTTGCAACCGCCGTCAGTTGCGGAGGCGATTCGATTCGCCGCCCGCCATCCAGGAGTCGCTGTTAGTGAAGTCGTGCCAGCGAATTCACTGCATCTTCAATATGCGGTACGGTTTCTTCTGAAGACACCTGTGATCCGAACGCAGCTTGGCGTATCTGCGGATGACTTTTTCCGGATGGTAGCAGCGGAATTGGACTGCAGTTCAGCGGATTCGCTATTGCAACAATCGGCATGTTGGCGACTGCGTGCCAAGGTCTTGTTCGAATTGGGTGAAACTGCCGAGGGTTTGAAGTCACTGATGGTTGCTCGGGAGCTCTCGCCCGTCGATGCATCAATCTACTTGGAGCAGATTGATGAAATGGTCAAAGCTGGCATGTACCTCGAAGCCACCCAGGTAACCACGCTGGCATTACAAGTTTTTCCGGAAGACAGTCGTTTCGAGGCATGGCGGCACCGACTTGCTGCAATGTCCCCTCTAAAATAGTTTGGTGCAACGTTGAAGAAGTATTTGTCTAGGGCGATGTTTAATTACATTGCAAATCGGCCCGATTCTGCGGTCGTGCGAAAGGTCGTGGGCGTTGCAAATCGAATACGCAAAGCACAGTTCAATTCCTCGAACCACGACATTTATACTAACGGTGAGAGGGACGTTCTGCAGGCCTGCGTCAATCAGAAAGAATCAGGCAGACCGTTCGTTATTTTTGATGTTGGTGCGAACGAAGGGCAGTGGGCAGAAGTCGCTCTTAGTACATGTCCAGACTGTCAATTGCACGCGTTTGAAATCGTACCATCGACACGTGCGGAGTTAGAGAAAGCCATTGGTGGTCGACCGAATGTCTTGATCAATGACGCTGGTTTGTCAGATAAGAACGAAGAGGTGGAACTACAGTACTATCCTGGGAATTCGACAGGGACAAGTGCATATGAGCTGCCTTGGAATTGTAAGCCGGAGCTTTTAATTGCTGAATGTCAGCGCGGCGATGACTATGTGAAGCGAAATGGCATTGATCACATCGACTTTTTGAAGATTGATGTCGAAGGGATGGACTACAAGGTCATATCGGGGTTTCTAGAAACTATCGCATCTGGTCGCGTTGATGCCATCCAATTTGAATACAACGCTGCTGCTGCTGTATCACGGTGTCTCCTCAAGGATTACTACGATTTGTTGGAGGCCCATGGGTATCAGCTAGGGCGAATTTTTCCTAACCGAGTGGAGTTCAAGGAATACAACGTATTCAATGACGAAAACTTCTTGCAGTGCAATTTCTTTGCTGCCCGAGAAGAACTCACTGCGAAAATTCGCTGGGCATAACGTGCGTGTTGAAGCCTAGGTAACACAGAAAGAATTGCTTGAATGGGAGACTCACTAACTAGCCAGACTATACGTGGGATCGGATGGATTTCGGTCGCATCGATTCTTGCCAAGTTGATGGCGCTGGCTGCTCAGCTGGTTTATGCTCGGCTGTTGTCGCCCGACGAGTACGGATTGTTTGCATTGGCCAGTTCGATCACCGCGGTGTTGTCAGTTCTGCAGCAGGGCGGTGTATCGCAAATTCTGATTTCGCGTCCAAAAGCGGTGTCTCGTCTTCTTGGGCCCGGGCTTACCGCTTCGATTTGCCTTGGTACTCTGGCTGCTGCGTTGCTCTTGGCGTCGACCCCAGTTCTTGTGAGGGTGTTCGGTGAGCCACGGTTACCTTACGTATTACCGTTTTTTGCGGTATCGATCGTCTTCGCAAGCATTTGTTCACCCGCAACAGCTTGTATTCAGTCGAAGATGAACTACCAACGATTGTCAATGATCGAAGTAGTTAATTCGCTGGTGAAGGCTGGCCTAGGGATCTGCCTCGTCGTCTCTGGATTTGGGGTGTACTCACTGCTGCTTCCGGTTCCGGTTGTTGCCGGTTTTTATGCGATTCAGTCTTGGAGAGCATGTGGCGAGAAGTTTCGTATTTCGTTTTCACCACGTTTGATTCGAGCGATTGTTGTCGCGGGCGCACCGACTGCGTTGGCGCAGTTAATTTTTATGACAACTTGGCATGGTGATTATGTAATTGTCAGATTGTTCACCGATTCGACATCGCTTGGGATCTACTTTTTGGCCTTCTCGCTTTCGATTCAGATTTTTTCGCTCACTTCCAATAATATCACCCGAGTTCTTTTCGCAGGGCTAAGCCAGCTTTCGAAAGAGCCCGTTCGTCAAACAGCTGCATTTTTTAGAGCCGCACGGGAATTGGCGCTGATTGCGTTCCCAGCAAGTTTTTTGCAGATCGTGATCGCCTATCCCGCAGTCGAAATCGGATTCAACGAAAATTATCAGGGGATCGCTCCAATCATCCAAATCCTAAGTTTTGGACTCGCATTTCGGTGTGTTGGTTCGCCAGCCGGTGCGTTGCTTCAGGCACAGCGGCGATTTAATCGATTGCTATTGATAAGTGTTGTTTACGCGGTGCTGTTCCTTTCAGCGGTTGCCGTTTGTGCGAGTCAGTTTGGGATTCTAGGCGCAGCATTTGGTGCGACTGCGTACTTTATGTTTTTGGGTCCTGTGAACGTGTTGTTCTGTGTCTCATCCCCGCGGAAGTGCTTACCGGATGTGATCGCTGTTTTCATCGGCCCGGCGATTTGTGGCGTGATCGCACTCGTTGGGGCACTTTACTTGCAGTTTGTCGTCATGGCGGGTACGAATGCGTTTTTGCGTGGCGGAGTGAGCGGTTGCGTGTTTTTGTTCCTCTACGCGGTCTTGATCCGGCTACTGTTTCCCGAGTCTGCAAATGTTCTCGCGAATCGCGTTCAGCCACTGTTGCGACGTGTAGTTCGGGTTGGTCGCTAGTCCTGTGGAGGCGTAGTGAGCGGTTCCTCTCACGTGGACTCAATTTCAGCTGAGGAAATTCATGGATAAAGTCCACGTTCTTTTTTTCCACCACGCAATCGGTATGGGAGGCGCTCCGCGTAGCCTTTCGATGTTGATTGCTGGGCTTGATTCTCAGCGGTATCGAAAGACCGTTGTCATGCCCCGGCGGATGGGCAATGAAAAAGTAAAAGAGATGTTCCACGCCGCTGGTGCAGAGGTGTGTGAAGAGCAGGATGTGCGTCCGTTCAATGGTTCGACTGTCGCCCCATGTAGAACCCTAAAGGCACGAGGTTACGCGGTCCTCGCCTTTAATCGAATGGCAAAGTGTGCGAGCGAGGTTGTCGATAGGATCAGGCCCGACATTGTTCACTTGAATTCCACGTGTCTTGTCGGCGCAGCCAAGGGGGTGAAGCGTTTTGACGCGAGCATTCCAGTATTGGCACATGTTCGAGAACCTTTGCTTGGGGATTGGTGGGGCAGAAACCTTGCTCGAATGAACAGAAAGTATGTGGATCACTTCATTGGAATTGATCACTACGGATTGTCTTCTGTTGGAGACGTTGGCTCATCAAGAGGAACCGTGGTCAACAACTTTGTCGGCGAGGAGTTTTTTGAAAAGGCTTTCACCAATGCTCCGTCGTTTAGGAAAAAGCTTGGTTGGAGCGACGATGAAATTGTGTTTCTATCGTTGTCTCGAATAGCGCCTGCAAACGGTTGTTTGGAGATTGCTAGTCTAATCAACGAATCGGCAGGTAAGCTTGATCCACGAGCACGGTTTGTCATCGCTGGGTTTCATTCTCCGAAGTCGGAGTACGAGACACGTGTGGGTGCAGCGATTGCTCGATCATCTGTTTGTGATCAAATGGATTTTGTAGACGATCCGATTGCACTCATTAATGCTGCGGATGTTGTTGTTGCCCCATTCACCGAGCCGCATAGCGCGCGGTGTGTGTTGGAGGCATCCGCGATGGGGAAGCCTACTCTGGTTTCCGACATGCCCAACCTTACAGAAATGATGAGTCCTGGCGAATCAGGCGAAGTGTTCCAATGGAACGATCCGAGCTCGTTTACAGCATCGGTCAATAGGCTTTGCGAAGACTCCTATCGCTCTGCGTGCGGTAGGGCAAGTTATGAAGTGGCGTCCCGTCGCTTCTCGCAACGCGAAAATGTGAAGCGGACCGCGCAAGTCTACACTCAACTTCTGGCAACGCATGGAGGCACTGCATGTTGAGTTATGCGAGAAAGTTGTTCTTGCTGTATTGGCAACTCAGGAATCGGGGCGCTTTGATCTTCAATCAGATCGCATTTCCTCCGGGTGCCCGCATGCGTGGGCCGGTACAGTTGCGCCGATCGAAAGGTGGGCAGATGTCATTCGGTCAGGACATGCTGCTTGTTGGAAGCACCACATTCAATAGGGCGGGGATCAATCACCCGGTGCAAATCGTTGTTGGAAGTAATGGGGTTCTAACGATCGGCGACTGTTTCCACATGTCTGGAGGAAGCGTGTTCTGTGTCGAGCGGATCAGCATCGGCAATCATGTAATGTTTGGAGCCAACTCAAAAGTTTTCGATACTGATTTCCATCCCGTCGATTGGCAGGCACGTCGAGCGAAGATGGCGGGCGAGTCTGCGCCAGTTGAGATTGGGGACGATGTCTGGCTCGGGGCAGATGTCACGGTTCTCAAAGGTGTAAAGATTGGGGCAAGAACTGTTGTTGCCGCCGGGAGTGTCGTAGTCAGTGATTTGCCAGCTGATTGTGTAGCGGCGGGTGTGCCGGCAAAGCCGGTGAGGAAACTGTGATGGCTGGGTCGGTACTTGTGTTTGAGCCGAATCTCTCCGGTCATCGCGCACACTACGTTGGCGATTTGGCGAGCCATTTGTGCAGTTTGGGCGCGGACGTGAAGTTAGCGGTCCCCGAAGACGCCCTCGAGCAGGAGGGCGGTCGCGTTTTTTTGCGTGATGTGTTTTCCCAAGTGGAGCATATTGGTACTCCAGCGATCAGAAAAGACTTGTCAGCGATGGCAAATGCAAAATCGCGGTTGGAGATGGTAGCGGAGATTGCGAGTTCGACGCGTGTAAAACATGTCTACGTTCCTTATGCAGACGGCCTCGCGCAGGCATGGGGAGCTCAGCTCCGGCCAAGTGCGATCTTTCGACCCGATGTGGCCGTAGAAGGTTTAATGATGCGCGGCGTGTTTGCATACACGAGCGAGAGGCTTCGTAGCCGACTAGCCTCGGTCTGCTCGCTCAAGATGCAAAAGCGGTCACGATGGACGCAGCTTCATTATTTGGATCCTCTGGCGTGGACTTGGCTCCGCGAGCGAGGGTGGCACGACAGAATGACTGGCTTGCTGCCAGAGCTAATTGATGTTTCGCAGCAGATAGGCAGGCAGGAAGCAAGAGATTTTCTGAAGGTCCCGCAGGACGTACATTTGGTGTGCTGTCCCGGTGGTGTTTCTGGGAAGAAGGGTTCGAGGCATTTGATTGAGGCGATCAATCGGATCGACACATCGATGCCTATTCACTTGCTTTTAATCGGCAAAATAGAACACAGAATGAGGGAATGGCTCACGCGACAGAATCTCTCCTCCAGAATTACCGTTCAGGATCGGTTTTCAAATTCTGACGAGTTCGCGGCGATGTTTGTCGCAGCGGATACGGTTGCCGTTTGCTATCCACGGCATGTCGGCTCAGCGAGCATATTATTGATTGCCGCGAAGCTTGGGCGTCGTGTCGTGTCTTCTGACTGGGGGTGGCTTGGTTGGGCGACCCGAGCGTTTAATTTGGGGATTACATGTGACGCGACGTCTGCGGTCGGTATTGAATTGGCAATGCACGCGCGGCTAGCCGAAATAGCGAGCGGAGAGGAAGTTTCGGTTCATGCAAATTCGCCTGATATGACTGACGCCCGAGCCGCCTTTTTGGAATTTCATTCACCACGCAATCATCGGGCTCATTGGACAAGGTGCTATCGAGACTTGCACGGATTGCAGACTGAAACTTGTTTTCAGTTTAGTGAAGTTGCAAAGCATCTAGACAATGGTTTCGGGAAAAGCACGCAAGCAAGGAAGCCAAAACCGTGATCTGGATCGCATTCTTCTTATTGTGTTTGGGCGGTACGGCTGCGGTTAGCATACGGAGACCCGGGGCCGCGATAGGTCTGATGATCGTAATGTTTGGGCTGGAGCAGCTGTTGCAGTCTCAGTCGCCGCTGTTTATCCAAAGGGGAAATCTGGTAAACGTAGGTGTCGGTCTCGTTTCGTTGTTTGCCGCTTCTAGGATCTTGCTTTCAGATTTCAATGCTGCGAAGCCTACGCCAATGCAGGTGTTGACTCTGCTGATTTATGGATTGGCATTGCTAAGTGGCTTGTGGACACTTTCGCCGGAAGCATTTCGTGGGCGATTCTTCTCTCAATGGCCATACTTCGTTTTGTATTTTGCTGTTGGACCCGTTCTTTGCTCCCATCAGCGCGCATGTGAAGATGCCGCAAAAAGTACAGTGCTGATTGGCGCGCCGATCATGTTGCTGATCGCGTTTGCTTGCGAATGGACGGGAAGGGGGATACGACTCAGTACTCCATCGATTGAGAATGGAAGGATGGTCTTGTTTGCACCTCCGCTAGCCGCCGCGAGTTGCGCGGCCGTGGTCGCGGTGTTTGCCGTTGCGACGATGCAAAAGAAATTCTTTCACCGCTTAGCAACGCTCATCATTGTAGGGGTCTGCGCCTACATTATCGTACTGACACAATCTCGTGGTCAGCTCGTCTCTTTCTGTGTGGTGATGACGTTGGTCTATGCCGCAACGAATCGGACAACGAGTTCAAAGGGGTTGATTCAGCTATTCTTCGTGCTCGTCATCCTTTCCGCGATGGTCTATGCGATCTTCATTTACGTCGGCGAATCGGGGCTGGCGCGTTGGAGGGGAGGGTCTGTGAGTTCTGCCGTCGAAGGCCGTACCTACATGTCACGAGAGTTGATCAATCGATGGTTGCATGCGGGGCCATTTGAATGGCTTCTAGGTATGGGAGAAAGTAGCTCTTTCCGGATCGTAGGATTCTATGTTCACAATATTCCAATTGAAGTGCTTTGTGAGCTTGGGGTTCTTGGGTTCTTGATGCTGGCAATCTACTACTGGCGGTCGCTTAAGAACGCGATTCTATTCGCAGCGAAGATCCCGCCTGATTGGCAGGGTAGAAGGCAAGCACTGGGGCTTGTCGGAGTGCTGTTGTTTCACACGTTCCTCTCCGTTAAGGAGGGACACTTTACTCCAGTCCAGGGATGTTCTTCATTGCAATCATGATCGATCGATTGGCGTTGCAGCACCAAGGCTGGGCAAGTCATACGATCAAAGAGTTGTTTATCGAGAAGCAGGAGAGCGACGACGAAATGGCTTTCGGTGAGGTTGAGTGCTAGGGATGAAATACCTGACGAGCAATGACGAAGGAAGTGTCGATAAAGAGAAAGTCAAGATCGCCCTTGTTTATCATTTTTTTGCCGAGTATCGGCGTCCAGTACTGGAAACGCTTCTCGAAGATCCCCGTTTTGATCTCGACTTTTTTGGGGATAGCCGAAACCAGTCGATGCCGGGTTTGCCGGTGTGGGGACCTGGGTTGGAAGATCGAGGTTTTCGAGCGGCGAAATGTCATTTCTTTCCGTTAGGGTTCTTATGGCAACGGCGGGTCGTTACCGCAACTCTTCGCGGCGACTACGAATGTTTCATCTTCCTCGGAGACTGGAAATTCCTAAGCACCTGGGTGGCGGCATTCGTGGCGCGTCTACGGGGTCGACGGGTGCTGTTTTGGACTCAGGGATGGCGTCACGAAGAATCGGGGTTTTTGGCCGGGGTTCGAGTTCTATTTTATCGAATTGCAAATGGGTTATTGCTTTACGGTCCTTCCGCAAAACAGATCGGTATCAGCAAAGGATTTGATGCGAGCCGGTTATATTTGATGATGAATAGTTTGGACTACAAACGACATGTAGAATTGATTGAGTCAAGCTCAGCGGAGGCGATCAGGTCACGTCGAGAGAAATGGTTTCCAGATGTTGAACGCCCCGTTCTCGTTTGTGCCGCGCGGTTGCAGAAGAGCAAACGGATGGACTTGTTGATCGAAGCAGCGTACGAGTTGGCTGTGCAAGGGGATCCGGTAAATGTTTTGGTCATCGGGGATGGACCTGAGTTACCGGACTTGAAAACTCGGTGGGAAACAGCAAGGCGTCGATGGACGGAAAGTGGGCGAATTGAATCAGACGCATCGGTCGTTGTGTTCGCAGGTGCCTGCTTTGATGTTGATGAGGTTGCTTTTGACACCATGGCCGCCGATTTGACGGTCTGTCCGAGTTCTGCGGGACTTACTGTCATCCAAAGTTTGACGTTCGGGGTACCGGTGGTTACCTGTGATGATCCAGTTCGTCGCGGACCCGAGGTTGATGCGATCGAGCATGGCGAGACGGGATATTTCTTTGAGACGGACTGTGTTGCCTCATTAGTACGAATCATCCGGGGGCACTTGCAAAAAGATCCAATCGAGGTGCAACGGATGAAGGACGCCTGTCGGAAAATGGTTGACGATTGTTACAACCCAGAATACCAGGCTGGAGTCGTTGATCTGGCGGTCCGTGGGGGGCCTGCTCCAGCTTGATCCGGCTTTCTAAAAGAGTTTGAGACATTCCTCCTGCTCGAATCGAAGCGGGAGACGCTATTGGTGCTAAAACGTGAATGCTTCAATTTTTGATTCAATAAATTCGGTTCGCCGCACGAGCTATATGGCATTTCGCCGGCGAATCGGTGGATGCAAATCGGTACATCAATCCGCGTATATCGTTCCGAGCGCTAAAGTGTGCCGTGATCTCATTTTAGGCGAACACGCGTTCGTGGGAGCGGAGTGCTCGCTCACAACTGGGGTTGAGATTGGTCGGTATTCGCTTCTTGCGTCGCGAGTTGCAATTGTCGGTCATGATCATGTGTTCGATCTTCCTGGGGTTCCAACGGTATTTTCGGGGCGTCCGACTGCAAAACGTACGAGGATCGGTCGTGATGTTTGGATCGGTTACGGTGCGATATTGATGTCGGGGGTCGTCATCGGAGACGGGGCGATTGTTGCCGCTGGCGCAGTCGTGACAAAAAATGTGGGACCCTATGAGATCGTTGCGGGCGTACCGGCAAATTTGATAAAGATGCGGTTCGAAGAACAGGACAGATTGCATCATCAAGAGATGCTTGACGGCCCTGTTGTGAGCGGACTGAAATGTCGGCGAAAAAGCGTTAGTGAGATTGATAAGTAAGCCGAATCGGCAAGTGTGGTTGGTAGATGAAACAGATTTTACAAAACTTGGGTAGTGGTGAAACCATCCTCGCGGATGTTCCGTGCCCTCGCAGGTCGAACGGCAGTGTCCTGATTCAAACGCGACAGACATTGGTTTCGCTCGGCACCGAAAAGATGCTGATCGACTTTGGTCGCGGTGGCTATCTCGCAAAAGCGCGATCGCAACCGGATAAGGTCAAACAGGTCTTGCAGAAGATTAAAACGGACGGACTTTGGACGACCGTTGACGCTGTGAAAGCAAAACTCGACGCGCCCATTCCGCTTGGGTACTGCAACGTCGGCGTCGTCGATAGCTGTTCGGAGCAATCGGCGTTCACGGTTGGCGACCGCGTTGTCAGCAATGGACCTCACGCCGAAATGGTCTCGGTGCCTGAGAATTTGGTCGCCAAGATTCCTGATTCGGTGACTGATGAAGAAGCGACGTACACCGTCGTCGCCGCGATCGGACTTCAAGGAATCCGATTGATTCAACCGACGCTGGGCGAACGAATCGTTGTCAGCGGGTTGGGACTGATCGGTTTGTTGACAGTGCAGATGTTGCGTGCGCAAGGTTGCCAGGTCTTAGGGATCGATTTTGACGAACGAAAGCTTGCGCTTGCGAAGCAGTTCGGCGCACAAGTCGTCGACCTAAGCAAAGGCGAAGATCCGGTACGTGCGGCGGAGCTATGGACCGACGGTATCGGAGTTGATGGGGTCGTCATCACAGCATCGACCAAGAGCGACGAATTGGTCCACCAAGCGGCAACGATGTGTCGCAAACGAGGACGAATTGTTTTGGTCGGAGTCATCGGTTTAAACCTTCGACGAGCTGACTTTTACGAAAAGGAACTCTCCTTTCAAGTTTCGTGCTCGTATGGCCCCGGACGCTACGATCCGAACTACGAAAAACTTGGATTGGATTATCCGATCGGTTTCGTTCGTTGGACGGAGAAAAGAAATTTCGAAGCCGTCTTGCAACTGATGGCGGATAACAAACTCGATACCGCATCATTGTCGACGCATCGATTTTCGTTTGATGACGCACTCGATGGCTATCAAGCGATCTACGACAAGACGGCTTTGGGCATCGTATTGGATTACCCTGCTCATGATGTCGTACAAAAACGAAGTCAGCTTCTGCCGATGCAGGCACAGTCGGATGTGCCGGCACGATCGAGTGACCGACCTTCTCTAGCATTTATCGGTGCGGGTGCATTTACGACGCGAATGCTTTTGCCGCTGCTGCCCGATGCAAAAGTCGTTCGGCATTCAATTGTCAGTCAAACCGGCGTTTCGGCCTCGCATGCGGCCAAGAAGTTTGGCTTCGCGAATTGTGGAACCGACGTTGGCACAATTTTGAACCAAGCCGAAGTCGATGCGGTATTTGTCACCACCCCACACAATACCCATGCCGCAATCGTGGCTGACGCGATGGACCATGGAAAGCATGTGTTTGTCGAGAAGCCGCTGGCGATGACGACAGAAGAGTTGACGTCGATCGAAGAGGCAATGGAACGCAATCCGGCTCAGCGTTTTGTCATCGGATTCAATCGCCGTTTTTCTCCGCACACGGTTGCGGTCAAGTCGTGGCTGTCGGCGGCAACTGGGCCGAAGACTGCCGTTATTACCGTCAATGCTGGGATGATTCCAGCTGATCACTGGACTCAAGATCGCACGGTTGGTGGCGGTCGGATTATTGGGGAAGCGTGTCACTTTATTGATTTGGCTCGCTTCATGATCGATTCACCGATTGTCGATGTGAATGCGACGCCGATGTCGGGCGGCGATGGACGCCTAGGTGATTGTGCGACGATCCAATTGTCATTCGCCGACGGCTCGATTGCTTCGGTTCACTATCTATCCAACGGTAGCAAAGCTTTTCCGAAGGAACGCGTCGAAGTCTTTGCAGGCGGTAATGTTGCGGTGATCAACAATTTCCGGCAATCAAGCGTGATCGGTGGAAAGCAGACACTCAAAACACGCCGTCAGGATAAGGGGCACGCGGCAGAGGTCGAGTCGTTTGTCGATACAGTCTGTCGTCGCGGCGAGTGGCTCATCTCGGCCCAAGAAATGTTCGAAGTATCGCGTGCAACGCTCCAAGCCGATCAACAGATTCGCGAGAAGCTCTAACAACAGCATTTCAGGCGCCGTACGGGTCGAACTAGGCGTTTGAAAATTGAAAAGCCCGCATTTCTTGGGATCGTAGACTTGTTTCGCTTGAAGCAACTGAATCCACAAACGGCGATTTGGTTAACACCATACCGTCGAAAGCTCGCCGAGAACTTGTTTTGGTTGACCGCTGACAAGGGCTTGCAGATCTTCCATGGCTTCTTCGTCGCGGCCTTGGTTGCGAATTATCTGGGCCCTGGCAAGTACGGCATCTTGGCATTTGCCGGGTCGTTGCTTGCAATCCTCACTCCATTGACCACGCTTGGGTTTGACAGTGTGGTTGTTCGTGAGTTTGTTAAACAGAGCGATCGAAGCAAGCTGTTTTGGACGGTCGTTTTCTCACGGGTTGCGATCGGGCTGCTTTCGTACTTCTTGCTCTGGACGTTGGTCGCCTGGGGAGTTGTCCCTAGCGAGTCGCAGGTTGAAGCGTCGGTTTTGATCATCGGTTGTTTACCGTTGACCACGATCGCGTTCGACGTGCCGCGTCTGCTATTTCAAGCCGAAATCCGGGAAAAGTGGATCGTTTGGATCACCAATTCGATTCTCGTCATCACCGCGATCATCAAAGTTTGCATGGTGGAATTCGATTTTGGGATCGAATCGTTTGCGATCATCAACGCTGCCACTGTGATGGGAACGGTTCTCGTTACCAGTGTGCTTGCCAAGATACTCAAGCTCTTGCCGACGTTTCATCTTCCCGACGCTCACACGTTTTTGACCTTGCTCCGCGAGTCGTGGCCTTTGATCCTTTCGGGTTTAAGCATCGCGTTGTACATGAATGTCGATATCGTGATGTTGCGTGTCATGACCAACCCCGAGGTGGTCGGTATCTATACGGTGGCGGCGCGATTGTCAGGGTTCTGGTTTTTCATTCCGCTCGCGCTCGGCAACACCTTGTTTCCTGGTTTGACCAAAGCTCACGCGGCCGGTCGTAAGGAATACTCGGTGGCTATGTACCGCTATCTGCGACTCAATACATTGGGGGCATATGCGACATTGCTGGTCGCAGAGATTCTTGTGCCGCCATTGATCTACCTGCTGTTTGGCGACCAATACTATCGGAGTGTTCCCTGTTTCAGGCTTCACGCGATCGCGATCATGTTTGTTTTTTTGGGGGTCGCGCGGTCACAGCATTTGAACCTCGAAAAGGCACACTTGTATCAAATGTGGGCCACGTTGATTGGGGTGGCAACCAACCTGACATTGAACTACGTGATGATTCCGATCTGGGCGGAATACGGTGCGGCGTTGGCAACCGTTCTAAGCTACGCGACTTCGGCGTGGATAATGAGTTTTGTGTTCCGTCCAACCAGAGGCTTCGCAAAGCTGCAACTGAGAACGCTAGAGAAGCCGTGGAAGGGTGAGTCCGGAATCGAACTGTGAGGCCTCAGGAAATGTTCAATTCATGCCTCCGGGCAGTCAAAAACCATCTGGTTCGACCAACTTGTGAACGATTCGGAATCGGATTGTTCTCCTCGGTTGGCCTCGAACACCTTGACCTTCAGTTGGTTTCCCTTTTGAAAGGCAAACGAGGTGGGGTCTTCATTGAGGCAGGTGCGAACAACGGCGTCTGCCAAAGCAACACGTATTATTTCGAACGTGTGCTTGGTTGGACTGGAATTCTGGTTGAACCTACGCCTGAGCTTTATGAACAGTGCAGAAAGCTGCGGAAGGGTTCAAAAGTTTTCAATGCGGCGTTGGTGCGCGAAGGATATCCGAATCCGACTGTACAGCTCGAACAGGCCGGGTTGATGAGTGTTGTCAACGATGGCGCGATCAATGCTGAAGTGATCGATGCTCATATCCGAAACGGTTTAGAAATCCAGCGATTGAACGCCAAAGCGGCGATTGAAGTCACTGCTCGCACGTTGCAGAGTATTCTTGACGAATGCTCAGTCCGGCATGTCGACTTGCTTTCGCTCGATGTAGAAGGATATGAGCTCGAAGTCTTAAAAGGTGTGGCCTTCGACAAAACAACCTTCGACTGGATTCTTGTCGAAGTCCGCGATTCCAATGAAGCAGAAATTGATTCGTTGCTTGAACAGCACGGTTATCTCTGGGACCGCATTTGGCGATCCCGTTCTTACGCCAACAAGGTTTACCGTCGGAGAATTCCATCGGGAACCACATGACCGGGAAGTTCTGTTTTGGGGCAAGAGCTGACGGGATGTCTCAATTGTTGCGTTATTGGGCCTACAACGGTCCAATTGAACGCCTGATCCACTTGATCGTCCCAGTTGCTTGCCGAACTGGGACGGATTAGCTGATTCTTAGTTGCGTAGGTGGTAACTTTCGGCAACGATTGACTGACAATTGCGCGAATCTTCGCGTCCCCACCAATGTCCAATCGTTTCAGCTGCAAATGGCCCTCAAAGTCGTTTTCTTTACGCACTATTACACCCCCGAAGGCAACGCTCCGGCCTCTCGGACGTCGGAGCACGTCAATCGGTGGGTCAGCGACAATACCGATGTTGACGTGACTGTCATCACCTGTGCGCCGAATGTGCCCGATGGGAAGGTTTATCCGGGTTACAAAAACCGTCTGTGGCCACAGCGTGAAGTGATTGACGGTGTGAACGTTGTCCGTGTTTGGTCATTCATACGTCCAAACCTGGGGCGTGTAGGGCTAATCGTCAACTACGTCTCGTATCTCTTTTCGGCGCTCTTTGCGTACCTGTTCATGGTACGCGCCCGAGCGTCATCGTTGCGACGACGCCACAATTCTTTTGTGGTGTCGCTGGCATCCTGGCCGGTAAGCTGAAACGCCGCCCCGTCGTTCTGGAAGTCCGTGATATCTGGCCGGAATCGATCGTGACGGTTGGTGCGCTTCGTCGTGGATTGCTGATCCGAACGTTGGAACGCATCGAACGTTGGATGTACCGCAGTGCTGATCATGTGGTGACTGTCGGCCCCGGCTATCGCGACAATGTGTTGAGCAAAGTCGATGCTCACAATAGGATCAGCACGGTTACCAATGGTGTGGATCCGGATCAATTCGATCCTAATCGCAACGGGGGGGAGTTTGCCGACCGCTATGGGTTGGGGGATCGTTTCGTCTGTTCCTACATTGGAACGGTCGGACGCGCGCACGGGCTGGAAATCGTTGTCCGAGCGGCGGAGCGTTTTCGTAAGACCAATCGTGACGACGTTGTGTTTCTGGTCGTTGGTGGTGGCGCGACGCTTGAGCAACTTCAACAGATGATCGCAGAACGCGATCTAGGTGATTTGGTGAAGACAACGGGTCGGCTCGATAAATCAGCGATGCCGGACGCCCTAGCCGCATCGGATGCGTGTCTGGTGCACCTGAGTAAGGTTGATCTGTTCGAGCATGTGATCCCCTCCAAGATCTTTGAAACGATGGCGATGGAGCGAGCGATCATCATGGGCGTGCGAGGACGGGCACGTGATATCGTCTTGGATGCTGGTAGCGGCTTGTCATTGGAGCCGGAAAACGACGAACAACTGTTTGAAATTCTAAAAGAGATGACGGCCGATCCACAGAAGGTCGACCAAATGGGACGATCCGGACGCGAGTTCGTTACCGAGTATTTCAATCGCGATCGCCTTGCAGCCGATATGTTAGAAATCGTTCGACGGACCGCGGCAGGTGAAACATTTTGTTTGCCGGACCGAACCTGGGAATCAGCGGCCAGTCCGACGCAGGGCGACGTTGCCGTTTCGAGTAGCGACGCCCACTGCTAAATCGGTTCGCATGTCGCGACAGCGTCTCTCACGCATCCTCGCTCTAATGCGATACCACAAACCACGCCAATTCTTTTGGCGTGGATTGCGAATGCTGCAGCGAAAGCTCCGCGGGCGATTACCGGCGAGATTCGTGTTCGATGGGAATCAGCCGTTGGTGGCTTGGAAGCCAAATGCCAAACAGGCTTATCGACAAGTTGCATTACAACGGATCGATCTATGGCCTGGACGCAACGAGCATCTCCACGGCATCGAACATGGGCGGTTTACGTTTCTCAACGAAACGTTGCAACTTGTGACGCAAATAGATGCCGGGGCATACGAAGTCGATTGGACGCCTGAATCGACGCGCCTCTGGCGATTTCATCTTCAGTCTCAAGAGTTTCTTTTAAAGGTTGCCTCTTCCCAATCGCAGCCGCTCGCCGAGCAAATCATTGCGTCTTGGCTTGGCGACTCACGGCATCAGCATCCGATGCGCGACCCGGATGCTTGGCATCCATTCTGTATCTCTCGCCGGCTTCCGGTGTGGCTCGGTGTTGAAGCGATTCGACCGCTTTCCGAGTCTGTGCAGACAGCTTTTTGGCAATCGCTCTCAGGGCAAATCCGCTGGCTGAGTCAAAATCTGGAATTGGATCTCGGCGGCAATCACCTATTGGAGAACCTTACGGCGCTCTATCTGGTGGCCTGTTATTTAGACGGAGACTCCGTCCCGGATCTCTCTTGGGTCGAAACGCAACTAAAGACGCAGCTTGAATTGCAAATTTTGCCAACCGGCGAGCACTTCGAACGGACACCGACCTACCACGCGTTGATGCTGGTGTGCGTGCTGCATTGTCTAGAGGCAGCCAATTTTGCCAAGTCAGACTTTGCCCGGCAATTGCGTGATTTGGCAGCTCGGATGGCATCGTTCATGGAGTTTCTTGCAACACCGAATGGAGGAATCCCGTTGTTGTCGGACTCCGTCGTCGCTGAAACTCCCGATTTAAAGTCCTTGTTCCAATGGTGCGATCGACTGGAAGTCGGACGCGACAATCAATCGCAAGTTGATTATTGGAAACACCAATCGGTCCATGGCGACCAAATTCTGATTGATTTGGGACCGCTAGCTTGCGACCATCTTCCGGCTCACGGGCACGCGGACTTGTTCCAAATAACGGCATCGATCGCCGGAAAGCCGGCGATCGTGGATACCGGTAATTTTCAGTACGAGCCGGGCGATTTGCGTTTGCTGTGCCGAGGATCGGCGGCGCACAATGTCTTGCAAGTTGGCGGTCGTCAACACTGTGATCACTGGTCCAGTTTTCGGATGGGGTGGCGTGGCCATCCTTTATGGAACAATCGTGGTGCCGTTGGTGAGTTTAAATGGGTAGCAGCAGCGCATGATGCATTCGGATTTCCTGCCGGGCGAATTCTACTGGCCTCTGAATCCCAATGGTCGATTATCGATTGGTTTGACAATTGTAGCCCGATTGCCGAGTCTGCGATAACGCGATTGCATTGGCATCCGGATTGGACATTCACCCATTCGGTAGGAAACGGTTCGGCGGACCTAGTGAGTACGAATGGCAGTGAGGAAGTCAAACTTTGGTGCGACGGTTCAGTACCGACTTCGTTGAAAACCGCCAAAGGTATCTACTGCCCTGACTTCGGCGTGCGTCTAACCAACGACGTCGTGGAATTGAGTTCGGAACCCGCATCCCGTGCTTGGCTCCGTTTTACAATACAGATCGACACGGCGGCTGAATTGACACGTGAAACCATCACGCTTCAAAATGGTCGTCTGCTCATTGATTGGCCGAATGGGACTTCATTGAACTTGGATCTGGACGAAGGGCATTCAGCAACGTCAGGAGTTGATGATTGAGAATACCTGATCCGTCAGTTGCCAATGTTTGAAATTTGAAAGCGTCTTGTGGGTTTCCACGAGACGCTTTTTGCGTATTGTTGCGGAGTCTCTTGACCTGTTGAAGTTCTGATTTGTCTTGTCCCTTGGTCGCCTTTCGCCTCGCACAAGCAGTGGAGAGGATGCTATTTCACGACGCGCAAGGCAACACTTGAAAATCAATAGAATGCGATACTTTGAAGCGTCAGTTGGCGAGTTTTTGTATCGACATGACGTGTGTCAGATACGTCATGTAGCTTCGGTTGTGAAGTCGAACGTGCCAAGGGTGGTCGGCTTCGGCCAACAATTGCAGGTTGCCGATCGCATCGGGCCCACTAGGATTCAACAGGCGTCTTACCATTGCTTCGCTGGATCCGCCGTCCGGTGTTCGCTGTGAATGACCACCAAGCCAAGATTCGACCGAGGTGGCCGATTCGCTCCAGTCATACGGGCATGCGACAATTGCGGGAGCATTCGCGACAAGTGCTTTGTCGAGTGACATTAACATTTCGATCGGAGAGTGAATGCAGTCCAGCAAGTTCAAACTTATCGCAGCGGAAAACGTTTCTGCTTTGAACGGTAGGGCTGTCGCATCGCATGCCCAAAAGTCGACAAGCTCAGGCCGTTCTAATTTGACATTGAATTCGCAGCGTTCGTAGACGAGTCCGACCTTGCGACGCGAATAGCAAAGATTCTGATCACGGGTCAGTGCTGAGGCGATCTTTAGCATCGGGTAGTGCAAGTCGATGCCCAGTACAGGTCGGTTAAATCGTTGGGCCATTTCAAACGAACTTCTGCCTGGTCCACAGCCAAGGTCCAAAATTGCTTGGTCACCGCTGGGCCGGAATTCGGCAAGGTCGAGTGCGGACCGGAGGCAGTTCAGCATCGAACCGGGCGCAGTCGCTGAGTTGCATTCCGAGGGATCAAAATCGCCGTAGTGATCCCAAACGTAGCTACTGAGTTGCTGTCGGGTCGAGTTAAACGCTGACGATGGACCGGTGCAGTCTCCAAGAACACTTTCGATGTTCAGCGACAAGTCGTCTCGTCGCAGCACCGAAGCTTCGTTGTTTGCCAGGTAGCTTCTCAAGTCACGGATCAGCAGCGGGATTCCGTCGATGATCGGATATTCACGACGGCATCTCGGATTTTCGCAAAGGAGTTGCCCTTCGACAATGTGATCGTCGGTTTGGCAATCGATTGCTCCAATTGAAAGAGGGTATTGCTCGGTGTCGCTGGAACAGACGGGACAGATTGGACCTAGCTGTTCAAAGAGGTCTTGTCGCATGCCGTCCTAGCCACCAATCAGAACGGTATTGGCACATGGAGGTAAGACTTTCCCGGTGGGGCTTGGGATCGGGGCGACACAGGAGCTGTGTGCGGAAAGGTCATTTGCCCTTGCCGCTGGAAGACCACCGATCAGTACAGTCGAGGATCCTTTGGCGATCACACCTGGTCCAGCGGGTACGCAGCCGGGCAACATGCAAGGTGCCGTCATGTCGCCGACCCGAGCGGCTGGCATATTCGCGATCAACACGTTCGGCGCGCCCTTGATGATGGCCAACGGCAACGCCGGGTGTGCCGAGGGGGTGGGGACGGGAGCGGGCGGGTGGATGGGGGCATGGCAATGAGGCGCATCTTGCTTGACCATGTCACCCAATCTGGCGGCGGGCTGTCCCATGAACGCAAATTCCTGAAGCGAGTCAAAAGTTCCGGTAGCGGCAGTCTATCGCACAGGAATCGTCTGTACCAAGCGGACTTGGTACGTGGCGAGACGTTTTTGGGACTTCGTCACCGACGCCAGATTTCATCTGGGCAGTCGATCAATCGAAGGCATACGCGAATTCGCCGCCATCGATTTGGACGTGCACGCGATCGATCGGTTTGCCGTCCATCATTCGTGTCAGGAATTCGCTACTGATGTTCGGCAGGACGGTGTTGGTCAAGATTGCGTCAATCATTCGACCACCGCTTTCCAATTCCGTACAACGGCTGGCAATCAATTCGACAACGGCATCATCGTAGGTAAACGGGATGGCGTGGTTTCGTTGAATGCGAGATTCGATCCGGCGTAATTGCAAGCGTGTGATCTCGCCGATCATTTCGTCGCTCAGCGGATAATACGGAATCGTCACGATTCGGCCCAAGAGCGCTGGCGGAAAGACCTTCAGCAATTCAGGTCGGAGTGCCTTGGCGAGGCCCTCAGGCTCCGGCAGCAACTCGGGATCTTTGCACAGGTTCATTACCAGATCGGTGCCTGCGTTGGTTGTTAGCAGGATCAGCGTATTTTTAAAGTCGATCACGCGGCCTTCGCCGTCTTCCATCCAGCCCTTGTCAAACACTTGGAAAAAGATTTCGTGAACGTCGTGGTGCGCCTTTTCGACTTCATCAAGCAGCACCACGCTATAGGGACGACGACGAACGGCTTCCGTCAAGACTCCGCCTTCGCCATAGCCGACGTATCCGGGAGGGGCCCCTTTGAGAGTGCTGACCGTGTGAGCTTCTTGAAACTCACTCATGTTGATCGTGATCACGTTTTGCTCGCCACCATAGAGGGCTTCGGCGAGTGCCAGGGCTGTTTCGGTTTTACCAACCCCTGAAGGTCCGGCCAGCATGAACACACCAATTGGCTTATTGGGATTGTCCAAGCTTGCACGCGACGTTTGAATGCGCCGTGCGATCATCTCCAATGCATGCCGTTGGCCGATGATCCGATCGTTCAGGATATTGGCCAGGTTCAAGACAGTCGCGACTTCGTCTTTGACCATCCGTCCGACTGGAATTCCCGTCCAGTCTTCGACCACCGACGCGACCGCTTGTTCGTCAACGGTTGGCAAAATGAGCGGGTGTTCGCCTTGCAACTCCAACAGCTTGGTTTGTAGCGACTTGAGTTCGTCCAGTAGGACGGGGCGTTGTGATTGTTCTGCGGCGACATCCGTCGAACTTTCGTTTGCCGGTTCGCCCGTTTGAACGGTCACATTCTTGGCTTCCGCGTCGGCCGCTTTTTCAAGCGGACTGTTGGTGCCTTCGACAGTACCGCTGTGTCCTCGAAGTTTCGCGCGGATATCCAAAATCTTTTCGACAAGATCTTTCTCTTCGTTCCAGCGAGCTTCCAGCCCGTTCAAACGCTCTTGCTCTTCTTTTAGTTCTGCTTCGGCGATGGATTGGCGATCCGCAGTGTCGACGCCGACCAAGTTTTCGTCCGCGATGATCCGCAGGACCGTGTTGAGTGCTTCGATGCGTTTGCGTGAGTCATCGACTTCGGCGGGGACGGCGTGCTGGCTGATCGCGACACGAGCGGCCGCGGTGTCCAGCAAGCTGACGCACTTATCCGGCAATTGTCGAGCGGGGATGTACCGGTGGGAAAGTCGTACGGCGGCTTCGAGTGCCTCGTCGAGCACTTTCACTTTGTGGTGTTTTTCGAGAGTAGACGTCATTCCACGCATCATCAGAATCGCGCGTTCTTCGCTGGGCTCTTCAACTTGGACGACTTGGAAACGTCGCGTGAGCGCGGGGTCTTTTTCGATGTGCTTTTTGTACTCGGCCCAAGTGGTTGCCGCCAAAGTCCGCAGAGTTCCACGCGCCAGGGCAGGCTTTAGCAAGTTTGCAGCATCGCCGGTTCCAGCGGCACCGCCGGCCCCAACGAGTGTATGCGCTTCGTCGATAAACAGAATGATTGGTTTTTCTGAAGACTGGACTTCTTCAATCACTTGTTTCAGGCGGTTTTCGAACTCGCCCTTCATGCTCGCGCCAGCTTGTAGCAACCCGACATCCAGGGTGCGTAGCGTCACGTCGCGCAGCGGAGGTGGGACGTCGCCAGAAGCGATTTTCAGCGCGAAGCCTTCGACGACGGCGGTTTTGCCGACGCCGGCTTCACCGGTCAAAATCGGGTTGTTTTGACGGCGACGCATCAAGATGTCGATGATTTGGCGGATCTCTTCGTCGCGACCAACGATGGGATCGATCTTGCCTTGACGGGCATTCTCCGTCAGGTCCACGGTAAATTGCTTGAGCGCGTCTTGTTTTCCCATTGCCGCGGGAGAAATCGCGCCACTGGCTTCACCCGGTTCTGCACCGCCACCGATTTGGAAGCCATCGGTTGCGCTGAGGTTTGCTTCTGGAGAACCGCCGACGACTTCATCAAACCGATCAGTCAGCGTATCGATTTTGACTTTGTCGAATTCTTGAGAAATCGAAAGCAATGCGTTTTTCAATGATCGCGTTTTCAGAATTCCGACCATCAAGTGCCCGGTGCGAACTTGCGTTTCACCGAACATCAGTGTGCCGTAGACCCAACCACGCTCGACTGCTTCTTCGATATGTGACGAGAGGTCGGAGATCGAAGTTGACCCACGAGGCAGCTTTTCCAGCGCGTCGGTCAGGTCCTTGACCAAACGAGACGGGTTGATGTTGAACTGCTTGACGATGCAATGAAGGTCGGAGTTTTCCAGTTGCAGGATCTGGTTCAGCCAATGAACCAGTTCGACATAAGGATTGCCTCGCATTTTGCAAAACACGGTGGCGCTCTCGATGGATTTGTATCCAACGCTGTTGAGCTTTCCGAACAAGGAGGTGCGGCTGATGTCGGTCACGGTATATTCCTTCGCGTTCGCGATGGTTCGGATTAAAGGGTGATTAACAAGTCATCGGGATCGTGTTGGACCCCTTCGTTATCCATCCAGATGGTTTCACCGAGTTGAGCTTGCCCGAGTTGCCACGATGGGGTTTCGTCTTTGTGTAGGATCAATCTTAGGTCCCACGCGAGTTCCTCGCCGATGAAGTTTTTGACCAGCGCCGACAAGCGGTCGAGGCTGCGTCCACCGGGAAGCATGTTGACAAATTCTTGCCAGTTGACGGGACCGAGTTGGACCCGAAACGATTGTTGGCAATTCCAAACAGACGGTCCAACGGTTGTCGCGACACCAAGCATTGAAGCATCGTCGTGGGCACCGAGTTGGAATTGGTAGTGGTCAGGGATGGCTGTCCATTCACCGACAAACTCTTTGATCTCGCATGGCAAATTGAAGAAATCGCCAATCATGTCTGCGAGTGCTTCCGGTGACTTGGTTTGACAACCGAACCGGCCTGCATAGAACAGCTTTGCTAAATCGGGAAAGTCATCACGGTTGTGCAGTGACGGCATTCCAAGCCCCATCAGCGAACCGACGAAGACCGAGAAACGGTCGCTCTCCGGGCGATCGAAGTGTGCAGTCGGCTGTGCATCGGCATGCGCCCGGTAGAACAGCGAAAGCATGCGATGATGAAAGACGTCAAGAAATGCTGCGAACGCAGTGTCGTCGTTGTGGCGAATTCGGTCGCGGACGTATTCCGTCACGTGCAATGGAAGTGCGCCGTTCGGACCACATAGTCCAAAGAAGCGAACGGCAAGGCGATGGAAGTCGTCTTTGGAATCCTTGCGAAAGGACGACAGTGACGCCGGCGCGAATTGCAGTGATGGTTCTTGGCTTAAGCGGACATTGTCGTCGGATAGCCTAACGGCATGTCCGTACCGAGGCGCGTCTGGAAAGACGCACTCAAGCATTCGCATCGCATGATAAAAATCAAAGCGATACGGATTGTCGATCATCTTTTGTAGCGCCGCATCTAAAGCGTGTGACGCCGTCCGATCCTCGCGGGCCATCGCATTACCTCACCGCGATCAGTCGTTCGAAAGACCGTCTCGGTAAATGAGTTGATTGATACGTACTTTGCAAAGAACTCGTTGAGTACAGCTGCTAACAGAAATGCACCGGTTCCTTCAAATCCGGTTTCGTCCAGCGTGACCGTGACTTCCATGCCCCTGGCGAAGCAGAGCGGTCCGTCAGATGCGATTGGCCGAGTCACCGGGGCTGACCGCACCGAGCGAACGGCGTCAATCTGTTTTGATACCAAGACGTTGTTGATGTCGGAATACAGCGACAACAATTCACGCAATGCGTTTGCGCTGCCGTCTTCGTCGATCAGTGAGAGGTAGTTCAGCGAAAGGTGGCTGATCAGACGCCAGGTCGTTTGCCCGTTCTCGTAGCTTCTTGATGGTTCTGGCTTTGTCGGTCCGACCAGACAGCGGACCGCTTTGACAGGTGCGCTGATTTCGAGCGTGAAATCTGTTTCACCCACACCGACTGGCATTTGCAAGGGCAGGTCACGATTGGTGCAAAGCGTGTCAATTCCGAGCTGTTTCAGTTCATGTGAAAACGGTGCCTCGTTGGCGTCAACGAGCGAAAGAAACGTTTCGCTGCCGACGTAGCTTGAGCGTGGACCGTACTGGCGGTGTTTCGCAGACAAGACGCGTGGTCGCCGATGGAGTGTGTAGTACGCCCGCTTGTTTTGTTCGGCATCTGAATCATTGATCTGATAGAACGGGCGAAACTCTTGCTCCCGATCGTTGCTGTTGCCATAGCCTCGCACATCCGTCACGGAATAGACTTCAAAATCAACTGGCCGCGTACGGTCCGGCATGACTTGATATTGCGAGAATCGTTCGCTGAGGTGGATTCGGTCGGCGCGTTTTTCGAAGAGGTTGATTGCCGGCGTGCAATACAACGCGAAGTGTGTTTCGTCGACACGATTTGAAAGTCGTGAATCACGCCGATTCAGAAGAATTGCGATTTCGATCGCGTTGTCGTCGCAGGATCGAAAGCTTTCGCCAAGGTCCCGCAAGTTAGCAAACATGTAGCGATGCGGGAACGAAAAGTATTCTTGTAGTAGCCGGTAACCCTTGAACGAGCGTGGACCATACGGCAATAGCGAGTTTTCGTCTTCGAATCCTAAACCGGTGACTTTGTCTTTACCACGATAAACGGTCCATGCTGACGTGCCGTTGGCCGGCCGGACGGCGATGCCGACCGCGTTAGACATGAGCTGTTCATAGAGCCGCATTGGCACGTCGGAAGCACCGCGGACAAAGAGCGGCAGTGTTTCCAGCGAAAGTTGATTGATCTTTAGCCCGGCCGTGGAATCCAACCGGATGACGAGAGCCGCCTTGACGGTCGGATCGTCCGGAAGGCTAAGAGCCGCGACGTCGCGTGAGTAGTAGTTCGCTTCGGTCAATTGAAGCGGCCAAAGCGTGACCGGGTGTGCCGTGCGAAACGTGCAACGGGTCTGTTCGCCTTTCCCAAGCAGACTTTGTAGCACTGTGCCCCGAGGGATCTGGAATCCTTCGGCGAGGGCTCCTTCGGTCAGATCGGGGTTCAATTCCACGATCGCCATCGACGGCATCGGCGCCAAATAATGCGGGCATACCATTTCCAGCAGATGCTGGGTGAAACGCGGGAACTCCGCGTCGAGTTTTAGCTGAATGCGCGCCGCTAGTAACGCGAAGCCTTCGAAAAGGCGTTCGACGTAGGGGTCAGCACATTCGAAAACGTCGATTCCCAGTCGGCTGGCGATCTTGGGATATTCCTCGGCGAACTCGGCGCCCGATTCACGAACGAATTGTAGTTCTTGGTTGTAATACGTCAGCAGTCGCGGATCCATTTCGGTGTTGCCTACACTTCGTGAATGTTGACGTCGCCAGTTTCCAGATCCAATTCAGATCGGAGGTACAAGCGTTCGGGAAACGGTCGAGCCCAGAGTTCGCCTTCGATCTCGAAGGTCAGAGAGCTTGTCAGCGGATTCTCGGGGTCTTTTTTGCCGCGAACTTCAAGGGTTTTTGCAATGATCCGCGGTTCGAAGTCAAGGATCGCTTGACGCAACGCCACTTGGATATCGTCGACATGGAGTCCAGAGACGGTCTTCCCAGTCAGATCAGGGATGCCGTAGTTAATGACTGATTTTTGGACGTGCTGGTAATTCGAGAGGTCTTCCGCTGCAGCCAGATGGCAAGTATTGAGCAGCCAGGCGAGGTCGCGCAAGACTGCGGCACGCAATCGATGAACGGAAAAAATCCGCTTGTCACGCGTTTCAAGCAGTTCGTGCGGATCGTCGTCGGTCAGTCGATCAAGCAGCGACGGAAACAGTCTTTCTTGTGCAGTGAGGTCAGCCATTACTCAACCGCTGGTAGAACCGATTCGTCTTCGGAGTTGCTCCCGGTAGCGACCGGAATCTCGTCAAAGCTGAGCTTTTGTATTTCCAGCAAGGCAAACTCGTCTTGGTCGGTCGCAAGCATGCGTTGGCCAGTCCCCAGATAGAAATCGTCGTCGCTACCGGCGACTTGCTGCCAAGCGGTTTGCCGAGCGAGTCGGATTGCCGGTTCGGCGTTATCCTGGGAACCAGGGTATCGTGTTGGAATCATGCCATAGACTTCACCGCCACCTTGAAAGACAAAGTGTGCGGGAATCCAAACGAAGTCACGTAGGTCCGTGGGTGCTTCCAAGTCGATTTGTGCGATTCGATTGAATGGAACCCAGTAGTACTGGCCATTCATCAAGACTTCGAGCACGGGGCCCAAACGAGGATCGGCGTCGGCAACCCATTCGAACGGGCTGTGTTGTTCGTTGCGAAGATATAGATTGCCAGTTGTCGTTGGCGCGAGTTCAAACGCTTCGCCGCGTAGCTGCTGTGCTTGGGAAAGATTGCCTTTTGCCGATAGCTTCAATGATTCGATCAACAGTGCGAGCCATCGATCCGGTTCACCGAGGATGAGCGGCGACGTTTCACCGGCGAAGACACGATGGCGGAAGACTTCGCAACGAATGGCTTCGCGATAAGCTTGAACCATTGCGAGGTTTCCGGCATCCAGTTGGCCGCAGATTTCCAGTTGGTTGAGCGCGCTCTCCCATTTACCGAGGACGCACAACATTTGGAACAAGAAGACGCGGTATTTGCCTTCGGAAGGATCTTTCTGAACCTTCGCCTTCAGTTCGGCGAAAGCTTCGTCCAGTTTGCCTTCGCGGAGTAATTCTTCAGCCAGCATTGAAGCGTTTCCGAGGTAGGATCGGCGATTTGATCATCCGCTTGCGAAAGAGTTCGCAATGCTGACTCGCGGAGCACCCCCGTGCTCTCGGTTCAAATCGTCATCGTTTGTAGAGAGAATTGGGTCGTCTTTTTCTCCGCCAAGTCAGCGAGATCGGTTACTGATCAGGGGGCTGAGTTGGCGGAGGAAAAGACGACGATGTGGCGGTGCGAATGCCACATCATCGCGATTCCATGGCCGGGTCGGATGTCACTCAGAAAACCCGGCATCAAATTCACTTTAGCAACGCTTACAGTTGCTTATTTGCAGCGATGTCCCAAGCGAACAATTTCTCTGGGCCGCCGCTACCGTCTTTCTTCTGAGCCTTGTAGCTCACTTTGACTTGGCGGAAGTTCAGTGTGACATTTTCGGTCAAGCGATCTTCACCACCTGAACCGCCAGTCGAGACGCTCGTGATCAGAACATCTTTCATGTCGATGACCAAGTATTCCAAAGGCTTTTTGCCGGCCTTACGGACGGTCAGTTTTGCACTTGGGAAGTGATCTCCGTTGGCACAGTAGATCATCAGGATGGGCGACGAATTGTCGATCCATTTGGTCACGCTGATGTCTTGAAAGTTTGCTTTGCCAGCTCCGCCACCGCCACCGACGTGAAACGAGCCGCTTTGTGACATGCCCCAGCTCCAAGCGAGCAAGTCAATTTCATTTTGGTGAGTTGCATCTTGGGATTCGCCTTCGATCTCTCCCTTGATGTCCAAGAACATATCAACAGCCATGGTCGTATTCCTATGTGTATTTTGTTTTGAGGTTCAGTAAAAAACCGCAAGACCTCAGCCTTGCGACGAGAATTAGCAGTCGTGTTGATATCGAGCGATCAACCGCCACCCTTCGCCGAAGGCAGCTTGGAGACGAGTCGGAGTGAGACCGACAGACCTTCCAATTGATAGTGTGGACGCAGGAAGAACTTGCTGGTGTAGTAGCCGGGGTTGCCTTCGACTTCTTCGACGACAACTTCGGCGGCAGCCAGTGGCTTACGTGCTTTCGTGTCTTCGCTAGAAGTTCCTGGGTTTCCGTCGACGTACTGGTTAATCCAGTCTTGAAGCCAGGCTTGCATATCCTTGCGTTCTTTGAAGCTGCCGATTTTGTCGCGGACGATGCACTTCAAGTAGTGAGCGAATCGGCAAGTTGCGAACAAGTAAGGCAAGCGTGCACTCAGGTTTGCGTTCGCCGTTGCATCGGGGTCGTCGTACACGGCTGGTGCGTGCAGCGACTGGGCGCCGATGAAGGCTGCAAAGTCCGAGTTCTTTTTGTGGATCAGTGGCATGAACCCGTTTTTGGCGAGTTCGGCTTCGCGACGGTCGCTGATCGCGATTTCCGTCGGGCACTTCATGTCCACGCCGCCATCGTCTGTGGGGAACGTGTGGCAGGGCAGGTTCTCGACCGCACCGCCCGATTCGATCCCGCGGATACGCGAGCACCAGCCGTACATCTTGAACGAGCGGGTGATATTCGTAGCCATCGCGTAAGCGGCATTGGCCCAGCAATAGTTTTCGCTATTTGCCGCTTCGGTGTCTTCTTCGAAAGCGAATTCGTCGACCGGATCGGTCGCAGCACCGTATGGCAAGCGAGCCAAGAACTTCGGCATTGCCAAGCCGATGTACTTGGAATCTTCCGATTCACGAAGCGAACGCCACGGAGCGTACTCGGGGGTTTGGAAGATTTTTGTGAGGTCGCGTGGGTTGGTCAGCTCTTGCCAGCTATCCATTTGCATGACCGACGGTGCGACACCGGCGATAAACGGTGCGTGGCAAGCGGCAGAGACCTTTGCCATTTCGCTGAGCAGTTCGACGTCTGGTGGACTGTGATCGAAGTGATAATCGCCGACCAAGCAACCATAGGGCTGGCCACCGAATTGGCCGTACTCTTCTTCGTACATCTTCTTGAAGATCGGGCTTTGATCCCAAGCGGTGCCTTTGAACTTTTTCAGAGTCTTGTGCAACTCTTTCTTGGTGACGTTCATGACACGGATTTTTAGCATCTCATCGGTCTCGGTATTGTTGACCATGTGATGCAGACCGCGCCAAGCACCTTCGAGCTTTTGATAGTCGTCGTGGTGCAAGATCAGGTTGATCTGTTCGCTCAATTTCGAATCGATCTGTGCGATGATCGCTTCGATGGATTTGAGGGCGTCATCGGAGATGAGTGCCGTTTGAGCCAAGGCTTGCTCGGCCAATGTTTTGACGGCGGTTTCGACCGCCTCTTTGGCCTGATCGCTCTTGGGGCGAAACTCTTTTTCTAGGAGTGACGAAAACTCGTCCGCGGTAACGGTTTGGGCTTCGTTCTGTGAGGAAGCGTCTGCGGTGCTCATGATTCGATTACTCCTCGGTAGCTGGTGTTTCGGCCGAATCCGCGTCAGCATTCGGCGCCGAGCCGAGCGACTGCAGTAGTGCGGGGTCTTGCAGGACTTTATTGAGCAGCGCCTCGGCGCCGTCTTTTCCGTCCATGTAAGTCAACAGGTTGGCAAGTTGTTCGCGTGCTTGTAGCAATTTGCTAAGCGAGTCGACTTTGCGTGCGATCGCGGCGGGCGAAAAATCGTCCATGCTTTCGAACGTCAAGTCCACCGCCATGTTGCCTTCGCCCGTCAGTGTGTTGGGCACTTGAAACGCGACGCGTGGTTTCATCGATTTCAGGCGGTCGTCAAAGTTATCGACATCGATTTCCAATGCCTTTCGCTCGGAGACTGGGGCGAGCGGTTCTTCCGGTTTGCCGGATAGGTCAGCCAAGACACCCATCACGAATGGGAGTTGGACCTTTTTCTCTGCACCGTAAACTTCAACGTCGTATTCGATCTGTACCCGAGGAGCTCGATTCCTCGCGATAAACTTCTGGGCGCTACCTGTAGCCATGAGTGACTCCTACGGGAATGTAAACGGCGCTGGTAAGACGCCGGAACTTTTGAAAGTGAATGGTTACCAACTGTCGTCGCTGGAAGATTCAGAGTCGGAGCTCGAATCGGTTGACGAACCGTTGGACGCCACCGCACCGCTAAGCGCCTCGGCTTGGGCGACGGCGTCGGGGGCGACATCGCGAAGGATGTCAAGAAAGCTTGCCGAAGAAAGTCGCTGTGCGCGTCGAATCAAGAGCGGCAACGGACTTGATGGCTCGTTCAGTTCGTAGTAATCGCACACATCTTCTAGCGCCTTGACTGCTTGTTGGCGAGTTGCGATTTTTCCGCCAACGTATCCGGCTTGGCTGACAATTTGTGTCACTGCGGTGCCGTTGTTGTCGGGTCCGCCATCAGCGACAACAGCATCGACATCCGTTGCATCGGAGCTTGCCGCAGAAACTTCTTCAACACCGACGCCGCGTCGTCGCAACTGTTTGGTGATGATGCCGTTCATCTCGGTCAAAAGATTGCGAGCCGGCGCGAGGCTGACTGCGAAGTTCACCCCGACTTTCTCGGTCACTTGCTTTTCGATTTCGGCAAGGTGTTCTGCGGCTAGTCGCGTGGCTTCTTCGGTGGCTTGTACGTCTTCGATGTCGGCATCTGTGAACGCCGCATCGATGGTTGCCGGAGTTGGCCCTTTGGCTGTTTCCGCAGGTTCCTCTGCTTTTGAACTCGACCAATCGTCTTCATCGTCGGTTTTCACGACGACGGGCTTCTCGGTAGGTTCGGTCGATTTCTCGATGTCACGTAAACTGAACCGACCGACGGCACGCGATGACACAATCGGTGCTTCGCGAAGTTCTCGCAGCATCGTGTCGTCATCGCAAAGTGTGACGAGTGTGTTTGTTCGGTAGGTCGGATCGTTGTCGTCGTCGGCATCCAGTTCGGGATGAACGCTATCCCAGAAGTTTTCGATATATCCACGAAGCAAACGAAGGCATTGTTCAAACGCCACGAAGCCTTGTTGATTTAAGCTGGCGCGTGCCAGGAAAACGACGACGCGCATGTCTTTGGTTCGTGACAGCAGCGACTCGGCGAGCTTCTTAACTTCCTTCCACTCCGGCTCTTCCGCCGCGACGATCGTGTCGCCGTACTGCTGCTCGGGTTTGCCCTGCGCGGCGCGATCCATTTCGCCAAATTCAGGGTCATACTCCAAGTCCGGGCCGCAGGGCTCGTCGTCGGTTAGAGGTTGAAGTAATGAATCGAGATCCGAGAGATCCATTTGCAAATCGCTAGTGTTGCTGTTCGAAGTTACCGAACGGTGGAATCGTTTCCGGCGTGAAACCGATCAAGATGTCTTCTTCGAGATCAAGTTGGTCGACGGAAACTCGTAACTAGGGTCTTCGGAACTGTAAAACACTCCCTGTGTATACGCATCGATCTGGCACGAAGACTTTGGGGGCTCGGTGGGGTGCCGGATCGGCTAGACCGTCTGTGCTGCCTGTAGTGGTTACCCCACGAGAGGTCCGGCAAGAAGTTGGTAATTCTTCAGTCAAATGTGCGAGTTTCAGTTGAACCTATGGCGTGTTTTGGTTACCGATCCCTCGGGGGGATTGCCGAGAGTTGATCGGTGACCAAGAGTTGCCGGATTCGACGGTACAGCGCACGACTGCTACAAAACTTAAAGTCAGCCCGTGCAAATTGCCTAAGTAATGGATCTACATTCAAATCCAAGCTGACGTTGTCATTCATCGACGAAGACGAAAGGGCGTACTGCCACCTCCCTCGTGATATCAGCGCGACACTCAGCTATTTTTCTGCCGGGTGTCGTTGTCTGTAAACATCGCCGATCGATGCACCAAACCTCACCATCACAATCTACTTGGCAACAGCATGCGCCTAAACGCGGCCGAGCAAAGGTCAGTCGTGACTTGGGGCGAGTCGCCATCGCATTAGGTGTCCTCACCATGCTGGGGGCGTTTGCCTGGTTGGTGTTGCGTCCGTTCTTTGCCGCTCAAACCCATTTGATCACGATCCGTGCTGACAATCTTGGTTTGAGTGATGTGCCCATTGTTCCGTATGCTCAGCAAGACTTTGACGCTCTTGCGACGAACGAGAACTGGAGCACCTCGGATTGGACTCCGATGTGGAAGTCGACGAACGCGGTGGAAGACCTTGGTGAGCGATTGGAGAAGGCCCAGTTTCGGCCGACTGATACGCTGGTCATGTGTCTGGCCGTACACGGCGTCAGTGGCGAAGATGGACCAGCTCTCTTGCTGAGCGATTTTGAGGTTCGCAAGCCAAGTATTGGCCGCTGGGCAATCGATGACGTTTTACAACAAATTCAACGATCGAAGGCGGGCACGAAGATCGTCGTGATTTTTGATGGGGCGATCGCTTCCGATCCGCGTCTGGGAATCATCGAGAATCGATTCATCGAACAGCTTCGAAATGCGGTCCAGTCGTTGAACGATCCAAATCTTTGGGTCTATTGTTCTCACGGACCACAAGAAGGTTCGCACGTCGAAGATGGCCCACAACGCAGCGTGTTTGGAATGTTCTTGGCGGGGGCAACCCATGCCGTCGCAGACGTCAATGGTGATCAGCAGTTGTCACTTTCCGAATGGACAACGTTTACGACGGCGAATGTGAAGAAGTGGGTGGAGTTTGCGTCTGGTCAACAACAAACCCAGTCGCCGCAGCTCTTTTGGGGCGGTGGTGAACTTAACAAAGCACGCAATCCGGTGATCTGTGGGATTTCCGCGTCGTCGCAATCTCAGCCATGGTCCACGGCCGACGTTCGGGCTGTTCCCATAAAATCTGTTGCAACGCAAAAGCAGACAGAAACAAACACGGCTGCTGGCCAAGTCATTGCAGAGCAGAAAACGCTCGATGAACGGGCGAAGCAATTGCTTTTGGCGTCTGCATGGGATGCGATGACATCGATCAGTTCGCCCGATCATCGGCTGATTGAACGTCCACATCTTTTGAAACAGCTTGAACGAGAACTACTTCTAGCTGAAACGCAATTGATGCGTGGATCAATTGATCAGCAATCGAGTGCTGTTAAATTCTTCAATGAATTCCTTGCCAAGGCCAAGTCGGCGGAGCCAAATCCGATCGATCAAACAAAGCTTGCGGAGACGGTTATCAACCCACCGCTGTCGTTGGCCGTGCGGTCCGATCTCGAACGCATTTCGCCCCGTTCGGTTGAGTTGGCCTTACAGATTGACAATTTGCTCGGCAAATCGTCGACGGCTAATTTGCAGGCTTTGTACGAGGCGCTTGAGCAAACAGATCGGAAGGCGGTCGACAAGTGGGTCAAGGCAAATTGGAAAACAGAGTACGAGCAACGAAAAGAGTTTCAGCTGTTACAACAACTGTTGGCTGACACTGACTTGTCCTGGAGCATGGTGCAAGCCGCTGCGTTGGCATGTTTTGATGGGGAACGGGCCGCAGCTCTCGACCTAAAGTTTGGAAGCTGGTGTCGCCAATCAATCGAGCAAGCCGACGCGGAACGGCTGTTTGCGACGGAACTGTTGCGGACACGGAATAACGAGCATTGGGATTCCCGAGCGGAAAAACTGTTTGCTTCAGCACGGCAACGATACGCCGAAGCGATGGACCGGTATCAATTGGCTTGGCATGCTCAGCAAGCTTTCTACAAGTCGATTCGTCGATTGGGTTTCTACCTTCATCAGTTTTCGCAGCTGAGTTCACCCCCAACGCGTAGCGAATCCTATCTCGCATTGAAGGACCTGATTGACGCGAATCATAAACTTGGGGCAACGATTGGAAATCTCGGAAACGTCGATTCCAAACAAGTTCAGTCAGAGATGAATTTGGTCGCTACACAGCTCGATCGCGTGCAGCAGCTGTTCGGTCAATCAATGGCGGATCGCATCCTTGAAAGTCCTGAGACCGCCGAAGCCGCCGGAGATGCCGCCACGCTCTTGCGATCTCCGTATTTGTCATCGGGAACTCGATCGCAGTTGTACGCGTTGATTCAGAAGGTTTCGCGTTCAGAGCTGCGAAAATATGAACTGGCAAATCTGGAAATCCGGCAAGCGATCACACCGAAGGACGAAGCGACTTTCGAGCCGGACGTGTTACTGCAGGCTGCCACTCTGTACGTTGATTATGTCGCCATCGTAAAATCTGTCGTGACCAGTGATGTTTCCAGCGATTTACTTCGTCTTGTCGAAACGATGCAGTGCGATCTTCGATTACTTGCTGAAAGTGGTCTTCAGGAATCACGTCGCAATGAAATCGTGTCCGCTCTCGAGCGAAATTCAGTTGAGTTCTCTCTCGAAATCGTAGATAGCCTTTCGGGCCAATCGACGCGATCGAGCGAAGCGAATTTGAAGCTGCTATTGATGCAGTTGCTGGATCCGCGGGATGGGTGGCGTTTTCCGCGGCTCGATCAAAGTTCTGTCGCGATGCCTGAGCGAATCAAGTCCAGCATGCTTTGGCAGCGGCGTCGTGATTGGCAACGTGAAACGTTTTCCATGTTGGCAGATCAGAGAGATGCAGCATCGCCCGCAGAGCTGCTCGTCAAAGAGATTGTGGCTTTGCCCGATGTGTCAGTCCCAGAAAGCGTTGACTTGCAGTATGAGGGACGGAAACAGATAGAGCTGGTACTGAGCAATCCTGGTGATCAACCATTGGAAACTGTCTTGGCAATCGGATTCGCTAGGCAGTTGATTGATCTCGAACTTGAAGAGACTCACTGCGATCAAACCACGACTGGCAAGTACGCGATCGAGTGGGAAAACCGTTTGACGGAATTTGGGACGCAATCATCGGCATGTTTTACGATTCCAGCTCGCGGTCAAAGGATCGTGGCGGTCGGGGTGAACCGTGTTGGTCGAGCGATTGGAACGACCGAAATCGTATTCGATTTATTTGCCGCAGGTGCGGCTACGAAATCGCAATTGGATCCCACATTGCTCTTGAACCGGCAAGCTGCCTGTGTGGAGTTGCCCGTCGCCGAGTTAGCTGTACAGCAAGGTGGTGCGCAAATCGAATCGGCGTTCGGCGGTTTGCAACTGACTCCCTTTCCCAATCGACAACAAGACGCTCACTTCGGTTTGACGGGGCAATCAGCGGAGGCTCGGAAAGTCGACTTAACGTGTTACGCAAGCCTTGGGTCCCTCGAAAGCTCCGATTGGATCGATCGAGTGCGTGACTTGATGGGGAAACCTCTTTTCACGGCAACCTATGAAGTGGCGTCGTCCGGTGAAACCGTCTTCGCTGGGGCAGGTGCAACAACGCAGGAAACGCCAAAAGAGGCAGCGGCAGCCGATGCAAAGTCGGAGCATGCCCCCACGCAAGAACTGTTGCAGCACGGAATGATCGCAGCGATTCGAGATGTTCAATCGGGACGGACCACTTATCGTCCGATTCGCATTGCGCTTCAGCGGCCACGTCGCTACATCGACGCAAGTGTTCGCTATGACGGAAGTCGGCGACAAATTGTGATCGACATTGCCGCGTTGGAGTCACGTCTGCTTCCAGAGGGAGGCCCCGTCGAGGTGAGCTGTGACTTGGAAGGTGTCGAAGGACAGGTACGCGGGAAACTGAGTGGCATTTTGTCAAAAAGCCGTTTACGCGATCGACTGTTTATCGACTTACCCAATCCTCCCAAAGATCCAGTCCGTTTAAACGTGAATGTTGACGGGTATCCACGTGCATTTGTTTTCGACGTGCTCTGCGAACCCAATGGATTGATCACAGAACAGACGACGCTAGTCGAATTGAGGCTGCATGCAAATGCACCGAGCGGCATCGTACCGGCAAGTAAGACGATGTCAGTCACCGCTGTTGTCAATGCACCGCACGGGACTTTTGAATCGAATACCGATGACATCGTGATCGGATTCGATTTGAATCATGATGGCAAACCGGACGAAGAAACGGCGCAGATGCTAACGACCGATCGCCAAGTCAAGATCGGCCTGCTCAAGGCATCGAACGATGGAAGGATCCTATTGGATGTCAAGGCATCCGATTTCCAAATCGAGTTGCCTTCGGCAAGGCTGGAGAATCTCTCGCTGGACATAGCGGCCGCAATGACGATCGATTCGAGATCGCATTCGTTCAAACCATTGTCGCTCTATGTTGATGCCAGCCCGCCGGTGCTCGGCCCGATCGAAGCTTCCACCGGGGCAACCGGATTTGTTGCCGGAAAAGTCGGAACGGTTACTATTTGGGGGATCGATCAAGGTGCTGGAATTCAACGCATCGAGGCTGGTTTCGATCAAGATGGTTCCGGAGCGTTTCCCAAAGGCGACGCCGTCTTCACCGCTGTGCGGCAATCGTTGCGAAAATGGTCGGTTGATTTGAAATTGCCGGCTGATAGAGGACCGCAAACGTTGCTCGTTCGCGCGCAAGACGCAGTGGGCAATGTCAGTGAGCCCATTCCATTTCAATTGACGGTTCAATCGCCGAGTGCGCCCGAAGCAGCTGCGAAGGCAAGCCTGGGCGATCTGTTCGGCTTGGTCCGCTATCGGGAACTTCCGCTTGCAAACGCAGAAGTCACGCTGATGCCAGCGGCTCAGGCTGCGGTCGCGGGGGCACAGGATTCCGCCAAAGGCAGTGCACCAATTGTTGTGCGAACTTCGCCGAAGGGTGACTATCAATTGAAAGGCTTGAAGCCGGGCGAACATACGGTGATGTTCCGCGGCGTCGTACGAAACCAAGTCCACTTGATCGAAAAGAAAGTCTCGATCAAAGAGGGCGGCGCTCGTAAACGACTCGATGTTGATCTTCCATGATAGCAAACAGAGGGCGAGTTGCTGGCAAAGCGTTTGCCGTGGGAGGGGTTACAATTGGTGCGTCCGGCAGTGTTTCGTCGGTTCTTTTAAACGCGATGATCGATTCGACCGATACGGCATGATGTGCAGCTCGACCGCCAACAGTATTGCGGCGGAATTGTGAACATCCAAGGCTGAATGCAACGAGACGAATGATCCTGCGCCGCGATCACCTTTCGAAATTAATGCTTCTTGTCGGAGGGCTTTCGACGATCGGTTGTGCAACCGTCCCGTCGGCTGCACCCGCACCGGCTCCCGCCAGCGCGCAGGCTGGTGGTGCGACGATCGTTGCGGTCGCTGCTCCGTCACCACCTCCCGTCACGCTTCCGCAGTTTTTGGGATTGGACCTTGTGTTCGGCGGGGCGCAGAAAGCGACATTGTGTGTTCGCAACCGACTGGGGAGTCGGTTCCCGGGGCTCGAGCCGAAACCGCCGATCAAGTCCATTACCGATCCGGCCAATATGGAACCAGGGGCTAGCCCTGCGGTGCAAGCGGCAGCGAAGGCAAAGGTTGAAGCAGATAAAGCACCGCAAAAGGCGAAGGCGATTCGCTATCTCGCTAGCCAAGGGTGCGGCGAATGTTACCCGGACACCGAAGATGCTTTGTTGGCTGCGCTCGAAGATTGCAGCGAACAGATTCGATACGAAGTGGTGCGCGGCTTACAGAGCTCGGTCGGCGGCTGTTGTCAAAGTTGCAAAGAGAACAGCTGTTGCACACCGAAGCTGCTCAAAAAGTTGTATCAGGTTGCATACGATCGAGATGACGCCGGCTGTTTTGTTGAGTCGTCCGCACGGATTCGTAGGAATGCTCGGTTGGTGATTTGCAAGTGTGGAGGCGTTCCCTCGGAAATGGAAAATGGCGTTCCAATTGAAGGTCCCGGGGAGCAATTGTTGATCGATGGTAGTGCTGAACCGGCGGACGCATCGCTTTCAAGTGTGATCGAACGAGAGGAAGGCGTGGACTTAGAGGTCGTCGCACAAGGTCTTTCCGCTCAGGTCGCCTCGTTGGAACAAGCGGTTGGGCGAGATGCTTTGAGCCAAGGTCCTGGGATCACAAGGGATGCGATTGGATCAGGTCTCGGCCACCAGGAATCGGATCTCGGTCGGCAAGGCTTTCCAGGGACGATTCAGGCAAAACCGGTCGGCTTTGTAATGCCCCAATAGGCTTCACGTTCAATGTCTACTTCCGAGTTGTCCTCGCAGCATCAATGGCAGGGCGAAAGCGCGAAACGCACCCATCGAGTTGCAGCGATTCGATTGTGGCTTGCCCGTCACTTTTGGCCGGTTTTGATTGTTCTGTCGAGCCTTTTGTTTGTTGCTTTGGTGTGGCTGCTGACACTGGCGCCCAAGCGAACGCCGCTGTTGGTGTTCACGGCGGCGCCCTATTCAGTGCCGCTTGCGCCGGTCGGTTGGGCTGCGGAGGACATCGCGCGATTAAAAGGGCTTGATCGGCAGACGATCTCGCTCGATGGCGAAGACAGTGCAATTCAAGGTGCGACTGAGCTCCTGTCTAGGCTGGATCAATCTGTGGCTCACGCAAATATGCAGTGGGTTGATCAGCCCTTGATCCTCTGGGTGAACTTGCACGGGATCAGTGATGGCGAACAAGCCTATCTTGTGCCGTCCGACGCGTCGTCCACCGATCGATCGACCTGGGTTCCCTTTGAAGAGGTGTTGGATCGTCTGTCGAGACAAAAGCTACAGCGTGAGACGTTGTTGATCTTGGATTGCAATCACATGCAAGTGAATTGGAGTCTAGGGCTGAAGGCAAATCACTTTGTCTCCGTCGCGACAGACCAAATTCGCAAACGCTTCGATTCGGGCGACATCGGGCAGAACGTCGCTGTCATGTTCAGCTCGAAGGATGACGAGTTCTCGCGGCGATCGTCTGTTTTGCGGGCGTCGGTCTTTGGGCACTACTTCCACTTGGCGATTGCAGGTGCGGCCGATCGCAATCACGATGGATGGGTCGATCTTGTCGAGCTGGAGCAGTATTTAGCGAGCGAAGTTCCAAGCTGGTCGCGGCAAAACTGCTCGTCGCTGCAAACGCCAACTTTGGTAACGGCAAATCCGCAAGTCAGCTTTCCGTTGTTGAGATCGCTCTCTGACCGCGCGTTTGAGAATGTCGTGGCGAAAGGACAGACTGTCGAACCTGTAGCGCCGAGCATTGCGGATACGAAGCTGGACGCGCTGTGGAAATCGATGGATTCACTTCGCAACCAAGCGGCCTATCAATCGGAGCCGGTCGCATTCGGTCGGTTGGAACAGCAGTTGATTTGGTTGGAACAGCTCAGCGTATCGGGGGCAGGTTATGCTGCCTTGGCAAAAACAGTCGAATCCGATCTGGAAGGACGCTTTGAATCGATCGCGCAGCGACAGCAGCTTGCGGCGACCAACCAGGATTGTTTTCATCACAGTTCGCTGATTGACGGGACGGTACAGACGCTGCCTTCTTCGGTTCGTTTGCCTTCGCTTGCGGCGGCGCGGTATTTCGGCAGTGAGACGCCGGATCGTCTTCGCGTCATCGATGATGCACTGGATTTATTCACGAATCAGCCTGGTCCGGTGTCGCTTCACGCGGCAATCGAATCGTTCGGCAAGCTTTCGCCGAGTGATTATTCGTCTGTTGCGTATGCGCGGATGTTGAGTCGGTATCAGACACCGATGTTTTGGGGGCGCGGCGTTGCCACCGCGAGAACACTCGAATTGCACCGTCAGGTCGATCGTTGGTGTGTTCCGCGTGTTTGTGAAGGCGGGGTTGATCATCGATTACATCACCGGCTGCTAGATGCGCTTCGGGACGTCGATGTGATTCGGCGGCAGGTCGAAGACAAGACCTTCTCGATCGACAGTGGCGATTTATCCACGCATCAAGATGTGCTCGCTGGCAAGCTCGACGAGCTTGGTAAAGAGAGTCAGCGGCTTGCGAAGTTTCAGATACTTTGTGACGAAATCGGATCCGTTGTCCCGACGTTGGCAGCATGGTTGAGCAATCCTCTGCGGCATGCACGGTTTGCGGAAACTGACCAACAGGCAATCAGCCAGGCGATTGACGCGATGAAGGAATCGACCGAATTGGCGGAGCTGATCGGGAATCGCGACTCATCCCAAACGCTTGATAGCCAGATTGTCGGACGGTTCGAGCGTCTAAGCCGATCGTATGATGTCTTGCGGAATCAAGTGACTGAAGCAGTTGGCTTGGTTGCTCAGCATGCTGACTCGGGTGATGCACTTGCCGTTGATCGAATGCATGCTTTGCTGTCGATTCCTAGTTTGTCGGTAAGTGATCGGACAGCGCTACGAGCGCGTCGGCGTCAGCTCGTGACGGAATTGGCGACGAGCAAGGTCAAATCCGGTGACGGCGAAGCGGGTGCGTCGGTCCTTGCTGCAAGTGACTACGCGGCGATTCAGGCGAAGTGGGTTGGTCATCCGCTCGATGAGATCCTGGCACTCCCCTCAAATAGCGATGCGAAGGTTGCGACCGCGGAGCAGACATCGGTCGGGCGGTTTGTAGATGCTGTGCGAGAGTCGGTCGTCCAAGCAGTCGAGAAGGATAAACTATCGAAGTTTCGTGCTGATTGTTTCGCAGCCACGTTGCGTTTCAGGAATGCCGCGTCGCTGTGGATGCCGAAAGGGACTTCTGCATGTCTGGTAGAGCTTCGCGCTGTCGATTCGCAGTTTCTGTTGATCGCCCTGGCGAGTCGAGCGTTGGATGATTGCTGGGGACCTGCGGGCACGGACAAGGCTTTTTTCGCAACCGCGAGTGACGCTTGCTGCGATACGGTTCCACTGTTAGTTGCGACGTCGACGTTAGGACTGGGCGATCAGGAGAAGCAGCGATGGTTGGACGTTGCAGATCAGGAGGTCAGCGTTGTTCGCTCACGTTCTTCTCAGTTGTCAACGCTGGTCCCCGGAGCTTTGGCGACGAAGGCGTCCCCGGGGATTCAGATTGATGACCGTGACTTGATTCGAAGCGAAGTCATGTTGTCATCGGCGGACGCTGTGCCGAATGAGATCGCGGACGCATTGGCCGCAGTGAAGGTTTTCCGAAGTGGAAGCGCTGTCGACGTGGCTGAAATCGTTCCCCAGGATTGGTACCAGCTTGGGACGTCGGGATCGAATTTCGAGCTCTCAATGAAGCCGGATTCAAGTCCGCAGTTGAGCTTGCTTGCGGTACGGGCAGTCGTTCGGGGGCACGAGTTTGCTGCCCCGGTAAAAGTGCAGCGTGTTGGTGGAGTTGCAGTGGAGGTCAAGCCGCAACATTCAACGGTCAGCGAGGTCACGGTCAATGCGCAATCGGCAGGCATCTCAGTCGCATTTGTGATCGATGGGTCGGCGAGTATGTCTGAGAAGTTGGCGGGCGCTAGCGATTCGAAAATTGATGTCGCAAAAGACGCGTTATCCTCCATGCTGTTGGATCTTGCCGAACGCGGCGACTCGCGAACAAGTGTGCGAGCGTTTGGGCATCGTGTTGGGTGGAGTACAACGCCGCCGCTTCGCATTGTGACTCGTCCCGATCTCTTCGGACTGGTGCCGGATTCAATTCTTCCGAGCCGAGATGTTGAAGTCTTTCAGTCGCTTTCGCATCTTGACCTTGTCGCTACCGCGGCAATATCAGAAAGGCTCGGCCAGCTGAATGGATGGGGCCAATCCCCGCTGTATCTTGCCGTGGAGCAGGCGCTGGGTGAGTTTAGCGAAGGGGGCACTAGTGGTGATTCGCACATCGTCGTGATTACCGATGGCGAAAACTATCAATATACGCCGCCGGGCGATGTTTCGAATTTGCCAACGTCGCAAGCGGATGTGCATTCCGCATGGAGTTCACGCCGCGTTCCGATTCACATCCTCGGGCTCGGTTTTGATGCAAAGCGTGATGCAGGAGCCGCTGCTGAATTTGAGCAGCTCAGTCACGCAACCGGTGGGCAGTTCCATGTACTCGATAGTTCGACAAATTTAAAGCAAACGCTTGCAGAACTGCTGCGTCGGCGTAGCTATTCGATCGCAAGTCAATCAAGTTCGGAGATGCCGGAATTTCGAGTCCCTGTAGGCCAGTCCGTTCAGGTTCAGGTTGCTGAGGGCGGAGCTGAAGAATATCGAGTGAAGGTTGATTCAGATCCAAGCTTTCCGGCGGCGAGTGAAGGGTTGCTTCTCGAGGGTGGTGAATCGATTCAGCTTTATCTGGAGAACCAACTTGGCGAGCTTTGTTCGTATCCGTTTGATCAAAACGTGGTGGAGCAAGTCGAGCTTGTCGAGCGAAATGGTGTGGGCGCCGACTTGGTGTTGCGTTTGCATCAACCCCGGCGGCAGCGATCGGCAGTCTCTTTCATGGTTTCGTTGCAACGGAAGTCGAGCCACACTGCCGGTCTGTGGAAACCAACGTCGCGGCCTGATGGCTATTGGTTTGAAGTTCAGCCGACTAATCGCGACGGCAAATCCGTCGGTGACGCATACGTTTTCAACGATCGTGTTTTTAAAAGCAATGTGTCGGTTCCTGTAATGATGTTCCAAGCCAATGATTGGCCGCCGGCGGCGAATTCTGCAAAGATCAACGCTTGGGTGAGTCAGCGTACGCAGGCCGATCGCCGAGCAGGCTCCGGGCTTCAGTTGAATTCGCCAGAGGTTGAAGATGGCGGGCGTCCTGCGAAGGCTCGGCCGTCAATCGAGGTGCCGTTCGTGGATCGTCAGAAGCAGCCACAGTTGTTTGGCGAGGACATTCGCCTTGAGATGCGTCTGGTTGATACTGATCAGACGTTTGAACTCCAGGGTGTTCGTTGCGTTCTGATCTTCGGTGCGTCTGGCATGGATGTCAGTGCAGTCAAGGTAGAGCTGCCAGGCGACTCCGCTGTATCTCCAGTGTCCATTGAGCGGCGATATGATTCCAAACTCGGAATCGCCGTCCATACGTTTTGGGTGTCAGGTGACGCGTCGACTGAGTCGATTGCGTTTAGACTCTCAAAGAAGGCGACGGACGTTGAGGGGGCCTGGACGATGCCGCATGGTGCCGTCGAGATCCCGGTGCCCGCCAATGATGGCCTGATCCCAGTTGATGTGGTCAGCGGACGCTAATAGGCTGTTCACTTTCGGGTGTCGCCTTTCGCTCCGCCGAAGTAGCGTTTGCTATCGCAGCTTTTGCGGAGCAGTCGGCGGGATAGTGAGCGGGGCGTTCTGAAATCGACATGCCGCTAACCGCACTTGGGATCTACTGTGCGGCTTTAGAAGGACCAACGCAGGTCCATTCGGATCATGTTTTCGTACCAGTGGCTGGTTGTGACCGTTGTGCCACCGCCAATTCCCAATTCGAACAGGCCGTATTCACCGCCCGAGTCGCGGACAATTCGAATGCCGGGGAAGAGGTTGATGATGTTTTCCCCGTCAACGGTGATCGCTTGGCCGAGTGATCCAGTTTTTTGGGCGTTGAGGACAGACCAGCCAACCATTTCGAAGGTTGGGATCACGGAAAAGGTATCGCTGTCGTAGAGGACATGGCCAACACCAAAGCCGTATCGAAGGACAGGGCCAGAAAAGCTTGGCTCGCCTCCGACCGGGAACCAGAGTTTAAGTTCACTTTGTAGCAGCGTTCGTTTGCTGTAGCGGTATGCGGCAACGAACCCGGGCTCCATTGAGACGTGGCCGTTGCCACGTCCCGATTTCGCGGTGCCAGTTGCTAGTTGGGTGCGAAAAACTTGGGTGAGAAGCAGAGATTCGCCATCGAGCATGACTGTTTTGGTCGTGAGCGCCATGTCGCCCAGGCTGCCGGTATTGCTCAGTTCTGTCGGATTGATGAAGCGTAGCGGCAGTTCAGTTGTTGCCGAAAACTTTGCGCCGCCAAGTTCGATGGCGACACGCAAGTCCTGGTAATCCACCGAGCTTTCAACCGGGTAGGTCAGCGGCGGTCCTTTGCTGCCCATTCGCGACCAAAAGAATTCAGCGCGGTCTGGGTATTCCCAGTTGTAGCCTGCTTCGAATCGAAATCGCACATTGTTCGATGGGCGTGCGGAATCCATTTCATGCATCGCAAAAGGCAGTCGCTCGACGCCGACGCCAAAGTCGCGGCACCTAGCGATGGCGAGTTTGGTGCGAAGTCGGTCGAATGCATTGCGGAACGGTGTGCGTCGTTGCTTGGTTAGCGACGGTGCCGCGTCGTGAATCGAGTCACTTGCCCAGGACTCCGGTGCTTCGGAAAGCAGTTCGAGATCGACTCGACCGTCTTCGAATTCGACCGGAGCAGATGTCTGTTTGTAGAGTTCGATTTCGCTATCCGATGACAGCGAGGGTACGACGAAGTTGTCGTCAGCTTCTGCGACTTGAACTTGCGGGTGCAGGATCGGCAACCCGGATGCATCGTGGGACGGGACCGCAGGCTGGAAGACCAGTCGTGGTCGGTCTGATCCGATGCCCGGTGTTGAGCGGAGCCATGAAGGTGTCGTGTCGGCCGCATCGATTGTGGGAATCAAATCGTCCGCTTGTGCAAGAGCCTGCTGCGGGCGTGCCACGAGCGAGAAGCCGGTCACTAAGGTGAACAAGGCTAAGCGAAGGGAACGTTTTCGACGCGAGGACACAGATTCTCTGAAACAACGAGTGCGTAGTCGGCGGTACCCGGGTGCAACCTATCAACCTTGATCGTTGTATCGGTCAATCTTGGGGTATCGGTCATGATTTCTGGGCAAGTTCGTTCGGTTATCGGGTACCTGAGCGGCGAAATGTGCACGGAATACCCCTGAGGGTCAGGGGATAGACGGCCGCAGTGCCGAAAGAAGATTTCGTTGCATTGCCGAATCTGCACAGCTTGCCAGGTCCTCCCAGATCGCCGTGACAGGCTTGTGATTAGCGCAGTTCGTCAATTTGGCAATACCCAACCCTCCCTTCCCGGCACCACCAGCTTGTTCGAGGCCTACGGGGCGAATGAGAAATCCACCCGTTCATTGGTATCAAGGACTGTTCGTCCGTCCGCAGCACTTCCAAGCCGCAGATCGGCATTGGATGGAGGTCTGCCACACGTCTGAAAGTTGGGACCATCCGTACAACTATGGATTGCGGGCGTTTAGCTACAGCAAAGACGCTTTGGCGAGTGGTCGGTTCCGCGTTGAAGAGCTTGACGCGCGGCTTCACGATGGGACTCTTGTTCGATTGGAAAATGGGCAAGAGTTAGAAATCGATCTGAAGCAAGCGTTTGATAGCCAGGCTGATGCTGACGGTGACAATACGCTAATGATTTACGTTGGCGTGCCAAAGTTGAATCTTGGCGGAAGCAACGTCGGGCAAAACGGCGGCAGTGATTTCACTCGCTATTCGCGTGTCCAATCACAAATCGCTGACGAGAATGGCCAAGCGAATGGTCAGCCGATCGAGTTTCGCAAATTGAATCTACGGTTGCTGGTCGGTGAAGAAACGTCTGGCTACGAAGTCATTCCTGTCGCTCGGGTGCGAAGCGCGAGTGATCGAGACGTCCAGCCAGTGATTGACGAGCAGTACATTCCGCCGATCCTGTCGACACAGTCTTGGCCGTTTTTGCGTCGCCATTACCTACAGGGCATTCGCGATGTGTTGAGCGGCAATATGGACGTGCTTAGCGAACCGGTTCGTCAATTGAGTGTGGGGCGACACAGTTTAGAGCCGGCTGACTCAGGCCGGGTCAGCATGCTGGATCGCTTAAATGAAGCGTACTGCACTCTTGATGTGATGGCACCGGCACAAGGCGTTCATCCATTCGACGCCTACAGCGAACTTGCGCGGATCCTGGGGCGGTTGTCGATCTTTGGTCCACAGCGTCGCGCGATCGATGTCGAGCCCTATGACCACGACAATCTCGGGTTTATCTTCGCAGACATCCGCGAAAAGATCTTGGGCATCATCTATGCCACTCAGTTTGACGAGTACTTGCGAGCGAACTTTGACGGTCACGGATCGACAATGGTTGCCAAGCTGGGACCGGAATGGTTCGATCCAGGATGGGAATGGTATTTGGGCGTCGAACGTGGCGGTGCGAGTGAATCGACGATGCTGGAACTTCTCGAACACTCGCCGGAGTGGTATTGGGTGTTCGCCAGTGCGGAACAAGTCGAGAACTATTTTCACATTCGTCAAAGTGGCCTGAAACGTGAGATCGTCAACACGACGATTCCAGATCTGCCTTCGCGTCAATACTGGACGTACTACAAAGTCTCGCAAGACGATTACGAGTCGCCGGCTTGGGCAGAGATTCGGCGGACGCAAACGATCGCGATGCGTGTGCGGAACTTTGACGAACTAACGGGAGCGAGGCACCTGGATGTGGTTTTGCCGGACGGCAACCGCGCTCGGCTTCGCTTTGCCTTGTTTGCGGTCCGCAGCTAACGTTGATTGCTCCGCCAGTCGCTCCTCCCCCGAACTGATTTTGCAGCCTTTCCATGACCCCTCGTTTTGCCGACGCTGTCGATCCGATTTTGATCCATGCGTTTTCGCTCATGCAGCGAATCGATGGCGGTTCGGAAATCTCGCCGGCAGAAGAGAAGCGGACGCTTGAAGGTTTATTCCAGCAAGCTGACAAGCGACTTGACGGTGTTTCAGACGACTGGGGCCTGGCGAAGTACGCCTTGGCAAGCTGGATTGACGAAATGTTGATCGATGCACATCTGTGGTCAGGACAGGACTGGTGGCGAGACAACGTGTTGGAATGGAGTCTGTTCAAATCTCGACGTTGCAATGACTTGTACTATGTCAACGCAAACCAAGCACTGAACTCCGGTTTTGATGACGCGCTGCAACTGATTTACGTCTGTGTGATGCTGGGCTTTCGGGGACTGTACCGGGACCCGCATTTGAACCGAATGTTAATTGACCGCCACGGCTTGCCAGCTGAACTCCCGGGGTGGGCAAGTGAGTATGCGAGTGTCGTCGGTCAAGCAAGGCAACGTTGGAACGAGGCAACGGCTGGTCAAGAAAGCGATCGAGAAATAGAGACGGCTCTGCCACTGTGGTCGCGCGGACAGATGGTGTGGCCATGGCTGCTTGCGACGCTTTTGTGCGGCCTCTTGGCGTTGACCTTTTTAATCGGCTAAAGCTGTCCCGAAACCAGAAAAACAATCGATATGTCGGACGAAGCTGCAACCGAAACCGAGACGAAAACGCCGCCAAAGAAGCGACGATTTTTAAGTTGGCTGTTTCCGAAAACGATCGCCGGGAAAGCCGCGTTGTTCACGTCCGTCGTGCTGTGGACATTGTTGGCTATTGTTTGGGTGATTCGCCTGTTCGGTGCGGACAGTGTGCGCGTCGCGCATAGCATTCGTGCGTTTCATGCGATCGCCGAGATTCTGTTAGTCACGCTTATTCCGGTGGTTCTCTACTACGGGATCAAGCGTTGGAATCGAGTGATCGAAGGTGAGTTCCCCGACATCGATCGCGCCTGGGAAGCCGGAATGGCGGCATTGGAGGCAAAGGGGATCGCTGCCCGTGACTATCCGATTTTTATGGTGCTGGGGTCGTCCGATGGAGATGACGAGCGGGGGCTGATGGAAGCGTTGGATTCACCGCTTTTGATCCACGGAGTACCTGGCGACAACGGTGTCTCACATGCATTGAAATGGTACTTGACCTCGGACGCGTTGTATTTGTTCTGTACGGGTGCGAGTTCGTTGAGCGACTTGATGGGGCGTCTTCGAAGCCGACCGTCCAGCCGGGTTTCAATTCGTCAGTTCGCCCGATCCTCGGAAGTTGTCCCTGCAAAAAAAGCCGATGTCGTATCCGCCGCTTTGCCAGCAGCGAATCCAGCGACTGTTGCAAAGCAATCGCCCGCGGTGCCCAGTGGGACCGACTCGGGTGCGCCGGCTGGTGTGGCCACAGCACCGTCCGCACCCGTGAGTACGGGGACCTTCATGGGCACGATCGGCCAACATACCATCGGCGGTTCCGCTGCATCGGCAGGACCATCGTCAGCATTTGGTATGCCCGCCGCCCCGGCTGCAAAGCAAGTGGTCAGTCAGATGAAGCCCGCACCGCAACAGATGCCACCGGCGTTCGCCTCACCTCGTTCCGCCGTTGATTATCAAGGAACGTTGATGATCGATCATTCGGCTGCGGCAGCAATCACGGGCGCCGACCAAGGCTCAGCTCCGGCTCAGCAATTGTCTCGTGAAGTTCCAATGGCGTCGGGCCCCGCAGTGCAGGAATCACGAGTCCAGGATTCACGTCCGACAGCGACCATCAAACCTGCTCACATGTCTGTTCCTCAGGTGAGCGCAAGCAAGCGGATCGCGTTGCCGGAGCATCTCGATACCTCGGACCAGTTAAAACGCTTGGCCTATGTGTGCAAATTGCTGAAGCGATTTCGTCGGCCGGTCTGTGGCGTCAACGGCGCGGTAACTCTGCTGCCGTTTGAATTGTCACAAGTGGGGCCGCTTCAGCTAGCCGCCGTGGCTCAGTCGGCTCGAAACGATGTCACTACGATTCAGAAAACGCTGGGAGTTCGGTTTCCGGTGACTGCCTTGCTGGTCGGGCTCGAACGCGAAGCCGGATTTATCGAGTTGGTTCGCCGCTTGGGCGCAGACCTTTTATCACGAAGGCTTGGTGGTCGTTTTGATTTGCGAAGCCGTCCCACCCCAAACGAATTGAATACGCACAGCGACCGGCTTTGCGACGCGTTCGAAGACTGGGTCTATCGGCTGTTCAGCCGTGAAGATGGTCTGGAACAGCAGCGTGGCAATCGCAAGCTGTACTCGTTGACTTGCCGAATCCGACATGAGCTGAAGCCGCGATTGAGAATCGTCTTGGGGCAAGCGTTCGGTTGCGATTCAAACGATTCGGAAACGAAGACGCGCGATGACGATTCGTTCTTCTTCAGCGGATGTTACTTTGCCGCAAGTGGTGCAGAAACTGGGCAGCCGGCATTCGTGAAAGGCGTTCTGCAGGACAAGCTAAAAGAAGAACAATCGAAGGTTGAGTGGTCTCGCGAAAGTATCGCCAATCACCGCTATTTCCGGCTCGTTAGTCTCGCCGGCTGGGGCAGTGCGGTTCTGTTGTTTCTGGCGCTGATGTTGCGATTACTGGCTAGCTGATGTCGACGCATCGGCTGGTGGAGGGAGCGTTTCGAGAGAATTCGCGTTGCCATCGATCGGGGAACTGAGTTGCGGCGTCGTTTCTTGAAGCTCCTGGGAAATGATTTGGTCGATTTGTTCTCCAAACTCGTCGACATCGATCTCGTAAGGGGAGCCGTCGATCACTTCGATGTCCAACGGCTGGCTCGATTGGAGCGGGTTGCCTGGGGAGTGTTTTGGTTTCGATTTCAATGGGCCGTGCTGCCAAACATGGCCGAGCAATTGTCGAAGGCGGTTCTTTGACGGCTTTGTCTTTTTGCTGTGCTGTGAACCGGCGAGATGAATGTTGTAGTACTCCAGCAACGCGCCCATCTCGAAGTTGATATTCTTTGTCGCGAGAAGGTACTGAATTCGAGCGCGATTTGCGGCACTCGATGCTTCCGAGAGTCGTTGTTCGGAGTCGAGCAGCGAGTTGTAGTTGAATTGCCGAACCGAGGTTTGGGCTTCGCTGACAAGCAGATCGTATTGTTTCTTCGCCGCATTCTCGCGATTGATTGCCGTACGTAAAACGGCGTAGGCGCGATCGCTTTCGGAGATGGCATTGCTAATGCCAAAGACGACTTGTCGTTCCAGTTCGTCCAACAAAGACTGTTCGCGGGCAAGTTTTAGCTGCGCGTTCCGAACGGCCGCCGAGGCTTGTCGAACACCGACAGGGTAATCGAGGCTGAGTCCGACTAGAAATTCATGCGTGTCTGTTTGGACGGGGCTGCCGTTGTCGACGATCTCGCTTCCGAGCCAGCTTTCACCCAATGCACGGTAACGATAGCGGCCGACCGCGTCTAATCTTGGCAACAGAAAATTCCGGCTCGCCGACAACTCATAGCGTCTGCGATCAACAATCAACCGTTGTCGTTTCAATTCGGTTCGCCGGCAAATCGCATTTCCGGCAACCATATTCCAGTCGTATGTCATTGGCGCGACAGTCGGGTCCGCTGCTGTGCGAATCAAGCGACCATCGTTAATCGGTAGCCCCATGATCATTCGGAGGCGTCGTTCGTTGACGTAGACGCCGCCGGATCCTTGGAAGGTGCCACCGCTGCTGCCGTTAAAGGATCGGGTGCCGACAACCAATCGGCCTGCCAAGGAGTTCTGTACTTCTTGCTCGAAGCGATAGTATTGTTCGAGTGCTTGGGCGAGTTTGTCTTCTTCGGCGCCAGGCAGGCCTTGCCGGGCTTTGAGCAACTGATACGTGTGCAGTGTGCGGTCGCGCGCCTGTTGTTTGACTTTCAGGTCTTCGTAGGCGAAATGTAAATCCCAGTACGCGTTCTCAACGTCGCTCAAAAAGTCACGCAATGAAATTTCCAAGTCCGCTACCGTCGTATCTGCATTCAGCCGTGCAATCACGACGCCGTTATAAAGTCCGACGGTTGCGTTTGGGCCGGCGATCCGATTGAACGAAACCGAACGTCCCTGCAAAAGTGATTGACGTACTTCGCCTTCTACATTCCAAGCCCATGCCCGATCTTCGATCAGGTTTCGGTCTGAGTTGTTGTTGTCCGCGTCGAAGTTGTGCCGAAGGGTGTACGTCGTTCCGGTGGCCGTCCGTTTGCTAAGGCTTGATTCGAATCGCGTGAGGTATTGCTTGAAAAAGTTGACGCCTTGTCCGACAAACTCGTTGTTCAAGACGCGATCGTTGTCTTCGTAATACAGATCGCCTTTGATGCGGGCGTCGAATTCGCTTAACGCAGCCTCGATGCCTGCGGTGGGATCGGTGACAACAATTGCCGGTTCGTAGATCGTCGACGTGCTGTTTGGCGACTGGATCAGCCGAGCGCCCAAGCTGCGCAAAACAGTACTGTTGGCGAGCGCAAGTTGTATCGCTTCGTCAATCGTCAAGTCCCAGGGTTCCGGGGAAGTCCAGTTCGCGTCGCTGCTTCCCCTAATTGAGAAAGGCGTCAATCCGCCATCGTTCGAGAGATGGCTATTGCTTTGGAGCCCGTGGGAAAGTGCGTCAACGACCGTTTCGTTTGTCCGATGGCTGACCGACTGGAAAGCTGCGGGGTTTTGGGCGTTTGGGGTGTCAGGCTTGGCATCGCTGGACGACGAGTCGGCTAAAAGTGCCGCCAGTTCGTCTGGAGCCGGTTTAGTTGCCGTCGCCGCGCAACCGACCAAGGTTAACAACGCGATGGTTGGAATCAACCAAATGGAGATCAATCTTCGCGTCATGAAACGTCGAGGTCTTTCCGTAACGATTGGGCAATTTGAACGTCCTGTCCTGGACCTATCCGGTAATTCGGCAATCGGTCACTCGGAATGGAAATCGTTTCTGAGAAAGACTTCATTTTCGACATTGTCGTCGCAAACCCAACTAGCCCCCGCGAAACGCAGAAGGTCTTCCGAATTGGCAAATCGCGTTCAAGATGCTCCATCGCAGGCAAACGACGACTGGTCCGAGATTGAGCAGTTTATTGCCGGCGTGACGGAGCTATCACAGCTACCGCAGAGCTTGCCAGAATTTGCAAGCAACGCCATTCAGCGAACCGTCGAGCTACTCGATGCGATCGCTGGTGCTATCTGGGTCGCTAATCAAGCCGGTGAGATCCGTTGTGTCGCCAGCGCTGCGACAACGAATGAACACGGGACATTGTCAGCATTCGAAAGCTCAGCACACCACCAATTCTTGCAGCGTATTGCAAGCAATGTTGAGGTGTCGAGCCTCCAAGTGCCAGCCGGCGACAGCGAAAGTGGAGAAGCGAGTTGTTGGATCGCAGCTCCCTGTCGATTGCAGGATCATTCGCTAGCAATTGTTGAAGTTGCCCAGCGCGGCGACCTCGCAGCTGACGCCAAGGCCGGACACGAAAGGTTGCTTGCAATCGTAGGCCAGCTGATGGAGTCATTTTCTCAACGACAGGAAATTCGACTGCACCAGCAACACCACGCGACGTCGCAGCAGCAAGCGAGGTTTGTGCGGCTGATCCATTCCAGTTTAGACTTGGAGCGCTGTGCATATCGCGTGGCAAATGAAGGTCGCTTGTTGATCGGTTGCGACAGATTGTCGGTGGCCGTGAACCAGGGACATCGTTGTCGGGTGATGGCGATCAGCGGCATCGATTCGATCGACCGCAAAAGTCCACTGGTTGATGCGATGCAATCTTTGGTCGATGCCGTTTCACCGTCCAAACGCTGGCTGCATTACCGCGGTAGTACCGAATCATTGCCGCCGCAGTTTCATGATGCGATCGAGTGTTTCGTCAACGAGGCCGACACGCATTCGTTTGATGTCGTCCCCATAATCGCTGACGAAGCCGCTATCGATCCGACGGACGAAGCGAAAAGTAGCGGAACGCTATTGGGGATGCTGGTGGTCGAACGACTGCGTTTGCATTCCAGTGTTGAATCGGTTTCGTCCGACGAGTCCGACTTGGAGCAACGGATTATCGCGGTCTCGCAAGCGGTCGTCCCTGCGCTCAGCAATGCGCTCGATTATGAATCATTGCCGTTGCTTCACCTTTCCAAAATGCTTCGCCGCGCAAAAGGGTTTGCCAGTCACCGGCCTGGACGTTGGTTGAGTGCCGCAGGTGTTGCAATCACGTTGATAATCGTGATGTGGATCGTACAGATACCGTTTTCGGTCCACAGTCCGGGAAAGGCGTCTCCGAGTTTGCGCCGACATGTATTTGCCCCATTCGATGGCGAAGTCGTCGAACTGCTTTGTTCCTACGATGAAGCAGTCGTCGCAGGGCAAACGCTGGTGCAACTCAGGAATCGAGCGTTGGAGCTTGAGTTGCAACAGTTGCTTGGAGACTATCAGTCGACCGAAAAGAAGTTGTTAGCGATTGCGTCGGCGCGGGTACAAAGCGAGCGATCTCGTGATAACCCCGTCGAAGGGACTCGCTTGGCAGCAGAAGAGCAGGAACAGCGACAACGATTGGAGAATCTCACTGCGGAGATGTCGTTGTTGAAACGTCAGCTAGCAGAGCTGCAAATCAAAAGCCCAATCGACGGCCAACTGTTGACATGGGATCCGGCGAACTTGCTGGCGGATCGCCCGGTCGCGCGGGGACAACGGCTTTTGACAGTTGCCGATTTGTCTGGTCCGTGGGAAATCGAACTCGAAATCCCAGAACGCAGCGCGGGGCACCTTGTCGAACTGATGCGATCACCTGACAGCCAACGTGATGTTGCGTTTTCGATCGCCAGCGACCGATCGGAAGTGTTCGTCGGAACGTTGATTGAGCTGTCAACGCGGACAGATGTTGGCCAACACGACAATCTGATCACACGGGCGACCGTCGCGGTCCCTGACGATGCAAAGAACCTGATGCGTCCTGGTGCAAGTATCCGCTGTCGAATCGACTGTGGTACCAGGTCAATTGGATTTGTTTGGTTTCATGAAATCTACGAGGCGATTCGCTCATGGATCATACTGTAACTCGAATCGTACAACTGAAAGGCCGTCTGGCCATCGCCTTCGTGTTGTTGACACTTGCCAACTGCCCCGGTTTTAGTCGCCACGCTTGTGGCGAAGAGATCGCAGTTGAGTCAGTCTTGATTCGCCTGGCGGACCAAGTTGATGTTCCGGCTCGTGCGGTCGGTTCGTTGCTACGCGTTGATGTTCACGAAGGGAGCGTCGTCGCGAAAGGTCAGACCTTGGCGTTAATCGATGACAGTGAATCGCAATTGGAGATGGCTCGTTCCGAACGAGAGGTTGAAATTGCGAAACTGGAATCGGAAGACGAGATAAAAATTAAAGCGGCAAAGAATCAGTTCGAACATGCGAGCCGGCAATACCAGCGGTTACTTCGCGTGAAACAGGCGAGCAATTTGAGTGTGTCCGATTCCGAACTGGATCAAGCTCATGCCGAGATGGAGCAGGCGGATTTTGCGGTCCAGCAAGCAGATAGCGAATTGAAGAAAGCTGCGGTGCAATTGAAACTCAGTTTGACAAAGCTGGAGCTTGCCAAGCGTAACGTAGAAATTCGAAAGATCGTCAGCCCGCAAGATGGCATGGTGGTCGAGTCGATTCACCAAGCGGGCGAATGGGTTACCCCGGGTGAGACTATCTTTCGAGTGGTCGATACCAAACGTCTTCGAGTCGATGGTTTCATCGATGCACATCGGGCATCGGATGCATTGCTAGGTCGTCAAGTTCAGTTGGATGTGATCGGATGGGATCGCAACAAAAGTCGCTTCAACGGGACGGTGGTGTTTGTTAGTCCCGAAAATGATCCAGTGACGGAACAGGTCAAGGTCACTGCCGAGATTGACAACCAAGCAGGGCGTTTACGACCCGGGTTGCGCGCGACGATGACAATTGATGCCGTTTCGGTGCGATAGCATGAACGTAGCTCACCAGGCACTTCGCCATCGCGGCGATTTGGAGGTTTATCGTCAAGATCGCCAGCGGCACAATCGCTGGGTGATCAAAGACCCAATTTCACTTCGCTATTTCGAATTTAGCGAAGAGGAATTCTTTATCTTTCGCCATTTGGATGGCAAGGCGACCTATCGCGAAATCAGGGCCTGTTTTGAAGACGCATTTGTCGCGCGGCAGATCACTGTGGAAGCGATTCAAGCGTTTGCGGAACGACTTCACCAAAACGGCTTGATGTTAGCTCGTCGCAATGGGCAGGGCGACCGACTACTGGAGCGACATCGGAGCCAGCGGCGGAAACGGTTGATAGCCGCTATGGCCAATCCACTTGGAATCCGCTTCCCCGGTGTCGATCCGAAAGCGTTGCTGGACCGAATAACGCCTTGGTTGGGTTGGCTGTTCAGTGCCGGTTGCGCGTGGGGCATTGCCGGGGCTGCCAGCATCAGCGCGATGCTGTTGGCTTTCCATTGGGACCTGGCAACGGAGCGATTGCCAGCGATCGATGCGTTCCTCTCGCCACTGAATGTGATTTTGTTGGCCATGGTTTTGGCGGGGACAAAAATCATTCATGAACTTGCCCACGCGGTGGCTTGTCGCCGATTCGGAGCCAAGTGCCACGAGATCGGAGTGATGTTGCTCGTCTTCACACCATGTTTGTATTGCGATGTAACGGATAGTTGGACGTTGCGGAATCGATGGCATCGCATTGCAATTTCCTCAGCCGGAATCTTCGCAGAACTATCGCTTGCTGTTCTGTGCGGTTGGCTTTGGTGGTTTACCTCGCCAAGCTTGGCCAACACGATTCTATTCAACGTAATGGTGGTCTGTTCGGTTGGCACAATCTTGATCAATGGGAATCCGTTGCTGCGTTACGACGGCTATTTCGTCTTTTCTGACTTCGTTGATGTTCCTAACTTGTGGCAACGTTCAGGGTTGGTATTGCGCGGCATTTGGCATTGGTGTTTGACCGGCCGTGGCGGAGTACACGCAATCCGACGGCGTGTCGGCGAATCGGTGTCGCTAAGTTTGCTTGGACTTTATGCGACGGCATCGGCGATCTATCGCGGCGTGGTGTTGGTCTCCATTCTGTTGTTGATCCACCACGCGCTCGTGCCCGCCGGATTTCATGTCGTGGCTTATGCGATGGAGTTGGTGATTGTTTCGGGACTGCTGCTACGTCCCTTGGTTTCAATTGGCAGGAGTCTGAAGAATCCGATGTTCCGTCAACAGATCAAAGCAACGCGGTTAACGATGATTTTGCTGTTGCTCGGCGTCTGTATTGTGACCGTGATTGTTGTCCCGTTCCCAATACGCGTCTCGGCTCCTGTCGTCGTGCAGGCAAAGGATGCTCGTCAGATTTATGTGACGGTACCAGGGACATTGGAGTCCAGCGTTGCTGTTGGTGAACGCGTTCAACAGGGTGAGCTGTTGGCAACGTTGGAAAACCTCGACTTGGACAAGCAGATTGAACAAGTGCGTAGCGAAATCGCGCTGCAGGAAATTCGTTTGCAGAACTTGCACTCACTTCGAAATGAAAGCCAAGACATCGCCGCGCAGATACCGCTCGCAAATCAAGTCTTGCTTGACCTCCAGTCTCAATTGCGTCAGCGATTGACTGACAAAGAAGCGTTGCGTCTAGTCGCTCCCCGCGATGGCATCGTGTTTCCGGCACCTTCGCAAAAGGAAACGATTGCCGATCAATTGCAATTGATCAGTTGGCAGGGAAGGCCGACTGATGGTGAAAATCGAGGCAGCTTTTTGTCGAGACAAACTCTGTTTTGTCTTGTCGCGTCGCCTGAGGAATATGAGGTGATCGCATATGTTGGAGAGGACGATGTCGCGCTGGTCGAGTCTGGGCAGAGCGTCGATTTGAGTTTGCAGAGTTCCCGAGGGGAAGTTGTTCGTGGAACCGTGAAAACAATTGCACGAATCAATGTGGATCAAGTCCCAGCGGAATTGACAATCGACAAGTGGGTGCCGAGCGTTGAACAGTCACAGGCATCCGCCGTTCCACTGCAACCGACATACAAGGTCTCGATCGTTGTCGATGACGAGACGTCGGCATTGCTTGTCGGAGGCCGCGGCATAGCGAGAATTGGTGTTTCGCCACGAACGCTATCGAGTATTTTTGATCAAGCGGTTCGATCTGCGTTTAACGAATCGCTTTGATTGTTCGCATCCAATAGGGCTGATGGAATCCGCTCGTCTGTCGTTGCCAAGGTGGATCGAGTGCCATACTGACCGGTAATAGACTTGTTTTCCATGCGAAATTGGCGGCGCTTTGAACCGCGGGGGCACGATTGACGCAAGCGGTGGCCATCCCGTAACGTTCCAAGTACGGATCTTCAAAATACAATGGGTAATGGCAGAAGCTCGCTCCCCACATGAAGTCTTTGAGCCCCAAGTCGCAATCGCAGAGATACGGTGCCGAAACAGTCGAGTCGATTTCGGGGAGTCCACTGGTGTCTTCAGGCAGATCTTTCGCTGAGACCAAGATCCGGGTTTCCGTACGAACGGCTCTAGGACGAATGTCCAACCAGGTGGCGTTTGCACTGGAAGCCGGTACGCTGCCGGTCGAAACCTCGTCGATGATGTTTTGGGACGATGGCACGACTTCGATGGCCGTCGAAAACGGTGTCGATTGATCCGGGGGCCCTACGGCATCTTTGTGGAGCAGATCTGCGAATGACGGATCGTCGTTAGCTGTTACGGGTTGGTACGTCCCAGCACCAGCAATAACGACTAGCAGCAACTGTATCACGCGACGTCGGCATCGCTCGGAAAAACGGCCATTGTCGTATCGTTGTTCGCCATTGAATTGCATCTTCACGTCCATGTTTTGGAGGCATCGGCTGCAAGATACGATTCGACTTGCCTAAGCAAAAAGTCTTGTGATTTACAGAGTGCGATTGTGAACCGCAGAATCGGCACGACCCGAAGAGCTCGGCTAACAGGAATTGTTTCCGAGCGGGTTGGGGGTGGTAAGACGTAAAGGTTGGCAAATCTGCGCGGCCAGATCCGAAAATCTGACGAGGGAACGTGTGCGGTGGGACGCTGCCAAATCCGCGTTCGCCAAGCAACCGAACCACGGAGTGATCGGGCAGATTCAGTTGGCCAACGTGTCACGGACGATTGAAGGCTTCAGTGGGATGGAACGTATCGATTTGCACCTCCTGATTGCTTTGAGCATCCCAATATGCCGACTCGCACATTTTTGGACTGGATCAAGGGCCGTCGCGCCAATGTTCAAAGAAGACGAGAACGTTTGGCGATCGAGTTGGGGGTGATGCAACTGGAGACACGGCGTGTGCTGAACGCCGACGGCGTGCTTTCCGAGTTGGTCATTGATGCGGGACAAGACGCAGACGATGGGCATGCCGATGTCTATCAGATTGACGTTCATGAATCGACCATCGATGTGCGGGTCAACGGACAAAGTCGAGAGACGCGGTCGATTGATGACATCGCAAAAATTCGCATCGTCGGTTCAGGTGATAGCGATCATGTGCAAATTAACTACCACGACGCGATAGGGCGTTTGATCGATTTCGAAATCGATGGCCATGGCGGTGCAGATCAGGTGTCGTTGGCAGGCGAGCAGCAATTCGACGAATTGATCGCCGCGATCAGCGGTCGAAACGCTTTTGACGCAACCCTGCGACACGATGGCACAACGTCGGAGATGGTCATTCGAAACGTTGAACAGATCGAGCAGGCTTTGGATGTCGCCGAAATCCTGGTCAGTCTGCAAGCGGATGATCTGGAGGTGAATTTGCAAATCGCCGAGCGTTTGGGAGACTCAAACATTCTGACATTTGGTGCTTCACTCGACGCAGGATCACAGTCCACGGATCAGTTGCGTTACCAATTCGATTCGCCTTCGGCAGCCTTTTCACTCGACACCGTTGATCAACAAGGATCAGGCAACGAAGTATTCCTGCACGGTGGAGAAGGATGGGGGCAAGCTGATTTTCGGATCCTGGGCGATGCGTCCGACACAGTCCATGGCGACGGCGTCTTTCGATTTTCGGGAGACAATTTCGATGTGGCTTCCGGAAAAATCGTCTGGGCCGGTAGTTTGCAAACCGATCGGGCGTCAATTGCGTTTCATGCGAGTCAGTCGCTTACATTGGTTGAGTCCAGTCATCTTTCTGGCGTGGGGAGTTCACTGGACCTCGTCGGTGCGAGAGTCCTTCACGAAGGACAGCTTCACTTCGAAGGTGGTGTTGTCAGTATCGATAGCTTGGACTCCGGCACCACGATTATCCGAGGCACAATCGATGTCTCTGATCAAAGCGTTGGCGGTATTGGTGGCCAAATACGGGTGACTGGACAAGCTGTCGGCTTGTTCGACAACGCAACACTGTTGGCTTCGGGACACTCCGGTGGAGGTCAAATTCTGATCGGTGGCGACTACCAAGGTCAGGGGGAAACGATTGCCAATGCCGAACGCACGTTCGTCGCGACAAACGTTGCGATCCGTGCCGACGCGATTCACCAAGGTCAGGGTGGAAAGGTCATCGTGTGGGCGAACGACTGGACGCGATACTACGGCCAAATTTCTGCTCGTGGCGGCCAGATCTCAGGCGATGGTGGCTTCGTCGAAGTCTCTGGACGCGAAGCTCTGGCATTCTACGGTGGTGTTGATGTAGCGTCGCCGAGTGGCCAGATGGGCAGATTGTTGCTTGACCCGATGACTGTCACGATTGTTAACGCTGGCAGCGATGATGCCGAACTCAGTGACTCAGAAATCTTGAGTGGTGATTCGTCGAGCAGCAACTTCGATATTTCGGCGTCAGCGATCTCGGACGTTGCCGGATTGGTTACGATCCAAGCGTCACGCGATATCTTCGTCAACGAAGCGATCAGTCTGTCGAACGCATCGCTCGCGTTTCAAGCCGGACGTCACATCGATGTGAACGCGAATATCACAGTGGGCGGTGACCTATACCTCGAAGCAGACTCCGTTCATGTTGCTTCCAATGGTACAGGCGATTTAACGATCGCGGCTGGCGTAACGATCGCAGCACCAAACGGAGAAATCAATTTGCTCGCGGCCGGATTTTCATTCGACGCGACGGCGGTTGTCGGTTCGGGGGCTACCAATATCAACCTCGCGACATCCAGCGGTGACTCGCTGACAGTTGGCAGTGACATTGATGTGACTTCGTTGGGGACAATCGCAACGACCGGAACGCTGACACTGGGGCAAGCGACGACCGCAGGTGACAATCGTCTGGCTGTGAACCGGCAAACGACCGTAGTCAGCAGCTTGGTAATCGATTCTGCGTGGTCCGTGGTCGCGTCAAATGCCGGAACACTTTCATTGGTTGGCAACAACGGAATCACATTCGATGCGTCATTGACTTCCAATCAAGCGATCACGATGAACGCTGACGCGGACGTTGATGGAGTGGGGACGGTCGAGATCAGCTCGACGCAGGCAGTAAATTCAACGGATCATTTGGTTTCGATCACTGCCGCGGACCTTGATTTCCAAGGAGACTTGATCGCAGGCACCGCAGCGGTGTCCATCAATGAATCTTTCGCGGCAGGAATACTCGTTGGCGGGAACAGTGGATCAGGGCAAATGGTTCTCGGCGCCAGCGAACTCGGCCGTATTGCTGCGACTGGTTTGACTCTGCAGACGGGCGGCGCAATAACCGTCGCCGCGATCGCGAGCACCGATAGTGACCAAATATTGGGCGTTGTGACGCTTTCCTCCGGTACCAGTACGACCTTCAATAGCCAATCGTCTTTCAATGCTCTGGATGTTCGAGCCGTCGATGGTATCGCGATCAATGCCAATGTTTCGACTCAGGTTGGTGATCTTGATCTTGATGCGGATTTCGATAACGCAACGTCCGGTACTCTGCAAATTGCGGATGGTATCCAGCTTGATTCGGCGGGTGCGTTGTCTTTGTATGCGACGACAGGAGGAATCAGCGCCGCTGGTGATTGGACGTTAAATGCGAATTCTGGAGTAACTCTTGGCGATGCGGTTAGTAGCAGTGGTGCTTTAACGATCGACGCCGATTTTGACGATGACGGAATCGGGACCGCAACGATTTCGGATACATTGTCTACATCCGATCAGTCCGTCGAGATCACGGCGAATGACTTGGTCATTGTTGGCGCGGTCGGTCTAGGCGCGGGTGATTTGATGGTACGTGGTTCCACTGGGACATCAATCGGGCTAGGGTCTGCGACAGTCGCTGGTGGAATGCAGATCTCGGATGCCGAACTGGGGCTAATCACGGCGGACGACTTCATCGTTCAAAGCGACAGCAGTATTCAAGTTGCAGGAGTCAGTTCGTTAACCAACTTGTCTGGATCCGCTCGGCTATTGGCAAACGGGGCCACATCGACCGTGGTTTTCGGCGCTTCCGCATCCAGTTTTGAAACGTTGGTAGTCGATGCCAACGACGGGATCACTTTCAACGGCAATGTCACGACCACAATAGGTAGCATGACGTTGCGATCCGACAATGATGGCGACGAGATCGGTACTGTGACAGTTGTGGCAGGAGCAGCCGTTACGTCAGCAACCGAGATTCAGATCACCGCCGAAGACATTGACTTACAAGGAACTGTATCAAGTACAGGTGCTACTTCGATCGATGACGCTGGTGGGATTACCAGTGGAATCGCGATTGGCTCGGCAAGCATTGCTGGTGGCCTGAACCTTTCGGGAGCAGAGCTACAAGCGATTTCCGCTTCGGCATTGACGCTGTCAACGGGTGGTGATCTCGATATCGGATTGATCACCGCGGCACAGAGCAACGGTGTCTCCGGAACGCTCACGCTCAATAGCGACGGTCGCGTGACGGTGGAGTCGGCTGGTGCAGTCTTCAACTCGCTCGCAATCAATGCGAACGCTGGTGTCGCAATCGACGGTAATCTTTCGACGGATACAGGAGACCTGACCATTGATGGCGATACCGACCTCATTGACGACGGCGCCGGTGTCGATGCGATTTTGATTGCCGATGGGGTACAAATCAGCTCGACTGGAATCCTGACACTTGATGCCGATGGTGATGCAATCACAGGTGCTGGAAGCGTTCAGCTAGTCGCCGCAGACGGAATCTCCATCAACGATTCGCTTACGACATCGGGCGATCTCACGATCAATGCTGATAGCGATGCGGGGGACCAAGTCGGTGAGTTTACTCTTGCCGCGTCTGCATCAATCACGACTTCGAACAACACGCTCAACTTGACTGCCAATGATGTCGTTCTATCGGGGACGATCAATACCGGTACGGGGAGTTTGCTGTTGGTTGATTCCGATGGGTCTGGAGTGGCCCTTGGTACCGCAACCGTTCTTAACGGTCTGAATCTCACGGGGGCTGAACTGCAAGCGATCAGCACCGCTTTCTTGCGTTTGACCTCGACTGGCGGTATTGAAAGTTCGCAGGTCACGGCAGCGAATACCGCGACGATTAGTTCAGCGCAGATGGTAGCGGGAGGATCCGTAACCTTTTCAGGGGAAACGTCGTTTCAAACTCTTGACGTTCGAGCCGATGGCGGCGTAGCGGTTTCAGCTGATGTGACGACCAGTAGTGGCGATCTTCTGATCGACGGCGATTTTGACGATGTTGGCGGCCACCAAATCAGTTTCGCCGATGGAATACAACTGAGTTCCGCCGGTTTGATTCAACTGTCGGCGACCTCGGGCGGAATGGTCGGCTCAGGAGATCTGACGTTTCATGCAGCATCCGGGGTCACCATTGAATCTTCGCTGACGGTGACTGGGACGCTGCAAATTGATGCGGATAGCGACACGCTTTTAACAGCAGGTGCTCTCACAGTTGATGCGAGTGCTATTGTTTCGTCCTCGGGAACCATGACGATTCGGGCTGACGAGTTGTTCGTCAACGGCAGCCTGAGCAGTGGTAGCGCCGCGATGGTAATCAACGAATCAGAGGGAAATGGAATCGGACTCGGCGATACCGCATCCGGTGGTGTCGACATTAGCAATAGTGAGCTGTCCCGGTTCACGGCGAGCGAATTGCAACTCAATACAGACGGATCAATCACGGTCGACAATGTCAGTCAGCCGGCAAGTATTTCCGGATCAGTGAGTTTGGATGCCGGGGCTGAAATTCAATTTATCAACACCGCAACAACGTTTCGAACGTTGTTGGCTAGTGCAGATGACCGGATCACCGTTGACGTTGATTTAACGACGACGGTCGGTTCACTGACATTGATTGCAGACGCGGACCTCGCCGCTGATGTTAACGATGACATACAAATAGCCGCAGGTGTGACACTTACTTCGGCCGGTGCGATCTCTTTGGCGGCTGATACGGGAGCGATCTTCGCGGCTGGTGACTTGGATTTGCTCGCCGATGATGGTGTGACCGTGACCGATTCATTGACAGCGATTGGAGCGTTGACAATCGATGCTGATCGGGATGCGAATGATGATCTAGGAACGTTTGCAGTCGGCTCGGGAGCAGTCGTGACTTCAACGACATCCCATATGATTCAGATTACGGCGAACGACTTGGACTTAGCCGGAACACTTGGCGATGCCAGCACGACGTTGACGATTACCGACTCGGATGATGACGGAATCGGGCTCGGCGATGCCGTTTCTTCCGGGATCAACTTCAGCGGCGCGGAGTTGGCTTCCTTGATTGTCAATCACCTCACGTTGACGACTGGTGGGGCGATCTTGGTCGAGAACGTCGCGGCTGCGGACTCCAATTCTATTGGCGGGCTGTTAACGCTAAACAGCGGCGGATCGGTCAGCTTTTCGGGTGACTCGGTGTTTAACGCGATCGATGTGCGTGCGGATGATGGGGTTTTGATTCATGGAGATCTGACGACAGACTTGGGGCAGATTCGAATCGATGGTGATGCAAACACATCAGCGGATAGTGTCGACCAAATTCGTATTGCCGATGGTGTGCAGATCCAATCTGCGACAAACCTGCACTTGTTATCGACAACCGGAGGCCTCGTTGGACTTGGCGGCGTCGATCTGTTGGCAACAAACGGGATTGTGCTTGAAGACGCGTTCAGCGGAGCCGGAACGCTTACGATCGACGCGGATTCCGATGATAACGGTTCAGGCACGATTCAAGCTTTGTCTTCGATTGCGACATCCAATTCGGCGATTGATATCACTGCCGCAGACTTGGACTTTCAGAGCACTGTGTCGGCCGGCTCGGGGGCATTGACGCTTCGCGACTCGTCAGGAGTTGGCTTTTCCGTGGGCGCTAATCTGCTGCCCGGCACGATCGGATTGGGCAATACAGAACTTGCACAATTCACCGCCGGAGATTTAACGCTGCGCACCAGTGGGGATATCGTTGCCGACCAAGTGAGCGTCCCGGCGACGATCACCGGGACAGTAACGCTGACGGCGGATGGTGCGAACTCGACCGTAACGTTCCAGAACGGTGCCTCAAGTTTTGTCGGTTTGGCGATCAACGCCAGTGACGGTGTCGTGTTGAATGCTTCCGTTTCGACGACACAAGTAATTGCGATCAACGCGGATACGGATGCTGGTGATGGGATTGGGACGTTTACAATTGGTGTTCTTGGTGGATTGAATTCTACCGGACAAGACATTGCGATTACTGCTGACAGTATCGAGCTCCAAGGCAATCTTGACGCCGGGGCAGGCGACGTTTTGTTGGTCGATTCTGATGGATCCGGAATCGGACTTGGCGACACCAGCGTCGGGTTTGATGTGAGCGGAAGTGAGCTCCAGCTGACGGTTGCCAATAATCTCGAATTGCGGACGTCAGGTGCGATGGTGGTTGATCGGATCACTGCCGCGAATAGCAATGGAATTGCTGGACTGCTCACTCTGAATGCCGGTGGATCAATCACGTTTACGAACAACGGCGCGATTTTCAATTCATTGCAGGCAAGCGGAAATGGCATTTCCATTGCAGGCTTACTTTCAACAGATGTTGGCGACCTCACGATCGACGGCGATGCAAATAATTCCGGCGGCGACAGTTTGACCTTTGCCGCGGGAGCTTCTGTCCAATCTGCAGGAACACTGACCATTGCGGCAACAACTGGTGGAATCAATTCGACGGGCGCGTTGACATTGATTGCTGCCGACGGGATTAACATCGAAGATGATCTGACGACGCTGGGGGCGTTGGTTCTGAACGCTGACAGCGATGTTGATTTGGATGCCGGAACACTTCACGTCGCCGCAGGTGCAGCGATCGTGACGAACAATTCTGCTTTGACAATCATTGCCGCCGATTTGGATATTCAAGGAAGCTTCAATAGCGGGACAGCTTCGACGACGATTCAAAACTCCGATGGTGACGATATCGGTTTGGGATCAACCAGCCTGGTTGGTGGTATGAACCTGAGCACGAGTGATCTGCAGGACTTCACCACCAATGGGCTGAATATCATTACTGCTGGGGATGTGATCGTCCAGGATTTCACGCAGTCTGGTACCGTCGGCGGTACCACGACGATTACAGCGACAAATGTTAGCTTCCTCGGTACGGCATCCAGTTTCCGTACCCTAGTAGTCAACGCTGACGACCAGATCTCAGTCTCGAGTGACCTCTCGACTGCTGATGGCGATTTGGCGTTGGTTGCCGACGCTGACTCGATAACGGATACGAACGACAATCTCGTGTTTGCTGACGGAGTTGTCGTTACCAGCAGTGGATTGCTGACGCTACAGGCTGATGGTGGCGGGATCGTAGGACAAGGGACGTTGACGTTGATTGGCGATGATGGCGTCACAATCAAAGATTCGCTTTCAACCCTGGGTGTGTTGACGATTGATGCCGATCGGGACAATTCAGGGCTAGGCACGTTGACGGTCGAAGCCGGCGTGACGGTTGATTCCAACAATCAAGCGATCAATCTGACCGTTGGCGAAATGACGATCGCCGGGGCGGTTAACAGTGGAACTGCAACCATCAGCATCGAAGACAGTGACGGTGGTGGAATTGGATTGGGCCAAGCAACTGTCGTCGGTGGTCTCAACTTGGCCGTTTCTGATTTCCAAAATATGACCGCCGGTGGGTTGGTGCTGACGACCACCGGCAACATCGTTGTGGATTCCATGTCGCAGCCGGCAACATTAGGCGGCACGACAGAATTGAACGCTATTGGAAACTCGTCGACGATCCAATTTACAGGCGGTGCATCGAGTTTTAACGAAGTCGCGGTCAACGCAAGTGACGGCGTGCAAGTGCAAGCAAGCCTAACTGCAACGATCGGAACACTCAGCATTGATGCGGACGTCGACGGTAGCGACGACATCGGAACCTTAACGGTCGATGCAGGAGTGGTGCTCTCGACCAACAACCAAGTGGTCACATTGGTTGCGGATGACATCGATTTGCAGGGCACTGTCAACAGTGGAACGGCTGGAACAGTTATCGAGGTATCTGATAACGATGTGCTGGGACTTGGCAGTGTGGTGTTGGCGGATGGCTTGACTTTTGACTCGACCGAAATGTCGCGAATCAGTTCAGGAGATTTGACGTTTCGTGCTCCCTCACGGATTCAGGTCGAAGCGTTTAGTCAACCAGCCACGGTTCAAGGCACGACATATCTGGAATCTGGAGGAGACGTTCAATTTATCAATCAATCGTCGTCGTTCGGGACGCTTTCTGTTTCAGCTGACGATCAAATCGTGATCAACGTCGACCTGACGACAACCGAAGGGGCAATGTCGTTGGATGGGGATGCTGATAGTGCGAGCGGCACAGCGAATTCGATCCTGATTGCTGATGGCGTCACATTGGCTGCTGCGACGTCGTTGACGCTTGCATCACAAACGGGCGGCGTCACGGTTTCCGGTGCAGCGCAATTTAGCTCCGATGATTCTATCCTGATCAATACGGATGTGATCGCAAATGGCGTGCTCTCAATTGATGCTGATGCTGACCAGGCCAACGGCGGTACGCTGACGGTGGCTTCGACCGGATCAATCACGTCCAACAATCAACTGATCCAGATTGTCGCGGACGATATCGTGGTTGATGGCACCATTGATTCGGGCACCGCCAATTTGTCGCTGACGGATTCTGATGGCACGGGAATCGGACTAGGGCTGGCAGCGGTTACCGGCGGCATGAATCTAAGCTCCGCCGAGTCAAACAATTTGACCGCTGGAGATCTCATCCTTAATACATCGGGAAATCTGACCGTCGATTCGTTTACGCAAGGCGGCAATATCAGTGGCTTCTTTGATTTACAGGTCACCGGTAACGGCTCGCGAGTCACGTTTAGCGGTGGCGATTCGACGTTCAACCGTTTGAATGTTTCTTCAACGGACGGCGTGGTAATCTCGAGCAATTTGAGTTCACTTCTGGGAGACTTGTCGTTCAATGCTGACAGTGATCCCGGCGATGGTCAGGGAACTTTCACCGTCTCCTCGACAGGGGCCATCGATTCGAACGATCACAATATCGTGATCACCGCGAACAACGCGACGGTTCAAGGAACCATCGATGCGGGCACTGGATCGATCACATTCGTCGATTCTGATGGAAGTGGTGTCCGTCTTGGATCAGGCGGCATTCCAGGAATGTTGATCCTGGGGCAAGCGGAGGTGAATCGACTGATCACGAGTGAATTGGTCGTTCAATCGTCGAATCGAATTGAAGTGGCCGGGCTGATACAGAATGCTTCCACTGCGGACACGACTCGATTGGTATCGGGGCGCTACGTCCAGTTTTTGACCGCCGAGAGTTCCTTCAACCAGTTGCGCGTTGATGCCGATGACGGTGTCTATTTCGATGCGAATGTCACTACGACGGTTGGTGATTTGTATTTGGATTCGGATGCCAATGGCATCGCTGACGGAAATGATTCGGTCAATATCGCTGATGGAATACAGATCGCTTCAGCTGGTGACCTCGAATTTTCAACAACTTCCGGAAAAGTAACGGCGTTTGGGTCTGCATCGCTTCTCGCCGGCAATGATCTGATTCTTCAACAAGTCGTGACTGCTCAAGGGACGTTGACTTTACATGCTGATAGCGACGCCGATTCCAATGGTACTGTTCAGATCACTTCTGCCGCATCGGTAACGACGAACAACAACGCGCTGAACCTCATCGGTAACGACCTGGACTTACAAGGTACCGTGTCGTCGGGAACGGCAATCACGACGATCGAAGATTCCAATGGTGATGGAATCGGGGTCGGGGCTGCCGTGATTGCGGGTGGGATGCATGTTTCCAACACGGAACTTGGAAGCATTACCGCGGGCGGACTCACCATCAACAGCAGCGGCGATATCGAAGTAAACGGTGCGGTTCAGCCTGTTTCAATTACTGGTGGCCTAAATCTCAATGCAGGGCAAACGATTTCGTTTCTAAATACGTCGCCGGTTTGGGAGTCGATTAGCGCTTCGGCAGACAACGGTTTAAATGTCAATGTCGACCTGACGACAACAGGGGGTTCGTTGGTTCTGGATTCCGATGCGGATGACTCAGGTGTAGGCACGCTTAACATCGCGTTTGGGGTACAGCTTACATCTTCGGATCAAATTCGCCTGGACGGTGCTTTGATTCAAGGCAATGGCGGTTTGGTAATACGTGCTGCTGACGGCGTACAAATCGTTGGCGATTTCCAAACTGGCGGAACCTTGACCGTCAACGCCGACACCGACTCGGGGGACAACAGCGGAACATTTACGATTTCTGCGACAGGCAGTCTCACGAGTTCAAATCAGTCGCTTACGATCACGGCAAACGATGTAAATCTTCTTGGAGCGATCAATATCGGAACGGGAACGTTGCACGTCAATGATTCGGACGGGAGCGGAATTGGTTTGGGGAATGCCGTTGTCGCCAACGGGCTGAACCTTTCAGGTTCGGAACTAGAAAAGATTCAGGCGGGGGCGTTGGACCTAGCAACCTCCGGAAGCATTTATGTTAGCGGTGTAGCGGCAAGCGACACCGCCTTGATTGTTGGGCTTACGACACTTGATTCCGATGGCCAAATCAGTTTCTCAGGGAGCGGCTCCAGTTTTGACTCATTGGATGTACAGGCCGCCAATGGAATCTTGATCAACTCTGATCTAATCACGACTGGTGGCGACTTGTCGCTTGATGCAGACACCAACAACACCGTTGATGGTGTCGATGCTGTCCTCTTTGCGGCAGGGGTGACGGTTCAGTCAGCTGGGTCACTGTCGATGTCCGCCGATCAAGGCGGTTTAGTTGGAAGCGGTGCCCTTACCCTTCAGGCTGCTGACGGTATCACGATCAATCAAAGCCTGACGACTGCAGGGGCGCTAATCATCGATGCGGATACGGATGCTGGTGATGGCAATGGATTATTGACAATCGCTACCGGAATGGCGATCGATACGAACGGAAACGAATTGCAAATCACCGCTGACGACATTTCGTTCGGGGGAACGATCAATGTGGGGACCGCATCGGTGACGATTACCGAGTCGGAGGGAACCGGAATCGGGCTCGGAACTGGGGTCGTTGTAGGCGGGATGAACCTTTCGCAATCCGAATGGGATGCGATTCAGGCAGGAAACCTGTCGCTGATTTCTACTGGAGGTTTTGTCGTCAGTGGGATCAACCAGTCTAGCAATCTCAGCGGTACGATTTCGCTATCCGACAACGGCGGAACGGCAGATGTCGCTTTCCAGTCCACCGCATCAACATTTCGAGATTTGAGTGTCAATGTGGGCGGAGATATCTCTGTCGACACCTCTGTCGAATCGGTGTTGGGCAACTTAGTTTTCGTTTCTGGAGGTTCGTTTACAACTTCCAGTAGCGGCCAAGTGCTGGGGATTGGTGGACGCACATTGGTTTCCGTCACTGCCGCGTCCGCTACGATCGCAAGCGGATCTTCTGGAGACGAAAGTTTGCGAAATAGGGACGAGGGAGTTGTCGTTCTTACCACGACCTCAGGAGACATTGATCTTGGCGACCATGCCGTCGGGAGTGATTTGGGAGCGATCGCGATATCGTCGGCGGCGAACATCAACGAAACATCGAACAATCAAACGGCAAACATTACGACCGCTGGTTCAGTCTTTCTAAGTGCGGTCGGTGCGATAGGTGCAACAGCAGGAGCAGACTTGTCCGGGAATGGGGCACTTGATGTTTCGAGCAGCTACTTGACAGCGCACAGTTCTGGTGTGGGAGGAGTCTTTGTCCGTGTAGGTCGAGCAGTCAACTTGGGTGGCGCATCAGCCGCAAGCGGATCGGTCGAAGTCCTTTCCGCCGATGCGATGAATGTGCTTGGGGCGGTAAGCGCAGGGGGAAGTGGGGATGTGGTTTTGCAGGCACTTTCAATGATCATCGTTGATGATGGCGATATCTCGAGTGCCGCAGGAACAATCGACATCACGGCAACGACAGCAGGTGGGTTGCTGGTCACCGATGGTGCAGTGTTTTCGACCAACCAGGGGAGCTTCAGCGGCAAGCTAGTGAATGCATCGGATCCTTTTGCGGGATCCACTGATATCGGTGACGCGTTAACAGACTCCAATCGCATCGCGCAAATCGATTTTGTAATCGTTGACCCTTACGCGACTGGCATCGATGTCCAAATCAATTGGCAAGAAGGCGATCCCTTAGGGCCGCAGACATCTTCGCCGCCGGGCGATCCAAGAACGCAGATTATTCAGTCGACGATCTCGCCAGCGTACGGTAGTTCGGTGTTCGCACATAACTACGAAAATGCACCCGACCCATCGAACCCGTCAGCTGACATTAACGTCGAAATTGGGATCGTCGAGATTGCAAACGGAACGATCAACCTGACTAGCGGTGGAACGTCTGTCTTTGACGACGCTCGCTACGATTCACAAACGATTGTCTTGGCAGTCTCGTCGCCGATTTTGCCATTCTTCGTTTCGTTGCCGGGGGAGAGTCGACCCAGCGCAATCGTACAGCCGGCGGCAAACGTAACACGTGTGCTTGAACGTCAGAGGACATTTGTCACACAGACTGCCTTGGTGTTGACCAACTCGATTGGCACGGCCCAACAATCCGACCATCGATACTACGTTTTGCGGCTTGTCACGTTCGGATCGGAAGGCGAAGTCAAGATTATCAAAGAGAATCAGGAATATCGATTGCCCGATTTGGAGAACCCCGAGTCGGAGACCGGATTCGAGATCAGCCAATTGCCGGAGCTGTTCAAACGGCTGCCGGACGACCGGTATCGTGTCTACATGATTGAAGGCCAGACAGAGAGGTTGGTGCTCGACTTTGTGATCCGCGACGGGCAGCCGATTGAATCACAACAGCTAGACGCGGCGGAATCACAGCCAGGTCTTGGCTCGTCTGGCATTGAAACATCAGGCGAGACAGAGATGACTGATGATGAAAAAGACACGGACGCTGAGAAGGAAACGACAACTGCGATTGAGCGTCTTGGGAAAAGCCCATTCGTGGTTGCCGGAGGCATGATCTTGTCCAGCCACATGTTGTCTCACAAACGACGCCAAACCAATCGTTCCGTCGCATCCCATCCACTTCGTCGCATCGGCAGTACTTTGACGAACGCGAGGCAAGCACAATGACAATCATTTGTACCTATTGTGGCTCTGAATGCGGTGAGCGCGAACAAGAAAACGGTCGCTGTGGGAGCTGTGCGTGCTTCTTCACGGGGACCGAAGTCGTTCTCGATGATCCGGCACCGCCAAGTCCTACGCCAGCTCCGAAAGCAGCTGCGCCGAAACCTCCGATCAACGCTCCAAAATCCGAGCTAGCATCGTTGCTGGAATCGATGATGCCCGATGCCGATGAGGTACTTGGCGGATTCAATCCCAATACGGTCGAGCCTGATTTACCAGGTGTGGGTGAATCGAGTAGTGAGGGACTGATCCAGCCGAGGAAGTTGTCGCCACAGTATCGTAAACGGGTCGAACGGACCTGGCAGTCGACGTTTGGCGGGCCGATGATGTCGGCGGAAAGCACGCTGAACTCGGCATCGCCATCAATGGGCACCAAGAATGAATGCCCGACGCTAAGCATTGCGACCCGAAAGATTTTGCGGGCCGATCAAGCGGATCGCAAAGATATCCAAGGTGACTACGAATTAAAGGAAGTCATTGGCGAAGGCAGCATGGGACGCGTTTGGTCTGCGAAGCAAACGTCGCTCGACCGCAATGTTGCGGTCAAGGTGCCGATGGCTGAGCTCGCCGGTTCGGGAAGTGTTGGTGAAAGCCAATTCATTTCTGAAGTCGTCGTGACCGGACAGCTGGAACACCCCAACATCGTCCCAATTTATGAGTTGGGACGCGACGCAAATGGGTTGCCGTTCTATTCGATGAAGCACGTTCAGGGGCGAGCCTGGAACGAAACGATTCGTGAGAAGACGACTTCGGAGAACATCGAGATCTTGATGAAGGTCTGCGACGCGATTGCGTTCGCGCACGACCGAAACTTCCTTCACCGCGATATCAAACCACACAATGTCATGGTGGGTGAGTTCGGTGAAGTCTCGGTGATGGACTGGGGGATCGCTGTCGCGGTTGAACGTGATCCAGATAAACCCTGGGCGTCGGTTGCAACGGGGCCTGCGGGGACGCCCGCCTACATGGCGCCTGAAATGGCCGCGCACAATCCCTCGGAGCTGGGAGTCGTCAGTGATATCTATTTGCTCGGCGCCACGTTGTACGAGATCGTTTCCGGTACGCCGCCACACCCGAAAACAGGGGACACACGTGCGGCTTTGTTGGCAGCGGCTGCCAACGAGATTGTGCCAACGGCCAAAACGGGGGAACTGATCGATATTGCGCGTCGAGCGATGGCGACGAACCAAGTCGATCGCTACCAAACAGTGAAGGACTTTCAAGATGCGATTCGGGAGTACCAATCACACCGAGAGAGCATCAAGCTGTCCGAAAGCGCTCAAGAGCACTATCACAGCGCTGTCGAGGCGCAAAGCAGTGATGAGTTTGCCCGATGCCGCTTCGCGTATGAAGAAGCGCTACGATTGTGGGACGGAAACCACTCGGCCCGGCAGGGGCTGAAAATCGCGACGCTGGCCCATGCGAAGAACGCACTCGATCAAGAAAACTTTGAGTTGGGCATTTCGATTCTTGATGCGAATGATGCGAGCCATCGAGAGTTGTTGGTGTTGTTGGAGTCTCGTCGCGCGCAGCGTAGACGATTGTTGACCGTCTCCAAGATCGCAGCAGTCACGGCTGTCATCGCGATCCTGTCGGTCGTCGTCGTGACGTTCTATTCGTACGGAGAGCTCAAAGACAGCGCTGAAAAACTCGCATCGGAAAAAGAAGTTGCGGTGGAGCAACGGACCATCGCCCAGTCGAATGCAGAAGAGGCCCGGCGAGCGGAGAAGGCAGCTCGTGATGCCGAAACAAAAGCGAAATCGGCAGAACAGCTCGCGTTGGTTGCAAAGAATGAAGCTCGCGGCGCCGAAATGACGGCCCGGCAGGAAAAGAAACGCGCCGAGGAAGCCGCCTATGCATCCGAAATCGGACTAGCAGCCGAGTCGATACGTCGAAACGACTTCGAAAAGGCGAAACGGATTTTGGAAAAGATGGATCCGGCAAGCGGACAACCCGTCAATGAAGTCATGTCTCGACTTCGGCATCTTGAGTGGGGGCTACTACGCGACTCCGCTGCACCGGCAACGATGCATACCTTGATTTCGAACGTGCACGTCGAATCCGTGGCAAGTTCGCTTGACGGTTCTGTCATTGTCGCCGGAACGGATACGGGGCAGGTTTACTTCTGGCGAAACGGAAACCTCGCGGTTGAGACGCAACATCCGAGCTGGACTTTGGTGCTTCGGTCACCGCGGTTTGCGTTTCAAAGGACGGATCCACCATTGCGGTTGCCGGGGTTGCCAAGTCAGCCGCAGCCGGTGCGGTCGATGAAAACGCGTTCGCGATCTCTGTCTTTTCTGCGGACAAGTTTAATGCAGACGATGTTGTGATGCGATTACAAGGTCACCAGGCCGCCGTGATGGGATTGGCGTTCGATAGCGATGGCAAACGATTGGTTTCTTGCGCGTCAGACCGAAAAGCCATCGTTTGGGACCTTAGCGACGGCAAGCCGGCCTCCGTGATGCGAGATCACTTGGAAAAGGACGTTTACGATGCAAATTTCTCCCCCGATGGAAAACGCGTTGTAACGGCCTGCGAGGATGGACGCGTTCGTGTTTGGGCGATCGACAACGGACGACAGGACGCGACTAAAATCCACGATTTTCGGGGACACGACGGCCCAGTGTATTGCGCCGCATTCAGCCTTGATGGGAACGCCGTTTTCTCCGGTGGCTATGATCGTCGGTTGTTGCGATGGGGCGTCTCGTCGTCGTCTACTGAATTAGCCGAACCGCTGCAATTGAAACTCGATGAGCGACTCGAAGGCGACGGAGACGCAATGAGTCAGGTCCAACAGATCGGTGACGATTCGGAGCAACATGCCGCGAGCATTCAGACATTAGCAGTTGGATTGGTCGATGGCCGCGAATGTATTCTGACCGGTGCGAATGACAATACCATCCGCGTGTGGACCGCGCCCGATAGGCAATGGACGTTGCAAAAAGTTTTGCGCGGGCACGGACGGTGGGTTCAGTCTTGTGTGTTCTCGGCAAACGGCAAGCAGGTCGTTTCCGGGGCCTTCGACGGAGTCAAACGATGGGATTGGCAACAGTACGAATTGCCACGAGAACTCTACCCGGTCGCCGAACAGCGACTTGGAAAGCATCCCAGCGAAATCGGATTGGCTGGTGTTGCTGATTCCAAGTACTCCGCAGACGGTCGATGGGTTGCGACTGCGTTCAACAGCGGGACCGTTGCCGTCTGGGATCTGTCGACCAACGATCGAACGGCGGGACAACTGTTGGGCGAAGGCCACGCATTGCTGACCGCAACCGGCAGGTTCTTCGACCACGGCAGCCAGCTTTTGACCGCGGCAGCTGACAATACCACTCGGATTTGGAACGTCGCTCGTGGGACCCAATCGACCGTCCTTCCCGGAACTGGATACCGTGGTGTTGCGGTCGCGGTTCGCCAACCCGACGCGAAACGAACGGTCGTCATCACGGGAAGCGATGATCGGTTGACGCCAGCAAAGCTATGGTTGCTCGCTGATGACCGTTCGGTCAACGTCGTACCGCTTTTGCAAGACCAGGCGGAATCATTGATTGAAGGTCAATCGCGAACAAGTCTCGCGAGCGCGTCGACGTCTGATTTGATGTCGGATTCTCAATTCCGGAGTTACCGACAACGGATACGGCAAATACCCGATGCGACTGTTGTTGCTTTGAGCGCGACGGGAGAGCGATTCGCCATCGGGGATGCGGTCGGACAATGTTTTGTATTCCGATTTGCCGCGGATGATAAAGTGCCAGAATTGATCGGGCAATTGACTCGCCAAGGTTCTGCCATCGCTGACATCGAATTTGTGCCAGGTACGCCCTTTGTGATTACTGCAGTCGAGGATGGGACGATACGCCAGTGGAACTCTGAAGACGGAACATCGGTAACGGAGTTCCCTGGTCTGGGCCCGTCACCGATTTGGACGTCTCAAACGATGGCCAGTATCTATTGGTTGGGCATGCCCCAATTCCTGGTCGCGACGATCCGATCGTGGAACGATTTGCAATCGCGCGATCGGAGCAAGAGAACTCGGATCAAGTCACGCAGTTGCTCCGTGTGTCGGAGGCCAACAGTGGCGACACGAAGCAGCGTCCGTCGGTTCAATCGGTACAGTTTATCGACAGTGGATCACGTGCTTTGGTCAGTTTGTTTTTTCCTGCGGGTGACCAGCAGGCGACAAGCGAATCACGATCACGACGAACGGGATACCAAATGGCGATTTGGGATATGGACCATCCGGGCGAGTCGCTGGAATGGATCCAGACGGCTGAAACGGGGGAAATCGCGATGGCTTCGTTCGAACGCGAGCATGGGCAATCGAGGCTTTTGGTTGTTGGCGGCAAAGGGGCGCGCCTTTGGGAATCCGATGTCGACCACGCAACTTCTTTTCAACAGTTAGCCAGAAGTTTTCGGCCGTCTGCGTCAGTCAACTCGATCGACTTCTCTATCGATCCGGTCAGTGGACTTTCGGAGCGACTCGTGACAGGCGATAGCGAAGGTAACTTGCGAGTCTGGCAATTCAGTGATGGCCGCTGGACGGAAAACATCGGTGCGGCACAAGGTCTGTCCGGTAAGCACAGTCATGCGATTGTCGCGGCACGCTTCAATCCTCGTGATCCAGACGAATTCATCTCGCTCGACCAACGTGGCCAGTGGCGGCGCTGGCAATTGTCGCCACAGAACGTCTGGGAATCGGTTCAATCGGAGCGATGTGAACTCGCAGGTGAAGACTGCTATTCAGCAACCTATTCACCGATTGGGCGGCGTGTGTTGTTCGGCGGCAGTGCCAGCGGCGAATGCTGGCATCGGATGGATGACGGGGCCTTCGCTCGCTTTGAGCAAGTCTGGGAACCAGGCCCCATTCGGGAGGCGATTGTCAGTGCGGATGGTGTTTGGTGGGTCACTTCGGACGGCGACCGAAACGTCGCGTTCTGGGATGCAAATTTGCAGCGACTTGCCAAACTGAATGAAGACGATGCACTCGCTGTGCGTTCAATGGATGTTTCGGATGACCGCCGGCGTTTGGTGACCGGACAGGGCAAACGGATTGTTGTGTGGGATACCAGTCGCGTAGCGCGCACGGCAGACGAGTCGAGCAACGATCATTCAGAACACAATTTAATTTCCGAGCTTTTGACGCTCGAAGAGCACCGAGCGGTGGTCGCTGTCAATCTTTCAGCGAATGATCGCGATTTGTTGTCAGCGGGTACCGAAGGACGGACGGTCATTTGGAAAGGACGTGAGATCGCACCTGTCGCAATCACACCTTCGTCGCCACAGTTATTCTGTCGAATTGGCGGACCTGCGGTATTGATTGACGATGGATTTGTCGTCAGCGATCCAAGTCAACTTGTCGATTTCGAAGGTACTGAATTCGTTGTTGATTCCAATCAATCGCCTGCTGCGAATGCGATGGAGGAACTCATTGAATTCCGCACTAGCGATGCGTCCGTGATTCGATGGAACCGCGAGACGGGAGATTTACTTTACCAAGCGCACGAGAACTTGGTACCGATCGTCTTCGGCAAGAATGAGTCGATCCCGGATTCCACGGGAACGCTAATTCGAGTTCGGCTCAACAAGGCTGCGGACGTCACCTCGGTGCAGGCTCTGCTGCGTTCTTTAACGTATCGTGCGGACATTCAACGAAGCGAATCGCCTGAAGCTTCTGAAACGAATGCTGATGGCCTTTCGTCAGCTGGATCGGGTGCCCGCAAACTTCAACTCCGAATCGAGGGATTGAAATACCGAGACGCCGATCGCGGCCAATTGGACGGCCAGGACAACAAGAAGCTAGGGGACGAATTGTTTCCCGATTCGATCGAAGCAACAATCGAAATCGATCTAAACCGCACGGAAACACCGGCCGTTCAAGGCGGCGATTTAGCGGTGGAAACGCGACGATCAAGCTACCGAGGCGGCTGAATCCGCAATGTTAAATCCGATTGCGAGCAACGATCGTGCTTGTGATTCCATTTGGTCTGGAGCACAACGCGAAAGGTGGATTTGGATCGCACCGGCAGCCATTTTCGCGCACAGTTGTGGATGTGGGGCAACCGGATCCAATTGGGCTGGAACCATGCTCCCTTCGCTCCATGCTGCCGAAGCGGCAACGTAGGCGCTGGGCGTGTCATAGTTCAGCTTTTCAGCCAATCCCATCGCGGCACGGCGGTTATCTTCGCTCGGATCATCCAACCATTGTTGTGTCGCAACTAACGCCTGCTGATCCTCGGGGGTACGAGTCTCCGATGGCTGCGAACTAATTGCTTGATGTGCCCATTGGACAGCTTGTCGTTTCGGTAAACAGTGAGCGAACACTTTGATGGCGTCGAAAAACAAGCCGGATTCAACAAGGCGGCTTGCGTACGATTTGGCGGATTCATCCGGCGCTATCAAGGCAGGAGCTTGTTCGTCAAGTTCCAACCCGGCGACGACCTCGGCCAAGGTGGGAAGTGTTTCGACTTCGACGGCTTCTTCAGGTTCCTGCTCGACCGGGATCACCGACGGACGTGCCGATTCGATGGAAACACTCATGCGGTTTTGGCCCGCAAGGATTTGATCGCCATTGGACAAGACCGATTGGGTGATCGGTTTGTCGTTGACCAGCGTTGGAGCGGACGGATCGTAGGACGTGATCGATGCAGACGAATCCTGGTACCAAATCTCGAAATGGATGTCAGCCATCTCAGCGGAAGGCAAACAAACATCCGCTGCATCGCTCGCACCAAATCGGGCACGCTCACCCAATTGAACCGGGATCTTGCGGCCGCGTGCCGGTCCAGAAACGACATGGACGATCAATTTCATGTGACGACGTTTAGGAAAGATTGTGTGAAGCGGTGATGGGCGTGCACGCACGTTGGCGGACGGGACAAAGCTAGTTCAGCTTTAATAAGCCGCCCTTGATTGTGGCGACTCCTTGGGCCTCGGCGTTCAGCATAGCGCCCTTGATTTCGACTTTGGTATCGGCCTGAATCGAGATTTCGACCGCTTTGATGGTGATCTTTTGCGTATCGATCTTGATGCTATTGGGACCGACTTTCAAAACGATCTCTTTCGCGGCCGTGATGGTCTGTTTGCCCGCCTTGATATCGAGCGTGTCATCGCCTTGCTTGATCGTGGTTGTACGATTGCCTTTGTCGATATTGACTTTGACATTGCCTTCTTTAACGGTTTCGGTCAAGTCATTGAGGACGGTGATCGTTTGGTTGCCTTCTTTGCAGCCCGATGAGCCGACTTCGACCGTCTGATTGTTGTAGATCTTGACGTCCTGGTTGCCGTCAGCTTTCTTGTCAAAGCCAACCGATAGAGAGTCGTTGTTTTCAACGACACGTTCGAAGTCACGCTCGGCGTGGAAATAGATCTGTTCCTTGTCCAGCTTGTCTTCGAACCGCAGTTCGTTGAAATTCTGGTTGTTGCCTTTCGACGTACTCTGGGTTTTGATTCCGCTCTGTGTGCTGTTGGCCGGCAAATCATAAGGCGGCATCTCGTCGGCGTTGTAAACACGTCCGGTGATAATTGGGCGGTCTGGATCGCCTTCCAAAAACTCGACGATGACTTCTTGGCCGATTCGCGGAATGTGAATCGAACCCCAACGTTTGCCTGCCCACGATTGTGCGACCCGAACCCAACAGGAGCTATTCTCGTCGCGTTTGTCTAGTCGATCCCAGTGAAAGTGAACTTTGACGCGGCCATAGGAGTCGGTCCAAATCTCTTCCCCGCTTTTACCAACTACGATCGCGGTTTGCGGACCACTGATGTAGGGCTCGGGAGTCCAGTTTGGCGACCGGTAGGGAGTCGCAGACTTGATCGTTTCGAAATCACATTGGTACACGAGCCCGCCATTTTCGTTTCCGGTTTCATACTCGCTATTGGTCAATTCGATGCGATTGTTAACGATCAGGTATTCGCAGTTTTGATCGTCCCGTTGATGGTTTTCGAGGCTGAAAAGCGCTCCGGTGCAAAGTCCCAGTGCATTGGTGGTGCCCCGGGCACGTTGGTAATTCGCTTGCTTGGCTTCGATTCGATACTGGGCAAATCGTTTGCCAGTTGCCGTCTGTTGGTATTCGCCCGGGTAGTCGTAAACTTCAAAGTCCGAATAGCTGTGGCTACGACTGACGGTCGATGTTGATTCCATCGCTGCCTTGGGGCGTTCAAAATCAAAGTCGGTATGCACGTAGCTACCTGACTGAACTTCGAGCGACACACCCCATTGATAGATGTGCTCGATTTCGCGGATCCGCTGTGGGTCTGGCGGATGGTAGCGGAGACTTTTGTAGTCAGTGTCCGCCGAGTGCGAAGAAGCACTGTCGCAAAGTTGCAGGACATGTTTGCTATCTTCATGAGTGAAGAAGTAATACATGCCTTCTTTTTCCATCAGTCGACTGACAAAGGCAAAGTCCGACTCGCGGTATTGGACACAATAATCGCGTTTATCGTAGGTGCTTGATAGCGAACGGGTAAAGTCCGTGAAGCCGTTCGCCTTGAAGACTTCTTGGATGATGTCGGGGGCTGTCTTTCCTTGAAAAATTTGGCAACTCGATGTCCGTGACAAAAACCACAGCCAAGGTACCAAGGTGGCTTCGTACTTGGCCAAGTGACCCTGTGTTCCCGCCCATGAGATCCGGTTGAACATTCCGTTGAAGAAACGCGTGGAACCGGAGGGCAACACGATCGAAACCGTCGCAGCCGATCCCAGCAACGTTTCCAAATCGACGTTGTGGTTTTCGGAAAGCAGTTCGAGCCGGATTTCGAAGGGGCGAGAGAGTTCTTCTTGGACGACCATCCGGTACAACAGCAACTCGTCTGCACCAAGTTTGGTCTTGATCTTGAAATCGCGGTTCTGCTGCAGGTCGCTCATGAATCTGTCGTCGCCCCAAGGCGACCCCCATCCCTGTCAATTCGGTTGCTGGTGCCCGTGTCCTATGCGAGAAACAATCCGGGCAGAACTTAACTGGACACCGCTTCGAACAATGGCTGCCAAGTCGGGGCGAATTGTACAGCAATTGTTCGACGTACCACCAGGGCTACCGGGGGCTGCCGGTGATCTTGTCGATCGCCCAACGGCAAGCTTCCGCGACGACCTCGTCTTCGGAATCGACATGACGGCGCAGCTCATCCAAAGCATCTGAATTGCCTTGATTGCCTAGCACGATGGCGGCGTTCCGCTGCATGCCTTGAAGCTTGGTTCTCCAGAACGGAGACTTTTTGAACTGCTCGCGAAACTCCGTTTCGTCCATTCGCAACAATTCCAACAAGTCGACTTGACGGAATGCATCCGATGCCTGGTTGGTTGGCCGATCGCGGGATGGCTTGCGGTTCCAAGGACAAACCTCTTGGCAGACATCGCATCCGAATACCCAATCGCCCATCTCGGGGCGAAGCGGCTCGGGGATGTGTCCACGATGCTCGATCGTCAAATAGCTGATGCATTTTCGCGCGTCCATGATCCCTGGACCGACAAACGCATCCGTCGGACAGCCATCCAGACAAGCGGTGCATGAACCGCAAAAAGACTTCTCGTTGGGAGCGTCATACGGCAAGACTTCGTCAACAAGTACGCAGGCCAAAAAGAAATAGCTGCCGTGGGTGCGGTGAAGCAGCAATGTGTTTTTTCCGCGCCAACCGAGGCCGGCGAGCTCGGCAAGTTCGCGTTCTAAAAGCGGTGCCGTGTCGACGCAACCGCGGAGGTTCGTTTTCGAGGAATATTCGGCGACCAGACGCTTGAGTGATTTCAGTTGGCGATGAATCGTATCGTGGTAATCAATTCCGGACCAAGCGTAGCGGGCGACCTGTCCATGGCCAGGCTCACACGGGGCACGCGGCGAAGCAGCGTACGGACTTGCCACGACAAGAATACTTTTCGCGCCAGCCATCACCCCACAAGGGTTTCTGTACGCTTCCAATCGATCGGGAAAATACTCCATCGACGCGTTGTAGCCGGAATCAATCCATTCGACTAAGCGATGGAAACCGCTGGAGTCCACGACCGGGCAAATCCCGACGAGCAGGAATCCGAACTCGTCGAGCCCTGAAAGAAACGGTTCCAGCCAATCGGGACCCGCCGGGGAATTGGATTCGTTCGCGACCGAGCCTTTCAATTCAATTCCCGTTTTTAAGTTCCGATGTGTCTATTCGCTTGTGTCTGGCGCTAGGAACGCCAGGAGATCCCGTAGTTCACCGATCGACATTGTTTGCTCCAAGCCGTTCGGCATGATCGATTGACGACTGAAGCTGTGGAATTCGATGTCTTCTAGTTTGACGTAAAAGGGTGTTCCATCGGAAGCCTGAAACGCGATGGAGCCGCCAACGCCAGGCGTGGGCATTTTTAAGCCGATTTTGACATCGCCATCGACCGTGACAATTTTCCAAGGCACATATAGCGGGCCAATTTCGCTACTCGGATAGAGAATCGATTTCAAGATTCGTTCTCGTGTTTGCCCCGCCAGGCTGGTCAGGTCTGGCCCAGTCATTGCACCGCGACCCTCATGCAGGTGGCATTTGATGCAAGTCGAACGTTGAAAAACACGAGCCCCTGCTTCGGCGTCGCCGCCTTTGCCGACCAACTGCAGCCAGGAATCGAGATCTTCGACGGGGGGACGTTTTTGGTTGGGGATTCCCGCGATGCTCGAAAGCACACGCTGTGCTTCTTCGCGAATCTCGTTGGGAATGGCGCGGTCGTCGTTCAGCTTGCTAAGGAACTTTTGATGGTCGCGTGCGACACTAGCAAGTCCCGACACAGCATCGGCCCGAACCGAGATGGGAAATTGCATGTCGGCGGCGATTGACTGAAGTGTCTGTACGGCCGAGGTTCGAACTGCTTGATGCTCCGCGTCGGCACTCACGCAGCGATCGATTAACAAGCGAATGATTTCACGTTGCAAGGTATCGCCGACGTTGGGGGCGAGCCATTCTGAAAGTTCCTGATTCGTCGGATGATCCGCTGCTGCCGGGATACCTTGAACCGCCAGGGCACGCAGGTCTGCCGCTCGCGCTGAGTTTTTTGCGAGAGTGTAAAGTAGCGTTTCTCGGGCCGGATCTCGGACGCCGCTTCGTGCCGTACCATTTTTTACATACGAAATCGTGGCGACAGTGACTTCGAAAAGTTGCGGCGATAGTTTGGGTAACGACAGGACGTTCTCGATTTTCGAGAGCAGTGCTGTTTCTTTGCGTTCTGCTGCCCAGCGTAGCGAAAACAACGTGCACGCTTGATCGTTTGAGCTCAGTCCCCACGTGATCAACGCTTGTCGCTGTGCTTCGGAAACGGAGCTTGGATTGCAAAGCTCACGCCAACGCCAAGCCATCAAGACGGCCAAGCTGGCTTGGGAACTGAATTCATTCAACGATACAGCGGCTGGCAATTCTTCGAGCAAGGAAAGCTTGGTGACGGCAGCTTGTGCAAGATACCGATCGGTGGTGGATGCCAGTTCCAGGAGTTCGTCGATTTTGTTTTGCGCGTCGGCAGCCACCGCAGATTTTTCGTCATCGGACAACGGCGGTTGGGCCGCTGTCACAGGTTGTCCGGCTGTCGGTTTTAATCTCCAAATCCGTCCCGTCTGGTGCACCGAATAGTCACGGCGCACCCAATCGGTGATGTAGACGGACTTGTCGGGTGCAACAGCGATCCCAACAGGTCGAAACAACGTATCGCCTTGCAGGATTGTTTCGGTTTGGCTAGTCAATGTCGCCCCGTCTGGGGTCAAGCGATAGGCTTCGATGCGATTGTCGCCCCAGCTTGCTACCCAAAGGCGATCGCCGATGGGAACGACTGCGCAGGGTGCTTCGCCGGTGCCGGCGGCTGGTGGCAGCGTCCCAGGCAGCTCCCCAAGCCACGATTGCAGTGGGTGCGTGCCGCCACGGCCGAATTGAAACTCGAATCCAAAGTCTCCGCCCGGGACAACATGCATCAAGCGGCAGGGTGGCATCGCGTCTGGATCGTTGCCAGCGCTCCACAAGCGATTTTCTGAATCAAAGCACATGCCGAAGGGATTCCAGAAGCCTGTCGCGACACGCTCAAGTTGTGAACCATCGGTACGTACGCGAAAGACGTTGCCTCCTTCACCACCGCCAACTTGCTTTGAACCGTCTGCGGCAACGAGTGTGTAGTCCTCGCCAAAGTTTTCACCCTGTCCAAAGTACACCCAGCCATCTGAATTGGCGGCCAAGCCACTCAGTCCATTGTGTGGATAGTTTGCTTGGGTATCTAACGTCGCCAGCGTAACGGTTTCGTCTGCTTTTCCGTCTCCATCGGTATCGCGAATTTTGATGATGTCGTCGCGATGGGAAACCGCGATCCAGCCATCGTCCAATACTGCGAGTCCCATCGTGAACTTGCCCTGATCGAAAAACACTTCTCGCCGGTCAAGCGTTCCGTCTTGGTTGCTGTCCGACAATCGCAAAATTCGGTCATGGTCAGGACCCGCGTAATTCTCAGGCGGAAAATGAGTGTGCGATTCAATCACCAGCAACGCCCCCTGGGAATCAAAGACGCACATTACCGGCGTCGCGATGTCAGGCTCTGCGAGCACCAGTTCAATTTCCCAGCCCAACTCGACAACCACCGGCGGTACCAAGCTGTCTTGCGATCGGACTTCATCAGGCATTGCGACGATGAACGCGGCGGCCAGCAGAAAACTCGAAAACCACTTTGTCTGACGGAGGTGGCAGTTCATTTTCAGGTGAGGAAGAAGAGGAGAGCGTTTCGGAATCGAACGTTGGTTTAGCAGTCAACAGAATCGCCCGCGGCGGCAAAGTGCACTGGGGCAAGAACGCTACTTTGCCAAGGTCGTCGGCGACGGAAGGATACCAGCAACCGGTTAGCGCTGGAGCGTGAACTCTGGCAGCATGACTTTCTCGCCGCCCTTGAGCGCCGACTCATGTGCACAAAGGCCGACGCAGGTCCAGTTGGCACTTGTCACCGCGTTTGGCCACGGATCGCGGTCTTCTAAAACAGCACTCACCATCTCATGGACCAAGTGGGGGTGTGAACCACCGTGTCCGCCGCCTTGAACAAAAGAGAGATGCTCGGAATCGTGAATTTCAGATGGCAAGGTGAACTTCTGAATTTCGGCCGGCAATCGACTGGCGAAGTCTGGAACCTCAATCTTTTCCGGGATCTCCGGTTCAGGCTTCTTTGCCGTGTGGATGACGTGCGGTTCGTTCTCGATTAACGTCCATTCGAAGCTTTTCTTGGTCCCATAGACGTCAAAGCTTTCGCGATATTGGCGGGCTACGTCGTAAAGGAAACGCCAGATATGCGCGACCACATCGCTGTCTTTTAACTTGATGTGGCAAGACTCAACGGCGAACCGGTTGCCGGACTTTTCGGCGATCGAATCACGGACGCGGCCTGAACCGAAACAACTGACGTACTCGGCAAGAGCATCCGTTAGTCCCAAGCAAGGACTGACAACGTGTGTGGCGTAGTGCATCGGGATCATTGCTTCCCAATAGTTTGGCCAGCCGTCCATGTCTTGCGGGTGTGAAGCGGCGAGGTGCTGGATCTCACCCAGTTCGCCTTTGTCAAACAGTTCTTTGGTGTAAAGAAATTCGCGGCTGTAAACGACCGTCTCAGCCATCATGTATTTCAAGCCCGTCGCATTGACTTTGTCGACAATCTGACGGCATTCATCGATAGTTGTCGCCATTGGCACGGTGCACATGACGTGTTTGCCCGCATCAAGTGCTTTCAGTGACATCCAGGCGTGATCAGGGATCGGGCTGTTGATGTGCACATAGTCAACGTCGGGATCCGCCAGTACGGCGTCATAGTCAGTGTAACGACGCTCAATTTGAAATTGATCTGCCGATCGATTCAGTTCGGCTTCATTCCGTCGGCAAAGGGCGATGACTTCTGAATTGGGGTGTGCTTGGTAGATCGGAATGAATTCGGCACCGAATCCCAACCCAATCATTGCGACGCGAACTGGCTTTGACATCTGCATCCTCTTTCGTCAGTACGTTTGGCAACTGCGATCGAAGCGGCAGATCAAAACACGCCACTGAACGAACGCACTGACGCTAAGATACGAGATTTTCACCTACGCGTGGGCTGGAGGTGGATCAACGACATGTTAATCGGCAAGCTGATCGCTAAGACGCAGATCCGGAACTTTTGGAAAGCAAGAAACGCTCGCGTATGTGGTCGATATTGACCGCACGAATCTCTTCCCACAATCCGGCCACCGAAGGTTCGATCTCTTCCCAAAAAGCGGCACGAACTTGGTGCTCGAGTAATTCGCTTCGGAGGCGGATTTTTTGAAAGCCGAGGGTACCGGAGCAGCCTTTTAGTTTGTGTGCTTCTCGGCCGAGTGCATCGAGGTCTTTGCTGGCGACAAAATCGTCCATGCGTTGCAAATAGCCTTCTAAAGAATCAACGAATTCGATGATCAATTCATCGAAAAGTTCGTTGTCTTGAACTCCAGATCCTGAATCCATGGTTGCTTCACCAGCGAGAGGGGGTATGTCACTCAATTATTAGCTCACGATGTGGTCGAGATGGGCACACTGGCGGAATCCCCTCATCACAGGAATTGTTAACCCGATCCCTGGTGGCGAATCGTTTTTTCCGGCTAGGAACAGTCTGCTCATCCTGTGGCTTCAGCGACCCGATAATCAGCTCATAGGAGGGGCGTTTGGCGGTGCAATCGATCCTCGCGATGCAAATGCTTGCAATCGCTATTTCGATTGACGTCTGACCCTCGAACTTGGTACCTGAAGGCTGTCGCCGAACTTGCGCAAAATCGCAAAGCGAATGAAGCTTCGCAGGCTCCTGCAATCGTGCCCGCTCACGTTACCCATTTTGATTCGAGATCGTTCCGATGAAACCTTGCCAACGGTTTGTCATAACAGCTGCTCTTTGCCTTGCTTCGGTGCCGACCGCGTTTGGTCAAGCGAAGCAACAACGTGGTGTCGCATTGGGTGGAATCGCTGGCGCTATTGCTGGCGGTATCATCGGTGATCACAACGATGAAGCTGGTGCTGGCGCAGCGATTGGCGGTGTGGTCGGTGCGGTGGCGGGCGGTATTCTTGGCAATGCGGCTGATAAAGAAGCGCAGATGCAGCGTCAGCAAGCGGCGTATTACCACGCCCAGCAGCAACAGGCCGCTGCGCAGCAGCAGGCGCTCACCATGCAGTCCGCGGTGACCTTGCAAGACGTCGTCAGCATGTCGCGTTCGGGTTTGAGTGACCAAGTTATCATCAACCAAGTGCGTCAACGCGGCTATGTCGGTCGCATCGCGGTTAGCGACATCATTGCGCTCCATCAACAAGGCGTCAGCGAGCATGTGATCACTTCACTGCAGTCGCTCGGCAATTCAGCCCCCGCGCCAACCGTTTCCGCTCCTGTGGTTGCACCTCCGCAACCAGTTGTGGTGGAACGTCACTATCACCAGCCATCGCCAGTGATCATTGAAGAGCACGTTTTGCGTTCCTATCCACGCCCGCACTACTACCATCACCGCAGCCGCGGCGGTTACCCGTTCTTTCACTAAGCAAACTGACAAGAAGAAGCGTTCGTAGCGGTCCGAGGGTAGGATGGCGCGACACGCAGCATCATCTTGAAGAACCGATTGGTTCGTCTGCGTCGCAGGGTACAAGCCAGCGTTTTCACTCCGGAGGAGTGCCCGTTGGTAGCTCGGGGCGGGTGCCCCGAGAATTCTTGATTGAATGATCTGGTTCGCCCCGGAGGGGCCGACGTCAGTATTCAGGCCGAACGAAGCAGGCAGCGGGACGTTGGGTCGGCTGCCGTCGATCAGTCACAGTCAAACGCGTCTAACGTCGGCCCTCCGGGGCGTCTGTTTTGGTTAACGCCGTTTCTTGGGGCTGCCGCCCCAAGCTACCCATGTCGGCCCCTCCGGGGCGAAGACATCAATTTCGCAACCGCGCCGAAGAAGTGCAGTAGCAGTGCACGCTGGCAGCAACATTTATTACCTCGTTGCCAAGTCGCAAAATGGATGACGCAAACGACACGCCAGTCATCGGCGATTTGCCTTGCGTCCTTACTCCGGAGGAGTGTTCGTTGGTAGATCGGGGCGAAGAAATCTGCTGACTCCTCGTGGTTCTGGGAGCGGCATTCGGGTTCTCGTTACCGAGAATGCTTTTGGAGAGCGAGAATTGCCAGTTGGAGGTATCTCGACTAGGCTACCCGGCCTCGCCAGTCGCCCAAGGGGTGATTGTCTACTACACCCTCGCAATCTTTCGACATGCAACGCAGACCTGTCTTCGAGCGGCTAGTTGACAGGAATCTGTTGGCAAGCGATTTCTCTGCATCCTTTGACGCGATGGACGTTAACGGCGACGGGCGGGTGAGTCCCTCCGACGCGCTCCAAGTGATCAACTGGCTGGGACGGTACGGGCTGGAATCGCCCGCCGAATCGGTGGAATCTCGAAAGCGTGATGTCGATGGCAGTGGTTTCGTTGCGCCACGCGATGCGTTGATTGTTATCAACCAACTGGGGCGAGATGCGGTTTCTTCGTCGTTGCGTCTTGCGAACGATACGGCGCCCGGCGGAGCGACAAACTTTGACCGTTTGACGAACGATGTGACTTTACGTGGGCACATCGTTGCTCCAAGCCAGTTCGCCAGCGCCACGTTCTCACTTCGTGGCGTAGACAACCTCGGTAGCGAAAGCTCACTTGATCTCGCCGGCTACCTGGACGGCAAGTACTTCGAAGTGCCATCGAACCAAGTTTTGTCGTTGCTGCGTTCGTCGACGGGCAATGCGTCAGACTTATTCACCGTCGAGTTGGTCGCACACCATGACAATGCGTTTTCTGAAAATGCATTGGTCCTGGCAAAATTGAATTTTGTCTATGACATGCGCGGTCCCGAACTGATTCTGCCAGCATCTCTGACGGTCGACGATGACGACTTGCAATTCGTGATTCTAGAGCCGAGTGGCGTGACGACTGATAGTCTGTCGACGTTGATCATTAGGCAGCCTATTGAAGGGCATGCGGATGGTGGGCCAATTCGGGCGTTTCAAACAAGAACATCCGGAGAGTTGGTGCTCGTCGATTTGGCTCTCGCACAGTTTGAATTGAATGAAGACGAATCGTTAAGCGTGCAGATTGATGGGGTGCTTGAAGACAGAGCTGGCAATCGAACGACATTGCAGCTGAGACGATCGTTGCCACGGTCCGGCGAGGACGACGGTCCGAGCGAACCACCGGTACAGGTGGCTGACTTACGTCCTGACGTGGGGCAAGTCTTTGATGATTTAAGCCCAACGGTGCGCGCCGGGCAATTGATCACCGTCCAAATTCCACCAAGTCAGGCTCATGCTCCCTATTCGTTTGACGTCGTTGAGAAAGTTGATGGTAGAACGGTCACGGTGCAGCGAGAGCAACGCCAGCCGGTGCAATACGACATTCAGACTGGTGGATTGAAGTTATGGGTTCCCAATGATGCTGTTTCAGGTGATGTGAGAAACGGGCTGGGAGAAATACTCTTTCACGTCAATGTGATTCCTAGTCACGACTCGTTGCCAGTAACTGAAGCCGGGGTATGGGAGTTTGACCCATACTCTCAATCGTTGGGCGGAATGAATGTTGATGATGGTGAATTCCAGTTTCGGGTTTTCAATAGCGATGACTTTTCTGATCCGGCGTTCAACCAACAGCTGACTCGCGCAGACGTTGCCGAGTGGAACGTCCTTCGTGATGGTGCCAATGGGATACACGGATTTGCTACCGCACAATTGGCGGGACCCTACGGAGTCTCGGGGCCCATCGAAGTTCTTGAGGCTCGGCCGGAGTTCGAATCAGGGATCGACCATCTGGTTTTGACAAATGACGGGAACTCTTTTTGGCTTGCGTCCCGAGATGAGATTAGCCGAGTCGACTATTTGTCCGGCGAGGCGATCGTTGAGGTCGATTTAGAAAATCTGCTGCCGACGGGATCCAATGGAGTCGTGGCGGGCTTGCACATTGTCCCAATCGGCGCGTTTTACGATCGGGTTCAATACGTCGCGCCATCGCCGGACCCTGCGACTGAGGTCTTGGTGGTCCGAATCGCAGGCAACTCTGCCCAGTCTTGGTTGTTGCTCGATCTTGGCAGTGGCGAACTGATTGGAAGCGTGTCTGACGTGATCGATTCACTTGACGCAGATTTCTTGGCCGAGACGGTCTATCACCCAGTCCATAACACTTGGTTTCAGTTTTGGCGGGACGGAACGTACTGGCGAGAGATTTCGCTGAAAGACGGTCAGTTGGTCGCTCAAGGAGACCCTGCCGACAGCATCCCCGAGCAATTTATCAAGCCTGACGCTGACACTTCTAACCCGGGCTCCCCGCAAATGAAGGGGGGGATCTTCTGGGATCAAGAGGCCGAAACGGTCAGGCTGTTCGTCCGTCCGAAGTCGGCGACCGATTTGCGAGCCGCGTTGACGAACAGTTGTTCCGTCGAGAAAACGAATTCGTATGGAACGCCCCCCACGATGTTTGATTTTGATCCATCTGGAGGCGAATTCGTGCGCAGCGAAACCACGCTGAAGCATTATGGGGTATTTTCGCCAAGCCTCAGTCGTATGTCCTTGCAAGGTGACTGGCTGTTTCAGCAGTCGACACCATTCGGGTCCAGATACAACACCACAGAGGTGATTCAACGGGAGTGCGCGGCGCGAGTTCCTCAGCCGGCTGCGATTCCTGATGCCCCGGTCCTTCACGGAATTATAGCGGTCGCTGACGTTGATGAGATTTTCGATCCATCAATTCCGTCTGCCATTCCAGGTGATAGGATTGAGTTGATCGGTGAAAAATTTACGCCGGACACCACGGTCTTATTTCAAGTCGGCAGTAGAAAACTGATCAATAGCACATTCGACTTTCCTGCCGTTGGAGTTGAGGACGTTCAAGTCAGCGAAGTCTCCGATGATGGAACACGGGCGGTGGTTACAGTCCCCGCGGTTGCCACATCCGGAGAGGTTCGAATTGCCGGACAAATGCGGGGCGTTGAATTGCAGATCGCTCCCAAGATTGAAGTTCTAGGGGATCTAGTCGGAGACGTTGCGCTCGCCGAACGGATGCTGGACTCTTATGATGTTCTTGGTATCGATAGCGACGTAGACGAGCCATTTTCTCTTTTGATTGACAATCAGGTTTTCCTTGGTTGCGATTTGCCATTGGATGCGGCATGTCAGCCCAAGACTGATTCTCTCATGACGCCGGTCATTCATCACTCCATTGAAATTGTCACGCGTATCGGCCGCGATCGGATAGAAATTCCTACCGCTGATCAGAGCGAGCGTTCATGGCAGGTCAGTGGGATCGCGGCTTTCGAAGAAAACTTCGCGGCCGAATACGATTACTCCGGGCTCGGGGACAACACTGTTTTGGCTGGCAGCAATCTGTATGTCCAAGTTGCCGCGATCGACGGTATGTCGTCAGCACCGCTACCGGTCAGTCTCCCATTTATTTTGCGCGACGATTCAAATCCAAATCGCTCGTCGGACTTCGTCAGGGTTTGGGGAGGACTCAACGATAAAGGTTTGTACTTTTTAAGACTTCCGATCGACTTTCGCGGCGGAACGCTCGAAGTCGAAGCACCGCTGGGTGCCGAGGCCGTCGCGATCGACGAGCTTCGAAGGATTGAAGTTGCCCCGACCGTTATCGCCGCAAGTGGTGACTCCTCAGCCGCCGGATCAACCATTCTGCTCAGCGGCACCGCATTATCCGGTGCGGTATTCAGGATCGATGGCACGGTTGTCGTACCGCAGGCTACTCCGTCATTGGAAGAACCCGGGCTGGATGTTCTGGCGCTGGTTGTTCCAGAAGACGTCACCGAAGGTGTCTTGCAAATCACCAAGGACGATGTCACCGCGACATTGGATCAGCTTGTTCCCTGGTGGCCCGAGCAGGCGATGCCGGTCGCCAACGTCGGTCAGCCAACGTACGAATCCTTGCCCTCGGCAAACTATCTTCAACGAATTGAGTACGACATTGCGTGCGTGCCCGATGATTTATTCGACTGTGTCTCGGCGGAGGATCTGCCCTACTCGATTCCCGGTCGGGAGCTCTCGCCCGATGGATTGAGTCGCTCGCTTGGCCAGAGGACTGTCGGGCTGAAACCGAGCGGTGAGGTGTTGGTACAGGCTGAGTTTTCAGAGCGTAGTCCAGTGATGATGTTTGGCGATTGGTCGGGCCGGTCGCTTCATTTGCTACCCATCGTTCCTAACGTTGTGGTTCGTACCTACAGCGCGAGTCTTGACGGTGGCCCTCACGACTCGGAAGGATGGATCGAGATCGAAACGGACAGCCGCTTCAACGCCGAAGGTCTTGAGATTCAATGGGGCCGTCACCGTTGGTCGGCTTCGACGTCGGAGCAGTACTTCATTAGCATCCCGGGTGATCCGCCACTTGAAAGTCTGCTTCGCTTTGGTTCATCAGAGGACTCGTTGATCGCAAGATCATTTTATGGTTCCGAGGGGAATCCGAGGTTGGACCCTAGCATTTGGTTGGGAAGAGACAACCTCGCCCAAATCCCGTCCGGTCCGATTGAAGTGAGCAATGGCTGGGGGACGCAGACGGTTTATTTCCGTGTGTCAGAGGGCGAGATCGATCAAGCACTGTCGGGGTTAACGGCGACCAGCGGCACACCTGCAAACCCTGATTTGCCCAGTGTCAATGTTGGGCAGCAGCTTGTCGTACCGCAAGGAATTGTTGATAGCCAGGACGGAGTTTTCTTTTCGAAATTCAGCGACCCGCAATCAGATACTCCTGCGGAGCGGGCAAATTGGTCGGCCGCCGCTAAGCAAGTGGTTAGCCATAGTGAATTCGAAGACGATCAATATCACGTTCCTTACGATGCGGTGACCGGGATGACGCGTTGGGGCCTGTTTGGTAGCGAACGTGTGGTTCAAGTGATCCCCACAATCGAGGTCAGTATTCCGTCGAGCAACGCTAACAGGAATTCCTTCACCGTGTTTATGAACGGAGTTGATGAAGGTGCTCGTTTGCAGTTTGGAGACTTCTCGGTAGCGCTAACGGCTGACGAAATTCGCAATCGTAAGTTCGTCTTTTCGCACATGGATTCGCGACTTGCCGGAATCACTCCTGAAGACTTCTCCGGCGGTATTTCGATTGTCGATTCAGGGGGACGGAGCGAAGTGGTTCAAGTTCCGTCGGTGACCGTTTTATTGGTCAACGGCGTGGCGCCGGTGGTTACCGGCGGACCGATTCGCGTTCGGCCCGGCGACGAAATCCTGCTGCTTGGTTCCAACTTAAACGCTGGTAGCCTCGCTCAGGTGAGTCATCTCGGAAAAGTCTCTGCTGACTTGTCAACGATCGAGACGGTCACGGTAGCTGACGACGGACGGTCGGCGACGTTACGGGTCAGCGAATCGAGCGTGCCGCTTTCAGTATGGAATCTCCATTTCCTAAATGGACGAAATGGTCTGTATCAGGATGCGACCTGGAGTTTACCAGAGCATCGTCTACTGATCCTTCCGCTCGATTGATGCTGAGATCAGCAAATTTGTAACGACGCGATACCAATAAAAAATCCTCGCAGCTTGCCTTGACGCGCTGCGAGGATTTTTTGTGTCGGCGTGGTCGCTGGAAAGGCGATCACTCAGGCCAGTGCGCTAGGCAGCTGGCTTAGGTTGAGCCGGTTGGATCTTGCCGGCTTGAGGTGGCGCTCCTGGTGGCTGGCCGTTCGCTTTCGCTTCGGCAGCTCTTTCGTAAAAGTCTTGGTCAGGAGTGATGACCGAGCTGCCGCCATCGGAACAACCGACGACAGAAACAAGTGCTGCGAGCAGTAGGGCAATCTTGGTGGCGTTTTTCATTGAAATACCTTGAGTAGTAAGCAAAGCCGCCTCCGCACACATTGAGGATGTCTGCGAAGGCGGATTGGAGTTCAATCGATTGACATCGAATCCGACTAGAATTCCGAATCGATGACTTCGCTGGAAGCACGAGTTCCGAGTGCACCCCACAGACCGTAGGGGCTTGGCGATCCAGGAGCCAACCGGCCAGTCAACATGTACTGGTCGTTGTGCCATCCTGGGCTGTTGGAAGTTTGGTCGCCCGATTCGATCGAATCGGTAATGAACTTGACCGCACCATCGCCCATCACGACATGGCATCCGCCTGGGTGGTGGCTACTTGGTGGCATGTTGCCTGGTTGCAGCTTGAGCCACCAGCCGTTGCAAGTCGGGCTGTTTGGTGGTGCTTGGGTCAGCATGCCGGTGTCAACCGAGCCCATGTGAGCCCATGCACAACCGCGTCCCCAAGGTTCCGAGAACCATGGGCCACCGACGCCCATCAAGTTTGGTGGTGCAGTCCCGCCGTCATCTCCGTTCGACCAGAAACGTGGGCGTTCTGGGCTGCGGTATGCGTCACAACCTTTGGGGTTGTCGTAAGCAGTTGGGACGTCGTACGCAGTTTGGCCACGAACGTCACCGTCATTCAGCGAGGTGATGTGTTCACCCAAAGCGATGGTGTTGGACAGACCGTCTAGGACGTCGCGGAAGCGAGTTTTGACACGGATCTTGAAGAAACCGCGGCCGGTACCGGTACTTTGACGTGAGGTGTTGTTGTCGGGTTTGAATCCGTCACCCATGTCGCCGTATACCGCGAGCCAGTTGCCGGAGTCGCCAAGACAGGCTGAATAGTTGCTGCGTCCCATCGCAGGCAGACCTTGACCTGGGTCGCTGGGGCAGCGAAGGGTTGCAAGTTCGGTCATCCAAGGACGGTAGTGGTAACCGATAGCAGTTTCTTCTGGAGCAGGACCCATCGCTGGCCATGGCGGGTTGCGTGGGGTGTTCGTGTCCGGAATTTGGTAAGTCGAAGGATTGCTGATCTCGTCCCACAATCCTTGCTGTTCGATGTAGGGGGTCATGGCGACGAAGCAGCTGAGCATCATCAAAGAGCTTCGGCTGGACGACCAAGTTTGCATCCCGGCTGTGGGGTCTGCGGCACCGGTACCGTGCTTGGGAAGCTGTTTGAAGGCCGAGTGGTAGTTGTGCATCGCGAGACCGAGTTGCTTCATGTTGTTACTGCAACTCATGCGGCGGGCAGCTTCACGTGCCGCTTGGACGGCGGGCAATAGCAGACCGACGAGGATCCCGATGATGGCGATCACCACAAGCAATTCGACCAACGTGAATCCGGACTTACGCTTGCCGGACGTTCCTTTGTACATGGGCATTACTGAACTTCGAGTTTTCTAGAAGAATGTAAAAGACTGTGCGAGCGATCCAACCGAATCCGATTGGTCTTCGCGTTCTGGCTCGACCACTAACGCAATGCCCAGACCATTTTTGGTCCGCGATCTTGGTCCGCTATCTGTTGGCAGATGCCACAAAGTGGCAATGGGAAATAGAATCCCTTCAACAACTTTAAGAGTGCTTTTCGATTCCGCACTAAATTTGTCTATTTGTCCGTTTTTTCTGGACGTTCTGAAAGGCGTGAGGTAGGGCGATTAGGCCCCCTGCGCACCGGTTTTGCATCAGAAATCGTAAACAGAATCTAGATGCCTATTTCTTAGGCAAACGTTCTCATGTACTGCCCATGCTGTGTCAAACTATCCAATCGGGTGGATGGAGTTGAGGGTTTTGAACGACGCCAAGCGGCGTCCACCCGGACTGTTTGGCAGCGGATCGGCACGGCAAGGCGTTCAGCTAATCGATACCGCAATACGTATTTAACATGCGTGTACGCATTAAATCCGACGCAGCTTGATGCGGCCCCATGCAGATGCTTAGTTAGAAGTCGTTCTGCTAGCGGTTGAGCGAACTAGAAAGTCGCGAAGCGAGCGAACGGTGGCTTTCCGATGAGCTGATTGAAGCCGTCGATAGGCGGAGTGCCGACAGAATTTGAGCTGCTTGTCGTGCTTGTTGTTGGTTGTGGCGCCGTAATCGGCACGGGAAAGGGGGATTCTGCAACACTGGAGGGTGATGTTGCTGTACGATTGGCAGGTTGTTTTGGCGTTTTACATTCATTTATCGCTCAATCGAAGTTGGTCGCCATGTCTACGTCTAAGAACTCGCCTTCGGAAAGCCCTGTTTTCAATTCACCGAGTGACGATCCACAAATGGAAGCCGCCGCTCAAAAAGCCCGCCATAGTTTCCGGTTCTTTTGGCGCGAGATGTCGTGGGAGCGGCGACGGATCGTTCCGGCATTGGAGTTGGCCGCGGTGAAAGGGACGTTTAGCGATCCGCCCGAAATGAGAACGGAGCCTTCGGATGGGCCCGAGGTCGAGCACATGTGGCTGATCGATATCGATTTCGACGGACGCGAGGTCGAAGGCACGCTGATCAATTCGCCAATGGCACTGAAGTCTGTCAAAGAGGGCGACAGGGTGAAGATCCGTGGAAAACAGATTTTCGATTGGATGTACGTCGTTGGCGGCGAAGTGTATGGCGGGTTCACCGTCGACGTGCTGCGTTCGCGAATGAGCAAAGGTGAGCGGAAGGAGCATGACAACGCTTGGGGCTACGACTTTGGAGAAGTCGGTACGATCAACCTGGTACCACCGGACTACCTTGGAGACGCCGCATCGGCAAAGAAAGGTCTTTTCAGCTTTGGGAAAACCAAACCGACGCCGCAGGACTATGGAAAGGTCGCAGCGATGGAACACCCGATGTCCATCAATATGCGTTCGTCGTTGGCCGAATCGATCGACGAAAACCCTGAGATGATGCGACAGGCAGACGACCATGGCTACACCTTCTTGGAGCAGCTCGCCCTTGCGGGATCGCTCGATGGCGTCGAGGTCTGTTTGGAAAAAGGGTTTGATCCAAAGCACGAGGCACCCAACGGAATGACGGCGTACCGACTCGCCAAGAGTCTGGGCTGGAAGAAGGTCATGGAACGACTGGAGCAAGCCGGCGCGGCTTAGTGGTCGGTTGATTCTCCATTGTCGCTGTGCTCTCTGCCGAAAGTATCGTTCTTTGCCGCACCTGTCGCGGAGCGGACGCGGCGTGTCGGGGTTGGGGCCCGCGGCGTAGCGGCTCCGGCTGCTCGCTTTTTTCTCACCCCTGAAAAAAGCTGTTAAGGGGTCTGGGGCTTGGGCACGCAGGTGTGTGTGATCAGAAATCGAATCCACACCACCACGAGCCTAACGATGAAACTCCTGAACACTGGACTAGCGAAATATCTTGCTGTCGCATTGCTGATTATGACCGCGGGCAATGCGCCGGCGTCACGAATTCCCAGCGACATGCCGCAGAGCCGGCGGGTTGAAACCGATTTAGGGACTTTGCAATCGGACGCCGTCAAATTGGATCACGAGTTGGCGGAGCTTCAATCGACCGTCCGATCGGCTAAAAGCAGCGTCGGCGATGCGATTAACGCCGCACGGGCGATTCGTTCGATGGATGATCGTCTTAAGAAACTTGTTGATCAACTCAAGCCGTACCATTCGATTCCGAAAGTCCGCACGTTCGCTCGCACACTGTCGAAAAACTTGCAACGAATTCAAACCCAGTTGCATGCGCTGCGGAAGAAGTCGGACGAGTGCGAGAAGCAAGTGCTCAAGCCGCTGAAACGCAAGTTGTCTGACTTGGACCAAGGCATCACATCGTCGCGGATAAAAGTTCGCACCTATCGAGCAAACGTCCAATCGTGGCGGACAGAGCTGGTCGCCTTGGCGATGGAAAGCCGACGTATCCCAGGTGCGTCTAACTTGTTCGATCGATCAGTCGGTTCTGTGAGCGGTCCCATTCACAACGTCACTAGCAAGTTGCACGAAGCGAGCCGACGCTGTACCGCGATGGTCCACCGTGTCAATCAATTCGCGAGCATCATGAAGGCTTACGACCAATTCGAGCGATCGCTGAATGAATTTGAGAAGAAGCTGAAACCAGCGGAGACAACCGTTGGAAAACTGGACCGGACGTTGGGCAAGCAGTTGTCGATCAAGGTGCCATTTTCCAAGAAGACGCTACGGTTCAGCATCCGCGAGATTTTGGAGAAGCCGGGCGAGATCCTTGGTGTCGTCTTGAAACCGCTCGAATTGTTGGCGGACAAGGCCCTGCAACCGATCTTGAAGAAGATGAACCTGGAGATCAAACCTCCAGCTGGACTAGAGGAACTGAGCCGTCAGCTCGACCGAGCGAATTCGTTGCAGCGGGCAATTGATCAATCGGTTCAAACGGCTGCCGATTCCTTGGCATCGGAGTGGAATCGACTTGGCAGTCGCTGGCCGGAATTGCGACGTCAGCTCAGCACGCTTAAGTCGCACCAGAATCGCCGTATCGCAAACGAGGCTCCTCGATCGCCTTCGCGGCAGACACGTCCAGAATCGCGAAAGCTGCCAGCAATGTTTGTCCAGATTCAGTAGGCATCGAATACAACGTGCTACTGAGTACCGAGCGGAGTTGAAGATGGCGAGGTGAGTTCGCCATCCGTTCGTTGGACGCCAGTGTTGTTGGCGAGAGGATTCGGTCGCAGGAAGGAGCGACAGCGAAACTAACCGGGGAAGCGTTCGCGAGGGTCGGTCAAGCCATCGGCCAAACGGCGGAGGGCTTCGGTTTCGATTTGGCGAACACGTTCACGGGTCAAACCAAGTTCGGCGCCGATTTCTTTCAGCGTCTTTGGCTCGGCACCGTCAAGTCCGAAACGAAGTTTGAGCACCATCGCCTCGCGTTCTTCGAGGTCGTCAAGCAGTTCCATCGCGTGATGCAAGATGTCGTGGTCGAGCAACATCTCGTCGGGGCTTTTCAGACGCTCGTCCATCACCATTTCGCCGAGCGACCAACCGGATTCGCTTTGATCGCTTTGCGGGGTGCTGTTGCTAATTCGAATCGCTTTGCGAATGATCGGCAGTTTCTTTTTGGGCAGCCCCAGAACGCGCGCGACTTCTTCGTTGGTTGGTGTGCGTCCGAGTTCTTCGCTCAGCCGCGCCGTCGCACGTCGCCACTTGCTAAGCAGTTCGACCATGTAGGCCGGAATACGGATCGTTTTGGCGCTGTTGATTAACGCGCGTTTGATGGACTGTTTAATCCAGTAACTGGCGTAGGTGCTGAAGCGGGTTCCGACGGTCGGGTCAAACCCTTCGACAGCGCGAAGCAAACCAAGATTGCCTTCCTCAATCAAGTCTTGCAGGCTAAGGCCTTTGCCGGTGTAGCCGCGTGAGATATTCACGACCAAACGCAAGTTCGCACGAACCATCCGATCGCGGGCTTCGACGTCGCCTTGTTCGATACGCGACGCGAGGTCCAGTTCTTCCTGAGCGGTCAGCAGCGCGGTTTCGTTGATCTCACGGAGGTACGTTTCCAACGGAGACTGTGCCGCATCAGTCCTGCGAGTGGTCGATTTGCGGACCATTTTGACGTCAGCTAAATCAGGATCGACCTGTGGAGCAGCAAAATCGGACATGGAGATTCTTACAGTAATTGTTCGTTGTTTGGTGCCACAACCATCAGCGTTTCGAAAGGTTCGAGGGAAGAGATCGGAAGGGAAGGTGACCGATCTTCGAACGCAAACATCATCTCACTGATCGCCGTACGCAATCCATCGGGTGCAACCGCCAGCCGACTGAAGTATCCGTGAAATGTGTATGGGTTTGCTGCCCTTACCAATTATTCATGTGCTTCCGATTACACACAAAACGCGGCTGAAGCCGAGTCGCTGTGTCAGTCGCGTCTTGCCGGAGAGGCCAACTTCACGTTTACTGATCGACTCGCAAGAATATGGGTCGGTAATAGCCAGTACGTTGCATCGAGTTCAGACGAAATGTTGATCGATTCCCATCACCATCTTTGGCGTTATACCTCAGCGGATTACCCGTGGATTAGTGAGGCAATGCCCGCATTGAAGCAGGATTTTTGGTCGACAGAGCTGCGCGAATTGGCGGCGGCAAATGGCGTTGATGGGTTTGTAGCCGTGCAGGCCCGACAAACGCTCGATGAAACTCAAGACCTATTGGATCTTGCCGACGACTTGGACTTGGTTCACGGCGTGGTTGGATGGGTAGACTTTCAGTCGGCAGACATTGAATCGCAAATCGAACGCTTCTCGTCCCATTCAAAGCTGAGGGGTTTCCGTCACGTTGTTCAAGACGAGCCCGATGATCGATTCATCCTGAACAATGCATTTAACCGTGGTATTGATGCGCTCGAAGGCACCGGGTTAGTTTACGACGTGTTGGTCTATGCCCGGCAGCTTCCCGCGACAATCGAATTTGTCCGTTGTCATCCCAACATACCGATGGTGATCGATCATATCGCCAAGCCCACCATCGCGGGGCAAGTGTTCGATTCCCCGTGGCAGGAAAACATGAGTGCACTCGCCGCTTTTCCAAACGTCACGTGCAAATTCAGTGGCGTGGCGACCGAAGTGCGAGATCCCGAATGGAGCGAGGAACTGATTCGCCCGTACTGGGAAACCGTTCTTGAGCTGTTTACCCCAGCGCGATTGATGTTCGGAAGTGATTGGCCGGTTTGCTTGCTCCGAACGGATTACACGCGATGGCTTCACACGGCCCAATCATTGGCCGGTAAGTTGTCGAGCAGCGAACAACAACAACTGTTTTCTTCCACTGCCATCGAAACCTATCAACTGGAGCAACCCTGAACGTGCGAGCCATCCAAATCAGTGAAGTCCGAACGCTGAAACCGATTGAAATCGACGCACCCGAACAGCCAGGACCGGGCCAAGCACTGGTACGAACCCATCGGATGGGCGTTTGTGGGACCGATATCAGTTGTTATCTCGGCAAGTTCCCGTTCTTCGATTTCCCCCGAATTCCTGGACATGAGCTCGGTGTGGAAGTTCTCGCTGTCGGTGAAGGCGTGAGCAATGTTGCGGCAGGCGACGCATGCAGTGTCGAGCCCTACATGAACTGTGGAACCTGTTATCCCTGCCGGCGTGGCGCGACGAACTGTTGCCAGAATCTGAAAGTTATCGGGGTGATGTGCGACGGAGGCCTGTGCGAATCGTTTCTAGTGCGTGCAGACAAACTGCATCCAGCAAAACAACTTTCGTATGACCAGCTTGCACTTGTCGAAACGCTGGCGATCGGTTGCCATGCGAATGATCGGGCGAATCCACGTCCGGCTGACCACGCGCTAATCATCGGGATGGGGCCGATCGGGTTGGCTACGCTCGAGTTTGCAAAATTTACCGGAGCCAAGGTCAGCGTCATGGATATGAATCCAGAGCGACTGGATTTTGTACGCCGCAACTACGGTATCGAAAACACGATTCAGTTTGTTGGTGATGGCAGCGAAGAGAACCGGATGCGTCAATTGACCGATAGTGATTTTTACCAAACGATCGTGGATGCGACGGGGAACCGCCATTCGATGGGGCACGCACTGTCGTATTTGGCACCGACCGGAACGCTGGTTTACGTTGGCATCACAACGGACGAGATCAGCTTCCGGCATCCAGCGATGCACAAACCCGAAGCTTCGATCTTGTCTTCACGGAATGCGTTGCCCAGTGATTTCACGCGGATTATCGGTCTGATCGAACAGGGACTTATCAATACCGACCCTTGGATCACACATCGCAGCGACATGGATTCGATTTTGACTGACTTTGATTCGTACACCAAACCAGAAACGGGTGTGATCAAAGCAGTGATCACGGTGTAACAAGAATTACCCGACGGTTGACATTCGCCAAAATCCGGCCGCAATCAGCGCCGGTCGTACGCGTGGCACCCAAACATTGTCGACAAAAATTCGTTGGGCGGCTGACAGTTCGCCATTGGGCAGATTCTCGCTGGGCGACTTGGAACTGTCGTAGTAGCCCTGCAGCTTCGCGTGGCCTCCCGCAGGCAAACGCTTGACGAAATTGGCGACTGCGTCAAACAGATATCGCGGCGGAATCTCAATGGTGACTGGCTCCACCGTCTGTTCCGATCCGACGTCGCCATCGGCTTCGTCAGCCAACGGTTCCGATTCGAGGTTCGCCTCGTCGTTTGCGCGTTCGATTTGTTTTCGGAATCGGTCCACTTCGTTGGCCAACCGCCAATCTTTGGGGACGATCAGCGTATTGTCGGACAGACACATCGGCGATTGGGTCACACAGAAAACGTCGTGCAACACGACAGCCGCCTGTGCGGTCGGTCGCGTCTGAAACTCGCGGACGAGAAACGAGAAAAGCACGTCGCTATTGATGGAAAATACGCAGTGCGTCAGCATTTCCAGCATCGGTTTTCCGCCGGAGCTAAATACCGATTCGATGTTGATTGCCATCAATTGTTCCCCGCTTCAGGCTTGCCCTAGACTTCGCAGTTTGACTGCTCTTTTCACCCTACCCGCATGGTGACGGTAGGGCGTCAACTTCTCGCCTTTCTGATTCGAATGATTCTCTGACATTGAAGCCTGCAACGGTAAAGGTCGATTTATCGATTCTGGGTAACGAATAAAACTAGCCGTCAGGAACCGTTTGATGACCAGCAGTGAGATTCAAGTCGACGTTGAGGAACGCTTTCAAAAAGCGATGGACTTGCATCGGGAAGGCGAGCTCACCGATGCCGAATCCCTCTATCAAGCGGTTTTGAAAGACGACCCGGATCATGCCGATTCGCTGCAGCTTTTGGGGGTGATCGCGGCGCAGCTTGGCGATTTGCCGTTGGCGGTCAAGCGTACCGAGCTGGCATTGTCGAAGTACCCCGACCAGCCTGTCACTTACAACAATCTTGGCAACATGCTGGTCGAACTCGATCGATTCGAGGAAGCGATCAGTGCCTACGAAAACGCGATTCAGCTGCGACCCGACTACTCGCAAGCCTCGTTGAATCTTGGGCATGTCCTTTGCCAGGCAGACAATCTGCTGTATGCCGAGCACGCGTATCGCAAAGTCACTGAGCTCGAACCGCAAAATGCTGATGGTTGGGATTCACTTGGCGACACGTTGCATAAACTGGGGCGTTCCGAGGAAGCGTTGGTCGCATTCTCCACGGCGGTCGAGGCGGCACCTGAGCGAGTAAAGATTCGTCACCGGCAGGGCATGGTTCTTCGATCACTCGATCGACTTGATGAAGCGGCGGAGATCTATCGCGAGTGCTTGGTGTTGTCACCGGAAGACCCCATTGCAAAGCATTTTCTCGCCGTTTGCGGTGACCAAACCGAAATGCCGGAGCGAGTTTCGAAAGAGTATGTGCGGGAAGCGTTTGACGAGTTTGCCGCAACGTTTGATGAAGTGCTCAAAGATCTCGAGTATTCGGTGCCAGAACGCTTGGGCGCATTGGCTCAGGAATTTGTCCAAGGAAGTGGCAAGCAAACCGCGGACATCGTTGACCTTGGCTGTGGAACAGGACTTTGTCAGCCCCACCTTGCCGAAGTCGCAAGTCAACTTGTCGGCGTCGACCTTTCCAAAGAGATGCTCGCCAAGGCGCAGCTTCGTGGCGGATATGACGAGTTGGTCCAGGCGGAGTTGACCGATTATCTGTCGACCTGCGGCCAGCCGTTTGACGTAGCGATTGCGGCTGATGTGTTTATCTACATCGGTGATCTCCGATCGACTTTCGAAGCCGCTTCGATGGCATTACGACCCAATGGTGGGCTGATCTTCAGCATGGAAAAAATGGATGAATCCGACCGAGATCAATCCCCCAACGGATACCGGTTAGGAACATCTGGACGCTATCAACACGACAAAACCGTGTTCTCGCAGTGGCTGTCAGAATCCGGGTTTGAGATCGAGCAGATTCTTGAAGAGCACGTGCGTAATGAAGGCAAGGTTCCGGTGACGGGATACCTTGTTGTGGCGACAAAGCGAGCGACCAAGTAAGTCGTCCTAGAAAGCTGTATCGCAATCCCTCTGCAATTTAAACCGCTGAAGTCTGATGAAACGAACCGACATGTTGCAAGCTCCGACACCGCGAACGCTGAACCTTGAAGACTCCAAGGCGATCCGCGAAGTTTTTGCCAACGCGGGCTATACGGAATCGGCGGTTCGCGAGCGATCGGGGTTACTCGTGCCACCACCGGCAGAGCTTACACCGCCTTCGGTGCTGGAAGCGTTTGCGGATCAAGACGATTTGTTTTGTTGCTTGGCTCAGTTGTTCTTCTTGGGGCGCACCCTTGATTCGGCAGTCGCTCGAAAGACTCTTCCGGCATCCTTTTTACGTCTGTGTTGCCGCTGTGGACTGCTGGAAGAGCATTCACTGAAGGTAACGCCACGCTCACTGGTCATTCCGGTCGGCGATTACTTGATGGCGTCAGACTTGCAAACGCTGGAAAGCCAAGACAAAGAAGGCTACGTTCCGACGCTGTGTGATGCGGCGTTGCACCTCAGTGCGGTATCGATTCGCCAACCGGTGAAACGCGTACTCGATCTGTGCGGTGGCTATTCGCTGCACGGCATGATGGCTTGTGAGTATGCGGAGAACGTGTATTCGACCGACGTCAATCCACGCGCGGAATTCTATGCCCGCTTCAACGCGTCATTAAACGGATACCGCAACCTGACTGCGGTGACAGGGGACATGCTTAGTGCGGTCCGTGGCAAGAAGTTTGATCTGATTCTAAGCAACCCGCCATTTATCATTTCGCCCGAATCACTTACAAGCTATCGGTTCAATCCGCTGGAGCTCGACGGGTTCGTGCGGACGATGTTTCAAGCGATTCCCGACTACTTAGAAGACGGTGGGTACTTCCAAACGATTTGCGAGTGGGTCGAAACCGAAGATGAAGATCCTGAGGAACGTTTGAGGGGGTGGTTCTTAGAAAATGGTTGCGACGTTTGGGTGTTGCCGGCTAATCGCCAATTGCCGTCGACCTATGCCGCCGCGACGCTTCGACAGTCGACGACGGATCGGAAGGAATTGCTCGAAAAGCAAGCCGAATGGGAAGCGTACTTTGCTGAAAAGAAGGTGAAAGCGATCCAAGGCGGCTTCATCTTTATGCGGCGACGCAATGGTGCAAATTGGTTTGACGTCACTCAATTGACCAAGCCCATTCGTCAACAAATTGGCGACGCTGTCCGCCAAGGGTTCCAAACCAGGGACTTGCTATTTGATCCCAGCGGTGATGCGGCGATCTTGAACAGTCGTTTGACGGTCGCTAAGGGAACCCGCATGGTGGACGAGTCATCGTTCAACGGGGTTCGCTGGGAAAACAATTCGATGGTGTTGCATGTTGACGAAGGAATTCCTGTATCGATCGGGATTGATCAATACGTCCGAAGTCTGCTGGCGAAGTTCGACGGTTCTCTGTGCGTGGCTGATTGTTTGGAGAGCTTTTCGAACCAAGTTGGCCTCCCGCTGGAGTCCGGTTTTGCACAAGGTTTGCAAATAACGAAGGCGATGATGCGGACTGGTGTCCTGTGCCGACAGGGTGTACGCGTCGTCGAGGACTCGACGTTCGTCAATCCAATTCGCGTTCACAGCCATGGAATACCGGCTCAGTCTCCGAAAGACACACCATTTTCCGACTGATCGTTAGCCAACCCGCCGGTCCGACCTGGGGTTTGAGACAAGCGTTGATCGATCGTTAAGATGTAGGTGCGGTTCCATCAATTACGCATCTCCATCGAATCATCATTTGTGCTATGTCGAGGCCCCCGGCTCGTTCCTACGCTCGCGATACCTCACTCGCTTTCTTTGCAGGTTTCTTGTTTCTTAACACGTTCGGTGTTTCGGGCAGTGTGCCAGCGTTCGCGGACGGGCCGCGGGTCGGTTGGCTGGATCTGGCGGAATCTCCTGAGGGGCCAGACCTGTTTCAATCGCGGGTGGTCGAATGGATTCCAGGGATCGAATCGCATTGTACGTACCAGCTGATCTTGAAAACGGATCAAGCGTTTGATGCCGCGAGGCGTTCCTGTAGCGGTGCCTGTGGGGGAACGCTACAGCTTCCGGACTCTTGGGTGCTGAATCAATCCAGTCGCGTTTATCTGGGCGTTGCCAATGGAACCAATCGGCCGGATCAGGACGGACGCCAAAGCACTTTGGCCAAGCTTGAGCGAGCGGAGTCACTCAAAACACTGCTTCCAACGATCAGCGAATCACAGTTGCCGAATGATCTCGTTGCAGGGATCGGTGAGAAAGGCGTCGTTTCGATTGCTGCTGACTGGAATTGTGATCTGCGACTGGACGCCGGGGAATGTTTTCAAGTGGCTATTGAAGAAGGAACCGGGGGCTGCGTACGGCAATCTGGCGATACGACGTTGCTCGTCAAGCTTAAATCTGATTCAGGAACTAATTTGCAATCGGCAACGCGTTTGACTCTGTCGGTTGCGGAAATTGGAACCGCGATTCGAAAAGAGTGCGTCGACCTGAGCCAAAAGGTCAGTGACGGGCTCGCGTTTGAAATGGTGTATTTGACGGGGCCGCACTTGGATGAAGCTGGATTGTTGGGGCAACTTGGCCCCGCAGTTCTGGCGGCGAGTCAAGCGAATTGCGAAGCGATCTTGATTACATTGCCTTCGCAGATCGAAGCGACATCTACATTAAAGGCGAAGCTCGGTCGGTTGGCTGCGATGTCGCCAATTCCAATCACAATCGAAAACGGGCAATGGTCTGAAAAGCAGATTGCGCTAGCGACCACAAATGCAAATTCGACTCAAAGCGAAGGTTGGCGGAAAGTCTTCCCGAGGGATCAATACCGGCTTGTTTCTGAGGTGCGTTTGAAAGAGGACGCAGGTCATGAATCTGCCGCGTTCGGAAATCCAGCGCCAGCGAGTGATGGTTTCACGGCAAGGGTTCGGGTGCCAAAGAAGGCCAAGTCGATCGAAGCGGAGTTTTCTGGTGCGAAAGGTCACAACGAAGGCGTGATCCGATTGCAAACATTTCAGAGTGAGCCGAAGTTCGCGATTTCACGATTGATCGATTCTGATCCAGAGCTTGTTCCGGACGTTGTTCGTAACGCGGCGAAGTCGCTGATTGGAAACGGATCGAGCGTCGCTTCATGGTGGTACAAGGTTTCAACTGACGGTCCCAGTCGTGCTACCGACGGACAGGCTACCGGAGGTCGTGCTACCGGAGGACCGGGGCTGCAAGTTTTCTTCGATCCTGACCGCGCTATCGCAGACGCTGCATCCTCGGACTTTGTCATCTGGGCGTTTTCCGAGTCGGGGTGGCGTTCCAATGAACCTTCGGCAATCGGAGAATACTTGGACGCATACCCAAAAGCAGATTGGATTCTAGTGCAGCGTGTTGACTTTGGCGGCGGTAGTCAACTTCAGGCACCGCGTTTTGTTCAAACGACCGCGATGCCACAATCTGCCGACCGATTGGATTGGAAACGACTTCCTGAACGCGAAACAAAGGCTGACATGCCGGTCGTTCACTTTCGCGCTAACGTGGGCGAATTCCACGAAGATGGTGTTGATGAGATTTGGCATCAGGTGCACGCTGCCGACAGTAGGTCCGTCATCGGAAACATCCGGTTGCAGTTTCCGCCAAGTGCCGAGACAGTGGCCCGAACATGGTTATGGTACTACGACCACGACACGTTGGACGCCGAGATTCAGCGTTTGGTGGAAGCGGGGATCACACCCGATGAAGTATTGGCTTCGATGCGATTGCCCGCCGATCGTCTTGACGATTTGGCCGCACGACGGCGCTATCTCTTGGCGCTCGATCAGCCGTCATTGCGAAAGCAATCACTTGACTTGATCGTTGAACAATGCGACTGGGTGGTGAAGCACTGTCAAAACCGCTTGAGTGCACTACGCGATGAAGGTGTGTTGCATGATGGCGAGGCTGCTGTCGAGGCGGTGCAGATTTATTCTGCTTGGCTGGCCGATGCGCTCTACCGTCGGGTTCGCGCGATCGGATACCGCGAGCTGCCCGAAGTTCTGGCCAAAAATCCGATTGCGGATTTGGAACTGCAGAATCAAGCGTACGAAGATGCATATCACCAATTGTCGGCAGTGGTTCCGATCAATGATTGGCGATTTGTGCTCACAAGAGTTCGCTTTGAACGTCGCCGGGGCAACGCCGCCAAGGCGTATCGTGTGCTTCTCGAACATGGTTACCAAGGCCCCGCAATCCCCTGGTATTTCAAAAAGGAACGTGATCTGTGGAGTGAAGCGGGAGACGAAGCGTTGCGACGAATCGGGTATTCGCGGTGGTTCCAAAGGCAAAACGGATTGCCAGTGACGCACTGATTCGCGTGAAGTCAGCTTTTTTGTGCTACCATTCACGCCCGCAATACGGAATAGGTTGGTTCAAAAAGTAGAAGTACTGGGATATGACTGCTGTACGCTGCGTCGTCACGCTCTTGTTTGCTCAATCGCTTTGTTTCGGCGTGTGTTCTGGCGACGAAGAAAGTGGCGATGAAATTGAACGTTGGGACCGTGTGGTTGCGATCCAATCGCCGGACTCCGAGAAACAGAAATCTGGCAAACTTTGTTCGGCATTCCTCATTGAAAACAAGGGTGACCTGTACCTGATCACGGCGGCGCACGCGAGCGAAGAAACGAATCAAAATAGCCGGGTTTTGTATCGCGATTCGAAAGGAAAGTCACAATGGGTGTCGCTGATGCTTTTGGTTCCGTCCGATGCGAATCCCTGGACGCTGCACAAGACATCCGACTTGGCGATCGCCAAATTGGCTGCGAGTGAAAAAGGGCAGCCGTATTTGTTGCAGTTGTCTGAGCTTGCGATGCCGCGAGATGTACTCGACGGCAGACTTCCTCGGCGGACGACACAAATTGAATCGGTGGGTTATCCGGTAGGGTTGGGAGCGGCGCCGCCGATGTCAGCGTTGGTGATCGTTGGGAACATCGCTTCGAAGGAACTGACGAGCAAAAACCGCTGGGGGAAAGAGCCCGTGATTTTTTCCACGCCCACGGTCGCCCAAGGTTGCAGCGGTGGTCCCGCTTTCGTCGTAGACGCGGAGACGGAGTCGTTCCAGATCATTGGCATGTACATCGGCGTGGTCGCTGATGAGAGTGGCGCCAAGTTATCAAAAATGGTTCCTGCGAGAGTGATCGCTGAGATGCTGGATCGTGAAGCCTGCGATACTCGCGAGCCCTCTGATGAATCGCGGCCAGACTAGAGCGGATGCCGAAGCGGTCTCGTATGGAATCGCGTTCGATCCCCCGCTGGGACAATTTCAACTTGTCGCTTAAAACAGTCGCTCAAGTTTGCGGTTTGGCCGGTTCGTGTGTGCGCTCATGCGTTCTCTAGCCCCTCTGGACGCAGCTTCTTGACACACATTTGCAGAGCGATCGATTATATTTCGACCTGCGAATCTGCACTCCCGCCTCTCCTTCCCCTCCAGGTTTGTCTTTTCGATGTCCGATCGTCCGTCGCAATCTCCCGAGACTCACGACGCCGGAACCAGTGCCGGTGATGCCAAAGTCCAAGCGAATCGCCAGATCCTGTTAGATGCCCAGGCATCCGGCCGACCGCTCAAGGCTTTTATCAAATTATCGGGACCAGGCTGGTTGCAAGCCGCGATCACCCTCGGCGGAGGCTCACTCGCAGGGGCACTGTTTCTGGGCGTGCTCGGCGGAACCAGCATGATGTGGTTGCAGCTGATGGCGATCATCATGGGCGTCATCATGTTGTCGGCGATCAGTTATGTGACCCTGTCGACGGGGCGTCGTCCGTTTGAAGCCATCAACAGCGAAATCAACCCGGCGCTCGGCTGGGGCTGGGTGATTGCAACGGCAATGGCCAACATTATTTGGTGTATGCCGCAATTCAGTCTGTGCTACGACGCGCTCGACAAAAACCTAGCCGCTGTTGCCGGCGGCGGACTTGGCAACGACAAAAGCACACAAATCGTTGTATCGATCATCCTGTTGTTCGCGGCCGGTTTTGTCGTCCTGTTGAACACGAAGCAGGGACGTGCGGCGAAGGCGTTCGACATCGTCCTGAAGTCGTTGGTAGGGATGGTTGTGATCTGTTTTTTCGGCGTCGTGATTATTCTTGCCGCCAAGGGACAGCTCGATTTCGCAGCGATCTTGGCCGGGTTCATTCCCGATCTATCACAATGGTCACAGCCGGCAGGCGAGATGGGGCCTGTCGTCGCTTCGCTGGAGCCGGCTGCGTCTGAGTTCTGGAGCGGCAAATTGGTTGACCAGCAACGGACGGTGATGATCGCTGCGGCAGCAACCGCTGTCGGTATCAATATGACGTTCTTGTTGCCATATTCGATGCTAGCTCGCGGCTGGGACAAGCCGTTCCGTGGGCTCGCCCGGTTCGATTTGTCGACCGGAATGGCGATCCCCTATGTTTTGGTGACCAGCTGCGTCGTCATTGCCGCCGCGGCATCGATGCACAACAAAATCGATGCCGAGCTATCGAGCGATCAGCTGAGTACGATGCACGCGAGTCCTTATTTCAAAGGCGTCGAAGGATCGTTACTCGCTCGTGTCGAGTTCGATTCGGACGCCAATGGCAGCGATCTGGCGGACGTGCAGTCGGCGATCGAATCTGCGAATGAGTCCGTCGGCACGAGCTTGTCACCTGATGATTCCGAAAAGGTCACGAAGGCATTACAGTCGGTCTCGGATGAACCGGCGCCATCTTCGCTGGACCTAATCAATGCGGTCGCCGGAATCCAGCCGGTGATCGAGTTCCCCGCGGTCAGCTCACTTCCTGAGGTGGTCGCGCTCAACCAGGCCGCTGAGCTTTCGATCGAAGAGAAACGAGTGGCCTTGGCGCTAGTCAAACGTGACGCGTTTCAATTGTCATCGACGCTAGAGCCACTGTTGGGGGCCAAGCTTGCCAACTTGGTTTTCGGGCTTGGTGTATTCGGCATGGGATTTTCGACGATCGTCATTCTGATGTTGATCAACGGATTCGCGTTCCGCGAGATGCTTGGCAAGCCCGATGGCACCGCCCCCTTTGTGATCGGCTGCTTGGTCGCCGGTTTGAGCGGCGCGATGTGGTGGAAGTTCTGGGCCGACCCAGATACCAAGTTCTGGTTGGCGATCTTTGCGAGTAACTTTGGCATGATGTTGCTGCCGATCGCCTACATCACGTTCTTCTTGATGATGAACAACAAGCGTATTCTGGGTGACGAAAAGCCGACCGGGGCACGAATGCTGATTTGGAACGTGCTGATGTTGTTCGCGGTCGCTGGCGCTGTGGTCGCCGCTTCGTCAGCGATCTACAACAAGATCAATGATCCGGTTGCCTTTCCTGCGGTGATGGGCATGTTGGTTGTCTATGGTATCGCTCTCGTGATCGGGTTCTTCCTGCGAAAGCCGTCCCCACCCGAAGCGGTATAACGGTTAGAGGGCCAGTTGGGATAACCGGAACAATCGACAGATTCGTTTCGGTTCCCTGATATCGCGCCACACAGTGCAGTCTGGTGATTCGAGTTGCAAGGTATTGCGCTCCTAGGGTTTTGCGAATGTTCCGCATACCCATCTTCGGCTGACCATGTCTGCACCGCCTATTCCTTGGAAACACATTCGCAATATCCTGGTGTTGTTCGCACCGCTCTGGATTGGCGCCGTGATCGTGTTCGGCTTTTTGGGCGGTGTCTACGCTCTGTTTTCGAAAGACGTCTATTCGGCGCGTCAGCCACTGGTTGTCCGTGATGAAGCAACGCGTGCGGTCGATCGATTGGGCCGTTTCGCGAGTCAGACGGAATTGAAAGCGGCACAGGAAACGATTTTGGAAATGGCCCAGAATCGCGAAGTTGTCGCCGCCGCACTTCGGCAAATCGGACCACCAGAAGGTGCAGATTCGGCGACTTGGCCGACGATCTCGGACGTTGACGGCGCGATTAAAAAGTCCGTCAACATTCTTGCCCCGCAAGGTGCTGAATTTGGCAACACAGAGGTCGTTTACTTGGCCGTCAAGGCAGAGTCACCCGAGCGGGCAATCAGTTTCTGTCAGGCGATGTTCGACAATCTGACCAAACACTTGCGCGACGTTCGGCGCGTTCGTGCGGACAGCGTGATCATTGAATTGAGCCATGCCCGTGATCTGGCGAAAGCCAACTTGGATCGCGTGGCATCGCAGATACACGAAATCGAAGTTCAGTTCGGTGCGGATCTCGGCGAGCTTCGAAAGTTGAACGACACCTACGGCGGTGACAGTAACCTGCGTCGAATTCTGGAGACAACCAAGGAACAACAGCGGGTTGCCGAATTGGATTTGAAAAAAATGCAAGCGCTGTATGACCTGTTGGTCGCCAGTTCGAAAGACCCACAACGATTGTTGATCAGTGGCGGTGATTTGCTGACCAGTCAGCCGTCCCTGCTGCGATTAAAAGACGGATTGATTGACGCCCAGTTGAAATCCAGCCAACTGTCAGGCGTCTACACGATGTTGAATCCAAAACGGAAGGCCGCGATCGCAACGGAACATGAAATCCGTGAGCGGATCATGCAGGAGACTGTTTCTGTGATTGCTGCGATGGAACCGTCGCTGAAACTTCAGCAGGTCGAACTGGACAAGCTGAACAACAGGGTCAACGATCTGTCGCGAAAGCTTGAGATGCTTGCCACCGCACGAACATCGTATGCCGAAATCGATGCGGAGTTGACGCAGCGTACCGAACAGCTTGCGGCCGCAGACCAGCGTCTTGCTGATGCTCGCGCCAATCGATCTGCTGCTTTGGCGACCAGTTTGGTTGCGGAGCTTGGGCCCCCACAGGTCTCCGAGAATCCACTCGGACCGGGGACAGTGACGACAACGATGGGTGCCATGATGGCGGGGCTGATCTTTGGGCTCGGCACGGTGTTTTTGATTGCCCCGGGGCCAGCACAGTCACACGGTCGTCGACGGTGGAGTGACCACGTGCAAACACAGAATCGTCGGGTCGGCGATCAGTCCGATCAATCGCGGCGTGCAACGGACCAGCGGCAATCTCATCCGATGACACGTAAAGATGACTTGGTCGCCAATTCGAGTTCGGTGACAAACCTGATCGAAGCACAGCCAAGTTCACCACGGCAAGTAGCTGCCTCCGAGCACCAGGACGTGGATCAAGGGACGGACACCGCGTCTTAGCCAACAGCGACACGGGCCACGCTACAGCAGTGGTCCGATGAAGTAATCTTCGTCGGGTGGCTCAAGTTCTTTATCGAACCAAACTGCGAGTCGGTCGTGATCGGATCGCTTGAACGAGTTTCGAGGAACCAGCATCAGTAGACGACCCTGGCGCAGCCGGACTTCTAAACCTGCCGTTGTCCAGCGAAAGTGTCGGAGCGCTTCGTTCGTATAACCGTAACAACTTTGGTAGGCAGCCCTGGAAAGAATCACGCAATCCGACGCAACGGAACATCGAAACTCGCCTAGGTCAGCCCGCATGATCGAGTAGAAGCAGGCAAAGATTAGCAAGACGCCGATGCCATAAACCACGATCCAGGTTGCCGGGAAGCGAATCAAAGACGCCGTGTTGCCAGTGTTGAGCCATGCGAGCGGAAAGAATTGTCCAAACACCAGTAGCGTCCAGACAAGCTGGATCAGCGCGACGGCCGACCAACGCTTGAATTGACGCGGTCGATCATTCAGATCATTGTCGCGCAATCGAAAGGTGACGTCGATTGTCTCGCTGGATCGAAGCCCTTGACGGATAAGCTCCAAAGGCACTTCTGAGTCCAGCGATTCGGAATCGGATAGCACCCTGGTAAAGTCACTGGCAACCAACCGAACCGACTCGGTTGCGAAAGGTAGCAACAACCGTAGCGTGTTACTTCGATCGTCAAATTTGGCCTGGGACTGATTCAAAAGGGCGGCGAGAACGCAGTGCCGGCTGCGGACGAAGATTGAACGTTTGGTGATGCGACCTTCGACGGGTTGTGCAAACGCAGGGTATCGCCGCCAGAATCGCCGATCGTCCCAAAGGCCGATGTTCGCAATCCAAGTGACTGCGAGCGCAAATGCCGCTGGCAAGATCAGAACAAACAACGAAGGCTGAAAGAGTGCCGCAAGTCCCGCCGACAAACAGGCGGTCACCATCAGCCAGACGAAGTAGACCTGTTTTCGATCGTCCACCATCCGGGATTTCAGCCCATCGCGTGACCAATCGCTGTTGAACCAGCTGCCGCTTTGCAGCGGATCGCTTTCGTCTTGAAAGCGCTTTTCAAGCGGCGTTTCGATCTCAGGCGGTGGTGCGAATGGGTTGATCGAATCAGGCATGCGGCAGGGCGGCTAGCGAACATGATGGCAGCAACGTCATGTTGTGCCATCGAAAGGGCGGTTCAGTGTACGCTGATAGAAAAATCGCCGCTGATGTTGGAGTGCGAAACTTTGGATCTGATTGGAATTGGAGTGTCCGTATGGGACAGTATTTGTCTGGTGCCAAGCCTGCCTGCGCCGGGTGAAGTCGTCCGTGCAGAGCGGTTGGTCGAAGGGATTGGGGGTGGCGTGACGGTGGCGATCGCGATGGCATCGCGTCTGGGCTGTCGGGCCGGAATGGTCGATTGCGTTGGCGACGATTCCTCAGGAAAAGCGATCATGAGCCGCCTCAATGTCGAAGCAGTGAACACGGATTTGATGCAAGTTTTGCCCGGTGGAACCACTTCGGTTGCGTCAATCTGGTCCGACTCGAGAACCGCCGAACGCACGATTGTGTTTGTGCCCGGTACCGCTTGTGACAAAATCAAATGGCAGGAAGCAATTTTTGAAGCGGTCGCAAAGGCCCGAGTGCTTCATCTCAATGGACGACATCCAGAGATCTGCCATGCCGCGGTTGAGGTCGCAAAAGCGAACCGCACGCTTGTCTCGTTCGATGGTGGTGCCTATCGCTATCGCGATGAAGTCGTGCCGCTGATGCGAGCGTCGGACGTCGTGATTGTTGCGCGGCAGTTTGCCGAATCACATTTCGAGGCCGTCACCAAGCGCGCCGCGGTCAGGCAAAATTTGGCGGCACTGACAGCTTTCATGGCCGAAGATCTACGCTGCGAAGTCGTAGGCGTGACGGACGGTGCACGCGGAAGCCACTTTGTATCGAGTGCGGGAAAAAGCTTCGATCAACCCGCAATCGGGAGCGACGAGGCTTTGGATACGACTGGCTGTGGCGACACCTTTCACGGCGCATTTCTAGCCGGGATGTGCCAGGGTCAGGATTGGGCCAGTTGTGCGCAGCTAGCGGCGGAGGTGTCCGGAAAAAACGCGGCTGGTGTCGGTGGCCTGTCTTACCAGCCTTCCGGCAAAACAGAATGAACTACCAGCCCATCACCATGTTGGACTCGATCACCTTTCGGGCCTGTTCCAAGTCGCTACCCGTTTCCATTCGGTACAACCGGATCGCGTTGACTTTGTCGCCTGCGGAGCGATTGAGGCATTCGCGAGCGACCAAGCACGGATCCAGTGTCGTGTTCGTCAATCCCAAAGCGCCTTTGCTGATCACCCAGGTATCACGTGGACGCTTCGTCAATCGAATGACTTCGTCGTTGGGGTAGGCATCGAAAACGACATCGCGGGCGGCCTGTTCGTGTTCCGCCCAGGTGATGATGATGTGTGAACTCGTTTCGATTTCGAACAGGGGCATCGTCTCACCTTGTCATGGTGCGGCCATCGGGAAGTTACAAACCGAGCTTTGTCGGGGATTAGTTGTACTACGTTCTCTAACGTCTTATCGGTTCACATTCGTGCCTTTCAAGCACAAAAAACCGAAGGCGACGGCACAACCCGCGACAATCCCCCAGTGCGTCGTGTTCATTTGACTGATGTACGAGCTTAATTCGTTGCTGAAGTCACGGAAGAGTGAGCTAACCGATGCAACCAGCAGAGGGAGACCAGACATGTGTGGATGGCGAAGTTAGAGGGTTCAAATTGGTTGCCCCAAAAAGATTTCTAAGCGAGCAACTTTAGGTTGTGCTTAGCGGCGCTGCTCTGAAAAGGCGGTCTTTCTCGGGGTTTCCCGACTTCGTCGCCAACTGCGTTTTCAGTGAATGGTGTACAGCGAAAAAAAACGGACAGGGAACATTCAAGAAACATTTACAATACGCCGAAGCTTGGTCTTGCAGCGGTATTCCTCAGCGATATAATCCCGCACCTACGAAGTTGAGAGTGGCAGTTGTTCACCTCTCAAACTTCGGCGCGGTAGCTCAATTGGTTAGAGCCCCGGACTGTCGATCCGGAGGTTGCGGGTTCGAGTCCCGTCCGCGTCGCTGGCTGTTAAAGCCCCCAAAACACTCAGGGGCTTTTTTCTTGCGCACGGCATCGTCCAGTGCAGGGAAAGCTGAAAAGACGCTCGCGTTTTTCGCTTGCACCACAAATCAAACCCCAGGTTGAGAACGTCATTGTTCTTGAACCGAAGGCGCGGTAGCTCAATTGGTTAGAGCCCCGGACTGTCGATCCGGAGGTTGCGGGTTCGAGTCCCGTCCGCGTCGCTCAAAGCTCCGATTTCGATCGGGGCTTTTTTCGTTTCGGGGCATTCGCTCCACAGCTCAGCGATCGTATCGGCGTCGAGTCGATCGTCGCGCGGGGCGCCGAGGGGCAGCTGTTTTTCGGCAAACCGTTTCGGTCTTCCCGAGTTGGCGTGATCGGCGAAGTGAACTTATCATCGATCTCCGTAATGACTCGCGAATCACGTTCGCAGCCTGTGGGGCGCATGCGCGTCGCAAGATTGACGAATGCCGGACCGCGTTCCCGATTCAAGTTGCGAAACTAGAATCGCTGATTCGGATACTCTACGACGTCGAATGAACTGCCGATCGCGGCAAGGACTGCTCATCAAGACCGACACGAGTTTCAAGCATCCTTCTTCGGTGTTTACAACGGTGCGTCTCATTCGACTCGGTCAGATTGCTCTTGTCTTGTGCGGCGTGGATGATTCGTACTACGAGGACGGTTTCATCGGAGACGCGAGAGAGAATCTGATGATTGGGTAATCGTTTGAGTCGCCATATTCGAAGCCATTGCGTTTTTGGCGAGTTGAAGAATCCGTCGCAGGCGACACCGATGAACGGCATTTCGGTGAGCAGGCTGAATGCGCAGTTGTCGCTTCATTCAGCGGGGCCACCATCGTTTACCAGCCGGCGCCGTTCTTCCCAGAACTTTGAATCCATGGCGATCGAATCTCCGCTTTCGAGGCCTTCGACTGCGAGGCTCTCCAGGGCAGCGGCTTGGTCTTGCAGTGCTGCCGGCAAAGAGGCTCTGGTGAGTTGGTCTTCTCGAATGAGCATCCGGATAGAGTCGTTGGCATCACCGCAGCTGGCACGTTCCGCGAGAACTGCTTGGATCAGCGTCTCGGTTTCGCCGGTTATCTCGATATTTATTTCAAAGTCCTTTGCAAAAGATGCCCCGAAAGTCGGTTGGTGTACCACGATCCCGATTGCCCAGCGATCCACCCGGGTTTGGTGCCTTGGGATGCGCTGCCAATGGCAAGCCAATTCAGAGCCGCACTTGTCGAAGTATGCCGTTGCGATCGTTTGGCGGTGATGAAAACTGGCGACCTGTTGCCTTGTGTGCTCTAGCATCGAGTTCGAACGACCGGAGCACGAGGTCTTGTCGAAGAACTTGGGCCAGGCCCAAACTACGTCACGCCACACCGAATCATCGATTCCAAGTTACCCCAGAATCCTGGCAAACGATTTCGGGACCATCGTTGGTCCACTCACCTTTGGCCGAAGGCTCAATCATCGTAGCCTGCTTGTCGACGCATGCCGTTGCGGTCGATTGGCGGCGATGAAAACTGGCGACCTGTTGCCTTGTGTGCTCTAGCATCGAGTTCGAACGACCAATGCACGAGGCCATGTCGAAGTACTTGGGCCAGGCCCAAACTACGTCACGCTACACCGAATCATCGATTCCAAGTTGCCCCAAAATCATGGCAAGCGATTTCGGGGCCACCGTCGGTCCGCTCAACTTTGGCCGAAGGCCTCAATCATCGTAGCCTGCGGCAACGCCGCAGGAACATCAATGCAAAGCCAACGATTGGCCGAAGGTCAATTTCACC
>PPHI01000012.1 GCA_002901265.1 Rhodopirellula baltica | reverse complement strand
TTCACTGCTCGACCCGACATATTCCCTTCCTTTGTTTGAGTTCGTCTTCAGCAAACTAACATCAGGCAGGGGAAGGGAATTTTTTGCATCATGAACTAGGGTAGCTGGGAAAGATACGCAGAACTTTTCCCTCGTGGCACCGGAAATCCAATCCGTGGCACTAGCGCGTATCGGCTAACGTGTCGCGACTCCCATCGGCCGAGACGTAATAGCGTCGGTTACGTGCAGCACTTTCCCCCATTAGCCGCTACGCGCTAGCGTCGGTTTCGTGCAGCATCGACCGTCTTCAGCCACGCCCAACCAGTCGCGTCCGTGCTCGCCAGCGGTGCTCATGCTCGTCATCGCCCCACCAGTTCCCAACAACCCGACCGCAGAAGAACCGTCGCTAGCGTGATCGGCCAATCGATTCGGCGAACTGCCAACCCGACTGCGGCGGCTCAATAACCGCTGGCCAGCAAATCCTCTTCCAGCAAGTGGCAGTACGAATCGTAGCGCCGTGGATCGATCTTTCCGTCTGCCACGGCATTCTTAACAGCACAGCCGTCTTCGTTCAGATGCAAACAGTTGGCGTAACGACAATGCCCGACATGCGGTCGCAGATCGGGCATCAGCCCCGCGACTTCTTCAGCGGTGATGTCCCATAACTGGAACTGGCGAATCCCTGGCGTGTCAAACACCGCACCGACCGAATCGCCTTCCAGCGGAATCAACGTTGACGTCGTCGTTGTATGACGCCCCTTCTGGTTGTCTTGGCTGACAGCCGCGACGGCCAATCCCAAACCTGGCTGGACCGCGTTCAACAAACTGCTTTTGCCGACGCCACTTTGGCCTGACAATGCCGTTTGTTTGCCACGCAGCAGTTCGCGCAGGTATTCGATGTTGATGCCTTGCTCGGCGCTGGTCAGCAGAACGCGAAAACCGAGCGAGGCATAGACGCCGACCATCGGTTGCAACTCACGGCAATCGACCAAATCACATTTGTTGATCACGATCACAGGCTTCACATCGCACTGCTGCGCGGTCAATAAAAACCGGTCGACCAGCGAAGGCTTGAGCGAAGGCTCGGCCGCACTGGTAACGATCAACAAATGATCGACGTTGGCAGCGATGATGTGCTGTTGCCCACGACTTTGTCGACTGATCACGCCGTGCCGCGGCGCGACGAATTCGATCATGCCGGTGGAATCACTTTCGGCGCGAAAGCGAACGCGGTCGCCCGCGACGACCGTCCCACGGCCTTCGATACTGATCGACTTGAGGACTTGGCGGATGGCACAGTCAAATCGCCGGCCGTCGTCGGCCAGTACCGTGTTGCTCAATCCGTGTGCGCGAACGACACGCCCGTCAATCAGTGCGGCGTCGCCTTGGTTGCCGGCCGCGGTGGGCATGTTGGCGTCTGCACCGGCAACGGTTCGTTTACGAGTCAACTCGCCTTTGCCGCTGACGCGTTCGTTCTTGACCGCGTCGGCGAGCGATTCGGTATCGCCGGAGTTGAATTGACGTGTCAGATCACCTTCGCGTACACGTCCTTGGTAACGCTTACGGAATTGGACACGTGACTGTTTGCTTTTAGAGCGTTTCTTCGCCATTCATTCAGTGTAGCGTAAAACTACGAAGTCGACGTTAAGGCATCAAGCAGTGACGGTTGGCCATGCTGATCCCACTGACGATCGCGCCGACAATTCCCACAAAGCCTTGGTCGGTGCCGCACAAGAACACGTTTGGCAAGTGTGTCGTGCCGTCAAGCTGCTTGTCCGGGGCACCGTAAACGGCGCCGTTATCGTGCCAGGTAAATCGCCGGATCGTCTTCGGGGTGAACACGTCCGTGTCGATCACGTATTGCCGAAAGTCCGGCATGAAACGCACCGACGACGCGACCGCTTCATCGTATTGCCGTACCTTTTCGGCGGCGTAGCGGTCCTCGCCCAAGCCGCACCAACGGTCATGATTGGCGAGCGTTGTGATCCGCACGACACCGTCTGGCAATTCGCCTTGGTCGGAATCATAGATGTAGTTGTTCGGCGAACAAATCACACCGGTACGTGCATCGCACAGCGTGTCATCGGGCCTTCGCCAATGGAATTTCTCGCTGTCGTTATAAAACACGATCGTGCGATCAAACCCGAACGACTTTGGCATCCGGTCGAGGATCGAGATCGATTCGATAAAGGACAACTGCCCCGCTTTGGCGACTTCGACTTCGGTGATGTCGTCGCACAACCGCATCGTTTCGACGTTGCCGGCAGACGACAGAATTCGGTTCGCGGTCAACTCGGTTCCGTCGTCCAACACGACACCGACGGCGCGTCCATTTTCGACGTGGATTCGAGAGACACCGCTCCGCAGTTTCAACTCGCCGCCCAACCCACGGAACTTGCGGACCAAGTTCTTCAGGATCACACGCACGCCTTTGAATGGCCGGCCGAAGCCTTCCAGATAGCACGCGCGGAACATGATGCAGAACTGGCCAAAGTCCATGTCGTCTTCGCGGGCGTTGCCGTACCACATCAAAGGGCACAACAACATTTCGATCAACAGCGGGTCGCTGATGTGTTCGGCCATGACTTCACGGGCAGAACGCATGAAGCGTTCGTCACCACCGTCCATGTCCGAATAGTCGAGCAGCGAATCGCAGAGCGAACGATAACCGTCGATCTGTGCTGGGAACCGCTCGGCGACTTGGCTTTCCAGCAGTTCTGCATCGTTGCTGAAATCGAGCGACACCCCGGGGAAGCGAATCGACGATCCGATCTGCTCGGCAAGTTTGAAATCTTCCCAACTGAATCGCAGTTGCCGGATCAGCTTTGCCAGTGGCCCTTTCTTGGAGCCTTTCTTGGCAAAGTTCGTCATCGCGTGAAGGCCGACGTCATAGTCGCGTCCGCCCATGCGATAAAACGAATTCAGCCCGCCGATGGTGTAGTGGCGTTCGAGGATACAGACGCGTTGATCGTAATGAGCAAGGCGGATCCCGGCGGCCAGGCCACTCATCCCGGCGCCGATGATGATCGTATCGTAATGCTGATTGCCGTTGGATTCGGTCACAGCGAGTTGCGGTGTAAGAGATTGCGATAGACGTGCAATTGGTTGGGCACAAGACGCATCAAGAACGGCTCATGCCCGCCGCAATAGAACTCGCTCTGCACGGGAAACGCGAGTCGCGGACTCGCGCCCCGACCCAGACGTTCTACGACTTGACGATGTCGCGCATCTTGGGTTCCAGGTACTCGACCGTCGAGCTCATGCTCGCCAGTGCACCGTAGTCTTCTTCCGGGATTTGGACGCGATGACGCTTGCGCAATTCCATCACGATGTCCAGAAAATCCATGCTGTCCAATTCGAGTTGTTCACGAAAAGCGACATCGTCTTTCAAATCGTCCAGATCTTCGTCCGGCGAAATGTCTTCGAGGATGTCAATGATTTCTTCGCGGATTTCGGCTGGCGTCATGTCTAGCTGGAGAGGGGTAAAACGCGGAGGCTTGCTTGTCAAAACCGCGAGTGTACCGATTTTGCACCAGATTTCGAAGTGCCTCGCGGCACAGAATTTCAGGCAATCTTCCGGCGTGTCGCGGTGATGTCACGGGAATGTCTCGGACGTGCAACATGCACCCCGCTGACGGGCAACAGCGGGGCGTTCACGCCCATTTTGATCAGGCCTGCAGTTTAAACGCGGCCGATGATCACGACCGAGTTGATCCCGAGCATCCCGAAGGAGTTGTTCAGGATGTAATCGACTTTGCGGCCTTCCTGGGCGTCGTTCAGCACAAGTCCGGGCAATTTGCAGCTTTCGTCCAGCTCGTCGACGTTGATCGTCGGGTGCACGATCCCGTCGCGGAACGCGGGCAGGTTGCCTGCCAATTCCAACGCCCCCGCGGCTCCCATCGCGTGACCGATGTAGCTCTTGGTGTTGTTGATGCGGACATTTTCGCAATCGCCGAAAACACTGCGAAGTGCCGCGCATTCTTGGGCGTCACCGCTGCTGGTGCCGGTCGCGTGCGTGCTGACGATGTCGATTTGATCGGGCTCTAAACCGGCCCGCTTCAGAGCCAGCTCGACGCATTGGGCCTGGCGCTCGGGGTTTGGCAAAACGAAATCGGTCGCGTCGGTATTCATCGCGTAACCGACCAATTCGCCATAAATCTCCGCGCCGCGTTTTTTCGCGTCGCTCAGTCGTTCAAGCGTGTACAGGCAGCCGCCTTCGGCAACGACGATGCCGCTGCGTGCGACGTCAAATGGGCGTGAGGCTTTGGTGGGGTCTTCGTGACGGGCGAGTGCGTTTTGGCTGTTGAAGCTCGCAAAGATCCCGAACGTGTGAATACTTTCGCTGGTCCCGCCAGCGATCGCGACATCACACTCGTTCAGACGCAGCATCTGGGCGCCTTGAATCAGCCCCGCGTTGCCGGCGGCACAAGCAGCTCCGATGGTGTAGTGGGGGCCGGTCACGCCCAAGTTCAACGCGATTTCGCCGGCCGGATTGTTGGCAACGGTGCGCGGGTTGTGGTGGTGTGACCAGCAACTGGTGTCGTAATCGAATCCCTTGATCACATAGATTTCGTTTTCGGTTTCGACGTTCCCGTGCTCGGTCACGCCGACGTAGATTCCGACGCGCGATTTGTCGACGTTTTCCCAGTCCAATCCGCTGTGCTGCAACGCCTCGTTGGCTGCGTAAACGCCAACGCTGCCGGCACGCGTGCCACGGCGAACGTCTTTTTTCGTTTGGTAGCGGCGGGTGTCAAAGTCGCAGATCCCTGCCAACGTCTTGCCAAAATAACGGATCTCGTACGGCTGAACGCCACTGCGTTTTTCCAGCAACGCCTCACGGTAACTTTGCCAGTCGTTACCGTTGGGGGACGTCAGGCCGACACCGGTGATGACGATCCGCTGGTCATCTGGAAGCTGGGAAGCAAGGTTTGGTGCGATCACGTTCGTTGATTGCAAATCTGTTGGGGGATCCGGCCAGCAGACGCCGCTTGTCGCAGCAGAGGAAGCCGGGCAAAAAGCAACTCAGAGCCTAACAATTTCAATCCAGGCCATCAATGGTCTCGACAACCACGGAAGATTACCCTGACACTGGTCCCCAAGCCACACCTCCCGCACGCCACCCACCCGATACCGGCTTCCTTGACCCCCGCCGACAACATCGCTTTCGATTCGAAGATCGAACAGGCTCGCAACCAATCGCGTGCCACGCTGGACCAATTGCGTGAGCAACTGATCCATGCCCGCAACGACCAAGGTCACTGGACGGGAAAGCTTTCGCCAAGCGCGCTTTCAACAGCTACCGCCATCAGTGCGATGAGCGCCGTCATCGCAGATCCCAACCGCCCCGATTTGATCGACATCGACGAATTGAAATCGATGATCCGCAAAGGCATGGCCTACCTTTGCGGACAGCAAAACCCAGATGGCGGATTCGGCGATACCGATCGCAGCCACTCCAACATCGCGACGAGCTACCTGGTCAAATCGGCGTCGACTCTCGCAGGCGAAATCGGCTCACTCGACGCAACGCAGCTGGCCAATCTCGACGAGTACCTTCACAGCGCGGGTGGACTGGACGGATTGCGTGCAAGGTATGGAACCGACAAAACCTTTGTCGTTCCGATCATGAACAACATGGCGATCGCGGGACTGATCAGTTGGGACGACGTTGCGGCGTTACCGTTCGAAGCGGCCGTGTTTCCGCAATCGATGTATCGTTTCTTGCAAATGCCGGTCGTCAGCTATGCGATCCCCGCACTCGTCGCGATCGGTCAAGCCCGCCATTTCTTGGGCAAACGGGCATTGCCGCCGATTCGATTGGCGCGGTCCCTGTCGATCAATCGTACGCTCGGCGTCTTGCGTCGAATGCAACCCGAAAGCGGCGGCTACCTCGAAGCCACCCCACTGACGGCGTTCGTTGTGATGAGTCTTGCGGCGACTAGCCGAAGCCATCTGACGGTGGTTGCGGAAGGACTGAAGTTCCTGCGCGATTCGATGCTCGAAGACGGCAGCTGGCCGATCGATACCAATCTCGCCACCTGGGTCACGTCGTTATCCATTCATGCGTTGGCTTCGGATCCCAACGACGACGGGGCTTGGTACAGCGACGCGCTCGCCGATTGGCACTTGTCCTGCCAACACACCCGGCGTCACCCGTTCACCGGTGCCGAGCCCGGCGGATGGGGCTGGACCGACCTGTCTGGTGCGGTGCCTGACAGCGACGACACGCCGGCCGCAATCCTGGCACTGACACAGATCCGCAAATGGGCCAGCCCCGACCGGTATGCGGCAATTGATGCGGCGATGGACCAAGGCCGCAACTGGCTATTGCGATTACAAAACCGCAACGGCGGCTGGCCGACGTTCTGCCGGGGCTGGGGCAAACTCCCGTTTGACCGCAGCAGCACGGATCTGACGGCACACGCGATTCGTGCCATCCGCGCGACCGACGACGCTTTGCCAACGTCCGCGACTCCGCCGGCGCGTTTGAACCGCGCGGTCGCAACTGGAGTTCGCTTTTTGGACCGCCAACAACACGCCGACGGATCCTGGCACCCACTGTGGTTCGGCAACCAAGACCGTGAAGACGAGAGCAACCCGATTTATGGAACCGCGAAGGTTTTAGTAAGTGGCCAAGGCAGTGTGGCGAACCGGACGGCGGCGGTGGAGTACTTGATCAACCACCAAAATGCCGACGGCGGCTGGGGCGGCGGCACGTCGCTGACCCAAAAACTGGAAAAGCTTCGCGAAAGCGACCCAGAGGTCAAGAAAACCGCACCACAAGCGTCTGCGGGGATTGTCAGCAGTGTCGAAGAGACGGCGCTGGCGGTCGAAGCCCTGTCGATGACCATTTATCAACAGCGATCGACCGGAACACGAGCGGAAAACCCAATAGAAAACAATGCTGCGGAAACGTTTCGCCGGTCCAAATCGCACACCCAGGTGTTAGAACAGACTTCGGAGGCGGTATCCGACGCTGTGGAAATGGCCCCAAAGGTTGGGGCGGTTGCCGCTGGGAACGACCGGGTCATCGAGGCTATACTACGTGGAGTCGAATTCCTGACCCAAAGTGTTCGAGATCGGCGGCATGAATTTGCATGGCCAATCGGATTTTATTTTGCGAAGCTTTGGTATCACGAGCGACTGTACCCACTGATTTTCGCGACCAGCGCACTCGGAAAGTTTCTGCGTGCGACCGATCCGGAAGTCTCCCTCGACTGGCCCCACTGATCAACTTCCGCGACCTTTGCGGAAGCGTGTCGGCCACGACCCACCTAAAATGATCCCACAACTTCGCCCATCTACCTTCGACCAGGGGATTCGGTTTGTCGACAGGATTTAGCTCCACCGAGACCAACGCCGGCCAAGACAGCGCGCCAACGCCGGGCGGCAAGAGCCGTCGTCGAAAAACCAGCCATCTCAAAGACGTTCCCGAATCGCTCGCGCTGCGCGAAAGCCTGCGTGACCGCTGCGAACAGGTCGCCGATCGTTTAGACCGAACGATCCCGATGACCAAAGATGAGTTGGAACAAATCTCCCGCCGCACGCTCGAAGAAGCTGACCTGCCGGAAGCGTATTTGGGTTGGGTGATGGTGATGATCAGCACTTCGTTCTGGCGTCATCAACTGAAAACCGTTCCGCCCGAACGACGTTTGTTCCTGCTGCCACACTGCTTGAAGCACGCCGAAGGCTGTCCGGCCGATTACGACGAGTTCGGCATGAACTGCAAAGAATGCGGCGCATGCAGCATCGCCGACTTTCGCGGGCTGGCCGAAGAAATGGGTTACCGCGTGCTGGTCGCCGAAGGCTCGCCGGTGGTGATGAAAATCATTGTCGGTGGCTACGTCGATGCCGTCGTCGGTGTCGCTTGCCTGAACGTACTGGAAAAAGCGATCGATAAAGTCTTGCTAGCGGGTATTCCTTGCATGGCGGTGCCGCTGCTGAGCAGTGATTGCCGCAATACAAAGGTCGACGAATCCTGGGTCGACCAAATGATCCGCACGCCGTACGAACCGGCCGAACAGCAAACCCGCAGCTACGTGCACCTGATGCGTGCAGCTGGTGAACTGTTCGAACCGCAGCGACTGGAAACAATCGTCCCACGAACGCGCGGCACGCAACCGTTCGGCGATGGCCAATTGGATTCAGCCAAGGTTGCTTCCATGGACGCGATCGAAGCGACCGAACATATCTCGTATGACTTCCTGACCCGTGGCGGTAAACACTCGCGGCCGTTCATTACCATGGCGGCTTACGACGCGATGACAGGTGGCGATTGCACCAGCAACACCGGCGTCGAAGCGGTTAAGAAAATCCCCAACGCCGTGCTTCGCGCCGCATTGAGCATCGAAACGTTCCACAAAGCCAGCTTGGTTCACGACGACATCGAAGACGACGACGGTTTTCGATACGGCCAGCCTGCGCTGCATAAAGAATTTGGTATCCCGACGGCAATCAACGTCGGCGACTACTTGGTCGGCATGGGCTATCGCTTGATCAGCGACCGAGCGGCGATGCAAGGCGCCGACGCATCGGCACAGCTCGACGTGCTGGACTGCTTGGCGGCCGCCCACACACGACTGGGCGAAGGCCAAGGCGCAGAGTTGGTTTGGCGTGACGCGGCAGACCGCAACCTCACGCCACTCGACGCGCTAAAGATCTATGCACTAAAGACGTCGCCGCATTCGAAGCGGCGTTGTTCAGCGGCGTTCGCCTGGGCGTGCCCAGTGACGACACGGCCAAGATTGACGAGTACCGGCAAGCGATCCGCACGTTCAGCCGCAACCTTGGCGTCGCTTTCCAAATCCTTAACGACCTCGGTGACTTCGCCGGCGACGACCACAACAAACTCTCCGCCGGTGGCGACTTGTTCGGCGGGCGGCCGACGCTGTTGTGGGCCTTGGCGCTCGAATCGCTTGACGCCGAACCGAAATCTCGGTTGCTGCACTTGGCCGATCCGGATTGCCAGATCAGCGACCAAGCCCGATTGGCCGAAGTCAAACGTATCTACGAACAGAACGGCATCTTCGAGACCGCGTTCCGCCTGGTCGACAAGCACCAGGAACGCGCCGAAGCGGTTGCCGATTCGCTCGAACCGGATGCGCTGCGACGATTGCTGTACTTCCTGGTCGATACCGTCCTGGAACGGCCCGAGATTAAACCTACCTCGGTGATCTCCCTGGGAGTCGCCGCGCCGATCGCCTGAGCTCGATTATTCGTTTTCGTCAGATTTCGCAATCGGCCCGAACCGCGAAGAAGCCAACGGTGCCCGATTATTCCTTGCCGAGAGTCCGATCATGGTTACCGAGTTGTCCCACGAAGACGCCGACGTCAAAATCGAAACGCTGTTGTCGGAGTTTTATGATGCCGACGCAGGCTTTCAAAAACTGGGGCACTGCAAACCGGCATCGGACCTGCCATCGCCTTACAACGAACTGCTCAATCACAACGAGCACATGACGGTCACCGTGGAATCACACCACGGCGAAAAGGTCGACGTCGTCGTCCACCGATACCACCGGACGACCAACGTTGATGGCGATTGGTACAGCCGCGAGATCACGTTGAAAACTTCTGGCACTGGCAAAGTCGTCCAGTACGGCATCGTTCGACTGAACATCAACGCCCTCGACCCTGAGGTCTGGCGACAAATCGAATCACGCACGATTCCGCTCGGCCGAGTGTTGATCGAACACAACGTCTTACGTGAAGTCCAACTCTGTGGGCTGTGGGAAATCAAATCCGGACCGTCGCTCGCCGAATTGCTCGACGCCACCGAAGGCCAAACACTTTACGGTCGCACCGCACTGATCTATTGCGACGGCGAACCGGCAATCGAACTGCTCGAAGTCGTCGCGCCGTAATCCCGTTTTGATTGACCCGCTTCGCTATCGCAATCACCAAAGGCCCATCATGTCGAAACCATCTCTTGGGATACTGATGGGATCAGCGATCGTGACAATGTTATTGGGCATTTGCGTTTCGTCCCCGGCAATCGCTCAGCCACCGAGCGAATCGCAAATCGAACTGTCGCGGACTGCTTCGAAGGCGCTTGCTGATGGCGACTACGACGCAGCCGCTAAAGCTGCCGAAACGCTTTCCAGCGGCGACACCAATCTGCAACAGCTCAGTTTTTGTGCGGACGTGCTACTCCGCAGCGGCAAGGTGGAACGATCGGTCAAGTTGTTTGATCGCTATGCCGAAGCCCGCCCGCAAGTGAAGCCTTACCTTTGGCAACGCGGCATCGCGCTGTACTTTGCCAAGCAGTATGACGCTGGGGCGAAGCAATTCGAAATCCATCGAGAAGTGAATCCAAACGATGTGGAAAATGCCGCTTGGCATTTCCTGTGTGTCGCCAAAGCGAAATCGCCGGAAGAAGCGAAGAAGTTGCTCTTACCTGCCCCCGGTGACTGGCGTATCCCGATGGAAGAGGTCCTGCAAATGCTTCACGACGGCGACACGGCTCGTGTGACCAAGAAGATGGAAGCGACGCCCAAGGATTCCGCATCAGGACGCAGCGCGAGGTTTTACGGGCACCTGTATCTCGGCCTCTATGCCGACGCGATGGGTGATACCAAAGTCGCCAAGTCGCATCTCAAGCAATCCGTACAATATGCCGACCGGCATTACATGGGCGACGTCGCGAGAGTCTATGCAAAGCATCTCGACAAAGTCGACGAATAGAACGCTTCGAACGGCAGCGCAATCGCCCCAATGGTCGAAATCTCCGCAACGCAATCGCACCGGAGGGGCCGTCTTTGTTAGCTCGGGGTGGAAGCCCCGAGACGCCGCCGCCCCGGAGGGGCCGTCGTTATGTCGATCGCACCACCAACGCCGGCCCCTCCGGGGCGAATGCATCGTTGCGTGATCATTCTCTTGGGGCTCCCGCCCCAAGCTACCAACGAAGGCTCCTCCGGAGCCAAAGACAAACATGCATCGTGCCTAGGCAAACGATCGATCGCCCCGCAATCCCCGCAGCGACCGATCACCCAGACGGCCCAAATCTCCGCATCGCAATCAACTCGACGGTTCAAACCTCGGCCACGCGATCGCCCCGGAGGCATGGTCTCGGCAGCGCAATCGCCCCGGAGGGGCCGACTTTGTTAGCTCGGGGTGGAAGCCCCGAGACGCCGCCGCCCCCAACAACGCCGCCGCCCCGGAGGGGCCGTCGCAACCTCGATCACACCACCAACGGCGGCCCCTCCGGGGCGAATACATCTTTGCGTGATCGATCTCTTGGGGCTCCCGCCCCAAGCTACCAACGCTGACTCCTCCGGAGCCAAAGACAGCACATGTTGCGTCACACCTGTCACAATGGCTAACACAAAACCTTGTGATCTAAGAATCACTCGTTTGCGAAATCCCACGCGACAGAATAGCCACACCGCCAAAATAAGCCCTGCCTCCTTCCGCCCGATGAGACGACGTACAAAGAAAACGCTTTGGATCCTCGTTCCCTGCTTAGCGATTGCGTCGCTAACTTGGTTTGCGATCGCATTGCGACGCGGGATCGTTGCGGCGTACTGTGAATGCGGCATCACTTGCATCATCGCTTCCTATGCAGAGGAACACGATGGTCGACCGCCGACTGGATGGGACGACTTGGTCGGATATGAATACTACACACACTATCTGCCAATGCCCCGCACGATCGACTATGCGGCTTCACACCTGTCCGTCGACTTCAATGCTTTGGTCGATTTCCATTCTGGCAAAATCGACGAACTGCCGGTGGATGTTGTTAAACCGACACGTGGATTGACCGCGCACTGGATCAAACCCAAACCGATGCTTGAACGCTACTTTCGCACCCGAGAATTGCCACACGGCGCTTTCAATCGTGAATACGCGGAAACGGCGAGGTACTACGCCGAGCACTATCCGATCGACTAGCTTTCCCACTACGTGCCCTTGGCGTCCTTCGTAGTTCAGCAATCTTCGTCTAGTCGTTATTGCCGGAGGGGGGCGATGCTAGCTTGCCCAATCCGCCCACGTCGCCTCCGGATCCGATCGTACAGCGCGATCGTACAGCGCGATCAATACTTGCTACTCGATGCCTACCCGACTGACCTGCGCCTTTCAGAGATTGCTCAAGAGCAGGGGTTTGGCACTTGAAGCCCCCCGCATTGACAGGTAGCATGAAAACAGCCCCGACGAGGGGGCAGCCACTAGGCCAGCCCACCGGCTGATTGCGCAACGAATGGAGTTGAGAGAGCGCTCAATCCACTGCGTTTCCCAATCAACACCGGGAGCCGAGATGCCTGAAATGACTTCAGTCGAAAAGTCTGCTGAGTCTACGATGCCAAAGACCGCATCGAGCAATCTCTCCATCGAAGATGTGATTCGCTCTGAGCGAAAAGAAATTGCGGAGCGTCGCGAAAAAGCAAACCTTCCCAAAATCGATCGCCACAACGGGGTCGTCGGCCTGGCGCTTTCCGGTGGCGGATTGAGATCTGCTTGCTTCTCCGTTGGCGTTACCCAAGCGTTGCATGCTTGCGGCTTGTGGAAGTTGATCGATTACATGTCGTCTGTCTCGGGAGGCGGCTACACGGCGGGATATATCTCCAACCAACTGACTCGATCTCAAGAGTGCGACGGGAAAGACGCCTTTCCGTTTTCAACCGAACCGCCGGTCAACGATCAACCCACCGCGGCAGGCCCCCAGTCGACTCATGTTCGACGCCTGATCCAAAGCGGCAACTATCTCTTTCGCCCGATCTTTTTTATCAATCGCTACTTGTTCGGACTTCTGCTGATCAACGTGGCGTTCTTTTCATTGGTCGTCGCGTGCAGTTCTCTGATCGCGTTTTTGTGGCGTTGTTTGGATTACGACGTGGTACGACGCAACGCCGATCTGCTGAATCTGAGCGACGACTTGCTGGTCCCATTCTTTCCCGCGGTGCTCTTCGGCTGTTGCTGGCTGGCGGCTTGGGGGATTTCGCTGTGGCGACGCAATGACATCTCCACCGGAGGCACCGCCAGATTCTTTCTGTACTTGCTGCTGCCGTCCGTCCTGATCGGGCTCGCCTTGGTAGCGGGCAACGGTGACAACGAAGGGACAGGGGTCGAATTGCTCACCGGCCAGCCTATCTTTGTCCTGCCCAATTCGGTCTGGGCGACAATCACCGGGGCCGTCGGGGCCGCACTGCTCCCCTGGATCCGACCTCAGCGAATCCTGCAAAGCGGCATCAACCCCCAAAGCCCTTTGGAGCGGTATGTCTTTCTGCTTGCCAGCACCGGCCTGTTGATCGGAATTCCATTGTTGCTGGTCGGTTTCATCGCCAAAGAAAACATCAGTGGCTTCAACACCCATCCCTATCGAGAAATGGTCGGCGGTGACATCCGAGACGAATCGATCGTTGCATCATTAGCCATCCCCTCAACTCCAACACCAGACAAGCCAAATACGATCCCGGAGCTGTTCGCCAAAACCGTGCGGGACAATTTCGACGAAGAAGACGACGTCAACCTGGACCTTGGGCTGCTGGTAAAGAACGCAAGATCCGGCAACGTCGACGAAGCATTCAAGAACTACTTGCTTGGGGCGGATACAACGCAAAACCGGCAACGTCTCGATCAAATTCGAGACGCGATGCTGTACCAATCACGTTATCCGATCGATCAATCCTTAGCGATCGGCAATGATGCCTCGCCGCTCGTCGTTGCCGATGTCTTGGCCGCGATTGCGTCGCTGGACCTGGAATACCTCCGATCGGTTCGGCAGCGATCAAGCAACGTTTCGTTTTCACATCTGGCAACCGACCCCGCCGGCCAAATCGGACCTCGCACAGAGGACCGTGCCATGGTGCGTCGAGCATTGAACCGATCCCTACTTTGCAGTGCTTTAGCGAGTCAGCTCCTTCGCCCTGAGGTGTTGGCACTCCGCGAAGCCCTCAAGGACGACAAGCGATTTCACCACACCCGCATCACCCCCAACCTACATAGCTGGTACTTAAACCTTGGACACTGGGGGAATCTGAGAAGCCAAAATGAGACGTCCGACTACATCGCCGCGACGCAACTGTCACGCCACATCCGCAACAACCTCGCGACGTCGTTCGAACTGAATTTCTTCGACGATCCAGACGTACGATCGGAACTCGCTGGGCTCGTGCGTGACGTGCAAAACAGTATTCCGATGGGTGTCGAACCGCTGATACTTCCGCCGGACCTGCAAGAACATCTCAACCAAATCGCCATTGCGTCGGACGTACCGCTGACGCCGGATGTCGGTCGCCGAATTTCACGACTCGCATTTCAAACGATGCAGCCCGACGCCTTGCGACCGCGGACAGAGATCCGTCGCACGATCACCCATTCAAATGACCAGGTCAAACGATTGACCATCTTCACATACGCTGCGTTGGTTTTCCTGATGGCGGGTGCACTGGTCAACTTGAACACCGTTTCGCTGCATCGCTATTATCGCAACCGGATCGCACAAGCGTTTGTTTCGGGAAGCGACGGAAGCGAGTCGTCGATCCCACTTTCGAAACTGAATACCTGCAACGTCGGCGGCCCCTATCATCTGATCTGTGGATCGATCAGCTTGCTTCACAGCAACCTCTTTCCCAAGGTCTTCGCGGCAAGCGATCCGGCTCAAAAACTGCCCGCCGAATTGCTCCGCTCCCAAGACAGCTTCCTGCTATCGAAAAACTATTGCGGGTCTGAACTCACGGGCTTCATGGACACCGACAAATACGAAAGCATGATCCCTGGTTCGCTCAACAAGATCGACCTGGCGGACTCGATCGCCATCAGCGGCGCGGCCGTCAGCCCCGGCAACGTGACCAACCCGCTGATCGCGACGCTGATGTTGATCCTTAATCTGCGACTGGGACAGTGGCTTCCCAATCCACAGCGAACGCCCACGACATTTCCCAACGTCATCAGCAGCTTGATCGACACGGCGAGACATTGGAAAAAGCGACAGTACTTTTTTGTCAGCGACGGTGGCGTCCGCGAAAATCTCGGACTGGTACAACTTTTAAAACGCCAGTGTCGGCTGATCATCTGCGTCGACGCGTCGTACGATCCCAAACGTCAGTTTGCCGATCTCGCCCGTGCGATTGCCGAAGTCCGAGTGCACCAGGGAATCCGCCTTGTCGAAATCGCGGCGAACCATGACCAACCCTCTTCAGGTTTTGCGGTTGACGAATTTCTCCACGGGGATGACAAGGACAACCATCAAAGACCGATTTGCAAATCACATTTCAAAGTCGGCCGCATCCTCTATGGTGACGGATCGCACGGCACCCTTATCCTGATCAAGCCGTCCTTTACCGGCGACGAGAGCCTGGACCTGCAGTACTACCGTGGTCGATTTAAAGACTTTCCACACGAATCGACCTCCGACCAATTCTACGATGCATCCCAAGTCGAAGCCTATCGCCGTCTCGGTGAACACATCGGCAAACGGGTCGGCCGCGCGATCGCCGACTCTATCGAAAAAATGGAGCTCCAAGAAACGCCAGGCGAAAGCGCTAACGTCGAACTGATTTGCGAAGCACTCGAACAATACCAACTGGCACAGTCGAATCCAACAAGCGACACCGAAACATCTGATACGGCACCTACGTCCGCGCTGACCAAAAAGCTTGAACGGCTAATCAAACGAAAACGTAATTGGGAAAGTGACGCTTGCGTCGCTCGACATTGGAATTCAATTTCCGAGTCTCTCTCGGAACATGGCGACGCGACGTGTCTCACCGCACTCTCGAGGCTTGCCTTCGGTGACGGCGTCGAAGATCAAATCTCACGTCGTGCGAAACAATTGCTTCATTGGAAAACCTCGCAAACATCCGGCGTTTGATCCCTTCAGATCAATGGATTCGTCGGCGTGGACACCTCCAAGGCCAGAGAGTCTCGTACCACCAACGCCGGCCCCTCCGGGGCGAATACATCTTTGTGTGATCATTCTCTTGGGGCTCCCGCCCCAAGCTACCAACGCGGGCTCCTCCGGAGCCAAAGACAGCACATGCATCGTGCCTAGGTAAACGATCGATCGCCCCGGCAGCCCGAGCCTCCGCCACGCAATCACCCCGGCGGCATGGTCTCGACCACGCAATCGCCCCGCGGCCCGAATCTCCGCCACGCAATCACCCCGGTTGCATGGTCTCGGCAGCGCAATCGCCCCAATGGTCCAAATCTCCGCAGCGCAATCGCCCCGGAGGGGCCGGCTTTGTTAGCTCGGGGTGGAAGCCCCGAGATCCGCCGCCCCCAACAATGCCGCCGCCCCGGAGGGGCCGTCGTAATCTCGATCGCACCACCAACGCCGGCCCCTCCGGGGCGAATGCATCGTTGCGTGTTCATTCTCTTGGGGCTCCCGCCCCAAGCTACCAACGAAGGCTCCTCTGGAGCCAAGACAGCATCTGCTCGGGGCTGCCACTCCGAGCTACAGACGCAGACTCCTACGGAGTCAAGACAACGACGCATACGGCAAATTGCCCGTGCATCGATTAAAGCTATGAAGATTCACATCGCCGAGGACGCGGCGAGACGCAGAGTATTCCATCAATCGCCCTAGAAAAGCCGATCAAAAATTGACTCGGCATTAACGTTGGTAGCCTTGCCGGTCCCACATCTCTTGGCGTTCGGCAAAGCGACGTTTGCGTTCTTCGGAGATTAGATTCGCGCAGTTGGGGCACTGCACTCCGGCGATGTAGTCGTCGTGTTGCTGATCTTCGGCGCTGACCGGCCAACCACACGCGAAACACATCACATGCTTGCCTTCGGCGAGACCGTGGCCGACCGAAACGCGGTTGTCGAACACGAAGCAATCGCCTTGCCACAGTGACTCTTCTTCGGGAACGGTTTCCAAGTACTTGAGGATTCCGCCTTTGAGGTGATAGACCTCTTCGAAGCCTTTTTGTTTCAGCAGCGCGGTCGACTTTTCGCAGCGAATGCCGCCGGTGCAAAACATCGCGACTTTCTTTTGCTTCGACGGGTCGAGGTTTTGATCGACGTACTCGGGAAATTCGCGGAACGACTCGGTATTCGGGTTCTGGGCCCGCTCGAACGTTCCGATCGAGACCTCGTAATCGTTACGGGTGTCGATGACCACGACATCCGGATCGCTGATCAGCTTGTTCCAATCTTTGGCATCGACATAGGTCCCGACCGTGTGGTTGGGATCGATACCTTCGACACCCATGGTGACGATTTCTTTTTTCAGCCGCACGCGTCGGCGGCGGAAGGGCTGCGTTTCACAGTAGGAATACTTGATGTCGACTTCCTTGAACTGCTCGAACGAACGAACGTGATCGAAGAAAGCATCGATCCCTTCGCGAGGTCCCGCGATGGTGCCGTTGATCCCCTCGCTGGCCAGTAGCACCGATCCTTTGACGCCGTGCTGGTCCAAGACCTGTTCGAATCCGGGGCGATAGGATTCAAAATCGGCAACGGCGACAAAGCGGTAAAAGGCCGCGACAGTGATGGGCAGCGATTCGTTCGTTTGAGAGATTTCGTTCGACATGATTCCGATGTGATTACAGGAGCATACGCAGTGCAGCCATCGCGGTTGCGTAGTCGGGTTCCTGGGTGACTTCGCTGACGATTTCCTTGTGAGCGACTTCGCCGTCGGCGTTCAGGACGAACACAGCGCGGGTCAAAAGCTTCAATTCTTCGATTTGCACGCCCCAATCGGTACCGAACGCATGCGTCTGATAGTCGCTGGCGGTTCGCATTTTGATGTCCTCTGCGCCACAGAATCGGGCTTGTGCAAAGGGCAGGTCGCGGCTGACGGTAACAGCGTTGATCTTGTCGCCGAGTGCCGCGAGTTCTTCATTGAACTTTTTAGTTTGAACGGCGCATGTCGGAGTATCCAGACTTGGCACGATGCTAACGATGGAAGGTTTCCCCTTCAGGTCAGCAAGCGTCAGCGTTTGGATGCCGCCTTCGGCATAGTGCAACGCAAAGTCGGGTGCCGGGGAGCCGACTTCCAGAGCCTCACCGGCCAAAGTCATCGGGTTTCCTTTAAAAGTAATGACACCTGTCTGAGTCATTTTGCTTCCTGGGGTGAATACATTTTCGGTGGAGAATTGCCGATCAATTGCTAGGCTATCGAGCCAGCCAGGGTGTTGCACCGGCACGTTCGTAATTATGTTCCCGAACTTGGCGTGCGTGAATGGGGGACAGTTTGAGCCTATCCAGTCTCAACCGACTCCCCCAAACCGACGCGACACGCCAACACGCCGCAAACGCACGGCCCGACAGGCTGCCGACGTGGCTGAATGCCGATCTTTCCATTTTTGAACCAAATATGACGATCAAACGCCGCCTCATTGCCGCCCTCTTTTTGGCTCTCCTGGTCACGGGAAGCCTACTGACGTCGCCGGCCAATGGTGCTGGTGGGTCGAACTACGCCCACAGCGACGGTAACGCACGGTTCCTGCACCACATCCACCTGTACGACGCGGCGGACCAACGGATCGATCCCGAATCGACCACGCCCTATTCCAGCGTCAAAACCTGCGGGCGCTGCCACGACTACAACGCGATTTCGCACGGCTGGCACTTCAACGCGTTCATGCAAGAAGCAGGTAAAAAATCCAGTACGGGACGCGAAGGCGAGCCTTGGATTTGGACCGATCCTCGCACCGGAACGCAACTACCGCTCTCCTATCGCGGTGGCAAGCAAACCTTTGACCCAGGCGACCTCGGCATCGACAACTGGGCGATGACAAAACAGTTCGGCGGACGCTTGCCGGGCGGCCCAATGGGAATGGCTCCTGAAGCGACCGAAGAAGAATCAGCCGAAGACAGCAACGAAGGCGAAGCAGACGCGGAAGCGAAGGGCGAAGAAAAGACATCGCGTTGGCCGTTGACCGGTTCGTTAGAAATCGACTGCATGGCTTGCCACGGTGTCGCCAGCTCGTACGACTTTAACCTTCGTCGCGAGCACATCGCGAAAGAAAACTTTGCATGGGCGGCAACCGCTGCTTTGCACATCGGTGAAGTCGACGGGGATGTCTCGCGTTTGAAAGACGGCTCCGATCCGACCGACGAAGCGATCCAGAAAAAGATGCCCAAGGTCACCTATGACGGACGCAAGTTCGCTGCCGACGGCACGGTGTTTATGGACCTAGTCCGCGCACCAGATAATAACTCGTGCTACCAGTGTCACAGCCAACGCACGTTGGACTCGCACGGCATCGAATCACGTTGGACGCACGACCAAGACGTTCACTTGCGTGCGGGAATGAAGTGCGTCGATTGTCACCGCAACGGGCTGGATCACCACACCGTCCGCGGCTTCGCTGGCGAAGTTCACCCCAGCGGCCAATCGATGACCTCGCTTTCCTGTGCGGGCTGTCACCTGGGTACCGAGTTCGCCAATCATTACGGCCCCGCCCAAACAGAAACCGATGCGGAAGAAGGCCATTCGCACAGCAACAGCGGTGAGTTTGCCTCGCTTGATCAACTGCCCGGACGCTTGGGATCGCCAATGCCAGGCCACGCGGGACTGCCCGCACTGCACTTCGAAAAACTGTCGTGCACCGCATGCCACGCCGGTCCGATTCCACGCGACGAAGCACTTGGCATGATGACTTCGCTAGCACATTCGCTTGGCGAAAAAGCTCACCGTAGCGGCGCCGAACTGCCTCGCATCCAAGGCCCCGTGTTCTCGAAAGGTCACGACGGAAAAGTGTACCCACATCGCGTCGTTTGGCCGGCGTATTGGGCGACGGTTGTCGACGACAAATTGCAACCGCTCGCGCCAGAACAGGTCTACGACATCACTCGACGATCGTTGCGTGTCCGTAACGACTTCATCGAAGAGATCCTCGAGCCAAAGCTCAAGAGTTCGGACCTGAAAGAGCTGCTGGGTGAAGATCGCTACAAAACCGATCCCGAGGAATACACCGACGAAGAAGCCGCCAAGGTCAACGAGGCGGTTCAAAAGGCGGGCAAGGCCGAGTTTGACGAAAAGGTATACGCGGCATTAAAAGCGATCGAGAAGGAAACGGGGGCCGGACAAGCGGTCTATGTTTCGGCCGGATTCGTGTACGCCGCCGGCGACGAAGAAGACACTGTTAAAACGATCGAGGTCAAAGACACCGAAGCGATCGACATGGTGCAGTGGCCGATCGCGCACAACGTTCGTCCTGCGGGATGGGCACTGGGTGCAAACGGATGCGTCGAATGTCACCAAGACAACGGCAAACTGTTTGCCAGCACCGTAACGCCAACCGGCCCTGGCCCCGATGACGGTGAAGCGGTCACGATGGCCAGCTTGCAAGGTATCGACGCCGACCAACGGTTGACATGGAATCAACTGTTCCAGAACCGCGCGAGTTTCAAATATGTGATCGGCGGATCGATCGTGCTGTTGGTCATTGCGATCGTGCTCGCCCTGGGAATTTTGCTCGGTCGCATCGGATTGAAAACCTCGGCACCGACAAGCTAACCTGTCGAGCGTTCCCCGTTTCGACACCAACTTGCGTTGTGTTTGCCGTGTCCCCATTGATCATGCTTCGCGACGTGACCGTACGTCGCGAACAAACCATCATTCTGAATCAGGTCTCGACGACCATCCCGCGGGCTCGCCACACGGCGATCTTGGGGCCAAACGGCTCGGGTAAATCGTCGCTGCTGAAATTGCTGACACGCGATTTTTATCCGTCGATCGACTCCGAAGGCCATCAAGGTGACGTCCAAATCCTCGGGCAGCGCAGCTGGCAGGTTCACGAGCTGCGCCGTTCGATGGGTATCGTTTCTCCTGCACTCGATGCAGAATTTTCACGCGGACGAACCGGCCGCATGACAGTCGCCGAAGCAGTCGCCAGTGGCTTCACCGCGACACGTTTGAAAGAGTTCGGGCCGGCGATCACATCCGAAGTTCGCGAGGCCGTCGACCATGCGATCGAAACGGTTGGCATGCAGAGCTTCCGCGACAAACCCGTCGAACGACTTTCCACTGGCGAACGCCGCCGGACGATGATCGCGCGAGCAATCGTCCATCGTCCCGCGATCTTTGTGCTCGACGAACCGACCGGCGGACTGGACATGACCGCCAAGGCAAAGTTCCTTGAAATCATCGACTCAATGACTGGCCAGCAAGAGATCACGCTTGTCCTGGTGACGCATCACCTTGATGAGGTTCCGCCGGCGATGCGGCATGCGGTTTTGCTTGACCAAGGCACGATCGCGTTCGATGGGCTGAAACAAGACGCGTTTACCGACGAGCGAATTTCGTCGCTGTTCCGATTGCCTGTCGCAATCGAGTGCGATTCACGCGGTTGGTACGATGTCCGCATGCGTCGCGATTAACCGCAAGGCATTCCAGAGACCGCCAAGCTCACCGAATCGAACGCGACACCCAAACTCCTATCGCTTATCAAACCACCTATGAAACTTTCATCCTGGAACGTCAACGGAATTCGCGCGGCAATGGACAAGGGCTTCCGAGCCTACGTCGAGACCGAACAACCGGATGTGTTGTGCTTGCAGGAAACGAAAGCGTCAGCGGATCAGGTCAACACCGAATGGGCGACCGAACTGGGTTACCACCTGTACTGGAACTCCGCCGAAAAGAAAGGCTACAGCGGCACGTCGATCTGGTCCAAACAAAAACCCACCAAAGTCCACTTGGGGATCGGTCACAGCGACCATGACTCCGAAGGCCGCGTGTTGACGGCGACCTATGACAAGTTTCACCTCGTCAACGTCTACACGCCGAACGCCCAGCGAGGTCTTGCGAGACTTGATTATCGCCAGCTCTGGGACGTCGCGTTTTTGGACTATGTCAAGAAACTCAATCGCCGCAAACCGGTGATCTTTTGCGGGGACGTGAACTGTGCCCACCGAGAGATCGACTTGGCGAACCCCAAGGCCAATCGCAAGAATGCCGGATTCAGCGATGAAGAGCGAGCCGGATTGGACAACGTCTGCAGCGCCGGCTTCGTCGACTCGTTCCGCCACTTCGACGACTCGCCCGAGAAGTACACCTGGTGGACTTATCGGATGAATGCCCGTGAACGGAACATTGGGTGGCGTTTGGATTACTTTTGGGTCGCCAAACGCTTCATGGACCAAATCGAATCAGCCGGAATCCGCGCCGACATCCTGGGATCGGATCACTGCCCAGTCGAGCTGTTGATCAAATCCGACGCGTGATCGCTACTGCATGCGAAGCTCGGTTGTCATCCGCTGGAATTCCTTGCGAATTTCATCGTTGTTGAACTCACGCAAGCTGGGCACCTTTAGTTTCATCAACGCTTCGAAATCGCGGCGGCCGGTGCTCATCAACTTTGCAACATCGCTGGACAGCTTCACGGTGTCGTAAGTGTTCATTGCGGTGGCAAGGTTTTTCTGTGCACGCTTGTTTTCGACCGCGATCTGCTCGGCATTCTGTTTCAGGAACTCGATGTAAAGCTTCGCGGTGCGGCGTGTCAGTTCATTGGATTCGATATTGCCTTTGAGTGTTTCCGCATCGCCGCCATCAGCCTTGATCAGCGTCTGGGCTTGCTTGATGTTCTTTCCGGCCTGAACGGAAAAACCTTCGAGCTTCGGGATGTAGTCTGCGTTGATGTCACGAATGAACGTCTTTTGAATTCGGTCCATCACGTGGACCAATACGACGTACATGCCGTAATATCGCTTCGACGTTTCCAACGCTTCGCCGCTTTGCTCGGTCAGTTCTTGCAGCTGGGTGGTCAGCTGTTTGATGTTGTCAAAAACGACAGCCATCGAAACGATGTCGTCCCCGGAAACGGAAGACAACAAAGACTCCACGCCCGCTTCATCGACTTCGACGCCGATTTTGGAAAGCTCGCCAGCAAACGTCACCTTCAATTGCTTGAGATGTTCTTGCTGGTTTTCGATCGACTGTTGTTCGGTTTTGATCTGTTCGTCAATCGCTTCTTTGGACAGTTCGAACGGGTTGACCTTTTCGATTTGCGACTGGTCCTTTGCCCAGGACGCACTCAAGCGTTGGCGTCGATAGTCGGCAATTTTTTCCTGCGAGTTAACGATCGCGTCGTTGGCTTCGCGGATCTGTTGTCGGTAATCGCTGACTTCGGAAATACTGAGCGCGACGATCGCTTCATCGAGCAACTCATTGATTGCCGCAGAGTTAGACTGCTTATCGGTGCGAAATGGGATCGCCGAGCTGTCTGGCAGTTCCGCATGTTGATCGACCAGCGTGCGTGCTTCTTCCAGGGTTGGCAGCACGTTCTCCAACAAGCGACCAATTCGCTGCTTGGTGTTTTGGTCACGATCCTGTTGAAGATCACCAGGCGTTTCGGCGGCCGAAACGCTGGCCAATTCGACGGCCGTGGTGTTACCTGTCACATTCGTCGAACCTGAATTCAGGTACGGGATCTTGTCACAGCCTGCCAGGGAAAGCAGACCGATCGAGACGGTGGAAAGGATGGATCGCCGGATCATATGTATCGTATTTCGTCAGAGACGTCGGATTCACAACAAGCAGGACGCGACAAGCAGAACTATGGACGCCTGCGTCGGGAACATCCCTGTATTGTAGGGCACAAAATCGAATGCTCGAGGGCGCGTCAGCAGGCCGCCGAATCCCGGCTGGCGACGTCTTGATTGTTCTGGCGACAAACGTTTAGCAGTCTGAGCCCGAAACCGTCCAAGAAATTGAATAAATCCGTCGCCAAGAAACGTCCGTTGGGGTGCCAGCGGTCCGCTTTCACCCAGGACTTGATAAGCTGACGCATCCCCCCGACCGGTTTCCATCGCCCGTTTTTTACGGAATCCATTCGATGAGTCTTCGACACCTTCTGGCATTCGCTTGCTTTGCCACAACGCTCGCTCAAGTTCACGCAGATGAGCCTGCTGTCGAACCGGGACACAATCTGCTCGCCGATCATTCGCAGGGCGAAGTCGGGCAGACGCTAATGGGGCTCGCCTGGAACAACCTTGACGGCGAAGCAACCTACCTGAAGGAAGCGACCAAAGACGGCCCGGCGGTGTTCGTGTTCACGTCGACCGTGTGTCCACTTGCCAAACGCTACACGATGCGGCTGCGTCGCTTGCAAGATGACTTTGCCGACAAAGGCGTGCATCTGTTCGCGGTGTTTTCTAACAGCGACGAAACCGACGAAGGCATCGCCGACTATGCCCAGAAAGCTCAGTTTCCGTTCCAATCGATTCGCGATGTCAACGGATACCTGGCCAAGCGATTCGGCGCAACGATGACGCCGCAAGCGTTTGTTGTCGATGCGAACGCGGTGATCCGATACCGCGGCGCGATCGACGACAACCGCTATGAGAATCGCGTCCAAACAAAACACCTGCGCGACGCTCTCACGCAACTCGTCGCGGGCGAACCGGTCGCAACGACAAGCACTTCGTCGATGGGTTGCAGCATCCATCTGGAGTCAGTCACCGAAGACGACCAAGTCACCTACGCTGGGCACATCGCACGGTTGTTACAGGACAATTGCCAAGGTTGCCACCGCGAAGGCCAGATCGCACCGTTCGCATTGGAATCGTATGACGACGCGGTCCGCTGGAAAACGGAGATCGCCGCCTACACCAAAGCTCGCGTGATGCCGCCATGGAAAGCCGCCCGAGGGATCGGGCACTTCAGCAACGACCTGAGCCTGAGTGACGAAGAAATCGCATTGATCGGACGCTGGGCCAACGAGGGAACCACACTCGGCGATGAGCACGACCTGCCGCCCACGCCGCGGTATGCGGACGTCTGGGAACACGGCACGCCGGACTTGGTCGTCGAGATGCCCGAACCCTATACGATCGCTCCGGAAGGCGAAGACGATTACCGGCACTTCATCATTCCCTATGAAGCCGATGTCGATCGCTTTGTCGAAGCGATCGATGTGCAGCCCGGAAACCGCAACACCGTTCACCACGTGATCGTGTATGTCGACACCAGCGGTCGTGCGAGAGAATTGGACGCTGCCGATCCCGGACCGGGCTACACGCGATTCGGCGACGTCGGCTTCGACCCGACCTCCGTCCTCGGCGGCTGGGCCCCCGGCATGCAACCCACGCTCACGCCAAAAGGCAGCGGACAATGGTTGCCCAAGAAATGCGATATCGTGGTCCAAGTCCACTATTACCGCACCGGTTTCGAAGAACAGGACCAGACCAAATTCGGGCTGTACTTTTCCAAAGCCGAGCGTCCGGTCCCGACGCGGATGGAAGTGGCGATCAACCACCGCTTTGTCATCCCACCCGGCGAAACAAGCTATCCGGTCAAGGCGCAGTGCCGCATCCACCAGGATTCCTACCTCTACTCGATCATGCCGCACATGCACTTGATCGGCGAAACGATGTCCGTCACCGCAACGCTGCCGGACGGACAAACGCTTCCGCTGATCAAAATCAATGACTGGGATTTCAACTGGCAAACCATCTATCGCTACAAAGACCTGCACTACCTGCCCGCCGGGACGCTGGTCAGCGTCGAAGCGACATTTGACAATTCCGACGCGAACCCCAACAACCCAAACCATCCGCCAAAGCCGATCGGCTGGGGCGAAAAAACGACGGACGAAATGTGCATCGCGTTTCTCAGTTTGGTGCTTGAATCGGAATACGATCCGGAATCGAAAGGCCGCCGGACTGAGCGATTGACGTCACAGTTGGAATCGCGGTAGCCCCGCATTCGCCCCCCCATTCGTCGGTTGCCACAGCCCGACTGACGAATTCGCACGCTTTCGAGTACATTGCCGCAGTTGTCACGACGCATTCCTTTAACTGACACTGCAGACAAGATTTATCGATGCGACTACTGCCCCAGCTCATTGAAAACAATCGCAAGTGGGTCCAAAGCGTTAACGAAAGCGACCCCGACTTTTTCGACAAGCTTTCCAAAGGCCAGAGCCCCGAATTTCTGTGGATCGGATGTGCTGACAGCCGAGTCCCCGCCAACCAAATCCTAGGTCTGTTGCCCGGCGACGTGTTCGTCCACCGCAACATTGCCAACGTGGTTGTCCACAGTGATTTCAATTGCCAAAGCGTGATCGAATTCGCCGTCAACGTGCTGAAGGTTAAACACATCATCGTGTGTGGCCACTACAGCTGCGGCGGCGTCAAGGCGGCCAGTCAAAATCACCACTTAGGTCTGATCGACAACTGGCTCCGCCACATCCGCGACGTTCGCCAAAAGCACGACTCGGTCTTGCGAGCGATCGAAAACGAAGGCGAAATGATCGATCGCCTTTGTGAGCTGAACGTCGTCGAACAAGCCTACAACGTCTGCCACTCAACCGTGGTCCAAGAGGCCTGGGAAAGCCGCCAAGACTTAGCCGTTCACGGCTGGATCTACGGCATCGGCGACGGCTTGCTGAAAGACCTCAACGTGACGATTACCGGCCCAACCGAAATCGCCGAAGCGTACCGTGTCGCGATCAACCAGAATCTCGCTTAGAGTTCTCGTGACCATTTTGCAGCATTTGCAAACACATCAATTGCATCCGTGGAATGTGGTAGGGCCCTTTCCACATGTTGCCCTTGATTCGTGAACTGACGCTGCCGTCACGTCTTAGGTATCCGTAGCACTCGCCGCATTCTGGATCGGGAAAATGCTTGTGAAACCAGTCGTGCACTTGCTGGTGCCACGCCGCGTATTTTGAGTCTCCGGTTAAGCGATAAGCCATCAGTGTCGCCACGATGGCTTCGCATTGCGGCCACCAGAATTTCATGTCGTGCCAGTATTCTTGAACTGGCAAACCGTTGACATCGACGACGCAAAAAATCCCGCCGTGGATCGGATCCCAACCGCGTTGCCACATCCAATCGAGCATCCGGCACCCCGTTTCGATCAACTGGCGATCTCCTTGCAGGTCGCCTTCACGCATCAGGAACCAAGCCGTTTCGATCGCATGCCCCGGGTTTAACGAACGGCCTTCGAAGTGATCGACAATGTCGCCGTTTTTGCCCACCGTTTCCATCACACAACGGATTTCGGCTTTCAGAAAGTGATTGCAGATTTCATCGACATAACGAGAAATCCAAACAGGACCTTCGCTGTACCCGATCGAAGAGATCAATTCCCGAGCGCTCGAGATCGCAATCATCGGAAATGCCAAACTCTTCATTGGTCGAATCTTCGTGTATTTCGGGTCGCCTTTTGATGGACGAATCCGATGACGAACGAAACGTTCGAAACACTCGATCGCTTTGCTTGACCAACGGTCGTCACCAGTTGCCTTTGCCAATTCGGCAAATGCCATCGCCGCGAACGCTTCCGAATAGGCATAGCGACGCTTACGAATCGGCCGCCCCTCGCGAGTGACATGAAACCACATCCGACCGTCAGAACGATCGAAGCAATGCTTTTCCAAAAACGTCGCACCATGGATGGCTAGCTGTAACCAACGTTCGTGGGGATGAACGTTGTTATAGAGCTCACCTAGCAACCACGTAAAACGTCCTTGTTGCCAGACCGATTTATCCGTATCGATGACGGTCCCGTCCCGATCTAAGGCTGTCATAAACCCGCCGAATTCCAGATCAACAGAATGCTTGATCCAAAATGGCAATGAATCCTCATACAAACCAACACGGTAGGCGGTGATCAACGCGTTGCGTTTTTCGCCATCGAATTTCATGGTCTCGGGTGTGCTCGCGATCGAGTGCAGAAGAATCAAAGTATACGCCTTTAAACGCGTAACCCGCCCGTTTGGCTACTCCGGTAACCTGAGATTTGGGTAAACGATCACAATCTGACGGCAAGTCCCCCAACAAGACGTGACACCGCCAACCAAACAGATATTCGAGCGCCCACAAACCGAAGAAACGCTGCCTTGTTTTGAGAGAACTTTTCTTCGCAATCTCGGACGAAACCTGACATGACCCAACTGCGATGCCTGCCGAAAGGAATCTGCTCGTGGGACTACCGGATTTCCGGACCACAGGTTGCTGCGGAAACTCAGTCGAAGGTCTTTTGCGAAGGCGGATCAATCACGATTGACGGCTACGAATTAACCGTTCAAAAGCGTGGGATGTTCAGCGGGCACTGGACGCTGTTCGATCACAAACTCGAACTGGTCAATGCAGAACGTGAATCGATGTGGCGATGGGTGCTAACCATTGAATCGCCGGACCATCGCTATCGATTCAAACCCTCATCAGCGTTCAAACGGACTTTTATGCTTGAACGCGAATCCGGCGAATGCGCGACAACGATCGCTCCTGACCACGCATTCACACGACGCGCGACGATCACGCTACACGACCAGGATGTCGAGACTCCCGTCGCGTTGTTCGCGTTTTGGCTCGCGGCTCACTTTTGGCGTCTTCAAGCGAGCAGCTAAGTGGCAGCTAGCTTAGGGAACCCGCGTGGTCGCCCATCTTGGCATACAGTTCGCATTGGTTGCCGGACTGCTCAACCAAGTCCTCGTCAAACTGAACGCGTCCCGGCTCGAAGATCGTAATCGTCGATGAACCGCCGAAGCGGAAGTAGCCCTTCTCGTCGCCTTTCTGCACCGCCGCGTTTTCGGCATAGGTCTGACGAATGCTGCCGACACAGGTTGCTCCAATTTCCAATTGCAGAACCGTTCCAAAGTGATCGGTTCTCAGCTCGGTGATCGTGCGTTTGTTGGTCGCCAAGATCTGGATGTTCTTTCGCAGCGCGATCGGATTGACCGAGTACAACGGTCCGTTGATCAAACGACAGGGGCCAGCTGTTCCGGCACAGGGAAAATGAAACCGGTGGTAATCGGTCGGACAAAGCCGCGAGAGCAACAAACTGCCGCCACGATAACGATCCGTCAACGAATCATCATCCAGCAGCGTCGCCAGATCAAACATCTGACCTTTGATGAACAGCCCGCCGGCTTGCGACAGATCGGGAACACACAAGTGCCGCCCGTCCGCCGGAAAGACAAACCCGTCCGAGGCCGAATCGATCGGACGTGCTTCCGGGCGAAGCTTGCGTGCGAAGAAGTCGTTAAAGCTTTCGAACTGCTCTGGGGCTTTGACAAATTCATCCGCGTCCAAGCCATATTTCATGATGAACGGAGCGACGCGTTCGCGAGTTTGCGGCTGATCCATTCGCCAACCATACCAGTGCGAAAAGAACGCACGTCGAACGACGGTGGCAAGAGCGAGTCGACCTGTACGTGTCCCATAGGTCCAACGCAACGCTTGATCGCCATAAACCAACTCGGTCCGATACTGACGCGAGTAGCGATCAAAATAAACAATGTCATCCATGCGTGAGTCGAAATTACTCGCGGCGAGAGAGCAGGGGGCGGAAACGAAACTATTTGCAGCTATTGCAACGACCGCGAAGCAAGATCTCCGTTACTTCGCCAATCGCTTGACTGGCACGCTCACTGGCCGCGGTCAGCTTGACGGTGTCGAGACAAGAAACGGTCCCACAGACGGTGCAAAGAAAATGCGGGTGCGATTCGGCATCACTTTCGCCGGGGCCAATCTCTTCGAATCGATACACATGATCGCCAAGCTCAGTCCGACGCAGCAACCCCGCCTCGGTCATATCATTGAGATTGCGAAAGGCCGTCGCCTTATCGACGCCGTCGACCGCCAAACGATCAGCCACCTCGGCATGAGTCAGCGGTGAATCCGCTTCACGCAACATCTGCAGCGTCGCCAATCGCGCTGGCGTGGCACGCAAACCCGCTGCCCGGATGGTGTCCTTGATGGAATCAGTCGAGCTCGGGGAGTCGTTCATAAAGACTGCAATGCGATGAATTCTTGGCGAATCGTCAGGGCGATTTGAAAGGACACGCGCTGCCCTTCATCAGCAAATATTCCGCAAAACATTTGCCACGCCAAGTCTATGACCGCCCAAATTGAGGGTCAAGTGCGGCGTCCTCGACGAACCTCACACATGCAATTCTTGTGCATTTACTCATTGAACCGAACCGGGACACCGATACAATCGCAACGCACATGCAACTCTTGTGCATTTAAAAAGATCACACGCTATCCATGTCGACGAACACCTGTCAAACACGGGCGAACCTTTTCGTCGGCGATTTCACGCGTTTGCCAGCACCCGCCAACTATCTCACGCCAATGAAACTCGATCCCTCTATCACTCGCCTCCCCGTCACCGTCTTGTCCGGATTTCTAGGGGCGGGCAAAACGACTCTGCTCAACCATGTCCTCGCCAATCGCCAAGGCTTGCGGGTCGCGGTGATCGTCAATGACATGAGCGAAGTCAACATCGATGCGGCACTCGTCCGCGATGGCGATGCGAATTTGTCGCGTACTGACGAACAGCTGGTCGAAATGAGCAACGGATGCATCTGCTGCACCCTTCGAGAAGACTTGTTAATCGAGGTGTCCAGATTGGCCAGGGAAGGCCGCTTTGATTACTTGCTGATCGAATCGACTGGCATTAGCGAACCGATGCCAGTCGCCGAAACGTTTACGTTCGAAGACGAAGAGGGCAACAGCCTGTCACACGTCGCCGAACTCGACACGATGGTAACCGTGGTCGACGCAGGCAACTTTCTGAAGGACTTTGGTTCCTGGGACGACTTGACCGACCGGCAGATCGGACTCAGTGAGGAAGACGACCGCAACATCGTCGATTTGCTGGTCGATCAGATCGAGTTTGCCAACGTCATCCTGCTCAACAAAACCGACTTGGTCTCACCGTACGAACTCGAACAGCTCGAACAAATTGTCCGTCGGCTCAATCCCAAGGCCGATATCTTGCATGCGAGCGAAAGCCGCGTGCCGCTCGAAAAAGTGATGGGAACCGGCCGATTCCAACTCGGCGAAGCTGAAGCGATGCCCGGTTGGCTTGCCGTGCCGCGTGGCGAAGAACAGACCGAGACCGAAGAGTACGGCATCAGCCACTTCGTCTACCGAAGCGAACGCCCATTCCACCCGCAACGACTCACGCAGGTACTCGACGAAGAATTCGACCATGGCTTGTTTGCCGGTGTCCTGCGCAGCAAAGGCCTGATGTGGATCGCTTCGAGGAACGACTGGGCATACGACTGGTCGCAAGCCGGTTGCTCGATCCGCATGACACCAGCGGGATTCTGGTGGGCGGCCGCACCGCAAGACGAATGGCCCGATGATCCAGAAATCGTCTCATCGATCCAAAGCAAAATGAAGGGTCCCTACGGCGATCGTCACCAAGAACTCGTCTTCATCGGCAACGGAATGGAACCCACGCGAGTCACCGAGATTCTGGACAGTTGCCTGTTAACCGACCTGGAGTACGTTCAAGGACCTGAGCTTTGGAGCAATTTTGAAGATCCGTTGCCGGCGATTGAATTCGCCAGCGAAGATGACGAGACGGCTGCCGTCTAACCATAACGAAACCGCTAGAATGACCGTCATTGATTTCACGGCGATTGACTGCGTAACAGCCAGCTGATTTTCGATTGTCGCCTTTCGCTCCGCGAAAGTAGCGTTCTCTGCTGCTCCTTTCACGGAGCAGGCGGCGGCATGATGAGAGAACCAATCTGAAAATCGAAAGGCTGTTGATTGATTGCCATTGATTAGTCTGCCCGCAAGAGAGTCACGATGCAGCGTTTTACGTTTGTGATCACCACGTTCGTACTGATCGCGGGCAACTGCTTGATCAGTCCCACTGCGAAAGCGGAAACGGCAAAGCGTCCGAACATTGTGATGATCTATACCGACGATCAATGTTTCGCTTCACTCGGCGCAACGGGTAACTCAGACGTTCGCACGCCGAATATGGATCAGCTAGCCGCTGACGGAATTCCATTTCGTCGGCACTACAACTCGACCGCGATCTGCATGGGCAGCCGAGCGTCGGTGCTGACGGGGATGTACGAGTACAAGACCGGCTGCAACTTTGACCATGGGCCGATGTATCCGGAACTGTTTCAGCAATCGTATCCGGTGCTGCTGCGCAACGCAGGCTACCGGACCGGCTTTGGTGGCAAATTCGGGTTCGCGGTAACGGAATCGAAAAGCGAAGCCGATGGTTCGTACGATGTCTTGCCAGTCAACCAATTCGATTCGTGGGCCGGCGGGACAGGACAAACCAACTATCAAACGGCCAAGAACAAATACTTGGCCAAGTACGCCGATCGCTATCCGCATTCGACGCGTGCCTACGGCGCATTCGCCACAGATTTCATCGGCGAATCAAAATCGGATGCTCGTCCGTTCTGTTTGACCCTGTTCTTCAAAGCACCGCACCGTCCGTTTACCCCAGACCCGTTCTTCGATGAGGTCTATCGCGATGTCACGTTTTCGAAACCAGAGAACTACGGTCGTGACGCTGCGCAACACCTGTCCAAGCAATCGCGTCTCGGTCGGCAGTACCTGACCTTCTTTCATGACATGGGCTTTGATCCGAAACGTTATCAAGCGACGATGCGAAAGTATCACCAACTGATTTACGGAGTTGACTATGCGATCGGAATGGTCCGCCAGGCTCTTCGCGATCAGGGTGTCGAGGACAACACCGTCATCATCCTCACAAGCGACAACGGATTCTTTTGCGGCGCACATGGCATGGGTGGAAAAGTGCTGCCGTATGAAGAAGGCTCGAAGGTCCCATTGATTGTTTATGACCCGCGCGACACATCAAACTCACCATCAACCAACTCGCGTCAGTGCGACGAATTGACGATGACCACTGACATCGCACCGACAATCTTGGATCTCGCAGGGCAAGCGATCCCCGCACAAATCGATGGGCGTAGCTTGAAACCCTTGCTCGTTGATTCAAACGCTTCGCTGTCCCGCGAGAGCATCCCGCTTTTTCAAATGTGGGGCGCACCGCCAACATTTTCGATGTCCGTCGTGACGCAGAAATACAAATACGTCTACTGGTGTTTCGGGGGCGGAATGGAACCTGCGGAAGAGTTGTTTGACTTGAAATCCGATCCGTTGGAAATGGTCAACATCGTCGGCGATCCGAAACACCAGGATCAGCTTGCTCGGTTGCGACAGCGATACGCCGAACAGCTGAAGCACCTCCAAGCAAACGCAGTCGACCGCCACGACTACCGCCCGTTCGCGACGCTGCTCGATCCCGCGATCGAATGGGATGCCAAAGCACCACTGGTGACTGAGCGCATGTGGCGACATTCACGAGCATTGGCCAAGCAGTTGGGAGTCGCAGAGCAAGGGATCGCGGGCGACCAATCGTTCGACTTTGACCAAATGATACGATCCGCCCAATAAGTACGACAGGTTCGGTTCTGCTGGCGAATGTCGCACGCCTGACGTGCCTGAAAGCCGGTTGAAAACGCACGTCTGTCAATCTGGCACCGGGCGATCAGGCTAGGATTTCGCCGTTTTTTGGTGACTGCCAGAAAAGCAAATTTGGCCGGTCCAAACGCAAAAACACGCGTTTCTTCCCGGCAAGAGCTGAACTTTTGTTGGCAGTGAATGCGTGATGCCCCGGAATCTGACAGCGGATTCGGCAACTGGCACGCTCTTTGCTTTCTCCCCACATCGACTGCAAAGCCGGCGAAATCGACAGGCCAGTGTGGCCTGGAGAACTCGCCGAAACGAATAGAAAACGCCAACTCAAGCGACCAGCGAAATCGGCCTCCCCAGTAGGCCGTCGGCGTACAACCAAAGTCGAATACCAACGTTCACGGAGAACAAATTCAATGGCTCAAGGCGAAAAGATTATCGGCATCGACCTCGGAACGACCAACAGCGTGGTCGCGATCATGGAAGGTAGCGAGCCGAAGGTCATCCCAAACGCGGAAGGCAACCGACTGACCCCCAGCGTCGTCGCGTTCACCGACAAGAAAGAAACGATCGTCGGCGAACCGGCTCGACGTCAAGCTGTCACCAACCCACAGCGCACCGTTTACTCGGCCAAGCGTTTCATGGGTCGTCGTCACAGCGAAGTCGAATCCGAAGAAAAGATGGTCCCCTATGGCGTCAGCGGGGCGGCCAACGAGTACGTCAAAATCAAAGTTGGCGACGAAGAGTACACCCCTCAAGAAATCTCGGCGAAGGTCCTTCGCAAACTGAAGGAATCGGCCGAGTCGTACTTGGGACACAAGGTCAACAAGGCGGTCATCACCGTACCGGCTTACTTTAACGATGCACAGCGTCAAGCGACCAAAGACGCCGGCCAAATCGCCGGTCTCGAAGTCGCCCGGATCATCAACGAACCGACCGCTGCAGCGTTGGCGTACGGCCTGGACAAGAAGAAAGACGAAAAGATCATCGTCTTCGACCTTGGTGGTGGTACCTTCGACGTTTCCGTTTTGGAAGTTGCCGACAGTGGTGACGAAGAAAACGAAAGCCGCGTCTTCCAAGTGATCAGTACCTCGGGTGACACACACCTCGGTGGTGACGACTTTGACGAAGCGTTGATCAACTACGTTGCCAACGAATTCAAGAAAGACAACGGCATTGACCTGCGTAACGACCCGATGGCACTTCAGCGGCTCCAAGAAGCCTGCGAAAAGGCCAAGAAGGAACTGTCGACGCTGCCCGAAACCGACATCAACCTGCCCTTCATCACGATGGACCAAAGCGGTCCAAAACACTTGACGATGAAGGTCACTCGCAGCAAGTTCGAAGAACTGATCGACGCGCTCGTTGAACGTTGCCGTCGCCCCGTCATGGACGCACTCGAGCAAGCCGGTTACTCGCCAAGCGAAATCGACGAAGTCGTCTTGGTCGGTGGTAGCACCCGAGTTCCTAAGGTTCGCGAAGTCGTTAAAAAGATCTTCGGCAAAGAGCCACACCAAGGCGTCAACCCAGACGAAGTGGTTGCGGTCGGTGCGGCGATCCAAGGTAGCGTTCTGGCTGGCGAACGAACCGACGTTCTGCTGCTGGACGTGACACCGCTGACCCTCGGTATCGAAACCGAAGGCGGTGTGATGACCGCTTTGGTCGAACGCAACACAACTGTTCCGGCCGAAAAGAAGAACGTGTTCAGCACCGCTGCCGACAGCCAAACCGCTGTCACCGTCCGCGTGTTCCAAGGGGAACGCAAGATGGCCGCGCACAACCGACTGCTGGGTGAGTTCGACCTGCAAGGCATTCCGCCGCAACCGCGTGGGGTTCCGCAAATCGAAGTCAAATTCGACATCGACCAAAACGGTATCCTGAGTGTTTCGGCCAAGGAACTGAAAACCGGCAAAGAAGCATCTGTCGAAATTAAAGAAGCGGGCGCTCTCAGCGACGACGACATCGAAAACATGCGTCGTGATGCCGAGGCAAACGCCGAAGAAGACAAACGACAGTTCGAACTTGCCGAAGCCCGCAACAAGGCCAACCAACAAGTTCACCAACTCGAAAAGGAAATGTCGGAGCACGCCGACAAGTTGACCGACGCCGACAAGGAACCCTTGAACAAGGCGATCGAAAAGGTCAAAGCGGCATCCGGAACCGACGACGTCAACGCGATCAAGCAAGCGACCGAAGAACTCGAAACCGCCGCCAAGGCGTTCAGCAAAGTCTTGTACGACAAGACCGCCGCTGCGGGTGAAGCGGAAGCCGCCGATGCCTCGGGTGCCGCCGGTGCGGCAGCAGCCGACAACGACGATGACGACGCGATCGACGCCGACTTCGAGGTCAAGAGCTAACGACGCCTCAACGTCTTTACCGAACGTCTCACCGGCCGATGCAGGTCGGCCGGTGAGCTGATTCAGACGGGTGACACGTCGCCCGTCTTTTTTTACGCACTGACGGAACCCTTAACCAGCTACGCATTACTTTACTGAACTCGATCGACCACCGAAGGAGCATTCCCCTCAGGCGGCCAAACGCAGGAGCATCCGAGATGACATTCCGATTCGATAAACTGACCACCAAAGCCCAAGGATTGATCGCCGAAGCGCAAGGCCGAGCGGCGTCCGCAGGGAATCCCGATATCACCTCGCTGCACTTGCTCAGCGCGATGCTGGACGAAACCGACGGCATCACCGGTGCGTTGTTGGAAAAAATGAATGTCGATTCGAAGCAGTTAACCGAACTGACTCGAAGCGAACTCGACAAAACACCCAAAGTCACCGGTGGACGCCAACCGAACGTGTCCAGCGAGTTGCAGTCCGCGTTCAACGAAGCCGCCACCGCTGCGGAATCGCTCAAGGACGAATACGTCGCGACCGAGCACCTGTTGCTTGGCCTAGCCAAAGCCAAAACGAAAGCACAAAGCTTGCTGTCGTTATGCGGCGTCAGCGCCGACGACGTCTTGAAAGCCGCAAGCGAAGTCCGTGGCAGCGCTCGCGTGACCGATCAAAACGCCGAGGAAACCTACCAGGCCCTACAAAAGTATGGCGTGGACCTGACCGAATTGGCCGCACAGGGCAAACTCGATCCCGTCATTGGCCGCGACAACGAGATCCGCCGGGTGATCCAAGTTTTGTCACGACGGACAAAAAATAACCCGGTTCTGATCGGCCAACCCGGTGTGGGTAAAACCGCGATCGCGGAAGGTCTGGCGCTACGGATCTTCGAAGCCGATGTGCCGACCAGCTTAAAAAACAAACGTGTCATCGCGCTCGACATGGGAGCACTCGTTGCGGGTGCGAAATTCCGTGGCGATTTCGAGGAACGTTTGAAGGCCGTACTGCGTGAAGTCAAAGACTCCAACGGTCGCGTCATCTTATTCATCGACGAGTTGCATTTGGTTGTCGGTGCCGGCAAGGCCGAAGGGTCACCCGACGCGGCAAACCTTTTGAAACCGGAACTGGCCCGTGGCGCACTCCGCTGCGTCGGGGCCACAACGCTGGACGAATACCGCCAACACATCGAAAAAGATGCCGCGTTGGAACGTCGATTCCAACCGGTCTACGTCGAAGAACCGACCGTCGATGACACGATCGCGATTCTTCGCGGGTTGAAGCCACGTTACGAATCACACCACGGTGTGCGGATCACTGACAGTGCACTGGTTGCCGCGGCCACGCTTGCCAACCGCTACATCACCGATCGATTTTTGCCCGATAAGGCGATCGACTTGGTCGACGAAGCGACCAGCCGATTGGCGATGGAAAAAGAAAGCGTGCCGGAACCGATCGACCGCATTCAGCGTCGCTTGCGACAGCTGGAACTCGCCCAACGTCAGCTTGAGGATGAGGACCAGGATGACGTTTCAATCGTCGCTAGCCGTGAAGACATCCAATCGGAAATGGACGAACTCAGCCGTGAACTGGTCGATCTACGTGAGCAATGGGAAAGCGAAAAGATCGGTCTCGAAGGCGTACAATCGATTCGCCAAGAAGCTGAAACGCTGGACCACCGGTTTGCGACGTTGGATGCCGAAGCGAAACAGACCCAACTGCGTGGCGAGAACCCTGAAGCGATCTATCGTGAGATGCTTGAGGTCCAATCGCGACAAAAGGAACTGCGGTCGAAACTCGAAGAAATCGAACGTCGTGACGCGTCGGCTGATGCCGAAACTGAAAAGCCCGAGCATCACCGCCGGTTGCTGCGCCGCGAAGTCACTTCTGACGAAATCGCCGAAGTCGTGTCGCTGTGGACCGGAGTCCCGGTCAATCGAATGCTGGAAACCGAACGGGCCAAACTGTTGGTGATGGAAGAACGCCTGCACCAGCGTGTGATCGGACAAGACGAAGCCGTCCGTGCGGTAAGCGACGCGGTCCGCCGCAGTCGCAGCAGACTTGCCGACCCGAATCGCCCGATCGGTTCGTTCCTATTTCTTGGTCCTACCGGTGTTGGTAAAACCGAGCTCTGTAAAGCACTCGCCGAGATCATGTTTGATGACGAACATGCGATGGTTCGGATCGACATGAGCGAGTTCATGGAACGGCACAGTGTCGCACGAATGATCGGCGCTCCTCCGGGGTACGTCGGCTACGAAGAGGGCGGAAAGCTGACCGAAGCAGTTCGGCGGCGGCCTTACACGGTGGTCCTGTTGGACGAAATCGAGAAGGCTCACCCGGATGTGTTCAACATCTTACTTCAGGTGCTCGATGACGGCCGATTGACAGACGGCCAAGGTCGCACGGTGAACTTTGCCAACACGGTGATCGTGATGACCAGCAACGCCGGAAGTCAAGAGATCCAACGCATCGCGGCAGAAAATGGATCCGAAGATGAAATGCATGAAGCGGTCCAAGAGGCTCTTCGTGCGCGATTCTTGCCAGAGTTCCTGAACCGAATCGATGACATGGTGATTTTCAAGCCACTCGATCAAGCCGAAATCCGTCAGATCGTCCGGCTGCAACTAGATCACCTAGCAAATCGTTTACGGGAAAACGGCTTGAACTTGGACGTCACCGACGCGGCTCTCGACGAAGTTGCCAAAGTCGGTTACGACCCGACCTATGGTGCTCGGCCGCTGAAACGTGTCATTCAACGTGAAGTTCAAAACCAGTTGGCAACGGCTTTGCTGAAAAGCACCTTCCCAGAAGGTAGCACGATCGTTGTCGATCACGACGGACTGAATTTCACGTTCAGCACCCGAAACGAGATGCAACCGGTCAACGTCTGATCGGTTGCAACATCGAATCGCCGGCAAAGTGAATGCGTTGGCCTTCGGTCGAAGGTCACGCAGGCCACGATTTCCAAGCGGCTACCAAAGCATCTGCCTTGGTCTCTGACCTTGGTCACTCGGCAGCGTTCACGCGTTTTGCGACTTCACCGACAATGTAAAACATTTCCTGCGCGATCTGAAAGCAGCGTTCATCGTATCGATCACTTTCTTCGCTAGTGTTGTCGGCGACCTTGGGGTCTTCATAGTGCAGTGGATAGCGGGCGTCACTGCCGACCACGATGGGACATTCTTTATCAGCATCCGAACAGCACATCATCGCGATGTACTGCGACGTTGGGTTGCCTTCACCGTGATAGACCTTCGAAAACACCCGCATCGGTTCAGTAGCTTCGGCGCATTGGACCAGGTAGACGGGATTCGATTCTGGTCCGGTCGCGACAATCGACAAACCGGCGCGACGTAGGGCTCGCACCGTACGGATGTTGCAAGCGGTCGCTTCGGTGCCGCCGGAATAGGTCGCGATTTGTGGCAAACCGTAGTGTTCCGCCGCGACTTGGAACCAAACCTGTCCGAGGTGACTCCGTCGCGAGTTGTGCGTACAGATGAAGTTCAAACTGACTTTGTCGTCCGACTGGATCCGGGCTGTGACATCCTCAACGATCGTGTTCAAGAACTCACGCCGTGCAGCGGGAATTTGCGCGGTCGACGCTGTTACACGATCAACGAAGGGCTGAAGTGGTTCGATCAGTTCTGCCGTCGAAGTGACAACGAGTTGGGTATGGGCAGTCATGATGGCAGCGAGCAGTAAGAACGTTCGAATCATTACGGGACCTGGGTAGTCAACTTGTCTTCTGCCGCCACTATAGCAAATCCAAGTCACCGTCGACGTCGTCGTATTCCGGGCTTTGCTGCCCTATTTGCAATGTCGATTCTGCAATTGCAATCTCCCCCGCCAACTTCCCAGCACGGTTTCTAAGAACCCGCTCGCCACCCCAGTTCAGTGGTTGCGACGACAAGATCACCGAACAATACTCTCAGCTCCCTGAACACAGAACTCAAGCCGCGTCAATCGACACTGCTTGGTGTTTCCCGCCCCCACTTCTAGGAACAGCCGCTTTGGTTCCCCACCTTCGAATCGCATTGTTTATGTTGCTTGCCGTTGCAGTCTTTCAGCGACCGGCCAAAAGCGAAGACCATTATGTCGTCGGATACCTGATGTTCCGCGGCGACGTCGCACAACTTGAACAAAGCAACGCCCTGGACAAGTTAACGCACCTGAATCTCGCGTTTGCCAACCCACGCGAAGACGGCACCTTTCGTTTGCCAGCCAACTTAAACGAGTACGTCGAAGCGGCGCACAAGGCCAATGTGAAAGTACTGATTTCGATAGGTGGTGGCAGCGCGTCGGAGAACAAGTCGATGCGTCAACGCTACTTCGACTTTATCGCCGATGACCAGCGTGACTCCTTTGTCGAACGTTTGGTTAACCTTGTCAAATCGAACCACCTCGATGGCTTGGATGTTGACCTGGAAGGCCCCGCCATTGGTGAGGACTATGGCAAATTCATCGCGGCTCTTGCATCGAGATTTCACGGCGAAAATCTGCTGCTGACCGCAGCACTTTCTAAAGGCTATGGTGGGTCATCGGTCCCAGACGAATCGCTTCAGCAATTCGATTTCATCAACGTGATGGCCTACGACGCGACGGGATCCTGGGCACCAAACAATCCCGGTCCGCACTCGTCATTCGAATTCGCCAAGTCGAACACCGAGTATTGGCTCAAGCGAGGTTTACCCAAAGAGAAGCTTGTGCTTGGCGTTCCGTTCTATGGTCGTGGATTCAACAAAGACACCGGCCATCACACCTATCGCACCATCGTTCGCGATTTTCCCAACGCACACGACGTCGATCAAGTCGGCGATGTCGTTTACTACAACGGCACAAAAACGATCGAGGCGAAATCGCAGTATGTCAAAGACAACGGACTGAAAGGCATCATGATCTGGGAGATCAGTCAGGACACCAACGACGAACACTCTTTGCTAGGAATTATCAATCGCACCTTGAACTAATCGCCCGCGATACCGCTGACAACCAACCAAGAGTTTTACGATGCCTCACGCACCACGTTTCCATCGCCACATGCTCGCGGTCGCGGCACTATGCCTGATCGGAATCACGGTTTCTGGCAAAGCGATCGCCCAATCGGACGATTCACCGAGCTTTAAAGTGATCGCGTTTTATACCGGTACCTCGGATCAAGCGCACATCAGTTTCGTTGCCGAAGCGAAAGAGTGGTTCGCCAAGATGGCAAAGCAGCATCACTTCAAATTCGAGCACACCAATGACTGGAGTCGCTTGACGAACGACGAGCTATCCAATCGTGACCTGGTCGTGTTTTGGGACACTCGCCCCGAGTCACCCGAACAACGAAAAGCGTTCGAAGAGTACATGAAATCGGGCGGCGCATGGATCGGTTTTCACTTCGCCGCGTTTGCGTTGACGCCATCAGCCTACCCGCAGGATTGGGATTGGTATCACAACGAGTTTTTGGGTTCCGGCCAATACGTTAGCAACACGTGGCGTCCGACTTCAGCAGTACTGCGTGTCGAAAACAGTGACCATCCCGTCACCAAGGATCTGCCGGAGACGTTCGACTCGTCGCCCAACGAATGGTACCGCTGGGAACTTCCGCTGCGGGAAAATGCAGACATCAAAGTGCTCGTATCGATCGATCCGAAAAGCTTTCCGCTCGGCACCGGTCCGAAGCCGCACGAGATCTGGCACAGTGGCGATTACCCGGTTGTCTGGACCAACACCCGTTACCGCATGCTGTATCTAAACATGGGGCACAACGACATCGATTACGCCAACAATTCCAAACGTGACTTGTCACACACGTTCGGGAACGAACATCAAGATCGCTTGCTGATCAACGCGATCGAATTGTTTAAGAAATCATCATCACAGTAAACCGAATCTCGCAACATGCTCGACACCCGCATTCGCGTTTTGAAATTCGCGGTCATCTTTGTCGCCGCACTGGCTGTGTTTCAGACGGCCAACGCACAAGAAGAAAAGCTGCCAGAGCCGCGTTCGGAACTCGCGAACGTCGTGATTCATGTCAACCAAGTTGGCTATGACATCGACGCACCGAAGTTCGCAGTGATTGAATCGAAAGACAAGCTTGCCGCGGACACATCCGTTCGAGTGATCTCGACGTCGGACACCACCACACCGCTTTCGATCCAACTCGGCACTCGACAGTCCATCGATGAATGGTTTGCCGGACGTTATTTCTATCGCATTGATTTTTCGCGTTTGAATGAAGCCGGCAACTACCACATTCAGGTCCGCGGAGAAAAAAACGAATGGAAGTCCACGTCGTTCGACGTCGCCGACTCCGCCATTTCAAATGTGTCGCTGCCGGCGATCATCGACTTCTTTCAGCACCAACGTGCGAACTCGCCGCAAGAACTTAATGCCGACCAACACTTGTTGCTGTTTGGGTCGGATGACAAACGCGTCGACCTACATGGTGGCTGGTGTGACGCATCCGGCGACATCAGCAAGTACTTTTCGCATTTGGCGTACACGAACTTCATGACGCCCCAGCAAACGCCGCTGGTCGTGTGGTCGATGGTCAACGCGGCGGAATCGGCCGCTCCGAAATTAGACGAGTTGCAGATTGCCGAAGCGATGCGAGACGAAGCCCTCTACGGCGCCGATTACCTGCGTCGATCTCTCGCGGCCGAGGGATACTTCTACATGACGATCTTCAGTTACTTCAAAAAAGATCCTGAAGAGCGTCGCGTGGTTGGGTTGCTCGCCAACAGCAAAACGACTTCGGATTACCAAGCGGCATTTCGCGAAGGCGCCGGACTTGCGATCGCCGCACTTGCCCGGATTTCGACTTGGCAACGCGATCGCGATTTCACCGCATCGGAATACCTCTACAGCGCCGAACGAGCGTTCAATCACCTGCAAACCCATAACTTGGAATACGCAGACGACGGCAAAGAAAACATTATTGACGATTATGGTGCATTGCTTGCCGCGACCGAACTGTGGATCGCGACGGACAAACCACAGTATCGTGACGCCGCCAGGAAACGAGCCACCAACCTGGCCAATCGTCTCAGCGAAAACGGCTACTTCATCGCCGATGATGACTCCCGTCCGTTCTGGCATGCTGCCGATGCCGGATTGCCCATCGTCGCTTTGGTCCGCTACCTCGACCAAGAAACGGACAACGCATATCGATCGCCAGCGATCGCAACGATCAAAAAGGCCATTGATGCTCAGCTGAAACTCACCAACGCGGTCACGAACCCGTTCGGATACCCTCGCCAAACGTTCCGCGTCAACGGCCAGATTCGCGAAGGCTTTTTCATCCCCCATGAAAACGAAAGCGGTTGGTGGTGGCAGGGCGAAAATGCACGACTCTCGTCACTTGCCACCGCAGTCATCTCAGGCGGACGCATCACCCATCCCGGCGACGGCCCCTACGGAATTTCGCCCGAATTGGGACAGTTCGCTTCCACCCAATTGTCGTGGATCCTCGGCGCGAATCCCTACGACATTTGCTTCATGTACCAGTACGGACATCACAACGTGCCTTACATGGAATCGATGTTCGGACACGGATCTGGCAAAGGAGGAATCTCCAACGGAATCACCGGAAAAGACGGACGCGATGACGGATCGGGAATCGACTTTCGCTTCCACGCTGGCGGCGATGAGTGGCGATGGACTGAACAGTGGATCCCGCATTCGGCGTGGTACCTGCAAGCCGTCACCGCGATCTCGTCATCCGCGCCGAAACGTCCGGCGGTCACGCGTGACACACCTTAGCCCCCAAAGTCTGTTGCGTCCCGATTGAGACGCCTGCAAGTTCAACGACGAAACGACCAACAATGAAAACACATTCAACCCTACTCGGCCTGGTGGTTGCATTGCTCCTGGAGTGCACCTCCATTGCACATGCAAACGATGTGCAACCCGCGTTTCGTGTATTGGTTCTGGCGGAGAAAGGCGATATCCACGAACCCTTCGTCGACGCTGCGGTGTATTGGCTGAAAGGTTTTTCGAAGGAACAGAATTTCGAATTCGACTTGTACGAATCACCGAAAGGTTTCGACAAAGAATTGCTTTCCAAGTACGACGTTTTTTTGCAACTGAACTATCCGCCGTATCGCTGGAGCGATGAAGAAAAACGAGCGTTCGAAGATTACATCGAACAAGGCCGTGGTGGCTGGGTTGGGATGCACCACGCCGCGTTGTTGGGCGAATTCGACGGTTTCGAAATGTGGAATTGGTTTTCCGAATTTCTAGGCGGCATTCGCTTCAAAAGCTACATCGCTAAACGAGTGACTGGAACGGTCCATGTCGAACAAGCTGACCATCCGTGCTTCAGCGGTTTGCCAGCCGAATTCAAAGTCGACGAAGAAGAGTGGTACACGTTCAACCAAAGTCCATGCAAACAATCCGCCGTGCTGGCGACGGTGGACGAGGATTCATACCAGCCGTCATCCGACATCAAGATGGGTGACCATCCGGTGGTCTGGTCTAACGACAAAGTCAAAGCGCGCAACGTGTATTTCCTGATGGGGCATCACCCAACGATCATGGAAAACGAACACTTCAAACGGCTACTCAGCAATTCAATCTTGTGGGCCGCGGAAACGGGCAAAGGCCAATAGATGACGCGTTACAAATGAAAAACAGCCGGCTGATTTTCAACCGGCTGCTAAGGCGTCGTATCGATTGTCGTTGTCCTGTCTGGAGGTCTGGCAGATGACCTCCTCCAGGAAGATGACTACTCTTTCTTGGGCTCGACTTTCGCGAAGCCGTTTTTGAATGCCTTGTCGCTGTAGACCAGCTTCAACTTTGCGGCATCGTCTTTTTCGCCTTCCACTTTGCCTTTGCAATTGTTGCAGCAGAACGCGACCTTGGTGCCTTCGATTTTAACGGCGGTCGATTCATCAATGTCACCACCGCTCAACGGGCACGCTTTCTGTTCGTACTGATGAGTGCTGACCAGTTGCAGGTTTGCTTTCTCGGTGAATGGCTTGCTGTCTTTGGCAAATTTGCCGGCGCAGTTATCGCAGCAGAAATACACTTTGCCTTCTTTGTAGTCGGCAGACTTGTCGGCCTTAGCGGCTCGGGGTGCGATCACGCATTTGACGCCTTCCAGATTGACTTCACCCGCGACAACCGTAGCAGCGGCGACAAAGAGAACTGCGAATGCCGAGGCAATGTACTTTTTCATCTGGCTTTCCTTTCGGGAGATGGACCGGGGACGTGTCATTCAATCCTGATGGACCCACCACAACGGTGGTCTATCTATCACCATAGGCAATTGGACAGTCACAAACCAATGGACAAAGCGATGACGGGGGTGAATTTCGCAAGAAGTCGTAAACTTTTTGTTCTGACGTCTGTTTCACGCCATGACTGCATCAATTCGCTGCGAGATCCCCGGATGCAGCCAACTTGGGTTCCTCGCCCCTTCACAGCCTTCGGTCACTCGCACGAGCGCAGACGACAACGTCCGGCCGGCGTCCTCCACCGTGTCTGGCAGTTCTGACCCCGGCCATGACAGCGATGGTGCCAACTGGCATGCCGCCGCGTCGGCGTCATATTCGCAGTAGTAACTGACCTGCCGCAGAATCAACACGGTCGCCAGCAAACTTAGTGCGTTGCCGAGAATCGGCCCCCAAGCGACCAAGTCGCTTCCTGGCAAAAAATACTCCAGTCCGCCCTGCATCATGAATCCCAGAATCCATGCTGGCGCCAACGCGACCACACGCAACAACGCGTGTTTGCGACGTGCATGTGCGACCTCATGAAGCACGACCATCGCCACTTGGGCGCGACTTAGATCGCGAACCAGCCGGTCGGTGACGAACAACACTTGGAACCGCCCCAGGAATCCAGCCATCATCGCGTTGTACGATCGACCGCGTGTGTCCCACATCACCAGCTTGCATTTAGAAAGCCCGGCGGAGTGAAGAATCTGATTCATCCACGCTTCCATCGATGGATCAATTTCGCCACGCGGAAAAACTCGTTTGACCAACAACGGCATTCCGAAGACACCCAAGCCGATCATGGTCGTTGCTAGAATCCAGCCGCGTGCGAGATCCGATAACGGTGCAAACGAAATCGCATCAACGAGCGCCAACATCACCAGAATCGGTATCGTGATCCAAGCCAACGATGACCTCGCCACTCGCACCATCCATTTCAGCGGTTCGGTCCAGCCCGATGAAGCCACACCCAAGAATCTCGCAAAGCGATACTCCGCTGCCCACAACGCAGTGACGATGGCCAACATCGGGGTCAGCAACCACAACGATTGGAGCGTGATCGAGCGTTTAACGATGGCAAGATCTTCGGCACACCGCCCCCAGCCAAAGCCGCCCAGGCACAAGGCAATGATGGCGATCGAAAACCATCGCAGGCACACCGTTTGACGCTCGAACCAGTCCCATCCGGTATCGACATTCAAGTCGCCTTTTCGAATCAAGTCGGTGACCATCCGCACGGACAGAAAGCACATCACCCACCAGACCGCGACAACGGCCGCAGAAAACATCAGCGAGCGTTCGACGTCAGGTGACTCACCCGGTACCGCCCCAAAGCTGAGCGAGATGACGACGGCGAGGAAGTAATAGAGCTGCACAGACTAACGCTCGGACGAGGGCTCGGCTTGGACACTTTCATTCGACAATTTGCGACAGCCCCCCGGCAAGGGTCTAGGTTATTTCGACGTCAGAATCTCGCCGTCAGTTGTTGACCATTTCGCAACAAATTCGCTGTGCGACGTTGGGATTGTGACAGCATTCTCCCAAGCTGCCGGTGCGGAGTCCGAGGAGTGCGTCGAAACACGATTCTGGCACCGATTTTTGCACGTTCGAATCAGCCATTTCGCAGTGACGCAAGTCACCGATTTCGCAGTGACGCAGGCAGATTCCAGAGAGGGGTGACAATTCCCGATTCGGCCTGTGGGCTGACCCTATCCTGGCCAGACCGGTAAACTGGTTCAAAAGGACTGACGTTAAACCCAGAATCACCGAAACAGACCGAATGTCGACGACCGAAATCAAGGTCAAGGGTGCCCGCGAACACAACCTTCGAGATGTCAATCTGACGCTCCCCCGCGGTGAACTGATTTGTTTCTCAGGAGTCTCCGGCAGCGGAAAATCATCGCTCGCCTTTGACACGCTTTACGCCGAAGGCCAGCGGCGATACGTCGAATCGCTGTCGAACTATGCCCGCCAGTTCATGGGCCAAATGCCGAAGCCCGACGTGGATCTGGTTAGCGGCCTGAGCCCGTCGATTTCGATCGCCCAAAAGTCGACCGGTAACAACCCACGCAGTACCGTCGGAACGATCACCGAGATCTACGATTTCCTGCGTGTCTTGTATGCGCGTGTGGGAACGCCGAATTGTCCGAACTGCGAAGTCCCGATCACGGCACAACCCGCCGACGCGATCACCTCGCGAATTCTTGATTGTGATCCGGAATCCGATGTCTGGATCATGGCGCCAGTCGTCCGCGCACAAAAAGGCGAATTCAAGGACCTGTTCGAAGACCTGCGCAAACAAGGCTTCACACGAGCGCGTGTCGATGGCGAAACCATCCGGCTTGCCGACCCACCACCGCTTGACCGCACCCGACGCCACGATGTCGAAGTCGTTGTCGATCGGATCGGAGCAGACACGCGCGACCGTGGCCGCATCCAAGAAGCCGTCTTGTTGACGCTCAAACTTGGCGACGCTTCGGTGATCGTGTCGTTGTCCGAGATCAACGCCGAATCGGCAGCGGTACCGCGCGAAGACATCCTCTATTCATCGCGATACTCGTGTCCCTCATGTGGCGAAAGCTTTCGGCCGCCATCACCACAGCTGTTTTCGTTCAACAACCCACAGGGCATGTGCGAAGCCTGCGACGGGCTCGGTCACCTTTACACGTTTATCCCCAGTCGCATCATCCCGGACGACAGCAAGTCGATTCGCAACGGCGCGATCACGTTGCTGGGAAAATGGGGCGAGATCGGTCGCTATCGTCGGCATATCTACAAAGGCTTTGCCGAAGCGATGGACAAAGCGTTGGAGCTGGACGCCGGCACGATGCTGCAGACGAAGTGGCGTGACCTTCCCATCGAGGCCAAGAAGCTTTGGCTGTGGGGAAGCGATTCGACGTATGAACTGACCTGGCGAGGCGGACGTCGCAGCCGCAAGTACAGCGGTTCATTTGACGGTTTCGTCCCAGAATTGCTCGAACGCTATCGGACATCCAAGAACAAGATGCAGCTCAAGCATCTGGAAAAGTTCATGGACACGATTGATTGCGTCGACTGCCACGGCAAGCGATTGAACCGCCAAGCCAGCGCGACGACGATCACCAGCGCCAGCCCCGCGTTCGCCGACAAGCCGGCGTATTCGCTGCCAGAGTTGTGCGACTTGTCGATCGATCAGTTGCACGAGTTTTTCGTTGACCTAAAGCTCTCCGAAACGGATGCCAAGATCGCATCGGAAGCTCTCAAGGAAATTCGCACCCGAGTCGGATTCCTGCTGGGCGTCGGCCTGAATTACCTGACACTTTCACGCACTGCACCGACGCTTTCTGGTGGTGAATCACAGCGGATCCGTTTGGCCGGGCAAATCGGCAGCGGCTTGGTCGGCGTGTTGTACATTCTGGACGAACCGTCGATCGGTTTGCACGCTCGTGATAATGACCGCCTGATCGAAACGCTGGTGCGTTTGCGTGACGCGGGCAACACGCTGATCGTTGTCGAACACGACGAAGACACGATGCGTGCTTCGGACCGAATCGTCGACTTTGGCCCCGGCCCCGGTGTGCGTGGGGGCAAGATCGTCGGCATCGGCTCGGCAGACGAACTAGGCGAAAAACCCAAAAGCGAAACCGGCAAATTCCTGTCCGGAAAAAAGACGATCGAGGTCCCCGAACAGCTTCGCCCGGTCGATCATGAACAACAGCTGACAGTCCACGGGGCGACGTTCCACAACTTGAAAAACGTCGACGCCACGATCCCGTTGCAAACGGTGACCTGCGTGACCGGTGTTTCGGGAAGCGGCAAGAGTTCGTTGATCGGTGGCATCCTCGAACCGGCTCTTCGCAACGCACTCAACGGTGCCGAATCAGATGTCGGTGACCACGAATCGATCAGCGGACTGGAACACCTCGACAAAACCATCGCGATCGACCAATCGCCGATCGGACGAACGCCACGTAGCAACCCGGCGACATACGTCAAAGTCTTCGACGAGATCCGCAACTTGTACGCCAAATTGCCCGAAGCCAAGACGCGTGGCTACACGGCAAGCCGGTTCAGTTTCAACGTTGACGGCGGACGATGCGCGGCCTGTGACGGCAACGGCGCCAGCAAGTTAGAAATGGACTTCTTGGCTGACATCTGGGTGACCTGCCCGGTCTGTGCCGGACGACGCTACAACCGTGAAACCCTGTCGGTCGAATTCAAAGGGGCTTCGATCGCAGACGTTCTGGAAATGGACATTTCCGAAGCGTTGAAGCTGTTCAAGAATGTTCCCAAGATCGCCGAGAAGCTGCAAACGCTTGTCGATGTCGGACTGGAGTACCTGAAACTCGGCCAACCGTCGCCAACGCTCTCTGGTGGTGAAGCACAACGGATCAAGCTGTCACGTGAGCTGAGCAAAAAAGAAACCGGACGAACGCTGTATGTCCTGGACGAGCCCACCACCGGGTTGCACTTCGCAGACATCGAACTGCTGCTAAAAGTGATCCAGGGGCTAGCCGATCGCGGCAACACCGTCGTCATCGTCGAACACAACTTGGACGTGATCAAAACGGCCGACTATGTGATCGATCTCGGTCCCGAAGGTGGCGCTGGCGGCGGCACGATCGTTGCCGTCGGCCGCCCGAGTGATATTGCGAAATGCAGCGAAAGTCACACCGGCGCGGCACTCGCCAAGGTCATGGACATTCGCCGTCCAAAGAAAAAATCGAAACCGACAACACCTGCTGCCGACGTCGAACTCGCCCCGCCCAACAAACAAAGCAAGACCCACCTGACCGTCCACGCGGCACAACAGCACAATCTGAAATCCGTCGACGTGGAAATCCCCCGCGATGCGATGACAGTGTTCTGCGGTCCCAGTGGCAGTGGCAAAAGCTCGATGGCGATGGACACGATCTACGCCGAAGGACAGCGCCGGTATGTCGAATCGCTTTCCTCGTACGCTCGTCAATTCATCGGCCAGGTTCAAAAGCCCAAGGTCGAACGCATCGACGGGCTTTCTCCCGCGGTCGCGCTCGAACAAAAGAACCTCGGACACTCGCCGCGAAGTACCGTCGGGACCGTCACCGAAGTTTACGATTACCTGCGTATCTTGATGGCCCGGTTGGGCACGCGGCACTGTCCCGATTGCGAATGCGAAGTCGGCACCCAAACGCCGGACGAGATCACCGAAAAAGTCCTCGCGATGCCCGAGGGCACGCGTGCATTGCTGCTCGCGCCGATCGAAGTCGTCGCCGGTGAAGCATCCAAAGACACCTGGCAATCGCTGCGCAGTCAGGGTTACGCTCGTGTTCGCATCGACGGACAAACCGTTGATCTGGAAGACGCCCCGGCATTGGACCCGCGACGACGCCAGACCGTCGAAGTCGTCGTCGACCGCATGGTGATCAAGCCCGACGAACGGTCGCGAATCAGCGACAGTATCGAGCAAGCATTGTCGCTTGGGATCGGTGTCGCGACGGTCGCCGTCGCCGACCCTGATCGCGAAGAACGTCACTGGGACACGATCACACACAGCCAGCACCTCGTGTGCGGAAGTTGTGGGCGATCCTTCCCCACGCTGACGCCACACCACTTTTCATTCAACAGCGCCGTCGGCTGGTGCCCCCAGTGCGAAGGCCTTGGCAAACAGCGTGGAACCAACCCCACAGCACTGCTCGATTCACAGCGGATGACGCTTTCCGAAGGCGTGTCGCTTTTGTGGCCCAACGTCGAACACGAAGTCTCGCTCTGGTTGCTTCGAGCTTTATCACGGCAAACAGGGATTCCGATCAATGTCCCTTACGACGAACTGACCTCGACTCATCGACGGATTCTGTTCCACGGACTCGGCAGCCGCTGGATCGAAGTCACTCATCGCGACGCGAAACCGGAATCCGATTCGTCGCAGCGACTGTTCCGGTTTCAATTCAAAGGCTTTTATCCGGCGTTGGAGGAAGCGTCACGTTTGACACCGGGGCTCCGCGGCAAACTGGAACAGTTCGTCGACGAGATCGATTGCAGTTCCTGCCATGGCGCACGACTTCGCGAAGAGTCGGCAGCATGCCGTTTCCGTGGCATGACGATCGCGGACCTGGTTCATATGCCACTGGAGCGGTTGGAAGAAACCGTCAAAACCTGGAAACTCGACCGGCGTGAGAAGAAAATCGCCGGCGAATTGATCCGCGAAGTGACTTCGCGCGTCAAGTTCCTGTTGGACGTCGGCTTGAACTACCTGACGTTGCACCGCGGTGCCGCGACACTGTCGGGCGGTGAAGCCCAACGGATTCGTTTGGCAGCCCAACTCGGCAGCGGCTTGTGCGGGGTGTTGTATGTCTTGGACGAACCGACGATCGGATTGCACCCACGTGACAACCTGCGACTGCTTTCGGCACTGCATCGTCTGCGTGACCTAGGCAACACGTTGCTGGTTGTCGAACACGACCGTGACGTGATCGCGGGCAGTGATTACCTGTGTGACTTTGGCCCACGCGCGGGACGACACGGCGGACGCATCGTCGCGTCAGGCGCCCCCGATGCGCTGACTCCGGCCAACGAAAGCGTCACCGGCGGCTACATCCAAGGCACCAAACACATCCCCATTCCTTCGGCCCGTCGCCCGGTCTATACCGCTGGCGGCCAACCGATGGTCAGCTTCCTGTCGCTTTACGGGGCATCCGATCACAACTTGCAAGACGTCGACTTGAAGTTGCCAATTGGTGTGATGACCGCCGTAACAGGACCCAGCGGCAGCGGCAAAAGCACGCTGATCGAAGGCACGCTGTATCCGATTTTGGCGAAACGTCTGCACCGATCCAGCGAAAAGCCCGGTCGCTTTGACCGCATCGAAGGCATGCGTCACATCGACAAAATCATTCGCGTCGATCAGTCGCCCATTGGCAACACGCCCAGCAGCAACCCCGCGACCTACACCGGCGTTTTTGATCTGATCCGGAACCTGTTCGCGTCGATCCCCGAAGCAAAAGAACGCCGCTTCACCGCGCGAACGTTCAGTTTCAATGTGAGCGGCGGACGATGCGAAACCTGCGAAGGCAGCGGTCAACGCAAAATCGAAATGCACTTCTTGCCTGACGTCTGGGTCCCCTGCGAAGAATGCGACGCGAAGCGTTACAACGAAGACGTCTTGGAGATCAAGTACCACGGCAAATCGATCGCTGACGTGCTGGAAATGTCCTGCGGCGATGCCGTCGAACTGTTCGCATCGGAACCGAGGATCGTTCGCATCTTGCAAACGTTGTGCGATGTGGGGCTGGACTACGTCACCATCGGTCAATCCGCGCCGACACTCTCCGGTGGCGAAGCCCAACGGGTGAAACTGGCCGCCGAACTCTCACGTCCCGGAACAGGTCGTACGCTGTATCTGCTGGACGAACCGACGACCGGGTTGCATTTTGACGATATCGCCAAACTGCTGGAAGTGATTCAGCGTCTGGTCGAACTCGGCAACACCTGCGTCGTGATCGAACACAACTTGGACGTGATCAAGTGCGCCGACTGGGTCATCGACATGGGGCCAGGTGCGGGCGTCAATGGTGGCCAAATCGTCTTCGAAGGCACGCCAGAACAACTCGCCGCCACCGCCAAAGGACGCAAGCCGGACAAGGTTTCCGTCACCGCACCTTTTGTGGCAGACGCGCTAAAAACATCACCATCATCCGACGCCATCGATGATGTCGATTCGGATGATATGGAAGATGACGTCGAAGAAACATCGGCCGCATCCGATCCGCAGGAACCCGCCACGGTCACTGCTGCCAAAGAATCCTCTCCTGGAAGCGAAGTTTGGAAAGTGCTCGGTCGCAAGTGGCATTCGATGCACAAAGGATTCGAGAACAACGCCAAGCCGGATTGGCCGATCAACTTGCCCGATCGGCTGTTCAATCAGATCGAAAAAATCGTCGGTGACGAACGAATCAAGATGGCGGCTTCCAATCGCGTCGACGTGGTCGATGACGACGGCAAGGTCCGATTGTCGATCCGCACTCGTGATCTCGATGCGGTCAAAATTGTTTCCACGGAGACGCTCGATCCGAGCGAAACCGATGAGTTGAACCAAGTCAAAATCACGGTTCACGACAGCGACGACGAAACGATTCTGGCAATCAACCGCCTCGGCCAAGCAACCAAACCGGCACTCCGGAGGTTCCTGCAAAAGACCCTAGAATCCTGATCACAAGCAAGCAAACCAGCGGTACCGCAACATGTTTTGGGCCGAAGCCCCGGTCCGTTACCCAAACGGCCGATCGCAAAACAAACCGCTTCCAGCATCACAAACGCGTTCAAACCGCCGAGGCCGCAGGGAACCGCAGAGCTCAATCCCTAAAACCCTCTGCGTCACTCCGCATCCTCTGCGGTAATCATCCCGGCATCGTTTTTTGGGCCGAAGGTCCAGCCTATTACCTAGCCCGGTCCGCAGGGCCGGGAACCCAAACCGATCAATCAAGCTGAGGGCCGAAGGTCCGGTCCATTACCCAAACGACCGATCGCAAAACGAACCTCGTCCAGCACCCAAGAAGAGTTCACACCGCAGAGTCCAATCCCCAAACCCTCTGCGTCACTCCGCGTCCTCTGCGGTAATCATCCCGGCATCAACTTCTTGGGCCGAAGGTCCAGCCCATTACCTAACCCGGTCCGCAGGGCCTGGAAACCTCGAATCCAAGTTTCCAACCACTCTCTAGCGGAGTGTGACGTAACCTTTTCTAACGAACAGCCTGCGTTTGGGATCACCGCAGTGCCTCTTATGCCTCGTTACGAAAAGACGTTCCCAAATGCGCAGCTCTACACATTGGATTGTCATCGCATTGACGATCGTCTTCTACGCACTCAACGAGTCCACCACGGCAATCGGTTCAAACACTCGAACTGCCTCTGCGACAAATTCGGCCCAACACTTTGCTGAACGCGCCGTGAGCAGTACAGCGGCTTCCTCTGAGCCAACAGCGCCGGAAGCGGATGGTGGAAAACTCAACCAAGTAGAAGACGATCCGGAATCAGCGTTGGATCGCGTCCTTCTTGACTACCACGAAAGCATCAACAAGCTGATCGGGCTGGCACACACGCCGTACAGCGACGAAGCCGCTGCAAGACTCGTTCAAATCTCCGCCGACCAGGGACATGCGTGGGCCCAGGTAGTCATGGGCTGCTTGCACGTGAAGGGAAAAGGTGTCTCACAAGACTTTGTGAAGGCCGCAAAATGGTTTCGCTTGGCTGCGGAACAAGAACGTGCAGATGCGCAAAACTGCCTTGGGATCATGCACCAAAGAGGAATCGGCATCAAATATGATCCTGTTTTGGCTGTCTCGTTGTTTCAAAAAGCCGCCGATCAAGGCCTCGCCGACGCACAATACAATCTTGGAAGAGCTTATCGACGTGGCGAGGGCATCAGCCAAAACCATTACGCTGCGGTCGATTGCTTCCGACTCGCTGCCGCAGACGATCACCGCTCGGCTCAATTCGAACTTGGATGGATGTGTCACCATCGACTTGGTGAAGCCGGAGACGATGCCGACGCCGTCCAATGGTATCGACTCGCCGCCGCCAATGGCTCCGTTTCAGCGCAGTACAACCTTGGGTACATGTACGACCACGGATATGGCGTCGACGCTGACATCGACCGAGCGATCTCACTGTACCGACAATCGGCTGCCAAACAGGACGCCTATGCGGAAAGGGCACTTGGGTTGGCGTATCGTGATGGCGAGGGCGTGCCGCAGGACGATGTCATCGCTGTTGAATGGTTTCGCAAGTCTGCAGAACATGGCTACTCGTTCGGCCAAGGTTCTTTTGCCGAGATGTACCTCGACGGGCGCGGCGTCCCACAAAGTGATCAAGAAGCTGCGAATTGGTTTGAAGCTGCGGCGGTCCAAGGTCACACATGGTCTCAGACGAATCTCGCTTGGATGTATCTAGTAGGTCGCGGCGTCCCTCAAAATACCACCCGTGCACTCCTGTGGCTGCAGAGGGCTGCGAACAAAGAAAACGTATGGTCCCAACGAGAACTCGGCCACCTGTTTTTCTGGGGCAAGCTTGTACCACAAAACGATACCGAATCGCTCAAATGGTATCGCAGGGCAGCAGAAAATGGCGATCCAACCGCTCGGTACATGATGGGGTTGATGCTTGCCGAGGGACGCGGCGTCAACGCAGATGATAGCGAAGCGATCAAGTGGTACCGACTCGCCGCCGAAGACTCATTCCCTGCCGCGTTGAACAATCTCGGCATGATGTATCAAACAGGCAGAGGCGTCCCGCAAAACGCATTGACCGCAAGTGAATGGTATCGCAAGGCCGCCGACCAACAATTTAGCCTGGGGCAGACGAACTTAGGATTGATGTACCTGTATGGCAAAGGCATCGAAGCCAACGAGAAGCTCGCCGTTGAACTATTGCAAAAAGCCGCAGACGCCGGAGAAGAAACAGCCCAACTGGCACTCGAGCAACATGCCGAAATGCAGGGCGCCATCGGCAAACAACAACAGCGTTCACTGTTGATCGGGGCCGTCGCACTCTTGGCTTTGTTCTACATGATCGGTCGCACCGTTCTCCGGCAACCAGACGCAGAATTCACGCCGGTTATGCAATAATCGCCACAGCACATGATCGATCTTTTGGGCCGAAGGTCCAGCCTATTACCTAGCCCGGTCCGCAGGGCCGGGAAACCAAGCCGATCAATCAAGCTGAGGGCCGAAGGTCCGGTCCGTTACCCAAACGACCGATCGCAAAACGAACCTCGTCCAACATCCCAAAAGAGTTCAAACCGCAGAGATCAATCTCCAATCCCCTCTGCATCACTCCGCGTCCCCTGCGGTTTACCATCTGCGTCAACTTCAATCTTGGAACACGAACTTTGTGTACGGCTCGGTGCCTGATTTCATGATCGCCCGGCTCAACTGTTTGACTTGCCAAACTTGCTGCCCGTCATAGGTTGCGCTGGTCGCCAAAAAGTTCGACCGCGCGAGCGAATAATAAAGCTTGTTGACGCCGCCTTCGTCACGAAACTCCAGCAACAACAAGGCTTCGGGATCGGTCCCGCGGGCGAACGCAAACAAGGCTCCTTGAACCGCATCGCCAACCGGTTCCTGGAAACGATAAAGTGGCTGGGAGAGCATTCGCAATCGATCCACCGACCCGTCTTTATTCACCATCTCCAAGGCAAATTTTTTTGCGATCAAACGCATCTGGGTCAAACGGATTGCGGTGTTTTGTCCGCCAGGCGGAGACATTGGAACGGGTTTCCACTGCACGCCTGGCTTAGCACACGTCCAATCGCTCTGATCGTCGCGAGTCCCGTGGATTGGCTGCGTGACTAGCGATTGAAACTCGTGGGTGCTGTGCGTGTAAGGACGGTACCACTTGTAGATCGACGCGATCGCCGCCGGTCGCCCCTGATCCGTCCAGACATACACGTCGCCATAAACCTCTCCATGCTCGGGATCGGTCCACGTGAGAACCGGCTCCCGTCGCAGCTCAAGCACCCGCCCTTCCACCTCAAGCGTGTACGACTCGGCAATCTCGGCCGCAAGGCTGCTGAACTGGGCAGCCGAGTCCGCATCTTCAGCCGCGAGGATGCCGCAACAATAAACGGCAGCGACTGCCGCAATCACGAGACGATCGATCATCGAACCACCATGAGGATCAAAGGGCGAATCAGACGAAGCCATCATAAGACGTCATGTCTGATTTCTCAAGGTTTTGACCGCCCGATGTTGATCACTGCCCATTTTCCGGTGCCGGCAGCCCTTCGTTTTAATCGGCGGGTGTTATGCCTGCAGTGGCTCGCGTCCTAGCATTCGTCGCGAATCGGCAAGTTGCCCGTAGTGCATCATCGGGTGCATGGTCAAGATTTGGCAGCACGCACCGATCGTTCCCATGACCTGCTCGCGCCCTTCGGGACAATTCTTGCTAGGCGTTTCGAGATCGGCGTCGGTCAAGCCTTCGAGAAACTTCAACGTATTCGCACGCACTTCATCCGACTTTGCGCGGACTTCGTCCCATGACGGGTAGTCGGCCAAGTCGGTTGACGGTTCTTGGCGTGCGCCGAACGCGTCTTTCCAATGCGCGAGCGGGTTGTCGTTTCCTTGGATCACAAACTCGACGATGCTGGCTTCGCCAAACGCCAAATGCCCCAAAATCCACAGCGGCGGGTTGCCACCTTTCGATGTGGGCGACTGCATCGGGGCGTCTTTCAAATCATCAATCAATGCCAACGTCATGGCACGACTGACTTCTAATCCATGACGAATGTAGGCAAGCGTTGACATAGAAACTCTCCTAGAACTTGGACAGCAACAGGGGACGAACAAAAGAACTAAACAGCCGGCTGCATCAACGATTCGACGTAGCCGCGGAAGTGATTCACGCACTGCGGGATCAACGAAGGATCACGGCGTGCTTTGGCGAGCAAGATCGCGCCTTCGAGTGACGCGATAAAGTGATTGGCAAGCGAGCTGACGAAGGTGTCGTCTCGATCCGGCATCGCATCGCCGATCAAACGAGAGACTCCGTCGCTCCACACTTGGAAATAGCCGGACGCTTTGTCCCGCACATCAGGATGCGTCTCCGAAAGCTCCAGCGCCAGTGCCCCCAGTAAACAACCGTGGGGCGCACCTCCGGAGTCAGGCAACGCGGCCATGAAATCCAAATAGGTCATCAACCGCTCGCGAGGATCCGGCTGGTCGGCAAATCCAGACTGCCGCGCACGCTCCTGCACGGCGGTCATCCAGTGGTCCAACGACGAACACGCGGCGTCCTGTTTGGACTGAAAATGATGGAAGAAGCTGCCCTTGGAAACCGAGGCACGATCGCAAATCGCGCCGACTGATGTCCCGCCATATCCACGTTCAAGGATCAGCTGACAGACAGCAGAAATCAGATTTTCACGGGCACTTTCGACCATTCTCTCCTCCAGACCGACCGGTTGGTACGCTGAAAAGATACCGACCGATCGGTATGGCCGTCAAGAGGTTCTGGTTCGGCTGACCGCGCGACGAGATTTCCCACACGGGCTTCGTCAGCCATTAAGATCAATCGCTCCCCACCAAACTCCCGCCGACACAGAGTTCACCATGCACCGATTGCTTTTCCGAAGACACCTGATCGCGATTTCGATAGCCGTCGCTGCTTGCTGTAGCTCTGCATCCGCAGACGACCACGCGCTGCACGAGTTCACCACAGAGGCAATCTCTGACACGTATTTCTCCGAAGGCGCTGGTGCGGGCGACATCAACGGCGACAGAATCATCGACGTTGTTTATGGCCCGTACTGGTTTGCGGGTCCGGACTTTCAAGCCAAACACGAGATTTACCCGCCGAAGCCTCAAGACCGAAACGGCTACGCGGATCACTTCTTCGCTTGGGTCGATGACTTCAGCGGCGACGGGCACCAAGACGTTTTCGTCGTCGGATTCCCCGGCACACCGGCTTACGTTTACGAAAATCCTGGCCCGCAACACACATCTTCTGACGGCGCTGGCGACAAGCATTGGGAAAAACACCAAGTCATCGACTGGGTCAGCAACGAGTCGCCTCAATTGGTCGACATGGTGGGTGACGAACGAGTCGAGTTGCTTTGTACTCGAGATGGCATGTTCGGTTTTGCCACGATCGAGTGGGGGCCTGGGATTCAAACCTGGGAATTCCATCCGGTGTCGCCGCAGATGACCGCCACGCGATTTGGCCATGGATTGGGTGCAGGCGACATCAATGGCGACGGACTCAGCGACATCTTGCACCCGGGCGGCTGGTTCGAGCAGCCAGCGGAAAACGCATTGACGTCGCGTTGGAAACATCACCCGGCCAAACTGACATCGTCATACGGTGGTGCCGAGATGTACGCGTACGATGTCGACGGCGATGGTGACAACGACATCATCACCAGCGAGGCGGCTCATGATTTTGGGCTGTCGTGGTACGAACAAATTCGCGACGGCGAGTCGATCCGGTTTGAACGCCATCCGATCATGGGATCACACCCATCGGACAACGCTTTTGGAGTACTGTTCAGCGAACTTCATTCGGTCGCCTTGGTTGACATTGATGGTGACGGACTGAAAGACATCGTGACCGGAAAAACGTATTGGTCACACCATCGCCAAAGTCCGATGTGGGATGCCGGTGCAGTGGTGTATTGGTTCAAGCTGCAACGCAAGCAAGATGCGGGTCAACAAGTCGCTGTCGAGTGGCTTCCTTATCAAGCCGCCGCCGATCCAGGCATCGGACGCCAAATCACGATCACCGACCTGAACGCGGATGGCCAATCGGACATCGTCCTAGGCGGGATGAAAGGCGCCCATGTGTTAACGCACCAAGTCCGACAGGTTAACGAGTCCGAGTGGTTAGCAGCACAACCCAAACGCTACAGCGGGCCAACGATTCCACCGATTGATAACGCTAAGCAAACGCGTGGTCCAAAAACCAAGTTTGATGACGCGACAAACAGTGCGGGCGATGTCATCGAAGCGGAAACGCTAGCGGTGGAAGTCACCAGCGGCGCGGCCCGACCACAAGCAATGAATGGTTTCCAAGGCGATCGCTGGAGCGGCGACACGCAGCTTTTTTGGTCGGGTGCCAAACGTGGCGACACGATGACGATTCGGTTGCCGAAGACGAAGCATGATGCTGAAAGCGATGGCAAGATGGAACTCGCCGCTGTCATGACCTGCGCTCGAGACTATGGCATTGTCCAGTTTTACTTTGATGGCGAGAAGCTTGGCGAACCGATCGACTTGTTCGATGCAAACGTGGTGACCAGTGGCCTGGTCACGCTCGGAACGGTTGAGATCGAGAACGATCGACCGCATACGGTGACAGTCCAAATCGTGGGTGCGAACCCAAAGGCCGCGAAAGCCTGGATGTTCGGCCTGGACTACATCAAATTAACGCCGACGAAGAAATGACATTGCGGTGTGCAGGGGCAAATCGATTGACCAGAGATGACGCGGCCGAATTGGACGCGGCCATCGGTAAATGAAACGTTGAACGCCGTCGGCCCCTCCGGGGCGAATGCGTCTTTGCGCGTTCGCTCTCTTGGGGCTCCCGCCCCAAGCTACCGACGAAGACTCCTCCGGAGCCAAGACAGCAAGGCATCAAATCCAAACAACAATCGATCGTCGTGCAATTCCCGCATTGATCGATCGCTCCGGTGGCCCGAGTCTCAGCAACGCGATCGCCCCGGAGGGGCCGACTTGGATAGCTCGGGGTGGAAGCCCCGAGATGGCGTCCCCAACCAAACGCAAACGCCCCGGAGGGGCCGGCGTCGGTTGGGCAATCCCATCAACGTCGGCCCCTCCGGGGCGAATGCATCTTTGCGCGTTCGTTCTCTTGGGGCTCCCGCCCCAAGCTACCGACGAAGACTCCTCCGGAGCCGAAGAAATTTAGGACGTCAGTCCAATATTGAATGAAGGTGTCGCCGAGGGGAACGTGATGCGTGTGATTGGGCGAATGAAACGTTGAGTTTGATGAGGCCGAATCTCCGACCGACGCCAACCCCAACCGACAATGACGTTGGTCGTTTGCACGACGAATAACCAGCGATGACATCGACGATCGCCCCGGAGGGGCCGACTTAGATAGCTCGGGGCGGAAGCCTCGAGATGGCGTCCCCAACCAAACGCAAACGCCCCGGAGGGGCCGGCGTTGGTTGGGCAATCCCATCAACGTCGGCCCCTCCGGGGCGAATGCATCTTTGTACGTTCGTTCTCTTGGGGCTCCCGCCCCAAGCTACCAACGAAGGCTCCTCCGGAGCCGACGAGACATCGAACGTCGCCCATACATCAGACGTCGGACACACATCAACGCATACCAAACATCAACGTCGGACCATCCGATGCCGAATCCAAATTTGCGTTTCGAGGGCTCGAGGTTTTCACCCTGAGACACCGTCAAAAGCTCTTCTGGAGCCGAAACAATTTCGGCTTCAGCCAAACATCAACGCGATTAGACGCCAGCCAACTTGTTAGCCATGACTGGATCGTTGGCAGCGACACGCATTGGGTCGGCGCCCAAGGTGCCTCGCAGACGATCGACGTAGTCTTCCGACTCGGCGTCAGCCAATTGCTCGGTCGCGTATTTCAAGCGCGCTTCCAAATTCAGTTGAGCCATCGGCGGATGCTCACCCAAAGATTCGGTGTAGTGCTTGATTCGCTTGATGCAATCTTTCCAGTGCTGCACGTCGCGGTCACGTTGTTCCACCAAACGTCGTTTGTACCAATCGCTGTTCAACATGTTTTCGAGCGTAAACAGATCGCGAACTTCCGGATCGGCAATCGTTTTGCCTTCGTAAGTTCCCTTGACCAAGATGCTCAGGATTGCACGCAGCGGCGGGCAAGCGAGTTCGTAGCCGCCGTCTTCGAAATAACGTTTGGCGACACGCTGTTGTGCTTCGGCGATGTGCAGAATCCCGTCGGCGTAAGACTCCATGTCTTGCAATTCCGGCTTCAGGATCTCTTCGCTGAACACCTTGCTGGGGTTATCAAACACCCGCGCCATGTACTTGCGAACGAAGCGGTTGGTGATGCGGTATCCCAATCGGCTGGCGGGGATCGATTGGCCTTCGTGTTCGAAGTCCTCGACCTTTTCCAGCATGCCGTCTTCGATCATCCTGTCGGGGCGGCGTTCCTCTGGTGTCAAACGGCACCAGATCTCCGGAATCAACAGCGAGATATCGTGCCCGACTTCATAGCGAGGCCCGACGTGACCGGCAGCGGTGCTGAACCCGCCCAGTTCGGTCAAGATCATCGCGACGATCATGTTGTTCAAATCGGTGGACGGCATCAACGCGTTGAACGGGCCCTTGGTCAGAGCGCCTTCGCTGCCCGCACCGGTCGTGCTGGGGCTTTTGCCGGTCAACGAGCACAGGTAGTCCATCACCAACTCGGGCAGCTCTTGATAGTGCAGCGGCGAGTACACGGCCAATGAACGGATACCGGTTTCCTTGTCTGGTGGGTTGTTGCGACGTCCGCCCAGGACAGCGCCCACGGGAATATGGATCGGCTCGTCGGCTTTGAGTCCACGATGGAACTGGATCCCGCGCCGAGCCACATAGGTATCGCGTGCGTTGACCAAGTCAGGACGGTCTTGCAGGTACCGTGGGTTCTTGGTGTGCTTGCCGTCAACGATCCGTGGGTGCGCGGTGCTGACAACGTAGCTGTCGCCGCGTTCGGCGGCTTCTTCAAGCAACTCTTGAACTGGCTCGGTGAATTTGTCGAATTCGATCGTGTCGTCGACAACCTCTTGGACTTCTTCGGTGGTCAGCGGGTGGAAGTTGCTGATGAAGTTGCCGGGTTGCGACAAGTCAAATTCGGTTTGTTTGTCCAAGCCGCGATGGATCGCATCGTCAGGGCGTTGGAACAAACGGTACTCGCAGTTCTCGACAAATTTGTAGCTATTGGTTTCGTCGACATTCAGTCCGACGTTGTCCAATTGCGACGCGGGTACAACGGTACTGGCGCTGATGTCGTCTTCGCGCTGGACCTTGGCCGCGGCGATGAAGTCTTGACGCAGTTTGAACGTCCGCCAACGGTTGTCGTCCCAACCGACACGCAGGTAGGTTCCGACCAAGGATCGGTCACCGATTTTCAGCTCGTGACCGGGAACGCCGTTGACGATGTCCACGCCGAAACGCTCACGCCAGTTTTCGTCGTGAGACTCGCCGGTGAAACGCTTGATGATCAAGGCCATCGAGTAAACGTGTGGCGGGATCGTTCCCAACCATTTGTTATACGCGTCGTTGTATTCTGGCGACGGGGTCAGCAATTTGATCACGCTACCAAGGCTGCGTTTCGGATTCAAAACGCTGCGGCTGGGGCCATCGGTGTAATCGGTCCGCCCGGTGTACGTGTCGCTCCAGCGATCCGAGTAGTCGCGTTCGAAGATTTCGTCCAGCTTGGCAAAATCGTTTTCGAGCTCGCCGATAAAGATCGGGCCGTAGAGCATGTAGTCACGAAGGCTTTTGCTGATCTCGCTTTTACCGCCACCGCTGACGGTGCAGGGCTTGTGACAGAAGATGCCTTCGCCGACGGTTCCGACCAAACGCCAAGACGGCGCGTTGGGGTGCTTTTCCAATCGGATCTTGTAACCGCTTGGTGCGATGTAGATCTGTTCGGGGCTCAAACGGATGCGATGTTCTTCGCCATCGCGTGTCCATTTGATGCAGCGTTCGGCGAGTGTCGCTTTCGCATTTTCGGGAATGTAGATGATCGTGTCATCGTTTTTGTCGACGCCGTAGCCTTCGGGCTGGGCATCAACAAACTCGGCATAATCACGTGCGACGTCGTCGAAGGTGCGGCCGTTGTAGCGCTGGCTGTTGACTTGGAATTCTTCGCCCAAGGAATACGACGCGAATGCCAACGCACCGCCGGCGTGTTCCTCTTCGGCGCGGCCCATCAGGTTACAGGCGTAGCTGATTTGGGTTTTGACTTCTTTCTTGCAATAGCCGTAGTAGTTGTCCGCGATCAGCGTCACGACGACACCGTTGCGATCACGACAAGTCAGCTTGAACGCGGTTCCGTCGTTGTACTTTTCCGACTCGTCGCTCCAGCACATGCCGTCGGCCTTTTGGCGATCGGTGGCTTCGCTGATCGGAGGCAGCCCCAGTTCTTTCTTGGTGAGCTTGGTCAAGTGTGGTGCCAAGATCACGCAGCCGGTGTGACCGGTCCAACCTTCCGCATCCAGGCCAGCGTCGTTTTCTGGAATCAATGGGTCGCCAGCGTTGCCGAAGATCGATTCGACGAAGTCCAGGTTGCTGACCAAGCTGCCGGGGACGAAGAAGCGAACTTCCATTCGCTTGGCTTCGGTGAACCCGGGGACGGCTGGACAGACGAGTGGACGCAGCAGCAGCGACACCCACGTCTTTGCCGGCTCGTCAGCGTCGCTGGTGTATGGCAGCACCATCAGGTCGTCTGGTGGCGACATCGCGGCGCGGTACAAGTTGACGAACACGTTCATCGGGACGGCGCGTTTGTCGCCGGGGATGGGCAGGCCACCTTGGACAACGTGGAAGGTACCAGCCGTGGTTCGGCGGTCGGCGCGAGGATTGTTCAGGACGCCGTTCGCGAGGCGATAGGATTCAACCAAGTCGTTGGAGAAGTGGTCGCCTTGCATCGGCAGGCTCAATTCCCGAGCCATGCCGTGGCGGTCGAGAACCAGCGTTCCCGATGGAACACGCAAGCGATGGTCGCCGATTTGGTCGACGAAGTAGTGATTCAAAAACGCTTCGATGCGTTGATCGACCGGGGCGCGATGGGACGCCAGTAGACGAGCCTTTTCGCGGATACTATCAAGAATCCCGCTGGAGAACTCGGTCATCGAATTCGGGCCATCGGAGTGTGCCGAAAGCAGCCCTGCTGATGCCAGTTGCAATTCCAAGTAGGTCTTCAGATTTTCTCGTCCGACGGGGCAGCTAGCTACCGAACGGTACCAGCCCAGTGAACGCTGTAAATCTTTCGGTTCACGAAACAACGACAGATTTTCGCGGATCAGTGACATAGATGTTCGGCGGGTTAGAGGTCGACGAAGGGTACGTTCGAGCGTCAAGATAACAAATCATTGCAATTTGTTTGATGGACTAAGATCAGACCGTCTGACCGAGCCAGGCGGTGCAGGTCTGTCCAGGAGTTTGCGCGAATGGCGTAGCGTTGCCCAGTGGGCCTTTAAGTAGCTATGATGGCACTCATCCCGCCTCGCTTGGGCTTCGTGCCCCCAGACAGCTGCTTTCCTCCCTCAGAAATTTTCTTTCAAAAATACTTGCCCCCCAAACCCGCCTTGGTGGCATTTGGGTTGCAATCGGCGCCCTTGATTTGGCGATTTGCGCCGCCGATTCACCACGCGTCATCGTCTGATCGTGACGGGATTCAAACGGTTCTGACACTCGCCTCGAATATGAGTTTGATCGAATGCCGAGACGGCCCTTCAAAATCTTTCACCAGTTGATCGCGGTCGTTGCGATCAGCCTCGCCGCCCTCCAGCCAACTGCACACGGAAAGCTAGGCGTCACTCCACCTGACCAATTTCGTGTCCCGGAGGGATTCGAAGTTCAACTGGTTTACGAAGTCCCTTCGCGTGAACAAGGATCCTGGGTCAGCTTGACCGTCGATCCACAAGGACGCTTGGTCGCCTGCGATCAAGACGGGGCGCTCTATCGCATCGACGTTTCGCAAGACGAAGCGAAAGTCGAAAAACTGGATGCCGCGATCCAGTCCGCTCAAGGGTTGCTGTTCGCGTTCGATTCGCTGTACGTCAACGTCAACGGTCGCGATCAGTCAAAAAACGGTGTCTATCGTTTGCAAGACACCAACGGTGACGACCAGTTCGACAAGATCGAACACATCCTGCCGCTGCAAGGTGGCGGCGAACACGGACCACACGCGTTGATCCTGTCGCAAGACGGCAGTCGCTTGATCACCTGCGGGGGCAACATGACGAAGTTGCCCGCGTCGATCGAGCGAAGCCGCGTTCCACAGGTCTGGGACGAAGACCACTTGCTCGGTCGCATGCCCGATGCTCGTGGACACGCGAGCGATCGGATGGCACCCGGAGGTTGGATCGGTTCGTTCGCTCCCGACGGAAGCGATTTCGAATTGATCGCGTCTGGCTTTCGAAACGAATACGACATCGCGCTCAATCGCAAAGGTGAACTGTTTACCTATGACGCCGACATGGAATGGGACGTCGGGACGCCTTGGTATCGCCCGACACGTGTGAACCACGTGGTCAGTGGAGGCGAATTCGGCTGGCGAAACGGCACCGGCAAATGGCCCGCGTACTATCCCGATTCGTTTGGCGCGGCAGTTAACATCGGCCCCGGATCACCGACCGGCATCTGCTTTGGATACGGCGCAAAATTCCCAGCGAAGTATCAAAACGCGTTGTTCATTGCCGACTGGAGCTATGGCAACATCCATGCGGTACAGCTGACGCCCGAAGGCAGTTCCTATACCGGGACGTTCGAAGTATTCGCCACGGCAGCACCACTGCCGGTGACCGATTTGGCCATTCGTCCACAAGACGGCGCTTTGTACTTTGCAATCGGCGGTCGACAAACACAAAGCGGTTTGTACCGGATCGTTTACACCGGCGATGAATCCACCGCGGCGGCCCAAGACACCGAACTGACCAAACAACAAACTCGACTGGTCAACCTGCGTCATCGCTTGGAAGCATTCCATGTCGGTGAACCGAAAAAGAAAGCGATTAGCGTCGCCCTGAAGCAACTCGGTTCGAAAGACCGTGGGGTCCGCTTCGCCGCTCGCATCGCACTCGAACACCAAGGCGCTGATGCATGGAAAGGTCAGATCGCCGAGCTGGAATCCGATCAAGCTCGCGCGTTGGCTGTTGTCGCCTTGGCGCGGACCGGCAAACCGGACGACCAATCGCTCGCCTTCGAAACCCTGCAAGCCTGTGATTGGTCAGGGCTGTCCGACCAAGGCAAAATCGATTTGTTGCGTGCCTACGGATTGACCGCAATCCGACTGGGACAATTGAACGACGATCAACGTTCTGCGGTTGCCAAGCAAATCGCTGGCCAGTTCCCATCGGGCAACGATAACTTGGACCGCGAACTCGCACAGATGCTGGTCTACGTCGACGCCAAAGACGCGAGCCGCGACATCATTGACGAGATGGAATCGGCGCCCAGCCAAGAGAATCAGATTTTCTATGCACTGATCCTTCGCGAAGCATCGGGGCACTGGGACGAAGCCATGGCGGGAGACTACTTTGCCTGGTTCCGTGAACTGCAATCGGCGCGTGGCGGAATGTCGTTCGGCGGCTTCATCAACAACATCAAAAACGCGTCATTGGAACATCTTGACCCGGCTTTAAAAGACAAGCTCGCCGAGGTGATCAATCCTCCGAAAGTCATCGAAGAATCGGCGGAGCCACGTGCGTTGGTCAAACAGTGGACCGTTGACGAACTGCTGCCCGCGGTCGAACAGGACAAAACGCCTGACTTTGACAACGGGGCCAAAGTGTTCGCCACGGCGCAGTGTTACAAGTGCCACCGCATGGGCATCCAAGGCGGGATCCTAGGTCCAGATTTGACCGGTGCAGGCGGCCGCTTTTCGCCCAAGGACCTGCTGACTTCGATCATCCATCCCGATCAAGTGATCAGCGACCAATACGGCGCGACACAGTTTTTGACGGAAGATGGCCGCATCATCGTCGGCCGCGTTGTCAACATGCATGGCACCCGTTTGCAAGTGATGACGAACATGTTGGATCCGTCGTCGTTGACGTCAGTCGACCGAAACTCGGTCGAGGAAACGCGGGCGAGCAAGACCAGCATGATGCCGGCGGGCCTTTTGGACACCTTCACCGAAGACGAGATCGCGGACTTGGTTGCCTATCTGCGTGCGGGCGGCAATCAATCGCACCCGATCTATCGCAACACGACGGCTCAAAAATAAAGAGCACGTCGTTGACAGCGTTTTTTTTGCGTCATGCCATCGCCGTTGCGGTGGCATGATGGTTTGTTAATAGGCGGCGTCTTGCTTCCACACGACTGTCAGTGTTTTGAACAAGATTTTAAGGTCCAGCCAGAGCGACCAGCGGCGGATGTATTGGTGATCCCACTGCACCCGCTCTTCCATCTTGTCGATCGTCTCTGTTTCGCCACGGCATCCATTGACTTGAGCCAAACCTGTGATGCCGGGTTTCACCTTGTGCCGCAGCATGTATCCGTGGATCAACCCGCGGTACTGTTCGTTGTGGGCGGTCGCGTGAGGACGCGGGCCGACCAATGACATCGTGCCTTCGACGACATTGAACAGCTGTGGCAATTCATCCAAACTGGTCTTACGCAAAATGCGACCCAGTGGAGTGATTCGTGGATCGTCTTTAGTGGCTTGTTTGACAACCGGTCCGTTGTCACAGGTCCGCATCGAGCGGAATTTCCAGACCAAGATTTCTTTGCCGTCCAATCCGTATCGCTTTTGACGGAAGAACACGGGGCCTTTGCTGGTCAGTTTGATGCCGAGTGCGATCAACGTCATAGGGATTGCAGCGACCGTCAAACCGGCCATCGCGAGCAGCACATCGGTCGCCCGTTTGACAGCTCCATCGACGCCGAACAAAGGATTTTCAAACACGCTGACCGCAGGCAGTCCGCCCATATCGGTCCAACGTGAATGCAACAGTTCAAAGACAAAAAAGTCGGGTACGATGTAAACCGAAACGGTTGTGTCACTCAACTGATCTAACAAAAAACGGATGCGGTCTTCGGCACGCATCGGCAACGTGATCATCACCGTATCGATCTCACGTTGACGGCAACGACGAACCATCTCGGCCAAGTTGCCTTCCAATTTATGGCGGTGTGCGTGACGCCCGTTTTCTTGAAAATGATCCTTGCGATCGGATACCGATTCGGCAGGCCGATCGACCGAGCGGTCGTCATAGAACCCGACAAAGCTGTATCCCAAACTGGGGTCGTCAAGCATGTTGGAGGCGGTTTGCCGGCCCAGTTCGTTCATCCCGGCAACCGCGACGCGGCGAGCGCCATAACCATGTTCGAGCGCGGACTGCAAAATGATTCGCACGATCATTCTTGATAACGCGATCATCATCGGCGCGATCAAGAACCACACGAACATCACACTGCGTGCAAAGACTTGGCCATAGCGAGTCGCAAAGCCGATCATCGCGAGCGACATCACGGTCGTCAGCCAAGTTAAAAAGATCGCGGTGACCTCGTGGTTCGCATTACCACGGTCACTGCTGCGAGCTAAACCCGAGAGTTTGCAAAGGCACAAGAAAGTCAGTGCCGCAATCAACCCCAGCATGATCCCTGCGTCATCGACGCCGCCATGGGCAACGTATTTGATCGCGTACAAAGAGCCGACGATTGCCGCCGAATCCAAAATGGGTTGAAGAAAATCCAACGATCGTCGTTCTCCGGAAATGGGAGAGCGACGCTCAAGCGGTCGAACAGGCATGTTTTGAAGTGAGAGCCGGAGGTGCGCAATCGATCGGCCGATCGGCTGCTATCTGGGGGCACCTTCAGCCCACCACCGATTCCTAGAATCCGTGGAACTGTGCCCCCAATGGATGAACGCCGACCAGCATTCGTCAGGCAACCCTAGCTCGCACTCTTGTCCTGAGTGTCAAACCAATCCAGCCCCAAATCCAACCAAGTCGCTTGATGTGTCAGGGCTCCGCTACTAATCCGCTCTACACCGGTTTTGGCGATCGCGACGATGGTGTCGAGCTTGACGTTTCCAGAGACCTCTAACTCAACAGCCGAATTCAATTCGTCACGCATCGTGACGGCCGCATGGATGTCATCCAACGAAAAGTTATCGATCAAAACGATGTCCGGTGAAACGGGCAAGACATCACGCAACTGTTCCAACGAATCGACTTCGATTTCAACAATCGATGGAGCGGTCAGGTGTTCGACTTGGCCCCCACGCCACTGGAGCGCTTTTTTCGCTGCTTCGCTGGCGGGGACAGGGACGCCGTTTTTTCCCGCCAGTTGCAAGTGATTGTCTTTGATTAAGAAACCGTCATACAAACCGCGGCGGTGATTACGGCCGCCACCGCATGCGACCGCGTACTTTTCCAACAGACGCCAACCGGGTGTCGTTTTGCGTGTGTCGTAAACGTTTGCTTTCGATCCGGCGATCGCATCCACGTATCGGCGGACCAGCGTTGCGACCCCACAGGTGCGGCTAAGCAAATTCAAAATGGTCCGTTCGGTCGTCAGCAGATCACGGACGTTTCCGCGAAGACGCGCCATCGGCTGCCCTGGCACAAGAGGCTGACCGTCCTCCAAAAGCATCTCCAATTCCAAGTCCGCGTCGAATTCGTCGACAATCCATGGCAAGATCGCCATCCCCGCACAGACCCCGTCGACACGTGGCACGACTTCGCAACCGCCCACCAAGTCGTCTTCGATCATGCACACCGTGGTCCAGTCAATCGCGTTGGACAAGTCTTCGGCAATCGCCAAACGAACGAGCAGGCGGACGTCGTTTTCGAGGGCGTCGTCGGCGGTGACAGTCACATAGTCTTGCATCAAAAGCTCGTCGATCAATGTTGGCGAAAGCAAAGCGGAACTGACCGAGGCAGGTCTCTTTGGCAGGTCGCGGAACCTGTCGCCGATCGCTGCCCAGCTCGGTCAACGGACTATTTTGCCGGATATTGCCCTGGATGACGAGCGGGCCGGTTGCACAACCCCACGCAGGGCTAAAAGATCAAATGCGACCGCATGAACGGAGAGACGTGCCTAGCTCCGATTGCTTGGAATTCACAAGGATCCACTTCACCATGGCAGACCGTCGCCCAGAATCGACCACCGTCACCACTGGCGATTCACGGCAAGCTCAGCGACCGATGCCAGAACCGGTGATCATGAACGCGTCATTGCAACGGGCGGTCACTTGGGCCAGTGCATTGCTGATTCTGGCCGCTGGATTGTATTTGTTCTTGCTTGGCGATCGCCCCGAAGCAGTCGGAGAGACTTCGTCAACCATGTTGCAGATCGATCTCAACCGAGCGTCGGAACAGGAACTCGCGTTACTTCCGCAGATCGGCCCGAAAACGGCAAAGCAAATCATTGCCGACCGAAATCAAAACGGTCACTTCGTCAGCCTAGAAGATTTGGCACGCGTTCATGGTATCGGTGCCAAGACGGTCGAAACGATTCGCCCCTATTGCATTGTCGAGCTAGCAGGCCAATCGGGATCGCGCTAACCTTGCCTACGAAGAGGCGGATCGGGCGTGAAAACCGGCGTCGAATGCAACGCTGGCGAACTGACATGAACCCGGTGTGGCGGGTGAAACCTTGTTACAATAGGGCTCCTACCGGAAACCTTTCCCACCCGCGGTTTCTCTCCTCCCAATCCCGCCTCCCACCATTTGCAGTGTGATCATGAAGCGATCGATCACGGCCTGGGCCGCTATCGCGTCGACGTTGATTGTTGGTGCAACGTTTGCGACCTGCGACGCGGCCGAAGCTGAATCATTGGATTACGCCACGGACGTCCGTCCGATTTTGGCTGACGCCTGCTTTCACTGTCACGGCCCCGATGAAGAAGCCCGTCAAGCAGGGCTGCGTTTGGACGTCGCTGAAGACGCCGCCGCGGTGATTGACAAACAAAGTCCAGATGCGAGCGAGCTGTACCAGCGTATCGTCGAATCGGATCCCGACTTACAAATGCCGCCACCGGATTCGGGCAAACATCTTTCGGGCGAACAGATCGCCGTGATCCGCCGTTGGATCGAGCAGGGTGCCACCTTTCAAACACACTGGGCATTTGAGCCCCCGGCTCGCCCAGAGATCCCAACGGTTGGCGATGCCGACTGGGGTCACAACAGCATCGATGCGTTTGTGCTCCAGCGACTTGAAGCGGAAGGACTGCAACCATCGTCGCAGGCTTCGGCAACAACGCTGATCCGTCGTCTATCGCTCGACCTGACGGGGTTGCCGCCCGAGCCCGAGTTCGTACGACAATGGACGGCGAAGCTTCAAAACGACGGCGACGAAGCCTACGAAGAACTGGTCGAGCAATTTCTCGGCAGCCAGCATTATGGCGAACACTGGGCACGTTGGTGGCTGGACGCGGCACGCTATGCCGACTCGGATGGCTACGAAAAAGACAAGCCGCGTGAAGCTTGGTTCTATCGCGACTGGGTGATCCGGTCGCTAAACCAAGACCGTCCCTACGACGATTTCCTCATTCGCCAAATCGCTGGTGACCTGCTCCCCGATGCGACTCAAGAGGATCATGTCGCAACCGGGTTCTTGCGGAACTCAATGGTCAACGAAGAAGGCGGCGCCGATCCCGAACAGTTCCGCATGGAAGCGATGTTCGACCGCATGGACGCCGTTGGTAAAGCGATCTTGGGATTGACGATTCAGTGCAGCCAATGCCATTCGCACAAATACGATCCACTGACCCACGAAGAATACTATGGGCTGTTCGCGTATTTGAACGACACGCATGACGCGATCATCCCCGTCTACACCGAATCGCAACAACACCGCCGTGATCAAATCCTGCAACGTCTGGCCAACCTACGCGAGGATGCCAAACGCGACCTCGACGATTGGCAAACCAAACTCGCCGCTTGGGTCAAAGAAGCATCCGCGCGGCCAAAGCCTCAATGGCAAACCGTCGAACTCGAGTTTTTGGATCGAACCATCGGTGGCTCAAAGTTCCTGCCTCTGCCAGATGGGTCATACCTCTGTCAAAGCTACGCGCCGACCAACTTCAATCCGCAGGGAACCGGCAGCTATCAAGGTCAACGTCTGACGGGACTGCGTCTGGAACTGCTGATGCATCCCAACCTGCCCAAGGGAGGCCCCGGTCGGAGCCTGGAAGGGACCTGGGCGCTGAGCGAATTGACAGCCGAAGTCACTCTGTCCGGTTCGCCTGACAAAACCATTCCGCTGAAGTTCGCTCGTGCAGCGGCAGACCGATCACCAGCCAAAGCCGACTTGAAACCGCACTATGACAATCGCAGTAAAACGCCGCGATTCACTGGCGGCATCGACTTTGCCATCGACGGTGACTCGACGACCGCCTGGACCAATGAAGTCGACACACCGGAAAGCAATCAACCCCAAGTCGCTTGGTTTGAACTCGCCGAACCGATTGAAATCCCAGACGGCGAATCGGCGACTTTGGTGGTCCACTTGGCGCAGCGACATGGCGGCTGGAACAGCGATGACAACCAGACGTTCAACATCGGACGATTCCGGGTGTCGGCCACTGGCGATGCGATCCCACAAACGAATCCATTGCCAGTTGCTGTTTCCGAAACGATCGAAATGCCGATGGACCAATGGTCGGACGAGCAACACGATCGAGTCTTCACGCATTGGTTGTCGACTGTCCCGGAAGGTGCCCAGTGGACCGAATCGATCGCCGCGGCTTGGCAAGGTCACCCCAGCGCGACGACGCAACTGACGTTGGCCAAGCGGACCCTTTCGCGTCCAACGCACCTACTCAATCGGGGTGATTTTTTAAGCCCACGGCAAACCGTCGAACCGCATGTACCTGCGTTCTTGCATGACTTGCCGGAATCCGACGAAGCGCCGCGATTGCAACTCGCCAGGTGGTTGGCATCACCGCAGTCGCCGACGACTTCGCGTTCGATTGTCAATCGTGTTTGGCAACGGTACTTCGGTACGGGCATCGTCGAAACCAGCGATGACCTGGGCACACAAGGATCACCGCCAACACACCCTGCGCTACTCGATTACCTGGCAACCGAATTGGTTGCACAGGACTGGAGCCTGAAATCGCTGCATCGTTTGATCGTGACCAGCTCGACCTACAAACAGTCTTCGGATGTGTCACCTGAATTGCTTCGGGATGATCCACAAAATCGCTGGCTTGCCCGCGGCGCACGCTTTCGAGTTCCAGCGGAAACCGTTCGTGACATCGCGTTGTCGGCAAGCGGTTTGATGAGCGACACAGTGGGCGGCCCCAGCGTTCACCCGCCGGCCCCAGAGTTTCTATTTGTCCCGCCGGTCAGCTATGGTCCCAAGGTCTGGGACGTCGATACGGACGACAATCGCTACCGCCGTGCACTTTATACGTTCCGCTTCCGCAGCGTTCCGTACCCGATGCTGGAAAACTTCGATGCGGTCCCCGGAAACCTCTCCTGTGTCCGCCGCAGCGTCAGCAACACCCCGATGCAGGCGCTCACGTCTTTGAACGAACCTTTGTTCATGGAATGCTCGATCGCGATGGCGGCCAAATTGATCCGTGAGGTTGAAACGGATCACCAAAGTGCTCTCGACCGTCTGCAACTTGCATTCATGCGATGCCTCGGGCGCAAAGCAACGAATGCTGAACAGCAAGTCCTAACTGCGTTCCTTAATCAACAAAAAGAACGGCTAGACGGACAACAACTTTCGGCCGACGAAATCCTGACCGCCGGGAAACTGCTCGACCTCCAAGGCCTTGATCGCGACGAATTGGCGAGCTGGACGTTGCTGTGCCGTGTGGTCCTGAACCTCGACGAAACCATTACACGAGAGTAAACGATGAGTCTGCCGATTGAAGAGTTGAATCGCCTCCGGGCGAATCTGGTTTCACGACGTTGGTTCATGCGTGACTGCGGCGTCGGCTTAGGTGCGATCGCCGCGTCCCAATTGCTGAGCGAAGACCGCCCGGCCGCGCAAGCCGCTTCGCCATCGGTTGCGTCTGACCCACTTGACGTTCGCCAGCCGCATTTCCCGGCGAAAGTCAAGAATGTGATTTACCTGTTCATGGCCGGTGCCCCCAGCCATTTGGAGTTGTTCGACAACAAACCACAACTGGCAAAGTTCGACGGCACCCTTCCGCCGGCAGAACTGCTGAACGGCTATCGTGCCGCATTCATCAATCCCAATTCGAAACTGCTGGGGCCGAAATTTTCTTTTTCGCGTCACGGGGAATGCGGTGCAGAAATCAGTGAGGTCCTGCCACATACCGCCGGCGTCGCGGACGATTTGACGATCGTCAAATCAATGAAGACCGACGCGTTCAATCACGCGCCCGCTCAAATCATGATGAATACCGGCAGTCAGCTGTTCGGCAAACCCAGCTTGGGATCATGGAGTTTGTACGGCTTGGGCAGCGAGTCAAAAGACCTGCCCGGATTTGTCGTCTTCAGCAGCGGTAGCAAAGGCCCCAGCGGCGGCAATAGCAATTGGGGCAGCGGATACCTGCCGACCGTTTACTCCGGAACGCAACTGCGGAGCGTCGGCGACCCCGTGTTGTATCTGTCCAATCCGCCAGGCATTGATTCGCAAGCACAACGCGACGCCTTTGACGCGATCGGCCAGTTAAACCGACAGCACTTGGCCGAAACCGGTGATCCGGAAATCGCGACTCGAATCAGTTCGTTCGAGATGGCTTACCGGATGCAATCGTCAGCGCCAGAGCTGATGGACATTCGCAGCGAAACTCAATCGACGCTGGACCTGTATGGTGTCGATCCAGACAAACCGTCGTTTGCGAAGAACTGCTTGTTGGCGAGGCGGCTCGTCGAACGTGGGGTTCGATTTGTGCAGTTGTTTCATGAGGCTTGGGACCAGCATGGCAATTTGGTCGGTGGCCTAAAACAGAACTGCAACGACACCGATCAGGCATGTGCGGCTCTGCTTAAGGATCTAAAACGCCGAGGCCTGCTGGAGAACACGCTGGTGATTTGGGGCGGGGAATTTGGACGCACGCCGATGGTTCAAGGTGGAGGCAACGATGGTCGCGATCACCATCCCAATGCGTTCACGATGTGGATGGCTGGCGGCGGCATGAAACCGGGTGTGACGTATGGCGAAAGTGACGAGTTCGGTTTCAATGTCACCGAAAACGGCGTGCACGTACGAGATTTGCACGCCACGATTTTGCATCAACTCGGATTTGACCATCGCCGATTGACTTACAAGTTCCAAGGCTTGGAACAGCGACTTACCGGTGTGGAACCGGCACGCGTCGTTCACGAAATCCTGGCCTAAGGTTTCTTCATTCCCCCACGCTATTTGTTGATTTCGCCGAAACCGCGAACGAAAATCCGTCGGACGCCTTTAGGCTTCGGCAATCAGCAGATTGTTTGTTCTCCCGATTCACCGTGATTAACCGACCTATGACTGCACCGATTTCAGGGATTTTGACGCCCAACATCACCCCTGTAGACCGACTGGGTCGAGTCGACGAAGACACCTTGCGTGCGTACGTCGACTGGTTGATTGAAAAAGGTGTCGACGGGCTTTATCCCAACGGCAGCACGGGAGAGTTCGTACGCTTTACGCCCGAAGAACGCCGACGGATTGTTCAGGTTGTAACGGAGCAAACGGCCGGCCGCGTACCAATTTTGGCTGGTGCCGCCGAAGCGAACGTGAAAGAAACCATCGAAGCTTGCGAAGCTTATGGTGCGATGGGTGTACGAGCCGTCGCGATCGTGGCGCCGTTTTATTACCGGCTGAGCGACCAAGGCGTCTACGCGTACTTTCGTGAAATCGCTGACACCGTGTCCGTCGATGTAACGCTGTACAACATTCCGCTTTTTGCATCCCCCATTTCCGTCGACACCGTCGTCCGCTTGGCGTCAGAATGTCCACGCGTTGTTGGCATCAAAGACAGTTCTGGTGACCTGCCAAACATGATGCGGATGATCGCACAGATCCGGCCACTACGTGAAGATTTCTGCTTTTTGACCGGCTGGGACGCAGCCTTGGTCCCAATGTTGGTCGCCGGCGCGAACGGCGGAACCAATGCGACCAGTGGGGTCGTCCCAGAGTTGACGCGCGCGATCCACCGCACCGTTGTTGCGGGTGACATCAAACAAGCGATGAAGCTGCAGTACCAGTTGCTGCCACTGTTTGACGCGATGATCTCGATTGGCGAATTCCCCGAAGGCTTCCGTGCCGGCGCGCGAAGTCGTGGCTGGGACCTGGGACCTGGACGAGTGCCACTTTCCGAACAACAAAAATCAGCTGTCGCAAGCGCGCAGCGCCAAATCGATTCGTTACTTGATCAGTATGTCGAGTCGCCAAAGGAAACGGTGCCCGTTCAAGCCGTTGAAAAAATTGTTGCGCAAGTCATCTCGCAGTTACGCCTACAACAATAGCCAGAGTGAAACCGAAATCGTTTTTGGGGCCGAGGCGTATGGATGCAACCATCACAAGACGTTTTATCGTAGCCTTCGTGATGATGGTAAGCCTGGGAAGCAGCACGCCAACGGCCTTGGCGTGGGATCCCGCGATGCCGGTTGCTGATGGCGACGAGCCGCTAGAATTTCGACTGAATCTGCTAACCGAAAGCAGCGGCCTGGCATTTTCGCTTCGCAACTCAGCGTACGTTTGGACACACAACGACTCGGGTGACCTACCGCGACTGTTTTCGTTTGACGAACACGGCCAGCCCTGTGGGCGATTATTTCTAAGAGGCGTCAAAGCAATCGACTGGGAAGACATGGATTGCTTCGACGACGAAGGTCCTCGCTTGTTGATCGCCGATGTGGGCGACAATGACAACAACCGCGATTCGGTTTCACTGTATTTACTAAACGAACCCAACCCGACCGCGAAATCACGTCTGCTCGCATCACTGCATCTGACGGTCACCTATGCCAACGGCCCTCAAAACTGTGAAGCCGTGGCGGTCGACGTCCACAACCGACGCATCCTATTGCTGGGCAAATCGGCAATTCTCGCCACGCTGCACGAAATCGCTTTGCCTTCACTGGATGAATGGCCCGAAGAATCACGCGACCGCAAAAAGGCGAAACACATCGCCGTTAAAACGACCATCGTCCGCAGGCTACCGATCCCGCTGGCGACTGGCATGGATATCTGCGAACGAACCGGCGATTTGTGGATCAGCAGCTATCTCAACGCCTATCAGTACAAATCCGCCATTGAAGGCGACCTCTTTACGCGATTGGGCGGAATGCCCACGATTGTTGAACTTCCAAAGTTGAAACAAATCGAAGCAATCGCGATCGACGGTTCGGACAGGGTCTGGGTCTCGAGCGAAGGCCTGCCTGCCCAGATGCAACGTGTGAAATGAGTTCGGATGACGCCCGCGCGATTCGCTGCACTTCTCTTGATGACCCACGACTTGCTGACTACCGCAACCTGAAAAACCGACCTGCGGGACGTCAGCGCGGCCGTTCACACTTTGTCGTCGAAGGCAGAAAGCTGGGCGAGCGTCTGATTCAAAGCGGTTTCCCGATTCGATCAATCCTGGTCGAAGAAGGATTCGATTTGACGCAACTGCCGCTTCACCTTCGGCAACGGACCGGGGCAGACTTTCCGATTTACGAGCTGCCCGAAGAACTGATCAGCGAAATCGCGGGGTTTCATTTTCATCGCGGCCTGCTGGCCAGTGCAAACCTGCCGGACGATGTCCCGCTAGAGCAACTCGATCACGACGCCGTGTCGCTCGCCTTTGTCGGTATCAGTGACATGGAAAACGTCGGCAGCATGTTGCGTTCGGCAGCAGCATTCGGGATCCGACAGATCCTGGTTGACTCGCGAAGCGTCGATCCGTTTTCCCGTCGTGCGATGCGAGTCAGCATGGGAGCAGCATTGACGATGCGGGTATTTCGGCTGGGAAACGTTGCCGACGACTTGGCTACCTTGGCCGACCGCCGCTTCCATACGCTCGCAGCGACGCTGGCTGACGATTCGACCTCGATCGAAACCTACCGAACGCGGTACAATCACGGCGACTATCCGTGCGTCTTGGTGATGGGCAACGAAGGGCAGGGGCTGCCGCCAGCCGTTCAACGTGCGTGCAGCCACCGCGTGCGGATCTCCATGCGACCGACCGAACAAGGGGCTCCGCTGCTGGACAGCTTGAACGTTTCTGTAGCCGCAGCAATCCTGATGCACGACCTAACCAAACCGAGCTAACGCGTCTACTTTCACGGACGAAGGCTTCACCGCATTATCATGCCGAATCGCCTCATTTTTCCCAACGCACTCTCCATCGTCTGACATCATGCTGCTGCACTGCCTTGGCACCGCTGGTTACCATCCAAACGAGCAGCGTCACACGAGTTGCTATTTTCTGCCCGCAGAGGGAATCATTCTGGATGCCGGAACGGGCATGTTCCGCGTTCGCGAGCTGATCCAAACCACTTCGCTCGACATCCTGCTCAGTCACGCGCATCTCGATCATATTGCCGGACTGACGTTTCTGCTGGACGTGCTTTATGGCAAAGGCGTCGAGAAGGTGAGGATTTGGGGAGAGCAGGAAAAGCTCGATGCGATCCGCACCCATCTGTTCTCGTCATTGGTCTTTCCAGTCGAGTTGGACGCGCAGTGGTGCCCGATCGACGGGCAAAACGAACTGACGATCAATAACTGCAAAGTCACTTGGCGAACGCAGCCACACCCAGGCGCAAGCATCGGATATCGGATGCAATGGCCAGGCGGTCCGACGCTGGTTTATTTAACGGACACGACGGGACAAATCGACCGCCATGCAGATAGCTTCAACGCGGACGCAGATCTGCTGATGCACGAGTGCTACTTCCAAGACGACCTCAAAGCACAAGCAGAAAAGACCGGACACACGTACTGTGGGCGTCTGGTGCAAATCGCACGATCGGCAAACCCCAAACAGTTATTGCTCACTCATGTCAATCCGATCGATCCGCAGCCGTCGGCGATGCTGGATGAAGTTGCGGCCGGTCTGCGGGACACAAACATCGGGGTCTCGCTCGCCGAAGACCGAATGCAGGTTTGCTTTGGAACCTAGCGGGCAATCCGAATTGTCCTGGCAAACAACAGGCGAGTCAGAACGCGATTGAAAAAAACTTCGCCACCCCGATTAGGACCATCGTGGCGACCGCAGAGGGCCCGCCGGACGCGAGACGAAGGGCGGCAAGCGGATTTGGTGAACGACCCACAGCGATTGTGAAGAAAATTCGGCAGGCAAATTCAGAGCAATCGAAGCCTGTTGCGACTCAGACCGATGGACAAAAACGCCCTTAAAACACGCATCAATTGCGATTGTCAGCGGGACGGGTGGGTATCGTAGACGTGTGGAGAAGACCGGGGTGTCAGTCTAAAAACGGACAAACAGGCTCATGAGGCGAGGCGATCCTGCCGAATCTTTGCGTACCTGCCGAACCAGAGTCGGAATCAGGTTGTCGGAGCGTTAGCAATAAACGTCACACGAATTGCGGCCAGTTGGTGCTGAAACCGGCTTGCCCCAAAACGATCGATTGCTAAACTCTGCCTCTTCCCAGCGACCGCACTGGTTGCGATCGGGAATGTCGGCTTTGGCGACAAACCATTGCTAGCGTAGCTCAGTTGGTAGAGCAGCTGATTTGTAATCAGCCGGCCGTGGGTTCGAGTCCCTCCGCTAGCTTGACCAACCTGGGTAGACACGAGCGGAACAGTCACCTTAATGTGGCTGCCTGACTTGCGGGAAACCTGACGAAGACGACAATTCCTAGAGAACGCATCACAGACTGACAACACGGAATCGCGAAGAAGAACATTCGTTTTTAGCGAAACGAAATGGGGGTTTGCCCGAGTGGTTAAAGGGGGCGGACTGTAAATCCGCTGACTATGTCTACACTGGTTCGAATCCAGTAGCCCCCACTAGCGAAGATGAAACTGAAAGGCAGGAGCACTTGTGTTCCACAATCATCTTCGTCGTGGAATGCCTTTCAGGAAGCGGGTGTAGCACAATGGTAGTGCAGCAGCCTTCCAAGCTGAATACGAGGGTTCGATTCCCTTCACCCGCTCTTCAAATACCGTCGATCCATCGACGGCCTAGTAGGGTACGGCTGGCTCTAGCCACCAACCGACTTTTGCTGCTGTAGCTCAGTGGTAGAGCACTTCCTTGGTAAGGAAGAGGTCATGGGTTCAAGTCCCATCAGCAGCTTGTCGGGCGGGCGAGACGTGAGACAACTTTCGCGGATTTTAAAAACGAGAAAGTTGGTATCGATCTTGCTGATTTTTTGCAATCAGCAATTGCAAGGATCGCGACTTTTCGCAACAACTACGCACCCTCGCCGGTGGTGGTCAACAACGATCCGCTGACCGGCCCATGTAAAGCAATTACCACAGCGTCCGTGGTGGACGTTCGTGGATACGATTTTCTGTCTGTTTAGAAGAAAACGTTCGGTCGTTGCGACCGTCGACAGGGCGATATTCCGTGGGTGTGAACGCGGCCGCTGTGTTGATGGGCTCGCCTGAGGCGTATCCTCGGGCCGGTAGCAGATCGCCGAACACAGGTGAGTAAGAAATGGCCAAGGCACAATTTGAACGGACCAAGCCCCACGTTAACGTCGGCACCATTGGACACATTGACCACGGTAAAACCACAACCACTGGCGCTATCCTAGCCGTCCAAGCTGCAAAGGGACTGGCTCAAGCGAAGGGTTATTCGGACATCGCAAAGGGCGGTACGGTCCGTGACGCGACCAAGACCGTGACGATCGCTGTAGCTCACGTAGAATACGAAAGCGACAACCGTCACTACGCTCACATCGACTGCCCAGGTCACGCCACTTCGTCAAGAACATGATCACCGGTGCGGCCCAGATGGACGGAGCGATTCTCGTCGTTTCGGCTGCTGACGGCCCAATGCCCCAAACGAAAGAGCACGTTCTGCTCGCTCGTCAGGTCGGTGTTCCTTACATCGTTGTTTACCTGAACAAGTGCGACTTGGTCGACGATCCAGAATTGCTGGAATTGGTCGAACTGGAAGCTCGCGAACTGCTCAGCAAGTACGACTTCCCCGGCGATGACGTTCCTGTCATCCAAGGTTCGTCGCTGCCAGCGTACAACAACCCTTCGGACCCAGAAGCCAGCAAGTGCATCAGCGAACTGATGGACGCACTGGACGAGTACATTCCTGAGCCCGTCCGCGAAGACGACAAGCCATTCTTGATGGCGATCGAAGACGTCTTCTCGATCGAAGGTCGTGGTACTGTTGCGACCGGTCGTATCGAGCGTGGTGTGATCAAGGTTGGTGAAGAAGTCGCGATCGTCGGCCTGAAGCCAGACTCGACCAAGACCATCTGCACCGGCGTTGAAATGTTCCGCAAGGAAATGAACGAAGGACGCGCTGGCGATAACGTCGGTTGCCTTCTGCGTGGTGTAAAGCGTGAAGAAATCCAACGTGGTCAGGTTCTGGCCAAGCCAGGATCGATCACCCCTCACACCAAGTTCGAAGCTGAAGTTTACTGCTTGAGCAAAGACGAAGGTGGACGTCACACCCCGTTCTTCAGTGGCTACCGCCCACAGTTCTACTTCCGTACCACTGACGTGACCGGAACTGCGAACCTGGAAGGCGCTGAAATGTGCATGCCCGGCGACAACGTCAAAGTCACCGTTGAACTGCACAAGCCAATCGCGATGGACGATGGTGTCCGTTTCGCGATTCGTGAAGGTGGACGCACCGTTGGTTCGGGCGTCGTCACCAAAATCATCGAGTAATTTCGGCCGACCGATGGGGTCGGTGCTCGACACCGACCAAATCTTTTGAGAAAACCACCGGAGAGCCAACGGACCGTCTGTCGGGTCGTTGGTTCTCGGCGTTAAGATAGCTGCCCAGGACAGGTCGTCATTTGTACCTGTTCTGGACATCAAGGAGTGTAGCTCAATTGGCAGAGCTCTGGTTTCCAAAACCAGCGGCTGGGGGTTCGAGTCCCTCCACTCCTGCTTTTTAACAGCTTTCGTGCTGCTCTGGTGCCAAGACTCTAGTTGCCAGTACGATCTGCCTGTTAACACCCATGGCAGTCTCGTTTTGCCGCAGATCGTCGGATCCAACGCCATCCCAGGATCCTTGGAACAAGTCTCCCTTCAGACACACCCGTTCGTGATCTCGGTTAAAACTTGGCGGCCATTATTCCGTCGGCCAAGAATCGGCCACTAACCACACAAGGACATACCGTGTCTCGAGAAATCGCCGGGAGTAACGCGAATTCGAATGCAAGTGGCAGCTCGCTCGTTAGCGAACTGTTCCACGCGTCTGTATTCAAGCCCAACCAAGGCCGTGTTGTCCGTCAATTGACGGCACTGTCGATTTGGGTCATCGTCGCGCTCGGATGCTGGTCGCTCTACTCGACGCTCGATGGCGTCTCCAGCAACAATATGCTGATTGTTGGCGTTCCCTTTGCCATCGTGTTGATCGGTTTTTGGTTTGCGTTTCGGTTGGTAAACTGGCCCATGTTCGCTGACTTTCTGATCGCCGTGGAAGCGGAGATGAAAAAGGTCACTTGGCCAGCACGCGACGAAGTCAAGCGAGCCTCGATCGTTGTGATTTTGACGATCGTAATCCTCGCCGTGTCGCTGTTTTCGTTTGACATCTTCTGGCAAGCGTTCTTCAATCTGCTTTGGGCAACCGCCTAAAACGGCCGTCACATTGCGGATCACAAAGAACGGCAATCGCCAAACCACCATCAGTCCATCGCACCAATAACTCATTTCATGTCGGAAGAACAGCAACCTATCGAATCCGATGACCCCGAATTGAACTCGGACATTGAATCGGTCGAAGACGAGGTCGTCGAAGCTGACGATCAAGCCGACGTCGATGAGAATGCATCCGATGTCGATATGGACTGGTACATCCTCAAGGTCGCGTTCAACCGCGAAGACTCCATCGCGGACGCCCTGCGCAAACGCATCCGCATGGAAGGTATGGAAGAGTTCTTTGGCGATGTTGTCGTTCCCAGCGAAGACGTCGCAACATTTACTCGCGATGGAAAGAAACGTATCACCAAGCGTAAATTGCTTCCTGGCTACATCATGGCCCGGATGGCAATCAACGATGACACTTGGTTTTTGGTGCGGGAAACCGGCGGGATTAGCGATTTCACCGGGTCAGCAGGCAAGCCAATGCCGATGGACCCCGCCGACGTCGATCGGTTCATCAATCGCCCCGAAGCGGAAGACGAAGAAGACCAACCCATCAAAGTTGGCATCCCATTCAAGGTGGGCGATCGAGTTCGCGTCAAGGAAGGCAACTTCGAAAACCAGGAAGGCGACGTCGATTCGGTCGACGAAGCAAACGGTCGCGTCACCGTGATTATCAATATTTTTGGTCGGAGCGTTCCGATGGAGTTACACCACTGGCAAGTTGAGCCTCTGTAGTTAACCTATCGGCCTCTCCAAATATTAACACAACGTCTAGAAGACAGATAAAGCAGTCATGGCAAAGCAAGTTACCGGCCAAGCAAAATTCCAGGTTCCCGGCGGTCAAGCAACTCCCGCTCCTCCAGTCGGTACCTCGTTGGGTAAATACGGTGTCAACCTTGGACAGTTCGTCCAAGCATTCAACGACCGTACCAAAGAGTACAACGGAACCCCGATCCCCGTCGTCGTCACGGTTTACAACGACCGTAGCTTCGAGTTCATCACCAAGAGCCCTCCAGCCGCTTCGCTGCTGAAGCAAGCTGCCGGAATCGCAAAGGGCAGTGGCGTTCCTCACATCGAAAAGGTCGCGAAAGTCACTCGCGCTCAGTGCGAAGATATCGCAACCAAGAAGATGGCTGACTTGAACGCTCGCAGCATGGACCAAGCCATCCGCATGATCGAAGGCACCGCTCGCAGCATGGGCATCGAAGTCGAAGGCTAGTTCTTCGCACACCGCTCAGCGTAGCTTTTGCCACGCTTAGAATCCATCAACCGCCCGGCGAAACGCGAAAGCGTTTCGTCAGGGCGGTTTGTTTTTGGTCCGATCCAAGACGCCAAATCACCTCCCCGTTCGTCAGCAAAGATCTGTGACGCTACCGCCGCAACGAGCAATGCTTTCCCATGCCGAGGTCTTGGCGTCGCTGGAGCCAGTTGCGAACGAGGTGCTTTCGATCGCCGGAGCCAACGCGCGGGAAATCGAATTGGCAATTCGGGAAAGAGTCGATCCGGATCAGGTTACGTTTTTGTCAGCCGTCATTGGATTGCAGCCGAAAGCACATCGAAAATTCGGCTCTGGGTTTTGGTGGTGCGATGAGCGTTCTCTTGCCCAGGCAACCCATCAGCGAGTGGCGTCGCTCAAAGCAAGCTGGCTTTCCGGGTTCAATGTCTTCGACATCTGCTGTGGGATTGGTGCGGATGCGCTAGCGACGGCGCGGTCGTTGGGCCGGGGGAATTCGTTGCTGGCGGTCGATTCGGATCCGCTGACTGCCGCCATGGCGATGCGGAATCTTGCCATGCATTTACCGGTTGATGCCCAATGGCAAGTGAACTGCATGGATGCGGCCGAGGTCCAGCTTCGATCAGAGAGTTTGATTCATCTCGATCCTGATCGACGGACAAAGCAAGGACGGAAAACGCGGCCCGAGGACTATTCGCCGTCATGGGAAGTTGTCGAAACGCTGATCAACCAGTGCGATGGAGCGGTTGCCAAAATTGCCCCGGCCGCCGACATCGAAGACCATCCAAATCGACACCGCGTCTGGATTTCCTATTCAAGCAGCGTTCGTGAGCAAACGATCCTGACGGGACGGGCAATTGAATCGGCAAGTAAAAGCTTGTCGTTGGATTTGCCAATCGGCGGACGAAGTGCTGTCATCGTTTGCAAACAAACAAGCCATGTCTTCGCTGCGGACCGAGCCCGTTGCGAAGCCAGCCAGATCGGCTCGTCAGTTACCGACATCAAGAGTCCGCTGGGCTATATCATTGCCCCGGATCCTGCGATCCGCGCGGCAGGTTTGACGGAAGCTTTTGCCGAGCGACACGGATTGTCGACGCTCGGTGGCCCTGCAGGATTTCTTACATCAGACACACCTGTCGAAGGACCACTAGCGATCTGCAGACCTGTTCTGTGGAGCGGTAGCAGCGATGACCGAAAGCTACGTCGCACGCTTCGCGACCTCGACAGCTACCCCGCAAGTGTGAAAACCCGCGGGGCAGCCGTGGACGCGAATACTTTGGAGCGACGTTATCGAACTTGTGGCGAAACACCGGTCACGCTTTGGATCGGCAAAACTGGGAAACGACAATACGCCGTCATCAGCGAAGCCTGAGTCAAACGGAGTCTACTCCGCAGTTTCCGGCTTCGGTTCTTCAAGGAAGAACGATAGAACACTTCCCACCAGGTATGTTCCCAGCGCAACGGCCCCCGCGGCAAATGCCGCATCGTGTGACGGGATAACCGTAATCAGCCAAGCCGTCACGGCCGCGAATGATGTCCCGATCATTCGACCACCGATGTTCGCGGCAAAGCTTTCGCCGGTACCGCGAAGGTGCAACGGGAAAACCTGAGGCAGGTAGTTGCCCCAAAAGCTGAACTGGGCCACCGTCAACAACCCGGCAAAGAAAATCCCAAGTTTCAGCCCCATGAGCCCGCTATCGATCGCGACGAAATAAACGAGCGGCACCACGATTAAACCTGGCCATTGAAAGAGCCGCAGCAATCGACGTCGACTGACGACATAGATTGCCATCGTGGCGAACACGAACCGCCCGATCAATCCGCCGATTTCTTGGTAGCCGTTCACCGTCGCTGCAGTTTGTTGTTCAAACTGCTTCCGCTGTGGTACAGACATCGACTCCGTTTGGCTTTGTACGTCTTCTAGTCCGGGGACGATCGAAGGCGTTTGCTGAAGCGCACCGAATGCCGCACCGTAGCTGCAAGCGAACATCAAGGTTGTCACGATGGTTGTCTTACGCAATTCCGGTGAAAACAACTCTTTCAAGCTCGGACGTCGCAATTGCCCCGCCAACTTTTTCTCTTGCCACTTCGGCGACTCGGGCAAAAACGGACGCACCAGAATCAGGGGCAACGCCGGAATCACACCTGAGATCACCGTATAACGCCAAGCTTCGTGTCCGCCCGCAATCTCGGGAAGCGATGTCGCGTAGCGGATTGCCAACAAGTTGGCTGCCGTTACCAACAAACCACCGATCGAACTAAACGCTTGGGTGTACCCGAGCGCCGCCTCACGCTGTTTGGCATCGTCAAACAATTCCGCCAACCATGCCACAGCGGCGACGAATTCGACGCACACGCCAACGAAAACGAGGCATCGACAAACCAGCAGCATCGGTAGCGATGTCACGAAACCACAGGCAAGTGCGGCAAACGCGTACAACAAGATGCTGAACGTCAACACACGTCGACGGCCAAGCGTGTCGGTCAAATAACCGCCGCCCAGTCCAACGATCCCGCCGATCATCGCAGGCACAAAAAACAATACACCGCGCCAATACTCGAACTCAGGCGTGCCGGGCGCGATCCCACCCAACTCGGCCAACGCCGGACGCAGAATCAGCGGCAGCATCAGAAGTTCGTAGATATCAAACGCGAACCCAACGGCGGCAATAAAGCAGACGATCCATTTCGTCCTTGTTGAAATCATCACTGGCTTACACTCACGTTGTCGATAAAGATTTCTGCGCGGGTCGCATTTCCAAACAATCCGGGACTGCCGTTTCTGTTCGGTGACGGGTCAGTTGCCGTGACCGTCCAATCGCTTGGTTCCGCTTCGTCGCGTGGCCAAACTTTTCCGTGAAGTCGCACTTCGTTGGTTTCCTTGTCGTTTTCGATTTGTAGTTTCAGTCGGTACCAGGTTCCTGCTTTCCATGTGACCGGAGCACTCTTCGCCATCCGCAGTTGAGCAGCCCAGGTGCGAATTTGAAGCTGTTGTGATTGCCCCATCAGGTCGAGAACGTAGCGTTGACCGATCAGCCCCATGTCTGGCAAACCGTCTTCGCTAGCTCCCGCCATCACATCGGCCGAAATCGTGTAGCCATTCATTTCGGTTGATCCGAACCACGTTTGGCTGCGTGTTCCTTTTGGGATTGTCGAGATTTTGACCAGTACGGGTTCGCCATCGACAACACGCGTTTCGTGCCGATAGCGTGCGCCAATCCAAGTGATCGGCACTTCGCCAGCTGAAAAATCAAAGGCCCACGGGGTGGCCGGTGTGTAGCGGTACCGTGCGGTGCCACTGACATCGCCAAGCCGGGCTTTGACAACGATCGCCTCGTGCTGGCTACCACTCGATGCAGTCAATCGGCCCTCGGAAACGGTTGCCGGCCCGGTGACTTCCAATTCGACCGATGCATTCAAGGCAACCGGTTGTCCTAGTTCGTTGTACGCATGGACTTCCAAAGGCACACTTTGTCCGGGCGTCAACAAAGCCTCGCACGGAACGATTTGCAGGTGCGTGATTTCTGAATCAGGATCCGGCGATTCGACAACTTCCGCAGTCACTGCCTGCGACAGGGATCCTACGTCCGGTGTCGACTTGACACCAAAACAGAGCAAGCCTTTCGTCGTTGGCAGATAAACCAACCCGTTCGCCGCAACCATTGATCCGCCAACTTCGGTGCCGCCGGGCAAACGCGATTTATAGAGGCTTTCAACACCCTCGTCCGTTGGCCGCAACACATGAATTTGCCCGGTGGAGGTCGCGGCGTAAATTTTGCCGTCGGCGTACAACATTGTGCCGCGCATCGCGGTGCCTAATTTCAACGGACGGCCGATTTCCTCCCCTGTAGCCGCATCGAGGACGTGCAGGCGGGAGGAATCTTCGACGACATAGACTCGCGTACCGAGCGTTTCATCTTCGACTAAAAGCGGTGAGCTCTTGCCGTTAATCAAATCCAACGTGCGCCAACGTTCCACGCTTTCCGAACCGGCAGCCGCTGCTTCACCGTCGATTGCGACCACGGCGCCCATCGCGGTACCGCTAGGGTTTTCTTCACCGTGCCCAATAAAGATTGTTCCATCCGAGGCGATGGTCGGCGAAGTGTTGATCCCGCGACGCGAAACCGGATGGTGCCAAAGCGTTTTCCCGGTGCGTGCCTGAATGCCGTACAGCTCTCCATCACCGGCACCGCCGACCAACAACCATTGCCCACCAAAGTTTCGCACGACCGGTGTGCTGTAGGTCGTGTCCTCGGGCAATGGTCGTGTTTCCGAAGCCCAAACCAATCGCCCGTCAGTCTTATCAAATGCAAAGAATCGGTGCGCCGGCCGCGCCGTCGCGTCCCAACCTGTCGTCACACCAGAAATGATGACGAGGTTTTCAAAGATGACCGGCGTGTTGGTGCGGCCACCATAAGTGCTCAGCATCCCGAACTCTTCGGAAAGTGATCGCGACCAAATCGTCTGACCATCGATGGCATCAATGCACTGCAATAAACTGCACGAGCCGAGCACATAAACGCGATCGGATGAAGGATCGCCGGTAACATTCGACCAGCCGATCCGTTCCGCAGGAAAATCGGTGAGGAAGACGTTGTAGATATTCTCCCACAGCATGCTACCGCTGGCCGCATCAAGCGCCACAACCTTTTCGGCTTCGGTCGGAGTCCCCGGCAGATGGCGAACGATTGTGAACAGTCTCCCATTCATGACGACGGGAGTAGAGATCCCTGACGCGGCTTCGCTTTTCCAGACCAGGTTCTGTTCGCCAGTTCCTTGAAGAACCAATTGATCGGGCAGGCCAGATTCCGGCGAGTGATTGTTTTGTGTTGGACCTCGCCACGATGGCCAATCGTCGGCAAACAACGACAACGGCAGACTCGCCGCGATCGAAACTGACACCACAAAAGAGTTGCGGCGCCAACCATGAAGTGTGTTCAAGTGACACTCATCAAGAGGAAGGGGGGGAAGGTAGCAGGCGTTTGATTGCCGGAGAGCAACCAGGGGCCGGTAGCATCAATTGTGCCGGCCGAAGATTTGAAACACCGGAAAACGCAAATGTTCTGCCGAGCAGGACAAAAAACGTCCAGAAATTACATTCCCAAATGCTTGCAGGGGCTGAGCTACGCAGCCGACTTCGCGGACAAGCAAAACAACGAGAGAGAGTTTTCCAGCAGTGGAAAACTTCTTGCCGCATACGCAGCAAAGCGGGGCGTGCGAGATGCTGAAAACACCAGTTGGGAGGCCCGCCGATGTGGGGCAGACACGGCAAACCTGAATCCCCAACTGGCACGTGGAAGATTAATCAAGTGATCATACAAATACTACGAGGCTGTCCGTACACCCTCAATGACATCCTGGGATACACGAAGAACAACCCCTCCATTTGATGCAGAGTCGCTTCGGGTCAAAGTCGCTTTCAGCTAGCCCAGAGTTGCTCAAGACAAACGGGGCAGCGTACAGCTTGACCGGTTTCCGTCCGACCGAGCAGCTTCACTGGCTCGATCGGATTCATCTCATTGGGGTTGGGCTGAACAAAGTTTCGAAGGCAAATCGCACCAAACGTTCTGATTTCTCAGTCAAACAAGCAATCGGGTCGACGATCGGATCAGGTCATCCGCCGTTTGGTCCGTCAGATGCGTACTCGCCAGTTTCCAGTGCGAATGTCTCGCACGAACGAAACCTCTAAACCAAAGGCGATACGATGAACTGGGATCAAATCGAAGGAAAGTGGAAACAGGTCAAAGGCCAAGCCCAACAGAAGTGGGGCGATCTTACTAATGACGACCTCGATCGAATCGATGGTCACCGTGAAGAACTTGTCGGACGTGTCCAAGAGCGTTACGGCATCGCGAAGGAAGAAGCGGAACGTCAAGTCAAAGACTTCGAAACCGCATGCAAGTGCTAGTCTGCCTGACAGCTGACCGGTCGACTCGATCGACCAAAGAGTAACGAGAGCCACCTGCTTGATTGGACAACCGGATGAAGATTGATCTTAGTGATGAAGTGATCTTGGTGACTGGCGGAAGTGAAGGCATCGGTGCTGGCATTGCAAAATGCTGCGCCGATTGTGGAGCCAGGGTGGCCGTCCTGGCTCGGGACCAGCGGGAACTTCAGGATGTCGTCGACGAAATCGAAAGCGACGGCGGCTCGGCGATGTTGGTTGTGGCTGACGTCACCGATGAAACCGAGATGAAGACCGCGATCGAGCAAGTGGTGGAGCACTTTGGGAAATTGACCGGATTGGTAGCTAACGCGGGTACCAATGGGACATGGACGCCGATTGACGAGATGTCACCCGAAGAGTGGCGGAGCACCATCGACGTCAACCTAACCGGTACGTACTTGGCCATCCATTTCAGTGTGCCTTTTATGCGCCACGCTGGCCGTGGGGGAATCGTGATCATGTCTTCGATCAACGGAACTCGCACGTTCAGCAACGAAGGTGCCTCGGCCTATGCGTCGAGCAAAGCAGGGCAGTACGCACTGGGAAAGATGCTGGCCCTCGAACTGGCACCGTCGAACATTCGCGTCAACGTTGTCTGCCCCGGGGCAATCACTTCAGGGATTCACGCCAAAACGGAGCGGGACGACTTGGAAAAGATTGAAACGCCAGTCGAGTACCCCGAAGGTGATATCCCATTAACTCGCGGTGAATATGGAAAGCCACATCAAGTCGCTGAATTAACCGCGTTTCTTTTGAGCGGATGCAGCGGGCACATCACCGGATCCCCTGTGTGGATTGACGGCGGTCAGTCGTTGATCGTATAAGCCCCGAGTAGATTCTGTCCGCCGAATTTCAGCATGATCTTCGTTGTGAATCGATGAATTTGCCGAGATTGCGGGCCGCGAACGAACCTGATCCGTTGACGTTTCGTAACGAGCCGACGAAACTGGATTTGTTCCTTGGTCGGACCAGAATCCCAGACAGCTCTCCGAAAGGCAGCCGCCTGCACTCCCTGGTGGGTGGCATGCAACTGCCAATCGCTTCACTGGCGAATCACTGCCGGCATACCATTGAACGCATTCCGCCACCTGCTCACCTGGACAACCATCGTGGTGTTGCTGACCAGCAACATTGCCGGTTTGGTGCATGTCGGATGCCTGCAGTCAAACACTTGTTGCTGCTCGGACGTCTGTGACGTCACTTCTTCGCATCGCGATTGCGATCTCGCCGATACTGACCACTGCCAACGCGACTTGTCGGTTTCGTTGCGTGAACTTCGGGAACGTCGGGCGAGAGCGTTTGCGGACTCGACTCCTTCGGAATCACCGAGTCAGCATGATTCGGAACATTGCAGCATCTGCCAGAGTTTCTACACGTCGCGATGGGGCATGCTCCTATTGCCAAGCGTGGAGGTTTCTGACTCGACCGCACCTGAATTTTCAGGTCGTGTCGCTGAGCGAGTCGCCGCAATTGCAGTTCGTAGCGACGACAACTTTCTGCGTGGACCGCCATCGAACGCAACAGCCTGACCGATTTGGTCGGGCGAAGCCGTTTGGTTTTGCAGCTGTTGTCGTTTGATCTGAGGTACGCTCTCATGGCCATGGTCCATGATGCGCCCAAAGGCAATCACTGGTTGGTGCGTTTGCTGACGACCGACTATTGCCCTGGCGCGAATCGTTTTTTGTATTGGTTAAAAGAACCAGCCGGTTGGTTTTGTTGTGCGACACTAGCATCGGCACTGATCGGTCATTCGGTCTCGCCGATCGGTTGGACGCTGGCAGCTTGTCTGTTGACGCTTCTTGTTGTCGGAATGGCATGGCCTTGGGTCGCGGTTCGTTCTGTCCAGTGCGAGCTTTCTCCGGACCAGGACCGCGTCCACGAAGACTCATGCTGCCAGTTCACGCTGACCGTCACCAATCGACTGCCAATTCCCGTTTGGGGACTCGCCATCGATGGTTTTCTTGAACAACAAAAGCAACCTCTCGATGGCCAGTCGATGCCGACCGTGGCGTTGGCGTTTGTACGTGGCTGCTCTCGCAGCACCTACCGATTCGAGGCTCATCCACAAGTACGGGGGCTGTACCCGACCGAGGTGACATTGATCACCTGTGCGTTTCCGTTTGGGATTTGGACGGCGAAGAAACCGCTGACGAAAGCGGTTGGCATCACAGTCTGGCCAAAGGTCTATCCCATTGGAGGTCGAATTGCTGCATGCGGAAGCGTCTTGTCCCAGGAAGGCAACGGACAGAGAAGAGGGATGCGAGGCGACTTCACTGGTGTACGTGACTATCAAACCGGTGATTCGATCAAGCATATCAACTGGGTCGCTACCGCACGCAATGAACGCCTGATCGTCACCGAACGCGGTGCACCGCAATGTCCTCAAGTCGTCGTGTCTGTTGACACTTCATGCGGCGCATCACCCGAGGCTCTTTCGGATCGCATTCGGGTCGCGGCAAGCCTGTTGGTTAATTTGCATCAATCGCAAGTTCCCTTGCAGGTCGAAATCGGTTCCAAGGCATTCGTCCCGCGTCGTGGCTATCAAGGTCGCGTTCAAATCCTTGATCAACTCGCAAAGGTTCCATTGCTGGGCGATCGTTCGCGATCGCAGCAAGCCCTGTTCGCGTCCGCTAGACCGCGTCCGGAACATTTGATTTCGTTCTCTGCAAATGCCGCCACCGTGATCACGATTTCGTCGAATGCGGAAGGCAATCCAGTGCTCTGCACCATGGATCTAAACAGCGCACATCGACGCACCGCATCCCATCGCCATCACACGATCGATCGGCAGGATGATTTGGCCCGACAACTGAGCACCTTCTGGACGGAGCGAGCTGATGCTATTCAAGTCGCGTAGGCTGCTCGAATCGGTATTTCTAGCAGTCGTTTCGATCGCATCTGTTTTTCAACTTCGTGCCCCAGCCGAACTGCAATCGCTGTTGTGGTCAGAAGCGATACTGATCACAGCTTTGCTGTTGGCGAGCCTCCTTGGAAGCAAACGTGTCCGCCGTGTTTGCGTGATCGCAATCCCATCGGCACCCGTTCTGTTTGGCGTTCTAGCAAGATTCCTCGGACAACCGGTCGCATTCGAACTGACCGCGTTTTCCACGCTGGGCTGCCTCGCGTTGGCGCTTGCTTGTCAAACAATCAAACCTCGCTATGTCGGCTTGTCAGTTGTTATCAGTGGATTTTTGGTCCTGTTTTCAAGTTCAATCAGCGACGATCGATCCGCTTTCGTTTTTCCGCTGCTTTGGATGGTCGGCTGTGTTTGGCATCTGATCGCAAACCGCTGGGAACGACTGGATCTGGCAATCCCAGAAAGCGTAACCCGCTCGACGATCAATCGCCCCGCTGCCGTTTTGTTCTCGGCGATTCTGTTATTTGGAACAGCCTATTACGCGAAACATCATACGCTTCATACGAGCAAGCTTGGCCTCGGAATAATGCCGACCAGTGGCGGATCAAAGTGGTCGGATCCTGCCGCGCGAAATGGTGTCGGCACTGGTGACGCCGCGATCGCCGCAAAGGATCACGCAGAGTCCTTTGGCGCTGTGGATACGGATGTCTTTATCGAGTCGACCGAATCGTCACTGTTTGACATGTTCAATGACATGGTTGGCGAGCCCAAAAAGCGAACGAAGTACGAACAGCGGCAGGCTCTCGCAAATCAAAACCTTATCCCTTCACACGAACAGACGTCCAAAAGCGAGCAGGGCAGCAGCTCGTTCTCCACCGACCGTTCGGCGCCACAGGAACACAATCACTTTGACAACGTCGTCAACGACAGTGTTTTGCAATGGGAAGGCCCGACCGGGATTCGTTTGGCATTACATCGCTACGACGAATTTGATGGCATCGTCTGGACTTCGTCCGATCACGAATCAGCCAATCGGGTTCATCACTCAACGATTGACGGCAACGATTGGTTCTTTGATCCGAATTCACAGTCGTGGCGCAACACCGGCGAAATCTCCGTCGGACTTGTCAAAGTCTTGCGATTAGATTCACCCAGAATTCCAGCGCCGATGATGACCGCAGGACTACATGTCAAAGACATCAACCGCGCAGACTTCTTTGAAATCGCGGAAGACGGTTGCTTTCAGATGCCGGGCCGTGACAAAGTTCCACCGTTGACCGTGTTTCACCTCGCCTGTGGTTGCATCAGCGAGGATGACATTCGTAGTGGCTTGACGGCTCAACACGCATCGCTCGATTCACAACAAAGTGACTGGCAACAGCTGACACACTCAATCACCCGAGACCTGTCAGGCGACTACGAGAAACTGGATGCGGTGATCAAGTACCTACGATCCGAATTCACGTTTGATCGGGCTTCGGTGCCTCGTGATGGCGTTCCGCTGCAACGCTTTGTGCAGTCGCGAAGTGGTGGAGACCACTTGTTCGCCACGGCAGCCGCAGTGGCAGCACGTCACCTAGGCCTTCGGTCTCGGCTGGTTACAGGGTTCTATGTGCGGCCGGATTCGTTTGAATTCGCAGCCGGACACGCGTCAGTCTTGCCTTCCGACGTCCACGTCTGGGCCGAAGTCCAGCTTGACGATGGACGCTGGTTCGAGATCGAAGCCACGCCCGGGTATATCGCACCGGACTTCAAAGCGTCACTCTGGCTACGTTCGCGACAAGCAGCGGCCATGTATTGGCCGCACGGATTGATGACGCTTTGCATCACATTGATGGTTGTATTCACGCGTCAGCGGTGGATCGATGTATGTCTTGTTGCCCGGTGGAAAGCGGCATGCTGGATGTCCCCGCGACACAAATATCGATTGGCGATTCGAACCATTGAATCGCGAGCCCGGATGCTTGGCATGCCCCGAATGATCGGCCAGACACAGCGTGAATGGATTCGATCGTTGACACAAAGCGATCAATTAATTCTTTCCAACGCGATGCAATTCTGTGACATCGCCGACCACTTGTCATTCGGCTCCAGCGCCAGTGACAACGCCCCATCAATCTGCACCGAAGCGGCCAAACAACTCGTTCGCACTCTCGATCGCCGCACTCTCGCAAGACTTTTAGCCCACCCAACATCATGAGTCCAACCACGACTTCAGAAACGATATCGCCGCTGACTTCGCCAGAGCGACTGCAGCAACTGCGCAACCGTCTCTGTGGCACGCTTCTTGGAAAGCAACGCCAGATTGACTTGGTGATCGCTTGCCTATTGGCCCGAGGGCACTTGTTGCTTGACGACCTGCCAGGAACCGGGAAAACGACACTCGCCAAAGCGATCGCTGACGCACTACATGGACGATTGTCGCGTGTCCAGTGCACGCCGGACTTGATGCCTGCGGACATCACCGGTTTCAGTATGTTCAACCAGAAAACCCGTGAATTCGAGTTTCATCCCGGTCCTGTTTTCGCAGATGTACTGCTTGCCGACGAACTGAACCGTACAACGCCTCGAACGCAAAGTGCTTTGTTGGAAGCGATGGCGGAACGTCAAGTTTCGATCGACGGTAAAGTCCATCCATTGACGCCAACCTTCTTTGTCATCGCGACCCAAAACCCGATCGACTCGCTCGGGGCCTACCCGCTACCGGAAGCCCAACTCGATCGATTCACAATCAAGCTGCGAATCGGCTATCCGGATCGGCAAGCACAACGTGAAATCCTCCGTCGCCAAATCAAGTCTGCTGGCAACGACCAAACACATTCGATCACCGACTCGACATCGCCGTTGACGCTCCAAGAACTTCGTGAGCTTCAAGATGAAACTCAGGGCATCGAGGTGCACCCTCGCGTCAGTGACTACTTGATTGACTTGGTCGAAGCCACACGTAGCGATCCGGCGATCGAGCTTGGTGTCAGTCCGCGTGGCATGTTGCACTGGCAAGCCATCGCGCAAGGCTGGGCAATGCTTCAAGGGCGTCGCTTTGTGACCCCAACCGATGTCGTTGATGTTGCCAGACCGGTGCTTTCGGTCCGACTGTTAACACATGGTGAAGCGGTCGAAGACGTGATTGATCGCCTATTACACACCGTTGCCGCACCGGAGTACGGGGCATGAGCGGCACGAGAAGCATCTATTCAATCGTTGGTGTTCTCGTCAGCGCGTTGCTGACCGCAGGTTGCACATCGGATGATCGAGATCACCAGTCACATTTCGACCATGACCATCTGGTTGTCGAGCATTGGCCAGACGACCTCACAGACGTGTCTCGCAAGATTCGCAAAGAACTCGATGCGACCAAAGATGCTTCGGGGGAGAAATCTGCATCGATCGACAGAATTCGAGAGTTGGTCAGCTGGGGACCAGAATTCGCAGCCGACTCGGAACTGACGGAACGGCAGTGGATCCCGATCGCCGATGCCAGCACTGCCCTGACGAAACGGCTCGATACGCGGGAGGCGATTCTTACTCCGGAGGATCGCGACGCGGTGCTCCGCTTTTGCGACTTAATCGATCGCGCCGCCACCAGCCTGGCCATTGAAAACACAACGGTTGAAGCGAGCGAACTCCCAACAGGAAACTCGTCATGAACCCAGCAGTTCAACTCTTCGTCGGCGGCTTCACACGATTTGTCCAAGGCTTCTGCGCAGCCGCGCCAACGCTATTGGTCGGACTGTTTATCGCCGCGATCCTTCGTTACTACGTTGGCCGAAACGGCACACGCCGGTTATTTGGCGGCGACTCGATTCGACAACTGCCGCAATCCTGGTTGATCGGGATGCTGTTACCGGTATGCTCGATCGGCGTATTACCGATTCTTCGTGAAATGCGTCGCGCCGGAATTAAACCTGGTGCGATGTCAGCATTTGCGCTTTCGGCACCGCTCTTCAATCCGCTTTCGCTGCTCTACGGGCTGACATTAAGCCGCCCTTTGGTCATCATCCTGTTCGCAGCCGGATCGCTGCTGATCGTGACCGTTTTGGGTTTGGTCTGGGACGCGATCGACAGACGTTCCAAGCTGACGAGTGCGTCGCCAAGCGTCCCTGACGAATTGCACGTCATCGGACTACGTCGACTGGCAGCGATGCTGATGCAGCTCGGCCGAGAAACGACAGGGCTGACGATGCTCTCTGTCGCGTTGGCGCTCTTCGGTTTATTCGCGCTCGCGGCTGTGCTTCCGTTCGGTTCGATGCAAACGAGTGTCGAACAATCCGATCCATGGGCACCGCTAACAATGACCGGAGTCGCGGTGCCTGCCTACGCGACTCCGATGCTGGCGATGAGCAACTGGGGATGATGTTTCAACACGGCAATTCCCCAGGCGCCGCATTCGCATTGTTGATCCTTGGAACAGGATTGAACCTCGCAACGATCGTTTGGTTTGGGTCGCAATTTGGATGGAAGCCAACGTTGATCTGGGGCACATCGCTGCTGACAATCGTCTTGTCGCTTTCGTATGTGATGAATCAGCCGTTGATCCCACCCGGAATTCAACCCGCAGGTCACACTCACGCCTTTGATATCTACTCCAACCCTCTGTCCGACTATCACGACAATGCATGGCGAACGTTTTGGGAAACGGTTGAGAACAACAGCGGCCTAGCGGAGACGCTCTCCATCGTCGGAATCGCTCTGCTTGGAACCTTCGGTCTGTTGCTTCGAATCCTTGGTTTAGATGAATCAAAACTATCGGCCAGTCCCGCCGCCGGCGGACTCGACCGTGTTGTCCCACGAAGTGTGATGGGGACGACAATGTTATCGGGCTTGGTTGCCTTTAGCGTCGTCGCGTGCTTTGCGTACTATCCATCGACCGAAGAATGCTTGGCGGAAATTTCGATCGCGCGAGCAGAATGCTTGTCGGCTTCAATGAGCGGCAATACCGAACATGCGTTGTTCTGGTTGCCGGTTTGGGAAGATTGGAGTCGCAAACTAGAAGTCGGTACCTTTTTGCGCCGTGGCACGCTTCGCCGATACCAGCAGATGCAAGGTTATTTGATCCGCAAGAAGTTAGAGTTGCTCGAACACGAGCTTGAACATGACGAAGTCCATCAGGACGAGGTGCTCGACATCGTGCATGAGATTTTAGCAACCAATCGCCGCTGGGTCGCATCCTTTAAACCCAGCAACTAACCGCTGGAGTCTAGGCTTTAGCCGATTTTTTGCTCTCCTCAATCGCCAGCCCTGTTCGAATCCCCAATCATTCGATGATGCTGATAAACTGAGAAGGTCTTCGTCCGAAATCAGAAGTCATCAAATGAGATGAGTCTCTTCGACTATGTACCGTTGGCGGCGTTTATCATACCAGCAACGCGCGGAGGTATTGGCTGACCGCCGAAGACGGAATCACCCCTGCCACAGCGTGCCGCATATCGAATCTGATTGCACCTCGCTCTACATGCTGACTGCAGCGTGCTTTGAACACAGCCCAATCATTGGTAGCTCTCCTGAACGGATTGGCGAATTTGAATCGGACTTGCTGGAAGTCATCAACCAGCACGCCGATCGAGTATTCGTTTGGTGTGTGCTTCCAAACCACTACCATGTATTAGTTGAATACCACTGATCTGACAGCAATGTTGCGTTCGATTGGTCAATTGCACGGCCGAACATCGTTTTATTGGAATGGTGATGACAAGCAGCGAGGGCGAAAAGTTTGGCACAACGTCGCTGAAACGGCGATGAAATCGGAAGGACATTTTTACGCCTCTGTGAACTATGTATTGCACAACGCTGTTCATCATGGCTACGTCGAGAAATGGACCGACTGGCCGTATTGCAACGCACGTGATTACCTGCAGGAACAGGGACGTGAACGTGCTTTGGAAGTATGGAAACAGTATCCACTTCACGACTACGGAAAGTCTTGGGATCCACCTGAATTATAAATTCGTGACGACGCTGGCTCTCTCGATTTTGCAGGGGAGACGTAAAAATCGGCTAAAGCCTAGACTCCAGCAACTAACCATCGAAGGCGTTTTTTAGTGCGGCGAGATCGAGCTTGGTCATTCCATTCATCGCTCGCATCGCTCGATTGCGTTTCTCATTGCCTTCGTCGAGCAACATTTTTGTGAACGGCTCGGGAACGATTTGCCAACGTACACCGTATTTGTCCTGCAACCAGCCACAGACAATCTCGGCTCCGCCATCGGCGGTGAGTGCGTTCCAGTACCGATCCACTTCGGCTTGATCGGCGCAATCAACCGACAGCGAGACACGTTCGTTGAATTCTTTTTGCGGGCCGCCGTTGAGTGTTTGGATTCGCATGCCAGCGATCGTGAATTCGACCAACAGTACATCGCCTACTTGTCCGCCTGGCCAATCAATGGGTGAACGCATCACATAGTCGATCGACGAATCGGCGAATAGCGAGGTATAGAAAGTCGCTGCTTCTTCTGCTTGCCCATCCAGCCAAATACACGGAGCAATCTTTGGTTTTGCCATTTATCATTCCTTCTTTTTAGAGAATCGATCGACGTTGCCTTCGCCGTCTGAAAAAACGCAGTGCCGCCTTTCAGGCTCGGCAGACACTGCTGGGGCAGCAACAAGCTGCTAGAACATCAGTGGAGCTTTGCCGAGGGCGCGTCGTGCATCGGCAACTTGTCCGCAGTGAAATGCGAAATGGTTGGTCATTACCAACAGCGTCGTTGCCGCGTTTGGAAAGAACTGCGCGATCATTTCTTCTGTCATTCCTGGCGGCGGCGATTGGAGTGGTTGCTCCAGGTCCGATTCGGCGAGGCCGTCGAGCATTGCCAGATTCAGTGCCCGTTGTTTTTTGTACTCGTCCATCAACGTGTCGAATTCTGGATACTTGGACGCGTCGCTTGATGGGACTGTTGTGGCGCCGAACAGTTCATGCCACTGATTCAGTGTGGTCGATTCTCCCGTGATCATGGAACGAAAGATTTCTTCGACGATCGCCAAATGACCAATCACCCAGAGCGGATGGTTACCGCCCAGCGAAGTCGGTTGCACCAGCGGCGTCTCACGCATGTCGGCGATGATGGCCAAGTGAACTTCGTTCATGTTCAAAACGTTTCGAATCAAATCTGCGGCTTTCATTTTCGTCCGGTGCCTAAGAGCGAGAATCAGAAGCGGTCACACACCGGAACTTGGTCGATTGGCAAGCGACCGGTTCGACAGTACTTTCGAAAAGAAGTTTCGGTAGAAGGCGAATGCGTTTTCATCGCTTCGCCGCTTGCAGCGACACGAATTTTTGCCCCGCCAAGTCATGAAAAACGGGCGTGGCACCGACGAGCGGACCGCGCATGAAAAACCCCGCTTGTCACGGGGTTTCTTCGATGCGGCCGAGAGGACTCGAACCTCCACGGGATTAACTCCCACTAGGCCCTCAACCTAGCGCGTCTGCCAGTTCCGCCACGGCCGCGTGGTCACTGGACGGAGAAGTTTCCGAGAAAGTTCGTCTCTCGTCAACCTCCCTACGCCGCGTTTGTTCATTTCCCTTTCATTCAGCGAAACGAAACCATACGACCGCGTTTTTCGTCGTTTCTGGAGCGTCGAAACGGGCCTCAAACGTCGGAATTTGTGAAACCGCAGAGATCCCGGGACGCAAAAGAAGCAGTAAAGCACGCTCCTTTCGCGATGCGAAAGCCGATGCTCGAGAATCATCAGGATGCGGGATGGAGTTTTGATTCCCCCCCGCACCCTGAAAGAGATCCCGCTGATGGCTATAATCCATCCTCGGTGGGGAGTTCAACCTCGCCGCTCGCCCGATCGCGTTGGCCCCGAACTGGCTAGGTCGCCCTGAAATTGCGACGGCCCAACAAGCCTGCACACCCAAAGGAAGGGCATCGTCGTGGACCGATCGACCGCACCCCGAAGCAGATCGATTCCAAATTGTGAGCCAGACCATGACTCAACCACTCGACGAATCTGAACCGGATGACGCAAGCCGTGACGATACCGTTGACTTCGAGCTGCAGAAAACGCCCAAAGATCCCGATCGGCCCCGTCCGGCAACACCTTTGACGTCGGCACTGAGCGGTAGCAATGAACCAACGCAGATGTCAGGTTCACGAAAATCGGATGCGTTGACCCGCATGCCAGTCAAACTGGAACCGCCCACTCGCGAAGATTCGATCGGCCGACTCGGGCACTACGAAGTGCTCAACATCGTCGGATTCGGAGGGATGGGTGTCGTTGCACGCGCTTTTGATGAGCAATTGCATCGCAACGTCGCAATCAAGGTCATGTCAGAGCGGCTGATAACCAGCGAGCGGGCCCAGAAACGATTCTTGCGTGAAGCTCGCGCCGCAGCGAGTGTGAATCATCCGAACGTAGTAACCATCCATGCAGTCTCCGAGAAAGACGGCATTCCGTTCTTGGTGATGGAGTTCGTTGACGGTCAGTCCCTGACCGATCGCATCAACCATGACGCACCAATGTGTCTGGAAGATGTACTCCGCATCGGCGCCCAAATCGCCTCGGGGCTGGCCGCGGCTCATCGCCATGGAATTGTCCATCGTGATGTCAAACCCGGAAACATCATGCTGGAAGACGGTATTCAGCGCGTGAAATTGTCGGACTTCGGGCTGGCCAGGCTGCTGGTCGAGAACTCGGACTTGACCAGCATGGGCGATATGGTGGGAACGCCGTCCTATATGTCGCCTGAACAGGTCGAAGGCGAAGAACTGACCCCGGCAAGTGACTTGTTCAGCCTTGGATGTGTCCTGTATTCGATGTTTCGCGGATCCAGTCCGTTCCACGCGGGCTCGTCATACGCAAGTGCCAACCGTGTGCAAAATTTTGACCCACCGCCGGTCTCGTCGTTTGTTGATGGAATACCACCCGAATTTGATCACTTGATGTCGACGCTGCTTTGCAAGTCGCCAAAAGGCCGTCCTCGATCCGCGAAACAAGTTGCCGATTTATTGTTGCAGTGGTCCGCACAGTCACACCAACAACGGATGCCAGCCCACAAAGACGCGACAACCATCCGCCGCCGTCAAACGGCCAAAGAGAATTCGTCTGACCAAGCTCTCAAACGGGCTGCCGCAGTCCTTCTAGCACTCGGTTGCTTGGCAATCGGCACTGGGATCTGGCATTGGTGGTGGGAACCCAATCGCGACACCAGCGGACCGACAGTCGAAGCTGTCCCAGCCTCCAACGATACCGCCGTCCCCGATCGACTTGATGACGGAATCATCGAGGTGAATCCGGATGGCGGGGAAGCAGAGACTCTTCGCGAAGCACTTGCGATCGCGGCGCCACACACCGTGATTCGTCTTTCCGACGGGATTCATTTCGGCCCTTTCCAAATCAACGAAAGCAATCGTCTCGAAGGTCTGCGGATTGAGGGATCGCCTGAATGCCGACTTCTGGGCCCGCTTGATCAACCGGTGTTACAAATCAACGGAGTGAAACGCGTCCAGCTCGACGGGGTTACGGTTGAGGCATCCAGTATCCAATTGGCAATTCATGTTTCTGGCGAATGTGAAGGCCTCACTCTCCAAAATCTACATCTTGTCTCCAAGAACCCCAAGACTCACCGTGTCGGTCAAATTCGATTTGATTTGGGCGCGTCCGGATCAGAAGACGAACCAATGCAGGTCCAAGATTGTGAGTTTGATGCCGGAGCGGTCGCCGTCGTCATCGGATCGCATGACCCGAGTGAACCACCAGTGCGTCACCTGCATGTTCATCACAACCAAATTCGAGCCGAATCGATCGACTATGGAATACCGGTCGTGATTCAAGGCCAAGTTCGATCGATCCTCGTCGAACGCAATTGGATGTCGCGGTCACGAGGCGGGATCAGCTTTCTCTTTCCAATCGCGCGATGTGCCGAACGCACCGTTGTGCGATTCAATACACTCTCACAAACCGATGTTGCCGCATACTTCAATGATTCGGATTTGGATCAAGACATACGGTTCGACGACAACTTGATCGCCGACGCGACGCAGTTCCATACGATCAGTGGCGATATCGAACGCTACTTTCAATGGTGCGCCGAAAACCAATGGGTCGAAACACGATCGATCTTAACACCGATTATCAAAGAATATTTTTCGGTATTGGATTCATCGAAACTGCAATCCGTCCTGCCAGACTCGCCGGACTATTTGGTGCCGATCGAAGGTGAATCGGGAAATATTGCCGGTGTATTTGCGCAGGGTGGCTAAACTGGCTGCCGTAACAGACAGCAATTCCTACCAAAGTGATTGGCACCATGTCTTGGCAACTCTCTGGCGAAGGCTCTCAAGAGTCGACTGAATTTAATGATTTCTACCGCCGAACATTGAATGATGGTCCGATCAGCGAAGCATCGATGTCGAGTGGATCGATGTATGAGACTTCGATGTATGGAGGCTACATTTACCCCGGTCCTACGCCGGAAAGTTCAATGTATGATCGGTCGTTGAACTTTGATCCAAGCTTCGATTCGAACAGCCAATACTACCAACCAAGTGCAATTTACCAGCGTTCCGCGTCGTTGGGATTCCGCTCCTTTCCTGGTAGCGTTTCAGACCTAGAATTGGCGAGCGACGATACTTGGCCGGTTGGCCGACCGCTAAAAATTGCGCACCTCAATGCCGCGTTGATTCCCGCGGGAATCGAATACTGGTTGGCAGCGTTGGCGCGTTACAGCAACCCTGCGCGATTGCAGTTTTTGCGAAGTGTGATCATCACTGATTGGATTGACCCTCGCCAAGTTCGCCGGATGGGAATGCCTGTCGAAATCGGCGGACGTGAAAGCGTGCAACAAGCCGCCCGCGACTGTGACATTCTGTTTGTCTCCGATCCCGGTCCACAGTCGCTCGCGGTGTGCGAGTGGCTAAAAGAATCACCGCCGCCGATTTCGATTTTTGTCGCCCACGGTGATGCGGCCTACACACGCGATCGACTATCGAAAGTCGGTGACGCGATCGACCACATCATTGCGGTAACCGACCATGTTCGCGATGAAGTTTGCGAGGGCTGGCCGGTATCTGTTGTCCTCAACGGAGTCGACCCACACCGCGTCGTTCGCACTCGCCCCAAAGCAGTCTCGCGAGAACAGTTTGGCTTTTCGAATGATGATTTTGTCGTTGGGTTCGTCGGACGGTTCAGTGAAGAGAAAAACCCCAATCTGGTTCTTGATGCGGTCGCCCGTTTGCCACGTCATGTCAAAGTCCTACTGGTCGGATATGGGCCGATGCTAGATGGCTTGTTGCAAACGGCAATGAAACGGATCCCCGGCCGCTTCGTCATCACAGAAGGCAATGGTGATTTGGGTGACCACTATGCGGCAATGGACACGTTAGTCATGCCATCGCGATTCGAAGGCTATGGACTGGTCGCAATGGAAGCGATGATGGCAGGCGTCCCCGTCATCGGGACACCATACGGGATGGTTGCTGACTTGGTCACCGATGGCGTCAATGGGATGGTTGTCGCCCCCGAAAGCAAACAGATTTCTGCCGCGATCGAAAAGCTCGCGAGCTTTCCCAATCTTCGTCAAGCGATCATCCAAGGCGGCTTCGAACTGGCAGAACAGTTCGGTTATGCGAGCGAAATGGCACGCAACTACGAGGACTTGCTTGCGGATCTTTGGATGAAACATCAACGCCAGAATCCGCAGGGGTAATGCGATGCCGATCGGTAGTTACATGGCGATCCCGACGCTCGCGACGGAGTTGATTCACCAGCAACCGAAAACCGTCCTCGACTTGGGAATGGGCTTTGGGATGATGGGTGTCGCCGTGCGTCAATGGTTGGATCTTGGAGTCCATCCATGGAAAACACACGTGTCCGGGGTGGAGGTTTGGGCGTCTTATCGAAATCCCGCGTGGGACTTGTATGACGTGGTGTTTGTTCGTGATATACGCGAACACCTCCAGCTCGACCAACAATCCTATGACATGGTGTTGATTGGCGACGTGATCGAGCACTTCGAAGACACCGATGCCGAGTTGGTCCTGCGGGCCGCGATGAACTTGGTCGGCCCGCGGGGCAGCTTGCTGGTGATCACGCCGGACGCGGCGATGGAGCAGGGGGCGGCACACGGAAATCCTTACGAATGCCACCGGTCTGTTTGGACCGCCGAACGGTTACGTCAAAGTGGTTTTGACATTCTGATTGATGCGAATCATCCCCAGCTCCCGCCCGCCGTTCCGACGGTTGTCGCGCGTTGGAAACCATCGGAACCGAATTAGCGAAACGACAGCGGACTATGCCTTTTTAGCGAAGGCTCGTTTCAATTCATCCAAGCTCGTCAATCCGCGAGCGACCGTCAACACGGCTTCCGTTTGCACGCCGTGGAAACCTTCCGACTTTGCGATCCCGTTTAGCCGTCCCATGTCTTGGGTTTTGGTGATCGCATCGCGGAGCTGCGGGCCGGGGATAAGCAACTCGAAGATTGCGATTCGGCCGAAATAGCCACGCCCGTGGCAAACTGGGCACGGTGTGATCGGCGCGGGTCGGCCGTTTTCGTCGACCTGTTGTTCTGGCGGCGGTGGAATAAACGGTTGGTATAACAACGCGACGCGTCCCGGCGGGATGCCGAGCTGCTGTAGCAATTGCGGTGGCGGCTGGAAACCGATCTTGCAGTTATCGCAAAGTCGGCGAACCAATCGCTGACCAAGAACACAGGCAACGCGACTTGCGATTCGCTGGCGTTGATCGGCGTATTGGGCAACCAACCGGGCGAATCCTTCGACGGCGTTGCTGGAAACCATCCGGGTGACAATTTTCTTGTCCAAGTTCTCGACTTGGTCGAGTGCCATGGAGAACGTTTCGCCATCGACCGGATCGGGAAACATATACACATCGGGCTCTTTTAAGATCGCCTTACGCAACGCTTCGTAAGGTGTCAGCCCAGTCGATCCGCCGTAGAAGTTCGGATTGATGTTGATGATTTCTGGTTCCGGCCGTGACTGCTCCTCGAAGGATTGAAAGTCACGCACCAAACGGTCGGCCGCGCCAATTGCGATATTCCAGGATGTTGTCAGGCCTTCGCCCTTGGGGGCGGTGAGCAACGCGATGTCGCCGTCGGAGTTGAGATGCTGTTTCAGCGTCGCGACCATTTTGTCACGCATGCCAAGATCACTAAGCGTCTCGAACGGAACTTGCTGTGCCTCCAATCGCATCAGAACACGCTCACCAGTCGGAACGCCTTGCGATTGCAGCAGGACCTCGTACTTTTCTTTCTTCAGTTTCGCTTTGACCGCGCCGGACTGTGCGCTTCGGCGGTCGGCGGGGTTCATCAAGCACAATTGCTTGAGCGTGATCAACATCGCGTCGGCACTTTCACGATCGAGCGGCGGCAGTTGTTCCCACTGGCCATCGATCATGTACCGGATGGTGCTACCGGCGGCGGTGAAGTCAAACAGAACTTGGGTCGCTCGCGATTGAATCGCGTGGGAAACCTGCCCAGCGGCGATCGCAAAGCCAGCCCCCTGCCGTGCCCCGATCAACAACGCCTGGGCTTGTGAATTGTCGTTCAGTTTGGGAGTGAATTCGACCGGTGCGACCGACTGCCAAAGCTGAGGCTGAACATCTTGTGGCATTAAAATGCAGAAACAGTGAAAAGGGGGCGGACTGGTAAGCCTCTCGGCACACTACACCATAACTTACCGAGAGTAGCGGCGTCATCGAAGCCGACATCCGAACATTTGCAAAGTGCTAAACATCGCCCGTCGGGCCGGCATTTTCCGGCCCAACGCCCGCGACAGATCGTTCGGACTGACAGAATCCCTGGCCGACAGACTTCAGGCCTTACAGAATCCCTGGCGCTTTGACGTCGATACCCTTGAGAGCCATTTTGAGGGCATCCTTGTTGGGGGCGACGGCGAACGCAGTTGGACGATCGATCAATTCGTCGTCGATCAGACCTTTCAAACTCATCGTAAAGTCCTGCATTCCGTCTTCGGCACCGATACGGATAGCGTCGGGCAGCTTTTCGTCCTTGCCCTCCAAAACCAGCTTCCGGATCGTGGGGTTGAATGTCATCACTTCACACGTAGGCACCCGCGAGACACCTGGCTTGATGCTCTTGAGCAGTTTTTGGGCAACGATGCCTTTCATATTGAACGCGATCGCACTGCGGATCGCGTTGTGCATTTCCTCGGGGAACAAGTCCAAAATACGACCGATGGTGGTCGACGCACTCGCCGCGTGAATCGTCCCGAATACCAAGTGACCGGTTTCGGCCGCGTGAATCGCCGTCATGAACGTTTCTTCGTCCCGCAACTCACCGACCAGGATGATGTCGGGGTCTTCACGAACGGCATGCTTCATCCCGATGTTAAAGTCTTTGACGTCTTGGCCCATCTCGCGTTGGTTGATCAAACATTTATCTTCGGTGAAGATAAATTCGATCGGGTCTTCGAGCGTCAGGATGTGCTTGCGATAAATCGAGTTGATGTAGTTCAGCATCGAACCGATCGTCGTACTTTTACCGCTACCGGTGACCCCGGCGAGCAACACCATTCCCTGTTCGAAGTGACAGAGTTGCTCGATCGAGTCGGGCAGGAACAGGCCGCGGAAATCGGGGATGAAGTTGTTGATCCGGCGGGCGACCAAGCCGATGTTGCCGAGCGACTTAAGCATGTTGACCCGGAAACGCCAGCGGGTACCGTCGACGTCGCAGAGGTATGCAAAGTCAGCACCGCCTTCCTCTTCGAAAATCAGCAGGTTTCGCTGGTCCATCATCGGCAGCAACAGATCAACCATTTCCTCCGAATCGATGGGGCCACGGTTGAGCGGTTTCAGCTCACCACCGACACGCACCATCGGCGGCTGGCCCACTTTCATGTGCAAGTCGCTGCCCTCCAGTTTGACCAAAGCTCGGAAGAACTTGTCGACCTCGAGGGCGTCGCGTTTTTTCAGCAAGCTTTGGCGAAGCCGATCCTTGACCGCTTCCATGGTGGTCGGTTGTGAAACGCGAGGAGCCGGAGGAGCTGATTTGCCGTTGCTGTGAGCCATTGAGTATTTGTGCTAAGTGCGAAAAGGTCGTGGCAATTCCGATAGGCAATCCGCAACAGCGAATTTGGATCGGTCGCAGGGATTGTCGGGACACGCCACCATTCTAAGCCAAGCCGGCCGACTCTCAACGAAATTCAGCCGGCAAGAGAACGTGGATTGACGTCCTGTGCAAAACGCTGCGGGTTGATGCGAGTTTGTCGGGTGACGTCGATTGACACTACCTCACCGTCAAACGGGTGTTTTCAGTGTCTTTCGGCAATTGCCCTAGGGTTGTTGCAGGCCGAGAGGAATCCGGCGCACAATACGCGGCAAGTTTTCTTCCCACCCACCCCAATATCACATCAATCCTCCGGAGCTCTCCATGGCGCGTCCCGTCACTCTTTTTACCGGTCAATGGGCAGATCTTCCGTTCACCACAATGGTGGAAAAAACGAAAGGTTTTGGTTACGACGGGATCGAACTTGCCTGCTGGGGTGATCACTTTGAAGTCGACAAGGCGTTGGCCGAAGACGATTACTGCGACAATAAACGCAAAGCACTCGACGAAGCCGGCCTGCAGTGCCACGCGATCAGTGCTCACCTGGTGGGACAGGCTGTCCTGGACAACATCGACCAACGCCACCAAGCGATCCTTCCGGATTACGTCTGGGGTGACGGGGACCCGGCGGGCGTCAACGAGCGTGCGATCGAAGAACTGAAAAACACCGCCCGTGCGGCACAAAAATTCGGCGTCGAAGTCGTCAACGGATTCACCGGCAGCAGCATTTGGCACCTGCTGTATTCTTTCCCGCCGGTTCCCCCCAGCATGATTGACGACGGGTTCAACCTGTTGGCCGAGCGTTTCAATCCCATCATGGACGTTTTCGGTGAATGCGGAATCCGCTTTGCCCTGGAAGTCCACCCGACCGAGATCGCGTTCGACATCTACACCGCCGAACGAGCCCTGGAAGTCCTCGACCATCGCCCCGAATTCGGATTCAATTTCGACCCCAGCCACCTGATTTGGCAAGGTGTCGACCCCGTCAAATTCATCCGCCGATTCCCCGATCGCATCTACCACGTCCACATCAAAGACGCGATTGTGACCCTGGACGGAATGAGCGGCATCAACTGCAGCCATATCAACTTTGGTGACGCCCGCCGTGGCTGGGATTTCCGCAGCCCCGGTCGTGGCGGCGTGAACTTCGAAGAAATCATCCGTGCACTCAACGACATCGGCTACCAAGGCCCACTGTCGATCGAATGGGAAGACAGCGGGATGGATCGCGAATTCGGTGCAACCGAAGCGTGCCAGTTCACCAAAAAGCTGGACTTCTCGCCCAGCACACGTGCCTTCGACGCCGCATTCGACGAATCGAATGACTGAGTTGGCCTGAGAAGGCATCTCGCTTGAATAGGCAATCCTTCCGATGGCTAGCTTTTTAACGCTTAGCCATCGGCTGATTTTCCATTGTCGTCGTCACACCCCGGGAAAGTAACCGCTGGTTTTCTGGGAGTAAGCGGCGACTGGCTCACCTTGACGCCCCTTCGCGATATCGGGCCTGACCAACTTCGGTCCCGACCACTACCATGGTTTGATTGCCACCATGGTCCTCGCGTCATCCGTATCAAACATGATCAAGATTACCGTCAACGGAAGTCCGGTTGAACTGGAGTCCGAAATGAGCGTGCAGCAGTTGCTTGACACCGTCGACGTGCCGCCGAATTATTTGGCCGTCGAAGTCAACGCGGACGTCGTACCACGCGAAGACTACGCCAACACCGTCGTGCGGTCGGGTGATGACGTCGAAGTCGTCACGCTGGTCGGCGGCGGCTGAACCGACTTTCCCCAACCTCACCAGAATCAACGTGTCGCTCGCAGACTCCGTCACCTCTTCCACCCCCGGCAAAAACTCCGACAACGAATCTCAGCTGCGCGTCGGTAGCCACCAGCTCGCCAGTCGCTTGATCGTCGGTACCGGTCGCTACGACACGATGGAGCAGATGCGTGACAGTTTAGACGCGTCGGGCGCTGACTGTGTGACCGTGGCCGTCCGCCGCGAGCGTCTGTATGAGCGTGGCGGCAAGAACATCCTCGACTTCATCGACCTGGACCGCTACACGCTGCTTCCGAACACCGCAGGCTGCTACACGGCGGCCGACGCGATTCGCGCCGCGAAACTCGGACGCGAAATCCTGCGCACGCTCGGCAACCCGGGTGCCGATTGGGTCAAACTGGAAGTGCTCGGCGACAGCAAGACGCTGCTCCCCGATCCCGCCGAAACCGTCGCCGCCTGTACCGAACTGGCAAAGGAAGGGTTCCAGGTGCTGTGCTATACCAGTGACTGTCCCGTCACCGCCCAGCGATTGAAACAAGCCGGTGCCGCAAGCGTGATGCCTGCGGGCAGCCCCATCGGCAGTGGCCAAGGATTACTGAATCCGAACAACCTGCAGATCATCCTGGAATACTTGAAAGAAGACGATCCGGATTACCCAGTGATCATCGACGCCGGTGTCGGTACTGCGAGTGACGTCAGTCAAGCGTTCGAGCTTGGTGGCGACGCAGTGCTGCTGAACACTGCGATTGCCCACGCTCGCGATCCGGTTCAAATGGCGATCGCGATGAAGCATGCGGCCATCGCTGGACGACACGCATACCTTGCAGGACGAATTCCCAAGCGGCTTTACGGAACCGCATCCAGCCCCAGTGAAGGCGTCATCAGTACGCGACCGTACTGAATCACGCTGCTGGCTCTTCGTCGTCCGCAGGGCTTTCAAGGGATCCAAGCTCTACGACACCACTGATCGCGACCGCCAGTCGCCCCAAGATCGCGAAGTACAAGAACACGACGACGATTGCGAGGACGATGCCGATCCCCAGACCGATCGGCGTTTCGGGACAAAAGATGAAGTACCCGAACAGCATCGCGAACAACGATCCGGTGGCGAAGTAAAACACGCCCCAGTCGTCTTGGCATCGGGTCAAACTCTTTGCGACATCGGCGGAAAACGGCATTGTCACCGTTTCCATATCTAACATCGACAACAAGATGATCGGGAACGCCGTGAACACGCAAAACATCACCAGTGACAACGTCATGATCGGGGTTGCGGCAAAAACGGTCGAAATCACATAGGCTGGGCCGACCGAGATCGCCGTCGCCGCAATCACCAGCCACAGCATGTCGAACCAAGACGCCGGGTCGACCGTCGGCCAATCTTCGACGCGATCGGCGTCATTGGCGACCGAAAACAAAATCGCAAAGCCACAGGAAACGGCCAGCGTCGTGCCCAGCAACCCCAGCGGCAACAGCAGAATCGACAGTTTCGGGTATGGCGAAATCACCGCTGCAGGAACCGCCAGAATCACCGAAAGCCCAAGCAAGTGAACAAGCACGCCGACGTCCAAGAAGATCCCAAACACGCTCTTCAGCCAATCGACCATGCTAGGCGCATCAAAGGCCATCGCGAGTTGCTGCTCTTCGTCCGGTTCTTCACGCGACGCCTCGGCCAATAGCTGTTCGGCACTACGCTGCATCGGGTCACTCGGACGCTTGCCCTCCTTCGCTTCGCTGAAACGGAACGTCGCGGCGGTTTCCAGCGAAGGCGATTGTTTTTGCTTCTTGCGGGGTGGCTTGCCGATTCGAACATCACTGTGACAGTCGCCACACTTGATCGTCTTGCCGCTTTGCGAGGCAGTGACCGAAATCATTGACTCGCAAACCGGACAGCGAACGCGAAAATCGTCTTCGTATTCGACCGGGGGTTCTGCGTTGCCCGGATGACTCGCAGCCATATTGCTACCTGCGAACTGATCGCCAAAGGACGACAGGTCGGGTAAGGAATCAAACGGATTGTCGGCGGTAGGGCGTTCCACGACTGGCTCTAGCGTGAACGGGTCGTCGCTGACAAATGGATCTTCATCGTCGGCCGGAAGAGTGCCACTTGGAGCGACCGGCTGAGCGGAAACCGTGTCCGAGCCGCCGGTTGCTGCCGCAGGCGGCGTGTTGTCAAGCGACAACCAATCTTCGTCTTCAGCCGATGCGCCGCCTTGCCCCAAAACCGTTGGTGCCAAAAAAGCCTTTTGACAACTGGGACATTGGATGCGCATCCCCGATTGGGCCGCCTGGATCGAGACGGCGGACTTGCATTTGGGGCAATGCACTATTTGCGACATGATGCAGAACAGCTTGGCGAAATAACATGAATCGTGAGCTCAAAGGACCATCGTGAGCTCTCATTATCATACCATTTCGCAGGATACCATCAGGCGGCGAAATTTTGCAGCAACGCCTGCGACGCCACGATTAGCGACGCATGACCGCATTGGTCAAACTTTGCAGCGGCGTGATACTGGCTTCGGCGACCTGAATACGGTCCCCGGGGCGAAGACAGTAATCTGTCGTCGGATCGACGGTGTCCTCGTCAGTGAAGTGGACCACCATTTTCGCCCCTTCGATCGAATCGGGAGTAGGACGATAAACCGTCGCTTCGATTGTTTTCATCTTCTTCAGCAAACCGGTCTGAGTCAGCAGCTCACTGACGAATGCCGAGTTTTGCCCAGACGGAAGCGGCAGCACACGTACCGGCTCGCTATCGTTCGTCACCTGCAAGACGACTGCGTTCTGTGCCTTCGCCTGGCGGATCTTTTGATACGTCTCCATCGTCATCGATCCGTCCGCCGCATAACCAAGCTGCACATCCGAGCCGTCTGACATACGGTACTTCGAACCACGCCGTGCGAATGGTGACAAAATACTTGGGCTGGGTGACATGATGTCCAACGCACCTGCGCCCATCGATTTCGATCCGGCGGCCGTCAACGCATTGCATCCACTTGAAACTGAAACCAACAGCCCGATCATCAGAGTCCAAGCGACGCCTCTACGAGCAAGGCCTTGGTAAACGCTGCTTCGGCGACCAATCGCCGACCGACGTGTCGAATCGAGCTGCGACTTGGCTGACACGGTGGGCTGGTTGGAGGTGTGCTGGTTCGACATGTTCAACGAAGATGGTCAACAGAGGCGTGGGGGGGAAGGACCTGCGTCGCACGACGATGCGTGTTGGCATAAGCTGAGCGACTAGGAAGAATTTTCGGTCACCCGACAGACATTCTTTATGAATCTTCCACGAATCGCTCAAGAAACCATTTGCCGCCAATACGTCCCAAGAATGGTTCTTTCGCCGATTGCCCAAGGTTTGTATAGTTTGCCGCTCTGCAGCGTTCCGCGCGGTGTCGAAATCGAGATTTCAACCTCTCTCCACCACAAGACGGCGGGGTGTATCCGATCTCTATCGGACGCAACCGATACGCTGCAAACTGTTTTCACAAAACAACTTAGTGACAAGCTGTCCCGGCAAAAGTGATTCGCCGGCCACTTGAGACAGACACGATTAACGATTCAATCGAGGAGCCCCGGCAGATTCGCTGGGGAGCGGCGCCATGGCACGTCAATGTGAAGTTTGCGGAAAAAAAGTTCAGATGGGCAACCGCATCGAAACCCGCGGTAAGGCCAAGTACCTGGGCGGTGTTGGTACGAAGATCACCGGCATCACCCGCCGAAAGTTCGTCCCGAACTTGCAAAAGGTCCACGTGACCACCCCCGAAGGCGAAAACAAGTCGATGCGAGTTTGCGTTCAGTGCATCCGCAGCGGTGCGATCCGCAAAACGGTCAAGACAAAGCCGTTTGACGTCAGCGGCGCCAAGTAGTTCGGCGCCCTCGCCAAACTCAATCGCCCTTCGTGCCAAATCACAATACAGCGCAACGAATTCAATTTCGCCGCGCTGTGTTTTGCTGCGCGGACGGTGACGAACGACAGCGTGCTTCGCCAGTTGCCGTCTCGTCCGGTCTAGCGTTGACCGCTATGCTGAATGCTGCTCTCCACCGCCATTTTTTTTGAACGCTCCGCTTAGAATTCGCCATGGCTTTGACCACCGACGACGCCGCGAAACTTGCTCTGCTTGCTCGCCTCGAGCTCTCCCAAGAACAACTGGAGCATCTCGCGCCGCAACTTGACAGCATCCTGGGCTTTATCGACAAGCTCTCGGAACTCGACACGTCCGACGTTGAACCGATGACGACCGCCCTGGACGTGGACAATTGCTGGCGTGTCGACGAATTGAAGCCGGGCTTAGATCGCGAGGCCGCGTTATCGAATGCCCCCGCATCAGACGAAGAGTGCTTTCGAGTTCCGCCTGTTCTGGGCTGACTCGCGCTCGGCAGAATCACGTGGCGAGAACCCACGCTGGGCCGGCCCGCATGATGCAGCGGTACGGCAAGAATCGCGTCCTAGGATCGACCGCTCCAAAACTCCACACCCGGAATTCAGAACGGTCGTATGGCCGGCACCCGAAGCACGCGTGTCGCGGTGCCAGCCTGCAATAAAACGGCTATCGATTGATCAATAGAAGTTGTACGAGCTGTTGTTAGGATCGAAGTCCTTGTCTGTCAGCCCGACGTTCACTTCCAAGTTCAGGTAGTTGTACTCTTCGAGCACTTCGAGATCGGTTTGGCCAGGCTTCGGCCAATCGTAAGCGACGTAGCGGATCGGCAAGTTCAGCGTCGTGTCCATATAAACCTTGGCCTGATAGAACATCAGGTCAGGGCGGCGAGAAGGCTGAGTCACCGTCAGCAGCATGCACGGACGGTTGTTGATTTTGATCCCTTGCCGCATGTCAGCTTCGACATCGGGTAAATGACGAGCTTGCTCACCACGCTCGATCAACTTGACCAGCAAGTTCTCGACCCCGATTTCGGTCATCGGGTAACGCTGGCCGCGCATCGCCAGGGCACCGGTGGGCGAAAGCTGGACGGTCGGCAAAAAGCGTCCTTTGAAGCCGCCCTCGTGGGCAATAATGTTCCCCTCGTTGGCGCCTTCGACGTAGATCACCTCGCGACCTTTGACTGTCGACGGCTTGAGAAAGCTCAGGTAAACGCTGAGCGGTTGCACCACGCGTCCGTTGGTAACCTTGCGGCAGCGGATCTTCGCGGTCATGTATTCGTGCGGCCCCAGCGCGTCGCCGATTCGCTCGCGTTTGACTAACAACGCGGTGTAGTCAGACACGTTTTCGCGACAGAGGTCCAGCGATTGACGCGCATGAGTCAATGCCGCATCCAGCGTCGAAACCTTGACAGGCGGGTTGGGGGCGATACTTGCATTCGCGACCCGATGGACCGGCTCAACCAAGTGCGGTGGTTTTGCGAATGCCTGATTAGCAGCTGCCGCAGCAGCCAACGATCCCGTGAGGGAGAGAAACTGACGTCGTTGCATCCCGATTGCTTCCTTGCGTGCTCGAGAATCCGGAAATTCGACCTGGGATTCGTATCGCCGCATCTGCCGGGGAAAGATAAGTGGTTCCGCGCGCGGACGAGCAACCGGAGCAACCTCTCACTTCGTATCCAGCCCAACAATCGGCTCAGCCGGACCGCCCCAAGGGAAAAGGAATTGCCGCCACGTTTGCAACAACACGCATGGACCCCGCTTTTAGCATCCCCCCGTGTCTGTTTTCCAGATTGATTCAAAATTTCCTCAAGTCACCCGTCGCGAAAACCGACAAGCGGCGATGTGATCCAGCCGGTCACGGCACACCACACCTTGCGCGTCGGCCCTATTCATGGGATGCTAATGCCTGCAGCGCCGCGCATTCAGGCCTTCCGCCCGCTGCCGCCGCAACATTGCCAGGCTGTTCCCTTACACGATTGCATTTGCCGATGTCCGGTCGCCCAAATCCACACGCCACTCCGCTTCCTGAACCGTCGACAATTCCAGAAAAAGGCTGGCACTGCAGCCACTTCCTGTATCGCTTTCGCCGCGAATCGATGGCGCACGTACTGTCCCCCGGCTGTGCCGAAAGCTTTCGCAAAGCACTCGCCCCATCGGATGAAACGAAACCGGAGCGGTTGGCAGCGTATTGGTTGAGCGGCCACGAAGCGGATTTCGCGATCGTTGTGATGGATCCGGATCCGGCAAAAGTCGACGCGGTCCATCAATCACTGATCGCACCGCCTCTCGGGCAATTCATCGAAGCCGTTTGGTCGTTCGTCTCGATCAGCGAAGTCAGCGAGTACGTGCCGACCATCGATCAGTATCGAGCTCGGCTGATTAAGGAAGGCTCCGAAGAAGGCAGCGACGAGCTGAATGCCAAGGTCGCCGCCTATGAACGCCGCTTGCCAATGATGAATGAACAGCGATTGCGTCCGGAGTTCCCGGACTGGCCAGCGGCATGCTTCTATCCGATGAACAAGTCGCGTGTTCCTGGCGCGAACTGGTTCATGGAGACTTACAGCGACCGAAACGCAATGATGGCCGAGCACGCGCAAAGCGGCATCGCGTTCGCCGGAAAGGTTTCGCAGCTGATCACCGTCGGCGTCGGGCTCGACGACTGGGAATGGATGGTCACCCTGTGGGGCCGAAACCCAGACTATTTGAAAGACATCGTCTACAAGATGCGTTTCGACAAAGCGAGCGCTAAGTACGCCGAGTTCGGCCCCTTCTATGTCGGCTACCGAGCCACCGCAAACGAGATTTTGCATCACTGCAAAGTCGTCTAGCGAAACGGCAAGCAACGCCGCCAAAGTAAACCTGATTGGCGTCGGGAACGCCAAAGCAGCAAAACCGGATCGCGATGCAAGAGAGCATCGCTGCGCCAACCCATTCTGGCTCCCCTCTCCTTCGAAAGCTTCGCAAGAAAGACGTTGTTTTATCAATCAACGTTGCCGCGAAGCTTTGGAGGGAGAGGGGCCGGGTGTGAGGGAGCTGCTCCGGACCGGCGCTTGACGATCGCCGCAGCGATCTGATCACGAATTAGCTTTGGTTCTCGCAAGACATCGAAGCCGTTAAACCGCAGCACTTCGTAACCGAGCTCTCTTAGATACTGATCTCGATTTTGGTCATACGCTCGGCCTTCTTCGGTGAAGTGATGCTCGCCATCGACTTCGATCACCAGTTTTAAAGCCACGCAGCAGAAGTCGGTGCAGTACGGATCAATCGGGTATTCACGCCGAAACTTTTCGCCGCAGCAGCGTCGGGCACGCACCATTTGCCAAACCTTGTTCGCGAACTCATTGGCGCGGGCCCTTTGATCGCGTGCGAATGAAATGGAGTCTGGGTCGCGGTTCATGGCAATCGCTCCGATCAGTGGCGAATCGAGGTTTTGCGTCGGTCGACTTAGTCCAGAACAGCATAGCAATCCCCCTCTCCCCCAAACAAGTTTGGGCGGCGAGGGGAGCCAGTGTAGGAACGAAGTCACGTCATGTGCCCCACGCAAATTCGGATGGAATCGGGAAAGCCAAAGCAGCAAAACCGGATCGCGATACAAGAGAGCATCGCTACGCCAACCCATTCTGGCTCCCCTCTCCTTCGAAAGCTTCGCAAGAAAGACGTTGTTTTATCGATCAACGTTGCCGCGAAGCTTTTGAGGGAGAGGGGCTGGGGGAGAGGGAGCTGCTCCGGACCGGCGCTTCACGATCGCCGCAGCGTCGGGCACGCACCATTTGCCAAACCTCGTTCGCGATCTCATTGGCGCGGGCCCGTTGGTCGCGTGCAAATGAAATGGAGTCTGGGTCGCGGTTCATGGCAATCGCTCCGATCAGTGCTGAATCGAGGTTTTGCGTCGGTCGATTGGGACCAGAGACAGCGTAGCAATCACCCCTCTCCCGCAAAAAAGTTTGGGCGGCGAGCGGAACTAGCGCAGGAACGAAGTCACGCCATCTACCCCACACAAATTTGGTTAGCACTGGGAAAGCCAAAGCAGGAAAACCGTTCGCCTAACCTGCCAACCTGTCGAAGGCCTCTTGGTATTTGGCGGCGGTTTGCTCGATGATTTCGGCGGGTAAGATGGGTGGGGGTGAATTACGGTCCCAATCGCTGGCCATCAGCCATTCCCGGACGAACTGCTTGTCAAACGATGGCTGTGAATGACCGGGTTCGTAAGTCGCCGCATCCCAGAAACGGGACGAGTCTGGTGTGAGCACTTCGTCGATCAAAATCGCTTCACCACCGTCGACCAAGCCAAATTCAAACTTGGTGTCCGCAATGATGATGCCTCGCGATTTTGCATATCCCGCGGCTGCTTTGTACAACCGCAACGTCTGATCGCGCAGCTGCAGTGCAAGGTCGCTACCGACATCTGCGATCATACGGCCGATGCTGACGTTTTCGTCATGCCCCTCTTCGGCTTTGGTAGCCGGCGTAAAGATCGCTTCGGGCAACGCGGCACACTGCGTCAAACCGTCAGGCAAGCGATTGCCGCACACTTCGCGAGTCGCTTGGTATTCTTTCCATCCGCTGCCTTCCAAGTACCCCCGCGCGACGCATTCGAATGGCACCACGTCCGCTTTGCGAACGACCATGATCCGGCCTTCCAGCGGCTGAGTGTCGAACTGATCGGACAGTATCTTGGGGACCTCACTGGAAAGCAGGTGATGCTTGACTTCCAGACGATCAAACCAGAACTCGCTCATCTTGGTCAGCAGCTTGCCTTTGTCGGGAATCCCACAAGGCAAGATATAGTCAAACGCGCTGATTCGGTCGGTGCTGACCACCAACAATTCGTCACCCAGGTCGTACACGTCCCGCACCTTGCCGCTGCGGCGGGGGAGTGGCAATTGGGTTTCCAGCAGTGCACCGGAGTCATCAAATTGAAAGGGTGCCGAATTCGACATGATCCACCGAACGGTTGAAGACAAACACACGAGACGCGTCGGTGGGCATTGTTGGAGATCCGATTCGTGTTCACAACCATAGCGCCGCGATGTGTCTGAGGGACGTTCTCCCCCAGGTGAGCAGTGGGCCAGCGAGCGCTGCGCGCGGTTTTTGCACCAGTCGCGTCGATCCGGGAGTCGGGGTAAACTGAGCACCCGAAAAACGGATTCCATCTCAGCTTTAGTCTCGGATCGTTCAGCGCACGCCATGGGGCAGTTTCATTTCGCCGTTCCCCCAGATTCGACGCTGTTGCTCAAGCAGACGCTGTGGAAGGACGCCTATATCTGTGGCATCGAAGGCGTCCCTTGGGAATGCCGACACAAGAAAGACCAAGGTTTACTGTCGATCAGTCGTCCGGTCGACACTTCTGGAAAGCTGTATTTGACCTGCCCTACGAAAGGCCTTGGATACCGCACGCTTTCCACGTGCACGCTGATGCCGTCGGAAAAACCCTACCCGCTGTTTCTTGAGCTGGCACGTGGCAGTTGTTACCGGGCTCGTGTGCAATCGGACACCTGGCAACGCGCAGGCCTGTCGTTAAGTGATCGCTTCGGCGAATTGCTTGAGCGAGGGACGCAACAATTTCTCGATGCGGTTCAAGCGGCAAATGATTTAAGTGCCTGTTCCCAAGCGGCACTGCAAGCGATCGCGACGCTGGAGAACGCGATCGCTGACTTGGGCGAATCGTTTGCATTGCAATCGATCGCGTATCGCAAACAGCGTGAACCACAGCTTGGCACACTGTTGGCCGGAAGCGTTCTGCCACCTTCACCGACACGGTCACAACATTCGGCGAGATTCGTCAAAGCATTCAATACGGCTGCGATCCGTTTGAACTGGTCGATCATCGAAGAAGAAGCCGGGCGGTACGACTTCGAAAAATCAGACCGCACGATCCAGTGGTGCTGTGAACAAGGGATGAAAATCCTGTGTGGACCGCTGCTGGATTTTCGCAGCGAGATGATGCCCGCTTGGTTTTATCTGATCGAAGATGACTTCGAATCATTCATCAGTTCGATCACGCAGTTTACCGAGCGTGTTGTCAATCGATACCGCGGCTCGGTTCACCTGTGGAACTGTGCGACCGGCTTGAACACGCCCGGTCCGATTCGCTTGGACGACGAGCAGGTAATGCGTGTCGCCGTCGCGATCTTGCAAACGGTCCGCCGTTTGGACCCCAATACGCCCGCGATCATCTCGTTTGATCAGCCGTTCGGCGAATACCTGGCCAAACACCGCGATGGCATCTCGGCGTTGCATTTCGCCGACGCGATCGCGCGCAGCGGTTTGGGCATGGCAGGAATCGGCCTAGACGTTCGCTTGAACTACGATGCCGACGCGACGCTGCCACGATCGGCGCTGGATTTCGGCCAAATGTTGGACCGCTGGGCGACACTTGGCATCCCGATGTTGGTCCAATTGACGATCCCAGGCGACTGTGGAACAGACGATTTTGCAAAGATCAAAACCGGAACGTTGATCAGTGGTGACAACAAAGCGGAGCTGGCCGCCAACCAGCTACGCACAGCCGGCCCATTAGTGCGTACACTGTTGGCCAAGCATATGGTTCACGGAATCGTATGGGACGGCTGGGCCGACAACGAGACACACGTTCAAGCTCACTCCGGCGTCATCAACGCCGAAGGATTCCCTCGACCGATCCTCGATTATTTCGAACGATTGCGTGACGAACTGCTGACTTAGATCTTTCAGCGTTTCAACCGGAAAAACGGAAGAGGAAGACGACGAATGCGACTGACAAAACGATGGGTCGCGGCGGCTTGTTTGCAAGCGCTGCTCATGGCATCTGCGGGGGCAAATGTTGCCTTCGCGCAAGAAACGGAATCGCAACAAAGCATCCAACCCACCGGAAAGGTGGAACTGATCAAAGACGGCTACACGTTTACTGAAGGCCCGGCCTGGGAACCGGAATCGAAAACGCTGTTCTTTTCTGACATCCCCAACACTTCTATCCATCGCGTCATGCCCGATGGGACCGTGGAACTGTTCACCGACCAGTCCAAACACACCAACGGCATCCTGATCGCGGCAGATGGCAAAATCCGAGCTTGCCAGATGGACGGCCAGGTCGTCGAGTATGAAATCACAACTGGCGAAGCAACTCCGATCGCTGGCAAGTTTGGCGGACGACGATTCAACGCGCCAAACGATTTGATCGTCGACAGCCAAGGCGGCATCTACTTTACCGATCCGCTGTTCAGCGCCCCCACGCCACTGCCACAAACGATCCAAGCGGTCTACTACATCGCCCCATCCGAGGACGAAGAACCACGTGTCTCGCGTGTCACCTCGGACATCAAAGCCCCCAACGGGATTGGCTTGTCGCCCGACGGCGGCAAGCTTTATGTCTGCCCCAGCGGACAAGCGGAAATGTTGGTCTACGATGTTCTCGGCCCTGGAAAACTAAGTCCCGCAAAAACGTTTTGCCACGTCAAGCAGCCCGAGGGCAAAAGCAACTCTGGTGCGGACGGCATCACATTGGATGTTAAAGGCAACGTGTACGTCACGACGGATCTCGGCGTACAAATCTTTTCGCCCGATGGTGAGTTCCTGGGATTGGTGGAGTTCCCACAAATACCGGCCAACGTTTGCTTCGGTGGCGACGATTGGAAAACCATGTATGTCACCGCGCGGACGGGCGTCTATCGCGTTCCAATGCCAATCGCAGGACTTCACTAGACAAAGAAGATGCTAAACTCAGAATTCGATCCCGCGCATCTGCGTGAAAGCGTATTTGCCGTTCCGCCTTTGGCTCGCAATGCCAATGGCGAAGTCTGTCGCGATGAAAACCTCAAGATCATCCGTTTCCTCGAAGACGGCGGTGTGCGCTCGTTGCTTTACGGCGGCAACGCGTTGTTCTATCACATTCGGTTGAGTGAATTCGCGTCAACGCTCTCTGTGCTGGCCGAAAGCACAAGCGACGAAACCACCGTCGTACCATCGATTGGCCCCGCGTACGGTTTGGCTTGTGACCAAGTCGATGTACTGCGTGAATTCCCGTTTGCGACCGCGATGCTGTTGCCATCACGTGATGTCATCGACCAAGCCGGTTGCGCGAGCGGTGTCCGCAGACTTGCCGAACGCTTGGGCAAGCCTTTGGTGCTGTATCTGAAATTTGATCAGTGGCTGGATCCATCGCTGGTGGAATCCCTGGAAAAAGACGGCGTGATCTCGTGGATTAAATACGCGGTCGTCCGTGATGATCCTGCTGACGATTCCTACCTGCGTTCGATCATCGATGTCTTTCCGACCGAACGAATCGTCAGCGGCATCGGCGAACAGCCTGCCATCGTGCACCTGCGAGACTTTGGGATCACCGGATTCACCAGCGGGTGTGTTTGTGTCGCACCGGCACGCAGCATGGAAATGATGCACGCCATCCATGACCAACAGTTTGACGAGGCGGAATCGATCCGCGAGTGGTTCCTGCCGCTGGAAGATCTTCGCAACCAGTACAGCCCCATTCGTGTGTTGCACCACGCCGTCGAAGCGGCTGGCGTGGCCAAAACGGGATCGATGTTGCCAATGGTCAGTGACCTGGATGCAAACGTGATCGAAGAAATCCACGCGGCGGTCGCAAAAATGCGATAAACGAATTGGGGGCCTTGCACTCTTCGCACCAATGAAAAAGCACCGGACCCTGTCACCAAGGCCCGGTGCTTTCTGTTTCGTCAGACGATTGATTGTTATCGCTGTGCTGCTTTGGCGCGAGCTGCGGAAGCGATCTCTTGAACCGCGACGAAGTAGTTTTCGATTTCGGCGGCGTCTTTCAGTTTGTCAAACTCTTGCGCCATCTCGGCAGAAAACTTGCGTTCGGTCAGGTCACGCACGAGTTCTTCGCGGACCGCATTGGGGTCGCTGACCAGAGGCTTGGTGCGTCCCTGGCACTTCAGCAAAATGTACTTGTCGCCGACGCCGATGACGGCACTCAATTCACCCGCTTGCAACTTGAACGCTTCACGTTCGATGGTCGGTTGACCGCTGTACTTGCGAATCGGGGGAACCTTCCCGCTGTTGCTCGCCGAAACTGGCTCGACGCTGTAATCCTCCGCCAAGCGACCGAAGAATTCTTCCGACGGGTTATCGCGTGCCATCTTCCAGACCTTTTGTGCGGTGCGTTTATCGCCCAACACGCAAGCCAGGACTTCGACGCGAGGCCCGAAGTTGCTTTCGAAGCCGACTTGCAAATCTTGCTCGGTCACTTCGATACGGTCTTCGACCAGTTTCTTTAGCGCGACGCTTGGCCAAACGGCATCGTCAACGTAGATCTGGTAGGTCGTTTCGCCATCGCTGGTGACCGATTCGATCCACGCTTGCAGGTCAGCCGACCCGTCCGCTTTCAGGAAACCGTAGCTCTTTGCGGCACGCTGGATTTCGCCTTGAAGGTCGGCTTGGGTCACCGTCTTCTGAGCTTTAACCAAGGCTTGGTTCAGGACTTTGCGATTGATTTCGCCATCCAAGACGTCCTTGCCATGGCGTTTGACACATTCCGCAGCCAGTTGAGCATTGGTGATCCGGCTTTCGTTGACGATCGCGGCGATGCCGGGGTACTGTTTTTCCAGTTCGGGATTGCCGAACACCTTGATCACTTTCGCTTCTTGTTGCAATTTGCCGAACAAGTCCGTTGCCGCAGTCTTCATCTTTTGATCGCGAATCTGATCGTTAATCTGCTCACGAATCGCGGGCATTGCTTGTGCGTTCGGCACGGTGGCAGGCATACGGCGGACGGCTTGAACGAACAGCCATTGGTCGCCGACTTGCATGACCTCCGACACGTCACCTTCGTTCAATTCGAAGGCGGCTTCTTCTAGACGAGTGTCACCCATGTAGCGACGGATTGGCGGAATCAGTCCGCCAACGCTTGCGCTGGTTTCGTCATCGCTGTTTTGCTTGGCCAAGTTAGCGAAGTTGGCAGGGTTGGCGACCGCTTCCCGATGCAGCATCTTCGCTTTCTGTTCATCGCCGACCATGATCATTCGGCATTTGACAGCTTCACCATATTGTGAAACGAACGCACGGTTGAACTCTGCTTCGGTCGGTTCGACTTGGTCGGCAACCAATTTACGGAGTGCCAACATCGGCCAGATGATTTCGCGACCGTAGCGACCGGGATCGATATCGCGTTCGTCCTGGAGCAGCTTGAGATAGTCCTGCACGCTGAAACCGAACTTGGTGGCCAAGCGGCTGATTTCCTCGGAAACCTCGGCTTGGCTAACTTGCATGCCGCGTGCGTTGCAAGCTTCCAAAATCAACTGACGGTTGATGATGACGTTGTCCAAAACGGAATTGCCATAACGCTGTAGCGTCGCATCAGCCAAGTTTTGCCGAGTGATGGGGTCGGCGTTCACAACGGCAACCACTGGATTGGACTCTTCGCCGTGGGCCGATCGCGGGCCGGCGAACGTGGCAAACGTCAACGCCCCCGCCAAGACGGCGACAGTGCGTAGAGTTGCGAGGGGTCGGAGAGGCAGGACCATAACGATCACTCCTTTGAATCGCTGACTTTCGAGATCTTCGGTAAGGTGGGTCATTCGACGTGCCAACCGGCGTTTCCAACGCCAGCCGCTGACATCCCGTTCGTACCGGGATTTGTCCGGGAGCGGCACTTTCGCGATGCGTCTCGCATCACAAATTGGGCACCATCGAAGTAGTCGCAGCGGAAACTAGGAAAATTCGAAATTCGACTCAAGTGGAATCAGGCGACTGCCGAGCAGATCCGCAAAAATTGGTGCAAACCGGGCTTTCTGGAGCCGGGGAAAGATGAAGAGAACGGTGAATCGGCAAAAGTCCTGAATTACCCGCAAGATCCGTATAAGTTCACACGATAAGTGACTCTACAAGCGGAAAAGAGCCGCGCGGAGACGGCGGCACTGTTAACGAACACCACGGAAGGTTGCTCGGATGACCATCAAGACGAACTGTCAACGAACCGGTGCACAGGAATCGGGTGAGCAGAACATCGGTTCTGTCCCCGCGGCACGCCGACGATCGGGTGCCCTGTCAGCACTCGTTCGGAAACTGGGATTGGCAACAATGGCTGTTGCTGCCGTCACATCGACCGGTTGCTATGGAGTCAGCGGCGGATACAGCTTGGGTTTCCTCGGATACCCAATCCCCGTCAGCCCCTATTACCAGCACAAGGCTGAAGAGGAATTCTGGAAACACGAGCGATACGACCGTGTTCCGATCCTGGGCCCAACCACCTCCGGTGGTGCCCCCGTCGCTTTGGACCCACCAAGCGACGACGAAATCATGCACGCTCTGGAAGAAGCTCGCCCTGTACAAGGCGGTATCCCATTGCTGTATGAAAAACAACGCAATGACGTCCGTATCATCAAAGAGAAAATCGCCGACTACGTCGATCCACCGCGATTCTATCCTTTGATCGGCCCAGCGAAATTGCACCACGCACACTACAAGTGCACGATCTACTTCGAAGAGAAGACGATGGTCGGGTACCCCGTGCCACACACATTGCATGATCGTGAAGCGGTTGAAGTCGTCTACATCGACCACAACCACTTCCACATGGTTGGCGACGTCGAACCTTACACGACGCCCGAATTGTAGTCCGCCACGACAGATTTCCGCTTGCACGAAGCCCGGTTCCAGCACACTGGAACCGGGTTTTTGCATGCGCGGATACTGCCGGCACTCCAAACGGGCAAAATATCTTTCCGCCCAATCACAAGAGAAATCAGCTTCGGTGCAGGCTATCATGGACGCCCATCGGTTCTCCATTCGAGCAACGTCCGCGTCACGGATTCGCTCGACCTGCTTGGCTTTCCTCTCGTAACGCTGATTTAACGATGCCGCTCGCCCCACACCGCATCCGCCCCCTGGCTGCGCTGCTGTTCTTTGCCGCCTGCTCACAAGTCAACTTACGCGATGCAAATGCGGAACAGACCAAGCCCAACGTGGTGGTGTTGTTGGCCGATGACTTGGGCTGGAATGCCGTCGGATACCACAACACTGACTTCGTGACCCCGCACATCGATTCGATCGTACAGTCCGGGATGGAACTGGATCGTTTTTATGTCGCTCCAATGTGTTCGCCCACCCGCGCCGGATTGATGACCGGACGCTATCCGATCCGCTATGGGCTGGCCCGCGCCGTGATCCCACCCTATCGAGATTTCGGATTGCCAACCGACGAAACGACACTGCCCGAAGCACTCGCCAAACTGGATTACGAACATCGTGGCATCTTCGGAAAATGGCACCTCGGTCACCGACGCGCTAAATGGCACCCAGTCGCACGCGGATTCACCCATTTCCATGGCCACTACAACGGCGCGATCGATTACTTCGAATTGACTCGCGAAGACGTTCGTGATTGGCATGACAACTATGACGCATCGGACGAGCAAGGCTACGCGACCGACCTGATCGCAGAATCGGTGTCGAGTTGGATCAAAGATGTTGCCAGCGATGACAAACCCTACCTGTGCTACGTCCCATTCAACGCGCCGCACTCGCCTTTCCAAGCACACGAAGAAGCGATCGAAAAGTTCGCGTCGATGAAAGACGGCAACCGTAAAGAGCCGACCCGAAAACAGATCTATGCGGCCATGATCTGGGAAATGGACCAAGGCATCGGCAAGATTCTCGACGCGATTCGCGAAACCGGCGAAGAAGATAACACCATCGTTTGGTTCCTCAGCGACAACGGCGGCGTCGGCAATATCCGTGAAAACAACGACCCGCTCCGTGGCAGTAAACTGACCGTTTACGAAGGCGGTATCCGTGTTCCTGCGGCCGTCAAATGGCCCGCCAAAATCACAGCGGGTCAATCTTCAGACGTGCTCTGCGGATACATCGACGTGATGCCAACGTTGTTGGACATCGCCGGTCACACGGCTAACAATGCGACAACCCATCCGGTCGATGGGATCAGTTTGCTGAATGTTTTGACCGGAAACAACAGCGATCAAACTGCGCTCAATCGTCCTTGGTTTTCTTACCATGGCCAAAGTGGCGAACAGGATGAACACTTGGCCGTGATCGCGGATGGCTGGAAACTGAAAGTCAACGGCCCACGCTTAAAATCACTCGAACAACTCAGCGACGGAACCAACCGCGTCGAGCTGTTTCATCTCGCCAAGGACCCCAACGAAAAGGCAAACCTTGTCGATTCGAAGACTGGCCTGCGTGACCGATTGGGCAAGATGTTAGTGGACTATCGCAAGTTACAACCGAGCGACAGTGTTCCCGAGTACTCCGAAGGCAACCGTGGATTTATCCCGCCGGCCAACTGGCAACTCGATCCCAAAAAGCCAAACGAACTGACCGGCTCCTACCAAAAGTGATCAGAACGTTCGCCCACGCAGTCGTGTTGGCAAGTTGGGTATGATCGGTGACAATGGCGATCGGCGTCGAAATTCGACCTGCTTTTCTTTGTCACTTTCACTTGTGAACGCATTCCATGCACCTGAACGTCAACGACAGTCAACTGATCAATACCCCAGACCGCAAAGGCATTCGTGATGCTTTGATCAACTTGGACGTTGAGGGATACGCGATTTTGGAACGCGCCGAAGAAGTTTATGTGCAAACGCGCCGTGACGACGAAACGTCTTGGTGCCTTGAGTACCGTGATGGTTCCGAGGAACGTCACTTTGGGATCGATCCCGAGACCACGACGCTCGACGACGTTTGCAAAGCGTTCGAGGCGTTCTTCGACGGCGATGACTTGGCCCCACTGTTTGACTGGGAAGTCATCGATTTTGAGGACGAAGATTGCCAACCGGGCGAAGGCGAGGTCATCTACAACGGGATGATCATGGACGAAGAGTGGCCCGCACGAATCATCGAAGCCCAATCAATCACCACCTTGGAAATCGATGGTAAACCGTTCGAACGCATCCGCTTTGGCGACGAACGCGACCTTCCAGTCGAATCCATGGAACATTGTGGGGACTGTGGCGTCCTGAAAGAACAGTACCACGTCCCGTCTTGTGACATCGAGCAATGCCCGAATTGCTTCGGACAAGTGATGTCATGTGGTTGCGTCGAGTAAACCACTCGGCAAGCCGGTTGCCTGCATGGTTGAAGCTGGCCGCCGGTCTGATTGTTTCATGGGCCGTGATGGTTTTCACCCACGAAGTCGGCCATCTGATCGGCGGCGGAATCTCTGGCGCCACACTGGTGCACTATGACTTGGCACCCTGGCGGCTACCGTATTCGCTGCATCAGCCAGATCCTGCCCCGCTGCTAACACTTTGGGGTGGGCCAGTCTTCGGAATCGCAGGCGTCGGATTGATCGCGATGGTGGTCCGTCACCCGTCGACACGATTCATCGCCGACTTCTGTTTACTCGCCAACGGAACCTACCTTGCCGTCGCTTGGTTCACCGGAGAGCGAACGCTCGACACCGCTCGCCTGCTAAATGCCGGTGCATCGCCGCTTTCGATCTTGCTGTTCTGCGCCGCGACGATCCCGCTCGGTTACGTTCGCTTTCGTCAGGACTGTATCGATTTATTCGTGGTACCAAACTCGGAGGAAACGATGACTTCGGACCACCACTTGAACCAATAGAAAAGAGCTTGGGCGAACCCAAGCTCTTGGTTGAAGTGCAGTTGTCACTCCCGATCCGCAAACCGTGTTCGATTAGGCAACGGGATCGAACTTGCGTGACTTACGGCTCAAGAAGCGATTCGCGTCATCGTCATTGACAAAGACCTCGCCCTTCGGGTCCCATTGCAATTCACGTCCGGTCATCAATGCGATATTGCAAAGGTGACATGACGTCATGGTGCGGTGATGGGACCAGACATCCGAGATCGGTTTGCTGCGGTCATCGATGCACTCGAAGAAGTTACCCATGTGGTTACCGGGCGTTTTGCCTTTGCACAATTTGGTGATGTACTCGTCGAGTTCCGCTTTGTCAGCATCGGTGAGGTCGTTGACGGGGCCGCCTTCCAATTTGCCACGATTGACAAAAATGCGTCCCTTGTCGCCTTCGAACAGAATCCCGTTCGGGAAATCGACGTTGTCGTTATCGCGTTTGTAATGATCGTTGACGCTAATCAATGCGCCGTTGTCGTAATTCAGATCAACACTGAACTTCGTCGCGGTGTTGAAACCGTTGGGCAACGTTGCGTCACCGTCCAAGTAACTCGCCCAATCGAATTCGCTAGGAACGATACTTGGGAACTCTCCGCTGCCTTTGATTCGAGTTGGTCCGTTTTCGCCCGGGGCCAGTGCCCATTGTGCGATGTCGATGTGGTGGGCACCCCAGTCAGTCATTTTGCCGCCGGAGTAATCGAAGTACCAACGGAACATCTTGCGGCGTTGTTCGCAGTAGTCTGCCTTGGGAGCCGGCCCGACCCACATTTCCCAGTCCAACCCTTCGGGCACATCGGCGTAATCAAACGGCCCGTCACCGGGAGCGCCACCGATCGCGACATAGGCATTCACGTTGTCGCCCAATTTACCGGTGTGCACCATCGCGATTGCGGTCAGGAACTTGTCCTTGGTGCTCCGCTGTTGTGTGCCAACTTGGAAAACCTGTCCGGTTTCTTCGACGACTTTGCGGATCTGCTTGCCTTCGTCGATCGTCAACGTCAGTGGTTTTTCACAGTAAACATCGGCACCACTGCGGAGGGCGGCGATTGCGATCGGAACGTGCCAGTGGTCAGGGGTTCCGATGGTGACGACCTGCGGTTTTTCCTGTTCCAGCATCTCGCGATAGTCGCGGTACTTGTTCAATTTGCCGCCGAACGATTGGTTGAACTCTTCGGTATGCAAATCATCAACATCACAGACCGCAACCATGTTGGCAAACCGAGCGGCCTCGCGGGCAATCTGTCCGCCACGGTTGTAGCGCCCGCGTGAACCGCCGACACCAATAGAAGCCAAACGAAGTTTGCCAGACGCCTCTTGCGCTTGAACTGAGGCGAGCGAACTGACTCCAGTAGCCGCAATCGCAGATGCGGCAGCACTCGTTTTGATGAATTGACGCCGAGAAGTAGACATGGTTGAGTCCGATAGGTGGGTAGGTGATCGAAAGACCGGAGGACCAACAGTATATCCGGATCTGCCGGGCGAATGTCGACGCTCTGGCCCTTTGAAATCCCCGATCGGACTAGTCGAAGTACACAAACCCACTCGAATTCAAAAGCGTCCGGCAGAGATCGATCAGCGCCAAGCGTTCAGCAACTGAGCGATCGATTGTGGGTACTTCTTGCCGAATCAGATCAAGCTGCGAGCTCAGAAATTGCAAGGTCGCTTCGCGGTCGGATTGATCCGGCCCCCGAGAAAAGACTCGCCAAAAGGCCTCTTCGACCTGTTCGTCGGTTTCCTTCGAGTGGACGATCAACGCATCTGCCAAATTCTGAGCCGCGGTCATGCTGAGCGCTGAATTGAACAGAGTCAATGATTGGACCGCCGTCGTCGATTCATCACGGCACGCACAAGGCTGGTCCGCCGAAGGGCGATCAAAGGTCGCGAAAAACGGATACCGCAAGTTTCGGCGGGCAAACAAATAGAGCTCCGCCGCCCATGTTGGGATTGGTCTTTGGTGACATTCCACTGCCCATTGAGCAACGTCTTGACCATGTCGTCAGGCAGCGGCGGCCGGAATCCGGCGCCGCCCATTTCACGATTCAGCGCGTCGCTTTGCAGCAGCATGCCGTCCCGGATCGCTTCACCGGTCAATCGTCGCCGCGGATAACGAGCCAACCATCGGTTCTCCGGATCGGATTGCAAGGCTTGGTCCCACGAGCCAAGTTGCCCTGCATCGGTGGGACGTTGGCTGCGCGTCTGATAGACGCTCGAACAGACGATTTGACGATGAAGCCACTTCAGACTCCAACGGTTTTCGATTAGCTGTGACGCCAAGTAATCGAGTAACTCTGGATGGCTGGGTTCGTCGCTTAAAACTCCGAAGTCACTCGGCGTTGAAACCAATCCACGACCAAAGTGCATTTGCCAAACGCGATTGACGATCACACGCGCGGTCAGGGGGTGATCCTGTGACGTCAACCAATTTGCCAACGCCGCGCGTTTCCCAACTGGGGCATCGGGATAGTCTTCATCCGCGTTTAGTAAGCGTGGGTACGCGGCCTGAACGATCGGTCCCGGACGGCGAAAATCACCACGCGTCATCAAGCGACTGGGACGATCGGTTCGGACGCTCGTCAGCATCGTGACCGACTTGTTCTTTTTCAATTCAACGGCGTCATCAAAGAACGCACGCAATCGATAAAAATCACCTTGGCTGATGGAGTCGTACATGTGGTCGTGGCACTGCGCACAGCCAAACTGCAGCGCCATCACAACGCTGCCCACAGTCGACGTGATTTCGTTCAGCAAAACATGACGCCGCTCGTCGAGCAGATTGATATCGGGCATGTCGGGCCCCGAAACACAGAACGCCGTTGCCAATTGTGCATCGTCGTTGTCCGGTTCCAGTTGGTCACCGGCGAGCTGCCAGCGGATGAACTGGTCGTATGGCAAATCATGTGCAAACGCCTTGACCACCCAATCACGATATTGCCAAGCCGTCGGACGTACCTTGTCATGCTCGAAGCCGTCGGTCTCAGCAAATCTGGCCAAATCCAACCAGAACTGCGCGGCGTGTTCAGCCTGGTCTGGTGAGGCTAACAATTGATCGACGAGCTGATCATAGGACAGCGACGCGTCATCAGCAGCGAATTGCTTGGCAAGCACCGAGTTGGGCGGCAGGCCTGTCAGGTCCCAGCTCAGCCGCCGTACCAATGTCGATCGGTCTGCCTTCGGTGCCGGACGCAGGCCTTCACTTTCAAGCGTTGCCAAGATGAATCGGTCGATCGGCGTCTGGCACCAGGCTGGATCTTGAACAGCAGGTACGGGTGGCGAATCGATCGGATAATAGGACCAATGATCTCGCTCGTAGTCTTCGATCGGTTGTTCATCGACCACCGAGTCTTCAATCGGTTGCGGTTCTTTGGCAGGCGAAACGGCCGTGAAGAAAATCGCGTAGGACGAAGCAAAAAACCAGCGAGTGTAATACAGCAGCGGTTGCCGGAACATCAAATCAAACCCTCCACCACATCGACGTGGCTGGGACCAATCAAACGTTCGTCCAATCCGTTGTGCGGAAAGGACAACTCGAGCGGGTTGAGCCCCATGAGATGCAGCAGTGTTGCGTGAAATTCGTTGACGTGGACGGTGTCTTCTGCAGCGCGCAGACCGATTTCGTCCGTAGCCCCGTACGTCCGACCGCCTCGAATGCCAGCCCCGGCAAGCCATCCGCTGTAACCCCACGGGTTATGATCACGGCCCTTGCCTTGTTCGCTCATTGGCATCCTTCCGAACTCGCCACACCAGATCACCAGCGTGTCGTCGAGTAACCCGGTTCGCTTGAGATCCTTGAGCAAGGCCGCGACGGGTTTGTCGGTGCGTTCACAATACTCGGAATGATTTTTGTCGACATCCTCGTGTGCGTCCCAGCCGTTCGTATCACCGGAGTAGACCTGCACAATCCGCACACCACGCTCAATCAATCGCCTCGCGAGTAGACAACGTTGTCCGTAGTCCCTCGTTTCCGGCCGATCGATCCCATACAGCGACAGCGTCTCTTCCGTCTCTTGCGACAAGTCGACCGCTTCCGGTGCGGCCGACTGCATCCGAAACGCCAACTCGTACGATTGCATCCGCGCGGCAAGCTCATCGTCGAAATCTCGCCTGCTTAGGTGGCGCCGATTCAGGCGGTTCAAGAAATCCAACGATGAACGCTGGCGCTGGGCGCTGATCCCCGACGGAGTGTTGAGATTCAAGATCGGCGTCTTGCCAGGTCGCATCGTGGTTCCCTGATAAAGCGCCGGCAAAAATCCATTGCCCCATGCAGAGGGGCCGCCTTTCAATCCGCCACCAGGATCTGGCAAAACGACAAAGGCAGGCATGTTTTCGTTTTCGGTCCCCAGCCCATACGCCAACCAACTGCCAAAGCTGGGATGTCCCATCAGAATACTGCCGGTATTCATCTGATAAACCGACTGCGGATGGTTCACGCTATCGCCATGCAACGAACGGATCACACACAGGTCGTCGGCGACCGTCGAGATCTCCGGCAAGAAATCAGAGATCTCGATTCCAGATTCGCCTCTCGGCCGAAACGGTCGGATCGGACCGAGCAATGGATTCGTAGCAACTTGGCGACGGGTCATCACGCTGCCAAAACTTTCCGGCAGCGGACTGCCGGCGTACTTCTGCAACTCTGGTTTTGGATCAAACAGGTCCACATGACTGGGACCGCCATGCATAAACAACCAGATGACCCGTTTCGCACGGGGAGTGAAATGCGGGCCTGCCAGATGCTCCGCGCCGACCGCTCGCTTGCCCTGCAACAAGGACATTGCCAGCATACTGGCTCCGCCCGCAGCCGATTGCAAAAACTGTCGTCGCTCCATTACATGCCCGCCCGTACAAGACCCTGAACGCTACCTAGTAATCCTGAACGCGACCCAGATTCGGTCGCATTTAGAATCGCCAGGAGTATTGAACATGCGACCGATTTTAACACGTTCGGGGGGCGGCGGTTCGATCAAAGACGCCGCGACGTGAAACTTGCTGGCGTGAAACTCAATTCACATTGACGTCAACAAGCCAGGCTTTCTACCGTCTCCGACTCTGCGCCAAGAACGCGCAGAAATACTGCATGACGGGCGACAAGGATGTTTGCAACGGAATCAAGACCGACACCGATTTACTCAGCAGTGCTGATACTGCTGATCACCGCCTGCGGCTGCTCGACGGTTCGCTATGTCACGCCACGCACCGAACGCGCCAACCCACTGACCGCGCCACTGCGGTTGCTGAATCATTCCGGTCCACAAATTAGTGAACGGACGTGGAACACACTCCGTCGCTACGGGTTGCGTGATGGCTACCAAAAAGATTCCACCGTTTGCCTGCAAAACATCCAGCAAACCATTCGCGAAAACCGCGACCCGGAACTGATTCACTCCCTCGCCGAACTCTCCTACGTCGAAGGCAAAAAGGCGGAACTCGCCGACCGAGAAAGCGATGCGCTCGCACATTATGGCGTCACGCTGACCAACAGCTATGACTATCTGTTTTCCGAAGAACTGAAACTGACCCGAAACCACTACGACCCTCAGTTCCGCGAAACATGTGACCTGTACAACGAATCGCTCGAAGACACCCTCCGACTGCTTTGCAAACAAAGCCACATCAAGCCCGGTCAGACCTATCGCGTGAAAGCGAACGATCAAGAGTTCGTGATCCAAACGGAAATGCGTGGCAAATGGAACGCCGACGAATTCGATCACTACGAATTTGTCAGCGACTACGAAATCCAAACGCTCCGCAGTAAACACACCACGTTCGGCTTGGGCGTTCCGATGATCGCCGTCCGCAAAAGCGACAGCGAACGCGACCCACGTGAAAAGTACTACCCGGAGGGCCTCAGCTACGCCGTGACGGCAATGATGCGATGCACCGGGAAAAACGATGAAAGCAAAGAAGGGTCAAACGTTTGCGTCCTGGAGTTCTTTGACCCGCTGAAAGCGAACCAAGTCAAGCTGGCCAGCCACTGGGTTCCGCTGGAAACCGACCTGACGACACCGCTCGCGTTCTTCCTCGATACGCCGCGTTTCCGCGAACGCAATCGCGAAACAGAGGGCCTGATCAATCCCGAGGACGCAAGCAAAAACCGTGGCGTCTACATGCTCGAGCCTTACGATCCCAACCGGATTCCCGTGCTGATGGTCCACGGCTTGTGGTCCAGCCCGCGAACCTGGATGGACATGTTCAACGACCTGCGCAGCTTTGCCGAAATCCGCGAACGCTATCAATTCTGGTTCTACCTCTATCCTTCCGGCCAGCCGTTTTGGATCAGCGCGACACAGCTTCGGACGGACCTGCAAGAACTCCGCGAAACCTTTGACCCGATGCATCAAGACGCCCCCATCGACGAAATGGTCTTGGTCGGGCACAGCATGGGCGGTTTGGTCAGCCGGATGCAGACGATCGACAGCGGCGACGACTTTTGGCAAATCGTCAGCGATCAACCCCGGGAAAAATTGCTAGGAGACGAGCAGCAGCGGATGAAACTGGTCAGTACGCTGTACTTCCATCCCAACCAATCCGTCAAACGTGTCATTACGATCGGCACGCCGCACCGTGGCAGCCAATTCGCAAACGATGTCACTCGCTGGTTGGCTCGGAAGGTCATCAAACTGCCGAAGATCAGCACCGCAACAGGAAAAACACTCGTCGACAGCAATCCCAACTATTTCCGGGATACCGAACTGCTGACGATGGCAAACGCGATCGATTCGCTTGCACCCGAATCACCGATCTTTCCAGTGATGATGCGAGCCAAATACGCGCCCGAGGTGAAGTACCACAACATCATCGGCGTCTTGGCCGACCCAACCTTGTTGCAAAAGAAAGCGGGACGTGGTGACGGGATCGTCGCCTACGACAGTGCACACATGAACGACACCGAAAGCGAGTTGGTGGTCGACGCGGAACACACCAAGATTCATATGACCGGACAAGCGATCTTCGAAGTCCGTCGGATTTTGTTAGAGCATCTGCAAGAAGTCGATGCCAATGACCGAATCGCGGTTCGACCTGCGGAAACAGAATCAGCCCAGAACGAGCAGGCCCAGAACCAGAAGGCTCAAAACGAGTACCCTGAAGTGACCGTCAGCGGTCTTTACTAAGCAGCGAGAGCGAGAAGAGAAAAAAAGCCGCGATTCCTTTCGCGGTGAGGTGGGGCAGGGCAGTCGATCACGATGCCGATACAAATCCGGCCAACGGGGAGCGACGGGCTGGATTCGATTCTTCAGCTTTCAATTGGACTTTGCTTCCGTCCGCATTCATTTTGCCGCTGTAGACCTTAGGCTCGGACTTGGCAGCGTCCGCTTGGCCGGACAGACGATCTTTCGAAACCCGCGACAAACTCTTTGCCGAGCGCGAGGATTTCACCGCTTCTTCTGACTGGTGTGCGAACGCGAATTCACGCTCACTCAATTCGAACTCGATCGTTTCCGAGATCGGCTCCAATTCACCGCGGACAATCCGCTGGTCGCGGGGGGCATCGATCCCGATTCGAACGCGATTTCCTTCTACACGAACAACCGTGATCGTGATGTCTTCGCCGATTCGGATTTGTTGATCAGCTTTGCGTGAGAGAACGAGCATGGCAGTTTCCTTTGCCGATGGCGGCCTAAGAGAGTTAGGGGACGGAGGTCAACCGCGACCATCCGTGGTGAAATAGCGGTAATGCAGTCGGCGTGCCAAACAACAACCCCGAAACGCCACATCCACCGCAAACCCTTCCCTGAAATAGACTTAGGGCAAACCATGCTTTTTCGGCCCCGGCAGTTGGCTGATTTGCCTGTAAGAAGACTTTACAACTCGGTGAAATATTGACCGACAAATCAATTCCGGTAGACTACTTCTTATTGAGAATCATTTTCAAAACAAGCACACCGCCAGATTCACCGTCATCGTAAAATCCTCTATGAGCAATCAAATTACGAGCACTCGAATTCTGAATGTGTTCCCAGGCCAATCAGAAGGGACACGGCTCGTCCTCGCCAGCGAATGCGAGCCTGATGGGCAGTCTGTACTCGTCTTGCGTCAGGAAAACTTCTCCCCTCACGTCGGGTGGTTCGTTCAAAGCCGCGTTGTGATGGAGAACGATCAAGCAACCGCATTGAAAATGACACTGACCAGCAATCTGATGGGCAGCAATGCGGGTTCGTCCAAAGAACCAGCCAGCAATCATGTTGCTAGCAAGCGAACTGCCGATCCATCTTCACAACCCCGCCTGAAGATCTGCGCCGCGATCGCCGGATGAACCGCTGGTGGGCTTATCGCGTAGAATTGCTTGTTTTTGCGTGCCCAAATGTCAGCAACAGACGATGACTTCGAATCCCTACGAAGCCCCTGGGGATGACTCCCTCGATCAAAACGATCTGTCAAAGCGGCGTCATCAAGGGTTGATGTGGTTTCGAGGGTTGCTGGTCGTTCTCTTGCTCCCCGCAATCTACAACTACATCCGCTTCGACCATGCAATCCTTCATGGCCCTGGGGTTTCAGCCGGTTTGATAAAGACCTATCGGGCAGTCAACATGGTTTTGATTGCCATCGGGTCGCTCTCGCTATGGATCTGGGGCTATCCAGTGATCGAATGGCTGTCGATGAAGCTCAAGCGACTTTTCGGCCCAAACAAAGATCCACTCGCGTGGCAGGATTGCCTCCATCGTTCTGCCCGACAGGCCTTTCGGTTATCTTTTCCAGCAGCCGCACTCTGGTTTGTCTGGGTCCATATCTTTTACCGATCGCCAGAGAATTTCATCCTGCTTTCCTGGCTGATCGGGATTCCGGCTCACCTGCTTGCCGCATGTTGGTACATCCCACTGTTTCGATCGTGGGCGGAGTGTCCCCGGCAAACGGATCACTGATCCGAAGACTGACCGCTTGGTGTCAGGCCACATTCGAACACACGTAGATTCAAGAGACGTGGGTCCGCACCATGCGGCTGGCCACCTCCATGGACGACGAGCTTTAATCGCTGTGTTCCGTTGGCTTTGGCAGTCAGTGGAAATCGCAAGGTCTGGCGACCGGAGAGAACGCTTGTTGCCAGTACGTCGCCATCATCGTCGACGACATCGACCTGACAGCTTCCATCGGTCGCACCGGGGCCGACAGCCGCATCTAGCCGAAGGGTTTGTGTCGCCCCCAGTATCGTATAGGGCAACAGGATCTCGCCGTCGGTATTCAGCCAGCGAAAGGATTCGCCTTTGTAGCTTTCAAAAGGATACCAGTTCTTTCCTAAACGGACTCCGTCTCGCGTAATCGCGTTCGTTCGCATCGCCGTGTCTTCAGGATAAACCGTTCCCACGGCATAGAAACGCATCGGCACAATGGCTCCATCTGTCGACGTCGCTTGAAACGTCAGCCTTTGCATCTTTCCCGGTTCACAAGGAACAGACAATTCGACGACACGTCGCTCAAGACTGTTCCATCTCGCGATCGTTTCGCCGGCATCGTTAGACGCGATGATCTCTCCGGAAGCGATCACCCCGGGTAAGACTCCGAAATCAAGATCGACAATCGCGGTCGTTTTGCCTTGACCATTGATGATGATTTCCGCTTGATTCTCGACATCCCGATAGACGCTCCCCGCACTGAAATGACGCGTCGTCCAGCCTGATCCTAGAACTACGCCTTGCCGAATTCGCACCACATCTGCGGGCGGTCCACTCCAACTTGGATAGTCAAACTCGGGATGCGGCATGACCTCGCCCGCAGGAAGCACGGCAAATGGATCATACCCTCGATCGATCACCGCCTTATCCAGCTGTTCAACAATGCGACTGGGCATCTCGCGAAGCAATCGCACCGTCCCATCGCTCTCCAAATGACAGAACACGACATTCCGATAGGGAACCACCAAGTCATCGTTGAACACGACGTTTGCCGGACTTCGCATCTCAGTGTCGCGGAACTCGAAGGAAATCATCCCATCCTGCTGCTCACCAAGCGTGTAGACCCGCCTTTGCAATAAATTCTTACTTGTACAGGTCATGTGATAACTACAACCTGTCGGCGAGCTACCTTCAAACAACATCATCACAACCAAGTCTTCGTCCGACCCGGCGGTCAATACATTTAGCTGCTCAACAACATGAACGATGGATCGATAGGAAACGTTGTGGTCCGAAAACTGCGACCGATAACTTTGCACCGCACCATTCGCCGTCACCAACCCAACACACAGACTGAACCCGATCGCATTCCAAGTCGCGGGAAGCTTTGACATCACCATGGCAATTGCGCCCACAACCAACACCGCTTGTGCGGGTGCCGCGAAGAACTGCGTCCGTTCGTTGCCTTGCATGTGAGAGTACAACGCTATGCCCAGAACCATTCCGATCGCGGCGAGCGTGACCGAGCCCCACACTTGCCGGACCGTCGCAGTACCGCTTTGCTTTGAGAGATGCCAAGTCAGTCCCCCAACGACGGAGAAAACAACCAAGCCCACCATCGGGTGTGCTCGCATCGAATCTTTAGAAAACGACGTGTATTGCTTGATCTGAGATAGATGCAGGAAAAAGTTGTCGCTGAACGAGTTCAACTCTGATCCAGACGATGCAAATTGCTGAGCCTGATAAGATGATTCTCCACTAAGATTGAACAACACGACACGTAGTGCGAAAAGCCCAAGCGTTGCGCACCACGCGTAGCACCAAAATCGCCATAGCGGACTGCGTTGACGTTCCATTGTCAGCATGATCAATGGAACCATGGCAACCAGATAGCCGACTTCATACATCAACAGTGACGCCCCCAAGCAGCAACAACCGGCAATCAGCATCGCTCGGTTCTGCTTTCGCCAAGACCAGACGAACAGGATCGTTGCGGCAAGCGTTAGGCCGACCGCCAAGGAATAAGGCGAGGCTGCCCATAGAGGATAGAACTTTAGAGGGTCAGCCCGATTGATAACCAAGAGTGCCGCCGCGGCAAATGCCATCGCACTCGCATTGGGCAACATCAATCGAACCAGGCCCCAAAGCAAAATGGCATTCACGGTCGTGATGATCCAAGCAAACCACAGGTGGCCTTCGATCGAACCGCCGCCGGTTAGCTTGCCAAGTGCGAACGACAAGCCGAGCAATGGTCGACCGTTGATTGAATCAAACGCGTCGCTCCAGGCAACCGACTTCACCTCGCTGAACGCTTGAAATTCGTCGTAACCGCCCCAAAAATTGGCGGTCTGTGGAAGATAAAAGGCAACAAACGACAGCGAAACAATCGCCAGAATCGCAATGACATCCAATCGCGTTGTCTGACGTTTGCTTGGCAATCCAATTGGTGTCACCGAAACTCGGACGCACCAAAAAGCCGCCACACAGCCGCAAGCACCCAAGACAGTCGGCACCAACCAAGTCGTACCGACCGCTTCGCTACCCCGCAGCAGAATGAGAGGAATAGCGACCAGACTGATCAGGCAAGTGAAGAACAATGCGTTGACCATGTTGCCGCCCATGGACCAGTTGGCCAACCGATCGCCTGGCTCGGTAATTTCCGTAGGCTGGGGATTGGTTAGCGTGCTCATGATCAATGGTTAGGTGTTCGAGGTCCGTCTCAGGAACGTTCAGACTTAATTCCGGCCGCAGTGATTCTCCGCCCCGCTCAAATTCGACCAAATACCGTGGCCTCGATTTGAGTTCACGATGGATGCTTGCGATATAAAGCCCGATCACTCCCATGGCCAGCATCATCGCGGCGCCAATTAAGAGCTGGATTAAAATCACCGTCGCGAAACCTTCGACCGCGTTACCGGTGAGATACTGATAGATGGTATGGACTGCGATCCCCATCGAAAACAACAAGAACAAACCACCAACGACGGTGGCCGTCTGCAACAAGACTTCGCTGAAACCGATGATCGAGTCAGTTGCCAATGCGATCAGATGCTTGGCCGAAAACTTCGACTCGCCAGCGGTGCGATCAGCGACTTCAAATTCGACGCTGGTTCGCGAATAGCCCATCCAAGACACCAATCCTCGAAAGAATAGCTGTCGTTCGGGAAGTCCCAGGTAGGCATCGACCACCGCACGATCAAGCAGCTTGAAATCGGAACTGTTCTGGAGATCAGCCTTCGTCAACAGACGGAAGGTGCGATAAAAGTTTCGCGCCGCGTATTCGGCCAATCGATTCCGACGGTTGGCTTTGCGTTTGACCCCGTCGATCACTTTGTACTTCCCGGACCGCCACAGCCGAACCATCTCGGGAATGACGCTCGGCGGGTGCTGAAGATCACAATCCATCACCACGACAGCTTGGCCAACACTGCTTTCCAAGCCCGCCAGGACGGCATACTCTTTGCCAAAATTGCGACTCAGCTTGATCGCCCGGACACTGCTAAAACTCAAAACACAACGATCCAGCGCCTCCCAAGTTTGGTCGGGTGAACCATCATCCACACAGATGATCTCATACGGCATGTCCAACGCCGCCAACGTTTGATCGATCACCGACAAGCTGCTTTCAATGTGCTCGGCTTCTCGATAGACGGGCAAGACGACAGACAGTTCTGGCAATGCCGTCATGCCGCCACCCTGACTTCTTCCGCTAACGGTTTCTTAGCCGCAATCGCAACCGTTGTCGCCGGCATCCATACGGCGCGTTTACCGAACTCCGGAAACTCAGGCAGACGCAACTTGTTGAACACGAGGTTCAGTGGAAATGCATGTGGATAAGGCATCGATTGATGGCTCTCCAGCGGCACCGTTTCCATCAGCAGCTTCAAGGTTTTGTTGTCATAATAGACAACGTGTTCGGGATATTTCAGCGACGGCCATTTCAGCCCCATCAGCGGCCGCCACCAGCTGCCCATGTCAGGCGCCGCCAGTATCATCGTCCCGCCTGGTTTCAACCGGCGGTAAAGCGAATTCACAAAGGTCGTCGGGTCATAGACGTGTTCGATGACGTGGAAAGCAACGACACAGTCAAATTGCTCTTCCTCGGGGACGTCATCGATGCCGCCTTGATAAACTTTATCCACAAACCATTTCGCTTGGGCTAAGGCGCCGGCTGAGTAATCGGTCCCATAGCGTTGCCGGAAGTAGCCCTCGGCCTCTTGCAAGAAATAGCCATAGCCGCAGCCAATGTCTAAAACGCTGCCACCACACATTCCGCGTTTCGACATTTCACCGAGCAAGCGACGAAACGTCATCCGCAAGGATTCTTCTTGCGCGGCATAGCTGTCATAGCCCGAATCACCACCTTCGAAGTAATCCGCCTTCATGTAGTGTTCGAGCATCGCGTCTTCAGTCAAACGCGGTGAAAGATACCAGAGTCGACAATTCTGACAGCGAACGATTTTGAGAGCGCCTTCGCTATACTTCGTCGGCTCGCTTGAGTCGTTTTTACAAAGTGGACAACAGGTCGATTCGTATTGCCCCATCTCACCGTTCTAGCTTGGATCCAAGAGCTAATTGATTAAACAGTCCCTCTATTAGCGGAGACACCCCCAGGTACGCAAGACGAATCCGCCATCACGTTGCTAGCATTCATCGCGAGATTGCTGCCCAAAGCCCCCAACATCCCTGGCGTAAAGCGGCCCAAACGGGTGCAAAGTGGTGCCACCAGCATCTCCCAGACAAGCTCCCCACCCCACCGAAAGCTTCCGTGAACGATGGGGCCACACTAGCCGACTCGACCGCAGAGTTTTTAGCGAGTGAGTCTGACGGAACACAGCTGGCGGAGATCTGCACAGATCGATTGACGACAACACCGAACTGCAGAGCGATCACAGCGGCTCGCAGGTAGTTAAATCCCGTCGGATTTGTTCGAACCTCGCCTGTCTGAAGGATTGGCCTGCGCCGGTTCGGTCAACATCGACGACACCACACTGGGAGCCAACATTGCTCGATCGGCTCCGATTCGACTCAGCTCGATGAATGAATTGATATCACCACGGTTCGCTAAGATAAAAAGGGTATGACTGAGAACGTCCAAATTTTGTCGAGATTGGACGCTGGCACGCGTTCCCGATTTCAAACGTTCTAAATCCCAATTGAAGCCCAACGATGCCGGTCCATCCGGACCGCCCATCGAACTCAACTTCTGTGCGACGGTTGCATAAACCGCATCCCCCTCCTGGCCTCCAATCGTCTGAGCGACGTTTTCCATATAGCTTTCGAGCATTCCGGGTGCGCCATTCCAGCGGGGCATCAAATAGATGGCAACCAAGTGGTGCAATGAGACGTCGGCCCGGTAAGGACTTTGACGAATTCGACTCGCCAATTGAACGATTTCTTCGAGGGGCTTTCCGTTTGTCCGTGCCAATTCCAACGCCAACTGAAACACTTGCGAATTCGGCTGAGGACGATTCAGCAACGGCTCGCAAATACTCTCGGCCTTTGCGACATACTTGTGAAAAACGGTCCACTGATACTCTGACACGCTGCCAGCAAAACCAGTACCGCGCGCATCCCACGCATACGAGTCGTACACGTTTGCGATAATGCACTTTGCAATGTCGGATGATGGAAACCGATCTCCCAAACGCCCAGCAACTCGGAACGACCGCTCAATAGGGTCGCCTCCCAGATGCGGCCGAAAGTCCAACACATTGGCTGTCACCGCCGCAAAGAATTGGTTTACCAAGGCTCCCGAATAATCGCCTTGGGCGCGGCAATCGGGATGATCCAAGAACGACATGGTGGCCGCGATTTGCCCAATATCCATTTCGTTGACGAGTTCTTTCGCCAGCGAACTCAAATACAGATCCACCGATACTGCGGCACGGTCGTTGCGTCTCGATCGGACATATCCCTGATCTGTTTGCTCGATCACAATCGCACTTTCGCCAGCCATCCAATTCGACTTTGGTGACCGACGATCAATTGGTGCCCCTTCGATTACCTGTGGCCGATACAGAAATAGTCTTTTGTGCGGATCGAACCATGCGACAAACCGGTACCCCGCATTGCGGTAGATCGGCTCGGATGAATTGCCAATCACCTGTAAGACTTCGCCAAAACCTAAATCGACGATATCAATTCGATCCGGCATCACGGGAAGGGACACACCTGATGGTGCGGCCCCATGTTCATGCCAGATCAAATCCACTCGATTCGAGTCTGATGTGTAAAGTGCAGAAAGCGTTTTCCCAGCTGCGATCTGCGACGATTCACTCGGCTGAATCAGTAGAAAGTTAGCCTCACTGGGAAGCGGTTGTTCTTTATCGAACTGCTGCCCTTGAAACACATTGCCGTAAAAATAAGCGATCCCATCTCCGTTCGGCGACGCGACAAGCTCGATCTTTTCATCCGGTTTGTATTCCCGTATTCCCGACTGCCATGTTGTTTCCTGACCAGTCTGTAAATCGAGTCGAACACACGTCGTGTCTTGAAAGATCAAAAAGATTTTCTGGTGATCACCAGACATCGCTGCGGCGACAACCGGTGTCTTGGATTGGTTGATCGGATATTCTCGATCACCTTCCTTGTTGCAGAGAAACAGCCGCCCCTCTCTCACATACCACAACTGAACACGATTCCGGTCCACCCAAGGTCCATGTGAAATCCCGTCAAGATTAACCGACGGTGCTGGGATCGTTTTCCCGCTGGAGAACTGACACCATAGCAATTCGCCCGACGAGTCCTTCATCAAACCGAACGTGGCGTCGTGATTGCAGGTCACTAGCTCTGCGTCTTCGGGAATCTGTAGCTTCGACTGTTGCCAGCGGACGGTGTCGAGCGACCGCATCTTGCCGCGTCCATCCGGCCACAAGAACGATTCAATTTTCCGGCGAATATCGACATCCAATTCAGGTACCTTGCTGATGATATCCGCCTGGTCGATTGGGCTTGCGAGTTCTTCGTCGATGGAACGGTTGTCTTCCAATGACGATTCTGTGCGGATGGAATCGGCGATAAGCAGCCTGCTTTGACGCAAAGTCAAACTTGACAGAGGCAGATTGCTCACGCCGTTTCGACCACTTTTCGCTTGACCTCCACCATTGGATGTGTAAACCGAAAACGCGTGCTTCAACTTCAAATACCCGTCCGTTCGATGACCAACCCGCTCGATCAAACCGGGCCCTAAAAGCCGTTCTCTTCCGACCAGCAGTCTCGGCAATTTGCTGGCTTCCGACACCGGCACTTTTATGTCGGCATGGGATACCGATCGCTGTCCCGTATCGTCGAGGCAGGCCGTTGAAACACGAAAGCGGCGTTCTTGATCATCCGCAAAGATCGCGTCATCACCGCTTTGCCCGACAAGCGTCGCTCGCACGTTTTGTTGGCTATCCTGAAATGACCAAAGGGGAAGTTTTGACAGCCGTTGCTCAAGACGTACTCTCCCGCGATCTATCGCTAATTGATAGAGACGTTGGACTTCCTCTCCGATTCCTTTCTGACGGCCAACATCGAAGTCAGAAAACGAAGCCCCTTGAACGTTTAGAAACTCTGCTCGACGGGGAGAGACCTGGACCACGACGCCGGGTATCGGAGACAGCAATGTTTTGTTTCGAGGATCAAGCCACAACCGGTAATATTGACCGTTATCTGCAGTTGGCAAAACGTCGGCCCAATTACTTGGTTCAAGTCGGCCGATCACCGCGTTAGCGATTGCTTCATCTTCTTCGCTCAAGTCCTCCATCCCGACCAAGAAATTCACGGGTTGATCATCCACCTGCATCTCGAACACCCAATCATCTCCATAGCGTCCGACCAACTTGGCAATCAAACCTGGACGATCGTTGCCGAGCCGCCACATTCTATCGACAGGCTTGACTGGCAATGACTTGAGTTTCGGAAGATCGGCAATCAGTTCCGGAGCCGGCTTCAGTTTTTCGCGATACCAAGCGATCTTGTCCTCTGCAGACCGACTGTCCTGATCGACAAGACTCTCGAGTCCCTTTCGCAGAGAATCGTTCTCAGTTGTCGCGAGAAAGTGTTCCCAATGGATCCCATTGGTCGACGCCTGCTCACCAGCATGCCATGCAGTGCTAGAAGAGTTGATCACTCCTTGCACTTCAAAAGACTTCCCCAACTCCACGATCGAACCTTTACGGGAAAAGTGCACCAAAATGCGCTTCGTGCTCAGACTTTTAAGCTTTTCTTCGTCCAACCAGTCGAGCGTCTGCGAGCTTGTCGCGATTCGTGCAACCCGACGGTCGATTGGGCTTAGCTGTGATGCCTCGACGAAGACGTATTCGCCAAAAGAGTCAAAGGCAAAACCATTTATGATCGCACCAACCAACCGCGCAGAGAGTGTCCCGCGACCAGGGACCAATGTCCAATGCCGTCGCTCGAAAGCTGTGTCAGCTAAGACCAAGTATGCCGCATCGTTTCGATCCACAGGCCCCAAACTGGTTTCACGATCGATCGCCGCCAATTCGAATTCCAAGTGGTCGGCGCAGGACAATTGATAGATTGGAATCGATGCTTCGCCGTCGGATGAAATTGTTTGAATGCTTGACTGACGCGACGCAGAGGGCGGCCGACACAAAGCCCATTCAGCACCATATTCCTTCATCCAGCGACAAAGGACAGGAAGTTGGCTTAACTCTGCATCAGGAATTTTCACCGACTCTTCAAGTTGAGCATAACGCCCCAAACAGGCACGCATCTCCCGTTCCAGAATCTGGCCCATGGTTCGCTTTGGCAGCCGAAAACGAGTTCCAATGGGGAAGTCAAAGGGATTTTCCTGCCTTTTATCAGGAGTCGATTCGAATACAAAGCTGTCTGGTGTCTCGGCAAGGACCTTGCCGGCGATGGTCCCTGGTAGCCAATCTTCAATGTGCAACCGGTAGCCGCTGCCGAAATCTTTGAAAGCGACTTTTAAGTCTTTCAAATATTCGGCCGGGACCTCGGATTCGTCCACACGATACAGCTTGTCACCCCACCAGCAAAATACCTTGCCATTTTCAATCGCGACTGCACCGGCGAGCCGATCATAGGGTTTGGGATACCTTACACCCATTAACGATGGGTGCTGGAATAGACGCGGCAGATATTGGTAACGGACGTAGTTCCGTTTCTGCAAGTGCTTCGCTTGAATCTGATTTTGATCGCTTTCGTTGAACGCATGCAGAGGAACGAACACTTCCGTGGAGACGCTACTGCCTGTCCAGTTGCGCACGACAAACCGACCTTCGATTAATGATTCCTCGATTCGCCCCGACAAAACGTGACCATCGCGAAGCTTCCACTCTCCCTTCTTTGCGAGCAGAACGGAACGTCGCCGTTGGGCGATCTCTTGATACTGAGGTTCTTGCCCGAATCCCGTACGATCCAAAAGACCTATCGACGCAACTATAAAACCAATCAGCCCAAAATAGGTTTGCCGCCGCCACATTCAAAACACCGCCTGACTTCATTGACAAGAACTGAATCGAGCAATACCTCTCACACGTAATAGCTTACGCGCAATCCACTTCGCATGAGGCCAGTTTTTCGACAATCACTTGTCACCCAACGTGGCAGTTGATGGTAATTTGGACGCTGACGACAGCGATATCACTGGCTCGATCAATTTGTCCACCTGTGAAAGCTGCATCACATCCAAAATCGCTACCCCTGACTCCGTGGTACCTGAGTTGGCGTCGTGGATGAATTGATCCGTCTTCACCGTGGGACTCGCTATCACCAGAAGCCCAAATCCAAGACCGTTGACGACCACTTCTCCCAGCAAATTCACCAAAGCGAAGGGGCCTGCTGAAAAGCGATCGGCTTGAAAGTTGAAGCAGCGTCGCAAGGTGCCAGCAGTGCTCAGGCAACAAGCCCGTCGACGTGCACCGATACGTCGATGAAACGCAACCTCTGCTCGATCTACAATCACATCGCCGAAGGCAAAAAGATCATTGCCTGTGGCATTGCCACAGGAACACGAACCCCAAAGTCCTGATTGGCCGAATGTCAATTTCACCTGCATGCCCCACAAAGCCAGCAGTGCTTTTGGCATCGAGCCCGTTGCCGTGCGCTGCGGGTCGATGAAACGCAACCTCTGCTTGACCTGCAATCACATGGCCGAAGGCCTCAAACACCTTAGCCTGTGGCATCGCCACAGGAACACGATTCCCAAAGCCCAGATTGGCCGAAGGTCAATTTCACCTGCCAATCCCCACAAAGCCAGCGGTGCTCATGGCCTTCAGCCAAAGACGCCGATCGGCCAACTGAAAACTGGGGCGATGCCCCAGCGTACGGTACGCATGGCCTTCGGCCAAAAGACAACCACGCGATAAAAACGCCGTCGCAGGCAGAGAGTGGCACTAAGCGAGACAAAGCCAATCGCCATCCCAATGGGGGCTCACAGCTCTTCCAAATGAACCCCCCCCTGACCAACACTTATTTAACTATGATACCGCGCCCAGCAATTATCTTCGATTACTAAAAAACCAACAGGCCGGTTCGAACACGATGTCAATCAACCTCGCTCAAGAAATTGAACGATTCAGGGAACGATTACTGGATTTAAGTCTTCGGAATCCGCTGCTTAGCTATCGCAAGAGTAACCGCAAAACACTTCAAATCGTTGATGAGCTTCCAAATGTGATCTATCAGCGTCTGGTTGATCTGGGAAAGCCATCTGTGCTTGATTTCATTCCCGATTCTCCGATCGAAGACACCGACGAAACGTCCGATTCAGACGAGAGCTCCGTTCAACCTTTAGCGGCTCCCCAAGATAAGCCCGATGGTCAATACGATGCCAAGCCCAAAACGAATACCGAAGTTTCGAGCGAAATTTTTGCAGTCGATGAAAAACCAACTGTATGCAAAAAGCCTATCGAACTACCAACGCCGACGCAGAAAAAGACGGAAGCGAATCGACGCCTGTTTGATGACCGATTGCAAACCAATCTGACCCAAGAAAAGTTGAATTCAACGCTGCGGTCCATCTCACGGGATGCCAAAACCGCAATGGAGGAAACAGGAATCAACTACCTGTTCATGGCAATCGGCTTCTTATCGTGGCTAGAGTCAGACTCTTCGGACAAGGAGCGGATTGCGCCTCTTATTCTGATTCCCGTTCAAATCGAAAAGGATTCACGAGGCGACGGCGAGCCCCGTTTCCAAGTCGTATGGGACGAAGACGAAATTCAATCGAACCTTTGTCTTCAGAAAAAGCTTTTAAAAGACTTTGACATATCTCTTCCCGAGTTCAACCTGGAGATTTCTCCGGAATCGTATTTCGAAGCCATCGCCGACTCAGTCAAGTCCAAACCTCGTTGGAAGATCAAGCGAGAAGCACTTCTTGGCTTCTTTTCGTTTCACAAACTTTCGATGTACGCCGACATCGATCCCAAAAACTGGGATCTTTCGGCCGATAGCCAGACAGCTAAGATCATTGAAAGGATGGTGTGCGGCACCTCTGATGATCAATCGGACACTGATGGTGCAGCACTCTACGCGCCAGACTACAACGTCGATCAGAACGAAACCGTCGAACGGCTGATGTTGCCGCTAGACGCCGATAGCTCCCAGCAATCCGCACTCGTGGATATACGTAATGGCCGCAACTTGGTCATTGAAGGGCCACCTGGCACTGGAAAATCGCAGACAATTACGAACGCTATCGCGGATGCCATCGCGAGCGGTAAAACGGTGTTGTTCGTCGCAGAGAAACTGGCTGCGTTGCAGGTCGTACACGACCGTATGCAGCGCCTAGGACTTGATGATTTTTGTTTGGAACTGCACAGCGATTCGGCCTCACCAAGACATGTTTTCGATGCACTCCGCGAACGAATTTCGAAAGACTATGATTCGCCGACAACTTTGGAAAATACGCGTCATTCGCTCAACAATCGAAGAGATGAACTGAATGCCTACGTTGCCGAAATGTCACGAAAAGTAGGACCATATCGGCAGACGCTCTACGACCTTCTATGGGAGGTCATTCTACTCCGCGGAACTGGGGCCTCCTACCAAGGTGACACGATCTCCGAAATACCGTCTGATCGGGACAAGTTCGATCGCACCATCCAAGCATTGACTACGTTTTCTGGGGTGCTCGAAGACACCGGCGAACCACGCTCCAATCCTTGGTGGGGGTTCGAGGCATCACAATTCGCATTTCGACAATCCGAGACAATCAAGGAACACCTTGAATCAATAGGCCAGTCCGCAAGCCGGTATCGCAATGCGGCTACCGAACTATCTCAGCTTATCTCGATTGATGCAACGGAAGCAGTTCAAATTGCTGATCGCTTAGACACTGATCGATTGCAATCACTTGCCAATTCTGTCCCGGATTGCGACAACGCGATTTCTGCCAAGTTAACGTCCCTAGCCGTCAATACTGAATGCACACAACTGCTCACCAAAATCCAATTCCAAAAGCTTGAAGAGGAACGGCTGGAGAGTGAGTTTGATGTCGCTTTGATCGAAGCATCTGAGACCAATCCAGTTCTGCTTCACTATCTCGATGACCTAGAGTGGACTGATGGGGCAACTACCGAATCGAGCGTGGAAGTATTGAAATGGCTTAGCGATCTTAAAAAGACAGTTGAAATCCTGGATAGTGCGGCACGTATTTTCGCCAAGTTAGGGCTCCGGCCAACGGACCTTTCAGATGACTATCGTCGACGAGTCAAGGTACTGCAATTGATTCGACACCCAATTGCCAAAAAAGAAAACGCTATCACCGCACCGATGTTCCTCGACCGCGGAAAAGAACTGTACCGTTCGGCGATCCAAAAATGCCAGTCGCTACAAAGCAGACGAGATTTGGCTAAACGAGCCGTCGAGGAATTGGATGCCGGAACGTACGCCATCACCCCCGCGTCTTCCGAAACGCTCGATCAACTTGTACGCGCAATAAAGGCACTGCCAGCTGAATTCATACCAGCAAAAACGTCTGATGGGACAGTGAGACTTCACCAATGGGCAGTGAGGATGCTCCGAGCAGTTCATCAGATCGTTGCGATGGCACCTGAACTCAGCCGCGAAGACCTGGCCATTCCGAGCACCCTTGAAGAACTCGAACGGCGATTCAAACTCGTTCAACTCGCATGCAATCCAATCGCGTTCGAGAAAGACAAGTTCTTCAAGACAATGTTCAGATCGGAAGCAAAAGTCGTCTTCGATGAAAGCGTTCGCAAGAGCGAAATGATCTCGGCGCGACTCCGAGAATTGGATTCAAGATTCCACATGCCTTCCGTGCCAGAACCAAAGTTGGTCACCTCAATCGCGAGGGCACTTCGAAAACACCGGAAGTCTTGGCTTCGTGTTTTCAGTCGAGAGTTCAAGGAGGCAAAATCTCAGCTAGACGAATTCGTCGCGATTGATGCCGAATGCGATCTCGGTGAATGGATAAAGTCACTGGAGGACTTGAACGTTGCGGCCCTGGATGCAGATGAGTTTTCACAAGCCAGAGCTCCGCAGGAAGCCTTTGGGAGTGGATTCGAAGGAATCGCGACTTCATGGGAATCGATCGAGCAGCGATGCACGTGGGCAACGCAAATGCGGCTTATTGGCTTTGATTACGAGCGATCGTTTCGGCTCGTCGAAAGCCTCCGCGAACTTCCACTGTCGAAACCGTTGGGGGAGATTGAACAAACGCTAGTCGATTACCGAGCTTTACTCAGTGAGTCGATTCAATTTGCTCCAAGAGCGTTCGAATCGATTGCGAAGAGCCCATTTTGCGAGTTGTCGCGGCTAATCGAATCAATCTGCCAACTGTCGGAAACTATCACGCGTATCACTTCCCAACTGAACATCCCTGGTGATTGGCCATTTGAGAAAGTAGAGCATTTTTCCCGCCTTGCGCGCCAGCGAATTGAGATAGAAAAATCTCTCGCTGCGTTCAACGAGGATTCTGAATTATGTGAAGGACTAGGATTATTTTTCCAAGGCGAACAAACTGATTGGAAAGAACTGGAAACCGCATTCAGTTGGGCTCGCACCGCAGCACAGTTCGGGCTCAATGCCGATACAGCACTAGAATTGCTTGGCCAACGTGATGGTTATCTAGCTCAACTCAGCACAAAGACTTTGTCAGATTCTCTCTCGCAAATCGTCACGCAAAGTGCAAGCCCCACAATGGCGATTTCGCATCTTCCTGATTTCGCCAGGATGGATTCGCAATCCTGTTTGCAATGGCTTGATCAAAAAGCACGCCTGATCGAATCAGCAATCGGTGTATTCGGCGACAATTCGGTTACACATCTCGAACTACGAAGACGCTGCGACCTCACCAATGAACTGATTGACAATCAAGCGTATATCAGCGACCCACGTAATTGGCCCTGTCTCGTCGAGGCGGGCCTTTATGAACTCACCATCGCTCAACCGGGCTCAACAAGAGAAATAAACGACTGGATCGTCGCCGGTTTAAGTACCCTGCATGCTCTACCCGAAGCAGTCAAACTCGCGATATTGCGATCGCTAGACGGCGATGTTATCGCATCGATCGCAAGTCTTTCGCGAGAACTTTCAATGTGCCCTAAACTCCTGCAATCGCACTGCAATGAACTTAGGAAACACGGCCAATTTGCCAACACCTGGCTTGGAGTTGATCCTCCTCAGTTGCTTGACGGGAGCACCACGCAAAAAACGGAGACACTTCTTTCATGCTTGGAACAACTACCGGCATGGTGTGCATTCACGACATCGCTCAGTCGATGCGAAGAAGTCGGAGTTGTCGGACTGTGCTACCTTGCGATCGATGGACAAATCGCATCTCAGCAGCTGGTTGATTGCTACCGTTTATCGGTCTTGGAACTTGCTGCTGACGATTGTTTTCAAGGTTCAGAATTGCTGAAATCGATTAGCGGGCGTCACCTTGATGGCCTGCGAAATGAGTTTCAACGATTCGATCGAGAGCTGCAGGCATTGCGGCACAGCGAAATCGCGTCCCATGCCGCGCGAAGACAGATTCCTGCAGGAAATGCAAAAGGACGTGTTGGAGAGTTCACTGAACTATCGCTAATTCGCCACGAGACCCAAAAGCAGCAGCGCCACTGCCGCATTCGGGATTTACTCGACCGAGCCGGTAATGCTGTGCAAGCTCTCAAGCCATGTTTCATGATGAGCCCACTTTCGGTCTCAAGATTCGTTGCTGAAAATAGCATCGAGTTTGATCTCGTCATCATGGACGAGGCATCTCAGATTAAACCCGAAGATGCCATCGGAACGTTATTGCGTGCCAAACAGATCGTGGTGGTGGGCGATCCGAAGCAGCTCCCACCGACGTCATTTTTCGACAAAGTGGGCGAAGACCTGGAGGATGGTGAGTCAACACAATTCGACAACACTGAATCCGTACTTGAAGCCTCGATGAAAATTTTCCAGCCGTTTCGCCGACTCCGTTGGCATTACCGCAGTGAACACGAAAGCCTGATCCATTTTTCAAACACACAGTTTTATGACGACGATTTGGTTGTGTTTCCGTCTCCCAAAAGTAATCCGGAGCGGTACGGTATCCAGCACATCTATGTCGAGGACGCAACCTGCAGGAGTGGTTTAAATATGGTCGAGGCCAACAGGGTCGTCGAAGAAATCGTGCGTCACGCGATGGTAAATCCAGATGAGTCACTTGGTGTCGGGACATTTAACAAAAGACAATCGGAAACAATTGATGAGCTACTTCAGAAGCGCTGTGAGTCTGACCCGGCTGCAGCGTTCGCAGTCGGCAGACTCCGAGAGCAGGAAGAAGATCTCTTTATTAAGAATTTAGAGAACCTCCAGGGTGACGAAAGAGACGTGATTTTCGTCTGTTACACCTATGGCCGAGACCCGCAATCGCAACGGCTGTTCCAGCGTTTCGGCCCCATCAATTCTGCCAAGGGATGGCGACGACTGAATGTCTTAGTCACGCGTTCGAGAAAACGAATGGTTGTGTTCCATTCGATTCACCCCAGCGAAATCCAGGGTGGACCGGACAAAAGCCGCGGCGTTAATGCATACAAGAGCTTCCTGTCGTACGCAGTGACCGGCACGATTGATGAATCGGGGGCGACGACAGGCAAGGAACCGGACTCTGCGTTTGAGATTGCGGTGGGCAAGAAAATCGCCGAATGGGGACTCGAAGCGGTCCCACAGGTCGGCGTCGCCGGATTCTATGTCGACATCGGCGTTCGGCGGCGAGACGGGGACCGGTCGTTCCTACTGGGCATCGAATGCGATGGCGCAACTTATCACTCAGCCAAATCGGCACGGGATCGGGATCGCCTACGAGAAGAAGTCATCCGTTCGCGCGGTTGGAATATCCACCGAATCTGGTCCACCGACTGGTTTCTCAATGAGAAAGCCGAAACAGAAAAACTACGCCTTGCGGTCATGGCCGCGATGGAGCCTGGAGTGTAGCTGCTTGCAAGACCGTTCGTTGCCTGTTTCGTTTCGTGACGGAAACATCCGATGCTGGAGCCTGAGAGATTTCGCAAGCCATGTGAATAGCAAAGTTTCGGTCCTAACTACTCCTCCTAACACCAGACACGATCTTTTGGCGAAAGCCTCTTTTCGTGTCATTGCGACAGTTGTTTGAAACAGCTCAGGATCCTCCCCAATAATCGCACTGGACATTCACGTTGCTTGACGTGCGTGCCAGCAGCGGTCTGCAATCTGGACAGTCGGTCGTGATCTTGGTTGGAACAGCTACGCTTCCTGAATTGTGGTCAAATCACCACCAATTTCACAGACAGCAGTTTCTGAACGCTAAACAAGTACATTTTATATGGACGAACGCCTCATCGTGAGCACTTCACGAGTGGGGATAGCGATTCTCAAATCCCATCTCTTGAGCTTTCACCCTTGAGACACGTCCCGTCCCGCCAAGAATTGCGGTATAAATCAAAAACGACCGCGTCGATATCGAAGATTCCCCAATTCGAAAAGAACACCTGCAAGTAATCGTGCAGCGGGCGATTGGTAGGCTGACATGTTCGTTATGCATCACGCAAGGCTTGAGGTAAATTCACTTGCCGCCTCCTCCACGACCCAAAAATAATCGCAGCCTGCTGCGACTGGCCGCTGGTCTAGTTGTAGTGTCTAGCGTTGTGCTCCTCACGCTCCCTAGCTTTCGATCGAGTCACGCGGCGGGCGATCGTGGGGCGATGCGTTCCGACGTCATTTTCGCGGCTAGGTCTGGCAACGACGCAAAGTTGCGTATCGCAACAAAACCAATCGAACAGTTGCGAGTTGGAGACCGGGTGCTGGCTCGCAATCCGCAGAGATCGCAAGGCGAACGCGAAGCTTGCGAAGAACCGAACTGGAGTGATTGGCTCAAGCTATCGCTCGTCATGCCTAGGGCGGATGGTTCGGAGTTGCATATCGAGTTGCTCCGGCCTGAATCGTGGGTAATGAACCAAATCCAGTTTCTTGTAAAGGAAAGTGCTGCCGCGAACTCCGTTTCGCCATTCTCGCTCGACGTGTTGAGGCAGTTCAATTCGCAAGTGCCGCTGTCACCGTTGCGACCGCTCTTTCGAGAGCTCGTGCTTTCGAATGCGTCCATGCTGGCGAATAATTATGAGCTGGCTACATTGCTGGTTGAGATGGATCTACCGGAGTTGGCGATCGAAGGCCCAGCGTTCGTGAACGACATCACTCCCTGCATTTCAGTTGCAGCAGGAGCAGGGCAAGTTGTTACCGCAACTTTTCATCACACCAGTGGCGAAGTCATCGACCTATTGGTCGGCGACCGTGGCGATTCAGAGTCAATTGGCACGACGAGCAATCACCCAATTTGGTCCGTTGATCGCAAAGACTATGTTCAAGCCGGCGCACTGAAACTTGGCGAACGAGTTCAGACCTATGCAGGCCAAACGAAGCGAGTCTTAAATAAGCTAGCTCGCCCCGGCCCGGAGCCCGTATTCAACCTCGAAGTCTACGGCGAGCACGTCTACTACGTCGGCAAGACTGGCGTGCTGGCGCACAATTCGCAAGGATATCCGGTAGATGCCCCAAATCCGGAAGCGGTCAGCCCACGCTTGACTCAGAGGTTGGAAGCCTTCCGTGCATATCGAGCACGTGGCGGTACGATGGATATGCCTCGCTGGGTTAAAGCGACTCAGGGTAACCGCGCATATGGAACTGGTTTTCGCAGTGGATTCCGCCGTTGGAGCAAACGCAATTCGCAGGTCCAGAACCATCACCTTGTGTCGCACCCAGTCGTTCGTGAACTAGATGCGATTGGACTCGATGGCCTTGCGTTGCGGAATCGCATTGACCTGCAATACCAGTCAGCACCTGGCCAGCATATTGGGTATCAAGAGTGGCACAGGGCTCTCGACGACGAAGTCGTCACCTTTGCCCGGAACACACCCGGCTTGACTGAAGAAAGCTTTCTTCGCTATCTACATCGACTTTATCAGCGACCCGATTTAAGAAGACGAATCCCCGGCGTTGACCTTAACTTTTAGGAGTGTGAGCCATGGGATTCTATGTATGGGAGTACCTCGGATTCGTTCGCGCAATGAAAACGGGCTTTGCTGAATTCAAGGCAGTTGGGCGAAAAAAATTTGGCGGAGAGTTCCCCAAATGCCCCGAATGTGAAACCCGTATCGGGACGCTGAATTGGCAGCCGCCGTTCGTTGTTCAATTGACAACGAACAAGTTTGGGGATCTATGCACCGACGGTCAGGACATCTTATTGAGCGATCGGTTTCGCGAAGCGTGGGTCAATAGCGGGCTGACCGGCTTGCGTTTTGAGCGAGTAAATGTCGAGGTCGCTATCACGGAACGATCAACGCCGATCTACTTCGTGGCGCGAATCGCACACACGATCACAAGACTCGACGAGAAAGCATCAGGCGTGGTGGCGTCAAATGTTGTCGGTTGCGATTCATGCCGTGTCATGGCAAGGGAGAAGGTGGAACGAATCCGGCTGGATCGGCATACGATTCCAGAACTCGATATCTTTCGTCCGAGCGGACTTTACGGTGCAACATTGGTCACCTCTCGCTTCGTCGAATTTGTCAACGAACTGAGCCTGAAAAACTTTCACTTCAAGCACCAAGACGACTATCGCGAGCCAAAAGTGTTTGAAGAACAGCCCTCTTCACCTAGAAACTGATTTGCCAAGGCAATTGGAACTCCAAGGCTCGGAAAGACATTAGCATCATCGAATTCGGCACTTGCCGCATCGACTGAAACGGATCGTGGAACATCGTTACAAACGATTCAAAGTCAGAAAGAGTTGGCACCACGACATCGCTGTCGGTCACGGGCGTTGTCAAACCAGCGGAGGCAACACGCTCGCGTAGATCGCCGAGCGTGACACGACCTTGCGATGATGCAAATGTCGTCCCCAGCAGGAGAAATCTAGTTGTGGCTGCCGCGGGTAACTCAGGTTCGTGCGTCCAACTCCCAAAGCACAGCAAGGCAAACGAGCCGTCGATGGACAGATGCAAAACAATTCGGGGCTTTTCAGTTGACGCGTCTGGCAAGGTGCCGGCAGTGTTCAGGCATCAAGCCCGTCGACGTGCGCCGAACGTCGATGAAACGCAACCTCCGCTCGACATGCAATCACATGGCCGAAGGCCTCAAACACCATAGCCTGTGGCATCGCCACAGGAACACGATTCACAAAGCCCTGATTGGCCGAAGGTTAATGTCACCTGCCATGTCCCGCAAAGCCGGCAGTGCTCATGGCCTTCAGCCAAAGATGGCGATCGGCCAACTGAAAACTGGGGCGATGCCCCAGCCTACGGTACGCATGGCCTTCGGCCAAAAGACGACCACGTTTGCGCCGAATAGCATTTTGCGACAGGGCATGACGCTAAAAGCCTCAATCCGCAGCAAAAGGTTCCGCGCAGGCTATGCGGAGACGGTACCCAATCAGATCAATGTTGTTTTTCGCTCTGTTTGAATCCGCGATTGCGACGGCGACTGACCGGCGTTTTCCTAGCCCCGCCGCATGCCAAATCGGCTGACCGCGAAACTAGGGCAGCGCTGCAAAGGGAACTAAATGCTGTTGGACGGGCGGTCCCACGCGAGTAAAGGAATAAAACAGAGATGACACCTAATGAGCTTGCCAAGCCGATTTCCAACGCGGCACGAAACGCGATCGAAGACAGTAGTTCCCGGCCTGTTGAAAAACACCGTGTTTTGCCGACTTGGCTTTTGCTAGCGGCTCGCCAGATTCTCCTTGGCCTGTTGCGTTTCGCTTCGTGACCGAAACATCCTATGATAGTGCCTGACAGTTTTCGCAAGCCATTTGGAATGCACCATGTCGGGCCCTGCCATTTCCCCACGCACCAGACGCTATCTTTCTGCTGACGCTCTGTTTGCGTTGCTGCGGCAGCGATTCGAAACGGTCCAGGATCCTCGCAAACAATCGCACCTGACGTTCACTTTGCCTGACGTGCTGGCCAGTGGTCTGGCAATGTTTTCACTCAAAGATCCGTCGTTACTAGCCTACGGCGAACGACAAGATGATCCGTCGTTGAAAAACGTTTTCGGAATCAAATCGATCCCCAGTGACACGCAATTCAGAGAGATCCTCGATCCGATCGAGGCCGACGCACTCAATGAAGCGTTCGCGGACGTGTTTGCCGAACTTCAGCGTGGCGGTGTCTTGGAACAGTTTCGCTTTCTTGGTGATGGATATCTCGTCGCAATCGATGGAACGGGGTACTTCAGTTCGTCCAATGTGCGTTGCGAGAACTGCCTCGAGAAGAAGTCAAAGGACGGCTCCACTCGCTATGCCCACCAAGCAGTTGTGGCGGCGATGATTCATCCCAAGCTCAGTGTGGTGATCCCGCTGGCAGTCGAACCGATCGTCAAGCAGGACGGAGAAACGAAGAACGACTGCGAGCGAAATGCAACGAAACGCTTGCTCAAACGGATCAAAAAGCAGCATCCGATGTTGAAGT